>NZ_CBCPJJ010000007.1:0-28352 GCF_965118895.1 Rahnella inusitata
ACTTTTGTGGCATTTACTACATACTTCTTGGCCTTAAATCATCATGCGCTACATGGATGATTTCACGTTACAGCGGTTAACGCTGCGAACGGGGCGCATAATACCAAATGAAACGGATGTGTAAAGCGCTGAAAGCGATAATAAAGTTCGTTTGCGGTTTTTTTGTTCTTAACGATGCTTCTCTGCGCGAAAAGCATCGTCAGAACAGCGTTCTACAGGATAACCGTGCGATTCCCGTAAACGAATACGCGCTGCGCCAGGACGCGATACAGCGCACGGCTAAGCACGTTTTTCTCGACGTCACGACCGGCACGCATCATATCTTCTGCGGTATAGGTGTGATCGACGTTAATCACGTCCTGCATGATGATCGGGCCTTCGTCTAAACTGTCGTTGACGTAGTGCGCTGTGGCACCAATCAGCTTCACGCCGCGTTCGTACGCCTGATGATACGGGCGTGCGCCGATAAAGGCCGGCAGGAACGAGTGGTGAATGTTGATGACCTGATGCGGATAATGCTGCACGAAGCCCGGTGTCAGAACGCGCATGTATTTCGCCAGAACCACGTAATCCGGCTGATACTGGTCGATCTGGGCAATCATCGCGCTGTCATGCTGTTCGCGGGTCAGACCTTCGTGGCTGACCAGATGGAACGGGATGTCGAAGCGTTCCACCAGCGTTTGCAGCGTGTCGTGGTTACCGATCACCGCGGCGATTTCCACATCTAAACCGCCGTAAACGGCTTTCATCAGCAGGTCGCCAAGGCAATGTGCTTCTTTGGTCACCAGAATAACGATGCGACGACGGCCTGTGCTGTGCAATTCGCGTACGGAACCGGCAGGCAGCGCGCTGTCCAGATCGGCAAGCAGCGTAGTGTCATTGAAGATCCCTTCGAGTTCGGTACGCATAAAGAAGCGTCCGGTGCGGTGATCTACGAATTCATTGTTCTGCACGATATTCAGTTCGTGCTTGTAGCAAATATTCGTAATTTTGGCGATCAGACCTTTTGCATCAGGGCAAATGGTGCGTAATACCTTGGTTTGTACATTTTGTTGCGACATGAGGGTGTGGATCCTGTCCAAGACTGGTAATAACAAATTAACAATGCGATTGAATTATTTACCGCAGCACTTCTTATATTTTTTACCCGATCCGCACGGGCAGGCATCATTGCGGCCTGTCTGCGGTTTAATTCCGTCTATATAGTACCAGCGTTCTTTCAAACGAAGAAATCGCGAACGCTCGTGGATCAGATGAATCTGCTCCTGACCGGCTTCGGTAAATCGCGCGGCGAATTCCACGAATCCTTCATCCTGGTCGCGACCGTCATACTGGCTAATGACCTGCAATCCCTGCCAGTCAGTGGTCGCAAACCCTTCCTGTAAACTGTCGCGCCAGTGCTCGGGTTGACAATCAGGATGCCAGGTGGTTATCAGATAACTCGCATTTTTCAATGTATAGGCGGTATAGCGGGACCGCATCAGCGCAGAGGGTGTCGGTGCCGGTTTATCTCCGGCGATGTATGGCTGGCAGCACTCGTCGAACAAGATGTTGCTGCCGCAAGGGCAAAGTAGGGACACGTAAACTCCTGAATCAGCCTGTCTTGCGTATGTTGCACGCAGGTTGCGCTATTGAATGCATCAAAGTGTTATGTTACCTAACATCCTCGTCGTGTGGCAACGCGCTTCCCGGTTCACTCTTATCTACAGATAGCATTAAGGTTTTACATGAGCAGAAAAGTCACCATTGGTCTGGCCCTTGGCTCGGGAGCAGCAAAAGGCTGGGCACATATCGGCGTGATTAATGCCCTGAAAGATATGGATATCGAGGTGGATGTGGTCGCCGGATGTTCAGTGGGTGCGCTGGTGGGTGCGGCTTATGTGAGTAACCGGCTGCCGGCGATGGAAAGCTGGGTGCGTTCGTTCAGTTATTGGGACGTGCTGCGCCTGATGGATTTCTCGTGGAAACGCGGAGGATTGCTGCGCGGGGAGCGGGTCTTCAACGCCGTCGGACAGATTATCCGCATCAACGAGATTGAGGAGTGCTCGAAAAAATTCGGCGCCGTGGCAACGAACCTGAGTACCGGCCGCGAACTGTGGTTGACCAAAGGGCATTTGCACGAAGCCATTCGCGCCTCCTGCAGCATGCCCGGCCTGCTGGCGCCGGTCTGGCATAACGGGTATTGGCTGGTGGATGGCGCTGTCGTGAACCCGGTGCCGGTCTCGCTGACCCGTGCGTTAGGGGCAGATATTGTCATAGCGGTCGATCTTCAGCATGACGCGCACCTGATGCAGCAAGATTTACTGACAGTACAACCAACGGGAGAAGCACTCATTACTGAGAAAGACCTGAGCTGGCGTGACAGAATTCGCCAGCGCTTAACCCGCCCGAACGCCCGTAAGCCGAATGTCAGCCCTTCGGCGATGGAAATTATGTCGACCTCCATCCAGGTTTTGGAGAACCGGCTTAAGCGTAATCGTATGGCGGGCGATCCGCCAGACGTGGTTATCCAGCCTTATTGCCCGCAAATTTCGACGCTCGATTTCCACCGCGCCGCGGAGGCCATTGAAGCAGGGCGCCTCGCCGTCGAAAAACAAAGAGAACAATTGTTGCCCCTGATAAAAAACAAACAGTTCTGAGTGGCTTAACGTGTGTATTGACGGAATCTGAAAATTCTGACAAGCAAAAACAGGCTTTATGAGCCACTATTAGAATAAGAAAATCTGGGGGCCGTGATGGATAAACCACTTACAAGCAAGCACATTCTTATCGTTGAAGACGAAGCCGTTTTCCGATCTGTGCTCGCTGGCTATGTGAGCTCCCTCGGCGCGACTTTCACAGAGGCCGAAAATGGCCTGCAGGCCCTATCCCTGATAGAAGACTTTCCTCCTGACCTGATCCTCTGCGATTTAGCGATGCCCGAAATGGGCGGTATCGAGTTTGTCGAAAACCTGCGGTTGCAGGGGAACAAAATTCCCGTTCTGGTGATTTCCGCTACAGATAAAATGACCGATGTCGCGACGATGCTGCGCCTTGGTGTCGAAGATGTGCTGCTTAAACCGATAAACGATCTCCAGCGGTTACGCGATGCGTTGCTGACCTGCCTGTATCCGAAGTTGTTTTCTTCTCAGGCGATGGAGGAAAGTTCACTGGTTCAGGACTGGGAAGCGTTGTGCCGTAATCCAAATGAAGCGCAACGTTTGCTCAAAGAATTACAGCCGCCTGTACAACAAACGCTGGCCAATTGCCGCATTAACTACCGGCAACTGACGACGACGGATCATCCGGGACTGGTGCTGGATATTGCGGCGCTGTCATCGAAAGATTTGGGTTTCTATTGTCTGGATGTGACACGCGCCAATGAAAATGGCGTTCTGGCTGCGTTGTTGCTGCGCGCCATTTTTAACAGCCTGCTGCGTGAGCATTTGAGCGACCAGCATCAGCGGTTACCGCAGATGTCTACTCTGCTTAAGCAGGTGAATCATTTATTCAAACAAGCAAACCTGAAAGGCCAGTTTCCGCTTTTACTCGGTTATTATCATGCCGAGCATAAAAATCTTATTCTGGTCTCGGCAGGCCTGCATGCGAATCTCAATACCGGCACCAATACCATTCAGCTGAGTAACGGCGTGCCGCTGGGCACGACGGGCGCAACCTATTCTAATCAGATAAGCCAGCGCTGTGAGGCGTGGCAATGTCAGGTGTGGGGATCGGGTGGGCGTCTGAGATTAATGTTGTCTACTGAGTGAGAACATTTCTCATCATGTAGAATAATGCCTTAATAATATTGAGCATTTCTCCCGCACGACTTTTCGTCTTAATGATTCATCACATTATTCTAAGACCTATCTTATGCAAAATATGCCTTTGCAGAGGCACTTACGTTTGAAACTGGTATAATGCGCCCAGAATTTTAGGTCTCAATTTCACGTAGTCTAAAAATGATGTTTAAAAATATATAATAGGAATTCGCTGATGAAAGTAACAGTTTTTGGTATCGGTTACGTCGGACTTGTTCAGGCGGCGGTTCTTGCTGAAGTCGGGCATGAAGTACTGTGCATCGATGTGGATGCAAAAAAAGTAGAAAATCTGAAAAATGGTCAGATACCCATTTTTGAACCAGGTCTAACCCCGTTAGTTAAACAGAACTATGAAGCAGGGCGTCTGTTGTTCAGCACCGATGCGGCTGAAGGCGTGGCGCACGCAACCGTTCAGTTTATTGCTGTTGGTACACCGCCGGATGAAGATGGCTCCGCAGATCTGAAATATGTGACTGCCGTGGCGCGTACCATCGCCGAACACATGACTGAACCCAAAGTGGTGATTGATAAGTCTACTGTTCCCGTCGGGACTGCGGATAAAGTTCGTGCAGTGATGACCGAGGTGCTGAAAAAGCGCGGTGTCGATATCGATTTCAACGTCGTTTCAAACCCTGAGTTCCTCAAAGAAGGGGCCGCTGTCGCCGACTGTATGCGCCCTGAACGTATCGTCATTGGTACCGACAATCCTGACGCCATCGATCCTATCCGTGAACTGTACGAACCCTTCAACCGTAATCATGACCGTATGATCCTGATGGATATCCGTAGCGCAGAACTGACCAAGTACGCGGCAAACTGCATGCTGGCCACCAAAATCAGCTTTATGAATGAGATGTCTAATCTGGCTGAAATGCTGGGTGCAGATATTGAGAAAGTTCGTCAGGGGATCGGCTCAGACTCCCGTATCGGTTACCACTTTATCTATCCTGGCTGCGGCTACGGCGGCTCTTGCTTCCCGAAAGACGTGCAGGCTCTGATCCGTACAGCAGAACATATTGGTTATCATCCGAAATTATTACAGGCCGTGGAACAGGTGAATTATCAGCAAAAATATAAATTGCCGACATTTATTCAGCGTCACTTTGGTGAAGACCTCAAAGGTAAAACCTTTGCGCTGTGGGGCCTTTCGTTCAAACCTAATACCGATGACATGCGTGAAGCCTCCAGCCGTGTATTAATGGAACAACTCTGGGCAGCAGGGGCGAAAATCAAAGCCTACGATCCAGAAGCGATGAATGAAACTCAGCGGATCTACGGTCATCGCGAAGATCTTGAACTGATGGGCACTAAAGAATCCGCATTGCAGAACGCGGATGCGCTGATTATTTGCACCGAATGGCAGAATTTCCGCGCGCCAGATTTCCATGTCATCAAAAATGCATTAAAAGAACCGGTCATCTTTGATGGTCGTAATTTATTCGATCCTGAACGTTTGGAAAAACGCGGGTTTACTTACTACGGCATTGGCCGTGGTGCATCAGTCAATCCGGTTCTGTAAGGAGTATTCATGAAATATCTGGTTACCGGCGCTGCGGGTTTTATTGGTTTTTACGTGTCACAACGTTTACTGGCGGCAGGTCATACCGTTGTCGGGATTGATAATCTGAATGATTATTATGATGTCAATCTGAAACTCGCGCGTCTGGCGCAGCTCGAAAATAAAGACGGCTTTTCGTTCATTAAGCTGGATTTAGCCGATCGCGGGGGTATGGCCGATTTGTTTGCAGAGCAGCGTTTTGACCGTGTTATTCATTTGGCTGCGCAAGCCGGTGTCCGGTATTCCATCGAAAATCCTTTGGCATATGCAGATTCTAACCTCATAGGATTTGTTAATGTTCTGGAAGGGTGTCGTCATAATAAAGTGGGTCACTTACTTTATGCTTCTTCCAGTTCAGTTTATGGCCTGAACAAGAAACAACCTTTCTCGACGGATGATTCTGTTGATCATCCTGTTTCACTGTATGCCGCGACCAAAAAAGCCAATGAATTAATGGCTCACACTTATTCACATCTTTATAGCCTGCCAACAACTGGATTGCGTTTCTTTACCGTCTACGGTCCCTGGGGACGGCCAGATATGGCATTGTTTAAATTTACAAAAGCCATCATCGCGGGCCAGAGTATTGATGTTTATAACCGCGGGGAGATGCGTCGCGACTTTACCTATATTGATGATATTGCGGAAGCGATTGTACGTTTGCAGGATGTTATTCCGCAGGCGCAGCCGGACTGGACGGTGGAGAATGGTTCACCTGCCAGCAGCTCTGCACCTTACAGTGTTTATAATATCGGTAATAACAGCCCGGTGAAACTGACGGCCTACATTAGTGCGCTTGAGAAGGCGCTGGGGACCGAAGCCAGCAAGAACCTGCTGCCTATGCAGCCTGGTGACGTGCATGAGACCAGTGCTGACACACAGCCGCTTTATAAGGCCATCAACTTTAAGCCTGAAACGACAGTTGAGCAGGGCGTACAAAACTTCGTGGACTGGTATCGCGATTTCTACCACGTATAAACTGGCGTGGTGAACAAAGGCTGCTCAGGCAGCCTTTTTTGTTTCTGTTTATTCGGTTAAATCTTATAGTTTTTATCCATAAATTAAATTTTCTTTTATGGATAAAGACGGTTCAGTTCTATTCAAATACCGAAACAAAAAACCCATCGCGATGGATGGGTTTTATCATGACTTACACTTGTTTCAATAAGAGCAATTACAGCAGGAAATCGTCCAGTGATTTGCCTTGCTCTTCGATTGCTTTCTTGATCACAGCCGGAGTACGACCCTGGCCGGTCCAGGTTTTGTTTTCGCCGTTTTCGTCGATGTATTTGTATTTAGCAGGGCGCGCAGCACGTTTAGCTTTACCCGCTGATTTGGTAGCAGCCATTGTTTGCAGCAATTCGTTAGGATCAATGCCGTCAGCAATCAGCATTTCACGGTATTGTTGCAGTTTACGCGTGCGTTCTTCAATTTCAGCAGCCGCCTGAGAATCTTCTTCGCGACGTTCGTTAACAACAACTTCTAATTTTTCCAGCATCTCTTCCAGAGTTTCCAGAGTGCATTCTCTTGCTTGCGCACGCAGAGTACGGATGTTGTTCAGAATCTTTAATGCTTCGCTCATTATACTAGTCTCAATTATATGGTGGGGGGCGTTTGTGTAATAATAGATTGCTCTTCCCTGTTCTGCAATAGACAATTTGTATTACTGACTCTAATTTACGCATTTAAAGCAAATAATGATGATGCAGTTAAAATATAGATGAGCCTGGAGCCGCTATTTACCGGGGGGTTATAACCCTCTATCCAATACATTCCGCAGGTGTATTCTCAAGTGGAACTCTGCGCTGTATAACCGTATACGCATCCGGACAATTAAAACATTTACCCTAGGATCAATTGTAAGGATATGGATAGAAAGGGCATTAATGCCGCAATAAGCCGCAGCACAGCTGCCTTTTTAGGACTTCGCTGACCGGTTCTTTAATGTATAGACAAACCATTATCTTCACTGAAAATTACATATAAATGCCCGTCATGTAAGGTAATAAGCAGTTACGATAACTCTTACCCTTACGTAGGATTATAATTTCTGATTGTAAGTTTCTGTGATTTTCAAAATGTCGGGAAAGGTTATTCCGGGATCATATTGAGAACCGTAACGCGTTGTTATCCGTGAGAGGGTTTGTGGTACAATCCAAGCCGAAAAATTCCGCCTTCCAATACGTTACGGGGTTGCCGCTTCATGGCTCAGCTTTATTTTTATTACTCGGCTATGAACGCCGGTAAGTCTACGTCTCTGTTGCAGTCTTCATATAATTATCAAGAACGTGGCATGCGCACGCTGGTGTTAACCGCTGAGCTGGATCACCGGTTTGGTCTTGGGAAAGTCAGCTCCCGTATCGGGTTGTCGTCGCCCGCACAGCTTTATAGTAATGAGACTGACCTGTTTACCCTTATTGCTCAGGAGAGCGGCCCGCAGCGTCTTAACTGCGTTCTGATCGATGAGTGCCAGTTCCTGACGAAGGCGCAGGTGTCGCAGCTGACAGACGTGGTAGATGACCTTGATGTCCCTGTCTTGTGTTATGGATTGCGTACAGACTTTCGTGGCGAACTTTTTGAGGGCAGTGAATACCTTCTGGCGTGGGCGGATAAACTGGTAGAGCTTAAAACCATCTGTCACTGCGGTCGTAAAGCCAATCGTAACCTGAGACTGGATGAGAAAGGTCACGCCCTACACGATGGCGCACAGGTCGTAATAGGCGGAGACGAGAGCTATGTATCGGTTTGTCGCAAGCATTACAAAGAAGCGATGGCTGCTATTGACGATAACGATGCAATAAAGCCTCAGTAAGCTACGTGGTGGATAGAAAACGCGCCATGCGCGGATGTGTCGCCCCAAGATTTCAGCGTAAGAACGTTCGACGCTTTATGAGAAGCAAATAAAAACCCGCCAAGTGGCGGGTTTTTTGCTTACCGGAAACTCAGCAAGTTATTTTTTGCTGGTTTTCTTATCAGCTTTTGGTGCTGGTACAGCAACTGCAACTTCATCAGCAACGTCTTCGTTATATTCGCGGCCGTAGAAGGTATCCATCAGAATTTGTTTCAGCTCAGCAATCAGTGGGTAACGTGGGTTAGCACCGGTACACTGGTCATCAAACGCATCTTCAGAGAGTTTGTCTACTTTAGCCAGGAAGTCTGCTTCCTGAACGCCTGCTTCACGAATAGAGGTTGGGATACCCAGATCCGCTTTGATTTCGTCCAACCAGTTCAACAGTTTCTGGATTTTCTGTGCAGTACGGTCGCCAGGAGCACCCAGACCTAAATGGTCTGCGATTTCAGCGTAGCGACGACGCGCTTGTGGGCGGTCATACTGACTGAAAGCAGTTTGTTTGGTCGGGTTATCGTTAGCATTGTAACGGATAACATTGGAAATCAGCATGGCATTGGCCAGACCGTGAGGAATGTGGAACTCTGAACCCAGTTTGTGGGCCATGGAGTGACAGACACCCAGGAAGGCGTTGGCAAACGCGATACCCGCGATAGTTGCCGCATTGTGAACACGTTCGCGAGCAACCGGGTTTTTAGACCCTTCGTGGTAGCTGGCTGGCAGGTTTTCTTTCAGCAATTTCAGAGCCTGAAGCGCCTGGCCATCAGAGTATTCATTCGCCAGTACTGAAACGTAAGCTTCCAGGGCGTGAGTTACCGCATCAAGACCACCGAACGCACAGAGTGATTTTGGCATGTTCATGACCAGGTTGGCATCGACGATAGCCATATCCGGAGTCAGAGCATAGTCAGCCAGTGGATATTTCTGACCTGTAGCATCATCGGTTACAACAGCAAACGGAGTCACTTCAGAACCGGTGCCGGAAGTGGTGGTGACGGCGATCATTTTCGCTTTCACGCCCATTTTCGGGAATTTGTAGATACGTTTACGGATATCCATAAAGCGCAGCGCCAAATCTTCGAACTGAGTGTTTGGATGTTCGTACAGCACCCACATGATTTTCGCTGCATCCATCGGTGAACCACCACCCAGTGCGATGATCACATCTGGTTTGAAGGAGTTCATCTGCTCAGCACCTTTACGCACAATGCTCAGCGTTGGATCCGCTTCTACTTCGAAGAACACTTCAGTTTCAATACCGTGGCCTTTCAGAACGCTGGTGATCTGGTCTGCGTAGCCGTTGTTGAACAGGTAACGGTCAGTCACGATGAAGGCGCGTTTTGCTCCGTCAGTCGCCACTTCTTCCAGTGCGATTGGCAGTGAGCCACGACGGAAGTAGATAGATTTTGGAAGTTTATGCCACAACATGTTTTCTGCTCGCTTCGCTACAGTTTTCTTGTTGATCAAGTGTTTAGGACCGACGTTTTCAGAGATGGAGTTACCACCCCATGAACCGCAGCCCAGCGTCAGAGAAGGGGCAAGTTTGAAGTTATACAGGTCACCGATACCACCCTGTGAAGCAGGGGTGTTGATAAGAATACGTGCAGTCTTCATTTTGTTGCCAAAATAGTTAACACGTTCTGGTTGGTTATCCTGGTCTGTGTACAGACAAGAGGTATGGCCGATACCGCCCATTTCTACCAGTTTCTCTGCTTTTGCTACCGCATCTTCAAAATCTTTTGCACGGTACATCGCGAGGGTAGGGGACAGTTTTTCATGTGCAAACGGTTCAGATTCGTCAACAACGCTGACTTCGCCGATTAACACTTTAGTATGAGCGGGAACTTTGATGCCGGCCATTTCAGCGATTTTCGCTGCTGGCTGACCTACGATAGCCGCGTTCAGGCCACCATTTTTAAGGATGATGTCGGAAACCGCTTTCAGCTCTTTACCCTGCAGCATGTAACCGCCGTGGGAAGAGAAGCGTTCACGTACTGCGTTATAGACAGAATCAACCACAATGATGGACTGTTCTGATGCACAGATTACGCCGTTATCGAAGGTTTTTGACATCAGAACCGAAGCAACAACACGTTTGATATCAGCAGTTTCATCAACAACAACTGGAGTGTTACCTGCACCCACGCCGATGGCTGGTTTACCAGAGCTGTAGGCTGCTTTCACCATGCCAGGACCACCGGTCGCCAGGATCAGGTTGATGTCTGGGTGATGCATCAACTGGTTAGACAGTTCTACACTTGGTTCGTCAATCCAGCCAATAATGTCTTTCGGCGCACCCGCAGCGATAGCCGCTTGCAGAACGATATCTGCAGCTTTGTTCGTCGCATTTTTAGCACGTGGGTGTGGGGAGAAGATGATGCCGTTACGGGTTTTCAGGCTAATCAGCGCTTTGAAAATCGCAGTGGACGTTGGGTTGGTGGTAGGTACGATACCGCAGATGATGCCGATTGGCTCTGCGATAGTGATGGTACCGAAGGTATCATCCTGACCGAGGATGCCACAGGTTTTTTCATCTTTATAGGCGTTGTAGATATATTCTGAGGCGAAGTGGTTTTTGATCACTTTGTCTTCGACAATACCCATACCGGATTCTTCAACAGCAAGTTTTGCCAGCAGAATTCGCGCATCGGCAGCAGCCAGGGCGGCGGCAGCGAAGATCTTATCTACTTGTTCTTGACTGAAGTTGGCATATTCACGCTGTGCCTTTTTGACTCGGGCAACCAGCGCGTTCAGTTCGGCGACATTTGTTACAGCCATAATGCTCTCCTGATAAAGTTAAACTCTTTTAGTAAATAACCTGCCAGAGATTAGTATAGCCTTGCTATCTTACACCGTGAGAAAGTAATTAATGCTATCATTCTCAATGTGTTATCTCTGTCTCTTTATTTGCTCAAAGAGCTTTCAGTCGTGTAGCACCTGTAGTAGATAAATTGCCATTCCGCGCCATCTTATGAACGTTTATGTCAGAGCCTGTTCGTAAGTACCGGTGAGTGACTATGCGCAAAGCTTACCTATTTGTAGGGAGGAGGAATTTGATCTGGATCACTAAACACCGATGCTGACACCTTTCAGCTGGGGTTTATTGAGAATAATTATCAAAAAATACCTAATCGCCTACAAATTAGCAGCCATTTAGGGCAGCAACATTACACTTATTTAACAAAAGTGTCATTCACTGCTTTTTATTGAAATTCTGGTGATAAATACCATGAAACGACGTGGCGCCTTCATTGCAATTCCAGTACATTAGCGCCCCATCAAGACCTTCATCTACTGGCATTTTGTGCGGAGTTCTGCGTGAGCCAATCTTTATTAGATTTTTCAGGCTATATCAAATTTTTCGTCGGGCTGTTTGCACTGGTGAACCCTGTCGGGATCCTGCCTGTTTTCATTAGTATGACCAGCTATCAGGCAGCGGCTGGCCGTAATAAGACCAATATGACGGCTAACCTGTCGGTCGCCATTATATTGTCGACGGCATTATTTCTCGGCGATGCCATTCTTCATCTGTTTGGGATTTCAATTGATTCATTTCGCATTGCCGGCGGCATCCTGGTAGTGACCATTGCGATGTCGATGATAAGCGGCAAGCTGGGCGAAGATAAGCAGAACAAACAAGAGAAGTCGGAAACGGCGATCCGTGAAAACGTCGGTGTTGTTCCTTTAGCCTTACCTCTGATGGCGGGGCCGGGGGCGATCAGTTCGACAATCGTCTGGAGTTCTCGCTACAACGGCTGGCAAAACCTGCTCGGTCTGACGCTGGCGATCATGTTTTTCGCGTTCTGTTGCTGGCTTTTGTTCCGTGCCGCGCCTTTGCTGGTACGTTTGTTGGGGCAAACCGGCATCAACGTCATTACCCGAATCATGGGTTTATTGCTGATGTCTCTGGGGATTGAGTTTATTGTCACCGGGATAAAAGCTATTTTTCCCGGCTTGCTCTAATCAATAAGCAGACAAATTATCGCGAAAACGCTGATGTGTTTTCGCGATAATTATTACTTCCACTTATAATGCCATGCATTAATATAGTGCAGCTAATGGCGTAAATAAGAGCGTTTGCACCCAAATGTAGCGTAAACTCCCTTCTCATACTTCATTTCACTCCAAGCCTTCATTTCTTATAATAAACTTAGCTATTTTTTTGCTTAATACACTCCTTTCCTGCCCGTTTTGCCGTTAATTTATCCACATCATTCTGTAAGGCTTGTGCAGGCCGTATCGAGATGTTATTAGTGTTAACACAGCAGTTAACAGGGCATTATCCTTGAAATGCGCAGATTGTTAACTGATTGTGTCAGCCGGGTTGTTGAGCAAGCTGTAATGCATTTTTGAATTGAAGAGATTGCTAATTTTTAATCAAAATCAGTGAGTTAAATGCACTTTGTTTGTGCTGTACTTAGTAGGCTCCAAACGCTCTGCAACGCATAAAAGAGAATTACGTAACAAATTTGCAAAATTAATTGGCGCCGGTATCGGGCTTCTGATAATTTTCAAAACGTCTTCACAAATGGAAAATTGTTTAGAGTCATGCTCTAAGTGAGAACGAATCTTGCAAGGCATAGAAAGATTGAAGCAGTTTCATTTGTTTTTGGAGAGCGAAGTGTCGCAATACGTAACGCAAATTTATCCTCAGTCGCTTTCTCTTTTCAGGAAGACAGGCTTTGCGTTGCTGGCATTACATAGCCTTGTGTTGAATCTTCCCGTTAAGCAAAACAAATCTTCAGTTCTTCTTCTTATTTGATTCCCGCCGTTTGATGATGCCGGGAGGCTTTCGGCTTTACGGGTGAAAGCCAAAAAACTTTATTGAGTGGGAATAGGAATATCAGTATGCGACGGCCTGGTTTATCCCCGAAGTCAAAATCGGCGGTGAGCGGGGCGAGTCAAATGGAGGGGATCATCCTTAACGATCTCTGAAACCGCATGGCGCTTAACAGCCTGACGTTTCAACGGCTTCACGTAGTAAGAGGGGACACCATCTGTGGATGGTGACGAAATGGGGGAGTTTCTGAGCAATTCGTTCCTGCTTGTGAAATCCGTTAACCCGGAAAGGGTTTATCTTGCGCCAAAGCGCGTAAGTTCATAATAAAAATTGGAGTTGAATGACAATGACCAACATCACAAAAAAAAATCTGCTGGCTGCCTGCATCATGGCTGCGGTTGGCGCCATATCTATCAATACCGCCTTTGCAGCTACTGTACCTGCCGGTGTGACGCTGTCAGACAAGCAAGAGCTGGTGCGTAATAACGGTTCAGAAGTTCAGTCTCTTGACCCGCATAAAGTTGAAGGCGTTCCGGAATCGAACGTTATCCGTGATTTGCTGGAAGGTCTGGTAAATACCGACAGTAAAGACGGCAGCGTCATTCCTGGCGTCGCTACCAGCTGGGAAAACAAAGATTTCAAAGTCTGGACTTTCCACCTGCGTCCGGAAGCTAAATGGTCCAACGGCGACCCTGTTACTGCTCAAGATTTCGTGTTCAGCTGGCAGCGCCTGGCTGATCCAAAAACTGCCTCTCCGTATGAAAGCTACCTGCAATACGGCCACATCGAAAACATCGATGACATCATCAGCGGTAAGAAAAGCCCTGATACCCTGGGTGTGAAGGCGATTGATGACCATACCCTGCAAGTGACACTGACCGAACCGGTCCCGTATTTTGTTAAAATGCTGTCCCACACCGCGATGAAGCCGGTGAACAAAAGCGTTGTTGAGAAATTTGGCGACAAATGGACTCAGCCAGAAAACTACGTCAGCAACGGCGCCTACAAACTGAAGGCCTGGACCGTCAACGAACGTATCGTGCTTGAGCGTAGCCCGACTTACTGGGACAACGCCAAAACTGTCATCAATCAAGTTACTTATCTGCCAATTTCTTCTGAAGTCACAGACGTTAACCGCTACCGCAGCGGCGAAATCGACATGACATATAACAACATGCCGATCGAACTGTTCCAGAAACTGAAAAAAGAAATCCCTACCGAAGTGCACGTTGATCCGTACCTGTGTACTTACTACTACGAAATCAATAACCAGAAAGCACCGTTCACTGATTCACGCGTACGTGAAGCGCTGAAACTGGGTCTGGATCGTGACATCATCGTGAACAAAGTGAAAGCGCAGGGCGATCTGCCGGCGTACAGCTACACCCCTCCTTACACCGACGGCGCGAAACTGACGCCTCCGGCCTGGTTCAAAGAAACGCAGGATCAGCGCAACACCGAAGCGAAAAAACTGCTGGCAGAAGCGGGTTACACACCGGCCAAACCACTGACCTTCGAACTGCTGTACAACACGTCTGATTTGCATAAGAAACTGGCGATTGCCGCAGCCGCTATCTGGAAGAAAAACCTGGGAGTGGACGTGAAACTTGTCAACCAGGAATGGAAAACCTTCCTGGATAGCCGTCATCAGGGCAACTTCGATGTAGCGCGCGCCGGCTGGTGCTCTGACTACAACGAACCGTCTTCCTTCCTGAACACCATGCTGTCTGACAGCAGCAACAACACCTCTCACTATAAGAGCGCGGCGTTTGATAAAGCGATCGCGGACACTCTGACGGCGAAAACTGACGACGAACGTGCGGGTCTGTATCAGAAAGCGGAAACTCAGCTGGATAAAGATTCTGTGATTGTCCCTGTGTATTACTACGTGAACGCGCGTCTGGTGAAACCATACGTTGGCGGTTACACCGGTAAAGATCCACAGGACAACGTCTACGTGAAAGATCTGTACATCATCAAACACTAATACGTGAGGAAACAGGGCATCCCCGAGCTGCCCTGTTTTATTTGATGAAGGTAATGCTTATGGCGCGAGTATTCAGCGCCATAGCAAAGAGCCACTACGATGAGCCGCACACGCGGGTCATCGTGACCAAGCCAAAAACTATCAAGCTGTAGTGACAGGCTTAGAAACAGGTACGGGCAATGTTAAAGTTTATTTTACGCCGCTGTCTGGAAGCGATTCCGACGCTTTTCATTTTGATCACCATTTCGTTTTTTATGATGCGTCTCGCACCGGGCAGCCCTTTTACGGGTGAGCGTAATCTTCCACCAGAAGTGATGGCGAACATTGAGGCGAAATACCACCTCAATGACCCAATCTATAAGCAATATTTCAATTATTTAGAACAGCTGGCCAAAGGCGATTTCGGCCCCTCGTTCAAATATAAGGATTACACCGTTAATGATCTGGTCGCGGCTTCTTTCCCGGTTTCGGCGAAATTAGGACTGGCGGCATTTATCATGGCGATTGTTTTTGGTGTGACGGCGGGGGTTATTGCTGCGCTGAATCAAAACACCAAGTGGGATTACACCGTGATGGGAGTGGCGATGACCGGGGTGGTTATCCCGAGTTTCGTCGTCGCACCGTTACTGGTGCTGATATTTGCCATTACCCTGAAATGGTTGCCGGGCGGTGGCTGGAACGGCGGGGGCGTCAAATACATGATCCTGCCGATGGTCGCACTTTCACTGGCTTATATCGCCAGCATTGCGCGTATCACCCGTGGTTCAATGATAGAAATCCTGCACTCCAACTTTATCCGCACAGCACGCGCTAAAGGCTTACCGTTGCACCGCATTATTTTGCGCCATGCACTTAAGCCTGCACTTTTGCCAGTCCTGTCTTACATGGGGCCTGCGTTTGTGGGGATTATCACCGGTTCGATGGTTGTCGAGAGCATTTTCGGATTGCCGGGCATCGGCCAGCTGTTTGTTAACGGCGCTTTAAACCGTGACTACTCGCTGGTACTGAGCCTGACTATTTTAGTGGGCGCATTGACCATTTTATTCAATGCGATCGTTGACGTGCTGTACGCCGTCATCGACCCGAAAATCCGTTATTAATGCCGGAGTACGTCAATGATGTTAAGTAAAAAAAACAGCGACGTTGTCGAGAACTTCACCGAGAAACTGGAAGTTGAAGGCCGCAGTTTGTGGCAGGATGCGCGTCGTCGCTTTATGCATAACCGCGCTGCAGTCACCAGCCTGATCGTTCTGGCCTTTATTGCCCTGTTCGTGGCTTTCGCTCCGTTCTTATCACAGTTTGCCTACGATGATACCGACTGGAATATGATGTCGGCCGCGCCTGATATGGCTTCACACCACTTTTTCGGGACTGACTCCTCAGGCCGTGATTTGCTGGTTCGTGTGGCGATCGGCGGGCGTATCTCGCTCATGGTGGGTGTTGCCGCTGCGCTGGTGGCGGTGATCCTCGGGACGTTGTACGGTTCGTTGTCCGGCTATCTGGGCGGTAAGATTGACTCCGCCATGATGCGTTTGCTGGAAATCCTCAACTCTTTCCCGTTCATGTTCTTTGTTATCCTGCTCGTGACTTTCTTCGGACAGAACATCCTGTTGATTTTCGTGGCGATCGGCATGGTGTCGTGGCTGGATATGGCACGTATCGTGCGTGGCCAGACCCTTAGCCTGAAACGTAAAGAATTCATCGAAGCGGCGTTGGTCAGCGGTGTGAGTACGCGCAATATCGTGTTGCGTCACATTGTTCCCAACGTTTTAGGTGTCGTAGTGGTGTATGCGTCATTGCTGGTGCCAAGCATGATCCTGTTCGAATCCTTCCTGAGCTTCCTGGGTCTGGGTACGCAGGAGCCGCTGAGCAGCTGGGGCGCATTGTTAAGTGACGGCGCCAACTCGATGGAAGTTTCACCTTGGTTACTGCTGTTCCCGGCAGGCTTCCTGGTTGTAACTCTGTTCTGTTTCAATTTTATCGGCGATGGCCTGCGTGATGCCCTCGACCCGAAAGATCGTTAAGGAGTGCAACCATGAGCACTATTGAACAAATTCAAGCCAACGCGGCACCGGCTTCTGCCCTGAAAGGCGAGATGTTGCTGGACGTGAAAGACCTGCGCGTCACTTTCGAGACGCCTGACGGCGATGTTACTGCGGTAAACGATCTGAATTTCGACCTGCGCGCCGGTGAAACCTTAGGGATAGTGGGTGAATCCGGTTCCGGTAAATCCCAGACTGCGTTTGCACTGATGGGCCTGCTGGCCAGCAATGGCCGCATCGGCGGCTCAGCGAAATTCAACGGCCGCGAAATCCTTAATCTGCCGCAAAAGGAGCTGAACAAGCTGCGCGCCGAGCAGATTTCGATGATTTTCCAGGATCCGATGACCTCGCTGAACCCGTACATGCGCGTCGGTGAGCAGCTGATGGAAGTGCTGATGCTGCATAAACACCTCAGCAAACGTGAAGCCTTTGAAGAATCTGTACGTATGCTGGATGCGGTAAAAATGCCGGAAGCCCGCAAGCGTATGAAAATGTTTCCTCACGAATTCTCCGGCGGTATGCGCCAGCGCGTGATGATCGCGATGGCGCTGTTGTGTCGTCCGAAACTGTTGATCGCCGATGAGCCCACCACGGCTCTGGACGTGACCGTCCAGGCGCAGATCATGACGCTGCTGAATGAACTGAAAGCTGAGTTCAACACCGCGATCATCATGATCACACACGATCTGGGCGTTGTTGCCGGAATCTGTGACAAAGTGCTGGTGATGTACGCAGGCCGTACTATGGAATATGGCCGCGCCCGCGACGTGTTCTACGAACCTTGTCATCCGTACTCCATCGGTCTGCTGAATGCTGTTCCGCGTCTTGATGCAGAAGGCGGCGCCATGATGACCATCCCAGGTAACCCGCCAAACCTGCTGCGTCTGCCAAAAGGCTGTCCGTTCCAGCCGCGTTGTCCGCACTCAATGGATATTTGCGCCACAGCGCCACCGCTTGAGCGTTTCGGTGAGGGTCGTTTGCGTGCCTGCTATAAGCCGCTGGAGGAACTGGTATGACTGACAATACAATCATGGACAGCTCCGCGATGAACACCCACGCGCCGGAGAAAAAAGTCCTGCTGGAAGTGGCCGATCTCAAAGTCCATTTCGACATTAAAGATGGTAAACAGTGGTTCTGGCAGCCGTCAAAAACCCTGAAAGCCGTGGATGGCGTCACTTTGCGTCTTTATGAAGGTGAAACGTTGGGCGTGGTAGGGGAATCTGGCTGCGGTAAGTCGACCTTTGCCCGGGCACTAATAGGTTTGGTGAAAGCGACTGACGGTCGCGTGGCGTGGCTGGGTAAAGACCTGCTGAATATGTCTGATAACGAGTGGCGTAAAACCCGCAGCGATATTCAGATGATTTTCCAGGATCCGCTGGCGTCCCTGAACCCGCGTATGACTATCGGCGAAATTATCGCCGAGCCGCTGAAAACCTATAATCCGAATATGCCTCGTTTAGAGGTGAAAGAGAAAGTGAAGGCGATGATGCTGAAGGTCGGGCTGTTGCCTAACCTGATCAACCGTTACCCGCACGAATTCTCGGGTGGTCAGTGTCAGCGTATTGGTATCGCGCGTGCTCTGATCCTTGAGCCGAAGCTGATTATCTGTGACGAACCGGTGTCCGCACTGGATGTGTCGATTCAGGCGCAGGTGGTAAACCTGCTGCAACAGTTGCAGCGCGAAATGGGCTTGTCACTGATCTTCATCGCGCACGATCTGGCAGTGGTAAAACACATCTCTGACCGTGTTCTGGTGATGTACCTGGGTCACGCGGTGGAACTCGGCACTTATGATGAGGTGTATAACAATCCTCAGCATCCTTACACCCGCGCGCTGATGTCTGCCGTGCCGGTGCCGGACCCGGACAAAGAGCGCAACAAAGTGATTCAGTTGCTGGAAGGGGAATTACCTTCGCCAATCAATCCTCCATCCGGCTGCGTGTTCCGTACACGTTGTCCGATTGCCGGACCGGAATGTGCGATCACCCGTCCGCTGCTCGAAGGCAGTTTCCGCCATGCGGTTTCCTGCCTGAAAGTTGATCCGCTCTGAATCATTGCTGTCAGTCCTGAAGCATAAAAAAACCTGCCGCTGGCAGGTTTTTTTATGCGCTATATTCGGGTTACTCTTTCCAGAGAATGTGGCACAGCTTATGATCTTTCTCCCGGCACAGCAGCACGCGGGCAAAAATATCATTGATCGGCATGTCTTCTGCGTCCGCCAGACCAATCACCACTTCAGCGAAGAAGTCAGGGTTTAGATCGAAATCCACATGTTCTACCCAGTCTTCTGCCGGATCATAAAGCTCAGCGCCACCGCGTTCTTCAAATTGCAGATTGAAGATCAGGATATCCGCTGGATCCAGGTTATCCCCGGCCAGTTCCAGAAAGATATCGTAAGCTTGCTCAAGCGTTTCGTCTTCGGTCAGGCGATTATTCAGGTCCATAGCATTCTCGTTTACAAATGAGTGTATTCAGGCTTTATCAAAACCGGTACTGCGCGTATTACACCACGCTCAACGCGGCTTTTACAGCAGCGGGCTGAAAAAGTAGAACAAACGTTCGACCAGACGATGCCAGAAGGGACGTTTCAGCCAGGCTTCGACATCCAGCAGGCGCGAACGCGCAATGTAATCGTCCTGAACGCGACCCAGATCGGCACCGAATCCGGCGTCATCGATCACCAGCGTGATTTCAAAATTGAGCCAAAGGCTGCGCATGTCCAGATTGACAGTCCCGACCAGGCTCAGTTGCCCATCCACCAGAATACTTTTGGTGTGCAGCAGGCCGTCTTCGAACTGGTAAATTTTGACACCGGCTTCCAGCAGCTCGTTAAAGAACGCGCGGCTGGCCCAGCCGACCATCATAGAGTCATTTTTTAGCGGCAAGATAATGCTGACATCCACACCGCGCTGTGCGGCGGTACATATTGCATGAAGCAAATCGTCGCTCGGCACCAGATAAGGCGTGGTCATGACCAGCTGTTCGCGCGCAGAATACGTGGCAGTAAGCAAAGCCTGATGGATCATATCTTCCGGAAAGCCCGGCCCTGACGCGATAACCTGAATCGTATGGCCACTTTCCTGCTCGAACGGCATCTGATTAGTATCGGGCTCCGGCGGCAGAATACGTTTACCGGTTTCGATTTCCCAGTCGCAGGAATAAACGATACCCATAGTGGTCGCTACCGGGCCCTCCATGCGCGCCATCAGATCAACCCACTGACCGACGCCTGCATCCTGTTTAAAGAAACGCGGATCGACCATATTCATGCTGCCGGTGTAGGCGACATAGTTGTCGATTAATACGACTTTACGGTGCTGACGCAGATCCATCCGGCGAAGGAACACACGGAACAAATTTACCTGTAATGCTTCTACAACTTCGATACCGGCATTACGCATCATTGCCGGATACGGGCTGCGGAAGAAAGTAACGCTGCCGGCTGAGTCGAGCATCAGACGGCAATGGATACCCCGTCGTGAAGCCGCCATCAGCGATTCGGCAACCTGATCAACCAGACCACCGGGCTGCCAGATGTAAAACACCATCTCGATGTTGCTGCGCGCTAGTTCAATATCGCGCATCATCGCTTTAAGCACGTCATCGCTGGTGGTCAGCAGCTGAAGCTGGTTGCCTTTTACCCCCGCGATACCCTGACGGCGTTCGCAGAGCTGGAATAAAGAGGCGGCAATTTCACTGGTTTCGGTGGCAAAAATCCGCTGGCAATCTTTGAGATCGTTCAGCCAGCGCGCCGTAGAAGGCCACATCGCTTTTGCACGTTCGGCGCGACGTTTGCCCAGATGAAGTTCACCAAACGACAGATAGGCGATGATGCCAACAAGAGGAATGATATAGATGATCAGCAGCCACGCCATGGCCGAAGGCACCGCACGGCGTTTCATCAAAATGCGCAGAGTTACGCCGGCTATCAGTAACCAGTATCCAAAAACCAGAAATCCGCTGATTACCGTATAAAAAGTTGTCATAAAGGCGAAAAATCCTGTTCGCAAGCCATTAGCGTAAGTGTACGTGTTCGGGGAATTCTTTTAACCAACTTTTTCCCACCAATCAATCAGCTACCTCTGAATCTGTTAATGACTGATAAAAATTCTCAGGGTGCTGATATCAAGGTTAGCTGATTACAGGGGACAAGGTGAGAAACAAGACTTGGATCACAACGTCATCGGCCTATAATGTCCCGGCTAAATTCTTCCGTTCTTATTCTTTCATTATTGAACAGTGACGGCCACCACGGGACACAGGTGTATGAAACGCAGTAAAAATGAAGTCGGTCGCTGGCGTATGTTACGCCAGACTCAGCGCCGGAGAAGCCGCTGGCTGGAAGGTCAGTCGAGACGCTATCGTCACATCTACCGTATTCGTCAAATCCACCACCAACAACATCAACGCCTGTCATTGTATGCCGTGAATTACGAATGGAGTTCATGATTAGCGGGATTTAGGCTGGAAAAGCGCGCCGCATTTTTTACAGACCAGCGTGGAGTTTTTGCGAACTTTGGTGCTGATTTGTTCAGCAACATACCCGCATTCAGGGCAAGTAACCTTCGTGGTTTTACTGGTTAGAAACTTCAGTCCGTCGAAGAATGACATAGTGCTTACCTCATGGGCAGGGGTAAACATCCTAACACAGAAGCCATGAAAGCATTGTGACGGCTTTGGGGTTATTGCGCCACGACGGTTCAGGTCGTGACGCAGTTCAGTTTCAGAAGACGCGTTTAAAGGGTTTCACGGTGACGGCTTTATACACGCCCGCCTCGACATACGGGTCAGCATCCGCCCAGGCTTTCGCGGCTTCCAGCGTTTCAAACTCTACCACCAGCAGTGAACCGGTCATGCCTGCAGCACCGGGGTCTTCACTGTCGATTGCCGGCGTTGGTCCGCCGATTAATACCCGGCCCAAAGCCTGCAATTTTTTAAGCCTTTCGATATGTGCAGGGCGGGCAGCCGCACGTTTTTCCAGTGAGTCGGATACATCTTCAGAATAAATAACATAAAGCATGGGCCACCTTTCTTTTGATTTTAATGAGCAATCTGTCGCGATTTCGCGCGGGCAGACCGATGTGCAGAATTACCATAGCTAAACCTGAAGCCCGAAGAAAGTGCTTTGCGCGGGATCAAGTCAGAGGTTATTTGAGAATAGTTGTCATCTCGGTGTTGAATATGATTGCTATTTACATTTAAACTTGCGGCTTCACGGGGAAAAAGAATCATTATGCCGCTAAAAAAGTTTAGGTTTATTCGCAAGGTTTCTTTGCCGGTGGCACTTTCCGTCGGCTTACATGCTGTAGTTATTGCCGCCGTGCTGTACGTCACGGTCAGTGACGCACTCAAATTGCCAGTGCAGGAACAGAAGGTCATGAGCGTGACGATGGTCAATCCTGCTGACTTTGCGCCACCTCCGCCGCCACCTCAGGCTGAGCCGACACCGCCCGAACCTGAGCCGGAACCGGAAGTGGTGCCAGAGCCGCCTCCGCCGCCAGAGGCAGTGGTGATCCCTGAACCTCCGAAGCCTAAGCCGAAACCGGTTAAAAAACCGGTGGTGAAGCCGAAGGTAAAACCCGTTGAGCGTCCGGTAGAAAAACCGACGCAAACTGTGCAAACGGCTCCGGTGACCAGCAATCAGCCAGTGACGAAACCGGCCAGCCAGCCGCCAGCGTCGAGCAACACGCAAAGCACCAGCGGCCCGCGTCCGCTTGAACGTGGCAAACCGTTCTATCCGGCGCGTGCGCTTGCCCTACGCATTGATGGCCGCGTCCGTGTGCAGTTTGACGTGGACAGCGACGGGCGCGTGGAGAACGTGCGTATTCTCTCTGCGGAACCGCGCAATATGTTTGAACGTGAAGTGAAACAGGCAATGCGTAAGTGGCGCTATGAGCCTAAAGCGGCCAGCAATCTGGTGGTCAATCTGGTATTCAAAGTAGAAGGCGGTTCGTCCGTCGAGTAATTCTCTGCCGTTTCTGCAATAAAAAAGGTCGCCCTCATCAGGCGACCTTTTTTGTTTTCATGTATCACATCGCACAATTAATCCTGCGACACACCTTCTGAATCGACGCTGAAATTACTGCGTCCATCGGGAAGCTGGCGGGATTTGCCTTCTTCATCCACGGCGACATAAGTGAAGACCGCTTCGGTGGCTCTGTAACGCTGTCCTATAGGCTCGGAAGAGACTTTCTTGACCCACACTTCCACATTGATGGTGATGGAGCTGTTGCCGGTACGGATGCAACGTGCATAGCAGCACACAACGTCACCGACGGCGACCGGTTTGAGGAACGTCATGCCGTCCACGCGAACCGTCACAACGCGACCTTTGGCGATCTCCTTCGCCTGGATAGCACCGCCCATATCCATCTGCGACATTAACCAACCGCCGAAGATATCGCCATTCGCATTGGTGTCCGCAGGCATTGCCAGCGTGCGCAGCACCATTTCACCATTGGGTAAGCTATGTTTTTCGTTCATAAAGAGTGGCTTCACACAGTTCAATGACTTCAAAAATTAAGGCCTTTCAAAGAAAGGCCCATGCAGGAGATGACTTATTTTTTTTCTTCATCCGGCATATGCCGGTAGATATATACACCGCTTAACAGAGTGAAGACCAATGTCAGCGCGGTCAGACCGAAGACTTTAAAGTTAACCCAGATATTTTGTGGCAACCAGAATGCGACATAGATATTGGCCAGTCCGCAAAGCAGGAAAAAAATCGCCCAGCTGATGTTCAGTTTATTCCATACGTGATCGGGCAGGGTCAGTTCTTTACCCAGCATGCGTTGAATCAGCGGTTTTTTCAGCACCAGCTGACTAATCAGCAATGCACCGGAGAACAGAACGTAAATCACGGTCACTTTCCATTTAATGAACTCGTCATTATGGAAAACCAGCGTCAGGGTGCCGAAAACAGCCACCATCGCGAAGGTGATCAACGTCATTTTTTCGATTTTACGATACATCACCCAGGTGATGATCAGCGCCAGTGCCGTGGCAGCAATTAATGCGCCCGATGCGACAAAAATGTCGTAAAGCTTATAAACCACAAAAAAGACAATCAGGGGAAGAAAATCGAGGAGCTGCTTCATACTTCATTCCATGTTTTATGTATGGGATGACTATACCGGAATCATTTCGCGGACAAAAGAAAAGGGCGCCTGAGCGCCCTTTAAAAAAACATATCAATATTACACGCGTAATTTTGTGTAAAGACGGAACAGATAAATCAGTAATAACGCGGAAACCAGGTTGCTCAGCGCGCTGAGGATCACCGCCGCGACGTCAGGGGACATCATCGACAGACGGCTCACCACCAGCAGCAGTACCATTTTCGCTGCCAGCCAGAACATGATGGCCGGAACAATGAGGCGCAGATTGGCGAAGGCCAGCTTGCTGCTGACTTTGACGGATTTGAAAACGCCGAGTTTTTCATTCACACACAACACCGGTGACAGGCATGTCGCTACCGCCAGCACGATGCCCGGTACGACGAACAGCGTCAGGCCGAGCTGAACCAGCAGGGTGCAGAGAAGCATCAGGCCGAACAGACGCGGCATGATCGGTGCTGCTGCGCCGAGCGCGCGAAGAGCGCTGGTGCGCATCCCGCCTGAAACCTGTTGCAGCAGAACTAACATCCCGCCCACCAGCAGTACATTGCCGATCAGCGCAGAGAACGTCGCCGCCGCAGACACCTGAAGCAGCACTTTCTGCTGCTCCGGGGACATGCTCTGTACCAGCTCCTGAATGCTCATGCCGGTATTACTTAGCAAATCGTCGCTACCGGCGCTGAGCAGGCTCAGCTGATCGCTGCCCGGCATAAAAATCTGGTTCAAGATGACGGTAATTAATGCGGTCATGACAGCCAGCAGCAAAATGCTACCTAACTGATTACGCATAAAATTGAAACTGTCACGGTACAACGTACTGGCCGTGATAGGCATGAACGCTCCTTGGCAAAAAGCAAAAATCAATAAGACGGCGATTGTAACCTTTAAATAGGGATCGCCGATAGGTTTGCGCTGACTTCCTGTCAGTTTGCGTGACGAATCGCTGCCTGAACGCGTTGGTGTTAACTGCAATCAGGAACCGGTAATTTCATCTCCAGCGCAGGTAACCCGTAATGTGCACGGGCGCGGTCGCAGGCAGAATTGCCGATACCGTCCAGACCTGACTGATCGAATTCGCGGCAGGGTGAAGGGCGGTTGAGGTAAATGGAACAGGAAACGGACTGGCCGACTTCCCCTTCAAGGGCGACACAGCGCGGTGATTTGCTGTTGGTGCCTTGCATACAGCTTAAAAAGGGAGTGACTTGCTCTGTCAGCGCCAGCGGAATATCTCCACCTGCGACCTGAGATTCAGCCCAATAAAAAGAGACCCGGAAATACGCACAGCATGCGCCACAGGTCATGCAAGGGTTGTTCATTTCGCTCATTTTGGGATGTGACCGACTCCTTAACGGCAGCAAACCAAAACTACAAGGAATAAGCAAAGTACGCAGCGGCGTTTTTTTAAGCAACAGATATTCGCGGCATTTGAGAAATAAACAAATCCCCCTGTTTTTGATGTAGATCAATTCCTTTGTTTTTATAGATTTAGATCGGATTGAGAAAGATGCTTTTTCCGTAAATTTGTTTTAAAGATGTGATCCCGCAATGATCAATCCATACCAAAGAGTAGGTATCATTCGCGCGGCAAATATATAATCCACACAAAGGGAAGGGATAATGAAAGCAGCATATTGGGCATTGGTCGCGGCAGCGGCATTTCCGTCAGTCGCGAGCGCACATCAGGCAGGGGATGTGATTTTTCGTGTAGGTACCGCCACCGTCCGGCCAACCGAAGGGTCCGACAACGTTCTGGGACTGGGTTCGTTTAATATTAATAACAATACGCAGATGGGGATGACCCTGGGCTACATGTTCACCGATAACATCGGGATGGAACTGCTGGCGGCCACGCCGTTCCAGCACAAAGTCGGTCTTCAAAGCACCGGGACCATTGCCGAAGTGAAACAGCTGCCGCCGTCATTAATGGCGCAGTACTACTTTGGGGATAAGCAAGACAAGCTGCGTCCGTACCTCGGCATCGGTATCAACTACACCACGTTTTATGATACCAATTTCAACCAAACGGGCCGCGATGCCGGGTTGTCCGATCTGAGCGTGAAAGATTCCTGGGGCGTGGCAACGCAGGCTGGACTTGATTACAACCTCGATGACAACTGGCTGATAAACATGTCAGTGTGGTGGATGGATATCGACACTGAAGTGAAATTCAAAGCCGGTGGCGAGCAGCAAAACATCAACACCCGGATCGACCCGTGGGTCTTTATGTTTGGCGTCGGCTATCGTTTCTGATTGTTGGTCAGGTAAAAAAAGAGGCGCTCCGGCGCCTCTTCGCATTTCTACAACCGACAGCCCTTACTTAAGGCGCATGTCGTTCTCAATGGAGCGAACACCGGCCACGCCGCGTGTCACTTCAACCGCCCGGTTAGCATCCGCAGTTGACGTTACAAAGCCGCTCAGCTGAACGCGACCTTTAAAGGTTTCGACGCTGATTTCGCGTGATGCGATGGTTTTATCCGCCAGCAGGGCTGATTTCACTTTGGTGGTCACGACGGTGTCATCGATATAACCGCCGGTTCCTTCTGATTTTTTTGTTGGCGCACAGGCGGCAACGGCCATGACGACGACGGCTGCCATGCAAAATGCGGACAAGGTTTTGAATAGCTTCATAAATAACTCTCCATGCTTTGTTATAAAACCAAAAGAAACGATCTGTAGAACAAACGGTAACTCACGCAAGCAATGCGGTTAGAGCCCGAATAATCATAGGCTTGATGAGTAAATTTAGTTTGGTTTATTGATGGCTTTTATACAAATATTTGAAGGGAGAAAAATCGTAAGAAATTAAAAAGAAACAGAACGTGAGCATTTTGACGCCTCACGTTCTGTTTATTGCACTTACGCGCGGGTGGCGGCTTTCATTTCACTGACGAAACGGGAAAGCTGAGCCAGCATTTCGGAAGGCTGATGCAGATTGTTTTCGATGATGCGCACAGTAGCAGATCCGGAAATCGCCCCGGCCGCGCCGGCAGCCAGCGTTTCTTTCACCTGCGAAGGTTCGGAGATCCCAAAGCCCTGCAACGGCGGTGCGGCATGGTATTCACGCAGCTTATCGACCAGATGGTTCAGCGGCGTCAGTGCGCGTTTCTCCGTACCGGTCACGCCGGCACGGGACAGCAGATAAGTGTAACCACGGCCGTGAGAGGAAATCTCGCGTAGCAAATCATCTGAAGCGTTCGGCGGACAGATGAAGATCGGTGCGATACCGTGGCGCAATGCAGCGGCGCGGAACGGCGCGGATTCTTCAAATGGCACATCGGCAACCAGCACGGAATCGACGCCTACTTCAGCGCAGCGCTGATAGAAGGTTTCGACGCCGTTGTGGAACACCAGATTGGCGTACATCAGCAGGCCAATCGGAATGTCCGGGTGCTTTTCACGAATGCGCGCCAGCATGTTGAAGCACTGGGTCGGAGAAACCCCGGCGGCAAACGCGCGCAGGTTGGCGTTCTGAATGACCGGGCCATCAGCCAGCGGATCGGAGAACGGAATGCCCAGTTCCAGCGCGTCGGCACCGGCTTCAATCAGCGTATCAATAATTGACAGGGACAGCTCAACGCCCGGATCGCCCAGCGTGACGAAAGGAACAAACGCGCCTTCTTTCTTGCTTTCCAGACGCTTAAATAATTGCTGATAACGTTCCATTAAATTTCTCCCCGGGCAGTCAGGATGTCATGTACGGTGAAAATATCTTTGTCGCCGCGGCCAGAAAGGTTCACCACCAGAATCTGTTCTTTTTCCGGCGTTTCCTTAATCATTTTCAGCGCATATGCCAGCGCGTGGGAAGATTCCAGTGCCGGAATAATCCCTTCGTGGCGGGATAATTCTTTAAAGGCTTCCAGCGCTTCGTCATCAGTAATTGAGACATATTCCGCACGGCCAATGCTGTTGAGATAGGCGTGCTGCGGGCCGACCGACGGGAAATCGAGACCGGCAGAAATGGAATAGGATTCTTCGATCTGACCCTCGGAGGTCTGCATCATCGGCGCTTTCATGCCGAAATAGATGCCGACGTGACCGTGTTTGAGCGGCGCACCGTGCTGGCCGGTTTCGATACCCAGACCACCCGGTTCAACGCCAATCAGTTTCACGCTGGTGTCTTCGATGAAATCTGCAAACATACCGATCGCATTGGAACCACCGCCCACGCAGGCAATAACGGCGTCCGGCAGACAGCCTTCGCGTTCCTGCATTTGTACTTTAG
>NZ_CBCPJJ010000008.1:0-501800 GCF_965118895.1 Rahnella inusitata
GCCCATGCGTTTTGCCAGTAAAGCCTGACCCAGCACCTGATTGGTTTTATGTGCACCACCGTGCAGCAGATCTTCACGTTTCAGATAGAGCTTAGTTTTGGTGCCTGCGGTCAGGTTTTTGCACAGCGTCAGCGCCGTCGGGCGACCTGCGTAGTTTTTCAGCAGATCGATAAATTCAGCCTGAAACTCCGGGTCGCGCTGAGCGCTGACAAAAGCTTCTTCCAGCTGCGCCAGCGCAGGCATCAGAATTTGCGGGACATACTGGCCGCCAAATTCGCCGAAGTAGGGATTAAGTAAAGTCATGTTATTCCGTCCTGTCTGTCAATTTTTGCGTCATCGCGACAGCGTTAATACGCCCGCAATGTCTGGAATACGGCGGTAATTTTACCGGCATCTTTGATACCCGGCTCGCTCTCAACGCCGGAATTGAAATCCAGCCCGGCGCAACCGAGCTGCGCCGCCTGTACGCAGTTATCTGCACTGAGGCCTCCGGCGAGCAGGACGTTACTAAGATCCTGACCTTCCAACGTGCTCCAGTCGAAACGATGACCGGTGCCGCCTTTGCCGTTGTCGAGGACGTAGCGATCTACAAGATTGAGGTCACGCGCCGGAATACTGTCTTTCACGCTCAGCGCCTTCCAGATCTGCACGCCCGATGGCAGGGCTTCGCGCAGTGTGTCGATATACGCCTGATCTTCATCACCATGTAGCTGTACGGCAGTCAGATTCAGGGTCTGCGCGGTGTGTGCAATTTCTGCAACCGGCTGGTCACGGAACACGCCAACGTACTTAAGCGGTGCACCATTCTGAACTTCCTTAGCCTGAACCTGCGTTATAAAACGCGGGGACGTTTCCACAAAA
The DNA here is from genome assembly GCF_965118895.1 of Rahnella inusitata. Taxonomy (GTDB): domain Bacteria; phylum Pseudomonadota; class Gammaproteobacteria; order Enterobacterales; family Enterobacteriaceae; genus Rahnella; species Rahnella inusitata_A. The sequence goes on from NZ_CBCPJJ010000008.1 coordinate 862, forward strand.
ATCAGTCCGCCGTAAATCGCACCGGCTTCATGTGCAGCTTTAGAATCTTCGGCGCGGGTCAGACCGCAGACTTTATTATCGCCAAGCAGAACACGGCGAACCGCACTGCTGAGATCGTCTTCTGACATCAGCGCGCTGCCGATCAGGAAACCATTGGCGAAGCGGCTGAGTTCACGGATCTGACCGTACGTATTTATGCCGGATTCGCTGATCACCGTAACACCGTGCGGCACGCGCGGGGCGAGCTGACGGGTGCGGTCTAAGTCGATGGACAAATCGCGCAGGTCGCGGTTATTGATGCCGACCACTTTGGCTTTCAGCTGCACCGCACGATCCAGTTCTTCTTCATTACTGGCTTCGGTCAGGACGCCCATATTCAGGCTGTGCGCCACGGCGGCCAGCTGAACGTACTGTTCGTCGTTGAGCACTGACAGCATCAGCAGAATGGCATCGGCCTGATAAAAACGGGCCAGATGGATCTGATAGGGATCGATGATGAAGTCTTTGCACAGTACCGGTTGTGTGACCGTCTTGCTGACCAGCGGCAGAAAATCAAAACTGCCCTGGAAATATTTCTCGTCGGTTAAAACGGAGATGGCTGATGCATAGTCTTTGTAAACGCTGGCGATTTCTACCGGATCAAAGTTGTCGCGGATCGTGCCTTTCGACGGAGACGCTTTTTTGCACTCCAGAATGAAGGCGGTTCTGGCGCCTTGTAGGGCATGGTAGAAACTGCGCTGGCTCTGAGTAATTTCGTTTTGAAAGCTGGCCAGCGGTTGTTGTTCTTTACGTGCCGCGACCCAAATTTCTTTGTCGCGGACAATCTTGTGGAGCACGGTTTCCTGCTGCATCACTTATCCTCTTGCTGCCAATGCCAGCACGCGCTGGTAAGGTTCACCGCTGCGCATGACGGCCAATGCCTGTTGTGCGTTTTGTTTTAAATCTTCCTGACCGAAAAGGCGCAGTAACATCGCCACATTGACGGCTACCGCGGCTTCATGGGCCGGATCACCTTTACCTTGTAATAAGCGTGCCAGAATGTCACGGTTTTCTTCCGGTTCGCCGCCCAGCAGCGATTCAATAGGATAATTGTCCAGTCCGAAGTCCTGCGGCGTCACTTCATAGGTGGTGATTTTGCCGTCTTTCAGCTCGGCCACCTGCGTTGGCGCGTGGATCGCCACTTCGTCCATTCCGCCGCCGTGAACCACTGCCGCACGCTCATAGCCCAGCGCCCGTAAGGTTTCCGCAATCGGCAACACCAGTTCCGGGCTGTACACACCAATCAACGCCAGTGGCGGACGTGCCGGATTAATCAGTGGGCCAAGTACGTTAAACAGCGTGCGGGTTTTAAGTGCCTTACGTACTGGCATCGCATGGCGAAAACCGGTGTGGTACTGCGGCGCGAACAGGAAACACACGTTCAGATCGTCAAGCGCCGCGCGGGATTGTTCCGCAGGCATATCCAGACGAATGCCAAACGCCGCCAGCAAATCGGAGGAGCCCGACCGGCTGGAGACGCTGCGGTTGCCGTGTTTCGCTACGCGGGATCCGCAGGCCGCCGCTACAAAGGCGCTGGCGGTAGAAATATTGATGCTGTTGGTGCCGTCGCCGCCGGTACCGACGATGTCCGCGAACTGATAATCCGGACGCGGGAACGGTTCGGCGTGGGCGAGTAACGCTTTAGCCGCACCGGCAATTTCCTGCGGCTGCTCGCCGCGTACTTTCATGCTGATTAAGGCTGCCGCTAACTGCGCGGGCTCCAGTTCGCCATTCACAATGGCGGTAAATAACTGCTGGCTCTCTTCCTGGGTCATCGTTTGTGCGCGATACAGATTCTCAAGAATGCCGGGAATAGTTTGCGTGTTCATGTCCTTTCTCCTTACGCCAAAGCCCAGGCCAGGGTCTGTTCAAGCAGACGCGCACCCTGTGAGGTTAAAATGGATTCCGGATGGAACTGGAAACCGCAGACGCGATCTTCGTCATGGCGCACTGCCATCACCATGTCGCCGTAGCGGGCGTTGACCGTCAACCCGTCGGGGATCTGGCTGCCGACCAGCGAGTGGTAACGCGCCACCGGCAGTGGATTGTTCATTCCGGCAAACATGCCTTCGTTGTCATGAGTAATCGAAGAGGCTTTACCGTGCAGAATTTCCCCGGCCTGGCCGACAAATCCGCCGTAGGTTTCAACAATCGCCTGATGACCCAGACAGATACCTATAATCGGTAACTGGCCGCGCAGACGTTTCAGCAGTTCCGGCATGCAGCCTGCTTCTGACGGCGTACCCGGCCCCGGTGAGAGCAACAGCACGGGTTTTTCCAGCTGGCTGAGTTTTTCGATAATGACGTCAGCCGGGATCTGATTGCGGTAAATCACCACGTTGTGACCGCTGGCGCGCAGCTGATCGACGAGGTTGTAGGTAAAGGAGTCGACGTTGTCGATGAGTAAAATGTCGGCCATCTTAAAATACCTCTTTTGCATTGTGGGCAGTGGCGATGGCGCGCAGCACGGCACGGGCTTTATTTCGGGTTTCATCGGCTTCGGCCTGCGGGACGGAATCGAGCACCACGCCGCCACCTGCCTGCACGGTGGCAATCCCGTCTTCGACGTACGCAGAGCGGATAACAATGCAGGTATCCAAATCACCGTGAGCGGTGAAGTACCCGACCGCGCCGCCGTAGCTACCGCGACGGGTTTGCTCAGAGGCGGAAATCAGCTGCATCGCGCGCACTTTCGGTGCACCCGTCAGCGTGCCCATATTCATCACTGCCTGATAGGCGTGGAGAACGTCCAGGTCGCCGCGCAGCGTACCGACTACGCGGGAAACCAGATGCATGACGAAAGAGTAACGGTCAACTTTGGTCAGGTCAGCGACGTAACGACTGCCCGGCTCGCAGATACGCGCCAGATCGTTACGCGCTAAATCCACCAGCATCAGATGCTCGGCCAGCTCTTTATGGTCGGTGCGCATTTCAAGCTCTATGCGGCTGTCGAGATCCAAATCCAGTGAGCCGTCAGCGCGGCGGCCACGCGGGCGGGTACCGGCAATCGGGTAGATTTCGATCTGGCGGTTGGTCGCATCATATTTCAGTGCGCTTTCCGGGGAAGCGCCGAACAGCGTGAAATCGTTGTCCTGCATGAAGAACATGTACGGGCTTGGGTTATTATTTTTCAGTGTTTCGTAGGCGGCCAGTGGAGAAGGGCACGGCAGCGAGAAGCGGCGCGAAGGCACAACCTGGAAAATTTCGCCGGCGCGGATCGCCACTTTCATTTTTTCCACCACAGCGCCAAACACTTCATCACTCTGGTTCACGCTCAGTTGCATTTCCGGCACGCTCTGATGCGGAATCGCGTGCGGCGGCAGTTGCAGCTGATGCTGCAGCTGTTCAAGACGGGCATGCAGACGCTGTTTCTCATCATTTGATGGGGTAAACAGGCTGGCCTGTAAGCGGCAGGTGCGGTTTTGGTGATCGAGCACCAGCAGCGTTTCCGCCAGATAGAAGCAGAAATCCGGGCAACGCTGGTCGGCGTCCAGCTTCGGTAAATCTTCGAAACCGGCGACCAGGTCATAAGCAAACAGCCCGCCGAGGAACATCGCCTCGCGCTCTTCCGCTGGTGATTCCACCGAGGTCAGAATGCTGCGCAGGGCGTCGAACACGGAACGGGAACGCAGGCGCGCATCTTCATCCTGCATCTGGTCAATGGCCGGGAAGGTCAGCTCGCGACCGTTCGGGCGGACATCATTTTGAATTTCTGCTGGCAGCGCGGCGTCAATCAGCGGCAGTAAAGACGCGCCGTTTGGCGTCAGCGCCTGCAGCGAAACCCGGGAACCCAGCGCGGTGATGCGCAGGGCGCTGTCGACAATCAACAGGCTCTTCAGGTTTTCTTTGCTGGTCACTTCAGAGGATTCGAGCAGCAGCGTGGCCGGGCGTGCACCACACAGCTGATGAAAAATGGCCGTCGGGTCACCGCGATAACTTCCCTGCGCGGTCAGCAATTCTAAACGTGGTTTTGGTTGAGTCATTTTGCTTCCTAAATTTCTCGACGTTTTTAAAAGGTTTTTCAAACAGACGGCCATAAAAAAGCCCGCATTATGCGGGCTTCGGAAATCTTGCAGCGTCTGATGACAGCTATGCGTGATTACTCCGCCCGACAAGGGGAAGTACGCCACCAGCTGAGAACCGCCATCATTTGAATTTTCATCATCAGACACTCTTATTAGTTTGGGAAAGCTATCGTTTTAAAAACCTAAACTTTCTAAATCAGTTTGTCACGTCGTTCTTTAACGAACTGTTCCGTGAACTTGCGTACTAGTAAACTAGTTCATGAATGTAAAGTCAACCCTCTTTTTACCCTGATTTCACAACTTTAGTGCGCACAGATGTTATCGCACCGTTTCAGTGCGTAAACGCGAGGTGAAAAGAGCGGGAAGATAGCTCTAACGTGAGCCGTCCTAACGCGTTATGATATGAACTGCATTCAGAAAAGGTTAAATCCCCGACGTGACGATGACTTCACCAACGACAGTTCTAACAACAGCGGCACCCTCAGCAGACGACCAGAACCTCAGCCCGGCCTTCACGATTTACGATCTCCACAGCCACACCACGGCATCGGACGGCTATCTGACGCCTGAAGCGCTGGTGTCCCGCGCGGTGGAGATGCGTGTCGGCGTGCTGGCGATCACCGATCACGACAGCACCGAAGGGCTGGCCCGTGCGGCGCAGGCGATTGCCGAAAAGCAGTTACCGCTGGTGCTCATCAACGGCGTTGAGATTTCCACGCTGTGGGAAAATCACGAGATCCACATCGTCGGTCTGGGCATTGACCCACACCATCCGGCGATGGTGAGGCTGCTTAGCACGCAGGCGGATTTGCGTCAGCAACGCGCGCAGGAAATGGGGCATCGTCTGGCGAAAGCCCGCATCGAAGGTGCCTGGGAAGGTGCGCTACGTCTGGCGCAGGGCGGGGCGGTGACGCGTGCGCATTTCGCCCGCTATCTGGTAGAAGTGGGTGCAGCGGACAACATCGCGCAGGTCTTTAAGAAATTCCTCGCCAAGGGCAAGACCGGCTACGTTCCGCCACAGTGGTGTACAATAGAACAAGCGATTGATGCTATTCATCAGTCAGGCGGACAAGCCGTGGTCGCCCATCCGGGGCGATACGATCTCTCCACCAAGTGGCTGAAACGCTTACTGGCGTATTTCACAGAGCAGGGCGGTGATGCGATGGAAGTCGCGCAGTGCCAGCAGGCGCCCAATGAGCGTGCGCAACTGGCGGCCTATGCCCGCGATTATCAGCTGCTGGCCTCGCAGGGGTCTGATTTCCATCAGCCCTGTTCGTGGATTGAGCTTGGCCGCAAACTTTGGCTTCCCGCAGGCGTTGAACCGGTGTGGCAACACTGGCCGCTTGCGATGACACAGCCTGAAATTGAACCGGTCTGATGCCTGACCGGAAAGAATAAAGAGCGAGAGGGAACCATGAGTCAATACTTTTACATTCACCCCGAAAATCCGCAGCCGCGTCTGATAAGTCAGGCGGTTGAGCTGCTGCGTAAAGGTCAGGTCATTGTTTATCCGACCGATTCCGGTTACGCGCTGGGCTGTCGTCTTGAAGAGAAAAACGCGATGGAGCGCATTTGCCGCATCCGTCAGTTAGACAGCAACCACAATTTCACGCTGGTGTGCCGCGATTTGTCCGAGCTGTCGACCTACGCCTATGTGGATAACGGCGCATTCCGCCTGATGAAAAACAATACGCCGGGCAACTACACATTCATCCTGAAAGCGACCAAAGAAGTGCCGCGCCGCCTGATGAGTGAAAAACGCAAAACGATCGGCCTGCGTGTGCCGTCCAACCCGATTGCGATTGCACTGCTGGAAGCGCTGGGTGAACCGCTGATGTCCACCACGCTGATGCTGCCGGGCAATGACTTTGCGGAATCCGATCCCGAAGACATCAAAGACCATCTGGGCAAACTGGTAGACCTGGTGATTGACGGGGGGTCTATCGGGCAGCAGCCCACCACGGTCATCGACCTGACCGAAGCCGCGCCGGAAGTGGTGCGTGAAGGCGCAGGCGATCCGGCACCGTTTCGCTAAGCCTGCGGCCGTCTTGTATTGTGTGAAATATAATCAGCCCGCAAACTGCTTACAGCAGACAAATTGCAGATAATTGTGTATAATGGCGGGCTGACTTTTTGTAAGTCGTTGTATTGATAAGTAATGCTGTCTGGCGATGTGTTTTATGTATGCATGTGTGGCGTAATCCCTGTGCAGAAATAAAGTTTCCGCGACAGTACGTTTATCTCCCAAACTGAATTTTGACGGGCAGGCGATGGCTAACATCGTGCTGGCCGCTCCCCCCGACGCCTGTGAAGGCGACAAATGAGGCTGCTCAATGAGCGAGAAGTATAATTCCCAGAAACATTCCAGTGACAGATCCAAACCGGCACGTTCACCAGGTGATAAGCCAAAAAGCGGCAGAAATTCCGGTGCAGCGAAGGCCCGTCCTGAACTGTCACGTGCAGAGAAACGCGGCGAAAAGCCGCGTTCAGACAAGCCACGTACTGATAAACCCAATAGCGACAAGCCACGCAGTGATAAACCGCGTTCAGACAAACCTCGTTCTGATGCTGGTCGCGGCGATTCACGTACTGATTCCCGCATCGAAAAACCAGGCCGTGGTAAAACGCGTCCTGAAAATCCTCGCGGTGAAAAACCTCGTGCCGCAAAACCACGCGCAACCAAGCCTAAAGCCGACACCCTGTTTGATGAAACCGGTGACGACGAAGAAGTGAAGTACCAGAAGCCGAAGAACGCGCTGGACAGCACCGAAGGGCAAAGCGAAAAACTGCAAAAAGTCCTGGCACGTGCAGGCCACGGTTCACGTCGCGAAGTAGAAGCGATGATCCAGGCTGGCCGCGTCAGCGTCGACGGTAAGATCTCCACGCTGGGCGACCGCGTTGAAGTCACCGGCGGCACCAAAATTCGCCTCGATGGCCATGTGCTGTCGGTGATGGAATCTCAGGACACCGTCTGTCGTGTGCTGGCGTACTACAAGCCGGAAGGCGAGTTGTGTACCCGCAGCGATCCGGAAGGCCGTCCGACCGTGTTTGACCGCTTGCCAAAAATGCGGGGTTCACGCTGGATTGCTGTGGGTCGTCTGGACGTAAACACCTCCGGCCTGCTTCTGTTCACCACCGACGGTGAATTGGCAAACCGCCTGATGCACCCGAGCCGTGAAGTTGAGCGTGAATATGCCGTACGTGTATTCGGCCAGATTGATGATGAAAAAATCAAACAGCTGAGCCGTGGCGTGCAGCTGGAAGACGGTCCTGCGGCGTTCCGCTCGATCAAATTCCAGGGCGGCGAAGGTCTGAACCAGTGGTACAACGTGACCCTGACCGAAGGCCGTAACCGTGAGGTTCGTCGTCTGTGGGAAGCGGTGGGCGTTCAGGTCAGCCGTCTGATCCGCGTCCGTTACGGTGATCTGAATCTGCCAAAAGGCCTGCCTCGTGGCGGTTATAAAGAGCTGGATCTGCCGGACATCAACTACCTGCGTACGCTGGTCGAAATGAACGAAGAAACCGTCAGCAAAATGCCGGTGGAACGCGATCGTCGCCGCGTGAAAGCCAACCAGATCCGTCGCGCCGTTAAGCGCCACACTCAGGTGGCTCCCGCTCGTCGTAGCGCTCCGGCGAAAAGAGGCTAATCGCTAATTAGCGAGACTGCTTCGAATGAGCCGATGAACCGCAGTCACTGACTGCGGTTTTTTTTGCTCTCAATTCAGACGGTTATTCAGTAAACACGCGCTGAAAATGGCGCTTACCAGTCAATTCCCTGCTGCGCCATGATCCCCGCGTCAAAGGCATGCTTCACCGGACGCAGCTCGCTGACGGTGTCCGCCATTTCCAGTAAATCGCGATGACAGCCGCGACCAGTAATGATAACTGTCTGATGCGCCGGACGCGCTTTTAGCGCATCCACCACATCCTGCAATTCCAGATAGCCGAAACTGACCATGTACGTCAGCTCATCGAGCACAACGAGATCTAACGACGCATCGGCCAGCATGCGCTTTCCATGCTGCCATACGGCCTGACAGGCCTGCGTATCGGTCTCTTTATTCTGGGTTTCCCAGGTAAAACCGGTCGACATCACCTGAAACTCGACGCCGTGCGGTTCAAGCAAATTTTTTTCACCGTTCGGCCATTCGCCTTTGATGAACTGAATCACCGCCGCGCGCATGCCGTGGCCGACCGCACGGGTCACGGTGCCAAAGGCCGCCGTAGTTTTGCCTTTACCGTTGCCGGTGAAGACAATCAAAATTCCGCGCTGTTCTTTGGCGGCGTCAATGCGCGCATCAACCTGTTCTTTCAGCTTTTGCTGGCGCTGCTTGTGGCGATCTTCGGTCATGAACGGCTCCGTCTTTGGATTCAGGGCAATCGGCTAAATTATTCGGCAGGGCCTGCTTTGCGGCCCGGCTGGGCATCAAAACTGATCCCAGTTTTACGGCGACTGTCATCACCCATCAGATACAAATACAGCGGCATGATATCGGCCGGCGTCTTGAGTTTGTCTTTGTTTTCATCAGGAAACGCCGAAGCACGCATTCCGGTACGCGTACCACCGGGATTAATACAGTTAACGCGCAACCCGGTATGTTTATGCTCTTCGGCCAGCACCTGCATCATGCCTTCGGTGGCAAATTTCGAGACTGCGTAAGCGCCCCAGCCGCTGCGGCCTTCACGTCCGACGCTTGAGGTGGTGAACACCAGCGAGGAGCTGGCGGATTTCAGCAGCAGCGGCAATAACGCCTGCGTCAGCATGAAGGTGGCATTAACATTCACCTGCATCACGTCCATCCAGTCCTGCAATTTGATTTCAGCCATCGGGGTGATCTCGGTGAGCAGCCCGGCGTTGTGCAAAACGCCGTCAAGGTGCGGCACCCATTGTGCAATCTGATCGGCGACGCGCTGGCAATCCTGCTGACTGGCGGTCAGCAAATCCAGTGAATAAATGAAAGCGGGGCGGAGATTTCGTGCCGCGATTTCCTGCTGTACGCTCGCCAGTTTGCTCTCGGTGCGGCCCAGTAAAATCACCTGAGCGCCAAATCGCGCGTAGGTGAGGGCGGCTTCGCGACCTATGCCATCGCCTGCGCCGGTGATCAGAATAATGCGGTTATTCAGTAAGTCAGATTTGGGATGATAGTGCACGTTCAGTCCTCGTAAACGGATCGGGATGCGGCGGCAAATGGCCGTCGTCACATCACGGGTTCGATAAAACAAAACGCCGGAAATGGGAGGTGTTGCACTCAACCATCGCCCGGCATTTCGGCGCAAATGTGGGGTGTTTCTGGTGTGATCACCGGTTATATGCCTGAAATGAACATGAGTTTCAATAATTAACCCAAAAACAGACAGCTCTTTTGTAACAAAATTGGAACAGATGCGCACCCGTATTTACCTCTGACTGACAATGACATATTCACACAAGACGCGGATGCGGGGATTGTCTAGAATGTTCACCTCTTTCTTACCACAGTGAATAGGCAGGTTTTTGTGGATTTACTTTCTCTTTATGGGCTGTTTCTAGCCAAAGTTGTTACCGTGGTGATCGCCATCGGCGCACTGGTGGTGTTAGTGATTGGGCTTCGTCAGCGTAAAGCTCACAGCAAAGGCGAATTACAGCTGATTGATCTTGGCGAGCAATATCGTGAGATGCAGCGTGAAATGCGCACAGCGCGGCTCAACCCGGCGGAGCAGAAACTGCGCAGCAAAGAGTTAAAGAAAAAGGACAAAGCTGAAGCCAAACAGAAGAAAATGCAGGCCAAAACAGGTGCAAGCAAAAGCAAGCCATGCCTGTATGTGCTCGATTTTAAAGGCAGTATGGATGCCCATGAAGTGACATCGCTGCGAGAAGAAATTTCTGCGGTAATGGCCGTTGCCACGCCGGAAGACGAAGTGCTGTTGCGTCTGGAAAGTCCGGGCGGCGTGGTGCATGGATATGGCCTGGCGGCATCGCAGCTGGTTCGCCTTCGTCAGAGCGGTATTCGCCTGACGGTGGCGGTGGATAAAGTGGCCGCCAGCGGGGGTTATATGATGGCCTGCGTGGCTGACCGTATCGTCGCGGCACCGTTTGCTATCATCGGTTCCATCGGTGTGGTGGCGCAGATCCCAAACTTTAACCGGTTGCTGAAAAAGAACGATATCGACATTGAATTGCACACGGCGGGCGAGTTTAAACGCACGCTGACCTTGCTTGGTGAAAACACCGACGAAGGCCGTGAAAAATTCCGTGAAGACCTGAACGAAACGCATGTGCTGTTTAAAGCGTTCGTGCATCAGAACCGTCCGTCTCTGGATATCGACGCGGTGGCCACCGGCGAACACTGGTTCGGGACGCAGGCGCGTGAAAATGGTCTGATCGACGCTGTCGGCACCAGCGATGATTTGCTCATCGCCGAAATGAAAAATCATGAGGTGATTGCGGTGCGTTATGCGCGTCGCAAACGCATGATGGACAGGTTCACCGGCAGCGCGGCAGAAAGCGTCGACCGCCTGTTCCTGCGCTGGTTGCAGCGCAGCCAGAAGCCGTTGTTGTAACCGGTAAAGGAAGAAAGAAAAAGGGACGAAAGTCCCTTTTTTGATGCTGCTAATTTATCCGTAATACGGAATAGTCGTAGCGATGTATTTATCTCAATTTTCGAGATGGTATTTTTCTGAAAACAGATGTGCCAGATGTTTAAACATATTAAATACGGCCGTCGTTTTTCGGGTCGGTAAACCGTCGTCATCCATGAAGAATTCCCCACGGAAAACCAGCACATTCCCTTTCTGTTCAACCTCTGTGGCGATCATCCCTTGCATGTAATCCTCATGCTCACGGATAACCTTATTCGCTTCGATCAGTAAAGCTTCGCGACTAATTGCCGATGTATTTTCGTGCATGATATTTACTCCCCACTATAATTTCTGACGATATTGTAATCCTGCCAGTGATAAAACCGCAAATCCGCTGGGGTTAATGGTTTAAGTAAGTGGTCGTATTTTGAACAAGCGCGTGAAAACGTTGAGCCCTTTGTCGAAATGGGGGATTCAGTGTTAATTAGGTTGCGTGGCGATTTTTATCAGGTAGAGTGTGGGATTTTGTGGCTTCAGGTGGAATGTTTTGTTTACGCTTGGTCATTATTTGACGTAAAAACAGGCACATTCCGCCGAACCCTGTCTGGTTAATCCCTTGCAGAATCAGTGTTTTGAACCTCTGGAAGTCAGTTCGCTCGTCATTTGAAAGAAATAAGTTGACGTTCTGACTCACTGCCGCAATATAAAAAAAGACATGATATTGTGCCGCGGCATAACTAGACAAAAACTTCTTCAGCTGATGAAGAATCATTCAGGTAAAGGTAATTATGGGCAAAGCTCTCGTAATAGTTGAGTCCCCGGCAAAAGCCAAAACGATTAATAAATATTTAGGAAATGACTACGTGGTTAAGTCCAGCGTCGGTCATATCCGTGATTTACCGACCAGTGGGTCCGCCGCAAAAAAAACCGTCGTCTCAACCGAAGAAAAGCCAAAGAAAAAAGTAAAAAAGGATGAGAAAACCGCGCTGGTTAATCGCATGGGCGTCGATCCTTACCATGGCTGGGAAGCGCAATACGAAATACTTCCGGGCAAAGAAAAAGTGGTTGCCGAGTTAAAAGCGTTAGCGGAAAAAGCTGACCACATCTATCTCGCAACCGACCTTGACCGCGAAGGAGAGGCGATTGCCTGGCATTTGCGGGAAGTGATTGGCGGTGATGACAAACGTTTCAGCCGCGTCGTGTTTAACGAAATTACCAAGAACGCTATCCAGAACGCCTTTAAAGAACCGGGCGAGCTGAATATTGATCGTGTGAATGCTCAGCAGGCGCGTCGCTTTATGGACCGCGTGGTGGGTTACATGGTGTCTCCGCTGTTGTGGAAGAAAATTGCCCGCGGTCTTTCCGCCGGTCGTGTTCAGTCCGTGGCGGTGCGTCTGGTTGTTGAGCGCGAAAAAGAAATCAAAGCATTCGTACCGGAAGAGTACTGGGAGCTGCATGCAGATTTGCTGGCAAAGATGGATACTGCCCTGCAAATGGAAGTTACGCATCACCTCGATAAACCGTTCAAACCGGTTAATAAAGAACAAACCCACGCTGCGGTGTCACTGCTTGAAAAAGCGCGTTACACGGTGGTGGATCGCGAAGACAAACCGACCAGCAGCAAGCCGGGCGCGCCTTTTATTACCTCCACGTTGCAACAGGCGGCCAGCACGCGTCTGAGCTTCGGCGTGAAGAAAACCATGATGATGGCGCAGCGCTTGTACGAAGCCGGTCACATCACCTACATGCGTACCGACTCCACTAACCTGAGTCAGGACGCTGTGGAAATGGTGCGCGGCTACATCGGTGAAAATTTCGGTGAGAAATACCTGCCGAAAGCGCCGCTGCAATACAGCAACAAAGAAAATTCACAGGAAGCGCACGAAGCGATTCGTCCTTCTGATGTGGCCGTCGTGTCTGAGCAACTCAAAGACATGGAAGCCGATGCCCAGCGTTTGTACCAGCTGATCTGGCGTCAGTTTGTGGCCTGCCAGATGACACCGGCGCAGTACGATTCTTCCACCCTGACGGTGAAAGCGGGCGATTACTCGCTGCGCGCCAAAGGCCGCACTCTGCGTTTCGATGGTTGGACGAAAGTCATGCCAGCGCTGCGCAAAGGCGACGAAGATCGCATTCTGCCTGCTATCGAAGTCGGCACCGACCTCGAACTGCAACAACTGTTGCCGACACAGCATTTCACCAAACCGCCTGCGCGATTTAGCGAAGCGTCACTGGTCAAAGAGCTGGAAAAACGTGGTATTGGCCGTCCGTCCACTTATGCGTCGATCATTTCGACCATTCAGGATCGCGGTTATGTTCACGTTGAGAACCGTCGTTTCTACGCCGAGAAAATGGGTGAAATCGTTACAGATCGCCTGGAGCAAAACTTCCGCGAACTGATGAACTATGACTTCACCGCGCGCATGGAAGACGGTCTGGATCAGGTCGCCAATAACAAAGCTGAGTGGAAAGCCGTGCTGGACGAATTCTTCACCGAATTCAGCAAACAGCTGGAAACCGCAGAGAAGGATCCGGAAGAAGGCGGTATGCGCCCGAACCAGATGATCCTGACCAGCATTGAGTGCCCGACCTGTGGCCGCCCGATGGGCATCCGCACCGCCAGCACCGGCGTTTTCCTTGGCTGTTCCGGCTATGCATTGCCACCTAAAGAGCGCTGCAAGACCACCATTAACCTGATCGCTGATGCCGAAGTGCTCAACGTTCTGGAAGGTGATGAAGCAGAGGCTAACGCGTTGCGTGCCAAACGTCGCTGTGGCAAATGTGGCACAGCGATGGACAGCTATCTGATCGATAACCAGCGCAAGTTGCATGTCTGCGGTAATAACCCGGAATGTGACGGCTACGAAATCGAGCAGGGCGAGTTCCGCATTAAAGGCTACGACGGCCCGATTGTTGAGTGTGAGAAGTGTGGTTCTGAAATGCACCTGAAAATGGGACGTTTCGGTAAGTACATGGGCTGTACCAACGACGAGTGCAAAAATACCCGTAAAATTCTGCGTAACGGTGACGTTGCACCGCCGAAAGAAGATCCGGTTCCGCTGCCTGAGCTGCCGTGTGAGAAATCAGACGCTTACTTTGTTCTGCGTGACGGCGCTGCCGGTGTGTTCCTGGCGGCCAATACTTTCCCTAAATCGCGCGAAACCCGTGCGCCGCTGGTGGAAGAACTGAAGCGTTTCAAAGATCGTCTGCCGGAAAAACTGAGCTATCTGGCTGATGCGCCAGTCGCTGACCCGGAAGGCAATAAATCGATGGTACGTTTCAGCCGCAAAACCAAGCAGCAGTACGTTTCCTCCGAAAAAGACGGTAAAGCCACCGGCTGGACCGCCTTCTTTGTTGACGGCAAATGGGTTGAAGGCAAGAAATAAAGTCTCATCACTTAACCGAAATCATTTTGTTATTTGATTGTAAAAAACCAGTCCTCCGGGCTGGTTTTTTTATTGCATTAAGATCTATCATCGGCAGGTTCCTGGCGTATTTGTTCTCAGGGCAACGCTTCCTGCTGTAATCCTTATGTTATCTGGCTATACAACGTGTTAATTCTTGATATAATTGTTATATAAAATTTATTTTTATTCACAATAGTAATAAGCTAATGCGTCTGCGGCATAACACGGCGCGTTCACAGACTTCGGCATTCAATAAAAATCATTTCCAGTCTGTTCAGCCAGCGTGCGAACAGGGATGGTGACAGGGTTTGAAACCAGGGTGGTATGAGATATGAAATTGCAGCAACTGCGCTACATCGTAGAGGTTGTTAATCACAATCTGAACGTCAGTTCGACGGCAGAGGGCCTGTACACGTCGCAGCCAGGGATCAGTAAACAAGTTCGAATGCTGGAAGATGAGCTGGGGATCCAGATTTTCTCCCGCAGCGGCAAACATCTGACTCAGGTGACACCGGCCGGGCAGGAAATCATTCGTATTGCCCGTGAAGTGCTGTCAAAAGTGGATGCCATTAAGGCCGTGGCCGGTGAGCATACCTACCCGGACAAGGGATCGCTGTACGTGGCGACGACGCACACTCAGGCACGTTACGCCTTACCGAACGTGATTAAAGGCTTTATTGAGCGTTACCCGCGCGTTTCGCTGCATATGCATCAGGGCTCGCCGACCCAAATCGCCGAAGCCGTGTCGAAGGGTAATGCCGATTTCGCGATCGCCACCGAAGCGCTGCATCTTTACGACGATCTGATTATGCTGCCTTGTTACCACTGGAACCGCGCCGTGGTGGTTCAGCCGGATCATCCGCTGGCGGGCAAAGAGAAAGTCACCATCGAAGAGCTGGCTGCATACCCGATTGTCACTTACACCTTCGGTTTCACCGGCCGTTCCGAGCTAGATACTGCGTTTAACCGTGCCGGTCTGACGCCAAAAATTGTCTTCACCGCCACCGACGCCGACGTGATCAAAACTTATGTCCGCCTCGGTCTGGGTGTGGGCGTTATTGCCAGCATGGCGGTTGATCCGGTTCAGGATCCAGATCTGGTGACCGTGGATGCGCGCGATATCTTTACCTACAGCACTACCAAAATCGGTTTTCGCCGCAGCACATTCCTGCGCAGCTACATGTACGATTTCATCCAGCGTTTCGCACCGCACCTGACACGTGACGTGGTGGATACCGCGATTGCGCTGCGGTCGAACGAAGATATTGAAGAGATGTTCAAAGATATTAAACTGCCGACCAAATAAATTTCCGGTCAGTTTCAGATACTGAAAAGTCCCGTGACATCGCCTGATGCCGCGGGATTTTTTTTGCCCGATGATCCGTTTGAGCTGTTATGAAAATGTTAATAAAAATATGTGTTATCTTTATATATGCACTTATAAGCCAGCGGGTTATTGGTTTTTTTGCCCAGCTGGTGCTGTGAAGCATAAGGAGAAGCTATGTCGTCCGATATTCGTAACAGAAGTCTGGATAAGCTGGCAGTCCAGGGTAAGGAGTTTCACTACTACAGTCTGCCTCTTGCCGCCAACACGCTGGGTGATATTCAGCGTCTGCCAAAATCCCTTAAAGTCTTACTCGAAAACCTGCTGCGTCACGTAGACGGTGACACTGTCACTGAAAGCGATTTGCATGAGCTGGTTGACTGGCAAAAAACCGGCCATGCCGATCGCGAAATTGCCTATCGTCCGGCGCGCGTGTTGATGCAGGATTTCACCGGGGTACCCGCCGTGGTGGATCTCGCAGCGATGCGTCAGGCGGTCAAACGTCTCGGCGGCAATGTCGAGCAGGTGAACCCGCTGTCGCCTGTCGATCTGGTGATCGACCACTCGGTGACCGTTGATGAGTTCGGCGATGAAGATGCGTTTGATGAAAACGTCCGTCTGGAAATGGAGCGTAACAACGAGCGCTATCAGTTCCTGCGCTGGGGTCAGAAAGCCTTTAACCGTTTCCGCGTTGTGCCGCCGGGCACCGGTATTTGTCATCAGGTTAATCTTGAATATCTCGGTCAGACCGTCTGGCATGAAGAGCAGAACGGAAAAACTGTGGCGTACCCCGATACGCTGGTCGGTACCGATTCCCACACCACCATGATTAACGGCCTGGGCATTCTGGGCTGGGGCTGCGGCGGTATCGAAGCCGAAGCGGCGATGCTCGGTCAGCCAGTGTCGATGCTGATCCCGGACGTAGTCGGGTTCCGCCTGACCGGCAAACTGCGCGAAGGCATCACCGCCACCGATCTGGTGTTAACCGTCACCCAGATGCTGCGTAAACACGGCGTGGTCGGAAAGTTCGTCGAATTTTACGGCGACGGTCTGGCGGATCTTCCGCTGGCAGACCGTGCGACTATCGCCAATATGTCACCGGAATTTGGCGCGACCTGCGGCTTCTTCCCGGTGGACGACGTGACGCTGAGCTACTTGAAACTCAGTGGCCGCAGCGACGACCAGATTGAACTGGTAAAAGCCTATTCGCAAGTGCAGGGTCTGTGGCGTAATGCCGGTGACGAACCGGTCTTCACCAGTACGCTGGCGCTGGACATGGGCGATGTCGTGCCAAGCCTTGCCGGGCCGAAACGCCCGCAGGACAGGGTGGCGCTGCCGGATGTGCCGAAAGCGTTCAAAGCCGCGACGGAGCTGGAGCTTGGCAATAACAAACCCGGCCACACGGACAAAGAGAGCTTTACCCTCGACGGTCAGCATTACGCGCTGGAAACCGGAGCAGTGGTCATTGCCGCCATTACGTCTTGTACTAACACGTCCAACCCCAGCGTGCTGATGGCCGCCGGGCTGCTGGCGAAGAATGCCGCTGAGAAAGGGCTGACCAGCAAACCCTGGGTGAAAACGTCACTGGCACCGGGTTCGAAAGTGGTGACCGATTATCTGAATGCTGCCGGGCTGATGCCATATCTGGAAAAACTGCGTTTCAATCTGGTTGGTTACGGTTGTACGACCTGTATCGGAAACTCAGGACCGTTGCCGGAACCTATTGAATCGGCGATCAAATCCGGTGATTTAACCGTCGGTGCGGTACTGTCGGGCAACCGTAACTTTGAAGGGCGCATCCATCCTCTGATCAAAACCAACTGGCTGGCCTCGCCGCCGCTGGTGGTGGCTTACGCGCTGGCCGGGAATATGAACGTCAATCTGACCACCGATCCGCTGGGTGAAGATCCTGATGGTAAACCGGTATATCTGAAAGATATCTGGCCGACGGCGGCAGAAATTGCCAATGCGGTCGGGCAAGTGACTACCGAGATGTTCCACAAAGAGTACGCCGAAGTGTTTAACGGTGATGCCAGCTGGCAGGCGATTCAGGTCGACGGCACGCCGACGTATACCTGGCAGGAAGACTCGACCTACATCCGCCATCCGCCTTTCTTCAGTGACATGAAGGCAGAACCGGATGCGGTGGAAGACATCAAAGACGCCCGCATTCTGGCGATTCTGGCGGACTCGGTGACCACCGACCACATCTCACCGGCCGGTAACATCAAAATTGAAAGTCCGGCAGGGCTGTACCTGAAAAATCACGGTGTGGAACCGAAAGCCTTCAACTCCTACGGGTCGCGACGTGGTAACCATGAAGTGATGATGCGCGGAACCTTCGCCAACATCCGTATTCGTAACGAAATGGTGCCGGGCGTGGAGGGCGGTTATACGCGTCACATCCCGTCGCAGGATCAG
This sequence comes from Rahnella inusitata, assembly GCF_965118895.1. GTDB lineage: Bacteria > Pseudomonadota > Gammaproteobacteria > Enterobacterales > Enterobacteriaceae > Rahnella > Rahnella inusitata_A. Next base: position 18,636 of record NZ_CBCPJJ010000008.1, read on the forward strand.
CTGGCGATATACGACGCTGCGATGCGCTATCAGCATGAAAGCGTGCCGACGGCGGTGATCGCCGGGAAAGAGTACGGTTCCGGCTCCAGCCGTGACTGGGCGGCGAAGGGCCCACGTCTGCTGGGCGTTCGCGTGGTGATTGCCGAGTCGTTCGAACGTATCCACCGTTCGAACCTGATCGGTATGGGGATTTTGCCACTGGAATTCCCGCAGGGCGTCACCCGTAAAACGCTGAAACTGACCGGCGACGAGCTGATTAGTGTCAGCGGGCTGCAAACGCTGAAACCGGGGCAGGACGTACCGGTGCAAATTGTGTTCGCCGACGGCCATGCAGAAACGGTTAATGCGCGCTGTCGTATCGACACCGGCAACGAGCTGACCTACTTCCAGAACGGCGGCATTTTGCATTACGTCATCCGCAAAATGTTGTGATCGTCTAATTAATCCGTTTTAGCCATAAAAAAGGGCACCTTCATAAGGTGCCCTTAATATTTGCCGGTCAGAATACCCGGCAGCAGAATTACTTGTGGCGCAGATCGTTATCGAGCAGGTGACCCATTTTGGCGGCCTTGGTCGAAAGATAACGTTCGTTTTCCGGATTACGGCCAACCACCAGCGGGACGCGTTCGACGATGTTGATCCCGGCTTCAGTCAGAATTTCGACTTTTTTGGGATTATTGGTCAGCAGGCGAACGGAATCGACGCCGAGCAGTTTGAACATGTCGGCACAAAGCGTGAAGTCGCGTTCATCGGCGGCGAAACCGAGCTGATGATTCGCTTCGACGGTGTCATAACCTTTATCCTGCAAGGCGTACGCGCGGATCTTATTCAGCAAACCGATGTTGCGGCCTTCCTGACGGTGATACATCAGAATGCCGCGGCCTTCCTCAGCGATGTCATTAAGTGCTGCTTCGAGCTGGAAACCGCAGTCGCAGCGCAGGCTGAAGAGGGCATCGCCGGTCAGGCATTCTGAGTGAACACGTGCCAGAACGGGCGTTTCACCGCTGATATCGCCAAAAACTAACGCCAGGTGGTCGTGCCCGGTGGCCAATTCTTCAAAACCCACCATCAGGAAATCGCCCCAAGGTGTTGGCAGATTGGCTTCTGCCACCCGTTTCAGCTGCATTTTACGCTCCAAAAAAAACACAAATAGTCTTCATTTACGGTGAGTATTTTACTTATTGATGCGCATCCTACGTGCGGATGCGGTCTCTGGATAGGGAATCGGTGCCTTTCCATCACAACATGGCACCATTTTGCCACAGTTTGGCTCACATATTAGCGGGAATATTTGAACGATTACTTCATAAGTTATGAACTATAACAGTAACCTCAACAACCCTGATTTAAGGAATGTTAAGGAATTACAACATTGTTACACTCCATTGCTTTATATGCATTTTACAAAAAACAGAAAGGACGACTATGTTTGATATCGCCAAACGCACCGCCCTCGGGGCACTTCTTCTGCTTATCATGCCTGCCGCGGTGTGGGTAAGTGGCTGGTTATGGACGCCCGGCGGCAATCCGGCGATTTTACGCCCGCTTTACTGGGTGACCGAAACAGTCAGCCAGCCCTGGGGGATTATCACCACGGTTATCCTGTGCGCCTGGTTTTTATGGTGTCTGCGTTTTCGTATCAAAGCCGCGATTGGGTTGGTAATGATCATCTCTGCGGCGCTGCTCATCGGACAATTCGCTAAGGATTACATCAAAGGGGAAGTGCGTGAGCCACGGCCCTATGTGGCGTGGCTCGGTAGCGATCATCAGATGAATGTCCAGGAATTCTATGCGATGAAGAGCAAGGCGCGTGGCAAGCAGGTCAAAGAAATTCTCGGTGAGAATGTTCAGATCCCTCACTGGCTGAATAAAAGCTGGCAGAACGATACCGGATACGCGTTCCCTTCGGGACATACGATGTTTGCTGCAAGCTGGGCATTGCTGGGCATCGGGCTGCTGTGGCGTCGTAAACACTACAAGACCGTGACCGCGCTGATGGTTTGGTCGATAGTCGTGATGGGCAGCCGTCTGATGTTGGGCATGCACTGGCCGCGTGACCTGATAGCCTCAGTTTGGATCAGCTGGATCCTGGTGACGCTTGCCTGCTGGCTGACAGAGCGTTACATCGGGCCGTTAACGCCGCCGCCGGAAGAAAATAAAGAAATCGCTGAACGCGAATAATCGCCTCATCCGATTTCTGATACTTCCGCAAATCAAAGGGGAATCTTTCGGTTCCCCTTTGATTTTACGCGCAACGTCCCCATATCTCTTACATGTCGTTTTCACCGGTTCACGTCGCCGATCGCAAAAGTTGCGCGATCTTCAGACAGTTACTCTTTTAACCCTCGGCAATGTTTCCCAGCTTTGTGCAGAAATGCTAACTTATTAGGTCGGGACGAGAGTTTTTGGCATAATTCATCCGGTATACCCGGCATTACAGGAATGAATGTGAAATATCTGCTGATTTTTTTATTTTTACTGGTCATCGTGGTGATTTCAATCACGTTAGGCGCCCATAATGATCAGACTGTGACCTTCAACTATTTGCTGGCGCAGGGTGACTATCGCGTCTCAACGCTGCTTGCCGTGCTGTTTGCGACCGGTTTCATTCTGGGCTGGGTCATCTGCGGTTTGTTCTATCTTCGCGTACGCCTGTCTCTTGGCCGCGCTCAGCGAAAAATCAAACGTCTGGAACTGCAAATCGAGCCCGTGGCTGTCGTGACGCCGCCTGCAGCATCTTATGATGTCAGCAAGGAATAACCCTTTATGTTAGAGCTGCTGTTTCTGTTGTTGCCCGTTGCGGCCGCCTATGGCTGGTACATGGGGCGCAGAAGTTCTCAGCAGGACAAACAGGAAAATGCTAACCGCCTGTCGCGTGAATACGTGGCGGGGGTTAACTTCCTGCTTTCCAATCAGCAGGACAAAGCGGTCGACCTGTTCCTCGAAATGTTGAAAGAGGACAGCAGTACGGTCGAAGCGCACCTGACGCTTGGTAACCTGTTCCGCTCCCGTGGCGAGGTCGATCGCGCGATCCGTATCCATCAGTCATTGATGGAAAGCGCCTCGCTGACCTTCGAACAACGCCTGCTGGCCGTACAGCAGTTGGGACGCGATTATATGACCGCCGGTTTTTATGACCGCGCCGAAGACATGTTTAACCAGCTGGTGAAAGAGCAGGATTTCCAGCTTTTCGCCCTGGAACAGTTGTTGATCATTCATCAGGCAACCAGCGACTGGCAGAATGCCATCGACGTGGCCGAACGTCTGGTCAAACTGGGAAAAGAGAACCGTCGCAAAGAAATCGCCCATTTCTGGTGCGAACTGGCTTTGCAGGCGATGGTATCGGATGATTTCGATAAAGCGACAGGATTGCTGAAGAAAGCCGCCGCGGCAGACAAACTCTGTGCCCGTGTTTCTATCATGCAGGGTCGCATTCTGATGGCGCAGGGCGAATACCGTAAAGCCGCCGATGCGTTACAGCGGGTGCTGGAGCAGGATAAAGAGATTGTCAGCGAAGCGCTGCCAATGTTGCAGGAGTGCTATCTCAATCTGAAAGATACGCTGGCCTGGGCGGAGTTTCTCAAACGCTGCGTGGATGAAAATACCGGTGCAACCGCTGAGCTGATGCTGGCGGAGATTATCCATCAGGAAGAAGGCCGTGAAGTTGCGCAGAACTATATTAACCGTCAGCTTCAACGCCATCCGACCATGCGCGTGTTCCATCACCTGATGGATTACCATCTGGCTGATGCAGAAGAGGGGCGTGCGAAAGAAAGTCTGGGGCTGCTGCGGGATATGGTCGGCGAACAGATCCGTACCAAACCGCGTTACCGGTGCCACAAATGCGGCTTCACCGCGCATTCGCTGTACTGGCATTGCCCGTCCTGTCGAGGCTGGGCGACGATCAAACCTATCAGAGGATTGGATGGGCAGTAATATTTCCCCCTGTATTTTTACCTACCGGGGGAAAGGGCTTTAATTATTTCTTCTTGCTGCTCGCTTTACGCGCGTTAATCAGCGTACGCAGCTTCTTGATTTCTTTGGCGGTCAGAGCGGGTTCTGACTCTTCCGCCAGATGTTGATTGTCAATATCGTGTTCGGTCGCCCTGGCGGCCTTTTTTCCTTTGTGGGCGGCCGGATTAAAACTCGCTTCCAGGCGTTCAGCGACTTCTGCGCTTAATGAATGCTCGGCTTCGGCGGCAGCATTTTTGATCAGCTCTTTCAGTTCCACCGAAATTTTTACGGTCAGGGTCGTTATCTCACTCATTTTTCTGCCTTTCCTTCGTGTAAAAGTAACAAGCTAAGCCAGCCTTGTGACATCGTCTAGTGCATAACAAAAATTTAATAAAACTGTCACATTAGGTGTAGCTGTGAATTCGGCGTCTTGCCATGTAAAATGCGGGCGGCAGAAATTATGCTTTTCCTTCCTGATTTGAAAATTAACAAGAGGCTGAAGACATGAAGTCAGAAAATAACATTAACAACAACGACTTAAATTCATCACCTATTGTTGTCGCACTTGATTACGCTGATAAATCCTCCGCACTGGCATTCGCCGATAAAATCGATCCGCGTGATTGCCGTCTGAAAATTGGCAAAGAGATGTTTACCCACTTCGGTCCGCAGATGGTCAAAGATTTGCAGTCGCGCGGCTTCGACGTCTTTCTGGATCTGAAATTCCACGATATTCCTAACACCACGGCGCGCGCTGTAGCGGCCGCTGCCGACCTCGGCGTGTGGATGGTGAACGTGCACGCCAGCGGTGGCGCGCGCATGATGACGGCGGCGAAAGAGGCGCTGATGCCCTTCGGTAAAGATGCTCCGCTGCTGATCGCCGTCACCGTGCTGACCAGTATGGAAGGCAGCGATCTGGCCGATCTAGGCATTACATTGTCACCGGCAGATTACGCCGAGCGTCTGGCGCGTCTGACCCGCGACTGCGGTCTGGATGGCGTTGTCTGTTCTGCGCAGGAAGCCACGCGATTCAAATCCGCGCTCGGCAGTGCGTTCCAGCTGGTGACGCCGGGCATCCGCCCCGCAGGCAGCAAGGCTGACGATCAGCGCCGCGTGATGACGCCGCAGGAAGCGCTGGCCGCCGGTGTGGATTACATGGTGATTGGTCGCCCGATCACGCAGTCTGCCGATCCGGCGCAGACCCTGCGTGAAATCCGCGATTCACTGCGTTAAGAAGAGGCTGATATGAGCAACGATAACAATAGTCGCTTAGTCTATTCGACGGACAGCGGCAGAATTGATGAGCCAAAGGCCGCCGTCGTTCGCCCGAAAGGCGACGGCATTGTGCGCATTCAGCGTCAGACCAGTGGCCGTAAAGGCAAAGGCGTCTGTCTGATTACCGGTGTGGATCTGGATGATGCGGCGCTGGAAAAGCTGGCGGCGGAGCTGAAAAAGAAATGCGGCTGTGGCGGTGCGGTGAAAGAGGGTGTGATTGAGATCCAGGGCGACAAGCGCGACCTGCTCAAACAACTTCTGGAAGCGAAAGGCATGAAAGTGAAACTGGCTGGCGGCTGATCAAAACAAGATGCTGCGCTATTCAAAAGCGCAGCGTCTTTTCTGTTGAGTTTTTTTAATACTTATTTACTAACCTGATGACCCACAATACCACCAACTGCTGCGCCACCTAACGTGCCCAATGTACTGCCGTCAGTCAGAACCGCACCACCAAGTGCACCGGCACCGGCGCCAATGGCCGTGTTACGGTCACGTTTGGACCAGTTACCACAAGCGGTAACAGACATTGCTAAAGTCAGAACCAGTGCAATACTGGCAACACGTTTATTTACGAGCATCATAGTTATCTTCCTCAAAGGATTAACGTTCAGCATCATTCATAAGTATAGGTAACCTGCGGCGTTTTCACCGGATTTCACCTTGTGATCCTTCACGCGACTCACGAATTTCTCAGCTGCTCCGAACCTTTATTCATAATTTGTATCATCCGGACGCACTTTTGCATCCGTTGAATAAAAATAGTGAATTTACTATTCATTCACTAGGTGAATAATCTTAATTCACCAGCAGGCTGCGCCTGAGGAGCACAAAAGACTAAAAACCGGCCTCGTTCACACCACACTTCTGTGCGCACGGGCACTTTTGCGTTTGCAGCAGATCTTTACGCACTCTTTAGCCAATTCCCCCATACCTGCGATCTCCTGTCGCCCAGACAATAGGTCATCGACAGACGAGGGAACCATCATGCTAAAACAACTGAAAGAGCAGGTACTGGAGGCCAATCTGGCACTGCCTCGCCATAATCTGGTGACCTTTACCTGGGGAAACGTCAGTGCTGTAGACCGCCAGCAGGGGCTGATTGTTATCAAGCCATCCGGTGTGGAATACGAGCACATGGGCGTGGAAGATATGGTGGTGGTGGAGCTGGAAACCGGCAAAGTCGTTGAGGGCAGTAAAAAACCGTCTTCCGATACCGATACTCACCGCGTGCTTTATCTGAATTTCCCCGAAGCGGGCGGCATCGTGCATACGCATTCTCGCCACGCGACCATCTGGGCGCAGGCAGGCATTGATATTCCGGCGTGGGGCACGACGCATGCGGATTATTTCTACGGCAATATTCCCTGTACGCGACTGATGACTGAAGCAGAAATTGCCGGGCGTTACGAATGGGAAACCGGCGAAGTAATTGTTAACACTTTTGCTGAACGTCACCTGTCACCGGCCGATATTCCGGCGGTGCTGGTGCATTCTCATGGGCCGTTTACGTGGGGAAAAGATGCAGATAACGCGGTTCATAACGCCGTGGTGCTGGAAGAAATCGCCTATATGGGCATTTTCTCCCGTCAGTTAACGCCGCAGTTACCGGATATGCAGCCGCAGTTGCTGGATAAACACTATCTGCGCAAGCATGGGAAGAACGCCTACTACGGACAGTAAACCCCCGCAGGAACAGAGAAAGAGTCAGCCGACCAGGCTGACTTTAATGCCTGAGTCTGAAAGCGCCTGCTGATACTCTTCTGCTAACAACTCATCCGTAATCACACGACTGAATGCACTCACCGGCCCGAGGGGATTAAGGTTGATTTGGCCGAATTTCGAGGAGTCCGTCAGCACGATATTCTCTGCACCTTTCGCGACCACCGCATTGACGATATCTGCCCGCAGCATATCCCGGCCAGTGAATCCGGTAGAACCGGTAAACCCGTCGATGCCCATAAAGGCTTTGCTGAAGTTCATTTGTTGCAGACACATTTTGGTCAGTGGCCCGACCACCGTCTGGCTGGTCTTCTGGTACATCCCGCCGAGTAAGACCACATCGCAGGGCATACTTTTCAGTAATGACGCCACGTAGCTGCTGACGGTGATCACCGTCAGGTTCTTCTTATCAGAAAGATATTGTGCCAGCAGGGCAATGCTGCTGCCGCTTTCGAAAAATACCGTTTCGCCGTCATGGATAAGCGAGGCTGCGAATTTCGCCAGTTTTTGTTTCTGCGCGAAGTTCGACATCATGCGCGTATCCACATCGTCGGTCTGAATGGCAACGGCAAAACCGTGCGCACGGCGCAGATAATGACGCTGTTCCAGTTGAGTGAGATCGTGACGGATCGTCACTTCCGATACCTGACAAATTTCCGACAGCTCACTGACGCTGATCCGATGTTTATCGTTTACCCATTGGAGGATAAGTTGCTGTCTGTCGTTCATAATCGCCCGAAAATACGGGCGGCCGCAGCCGCCCCGGTAAAATTAAATTCTGATGCGAACATCAAAGTGTATGTTCAGTGCGCGCGATAATATCATCCTGAGCCTCAGGCGATAAAGCCGTAAAGAACGCGGAGTAACCGGCTACGCGCACCACCAGATCACGGTAGTTTTGCGGCTCTTTCCGCGCTTTGAGCAACGTCTCGCGGGAAACGATATTGTACTGAACGTGCCATCCGCGATGCTCCTCGAAGAATGTCCGCAGCATCAGCATCAGCGTCTGACGGTCAGTTTCGTTTTCCAGCGACGCCGGGTTCAGTTTTTGGTTCAGCAATACGCCCCCGAGGATCGCTTCGGTCGGCAATTTTCCCAGCGAGTTAAAGACCGCCGTCGGCCCCAGATGGTCGGTACCGGATGCCGGGCTGGCGCCTTCCGCCAGCGGAGTGTAGGCCTTTCTGCCATCCGGCGTCGCCGTTGTGCCTGCCCCAAAAGGCACGTTGGCAGAAATCGACGACGTGCCCGCATAATAGGTGCCGCCAATCGGGCCGCGTCCGAAACGGGTATTGTGATAATTGGCCAGCTCATCGATATAACACTGATAGGCACGCACCAGCAGTTGATCGACATCGTCATGATCGTTGCCGTATTTCTCCGCGCCGTTAATCAGACGCTGGCGCAGACGTTCTCCGTCCAGCCCCGCGTAATCAGACGCCAGCGCATCCGCCAGTTCCTTCTGACCCATTGCACCCTGGTCGAACACCAGTTTTTTGACCGCCGCCAGACTGTTGCCCAGATTAGCGATCCCGACCTGCAAACCTGACACCCAGTCGTACTTTGCGCCGCCTTGCTTGATGGTTTTGCCGCGCTCGATACAATCATCCACCAGCGCTGAACACAGAATATCCTGCGCGTTTTCCTCAAGCACCGTATCGACCACGCACTCAATTTCGATAGATTTTCGCGTGTAATAGCGGATTTGTTCATCCCACTGCGCGAAGACCTGTTCGAAATTCTCGAAATTATTCTGCGATAAACCACGCTGCTGCGGCAGGAAACAGGTTTGGCTTTTCGCATCCTGACCCTGTTCCAGCGCCGCCAGCATCACGCGGGCGAAGTTGATGAAACTCATGCCGGTGCAGCGGTAACCCCATTTGCCGCCAACGGCGGTTTCGATACAACCGATGGCGGCGTAATCGTACGCATCTTCTTTTTCGACGCCCAGTTTGATGAACTCAGGAATGACGATTTCATCGTTGTTGAAGGCCGGCATCCCGAAACCACAGCGGATCACCTGTACGCAGGCGTCGAGGAAATCGGCGCTCATTCCTGCGTGATAACGCACGCTCAGATTTGGTTGGGTAGAACGCAACTGCCCGCAGGATTCCAGCACCGCATAGGAGAGCGGATTCACCGCATCCGCAGCCACGCCGTGATGTAGCATCTGACCGCCGAGGGTAACGTTCTGATACAGCGGGCTGCCCGCCGAGGCTTTCGAGTGCGTCCCGGAGCGGATCTTGTTCACCTCCAGTAATTTTAGCCAACAGCTTTGCAGCAGTTCGATCGCCTGACTGCGCTCCAGCGTTTGCTCAAGCTCCACGTCGCGGCGGTAGAACGGATACAAATATTGGTCCATACGCCCGAAGGAAACGGAGTGGCCGTTGGACTCGATCTGCAACATCAGCTGGATGAAGTAGCACAGTTGTAACGCCTGCCAGAAATTCTTCGGCGGCTGGTGAGCGATGATGTCGCAGTTGGCGGCGATAGTCAGCAGTTCGGAACGACGGCTTTCTCGCGTTTCTGCCTCCGCCATCTCCCGCGCCAGCGCGGCAAAGCGTGTAACGTGTTCGCTTACCGCCGCCAGCGTGATATCGATGGCTTTCAGCAGTTGTTCTTTGTGCAAATCCTCCCAGTCAGTCAGGTTGATACGGCTGCGACGTTCATCGACTTTGTGGCGCAAACCGTCCAGCCCCAGATCCAGCAACAGCGGGAAATTCACTGCCAAATGGGCATCGCCGGAGGTCATATTGCCTTCCGCTTTGATGATGCCGCTCTCGAGGAGCGCTTTCTGTTCGTCGGTAAACATGCCGTAGCAGCGGTCCTGAACGGTCTGGCCACGCCACCAAGGACAAATATCATGCAGAATTTTTTTATTGGTTTCGCTGACCGCAAAACCCGCGCCCGGACGATCGGCCAGCGCATCGATTTCACTCTCGATCCAGCCCACGGTGTATTCAGGAAAAATCGGCGCAGCGCGCACTTCGCTGGCCTGATTACCGACAATCAGCTCGTCGTGTTTGATCCAGATAGTGCGTTGTCGCAGATGTTCAGCCAGCGCCAGGGCGCGGCGTACCGCCAGTGGTTTATCGGCATGTTGTTGATAAATCTGCGTGTAATGCTGTGCGCGTTCGGTACACACCGGCGGTTTGACGATGTGGATCAGCGCCTCTTTGTGCGCGCGGATGCGGTTGGCAAGGGTGTTCAGATTCAGCTGGGTCATTATTTTTATCCTCTTAACTGTACACAAAGCCCTTTTCCGGCGGCGTATTCTTCGGCGAACGTCAGCAGGTCGGGGTCATTTAACGGCTGGCGCGGGGCCAGATAGGGTTGTCCGAGCAGGACATATTTGTTGATGCCAAAGGTGTGATAAGGCAAAAAGTGAATCGCATCGCAGCCGGTTTGGTCAGCGGCGAAATCGACAATCTGGCGGATGGACGCCCGGTCGGCATTGAAATCAGGGATCAGCGGAACCCGGACAATCAGCTTCTGCCCGGCAGCAGCCAGGCGGCGGAAGTTATCCAGCACCCGTTTTGCCGACCCCCCGGTCAGGCGTTTAAACGGCTCGTCGGCGACGTGTTTCAAATCCGCCAGCAGCAAATCCAGCGCACCGAGTGAAGGCTCTATGTAGTTCCACGGCACATGCAGGCAGCTTTCCACCGCCGTGTGCAAACCTTCCTGACGACAGCGCTGCAGCAGCGTCAGTGCCGTTTGCGGTTGCATAAAGGGCTCACCGCCGGAAAGCGTTACACCACCGCCGGTGCGCTGATAAAACGGCTTGTCGCGCAGGATTTGCTGCATCAGGGCATCGATATCGGTTTCAACACCGCACGCGCTCAGCGCACCGGCCGGGCAAATCTGTTCCAGCTGGCATAAATCACTGACTGAAAAGTTTTCACGATGGATATCAATGCCACCGTCTGCCACCGTGACAGCGTGGGGAAACGCCTGCGCACAGTGCTGGCAACCGGTGCTGCAAAGGCGGGAATCGAACAGCACATCGGGTGCGGCCGAGCGGCTTTCGGGGTTCTGGCACCACGAACAGCTTAGCGAACAGCCTTTGAGAAACACCACCGTGCGGATCCCCGGACCATCATGGGTGGAATAACGCTGCACGTTGAAAATCATACCGACACTCCCGTTGATGATTTCTTCATTCACAATCTATGCACTTTCATTCGAAAGTCATTTGACAACGATCAACAAACCCTGTGCTTGCTGGCGTACAATCTCCGAACTTTGCATTCGCTCACAGGTTTCAGGGAGAGAGTTATGGAGTTGTATCTCGATACTGCCGATGTCATTGCGGTAAAACGTCTTTCACGCATTTTGCCGTTGCAGGGTGTGACCACCAATCCGAGCATCGTGGCGAAAGAGGGGAAATCGCTGTGGGATGTGTTGCCTGCGCTGCGTGATGCGCTGGGCGGCACCGGAAAATTATTTGCTCAGGTGATGGCATCAGACGCCGAACAGATGGTTGCCGAAGCGCTGCTGTTGTCGCAGCGAGTTTCTGGTCTGGTGGTAAAAATTCCGGTCACCAGCGAAGGTCTGGCGGCGATTAAAAAGCTGAAAGGCATGAATATTCCGACGCTCGGTACTGCCGTTTACGGGGCAGGTCAGGGCTTGCTGTCGGCGCTGGCCGGTGCGGAATATGTTGCGCCTTATGTGAACCGTCTGGATGCGCAGGGCGGCGACGGCATCGCAATGGTGAAAGAATTACAGACGCTGCTCAGCCTGCACGCCCCGCAGTCAAAAGTGCTGGCAGCGAGTTTCAGAACGCCACGTCAGGCGATGGATTGTCTGCTGGCGGGCTGTCAGTCGATCACCTTGCCGGTGGATGTTGCCGAACAGCTGCTAAATACGCCCGCCGTGCAGTCTGCGGTAGAAAAGTTCGACGCCGACTGGCGTCAGGCATTCGGCACGACCACGCTCAGCTGATCTTTCTTCGTGTTTCCTTCAAATACCCCCCGCACAGGCGACTGTTGCGGGTTTTTTTGTTTCTGTGGGTTAAGGATTTTCGTACTAATAATCCTAAAATGTGATTTCGCGCTGAAATTAATTATTGACGAGATAAATTAATAAAACCCACGATCTAAAAAATAGAAACATCGTTTCATTTTATGATTGGCGTCACTTTTATAAGCCTGGAGAATAGATAACGTAACGGCATTCAGTAATACGTTACTTTTACATCAGGTGGAAAATATGCACATTAAACGAGCGATAGAAAAAATCCCCGGCGGAATGATGTTAGTTCCTCTCTTCATTGGTGCGCTGTGCCATACCTTTGCACCTGACTCCGGTAAATATTTCGGCTCCTTCACTAACGGCCTGATCACCGGCACCGTGCCGATTCTGGCGGTATGGTTTTTCTGCATGGGTGCGTCGATAAAACTGAGCGCCACCGGGACGGTGCTGCGTAAGTCCGGCACGCTGGTGGTGACCAAAATTGCCGTGGCGTGGATTGTGGCGGCGGTGGCATCGCGCTTCATGCCGGAAAACGGCGTCGAGTTCGGCTTCTTCGCCGGGCTCTCCGTTCTGGCGCTGGTCGCGTCGATGGACATGACCAACGGCGGCTTGTACGCCTCGGTGATGCAGCAATACGGCACCAAAGAAGAGGCGGGTGCTTTCGTGCTGATGTCTCTGGAATCCGGCCCGCTGATGACCATGATCATCCTCGGCACCGCCGGTATTGCCTCTTTCGAACCGCACGTTTTCGTCGGCGCGGTGCTGCCATTTCTGATCGGCTTTGGCTTAGGTAATCTGGATCCTGAACTGCGTGAATTCTTCAGCAAAGCGGTACAAACGCTGATCCCGTTCTTCGCTTTTGCACTCGGTAACACCATCAATCTGACGGTTATCGCACAAACCGGCCTGCTGGGTGTACTGCTGGGCGTTTCCGTGATTATCCTGACCGGTATTCCGTTAATTCTGGCCGATAAATTTATCGGCGGCGGTGACGGTACGGCGGGTATTGCGGCTTCAAGCTCTGCCGGCGCAGCGGTCGCCACTCCGGTACTGATCGCCGAGATGGTGCCACAGTTTAAAGCGGTGGCTCCGGCAGCGACGGCACTGGTCGCCACCTCGGTTATCGTCACCTCGATATTGGTCCCGATACTGACTGCGATGTGGTCACGGAGAGTGAAAAACAAGGCGATTAAAGGGAAGGTCGCGATGGACCCGCCGATGGCGAGTGTCAAATAACGCCAGATAGGGTTTTGGCTTCTCCCCTCCGCAGGGGAGGAGCTGTCACAACCCCGGTGCTTTCCACATCGACGTCGTCAGATGCCTGTCTACTAATCCCAGCTGGTCAGCGTACACCGCCTGCCAGTTCGCCTTCTGCGCAAGATAAAGTTCATGGTTTGCCGCCACCGGCTGATACTCCCGTTCCCAGCGCACCAGTGCTTCACCCGTTTCGGCGAGGGACGAATACACGCCCGCCGCCACTCCCGCCGCAATCGCGCAGCCTAACGCCGTGGCCTCTTTCACGACCGGTACGTTGACCGGCACGCCGGTGACGTCACTTAAAATCTGACACCACAACTTGCCTTTCGAACCCCCGCCGGAGAACACCAGCGATTTGGCGCGAACGCCGGAGAAGCTGGCGATCATGTCCAGATTGCAAGCCGAGACGATGGCGGCGTTTTCTTCCAGCGCGCGAAACAGCGTCGGTTTGTTGCATTTTTCAGGGTCGATGGAGAGATTGATGAACGACGGGGCAGCGTGATACCAGTTTTTGAAATGCATTGCGTCGGAGAACACCGGCGTCACGCCCCAGGAACCGACCGGTACGCGCGCGGCCATGTCTTCCAGCAGGCTGTAAGTATCGACGCCAAGACGCTGGGCGAGGGTTTTCTCTTCGGTGCAGAACGCATCGCGGAACCAGCGCATGGTCAGGCCGGTGAAGAAACTGATGGATTCCGCCTGCGCTATACCGGGGATGACGTGAGGATTGACGCGGATATTCATTTCAGGGTCAGTGATCGGCGCAGGCAGATTGACGATTTGTTGCCAGAACGTACCGCCAAGCACTGCCGTCTGACCGGGACGCACCAGCCCGAGTCCAAGCGTGCCAAGCTGAGCGTCGCCGCCGCCCATGCCGACCGGCGTTCCGGCTTTCAGCCCGCAGCCTTCCGCCGCGCTGGCGGTCACGTATCCCAGGCGTGTACCGGTTTCTGCTACCGGAGAAAGCATGTCGGCGCGCAGACCGGCCATGTCCAGCAGCTCCGGCCGCCAGTTGCGCGTGGCGAGATCCAGCATGCCGGTGGTACCCGCGTTGGAAGGATCCACCGCCAGCTCGCCGCTGAGCTTATAGGCCAGCCAATCACTGATCATCGTAACCGTCGCCGCCTGGCGGTAAATGTCCGGGCGATGGTGCGCCAGCCACAGCAGGCGCGGCATAGCGCTCAGCGCCAGCGTCTGCCCGGAGCATTCATACACTTCGCGCTCAAACTGAAAATCGTGGATTTCTTTCAGCTCCGAGACTTCGCGGCTGGCGCGCGCATCGACGTTAGCGCAGGCCCAGATCGGTTCACCAGATTTGTCATACAACACGATGCCTTCGCGCATGGAACAGGCGGCTACGGCGCGGATGGCGGAGGCGGGGAGATGCGCTTCGTGCAGCGCCTGGCGAATGCACTGACAGGCCAGCTGCCAGTTCTTTTGCAGATCGAATTCCATCGAGCCGGGCACATCCGGCACGGCCAGATGGATCCACTCGGCCTGCCCGGCGGCGATTTGCTCACCTTCGAGATTGAAAATCACCGCGCGGACGCTGCCGGTGCCGGCGTCCAGCGCCATTAAATAGCTACGATCGTCGTCAGAGTTCAGGGTTGAGGTCATCGCCAGTTTCTCTCGTGCCGGTTTATCGGGCACCTGTTACCTGACCGCCACACCCCATAAACCCTGCGGGTCAGCCGAGCAGCGCCAGCATGGCTCTTGCTGTGCTCTCTTCAGTAACCAGTGCGTTAATGCGTTTACCTTTGAGCGCCGCGACAATCGCCTCGGCTTTTTCGACGCCGCCCGCGACGCCAAGTACGGTCGGGATACTGGCCAGTTCGTCGGGGGCGACGGCGATCAGCTCATCGTGGATCGCCATGTTTTCCGCCAGCTCGCCATTGCGCTGCATGAAGAATCCGAGAATGTCGCCGACTGCGCCTTTACGGCCAAATAACAGTTGTTCACCTTCGCTGATGTAACCGGAACGTAAAATCGTCGCTTCCTGTTTCTGATTCAGCGAGCCGATGCCGACCACGGCGATATCGGCGGCGCAGGCCGCGAGCATCACGTCGTGGACATTACGCTCTTGTCGAAAAATCGCCGCGACGCTGGCCGAAGAAGCACGCAACGGTGCCGGAATAATGCTCACACCACAGGCCGCGTCGAGCTGGCCGATGCCGGTCATGTAAGGTCCGACGCCGCCGGATAGCGTGACCATACGGATCTGCTGCGATGAGATGAAACCGCTCAGATGTTGCAGCGTACTCATCGCCGTTTCACCAAAACCTACCGCCAGCAGCTGTTCAGGTTTGAGCAACGTCATCAGCATATGCGCCGCGCCGACGCCCAGACGTGCACTCAGCGAACCGTCGGCCAGCTGCGGCAACACGCGGATCTGCTGCAAACTAAAGCGCTCCAGCAGAGTGTTTTCCAGCGACAAACAACCCTCGAAGCGCGAGTTGATTTGCACACGGATCACGCCCGACTGTCGGCCCTTCTCCAGCAGGCGCGACACTTTCAGCCGCGTCAGCCCGAGCCGTTCACCAATCTCATTCTGGGTCAGGCCGTCGTGGTAATAGAACCACGCGGTGCGCGCCAGCAGTTCCTCTTCACCCATGCTGAATTCCAGATGGTTAGTCAAATCGGACAGGTTCGTTTTCTTGCCGTTTTCAGAAGCCATAGTGAACACTTATCAAAATGTAGATCAATTGTTCGTTAACAAAATGTTGTTAACTGTGATGTGTATGGCAAATCCTGAATGATTGCCGCATGAATCATATCGCAGAGTATATGAGTTGAACAAACTGTGATCGATGCAAAAGTTTTCCTGCTCAACGCAGACTAGGTTTATGAACATTGTTAAACAACAAATACATTTGTTCATTTAATGTATCCGCTCTGAGGGTGATGTATGCAGCAGCCAGAACACGTCCTTGCCTCATCCACGGTGCTGCTGCAGGTCAGCGGCGTTAGCAAAAGCTTTTCCGGCGTGGCGGTGCTGAAAGATATCGGTTTCAGTCTGCGCGCCGGTGAAGTTCACGCGCTGCTGGGTGGGAACGGGGCGGGGAAATCGACGCTGATGAAAATCATTGCCGGAGTCGAAACCGCTGACTGCGGCGAAATGCAGCTTGGCGGCGCGCCGCTGCTGGCGCTGACCCCGGCCAAAGCGCATCAGGCAGGCATCTATCTGGTGCCGCAGGAACCGATGCTGTTTCCGAGCCTGACGGTGCGAGAAAACATTTTGTTCCGCTTACCCGCCCGTCAGGCCAGCGAGAAAAAATTACTCGAAACGTTGAGCGGGTTGGGCTGCAATCTGCCACTCGGCGCACTGGCCGGAACGCTGGAAGTGGCGGATCAGCAGCTGGTGGAAATCCTGCGCGGGCTGATGCGCGACGCACGTTTGCTGATCCTCGATGAACCGACCGCCTCGCTCACGCCCGCCGAATCCGCCCGCCTGTTCACGCAGGTTCGCCATCTCACCGCAAAAGGCGTCGGCGTGGTGTTTATCTCCCACAAACTACCTGAAATCCGCGCGATTGCCGACCGGGTCAGCGTGATGCGCGACGGCAAAATTGCCCTCACCGGCACGCTGGCTGAACTTGATAATGACGCGCTAATCCGCGCTATCACGCCGCAAACGCAGGACGTGGCGTTGCCCGCTGAACAAAAGCTGTGGCTGGATTTACCCGGCACGCGGCGCAATGCCAAAGGCCGGGAACCGGTCTTGCAGGTAGAAAATCTTACCGGCGAAGGCTTTATCGATATTTCATTTAGCGCCGGCGCCGGGGAAATCGTCGGGCTGGCAGGCGTGGTCGGGGCAGGGCGAACCGAGCTGGCAGAAACCCTGTACGGCCTGCGCGAAGCAAAAAGCGGTCAGGTGCGGCTGATGCAGCACGACATCAGCGGGCTGAACACGTTGCAGCGGCTGCAAAAGGGGTTGGTGTATCTGCCGGAGGACCGTCAGGCGTCCGGCCTGTATCTCGATGCGCCGCTGAGCTGGAACACCACCTCGCTGACCTTTAACCGTCAGAGTTGGTGGCTGAACATCAAACGCGAAGCGGCGGTACTCGAACGTTATCACCGCGCACTGGGGATCAAGTACCGCGACGGTTCACAAACCGCCCGCACGCTGTCCGGCGGCAATCAGCAAAAGCTGCTGATCGCGAAATGTCTGGAAGCGCAGCCTGTGGTGCTGATCGTCGATGAGCCGACGCGCGGCGTGGACGTCTCCGCCCGCGCCGACATCTATCAGCTGCTGCGCAACGTTGTTGAACAGAATGTCGCGGTGATCCTGATTTCTTCGGATCTGGATGAAATCGAGGCGCTGGCCGATCGCGTATTCGTCATGCATCAGGGCGAAATGAGTGGCGAATTGCAAGGCAGCGAAATAAACGTCAACAACATCATGCACATCGCGTTTGGTAACCATCCCCAGACCGCTGCCACCGGAGGATCCTCATGCTGAAGCGGATACAAAACAACCGTGAACTGACCGCGCTGATGGCGATTATCGCGCTGTTTGCGTTGCTCGGCATCATGGACCGGCAGTCGTTCAGCTTCCAGACGCTGAGCATGATTTTTGGCAGCGCGCAGATCCTGATGCTGCTGGCAATGGGCGCGACGCTGGTGATGCTGACCCGCAATATTGACGTATCGGTCGGGTCGATCACGGGTTTGTGCGCTGTCACGCTGGGCGTGTTGCTCAACGACGGTATGAATCTGGCGCTGGCCTGCGTCATCACGTTGGGAACCGGGCTGCTGGCAGGATTGTTCAACGGCGTACTGGTCGCATGGCTGCGCATTCCGGCGATAGTCGCGACGCTCGGCACGCTCGGGCTGTATCGCGGGCTGATGCTGCTGATGACCGGCGGCAAATGGATTGAGGGCTTACCGGCGGGGCTGAAATCGCTGTCCGAACCGGTATTTCTCAGCGTATCGGCGCTCGGCTGGGGAATTATCGTACTGCTGGGCGCGATGTTCTGGATGCTCAGCCGCACTGCGTTTGGCCGCAGTTTTTACGCGGTCGGCGATAACTTACAGGGCGCGCGGCAGCTCGGCGTGGCGGTTAACCGCGTGCGTATTCTGGCGTTCGGTATCAACGGCATGATGGCGGCGATCGCCGGTATCGTCTTTGCCTCGCAAATTGGTTTTGTCCCCAATCAGACCGGCAGCGGGCTGGAAATGAAAGCCATCGCCGCCTGCGTACTGGGCGGGATCAGTCTGCTCGGCGGCACCGGTTCGATTCTCGGTGCGGTGCTCGGTGCGTATTTCCTCACCCAGATCGACAGCGTGCTGGTGCTGCTCCGGCTGCCTGCCTGGTGGAATGATTTTATTGCCGGACTGGTGTTGCTGGCGGTGCTGGTGTTCGACGGCAGACTGCGCCAGGCGTTACAAAAAAATCTGCGCCGCCAGAAATACGCCCGCTTCCTCTCTGCCAGCCAGCCCGAACAGAAAAAGCCTGCTGAGCGTAAACCTGGTCAGCAAAAACATCTCACACGCCGTTTAAGCACCGGCAAAAAAGGCGGGGTAGCGTGATGAAAATCCTTCAACAGTATGGCTGGGAAGCGGCGCTGCTGGCGCTGCTGATACTGGAAATTCTGCTGTTCGGCTTCGCGAATCCGCGAATGCTTGATGCCAATACGCTACTTTTCAGCACCAGTGACTTCATCACCATCGGCATTGTGGCGCTGCCGCTGACGCTGGTGATTGTCAGCGGCGGGATCGACATTTCCTTCGGCTCAACCATCGGCCTGTGCGCCATCGCGCTCGGTGTCTTGTGTCAGGCCGGTGTGCCGTTGGCGCTGGCGCTCGTTCTCACTCTGATGCTCGGCGCAGCCTGCGGTTTACTCAACGCGGCGCTGATCCTCTATACCGGCGTCAATCCGCTGGTGATAACGCTCGGCACACTGTACCTGTTCGGCGGCAGCGCCTTGTTGCTCTCCGGGCTGGCGGGCGCGACCGGCTTTGAAGGCATCGGTAATTTCCCGGATGTCTTCACCAATTTTGCCAATCAGGTGGTGCTCGGCCTGCCGATGCCTCTGCTGATTTTCCTCGCCGCCACGCTGTTTTTCTGGCTGCTGATGCACCGCAGTCGCACCGGGCGCAACGTGTTTCTCATCGGCCAGAATGCCCGCGTGGCACGCTACGGTGCGCTGCCGGTCAGCCGGACGGTGTTTGCGCTGTACGGCATGACCGGGCTGGCATCGGCGGTAGCCGCCATTCTGATGACATCTTATTTCGGCTCGGCGCGTTCCGATCTCGGCAATGCGCTGCTGATGCCGGCCATCACCGCCGTGGTGCTCGGTGGCGCAAACATTTACGGCGGTTCGGGTTCTATTCTCGGGACGGCGCTGGCGACGCTGCTGATCGGCTATTTGCAACAGGGGTTGCAGATGGTCGGCGTCTCAAGTCAGGTCTCCAGCGCGCTGTCCGGTGCGTTGCTGATCGTGGTGGTGATTGGCCGTTCCGCCAGCCTCAACCGGGGTCTTATCCGCAGTGTTTTCCAGCGTTACCGCCAGCGCTGGTCTGCGTCTTCTCCTTCTTTATTATCCAAATGAACCGGGGTGCAAGATGAAAACCAAAATGCTGAAAACCATGCTGATCGCCAGTGCCGTCAGCCTCGCCTGCCTGAGTGCGCAGGCAGCTGAACGCATCGCATTTATTCCAAAACTGGTCGGCGTCGGGTACTTCACCAGCGGCGGCAACGGGGCGACGGCGGCGGGGAAAGCGCTGGGCGTGGATGTCACCTATGACGGCCCGACCGAACCGAGCGTGTCCGGTCAGGTGCAGATGATCAATAACTTCGTCAATCAGGGGTACAACGCGATTGTCGTTGCTGCCGTTTCACCTGACGGGCTGTGTCCGGCGCTGAAACGCGCCATGCAGCGCGGCGTGAAAGTGCTGACCTGGGATTCCGACACCAAGCCCGAGTGCCGCTCGATTTACATCAATCAGGGCACGCCGCAGCAGTTGGGCTCAATGCTGGTAGACATGACCTCCAGTCAGGTGAAAAAAGAGAAAGCCAAAGTGGCGTTCTTCTATTCGAGCCCGACGGTGACCGATCAGAACCAGTGGGTGAAAGAGGCGAAAGCTAAAATCGCCAAAGAGCATCCGGGCTGGGAAGTTGTCACCACGCAGTACGGCTATAACGACGCCACCAAATCCCTGCAAACCGCCGAAGGGATCCTGAAATCCTATGGCGATCTGGATGCGATTATCGCGCCGGACGCCAACGCCTTACCGGCTGCGGCGCAGGCGGCGGAAAACCTCAAACGTAAAGACGTGACCATCGTCGGCTTCAGCACGCCAAACGTCATGCGACCTTACGTCGAGCGCGGCACGGTCAAACAGTTCGGCCTGTGGGACGTGGTTAGTCAGGGCAAAATTTCGGTGTACGTCGCCGATAAGCTGCTGAAGAAAGGTGACCTGAACGTGGGGGACAAACTGGATGTGCCGGACGTCGGGACGGTAGAAGTGGTGCCCAACAGCGTGCAGGGCTACCAGTATGAGGCCAAAGGCAACGGCATCGTTCTGCTGCCGGAACGCGTGGTCTTCACCAAAGACAACATCGGTAAATACGATTTCTGACGATAACGGTTTTCGATAAAGGAGACACAGCATGGCAGATTTGGACGATATCAGAGATGGCAAAAACTTCGGCATCGGCACGCCGCAGGAGAACCGGGCATTTTTCCTCAAGGGCAGCGGCCAGCTGGACTGGGGGATGCAATCGCGTCTGGCGCGGATTTTCAATCCTGACTCCGGCCGCACGGTAATGCTGGCCTTCGATCACGGTTATTTTCAGGGACCGACCACCGGTCTTGAGCGCATCGACATCAATATTGCGCCGCTGTTTGCACACACCGACGTGCTGATGTGTACCCGTGGCGTGCTGCGCAGCGTGGTGCCTGCTGCGGTGAATAAACCCGTAGTGATGCGTGCGTCGGGGGGAAATTCGATCCTGACTGAGCTCTCCAATGAAACCGTGGCGGTCGCCATTGAAGACGCGCTGCGCCTGAACGTCGCGGCGATGGCGGCGCAGGTGTATATCGGCAGTGAATACGAACATCAGTCGATCAAAAATATCATCCAGCTGGTCGATCAGGGGATGCGCTACGGCATGCCGACCATGGCGGTGACCGGCGTCGGCAAAGATATGGCACGCGATCAGCGATATTTCTCGCTGGCTACACGCATCGCCGCCGAAATGGGCGCAAACATCATCAAAACGTATTTTGTGGATGAAGGTTTCGAACGTATCGCCGCCGGTTGTCCGGTACCGATTGTGATCGCCGGAGGCAAAAAGCTGCCGGAGCGCGAGGCGCTGGAGATGTGCTTTAAAGCGCTCGATCAGGGCGCATCGGGCGTCGATATGGGACGCAACATCTTCCAGTCAGAGTCGCCGGTGGCGATGCTCCATGCGGTTAAAGCCGTGGTGCATGAAAACGCCAGCGTGGCGCATGCCTATGAACTGTTCCTGAGCGAGAAGGGGTAAACCATGGAAGTGACGCTGGTTGAAATTAATGTCCAGCCGGACAAAATCGCCGATTTTCTGCAAGTGTTTCATGCCAATCATCTGGGCGCGGTAAAGGAACCGGGAAATCTGCGGTTCGATGTATTGCAGGACTCAGAGATGGCGACGCGTTTCTTCATCTACGAGGCCTATGTGGATGAAGCCGCGGTGCTGGCGCATAAAAAAACGCCGCACTATCTGGCATGCGTTGCGGCGTTAGAAGGGATTATGTCTCAGGGGAGGAAGAAAACGGTGTTTAAAGGGATATATCCGTAAGCAGGGAGTAAACCTTCGGTACTCTGCGATAACCCAAGCACCATTAACGCCATCGTAATGCAAGGTGCCCGGCTGACAGACCGGGTGCCTGTTCAACCTCATGCAACGTCCTTCTTCCGTTACATTCTTATTTCCGTGCCATCTTCCAGTTAATTGATAAATATATTATTTATCATTCATTTCTACACGAGTGCTCGTATTCTGTGCGCATATTTTCATCCTCAGTCTTTTCAGATGTGAGGCCAAAATGATCAGTTGATAACGTACGACAACTGGCGTACATTGGAGGGCGTGTGGGGTTTAAAGATATTAAGCGCAGGGTCATTGAGTGTTTACGGGCGGGGAATATTGAGATTGCTGTCCGGCACGATGTGGACCTTAAGAATTTATTAAGTACCGGTGATGTGTCTGTGCCAGAGGTCATCAATGTGATTATGCGCGCAGGTGGGGCCGATCACCGGATGAGCCCTCATCATTATGACAGCAGTGTTGATGTACACATTATTACAGTGACCTGCGCAGGCTTACATTGGTATATCAAATGGTATTTCGATGAACCGGCCAGCGTATTTATCAGCGTTCATCATTAAAGGGAAATTATGAAAATCTACAAAGTGGGTGATGAGAAACGGGCGGCTTGCGAGGTGTGTCAGTCTTTTCAGACGGTTAGCTTCCAGCTGCGCGATGTGCCTTTCAGCGACGGCAGCGGGCTGGTGAAGAACGTGGTAGTGGGGGTTTGTAAGACCTGCGACAGCGTGGCGTTGCTGCCGTACCAGTCGGTTCCTGCGGTGAAGAAGCAGCTGGAAACACAGCGTAAGGCCGTGGAAAGCCGCGTGCCTGCGCATATGATCGATATCCTCAATCTGGCAAGCGCCAAACTGGGTGCGACGCCGGAGTTCATCCCGCTGCTGATGAAATATTATATCCATATGCTGGCGACCCATCCGGTGGCCGCAGTGCAACTGGTACAGCTTCTCACTTCTGAGCTGGCAACCGGTCTGGCGAATAAACGTCTCTCGCTGAAAGGGCGCGAAATCCACCATGATATTAACGAGCTGAAATCCCTTTCTCAGATTTCCAGCACCACGGAACTGCTCAAGGGCGTGGTGCTGGCCATCAACAACGATGTCCTCATCAACCCCGACAAACAGCGTATCGCGCACCTGAAAAGCCTCGTTGCGACGGTGGCGTAAGGCTTACAACACTTTCTCTAAAAACGCCTTCGTCCTCGCATGTACTGGCCGGTCGAGAACCTGTGCAGCGTTGCCGCTTTCAACGACGCGCCCGTCAACCATAAAGACCACCTGATCCGCCACCTGCCGTGCGAAGCCTATCTCATGCGTGACCACTACCAGCGTCACGCCGGACTCTGCCAGTTTTTTGATAACGTCCAGCACCTCACCAACCAGTTCAGGATCCAGCGCCGAGGTCGGCTCATCAAACAGCATCACTTTCGGGTTGAGCGCCAGCGCGCGGGCGATAGCGATGCGTTGCTGCTGACCGCCGGAAAGATGGCGCGGCCAGGCATGCGCTTTTTCGCGCAGGCCAACGGTATCGAGCAGTTCATAGGCACGGACGATGGCCTGTTTGCGGCTAAGATAACCGTGAACCACCGGCGCTTCGATGATGTTGTCCAGCACGGTCATGTGCGGGAACAGATTGAAATTCTGGAACACGTAGCCGACGTGCGTGCGCTGTTTGAGGATGGCCCTTTCTTTCAGCTCATACAGCGTGTCGCCTTTACGCCGGTAACCGATGTAATCGCCGTCGATCTGGATAAACCCTTCATCCACACGTTCAAGATGATTAATGGTGCGCAGCAGGGTCGATTTACCGGAGCCGGACGGGCCGAGGATCACCGTCACTGTGCCAGGCTCAATGTTCAGGCTGACGTTATCCAGCGCTTTGTGCGCGCCGTAATATTTGCTGAGATTATTGATCTCGATGCGCCCGACGGTGGTGGTATGAGATTTATGGGGGAACAGCTGCTTAACAGGAGTTTCCGCCGGGCGGTTAACGAACAGATCAAAGGCTTCGGACATGATGATTCTCCAGAAAGTAAGCCGTTATGAGCGGGCCAGACGCCACTGACGCAGGCGTTGCAACGGCGTCGGCGCAACCTGACGCACGGTGCCGCGTGAGAAATAACGTTCGACGTAATATTGCAGTACTGACAGCACGGTGGTGATCAGCAGATACCAGACAGTCGCGACCATCAGCAGCGGAATAACCTGCTGGGTACGGTTGTAAATCACCTGCACGGTGTAAAACAGCTCTGGCATCGACAGCACATAAACAATCGACGTGCCTTTGGCGAGGCTGATCACTTCATTAAAACCCGTCGGAAGAATCGAGCGCAGCGCCTGCGGCAAAATGATGCGGAAAGTGCGGCGATACGCCGGTAAGCCCAGTGCGGCGGCAGCTTCATGCTGGCCGTGCTCGACGCCTAAAATCCCGCCGCGAATGATTTCAGCGGTATACGCCGATTGCACCAGAGAAAGGCCGAGCACCGCGACGGAAAATTGATCCAACAAATCCACCGTTGGCGTGCTGAAAAACGACAGTGAAGTAAACGGAATACCGATCGAAAGATTGTCGTACAGATAAGAAAAGTTGTAGAGGATGATCAATACCAGCAGCAACGGCAGCGAGCGGAATAGCCAGATGTAGCCCCACGCCAGGGAATTCAATAAGTAGGATTTCGACAGGCGGGCGAGCGCCAGCGCGGTGCCAAAGATAATACCAAACAGGGTGCCGAGCAGGGTAAGCAGCAGGGTTTTGCCAAGCCCCGACAAAATGACCGGATCCAAAAACCACTGGCGAAACACGCCCCATTCCCAGCGGGGATTGGTGGCGATGGATTGCACTATCGCCAGCAGGATGAACACCGAAAATACCGCACCGGCCAGCCGCCACGGATAGCGTGCCGGCACCACTTTCAGCGGGGGATGATTAACGGTCGGAGAGGTGTTTTCGCTCATAGTTTTGCCTGTTATCGGTTGTGCTTCGTAGCTAGCTGACGGGAACGTCAGCGGTCAGCGCTTTTTTGAAGGGCAGACGCCCGTCGTACGGTTCTCTGGAATACACTTCCGGGTCGAGCCTGGTATCGAACTGCGGCTGATAACCGTGCGATAAATACAAGCCGACCGCTTCCGGCTGGCGGAATCCGGTGGTCAGAAACACCTGACGGTAACCGTAAGCAGCGGCGCGACGCTCCAGTTCGTGCAGGATTTTCTGCGCCAGCCCCTGACGGCGCAGCCGGCGATCTGTCCAGATACGTTTGAATTCTGCGGTGTCTTCGTCGTAGCGTTTGTACGCGCCCATCGCAATGGGCGCTCCGTTTCTCAGCAGAACAATAAACGTGCCGTCGGGTGCGGAAAACACGCTGTCGTCTTCTGGCGGCAGGCTGGAGAAGAAGTCGCCGTAGCGTTCACGGTATTCACCAAATAACCCTTCGATGACCGGCGCAATCAGCGGGTCTTCCGGCACGGTTTGAATAAAAACGTCGTCGCTCATCATTGAATCTCCTGATCAGTCGCCCAGTCCCGGCGGGTTAATTTCTGAATGGTCGATTTTCTCAACGCTCTCACCCCAGCGATCCAGCACCTGCAAATACGCGCCGCTGGCAATGGCACTGTTCAGCGATGCCTGTACCGCATCCACCAAGCCGTTGCCTTTTTTCAGCGTCACGGCAATATTGGCGGTTTTAGGCCAGCCGCCCGGCACCGTGCCGACCAGCTGTGTTTTGCCGGTCAGCAGGGCTTTATAGGCACCGGTGACGTTTGGCCCGAAGGTGGCGTCGGCACGACCGGACTGAATAGCCAACGTGGCGGCGGCATCGTCGGTGACGTATTGCGGTTTAAACGCGGGCAGGCCCTTAGCCTGGTTCTCTTTGTCCCATGCCAGCAGCACGGCTTCCTGATTAGTGCCGGAACCGACGATAATGCGCTTACCGGCGATGTCCGGTGCGGATTTGATCGAGGTGATTTTGCTGCCGGTTTTCACGTAGAAGCCCAGCGTGTCTTCGCGATAGGTGGCGAAATCAAATTTGGTTTTGCGGTCTTTAGTCACGGTGATGTTGTAGATAGCTGCGTCGTATTTCCCTGAGGTCACGCCCAGCGGCCAGTCTTCCCATGAGGCGGGTACCACTTTCAGCTTCAGCCCCAGACCATCGGCCACCAGACGGGCAATGTCCGCTTCGCTGCCAATCACCGTTTTGTTATCACGGGCAAACAACCCGAATGGCGGGGCGCTGCCGAGTACGGCCAGTGCCACCGTCAGCGTGCCCGGTTCGACAAACTTAAAGTTGGCCGGAATTTTCGCAACGGCTTCGGGGCTTTTCGGCGTATTGATCGGGGTTTCATTGGCAACAAGGTCGATACCCGGTGCAGCATGAGCCAGTGTAGAAAGAGTTAACAAAGTGGCAATGGCAGTCAGACTAAAGCTACGTTTCATCATTATATTTACCCTGCATTCTTATTATGTGTTTATGACATTGAGGTGACGTTTTCACTATTCCCGAGTGTTACTGGGATGTAAAATAACAAAATTCAATAATCAAATTGAGAAAAAGCAAATACGAGAAAAAGAATATTCCCCACGGAAAATGCCCGGTATCTCCGGGCATAAATTACAAGCTGAAAGAGCAAGGTGGATTATTTTGCGATTAATTCATGCAGCGCTTTTTCAGCTAATTGCTGGAAATAATTCGCAGCCGGGAAAATAGCCGATTCGTCCGGATTAAATTGCGGATGATGCAGGCCAAATTCGCTGGCCGAGCCGATGCTGACAAACGCGCCAGGGACGTGATGCAGGTAAAACGCAAAGTCTTCGCCGCCCATCTGCGCGGTGGCCACTTCCGCTTTATAGCCAAATTCGGCAGCGGCCTGCAGGCTGAATTCCGCCCAGCGTGGCGTATTCACCACCGCCGGCGGCCCGCCAAACCAGTGCAGCTCGGCTTTAGCGCCCAGCGCGCCTGCAACGCCAGAAATCAGCTGGCGGATCCGCCCCGGAATTTGCTCACGAATATCATCATTGTGCGTGCGCACCGTGCCTTCCAGTTCAACGCTCTGGGGCAGCACGTTCCAGGTATTGCCGCCCTCGATTCGGGTCACGCTGACCACTGCGGACTCCTGCGCGGCGACGTTACGGCTGACCAATGTTTGGAGCGCCGTCACGATGTGGCTGGCGGTGACGATACTGTCGACGCCTTCTTCCGGATGTGCGGCGTGCGCGCCTTTGCCGGTGATAGTTATCTGGAAGCGATCGACATTGGCGTAAAACGCGCCGCCTTTAGTGGAAAAGGTGCCGACCGGCAGTTCAGGCGCATTGTGCAGGCCAAAAATCGCATCGACGTTTTCCAGCGCACCGGCCTTGATCAGCTGCGATGCCCCGCCAAAACGCTCTTCGGCAGGCTGGAAGAACAGACGGACGCGGCCTTGCAACTGATCCTCGCGCGCTTTGAGTAAGTACGCTGCGCCAAGAATAACAGAGGTATGGAAATCATGGCCGCAGGCATGCATCACGCCCGGTTGCTGCGAACTGAACGGTACGCCGGAGGTTTCTTCGATCGGCAGGGCGTCGATGTCGCCGCGCAGCGCCACCACCGGGCCGTGCGCCGGGCCAATTTCAGCCACTACGCCGGTTTTCAAGCCAAGATCCAAAATGCGGATCCCGGCGGCATTCAGCCAGTTAGTGATCTTTTGCGTGGTCACGAATTCCTGATTAGATAATTCAGGATGTTGATGTAATTCGCGGCGATGGGCGATGAGTTGATTTTCTAGCGCAGTGGGAGCGGAGTTAGCCCCGGTGCGGATTTCATCGGCAAGTGAAATGCTCATTATAAATAGCCTTTTATGGGTAGAGATTGCAGTCATTTCATCCTAGTCATGAATTGCTGTCTGACTAAATACCCTGTGGCTATAATTTATATCCGGCGTGCAGGCTTAAATTCCATAGCTAAATAATCACTATAGAAACGTGATTTTATTATTTAGCTTTGCGCTGACTTCGTGGAACTCTTTTTATCAAGATTAATGATTGTTAACAGACATAAGCAGATAAAAAGGAATGCCCGCCGTGAATTACCGACTGAGCTTATTAGATCAAAGCCCGATAAATGACGGGCAGAGCGCCGCAGAGGCACTGGCGGCGACGCTGACATTTGCGCAGACAGCCGAGAAACTGGGCTATCACCGTTTGTGGGTGTCCGA
Source organism: Rahnella inusitata (assembly GCF_965118895.1). Taxonomy (GTDB): domain Bacteria; phylum Pseudomonadota; class Gammaproteobacteria; order Enterobacterales; family Enterobacteriaceae; genus Rahnella; species Rahnella inusitata_A. The sequence goes on from NZ_CBCPJJ010000008.1 coordinate 46,803, forward strand.
ACATCATGATACCGAAAAGCTGGCGGGCAGTTCGCCGGAAGTATTGATCGCCTGGTTGCTGGCGCAGACATCCCGCCTGCGTATCGGCTCCGGCGGTGTGATGCTGCAACATTACAGCCCGTACAAAGTTGCGGAGAATTTCCATTTGCTTTCAGCACTGGCGCCGGATCGTGTCGATATAGGCATAGGTAAAGCGCCCGGCGGTTTACCGCTTTCCACCAAAGCGCTGCGCGGACATCAGTCAGCCGATAATGCGCCCGGTTTTCCCGCGCAGTTGCAACAGCTGACCCATTATCTTACCCATCTCGACGACCATCTGGCCGGTGTGGAAGCACGCGCGTTGCCGCATCCGCCGGTTGCGCCCCAGCGTTTTCTGCTCGGTGCCAGTAAAGAGAGCGCCCGTCTGGCAGCCTCGCTCGGCTGGAATTTTGTGTTCGCCGGTTTCATCAATACTTCAGCGGAAGTCATGACAGAATCAGTGCTGGCGTTCCATGAATATTCCGCCGGAAAAGGGCAGGCACTGGTCAGCCTGGCGGTGCTCGCCGCTCAAACCCGTGAAGAGGCCGCAGAGCGGGTGGCCGAACAGCATAATTTCCGCGTCACGATCGGCGATAAACACGTTACGGTCGGCACCCGCGAACAGGCGGAAGCCTTTGTGCAGCAGGCGGGCGCCAGGCAGTTCACCATCGAACAACAACAGCTCAGCGTGCTGCACGGTACGCCCGGCGACATCCACGAGCAGCTGCGCGATATTCAGCGTCGTCTGTGCGTCAACGAATTTGTCCTTCACACCCCACTGACAGAGGCCGCCGTGCGTCTGAAATCCATTGAATTGCTGGCTGGCCAGCTTAAGGAGATCTCATGAGCCATTCGAAAAGTATCAAGCTGGGTCTGATGTTGCACGGTGCAGGTGGCCATATGAATTCATGGCGACATGAAAAAGCGCCGGCCGATGCGAGCGTTAATTTTCCCTATTTTCGTGATTTAGCGCTGCGCGCAGAAGCTGCCGGTTTTGATTTCCTGTTTGTCGCCGACGGTCTGCACATCAACGAAAAATCGCTGCCGCATTTTCTTAACCGTTTCGAACCGATTGCTTTGCTGTCGGCGCTGGCGTCGGCGACGCACAGCATCGGGCTGGCCGGAACGATTTCGACCTCCTACAGCGATCCGTTCACCGTCGCGCGGCAACTGGCGACGGTCGATAACATCAGCCAGGGGCGCGCTGGCTGGAATGTGGTGACCTCGCCGCTGGCCGGTTCGGCGAAAAATTTCGGTAAAGATCATCCTGAACATGCACTGCGCTACCAGATTGCTGAGGAATATATCAGCGTGGTCCAGGGGTTGTGGGATTCGTGGGAAGACGACGCTTTTGTACGCGACCGCGAAAGTGGCGTGTTCTTCGATGCGGCCAGGCTGCATAAACTCAATCATCAGGGACAGTTCTTCTCGGTGGAAGGACCGCTGAATATTCAGCGCTCGCCGCAGGGACAGCCGGTGATTTTCCAGGCAGGCGCGTCGGATGCGGGGATCGCGCTGGCAGGTAAATCTGCCGATGCAGTGTTCACCAACGCCCGTACGCTGGAAGAGGCCAAAGAATACTCGGCAAAATTGCAGGCGCAGGTGGCGAAAAACGGGCGTCATCCGGTGGGGATTTTCCCCGGCATCAGCCCGATTGTTGGCAAAACCGAAGCGGAAGCCGAAGCCAAATATCAGCATTTGCTCTCGCTGCTGTCTCTCGACGATGCGCTGGCGTATCTCGGCCGCTTCTTCGACCATCACGATTTCAGCCAGTATCCGCCGGATGGCCCGTTCCCTGAGCTGGGTGATTTAGGCCAGAACACTTTCCGTTCAACCACCGACAGCATTAAAAAGCAGGCCAGAGAGGAAAATCTCACGCTGCGTGACGTCGCATATCAGGCCACGCTGCCGCGCGGTGAGTTCTTCGGCACGCCGGAGCAGGTTGCCGACAGGCTGATCCGCTGGGTGGAAGAGAGCGGCGCAAGCGGCTTTATTATCAGCGGACCGGTGCTGGTCGAGGCGCTCGACGATATTACACGTCTGGTGCTGCCGGTGCTGGAGGCGCGCGGTTACTGGCATCCTTCAGAGGCGCAAACCTTACGCGAACGGCTGGATATTCCGTTTAAAGTGAATCGCTACAGCGTGCAGGAAAAACAGCGGGAAGCAGTGAACGAGAAATAGTTACAACATACTAGACCTTAATTGCCCGCTCAGGTGACATCTGGCGGGCTTTTTGCTTTGCAGGGAAGAACTTCCGGGCTTGCCTCGTTAAAAGATTGGGCGTAGGTTTCGCAAAACCCTTTAAATCTTAGAACGCTTAAGGAAAACACATGAAAGCTCTGGTTCTGGAACAGCTTGACAAAGCCACGCTGGCTGAGGTGAAAGAGATTGCACTGCCTGACATGGCGCAAGGCGATGTGTTGGTGGATATCAGCTGGTCGGGTCTGAATTATAAAGATGCGCTGGCAATCACCGGCAAAGGCAAAATCATCCGCCAGTTCCCGATGGTGCCCGGCATTGATTTTGTCGGCCACGTCAGCCGCAGTAATGACCCGCGCTTTTCCGTCGGGCAGTCGGTGATCCTCACCGGCTGGGGCGTGGGCGAAACGCACTGGGGCGGTCTGGCTGAGCAGGCGTGCGTGAAAGGCGACTGGCTGGTGCCGTTGCCGGAAGGCATGGCGGCGCGTAATGCGATGATCATCGGTACGGCTGGTTTCACCGCGATGCTGTGTGTGATGGCGCTGGAAGAGGCGGGCGTAACGCCGGACAGTGGCACCGTCGTGGTGACCGGCGCGAGCGGCGGCGTGGGCAGCACAGCGGTGGCGCTGCTGCATACGCTCGGTTATAACGTGGCGGCGGTGACCGGGCGTGAATCTACCCATGATTATCTGCGTAAACTTGGTGCCAGCGAAATTCTGTCGCGTGATGATTTTGCCGAAACGCGTCCGCTGGAAAAACAGGTCTGGGCGGGTGCGGTAGATACCGTTGGCGATAAAGTGCTGGCGAAGTTGCTGGCGCAAACCAATTACGGCGGCTGCGTTGCAGCCTGCGGTCTGGCCGGTGGCTTTAACCTGCCGACCACCGTTATGCCGTTCATCCTGCGCAACGTGCGTTTACAGGGGGTGGATTCCGTTTCTGTGCCCGCTGAGCGCCGTGCGGCGGTGTGGGAACGCCTGATGAATACCTTGCCGGAAAGCTTCTACCAGCAGGCCGCCACCGAAATTAGCCTTGAGCAAACCCCAGCGGTAGCGGCAGATTTCCTCAACAATAAAATTCAGGGCAGAACGCTGGTGAAAATCACCGGTTAACCTGCTTTTCCCGGCACCCCTGCGATGCCGGGATTTCTCCTTCGTTCAATTTTCCTTCAGCACTAAAGAATTCCCCGCGACTGACCGATAAATACAGGACGAGATAAAAGAGAATCTGATCCCTTATTTTCCGAATGGCTCATATCGCTTTGCTGTCGCACAACAAATAATTAAACGCATGGGGAAAGTATGGACAATTTTCAGAAAGACATCGATGAGAGAACCAATCTCACGTCATCTAACCGGTTTGAGTTATTGCTGTTCCGTCTGGGCTCAGCGCCTGATGAAGACCAGTCCGAGCTGTTCGGCATCAACGTGTTCAAACTGCGTGAAATCGTTCCTATGCCCGCGCTGACCAAAGCGGCAGGCATGAAATCGCCGATGATGGGCATGGCGAATATTCGTGGTGAAATCATTCCGGTAATTGACCTTCCGGCGGTCGTCGGTTGTGTGCCAAAAACCGGCCTGAACATTTTGCTGGTCACCGAATACGCGCGCAGTACACAGGCGTTTGCGGTGGAATCGGTTGACGATATTGTGCGTCTCGAGTGGAGCCAGGTGCTGGCTGCTGAATCCGGCGTCAAGAGCCGAAATATCACCAGTATCGCGCGTCTGGACAACGATAAATCCAGCAACCGTCTGGCACTGGTGCTGGACGTCGAACAGATCCTTTACGACATCGTGCCTTCTACCGGCAACGTGGCAATCGATAAGCAAAAAACCCGAGCGTTCCAGCTGAAACCGGGCGCCGTAGCGATTGTGGCAGAAGATTCGAAAGTGGCGCGTCAGATGCTGGAGAAAGGGTTGGCGATGATGGAAATCCCGGCGCAGATGCACGTCACCGGTCTGGAAGCCTGGAATAAAATTCGCAAAATCGCAGAAGAGTGCAAAGCCGAAGGGCGGCCAATTTCCGATAAAATTTCCTTCGTGCTTACCGATCTGGAAATGCCGGAAATGGACGGTTTCACCCTGACGTTGAATATTAAGCGTGACGAGTTCCTGAAGAATATTCCGGTGATCATTCACTCCTCGCTTTCAGGCAGTGCTAACGAAGACCACGTGCGTAAAGTCGGTGCCGATGGTTACGTTGCCAAGTTCGAAATTAATGAACTGGAAGCGGCTATTCATAAAGCGCTGGATGCGAAGACGGCGGCGGTGGCATAACCACGCTTTCCGGAAAGCCCGCTGATAAAACGACATCTGCCCGGCGAACGCTGAAAACAGAGTTGCCCGGCAGATATCGCAATAGATTATATATTATAGGGCGATAAGTTAAATAATGATGGTGAAGCCACTGCAATATATTATTATTTTTCCTCTGGCATCATATGCCAGGCGTAATGTTTTGGAGTGAATTTAAATGCGTCGTATTACCAAGAGATAAAGAAAACCAATTGTAATTAATGTTTTCCTGACGGCACTTTGTTTGTTTTTCGATAAATGCTAATATTTCAGTAATAAAGCTCGCACAATATCGGAAATCGTGATGATGTTTTTCCTGGAAGAAACGCTAATAAATACGCTCGTCAGCCTGTGCATTACGTACACGTGTATTTCTTTTCCCTATTTATTCATCAGATTTACTGAGAGAAACAGCCTGCTGGTGAAGTGTGGCCTGGGTGTGTTGGTCGGACTGGCCAGTGCCTATATTTTTCATGAAGGTATTATCAACCACGCCAGCCTGTACAGCGCGATCATCTCACCCATTACCTTTGGGTTTATCTTCTTTGGTTATCCGGTATTAATTCTTGGGGTTATTACAAGTACGCTATTTATATTTGGGAACACCAGTTATTACGATGTGTTTTCTATGGTCTTTTTTCTCTGCCTGATCGGATTCGACCTGACGAAGCGCAGAGGGATGGTGTTTGTCATTTATTCCTACTCCATCGCGCAAAGCCTCAATCTTATCTCGCACGTTTCGGCCCTCAACGACAGTGGATACTGGCAACTGGCGATCGCCAAAACCGGCCTGAGTTTAGCCTTTCTGTTGCTGCTGTATTTCGCTTTTGGCAAACTGATTGACCTTTCAGCCAGTAAGAATTATTTCAAGAAAGCCTCTGAAACCGATCCCCTGACCGGGGTCAGTAACCGCCGGAGTATTGATCTCTATTTAAAAAAGGTCGAAGAGTCTATGAATACGCAATTTTGCGTATTTATGCTGGATATCGATAATTTCAAATCAATTAATGATAACTTCGGCCATCCTTTCGGTGACACGATAATCAGCACTGTGGCAAAGCTAATTAAAAAGAATATCCGTAGCAATGATTTTGTTGGCAGATACGGCGGCGAAGAATTTATTATTATCTTAAATTCCAGTCTGGATAATGCGCTGCCGGTGGCGGAGAAAATGCGGGTCATTATTGAGGAACACGTCAATGAAATTGATCCTCAGGAAAGTGTTTACGTCACCGTGTCCGTGGGTGTCGCTGAACATTCTCCCGGCTCACCGGTCAATATTGCCGTCGCTAACGCTGATAGCGCACTTTATAAAGCCAAGACCGGGGGTAAAAACAGGGTTGAAGTGTATTAGGTGGCGGTAAGCTGAAATGAACTCTGACAAGAGTCAGAAGCCAAAAGAGAGACAGTTCATCAAATAAACTGAATCCTTATGTTAAACAATTGATATTTATTCTCATCCCGGCACGACGTAGAGTGGTCGCATAAATGCGTGATTTTCTGCACAAGCTGTCTGGTTAATCCGCTCATGGTCACACGAGGTTTGAGGATGATTTTGCTATGAAAAAAATTGGATTCTTATCATTTGGTCACTGGACGCCGTCTCCCCAGTCGGGTACGCGGTCGGCATCCGATGCCCTGCTGCAATCCATTGATCTTGCTGTGGCGGCAGAAGAACTGGGCGCAGACGCTGCGTATTTCAGGGTCCATCACTTTGCCCGTCAGCTGAGTTCTCCATTTGCCTTGCTCGCGGCCATTGGTGCGAAAACGCGCAATATTGAGATTGGTACCGGCGTTATCGACATGCGTTATGAAAACCCACTGTACATGGCTGAAAATGCCAGCGCGGCGGATCTGATTTCCGGTGGTCGCTTACAGCTTGGTATCAGTCGCGGATCGCCGGAACAAGTGATTGATGGCTGGCGGTATTTTGGATATCAGCCGGCAGAAGGGGAAACCGAAGCCGATATGGCGCGGCGTCATACCGAAGTACTGCTGGATGTACTCCGTGGTGAAGGATTTGCTAAACTCAATCCACAGCCGATGTTTCCAAATCCGCCGGGACTTCTGCGCCCTGAGCCGTATTCAGAAGGTTTGCGTGAGCGTATCTGGTGGGGCGCCAGCTCGAACGCTACCGCAGTCTGGGCAGCTAAACTCGGAATGAATCTGCAAAGCTCGACGCTGAAAGATGATGAAACCGGCGAACCGTTTCATATTCAGCAGGCGCAACAGATCCGCGCTTACCGGGCGGCGTGGGCTGAGGCTGGCCATGAGCGTACGCCACGGGTTTCTGTCAGCCGCAGTATTTTTGCGTTGATGGATGACCGTGACCGCGCGTATTTTGGCGCCAGCAGTAACGACAGCGATAAGGTCGGTTTCATTGATGAGAAAACACGCGCCATTTTTGGACGTAGCTATGCCGCCGATCCGCAGACGTTGATCAAACAACTCCAACAGGATGAAGCCATTGCCGAGGCCGACACTCTGTTGCTGACTGTACCCAACCAGCTGGGTGTTGATTACAACGTGCACGTCATTGAATCGATTCTCAGGCACGTGGCACCGGCCATGGGCTGGCGCGATTAGTGCGCTGAGCGTCATCGGAACCTGAAGCCCGCTTATGGCAACGTAAGCGGGCTTTTCTTATTTTGCGACGCTGACAGAAAACCTGCTGAGGCGAAGTGGTTATTCTATAATCAGTTAGAAAATTTTTCCTGATGATAAAACCCGCAAAAATTACGTAAAAATCCGAAGGGAAGGTCTATCAAATACATAGGGTGATTCAGATGTGACTCTCGTTGATCCGCGTATAGAGTAGCAATGAAACTATAAAAAAGGAGTGTGAGCATGAGCAGTTCTATTGATGAAGAAGCGAAAGACGCCAAGCCGATTGTAGAAGCAGACAGAGAAGCCGATGTCAGCAAATGTCCTTTTCATACGGGAAACTCGAATAAAGCCTCCGGTGGCGGTACCAGTAACCGCGACTGGTGGCCTAATCAGCTCAGAGTCGACCTGTTAAACCAGCACTCATCCCGCTCAAATCCGTTGGGCGACACTTTCGATTATCGTAAAGAATTCGCCAAATTAGATTACTCCGCACTCAAAGCTGACCTCAAAGGTCTGCTGACCGAATCCCAACCCTGGTGGCCCGCCGACTGGGGCAGCTACATCGGTCTTTTCATCCGCATGGCATGGCACAGCGCCGGCACCTACCGTTCGGTTGACGGTCGCGGTGGCTCGGGGCGTGGTCAGCAACGTTTCGCGCCTCTCAATGCCTGGCCAGACAACGTCAGCCTCGATAAAGCACGCCGTCTGTTATGGCCGGTGAAGCAAAAATACGGTCAAAAAATTTCGTGGGCCGATCTTTATATCCTTGCGGGTAACGTCGCGCTGGAAAATTCCGGCTTCCGTACTTTTGGATTTGGTGCCGGACGCGAAGACGTCTGGGAACCGGATCTGGACATCAACTGGGGCGACGAAACCGAATGGCTGGAACACCGTCACCCTGAAGAACTGGCAAAATCACCGCTCGGCGCAACGGAGATGGGGCTGATTTACGTCAACCCGGAAGGCCCGAACCACAGTGGCGATCCGGCTTCCGCCGCGCCTGCTATCCGTGCGACCTTCGGCAATATGGGCATGAACGATGAAGAAATTGTCGCGCTCATCGCGGGTGGACATACGCTGGGTAAAACCCACGGCGCAGGCGATGCCAGCCATGTTGGCGTTGACCCGGAAACTGCACCCATTGAATCTCAAGGTTTGGGCTGGGCCAGCAGCCACGGCACGGGCGTCGGGGCTGATGCCATTACCTCCGGTCTGGAAGTGATCTGGTCGCAGACGCCAACACAGTGGAGTAATTACTTCTTCGAAAACCTGTTCAAATACGATTGGGTTCAGACGCGCAGCCCGGCAGGTGCGATTCAGTTCGAAGCAACCAACGCACCGGACATCATTCCTGATCCTTTTGATCCGAATAAAAAACGCAAACCGACCATGCTGGTCACCGACCTGACCCTGCGTTTCGATCCTGAATTTGAAAAAATTTCCCGTCGTTTCCACAGCGATCCGCAGGCCTTTAACGAAGCCTTCGCCCGCGCCTGGTACAAACTGACGCACAGGGATATGGGGCCGAAAGCGCGTTACATCGGACCTGAAGTACCAAAAGAAGACTTAATCTGGCAGGATCCGCTGCCGGTTCCGGTCTATCACCCGACGGTTGCTGATATCGCCCAGCTGAAAGAAAAAATTGCCGCGTCCGGTCTTTCGGTCAGTGAGCTGACGTCGGTGGCATGGGCTTCGGCATCCACTTTCCGCGGTGGTGACAAACGCGGAGGCGCCAACGGTGCCCGTCTGGCGCTGCAACCACAAAGAGGCTGGGAGGTTAACGCCGTCGCTGCCCGTGTGCTGCCGACGCTGGAAGCCATTCAGCAGTCATTCGCAAAAGCCTCGCTGGCAGATGTGATTGTGTTGGCTGGCGTAGTCGGTGTTGAAAAGGCTGCGAAAGCCGTCAACGTTGAGATTGACGTGCCGTTCACGGCAGGGCGCGTGGATGCCCGCCAGGATCAGACCGATATCAAATCCTTCGAACTGCTAAAACCGCGCGCGGATGGCTTGCGAAACTACCGAGGCGATACCGGCAGCACGTCGACCGAAAATCTTCTGATCGACAAAGCACAGCAACTGACGCTTACCGTACCGGAACTAACGGTGCTGGTGGGCGGGTTGCGCTCACTGGGGGCAAACTTCGACGGCGGTAAGCACGGCGTTTTCACAGATAAAGCGGGTGAACTGAACACTGACTTCTTCGTGAATCTGCTGGATATGCGCACCGAATGGAAAGCCACCGACGCGTCTGGCGAACGGTTTGAAGGGCGCGACCGTGTCAGCGGCGAAGTAAAATTCACCGCCACGCGTGCCGATCTGGTCTTCGGTTCAAACGCAGTTCTGCGCGCCAGCGCTGAGGTCTACGCCAGCGGAGACGCCAAAGAGAAGTTTGTGAAAGACTTTGTTGCGGCATGGACCAGGGTGATGAATCTGGACAGATTTGAACTCTGAGAATTGTCGCTCACTCTAAAATGTTGACACTGTAACGTGAAAGCCCGCCTGAGGAGACTTAAGCGGGCTTTTTTGATCTGATGTCCGCTTCCCGCTCATCGCTTTACGTAAATTCCTACCTGCTTAAAAAACAGACGTGACGGGGGATGTTTTCCGTTTCCTCAGCGGATCCCTTAAACTACAGCATGCAGGTCGCAAGATATAAGCCTTCCATTCGTTTCGCGCTGATGCGCAGGCGGTTAAGGCGAGCGAAGAGGGTGGTCAGCTGTTCACACGAAGGAAGTAAGATGCTTTTGCCAGATTTGAGCTTTACAAAAACCGTATATCAATCGCCATTTCGAGAATGAGTCGCCCCCTGTTTATTTCTCTGGACGGTCCCAAGGGCGTCGGCAAAACCACACTGTTGGAGGCCATTACGAAAGTACTAAGGGCCGACAACAAGAAGGTGATCCGCCTATGCGAGAAAAAAAGTGATCCCTTCAGGGGAGAAACAATGGCTCTCGTTAACCGGCTCGCCAGAAATCCCGCCCAGGATCTGGAGCTGGAGCTGGAGGTTTGTGAGCGCTTTGCCGATAGCCGCGCCTGGATTTCCCGGCATGTGCTGACTAAACAACCTGCTGACAGCATTATCTTGATGGATCGCTGGTACCCGTCGGACGCCGCGTTTCGTCGGATGGTTCCTTTTGCAAAGATTTTACAGCTTAACATTGAACGTAACGTGCGAATGCCAGACCTGCATATCGGGGTTGTTACTGCGCCTGATATTTCATGGGCGAGGGCAGCGGCCCGAACGCGTGGGCTAAGCAGTACGGTGATTCATAAGCTTGAAGAACATGTCGCTTGTACCAGGGAGTTTGAGCGAGAAATTGCAGATCACGGCTGGTTTTTATGCCGTAATGAAGGAACGGTCGAAGATGCAACGATGCAGGTTATTTCTGAGATCTACAAAGTGCTTTGATGCCCCGCAGGCAACGGTCCTGGTATGGTTTACCACACATCTTCTCTGAGGAGCCGACATGGCCACGTTTCATCAACTCACCGCCACCCGTCTGGGTGGCCAGCTCATCTCTATGGCCGACTACGCGGGTAAGCTGGTTCTGGTGGTTAATACCGCCAGCCATTGTGGCTTCACGCCACAATACGCAGGCCTCGAATCGCTCTACAAGAACTTCGCCGCCCAGGGGCTGGTGGTGCTTGGTTTCCCCTGTAACCAGTTCGGTAATCAGGAACCCGGCTGTGCCGACGAAATCGCGCAGACCTGCCACATCAACTATGGTGTGAGCTTTCCGATATTCGAGAAAGTGGAGGTCAACGGAGCTGCAACGCACCCGGTATTTCGTTACCTGAAAGACGAATTGCCCGGTGTGCTGGGGGGGCGGATCAAGTGGAACTTCACTAAGTTCCTGATCGGACGTGACGGAAAACCGCTCAGGCGTTTTGCACCCTTTACCACCCCGGAGAAAATGGAAACCGTCATTCTTGCTGCACTTGAAATTTAAGCGTTCGTGTAATTCTGGTCGTCCACATTTGCAGACCCTTCTCGATGCCGGGCAACAACGCGGCCTGGCTGGCGCCACACTGACAACAGACAACATGGCCGCCTTTAATGCCATATTTTACGCCACATTAGGTTTCAATATTGTGGAAGGTCACGCTCGTCCGCCACATCTGGTAAGCCTGATCGCTGAAGAGACGGCGATGGGTTTCAATCCGACCCGACGTGTCGCAATGTGGGCCACCTTTTAGGGGATCTGATTAGTCAAAATAAGGTTTCAACACTTCCTCAGTCCAATTCATAAAAGCCCTCACTCGTTGCGACAGATTGCGCCGGTGCGCGACGACAAAAGATGCATTTAGCGGCCTGGGCCGCAGATTGGGAAGGACTTCAACCAATGTGCCCGATTTTATATGGGGTACGAGCGCTGAATAACCTCCCTGAATTAAACCCAAACCCGCCAGTCCTGCTTCGTGGTAGGCCGGTACGCTGTTGACCGTCATCGTGCCGGGTAACATCAGTGAATTGTAGCCATCACCTGATGGATATTCCCATCCATCAGGCTTCGCGCCAAAATTGCGCATGTAATGAACCATTCTATGCCCTTGATGACGAAGATCATCAATCGTCTGCGGCACACCGAAGCGTTTCAGATAGCCTGGACTCGCCGCATTGATCATCCGTAATTTTCCCAGCGGCCGGGCAATCAGGGTCTCATCAACAATGGGTCCCAGACGAATTACACAATCAAATCCTTCCAGAACCAGATCAACACGTCGGTCAGTACTTGAAAGCTCAAGTTCGAATTCCGGGTGAGCATCCAGTAGTTGTGGTAGTGCGGGAATAATGACGCTTTCTGCCAGAATAGCTGGCATATCCACACGTAAACGCCCTCGCAGTGACATTCTACCAGGTGAAAACATTGACTGTAGTTCGTCTGCTTCCGCCAGCAGGTCTCGTGCACGCGAATAAAAAATGCGGCCATCTTCGGTCAACTGCACTGTCCGCGTGGTGCGGTGCAAAAGCGTGGCGCCTACGTCTTGTTCGAGCTCGCGCACCACCATTGAAGCACGGCCTTTCTGAATGCCAAGGCTTTCTGCTGCCTGGGTAAAGCTTTTCATTTCTGCCACTCGCGCGAAAATGATCAGTGCCTCAAGATTTTTCATTGTTCCTCTTTAAGATAACAGTGCGTTAAATTTTAGGTTATTTATGGCTACTGTAATACTTAATAGACTGTCTTCACACCGCGTTATCCAGCGCAGACATTTGCTGAAGGTGCCAGCGCCACGTTCGTGGCTATCGACTACGAAGGAAACATGTTTGCCTGTAGAACTGAATTGCGCTGGAATAAACCACGTCTGACAAAAGAGATAAAGAAATGAATAAAGGTTATTTGATCGCGCATGTCACCGTATCGGACGCTGTTGCCTACGCCGAATATGCCAAGGCTGCCGGAGAAGCAATGCAGGCGTTCAGTCCTAAGGTTATTGCCTGGTCCGGGCAGTATGAAAACCTTGAGGGTGAATCTCATGAACGGCACGTCGTTTTTGAGTTTGCATCTTTTGCCGAAGCCAAGCGTTTTTATGAGAGTCCTCAATATCAGGCAGCCAGAGCAATACGTGCCGGTGCTGCGACCGGAACTTTTGTGCTGGTTGAAGGAGGCGCTTAATTTTCGGCGTAATGCATGATAAAAAGCTAATGCTGTTTTGGTACGGAGGTCTGTCTGATGACAGATCTTCATACCAGATATGATGTTCATTGGGCATCATAGGAATTTTATTAAAGAATACAGATCTGCTTCGTGTCAGAGGCAGATATTCCCCCCTGCCACGGTATGATAATAAATAGGCAATAAATTCGGCGGAGCCTGTGGTAATTTGCACTAAATATCGCAACTAAAGGAATTCCAATGCTAACTGTATGGGGTCGAAAAACGTCTTCAAATGTTCAGGCTTTGATGTGGTGCATTGGAGAAATGGAATTGCCGTATTTCAGGCACGACATAGGGCATAAATATAAAGGAACTGAGACTGATTTTTTCTATTCACTTAACCCTAACAGGACTATTCCGGTTCTGCAGGATGGTGCTGCTGCGCCTCTGTGGGAAACGGGAGCAATTCTCCGTTATTTAGCTAATCGCTACGGTACAGAAAGCTTCTGGCCTTCTGATGACATGAAAAAGGCTAACGTTGATAGATGGGCTGAATGGTCAAAAATTAATGTCGCGACGGCTTTTACCGCTCCCGTGTTCTGGCGTGTTGTCCGGACACCGGAGGAAAATCGAGACGAAAATGCAATCAGAGAAGCGATGGTGAATTTAGAGAAAAACCTGTTAATCGCAGAAGCGCAGCTCGAAAAGCACCGCTTTCTGGCTGGCGATAATTTCTCTCTGGCCGACATCCAGTTTGGTCATGTGTTATACCGCTATTACGACATAGACGTAGTCAGAAAACCTTTGCCCAGACTACGTTCGTATTATAAAAATATAGCCCTGAGACCTGCTTTCCAAGAGCATGTCATCGTATCCTATGACGATCTGCGCGCTTAGTCGCCCCGGTCTGATGCAGGCAATTGCGTGCCAGAGGCAGAAATTCATTGCATCATGATGTGTTAATCGCTGAGATTCAGGTCCGATTTTCGCTCATAGCGTACCATTCACATCAGCATGTCTGCTGTGTGCCAGGAGCGGACGTTTCACCCCATTCAGGTGACTTAGTGAAGTAATCCCCTCGAAAACTCGTTTGCTCTGCCGTGGGTTGGAGGTACCATACTCCCCCTACTATTACCCATCACAACTTAATTCCTAGCATGAATCTCCTGGTAGGACGAAGGCATGAAGCCTATCTACAAGACTAGACGTCTAGACAGTTGCTACTATCTGATAGTTTCACTACCACTCTATGCATCCTATGTGAAATTAATGCTTCTGTAGGTTGTCATGAGTCATTTTTCTGATAGTAAAAAATTGCTTAAATTGTAAATCAAGTTAAAATTATTTTCCTAGAATCACCTACTTAGATATTTGTGAAAAAGGATATAGAAATGACCGCACTTACCACAGCACTTCTTGCCAGAGCAATATATGATCTCTTCGTTAAAGGATTGTCATTTACTAAAGATGGTATTAAAAATAAGTTAACTGAATTTATCACCAATGACGAACATGCTGAGATATTGGCTCAGAAGCTAGAAAAGCTTCATTTAAATGAAGATATGAGCGAGAAGGCCATTGAGAAAGAGTTGAACAACCAACCCGACATTGTCGAAATCCTTAAAAATATACCTGAAACTTCCAAATCAACGATAAACCAAACTCATTTTGGTTCAGGTGATAATGTAGGTGGTAATAAAATCATTAATCCAGGTAAGTAGGACATGGAAAATACTACTCAAACACATTATGGTGACGGTGATAATGTGTTAGGAGGTAAAATTGACTACAATATAGAAAACGCAAATTTCTATATTGGAAAGAGCACTGTAATTCCTGGCGACTTGAAGTCACCTATTCAAGAAATTCTCAAACTTGTTTCAAATAGAAATACGGATGATGCTCGAGATAAATTGAACTTCATATCAAGCATAACTAACCTGAGTGATGAAGTACACTGGTTGTTAAATTTAATTGATGTAAGGTGCGATCTCATTGATGATGCAAATAGCCAAGTTGATTTAGGTATCTTGCAAAGAATAATCTCCTCATCCAATGACTTAATGATAAAAGACTTTGCTATTTCTTTGGCATTGAGAGCATCACTTATTCAAGAAGGGGAAGTGGAAGCCAGAAATAGGCTTATGGCTTATAGCATTTCAGGTAACTACAGCAAAGCTGTTGTTCTCGAACTTTTCTCAAATAAACAAGAGTTATTGGCGCTTGTTGAAAAAAAATACGATTTGACAGAAGAGGAATTGATTGGTCTTATTGCCGGATTGATGCGTGTAGAGGCTTCCGATGAGGCTAGTAAACTTGCAAAATATTTGAAAATAAATTATGTAAGCCATAACTCAGAAGTTATTTATTTCTATGCACAGGCTGTTGCTTTAAATCCTTATTTAAAAAATTGCGATTACTGGGTTCTTTCTCAAACGATGAAGAATAAAGTAGACGAATTAACCAATAATATAGTTACGTTTATGAGTGACTATCACGGCAGGGATATCAGACTATTTAATATCATAGTCCCGTTATACATCTTTACGAAGGAACGTAATGTTGTGCTGCGTAACCTATGCTTGGATAACTTAGATTTTATTGAAAAAGTACATAAGGATTTCGCTAAAGAATTTAAATCTATTTTTTTAGAAACTTCATTTGATGAGTCTAATAAAATATCAGTAGCTAAAAGGTGCAAAAATAATAGTGCATATCGTGTAGAGTTCGTTCGTAATGTTTCTAATATGTCTGAGGTTGATATATCTTATTTTCTCTTAGCCAAAGAGGTCATGACCTCTAATGAACTCTACATTTGGGCTCTAAAAGGATTGGAGATTAAAGATAGTCATAGCGATCTGGAGAGTAATCTTTATCGTCTTTTGGTTCTATTAGTTATCAAAGAAAATGAAAAAATTTCGGACGTTATATCAAAAATCTTAGAGTCTGAAGAGGATTTGTATGAGACTGTTTCCTCTATAACCATACTTCTCATTTCCGATATGCTATGCGAAATAGAGTTTCACTATGATGCATGTGAGATTATGGCTAAGTACGTGGGTGACAGAAAAAAACTTTGGTGTTCACCTTTTGTTATTCAGTATCTTATCAATCTATATTCATGCGCTCGTTATCTTAATTTTCACGACCTTGAAAAAGACATATCCGATGCTGATAAACCCGATTTTATTTATTATCAGTTAATTGAATCTTATCTTTACCATTATCTTCCAAAATCAGCGGAAGCCGTCTTTCCTCGTGTTAACAATTCTAAGGATCTAGAATTCATTGGTCTTAAGTTGAGAACACTTCATTTATTGGGTAAAGAGGCTGAGGTAGAAAAGGAAGTTGACACATTTGACTGTTCTACAGTTTATTCACCATCACCAAGCCTATACATATTCTTAAGTGTTTTATCAAAACTTAGGCGGTTTGATATCATCGAAATTGTATCGATAAACCTTTTTATTATTAAACCAGAAAATCATTCCAAATTTGTTTCAGATGTTGGAAATAATCTTATAATTGGTGCTCAGCGTGGTGAACATACTCCCTCTTATAATTTGGAAAATTGTATATGCGGATTCCAATACGATGATTCCGGTTCTATACTCACTAAATTAATAATCAAGAACATTCAAAAACAAAGTCAGTATTTCCTGGGTGACTCATCCCTCATAGCAATGAGTCTTTTAAGTGCTACACCTGGAATAAAAACACGTGTTGGAAATAAGTTAATTACCTTACACGAAAAGATTCCCCCGTATGTTGCCGTATACAGATTAGCAAATACCATAAGGCATGAGTCAAATGATGGTTCTGACGGTTTTCAGATAATTAAACTACCAGACGAACCTGAGAAAATGTTAGAGAGCTTAATATCTCTTCTGCCACAAAACACAGATAAACAAGTGATCGATTTTAATGATAGATTATTCCTCGGTCTTCAAACAAGTCTTTTGGATAAGAGCGATCCGATAAAGTCTTCTTTACGTCTTCTTACGCAAAAGAAATCTAAATACATTGAATTTATAAATGATGGCTCACCGCTTGGAAAAATTATCTGCACTGATTTCATCACTGTTGTTTATCTTTGCCTATCATCATTGAGTCAACACCTTGTAAATCAAGGGGTCGAAATACACCTCATTAAAGAGGATATTGAAAGTATTCATGCATGGCTAAATAACATCAGCGATGCTAATTATATGTCTATGAATATTGGTGGTGATGGTCAAGTATTAATAACCACTCCAGAGCAAATAAACATTGCTTTCAAAGGATTTATAAAAAACATAAAGGCCATTTTGCCTTCACTTGTTCCCCTTGATTTACAAATAACAAACTCGCCGAAAGAGTTTTCTATCCTTGCAAAAGTAGCCACTACTAATTACCTTAAGTTTTTTTATGCTTTAAAAAATACGAGTTTGAAATTTCTTACAATTGATACTCAACTAGCCTCATATGTTCACGCACGTTTTGGTATCGATCTTTCTAATACAAATTCGATATTTTTGGATGCAGCCAGAGAAGTAACGTTCTCTTCTCGTGAAGAGGGAGTTCAACTTCATTGTGTTTCTGAATTTCCCTACTCCCTTCCACAATTTGATTTTATGAACCTTTCATCGTCAAAAACGGACTCACATGGCTTATATATTTCTTCGTTAATAAATAAGTATTCAGGTAATTATAATGATGAGATTGAAATGAATACATTTATGCGCTCTGTTTTTTATAGTTATCTTAACAAGGCATTAGCAACGGATTTGATGGGGAATGTTGTCCTTCCAAAAAGTAACACTTATGAGGTTAATCCTTATGGGTATAATATTGATAAGGTTTTTAATGCATGCTGTAATGCCATTGTGCGCACAAAGGAAAAAGCTTCCAGTGAGGAAAAGCTATCTGTTTTTATAATATGTCTAACATATAACCTCCGTTCATCCATAATGCATAAATTCATTTCTCAGTTGGCCAGTAATTTTGCATTTGGACATTTTATGGATATAAGAAAAATCAATACACTCTTGCCTATTATAACTGCCGATCTTGAAAACTCTCTATTATCCATCAATAATAACAATGATAAATAAAGTCATAAACCCAGTAGAAACTAAACGACGCATAGTATGGGCTGGTTTGTATCATCCCTGGCCATTTTCGTTATCTTACGTAGATTAGGGTTTACGCGTAGAGTGCCTAACTTTCCCCTCGCCCACCCCGCGACGCAGCTTTTCCTTTTAAAATCAGTAGTTTACCCCACCGCTGGACGAGCGGGTAAAGATTGATCCTAAACTCGTCCAGGGCTTTACCACCTCTGATATAATCCGAATCGTATTGTGAGTATCCCGTCAAAACGAACCATTCTCTTCCAGAAAAATTCCGGCAATTTAACGTCCGCTCATCGCTCATAACAGACAAATCAATCCTTCAGAGGAACTGACATGAACAGCATGAAACTAACTAACATTTCTCACCACTCAGATCATATTTTTAAAAAACCACGTGAAGAGACGAAGTAGGTGCAGATAGAGTAGGTAATGGCAACTCCAGCTACTTTGACAGACTTAATCGTCAATGACTCAACCCCTGCCATAAAGGCAGGGGGTGCTCGCTAAATGAGTCCTTTCTGCAAAAAAGTAACCCGTGTCGCTTCATTCAAATCCATACTTTTCATTGCTTCAGGTGACACCCAGATAATTTCCTGAAATTCCTCGTTAAAGGTAATATTCCGGTTAGCGGCAATGCAGTCAAATATAAGATAAATCATGTAAATTTCTTCGGTGTTTCCATCTGGATACATTTTAGTCCGGATATCATCACGAAATGCCCACGGCTTAACATCAGTGATACGAAGCTCCTCACCTAGTTCTTCCATGATTTCGCGCCTTAGAGCCGTTTCCATCATTTCACCGGGTTCCATTCCCCCGCCAGGCAGAGCCCACTGCCCTGGAAAAACCCCACGATCGGAAGCCATTTTACAAAGCAGATACTCACCGTCATTTTGTATCACAGGACACACGATTACTCTCTGGCGCATTTTATCTCCTTAACATTATTGCTTTCTGAATTACCCTATCAGAAAAGGTGTCAATTTCACCCGGATGATTACAAATCATAACTCGCTGACGAAGATGTTTCGGAAGATTATCTGTAAAATGCTGATATTCCGCATACCATCCTTTTATCCATTTAATCTTCATGTCCTCATTTGGAAATTCCTTTGGTCGGACACCATGTTCTTCATCATCATCGATATGGGTGAGTGAATGCTCTACACTATAATCAATAAAAACAATAATATCAGGCTCCGGTAGCAATTCGTTAACACTATTCCATAGATTTATGTAAGAGTCATGTTGCGCCTTACTAATATATTCAGAGCTCAACATAAAATTGATAAATATGACATCCTCAAGATGAGACCGTTCCATCACCAGATTAAACCCCTTGTCCAGCCAGGATTTAATGATCAACGCGCGTTGTATCATAAAGTTGAGCTGGATAAGATATCCATAGTTGCTTGTGTCATCAAACAGATAAGGAAGGAGAGAATGGTGGACGCTTTTTTCGTCTATAGCGATAGTATACGGGTCGTCCTCAAATAAAGATGTTGACAGTCGTCTGAGAAGGGTGCTTTTCCCTACTCCTGAATTTCCAGACAGACATACATATAACGGTTTTCTCTGGACGTTGCTCTCTTTTTTATCTGCTGACCAAGGATCCATATAAAGATAGTTATATCTCATACAATGAACTCCCTTTCATCCAGCCAGAAACGATTATTTTCACATTTCTGCATGATTTCATTATTCCCGAAAATTGCATTGATAATCTCTTCTGGTGAGTTTGTTAGCATGTTGCCCAGCATGGTATAGTTTTCACCATCGGGAATAATAATATCAAAATTCGGCTCCATAACAACATTCGCTTTATCTCTCTCTTCGAAGGTGGCCCAACTGATGGGCATACGTGGATGTTGTTCTTTCAGGATTTTCATTTTATATGTAAATAAATCAGTATTAATTTCTAGTTTATCTCTTTTCTCTTTCCCTACGCCTAATGGGCAGAACTGATAAAAACGCCATGCTTGGATTTTATAGGGAAGAGCTTCAACCCAACTGACAATATCACTCAACATATTTATATTTGACTGTGAGACCACTGTAGTGAGTTTGATGTTAATGCGGTTATTATTATCTGGAAGCCACGTTAATATATTTTTGATAACTCTGTGCTGGTTACTCATTTTGTCACTGCGAATCTCCGAATTGACGTGCCTATCAATCCCGTCAATTGGCATTCCCACCCAGTCCAGAATCGAATTTAACCGTTCATGATCCATTGTGAAACGATGTCCGACTGTGGACAGATAGGTCATAAAACCCATCTGCTTGGCATACTCAATCATGTTAATGAAATCGTCTCTGGATGTAGGTTCACCACCAGTAAAGCCGATACGACGGAAACCCATTTTATACATGCGTTTAATGACATTAAGGGCACTGGAGAGAGAAGAGTCCTTGATGCCGGGATTACGGAAACACAGGTCACATCCTAGATTGCAGTGTGAGGTTATTCTAAAATCTAGAAGCAGGTTGCTGATGTCCATTACGAGCCCTCTAAATGTTGATTAGAAATCCCATAACCACACAAAAATAATGGTTATCAATAAAGGTTACTCTTCTATTGAACAATTTTAAAGCAAAGCGATACTCTTCGAACGGTTTGACCTGTTCCCAGTTGATTGACACACGGCATCGTTAGCAAATTCCATGGAGACTCAATTACGAACGTCTGCTGATCGCTCATAGCGGACCTAACGAACCCTCCACAGGGCTGCTTGTGCCAGAAGCAGACATGTTAAATTTCAGAGATAAAGGGATCGTTGAAGGTTTTTTTCCACCAAAGCAAAAAGCCCGCTTAAGTTTCCTTAAGCGGGCTTTTCTAATTTGGCTCCTCTGACTGGACTCGAACCAGTGACATACGGATTAACAGTCCGCCGTTCTACCGACTGAACTACAGAGGAATCGTGTGAACGGGGCGCATAATATCCAGAGGGCGCCTGGGTGTCAACGCTAAATTCGATAAAATACTCTGACTGCTCAGCATCTAATCAATACGGCTGAAAATCACCATTCTGAGCCTGAAAACATGGCTTCTCAGGCAGGATTAACAATCGCAGCGCTGTCCACGACGTTGCCGTGCCAGCGGGTCTTGCTGATAAAAACGTGTGAAATGGCCGTATACCAGCGGAAACCGATCGGACAGTAATTCTGGCGCACTAAAGAAGTATTCGGAAAGCACCGCAAAACACTCGGCGGCATCGGTAGCGGCGTAGGCATCCATGCTGGCGGCTTCTTCACCGACGGTGTCTATCTCATCTTGCAGGTTCTGCATCGCGGCCTGCAAGTCATGCTCCCAGGCAACCACGTCCCGTAGCGGGATCGGCGGAATACCGGTCACTTCGCCGCCGTTGCGCATATCGAGCTTGTGCGCAGCTTCGTGAATGATGAGATTAAAGCCGGAGTTATCAAACGAATCTTCGATATCCTGCCAGTTCAGCACGATAGGGCCCTGATCCCAGCTCTGGCCGGCGTGGATTTGCATACCGGCGTGGATCAGCCCGTTCTCGTCCTGCCACGGTGTATCAACCACGAAAGGGGAAGGATAGAGCAGGATTTCATGGAAACCGTCGAGCCACGCCGCGCCCAGTTCCATTACCGGCAGGGCGAACAACAGTGCGATGCGCGCCTGCATTTTTTCAGTCAGCACGACGCCCTGCAACGGCACCAGTCTTTTTTGTTGCAGCAGCTGGCTGGCGATTTGTATCAGACGTTGCTGCTCTTCTTCGTTCAGCGAGGACAACAGCGGGATATTCAGCGCGTCATTCCACGCATCTGATTTCTCGATTTTCAGCTCATTTGCTTTCCACGGCCACTTAATCATCATTTTGCTCGCAAAGTGATTACGTAAACTGTCAGTGCATGAGGCTAAAATGTTACTCCAAAACAAGTAACTTCAATAAGTTAGCGTCGTGCTGCACGGATTCTGAGTGGATGTTACACATCCGCTGATTTTAAGCAAAATGTGCAGTCATCTAATAAGACATAGCTCACGTTATTCCTTTAACCACTTTTCGACAAAATCATTTGCCGCGACCGGCTTGCCGAAAAAGTATCCTTGCAGGTATTCGATCTGGTAGGGCGTCAGGTAATCGACCTGCGCCTGTGTCTCGACGCCTTCGGCGACGATCACCATTTGCAGGCGCTTCGCCAGGTCGATTACGTTGTCAACAATGTGCCCGGCCAGCGCATCGGTGCCGATGCGATGAATGAAACTTTGGTCAATTTTTAAGATATCAATGTGGAATTTTTGCAAATACGTCAGGCTGGAATGGCCGGTGCCGAAGTCATCCAGCGCAATCAGTACGCCCATCCGGCGCAGCCCGTTGAACAGGCTCTGGGTGGTCTCAGTTTGTTCGATAAGCTCGCGTTCGGTGAGCTCGAGTACCAGTTTAATCGGATTGGCCTTGAAGGCATCGATAAAGGCTTGGCAATCTTCCACCAGCGTCAGATCTTTAAAATGACTGGCGCAGATGTTGATGCCGAAATGGAAACCTTTAGGCAACTCAGCGGCCAGCGGGCCAAACTGTTCACGCACCTGTTCCATCATTGCGCGGGTCATCGGCACAATCAGGCCGCTTTCCTCAGCCAGGGGGATAAACTTATAGGGTGGGATCAACCCGGACTGCGGATGCTGCCAGCGCATCAGCACTTCGCAGCCGGTAATCTGATGGTGGGTGCCGTCCACCACCGGTTGCAGGTACGGAACAAACTGCTGCTTCTCCATCGCCGCTTTCAGCGCCGTCACCGGCGTCGCAAACCGGCCAAGCAACTGGTAGATCATAAAGGCGACAAACAGTCCGACCAGCGGGAACAGCACCAGACTGGCGGTGGCGTAATCGAAGATATAGCGCCAGTGATCGCTTTTACGGATCACCAGCCGCATCTCATAAGGATAGTGTTTCGACGCCAGAATCATCCGCTCGCCTTCCGGCCAGCCTTTATCACGATGAATTTTGCCCTGATTATCCATCCACTGATCGCCGACTTTCAGCACCAGATAAGTATGAGTGCTCAGCAGGTTGAGGATGTTATGCAGGTAATAGCCATCGACGCCAATCAGAACGCCATTGCCATCAATGTCGCGACGATAGGCGATCAGCGGGTGATCCGGCGTGACGGCGTTGCCGCTCATCAGCAGAAGTTGCCCGCCAGCGTAGTTGCCTGTTGAGACGTAATCAATGTTGTGGCCAAACAGGGAGGTACAGTAAATGGTGTCGCCACGATACAGATTAACGGTGCGCACGTTTGGCACTCTGGCGACCTGCCATCGTAATGCCTGAATCGTGTCCTCGGTGCAGGGCGACCCGACGAGTGAGCGGACGGCATCAGCTGCGAGAGTGGCATTACTGAGCGTCATGTCCACCAGACGCACGGATTGCGCCAGGCTGGCGGCGGTATCCTTACGCAGGCCCTGTGAAGTCTGCCATGAAATGGCCAACGTGCCCAACGCGGCGACCACCAGAAAAGCCAGTATCGACAGACAAAGTCTGAATCGCGGGCGGTATTGCCAGGGTACGGAGAGAGCCAAAGGAGTATCCACCAGTAAGAATTTGTGAAGGCTGACTTTCTTTAATATAACGCATAACGGGGAGAGTCTGCTGGAAAGGTGAAAGGATGACGCAGGAAATTTTTTCGTTATGTGCCTGAAGCCCAAACCGAAAATCAGTTTGTGCGGTTTCAGTTTGCAGGGTCGGCTAAAGTTTGTAGCATAAGCCTTTATGCCTGTCAGACCACAACATCAGGACGATCTCATGCTTCCCCGCCTTAAACTGCTTTTGTGTGCCGCTGCTTTATCCCTTTGCGCGACCGGCTCTGCGCTGGCTGCCGATGCGCCGTCGTACGGTCCGCAGCTGCAGGGTTTTGATTATCCATTTCCGCTAAAACAGTTCTCCTTTACCTCGCAGGGAGCGCCGCTGCAGATGGGATATCTGGATGTCTCGCCGGTGGGCCGTAAGAACGGCCAGACGGTGGTGCTGATGCACGGTAAAAATTTCTGTGCCGCCACCTGGGGCGACACCATTTCGGCGCTGGCCGGGAAAGGCTATCGCGTAATTGCTCCCGATCAGGTCGGTTTTTGCTCATCGACCAAACCCAGCCATTATCAGTACAGTTTCCAGCAACTGGCTATCAACACTCATGAACTGCTCAAAAGCCTGAAGATCACCAAAGCGGTCATTGTCGGCCATTCGACCGGCGGAATGTTAGCGACGCGCTACAGCCTGATGTTCCCGGCCGACGTGTCGAAGCTGGTGATGGTGAATCCGATAGGGCTGGAGGACTGGAAAGCCAAGGGCGTGCCGTATCGCACTGTCGATCAATGGTATGACCGTGAGCTGAAAACCTCGGCAGAAAGTATCAGACAGTACGAGCTGAAAACCTACTACGTGAACAAATGGAAACCGGAATATGACCGCTGGGTGGATATGCTGGCGGGGCTGAACAACGGGCCGGGGCATAAACTGGTCGCGTGGAACTCGGCGCTAATTTACGACATGATCTTCACCCAGCCGGTCTTTTACGAATTCAAAAACCTGAAGGTGCCAACCACGTTGATGATCGGCACGGCCGATACCACGGCGATCGGCAGCGACATTGCGTCAGCGGCCGTGAAAGCCAAAATCGGTCACTACAACGTGCTGGGAAAACAGGCCGCGAAGCTGATTCCGCATGCGAAGCTGATTGAATTTAAAGGTCTGGGTCATGCGCCGCAGATGGAAGAACCGCAGAAATTTAACGCCGCATTGCTGAAAACATTGGCGAACTGATTTTGCCACCCAATGAAAAACCGCAGCGTCTGAAGGCTGCGGTTTTTTTTCATCTGCATTTTATCGTTATCAGGGATTAACGCAGGTTATCCGGGAAATTAGCCGGTAACTCGCTGGCTGCACAGGCAATCACAGTATCGTTATCTGCGCCGCAGTCACGGACGAAAGTGATGGTGGCGAATTCATCGATCACTTCGGTCGGATACGCAGGGCCAGCGTCGCGATAAGCATTCATCAGCGGAATATGGTCGTTCTGGAAGCAAACGGTTTTTTCCGGATTATTGATCACCCAGCGCGGGAAGAAGATGGTGCCGTGGAAAACGTTATCGCCCAGATTCACTATCAGGCTGACGTCGGTGCCGGTCGGCTCGGTCCATGAAATTTTATACACATCCGACGCCACACGAACGATGTAGGCTTTTTGATCTTTGACCCAACGGTTGCCCACCAGGCCGCTGTGAATGCGGTAATCCAGAGTTTCAGCGTTTTTCACATAAATTTCATAGTTCCAGCCGTTGTCGTAGGTATACACAACATGTTTGCCAACGAAACCGCTCAGGTCATGTTTATCAAAGTTGCTCATGGTGATTCTCCTTAATGTGTTCGGGATGAAACGTTTCGTTTCGATGGGAAAATAATACGCTGTAAAAAGTTGATAAAAAAACGCTGATATCCGATAAAAAGAATCGGATAAATAGATGTATTATGCGCTGAGTTAACGGCTTTCAGATAAGGACACAATATGGCGCTGCCAAGAACCACGCTGGAACAATGGGTTGTGCTGCAAACGGTGATTGAGCAGGGAAGTTTTGCACAGGCCGCGACGGCGCTGAACCGCAGTCAGTCATCGGTAAGCTATGCGTTGAGCGGATTGCAGGAACGCCTCGGGCTGCCGCTGCTGGAAATCACCGGGCGCAAAGCCTTGCTGACCGAGCAAGGGCGCGCGTTGCTGGCACAGGCGTCGCCGCTGATCTCTGCGTTTTTGCAACTTGAACATCGCGCCGCCGGTCTGCGGGGGGGCGTGCGCACCGAGCTGAGTCTGGTGGTCGACAGTGTGTTCCCGAAAGACCGCTTATTCCGTGCGCTGAAAGCATTTCAGCAGCAGTTTCCTGACACGCAGGTGCACCTGACGGAAATCCTGCGCGGCGAAAGCATTGAGCAATTAAATGAACGATCAGCGGATTTGTACATCACTACGCTGGCCCCTGAAAACGCCATTCACGGGCGTTTTCTTCTGGACGTCGATTTCGTGCCGGTGGCGAAAAGCGATCACCCGCTGTTTCAGCTGCCCGCACCACTTTCTGCCGAAGATCTGGCGCGCTTCCCGCTAATCTCGGTGGCTGACCGGCGTTCGCAGCGCACGGAGAATCGCGCCAGCGGGCAGGCCGCGAACTGGACATTCACCACGGTGGCCGCGGCGATGGAGGCAATTTCGGTTGGCGTAGGATACGGCTGGCTGCCGCTGGGCAGTGTCGAAAAGGTGCTGGAAAGTGGCGTGCTCAGCCGCCTGCTGCTGGCGGCCAGAACCGTGCGGCAAACGGCGCTGTATATGGTGATGGATAAAGAATCGCAAAACTTTGATCAGACGATCGGGGCACTTTCGCAGTGTATTCTGGCGGAGTGTGAAGTGCTGCCCTGAGTTTCAGGGCAGGCACTTTTCATCTTACGGCTTTTTGCAGGCGGCAAGGATATCCAGCTGCGCGTCGCGCTCGCTGGTTTGCACGTTCATTGCGCTCAGCACTGTGTGGAACAGATTATCCTGTGACACATCATTCTTCGCCGCATTGGCTTTCAGGCAAGGCATATCGATCCCCTGCGCCTTTACATAACCATCGGACAGCCAGAAAAGCATGGGTACGTGCGTCTGTTGCGCGGGTGCGACGCTGTACGGCGTACCGTGCAGATAGAGACCGTTCTCGCCCAGCGATTCACCGTGGTCGGAAAGATATATCACCGCCACATTGTACTTATCCTGATACTGCTTCGCCTTTTCAATCACCTGCGATACCACATAATCGGTGTAGCGCAGGGTATTGTCGTAAGTATTCACCAGTTGTTCCTGCGTGCAGTTTTCGATATCACTGCGCGGGCAGTCCGGGGTGAATTTACGGAATTCAGGCGGATAGCGTTTTGAATAAGTCGGGCCGTGGCTGCCGATTAAATGCAGGCCGATCAGCGTATTTTTGCCTTCGGACTTAATGTCATCGTCGATATTTTGCAGCAACGCCATGTCGTAGCAGGTATCGCCATCGCAATATTTACCGTCTTTTTTAGTGTCAATGATGACGTTTGGCACTCGGTCGCAGACGCCTTTGCAACCTTCGTCATTGTCTTTCCAGAACACCGACACGCCTGCTTTATGCAGGATATCCAGCAGGCCCTCGCTGTTGCGCGCCCGGTTGGCGTCATAGTTGGTGCGCTTCATATTGGAGAACATGCAGGGCACCGAAATCGCCGTGGCGGTGCCGCAGGAGGTCATGTGATTGAAGAACACCACGTCCGGCGTGGCCTGCGTGTATTCGTTGGTCGGCTTAGCGTAACCGTTTGACGACTGGTTCTGCGCGCGGGCGGTTTCGCCGATCACCAGAAACACCAGGTTTGGTTTCTCACCCGGTTTCTGCACCAGTTTGGCGTCGTTACCGATGCTCTGGAACGGCATCTTTTTGGTGAAATAGCGATGGTTCATGTACTGGAACGCGCTGTAAAGATAGTTGGTCGGCACAATTTCCAGATTCAGGGTACGGTTGTTGCGCCCGACTGAGGCGTAATCTTTGTAGAACACACCCGCGACGGAAGCGACGATCGCCAGTGACACGATCATTGACACCAGCCGCACGCCCAGGCGGCGCAGCGGTGTTTTTTCATAGCTGACCGGCGTGAGGAACAGCAAAATTGCCGGTAGCACGCCGGTGAAGACAAACCACAGCACGACCTGCACGTTGAGATAGGAGGTCGCTTCAGCCGACTGCGTCTCCAGAATGTTTTCGATCATCCCGCGATCGAACACCACCTGATAGGTCATCATCGCGAAGCTGGCGAGCGCGCTGACCGGCAAAATAATCATGAAGAATGGTTTAAGCAACGGCCGGAAACTGAAAGGGGTGAACACAAAGTTCAGGGCAAAGAAAAGCACCACGGGGATGGTCAGCGCAAACGCCAGGTTATAGGCGGGCAGCGCATGCAGAATGCGATAAAAATGTAGCAAAATTGGCAGGTTGACGACAAAGGTGAAATACAAACTGAGCAACAAAGTCAGCGTAAAATAGCTGATCTTTGGAAATAAATAGCGCAATGAGAACTCCCAAAAAACTGAAGGTTGCTGGCGCGACCGGTCTGAAACCATCACGCCCATAAATGAATTTCCGGGAATCTTAATATTGCTAGCTTAAGAAAGCCTTAATTGAAGTGTCACAAATGATTCACAGCTCTCATTTTTAAGAAAGGTTCAGAAAATAAATAAAATATAGTTAGCTGGGTTTACCTTCGCAAACACTTATGCTAGGCGGCATAGCAGGGGAGTTGCGAGAAAAACAGCCAACCTGTTTATACCTTTCTGAGTGCACCTTTCGACTCATTCTGATCCTCCCACTGATTAATCCAGATTCGGTTTAATTTACTACTGACGTTTACGGCGTTCGGCTTTTGCACGCAGAGCGGTTGTCAGAAGGATTTTCGTTGATTTCATCTTCGGCCACAATTGCGGCCAGCAGTATCGTTGAACCCGGTGTCATTATCGGCCCGCACGTTGTTGTCGGGCCTTTCTGCTTTATCTCTGCGGGCGTGCAGATCGGAGAAGGCACCATCATTGCCTCGCACGTCGTCATTAATGGCGATACCACGATCGGTCGTGAGAACCGAATTGGCATGGGATCGTCGGTAGGCGAGATCAGTCAGGATTTGAAATACGACGGGGAACCGGCACGCCTCGAAATCGGAGACGGAAATGACATAGGCCGTCACTCAACGCTGCACCGCGGCACGGCTCAGGGCGGCAGCGTCACGCGTATTGGCCATCAGAATATCTTTCAGGCAGGGGTGCACATCGGGCATGACTGTCAGGTAGGGGATCACACCACCATGGGCGATCACAGCGGGCTGGCAGGTCACGTCACGCTGGGAGATTATTCACAGCTCGGCGCACTGTGCGCAGTGCATCAGTTTTGCATCGTCGGTACCGGTTCACGCCTGCTGGACAACACCTGCGTCGTGCAGGACGTTCCGCCTTATGTGCTGGCGAACGGCAACCGCGCGGTTCCGCTGGGGATTAATGAACGTGCGCAAGCCTTTGCCAGGGCAAATGCCGAAGAACAGCGGGTGATCCGCCATTTATATGATTTGCTTTATCACCAGCAGGAGCCGGTAGAAGTGGTGAAACTGGAGATTGAACGGCTCAGTGCGGAATATCCGATGCTGCGCCAGTTCAATGATTTCTTTACCCGCTCGGTGCGGGGCATTATTCGCGGTTGACTCGAAACACGCCCCGCGCCGAAACGTCAGGCTTCCAGCGCCAGCAGGGCGAAGGTTGCCAGCCAATGTTCACCCATGTAATCGCTGTCAAGATGATCCAGCGCGCTGTGTAAATGAGCTTCAGCGGACTGACGTAAGAGCGCTACACGCAGGTCATTTTCTGGTAACGCTGAAGCCAGAGCGCGCTGGCACCAGGCGCGGCTGAGGTTCAGCCCGTCCAGATGACCAATTTTGCCATCGCTGCGGTCCGTGACGGTGGCAGGCGTGAACAGCGTCGCGGGCTGGCTCTGTGCCAGATCCGGCAGGAAATACCCGAACCACGTAACAAACTCTTCCCCCGGCAGCACGCGACGCATCAGTTCCGCTTCCATCAGTGAGGGTGATAAAAACTCATCACCGCCCGGCTCCCAGGCCTGGCAATGCCTGTCATCAAGATGCCAGCGCAGCGCCGTTTCTTTAATCAATTCACTCAACGACTCATGCTTCACGCTGCGGGCGTAATCGAGCGTCAGCGCCAGTGCAAACGCGGTGTTGAAGTGGCTGCCGACGCGAAGCGGATAGGTCGCCTTCGGCAGAAAAGTGGTAAAGCTTTCTTCGAAGAATCGGGTCATCGGCGCGAGATTTTTTGCCCAAACGGCGGCCTGCGGCAGCGCCATTTCATTGAGTTGCTGCGTCAGTGCTAAAAACCATGCCCAGCCGTAAGGCCGCTCGAATCCTGCGTGTTGCGGCTGTTGCAGATACGCCATTTCACCTGCAACGTTTTCTGCGGTGAAATGTTCACCGACCACCGCAATGATCTTCTCTGCTTGCGGCAGATTCGGGAATTTATTCAGCAAGTGCAGCAACAGCCAGTAGCCGTGAACGCAGGAGTGCCAGTCATAGCTGCCGTAGAAAATCGGATGCAGTTGCCGCGGGGTTTGAGCGTCAGCGGCGCTGCTCATAGCGTGCATAAGTTTATTTGGAAACTCGCGCGTTAAATGATTGAGCGCCAGCGAGGCAAAACGTGACGCCATTTCTGGCGTCAGTTGCGTTGTCGTCATCGTCTTTCCTTATCAGAAGCGGAACACAAAGAAATACATGAACGCGGTATTAACCAGCAACAGCAGCACGCCGGTTTTCCACTGCGCCTTAATCACGCCGTTTTTATCCTGCAATTCGAGCAGAGCGGCGGGGACGATATTGAAGTTTGCCGCCATCGGCGTCATCAGCGTACCGCAGAAACCGCACAACATTCCGATAGCGCCCATGATTGCCGGGTTACCGCCCAGTTGATTTACGATAAGCGGCAGCCCGATACCGGCCGTCATCACCGGGAACGCGGCAAATCCGTTACCCATGATCATGGTGAAGAGCGCCATACCGAAGGTGTACGCCACCACAATCGCCAGCGGGGAGCCAAGCGGAATAATGTTTTTCACCAGATCCGCCACCACGCTGCCGACGCCGGCCATCGCAAACAGCGCGCCCAGCGCAGCAAGCATTTGCGGCAGGATTGCCGCCCAGCCAACGGTGTCCATTGTCTGTCCACCGGCTTTAATGGCTTTCACCGGCGAATCGCGCAGCATAATCAGCGCGGCAAAAAAGGCGACCAGTGTTCCGATCACCAGAGAAATCAGCGTAACGTTTTTGGCTTCCACGAAAGGCGTGTATTTCAGGGTCAGCGTGCCAATAAGCGTCACAATCGGGATCAGCAGGGCGGGGATGAACAGTTTGCTGCGAAAACGTCGGGCGCCCGCTTCGCGTTTTTCAATCATTTCCGGTTGTTCGCTGTCGGTTTTGCCTTTACCCAGTTTGCCGGTACCGGCAATGACTGCCAGCAGGATCGCCAGACAGCCGGTGACAAAGTGCGGCAGCTCGCCGCCAAACAGGAAGGTTACGCCGTAAACGCCCCAGAACAGCGCGTTCACATAACGGCGGGAATTGCTTTTATCGCGCAAGTTGAAGAAGGCATAGGCGCAGAACATCAGGCCTGCGAGGATATACACTGACTGAAGGTTGATCATTTCGCTGCGCTCCCGTGTTGGCTGTCAAAACGTTTAGCCAGCGAGCGGTCAAGCAGCCATAAACGGATAAAGTGAATAATCAACGCTGCGATGGCGGTCGGGATCGCCCATACCGACAGGTGCAGCGGCTCGACGTCGATACCGTACTGCGCGAGGAAACCTTTGATAAGCAGGATGGACTGCACGGCGATAAAGATATCTTCGCCGAAGAACACCGCCACGTTGTCCGCAGCGGCCGAGTGGGCGCGGATCTTCTGGCGCACATCGTTGGGTAAATCACCGTACTTGGTGGTTGCGGCGGCTTCAGCCATAGGGGCGATCAGCGGGCGCACCATCTGCGCGTGTCCGCCCAGCGAGTTCAACCCCAGCGCGGCCGTCATCTGGCGCAGGAAGAAATAGAGCATCAAAATACGGCCAGTGGTCGCGACGTGAATTTTGGAGATGAGGTGTTTCGCCTGTTCTTTCAGGCCGTTGCGCTCGAGTAACGCGATAACCGGTAATGTCAGCCAGATAAGCCCCATATAGCGGTTTTCGGTAAAGGCTTTGCCGAACGCACTGATGATTTCAATGGTCTGCATACCGCCGGCCAGTCCGGTCGAAATCCCGGCCACGGTCACCACCAGCAACGGATTAAACCGCAGTGCAAATCCCAGCACGACGATCGGAATACCAATTAACACCCACATATGACTACCTCTGAACGAATGAATACGATGTTGTGTTTTTTTGTTTTAAGTGCGGTTCAATGCGAAATACACCGGAAATAACGGTGGGTTATTTCTTATAGCGATTTCGCATAAATAAAACCGAGAGGCGGAAAGTAACAAGCGTTCTACTGGAGCGCAAGATGCAAAACCGGCGGAGATCATAGGAAATTGCTCTGCAAATCAGAAACTTTGTTATTGGACAAAATAAAAAAACGGCTGATGTTCGATGCTATGATATTAACAATATCCGGGGCGAATCCCGGTCACGCAGTTAAAGGATGCAGGCAATGCAAATTATGAGATCGAATCACATTCGCTGGCTCAGTTTGTTGATTGTGATGGGCGGGTTATTGTTGATTCTTCCTCTTCATTTACTGGCGTGTTTTATCGCCGGTTTTGTGGTGTACGAACTGGTCAATGCGCTGACGCCACACTTTCAGAAAATCATCAGTGGTGAACGGGCGCGCTGGGTCGTTGTGGCATTTATCAGCACCGTGGTGGTCAGCTGTCTGATCATCTTTGTCGCAGGTATCGCGGATTTCCTGATGGAAGACATGAAAAACCCGGTGGCGTTTAACGCCATGGTGTCACGGCTGCTGACCGATGCGCAGAGCCGGTTATCGCCGGTGTTATTGCATTATCTTCCGGCCAACATCGAGGAGTTGCAGCGCACTTTCCTGCAATGGCTGCGTGAGCACATCGTGATGATTCAGACGTTCGGCAAAAATGCCGCACACGTGTTTGTTACCATGCTGATCGGTATGATTCTGGGCGCGATTATTTCGCTTCAGCGCCACACTAAGGGCGAACACCATGCGCCGCTGAAAAAAGAGCTACTGGATCGCGTGAACTTGCTGAGTGCCGCGTTTCGCAACGTGGTGTTCGCACAGTTCCAGATTTCGCTTATCAATACGGTGTTGTCGGGCGTATTCCTGTTTGGCATTCTGCCGCTGTTTGGCATCCATCTGCCGCTGGCGAAAACGCTGGTCGCGCTGACCTTTGTTTGCGGTCTGCTGCCGGTGGTGGGTAATCTGATTTCCAATACGCTGATTTTCATCGTCGGGCTGTCGCTCTCGTTGTGGGTGGGGGCGCTGGTGCTGGGTTATCTGATAATCATTCATAAAGTGGAATACTTCCTCAATGCGCGCATCGTGGGCAACCGCATCAAGGCAAAATCCTGGGAAGTACTGCTGGCAATGGTGGTATTCGAGGCGGCGTTTGGCATACCGGGCGTGGTCGCGGCACCTATCTATTACGCTTATCTGAAAAGTGAACTGAAAGACGCCGGTTTGATTTAATCCTTTCCACCTCTCTTCTCAAAATGGCGCTGCCAGTCGGCGGCGCCACCGTCTGGCTATCGGAATGTCCTGATTTAAAACTCCTGAAAAAAACAGATTCAGGCAAGTAATGGCGAGGATCGTTATATTTGTTCTTCGCCTGAACGCGTCATACTTCTGCGGTGCCTGCCTTTTGCAGTGCGCAAGTATTCCGTCAGCCCTTCAGGAGAAACAAATGACTCTTAACGTTCGTGGTTTCGCTGCACTTTCAGCGGATGCGCCTCTTGCGCCTCATAATTTTGTTCGCCGTGACCCGCGTGATACCGACGTTGTGATCGACATTCTGTACTGCGGCGTGTGCCACTCAGATATCCACCAGGCGCGCAACGAATGGCACCAAAGTATCTATCCGATGGTGCCGGGACACGAAATTATCGGCCGCGTGAAGCAGGTCGGTGCAAAAGTCAGCAACTTTAAAGTCGGCGAGTTTGTCGGTGTCGGTTGTATGGTCGATTCTTGTCAGCACTGTGAGTCCTGCGCGGAAAGCCTGGAACAGTACTGTGAAGAAGGCGCAACCATGACCTATAACAGCTACGATCGTCATGACAACATGATGACCTACGGCGGTTATTCCGAACAAATCGTGGTAGCAGAAAAATTCGTTCTGCACGTTTCCGAAAAACTGGACATCAAATCCGCCGCACCGCTGCTGTGTGCCGGTATCACCACCTTCTCCCCGCTGAAGCATTGGAAAGTCGGTAAAGGCCATAAAGTGGCAGTTGTCGGTCTGGGCGGTCTCGGGCACATGGGTCTGAAATTCGCTAAAGCGCTGGGTGCAGACGTGACATTGTTCACGCGCTCTAAGGGCAAAGAGCAGGAAGCTTACCGTCTTGGCGCTGACCACGTTGTGTTGTCTACCGATGAAGAGCAAATGGCGGCCGTGAAAAGCCACTTCGACTTCATTCTCGACACCGTGCCAAACGCACATGACCTGAACCCGTATCTGGATACCCTGAAACGCGATGGTACCCACATTCTGGTTGGTCTGATCGAGCCAATCGAGCCTGCGCTGCACAGTGGCAAACTGGTCATGGGCCGCAAAACCGTTGCCGGCTCCCTGATTGGCGGTATCGCTGAAACTCAGGAAATGCTGGATTTTTGTGCTGAACATGGCATCACCAGTGACGTGGAAATGATCGACATGCAGGATATCAACGGCGCTTACGAACGTATGCTGAAAAGCGACGTGAAATACCGCTTTGTTGTTGACATGGCTTCACTGAAAAACGCTTAACCCCCTGATTTTGGTTAATTAGCGACCTGATGCGCCTGCCAGCCCGCGAAGCAATCCTCACCGGCAGGCGCATTGTGGCGAAATTTGAGCATAACTTCTTTCTGTGGCTTCTCGGCTTGTAACGGCAGTGGTATCCTGCTGCCTTTCGCATGGCGAAGGAAAACCAGTGGCTAAGAGTTTTGATGAACTCATCAGAGATATGGATCTGATGATTGAACATGTGGACAGCCTGAAAAGCCTGCCTCCGCGGGCTGCAGAGCCAAGTTCGAGGGCGGCTGAGAAACCTGCATACGACTCCTTTGGCGAGATTTTTGCGCTGAAGGCCGTGATGCGCGCCTTTATCTCGTCCGTCGATACCATCGTAAAAGTACAGATTGCGAAGAAAGTTGAGCAGGACATCGGTCATCTGGAAAACACCGTGCGATCTATTGGCGGGGGAAGTGCCAATGCTGAAGACGTCGCGCAAATCACTGCTTATGTGCGCAACGCCGTTTCTGAATTAATGGACTAACGGCACGGGTCACCGCCTCAGCGAACGAAAAATGTCTGCAATGTTCTGCAAATACAGGCCAATAAACGCCGATCACCTTGAGTGACCGGCGTTTTTTTTGGTGGAAAGGGTGAGGGCAGGCGATAGGCGCGCGGACGAAAAGCGTTTATTCTTCGCTTATTCTTCATTGCTGGCGTTTGTTATGGCTCAGGACTATCGCTTTTTCGCGGCAACCCGCCGCCGATGTTTTGCTCTTTTGTTTGAACACCGCACCCGCAGCGGCCGCCGGATGGAAGCATTCTGGATCGCCGCGTCATTACTGAGCGTGGTGGTATTGTTTTTCGAATCCAGCGCGAGCGATCTCTTTCCCAATACGCCGGACATTCTCTGGCGCTTCGGTTTGCTCGAGCTTGGTTTCACGGCGCTGTTTAGCGTGGAGTATGTGCTGCGCGTGCTGTGTTCGCCGCGCAAAACCCACTATCCGGTGAGCTTCTTCGGCATTATCGATCTCTGTACTGTTTTACCGATGTACATCATATGGATGATGCCGTCATTGGCCGGAGCTACCGATCTGGTGGTTCTGGTGCGGTTGCTGAGGGTTCTGCGCGTCCTGCGCGTCCTGAAACTCCTGCGCTATATGAACGATGCCGGCATCCTCTGGCGCAGCATGATGCGCGCGCGGCGCAAGCTGGGCATCTTCTTCGGTTTTGTGGCGATCATTCTTTGCCTGTTCGGCGGTCTGATGTTTGCGGTGGAAGAGGGCAAGGATGGCTTTACGTCGCTGGGCGCGTCGGTGTACTGGGCGGTGGTCACGCTGACCACGGTGGGTTACGGCGATATCACCCCGCATACGGCGACGGGCAGAATGCTGGCTTCTGTCCTCATTCTGTTAGGTTATTCCATCATTGCTGTACCGACCGGAATTCTGACGGCTTATATGTCACAGGAGTTGGAAAAGGGGCGTGCGGCCCGTTCTTGTCAGAATTGTCTGCATTCCGGGCACGAATCTGATGCAAAATTTTGCGCGCATTGTGGTGAAGCTCTTCAAGCAGAAAGATCTCAACCTGTTGATAAATAGACCTATAATTGCTCAATGATTGTACTGACTGGTTCATAAAAAGACTATTTTTCGGCTTTCCCTCGACATTGCGTTAAAAAGAGTTGCTATTAAATGGCAGTCATGAGTAAATACGTCTCGGCCTGTGGTACAGACCTATTTATGCACGACATCCTGAGTAAAGTTGTTCCAATTTAAAGCGTTATCCATGATAACCCTGCTCTGACGAATTTCCTTCTTAGTGCCTCCATAAGTAACGACTGAAATCCGGCTATAACATGCCCATGGTGGCGAAATTTATTTTTAAAAGGTAATTCTTATGTCAATGATGAAAGGTCAGGTTAAGTGGTTTAACGAGTCTAAAGGCTTTGGCTTCATCACTCCTGCTGACGGCAGCAAAGATGTGTTCGTACACTTCTCCGCTATCCAGGATCAAGGTTTCAAGACCCTGGCTGAAGGCCAGAACGTACAGTTCACTATCGAGAACGGTGCTAAAGGTCCGTCTGCGGCTAACGTTACCGCTATCTAATTTTGCTTCCTCACTGTTTCAGTGACAAAGCAAGATGACAAAAACCCGCTCATGCGGGTTTTTTTACGTCTGTCGTTTGGGCAACGGGCAAAAAAATGCCCGCAACGTGGCGGGCAAAAATATTTCTTATGACATTCATTTCGTACTCCCTCGGGGGTGAGCACGTTAGAAGTATAAAAGAAATAACCGTCAGGATTCTGGCGCTAAATGGTTAAGAAATTGAAAATGAGTTTCCCTGCGTTATCTTCGGGTTTTTTACCCGCTTTCACCTCCCACCGTGCCTTTCTCCGGCAGTCTGTACTACAATAAAGACAATTGAAAACCATGGGATAACCTGATGAAAGTTAATGATCTTGTCACAGTAAAAACAGACGGCGGGCCGCGTCGCGAAGGTAAAGTACTCGCCGTAGAAGAGTTTTACGAAGGTGTGATGTATCTGGTCGCGCTGGAAGATTATCCGGCAGGTATCTGGTTCTTCAATGAGGGCGATACCAAAGACGGTACCTTCGTCGTACCGCGAGACAGCGAAGCCTGAACCACACCGTTTGCGTCACTTCCATAAAAAAACACCGGAGCCATTGCTGCCGGTGTTTTTTTTGACGTTCAGTAAAGCACAGCGCCGTTAAAAATCAGAAGGTTTCCCAGTTCGCCTCTGCGCTGACCCCTTTGCCTGAACGCAGTGTCGTTCCCTGCAGGGCACGTGCGGTGGAAGTGTGATGCACTGACGGACGCTGTGCAGCATCAATCTTAAACACCGCCACCGCCTGCGTCAGGCGCGCAGCCTGTTCTTCCAGTGATGCCGCAGCGGCAGAGGCTTCCTGCACCAGCGAGGCGTTCTGCTGCGTGACGCCATCCATTTCTGACACCGCCAGGCTAACCTGACTGATCCCCCGGCTTTGCTCATCGGATGCCGAGGCGATTTCGCCCATGATGTCGGTGACGTGGCTGACTGCCGTCACAATTTCAGACATTGTAATGCCCGCATCGCCAACCAGAATGCTGCCTTCGCCAACAAAATCCACCGATTCTTCGATCAGTGATTCGATCTCTTTCGCAGCCTGGGCGCTGCGTTGTGCCAGATTACGTACTTCGCTGGCGACCACCGCAAAACCGCGACCTTGCTCACCGGCGCGCGCCGCTTCTACCGCAGCATTCAGCGCCAGAATGTTGGTCTGGAAGGCAATGCTGTTGATCACGTTGGTGATTTCGGCAATTTTGGTTGAGCTGCGGGAAATATTTTCCATGGTGCTGACCACGTTGGCGACAATTTCTCCGCCTTTCTGTGCTTTATTCGATGCCGCTGCGGCCAGTTTACTGGCGTGATGTGCGTTCTCTGAGTTCTGTTTCACGGTAGCGGTGAGTTGCTCCATGCTGGCGGCGGTTTCTTCCAGCGCGGCAGCCTGTTGCTCGGTGCGGGAGGAAAGGTCGGTGTTGCCGGAGGCTATTTCGGTCGACCCCTGATAAATAGACACCGCGCCTTCGCGCACGGTCAGCACGGTGCTGGCCAGCGAATGCTGCATGTGATCGACGTTGCTGCTCAGCACGCCTATTTCATTGCGTCCGTTGTTCTGCGCGGGTTGTGTCAAATCGCCTTCGGCTATCTTCTGGATACGTACCACCAGACGGTTCAGCGGATTGATGATCACTTTACGCATCACCAGATAGGTGATGAAAGTCAGCACCAGTGCCATAAGGAAAGCCCCACCCATCAGGGCATAACCCAACGTGGCATTACGCTGTGCTTTATCATTGATTTTATTGGCAGTTTCAGTGCGGTAAGCAATCGCTGCTAACAGCGGAATATTGTTGGCCAGATCCAGTTCGCGTACGGTTTCTGCTTCCTGAGAAATCACTTCCTCAAAATGTGCCTGCTGCGCAGATTCCATCATCGGCACCATGCCTGAGGTCATATAGGCCTGGTAGGATTTTTTCAGCGGTTCATCGAGCGCCAAATCGGTGGCATTTTTGCCCGGACGATTGATGTAAGTATCAAATGCCGCCTGCGATTGTTTAAGACGGCTGGCGGCGTCGGTCAGGTTCTTTTTGAAGACGTCCTGGTCGCCGACGCGCGCAGCCGCAGCCGCCTGAATCAATAGCAAACGTGCCGTGCGCAGGTGGT
Source organism: Rahnella inusitata (assembly GCF_965118895.1). Classification (GTDB taxonomy): domain Bacteria; phylum Pseudomonadota; class Gammaproteobacteria; order Enterobacterales; family Enterobacteriaceae; genus Rahnella; species Rahnella inusitata_A. The sequence goes on from NZ_CBCPJJ010000008.1 coordinate 85,351, forward strand.
TGGAACTGTTCGACAGCGCCAGACGGATTTGCAGCTCCTGCGTGGCATTGGATAATGCCGCATTACTTTGTTTGAGGAAGAAGCTGGAGGTGCCGATGGAAACGGCAAACAGAAACAGGATCCCCACCAAAATCTGGCTGATCAGAGTGATGAGGCGAATATTGCTGATAAAAGAGGTTCTGGTATTTAAATTTAAAGGAGTATCCATTTTTTTCCGCTCTGTTAATCCTGTTCACCGGCGGTAGAGAGTCGGTGAGTGACAGCGATATAGGGTCTGCCTGCGGGCAAGTCCTGTCGTGACGAAAACACGCCATATAAGGACATCGGCAAATCAGCGCGGAGATTGAGTTTATATTTGCGACGCGGATCTCATTTCGTAACTTTGTGTAGCCTTCTACAGGCTATGCAAATGCACAGCCTGTGGGAATAGCAGCAAAAGGGCGAAGACTATCTGACATAAATTCCGTCGGTAAGTTGATCACATAAACGAACGACATGATAAATAATATGTTTATTCGGTGATTTGATTTTCCGCTTTATATTTCCTTTATATGACGACACCGTTTTGGTTTTTATCTGCAACTTATCCGAGATTTCAATGGTGCCATCGCCCGACATCCACATTCTCAGCATCGCCGATTCAGACCGGCTAAGCATCACGGGGCGAATATCCAGTACGCCGCTGCTGGCGGGGTTCTGCGCCTGCGGTAGTCGCGGATGATTCAGCAGTTGTTTGAGGGTTTCAGCCTTAATGGATTTCGAGGTGATAATCACGTTCTTGCGAACGAAAACGTATTCTTCAAAATGAATACGTGTGCTGGACATAAATATAAAAAAAAGCGTGTCGGAATATTCAGTAATCAGCGCTCGCAGGCGAGATTTACTGTCCGCATGGGGTTGCATGCAATCTTCATTAATGAACACCACTGACGGATTCAGCTTACTGCAACTTTGATGTAACTGATCAAAGTGGCTGACGTAACTGATGTCCTGGTCGTGGGCGAGAAATTGCTGCAATCCAATGCGGGTAAAACGGCAGGGATCCAAGATTATCGTTTGCATAGTGAGTCCTCACAGGACGTCCTTGTTCGGCATAATGATTGGATTCGAACGTAAAAAATCTTAAAAGCACACAGTATGTGCTGGCACTCTTTTTCTCATGAAAAAACCGCCGTTTCAAAGTTTTTTTTAGCGTTTAAAGACAGTTAGCGAATTAGATTAATTTGGTTTATGTCAGGATTTACTTTGTGACTGAACAAAGATGCGGGGTAATTAAGACTAATCCTAAAGGATGTAAGGACATAGCAGGAATACTTATGAGCAGCGGTGTAATTATAACGTCTGGGAATACTTAGCAATCATATGAAGAGCCGCAAAATGCTTCAAAACAATTCACGCATTGTAAACGGCAAGTTAACAGGACGCGATGCTGGGCACCGCGTCCACAAAACTTACCAGTACGACTGCCAGCACTGCGTCAGGCGTACCAGGGCTTCGACGTAAAAATAGTCGCCCCAGCTGCAGCATTCGTCCACGCCTTTACCACTCGCCATGTGATAGACCGAATGCTTAAGCAATCCGTCACAATCTTCTTCATCACGGGCGAGATAATTGTCGGTCAGTGAATCCATGATGCGCAGCGCCATTTCTTCATAACAGGCACGCTTATCATCGGTGGCGGGCAGGGTAGTGGCCAGATCCAGCAGTCCGCAGACAGCAATCGCCGCGGCCGAACTGTCGCGCACGGCATCGGTGCCGAGCAGGGCTAAATCCCAGTGGCACACGTCGTCTTCGGGTAAACGATTGAGGAAGTAATGTGCCAGCCGCCGCGAGAGCTCGACCTGACTGTCATCGCCAGTGTAGCGATAGCTGAGCAGGAATCCGTAAATTCCCCACGCCTGTCCGCGCGACCAGCAGGAGTCATCTGCGTAACCCTGATGCGTATTGCCGAAACGCGGTTCGCCGGTCACTGTATCCATGTAATACGTGTGGTACGTCGAGGCGTCCGGGCGAACGATATATTTCGCTGCCTGTTCAGCATGTGCGCGTGCGGCCTCGGCGAAGCGTGGTTCGCCGGTCTGCTCACTCGCCCAGTACAGCAGCGGGAGGTTCATATTGCAGTCAATGATCATTCGCCCGGCCTGTTCCGGATCCTGCAAATCGCCCCATGCCTGAATGATTTTAGCTTTGCTGTTGAAGCGTTCCATCAGGGCTTCAGCGGCCAGCAGCGCGAAGCCGCGTGCCTGACGGTTACCGGTCAGTTTATACGCACTGACGCAGGATAAACTGTAAAGGAAGCCCAGATCGTGCGTTGCGGTATCAATGCGGTTAGCGATCCGATTACCAAATGACGTCACCTGTTTTTCCGCTGCCTGACGATAGCGATCGTCGCCAGTCATCTCCCACGCCAGCCAAAGCTGACCGGTCCAGAAGCTGGTGGTCCACTCGACGTTGTCGGTCAATTTATAGTGGCCGTTTTCGCAGGTTTCTGCCGGGAACTTGTCACCAAATTTTTCCAGATTGCGTGAAATTTTGCTCAGTACTGTCTGGCGCGCCCGCTGCATTTTTTCTGCAAAGGCGATCCTGTCTAACTGATTCAGTTCGACCGGTAATAAATTTTCTTTCGCGATGTTCATCGTCATACTTTCTCCCTTTTTCTTTTCATTCAGAAATTCGATGCTTCAGTGTTTGGCTGGCGTCAGTTCGGTCAGATCATCCGGTGATTTTACCGGGGCCGGGGTACCGTCGCGGCGGCTCTGGCATGCGGATAACGTAAAGGCTGATACCAGCGTGAAGAACAACGCGATGCCGCCCATAATCAGATAGGTGTGTTCAAACCCGATGCGCTGATACAGGTAACCGGCAGGCGGAGCTATTACAATCGAACCGACATAAATCATCGCCTGATAGCCCAGCAGATACATGGTGGCATTGACGCGTTTGCTGAAATGCTCGGCGATATATTTGAAGACCGAAATCAGCAGCAGTGAGATCTCCAGCCCGTAAAAAGGTTTGATGATGGAGATAAGCAGCGGGTCGTTAGTCAGCCCTGAAGCAATCAGGCGAATGCCCACCAACGCGCCGACCATCAGCAGGCCTTTTTTGGCGCCAAAATAGTTCACCAGGAACGGGATCGCCATCATCATCAGGAATTCAAAACCAGACTGCACGGTGCTCAGATAGCCGTACCACGCATTGCCTTGTTCTTTGGTCTCAAAGAAGGTGACGAAGTAGCGCGAGAATTGCTGTTCGGCCACAAACATCATCCAGGCAACGCCGGCAACGTACAGCGAGAACATCCAGAATTTGCGGTTTTTTAGCAGCAGGATCACATCACTGAACACGATTTTCTGTTGTGCGATCACATCGTTATTTTTCAGCTCTTCACTGCCTATTTTCAGCGAGACAAGCACGCCCAGCATGACCAGCGACGTTGCGCTGCTCAGGCCGAAGTTCCACGCGGGAGAGAGGTTAAACAGCACGCCGGAGAATGACGCGGCCAGCGCCCAGCCGAGCGATCCCCACATACGGACCTGCCCGAATTCCATGTGATACAGACGGCTGAAGCGATCGGCGTAGGACTCCGACGCGGCGACACCCGCGTACCAGCCGAGGCTGAGATACAATGCGCCGACGATAATGCCGACCGTCAGATGGCTTTCAAGCAGCGGCTGATAAACAAAGATAAAGAACGGCGCCATCAGCGCGGATACAAGCACGACAAAATAGAGCAGGGATTTGCTCATACCGATCTTGTCCATAATGTAGCCGTAGACCGGCTTCATGATCACCGCGAAAACGCCGTTGATGGCAAAGACGGTACCGATGCTGATGCTGTCCAGCCCGGCCTTTTGCCCGAGCCACAGGGCGTAGAGCCCGAAGCTGGAGGACCATGTGAAGAAATACAGGAATATAAAACTACTCATTTTATAGTAAGCCGATTTACTGGCTGTTTTTATGGCTTTCATAGTGACTCCTGAAACGACCTGCCGTTATTTACTGAAGAATGTCAGACCAGAGAAACCAGCCCGCTCTGCCCCTGATATTGCCAGTGCAACCGATCGCCCTCGCGGGTGATTTCCGGCACGGCAAGCGTGCTGATGTCCTGACTTGCCGAGGCGCATACCGCGCTGACCAGCCAGTGCGAACCCGCAGGGTAAGACGCTTTGAGCAGCGGAATGACGGCCGTTTCAGCAAACATCATGCTGCTGTTTGGTGGCGTCACGACCGTGGCGGCCTCGCGCGTAGTCCTGTCATCTGCGCTGACTATCCGGCTGATGCCGTTGTGCGCGGTCACTGTAATCGCCTGCTGATCCGCAGAAATTTCAGTTTTCGTTGTGTGATCCTGGATCACCGCAAAGCCACCTTCGGCGGTATCGAGAGGACGCTGGTTTTCCAGATGGTGAATACGCAGATGCCAGTCGCCGCACGGAACCAGCCAGGTGCGCACTGAAACGTCATGCCACGGCAGCCAGCGGGAATAAATCATTGATGCATCAATGCGTGTTTCCTCACAACCACGACGCCCGCGGAAATACCCGTCACCTTCGGACAGCATCAGCATCGAGTCGCACCCGGCGTGATTCAGTCCGTAACGGCCGCGATCGATCGTGAAACCGAACTGGCTGGAATAGGCAAATTTGGTGTATTTGGCTTCGGTGTTGACGAAGTTATTCAGCTCCAGCTGCCCGGAGGTAAGCATCACCACGTGCTGACTTTCGTCGTCGCGCATCAGGATCTGATTCGCGTGAGGAATGCAGTGCGTACGCGGAAGTTCTGGCAGCGGCGATTCCTCCGCCTGCCAGAAAGCATTCTCCTGAGGCAGCGCGAGGATCAGGAACAGTTTGCACGCCCAGTAAGGTGAGCCAGGCGCGTTATAGTCTTCAGCCATCACCAGATTCGGCGTGTGATAGCCAATGCTGAGCACACCGTCACGGTCGAAAATCGGCTGTTTCAGCCAGTGGCGCAGATGACGCAGGATGAGCCCTTTGATGACGCCCGGCGTAAATACCTCGAGCTGGTTGTAAGCCGCCGCACTCCAGAAAGCCGCTTCGGCAAAGCGATAGGTCAGGCTGCGGCCAAACGGCACTGCCGCACCGCCTGCAGAGAACAGGGTGATGAAGTCATGGGCAAACAACTGAGCACGCCCGCGCAGCAGTTCTGCGCGTGGCGCATCCACATCCGCCATATTTTGTGCGTACAGCAAGCCGTAATAGTGGAAGGCCATCGAAATGTAGTAATCGCGCGGACGACCCGGACCGTCAGAGTACCAGCCATCGCCCAGATAATAGGTTTCCATCAGCTCGAAACGGGCGGCGACAGCCTCGCTGTCCCACGGCAAACCAGACTTTTTAAAGCCCATCTGCACCATAATCGGGAAGAAGTTCCAGTTGTTATTAGGGATCACTGCATCGCGCCCCTGATTCAGCCATTGCGCCAGATTTTGCTGTTCCTGCGGCGTAAAATGCTGCAACAAACGCTTATCCAGTAGCGCCAGCCCGACGCCAAATGCGGCCATTTCGACGCAGCGCTGATCATAATCGCGGATCTTTCCCCAATACTGCGGATGTTTGGGATCAGTACCGTAACGGATAGCATCGAGATAGAACGGCAGGTCGGCGCATTCACCGCCGCCGGCCAGCAGCGGGAAAATTCCCCACAACATGCGCGACAGCGCTTCCATTTTGGCAATCTCTTTGCCGTAGTGAGTGGTGGAATTACCAAGATCGATGCCGCTTTCACCTTTTTTGGTATAAGGCGACACCGCCGAGAGCAGGTCATTCAACAGATGTTGTACGTCATCGCGGGTACGCAGCGGATTATCGGTATTCACTTTATTTTGCGTCATAAAAACTCTCCCGGTGAGTAGGTAAGGGACCGGTGATTAAGGTTTTTTATTATTTGAAATATTATTTCAATTCTCTGTGTCGCGATTGAAATATAGAGAAATGGAAAATGCTGATTGTTACGGGGCTCACAGAATCATGCGAATTTTTAAATTGCCATGACGGATTTGGCGGCAAAACGGCTTAAATTATAAAAAGCAGACCGAAAATTGTGTTTTGTTGTCATCCGCAATATCGATGAAAGGAATGAACGAATGCCGGTATCAGATTATCTGGAACGTATTGCCCTTAATGAACGTCAGGTTTCTTTTAACCGCATGAGCCGTGGCAGCGCGAATTATTTCCACTGGCATCAGTGTCTGGAATTGCTGTTTGTCAGCCGGGGCTATGGCATCGTGATCGTCGATAATCAGCAATACACGCTGAGGCCGGGCAGGCTGTTTGTCTTTCCGCCGTTTAAGTTGCATAAAGTATTTGTCGAAGCGGGCGGCAACAATGCCTACGAGCGTACCACTATTCATCTCGACCATCAGTTACTCGACGGCTGCCTGCAATCTTTCCCGCAGCGCCGCGCCCGTTTCGCGCGGTTATGGGATGCGGATCGTACCGCGCATATTTTTGACCTCTGTGAATTCGCTCCGCACATTGAAATCATCCTCGAGCAGTTCAATCAGCTTTCCGAGCAGCAGACGCATCAGTGGGAAGAGATCGCCATGCTGGTATTACAGCTGATGGCGTTTATGCCTGCGCAGGAGGACACGCCGAAAACCATCAGCCGTACCACGGCGTCAAAAGTGATGCAGTGGATCGAAGAAAATTACCAGCAGAAGTTTGCGATGGTCAATCTTTCGGCGGCGGTGGGGCTGTCAGAAAGTTACATTTCGCGGGTGTTCAGCCAGGAAACCGGAGGATCGATTCAGGATTATCTCGCCACCCGTCGGGTGAAACGTGCCTGCGAACTGCTGCGAACAACCGACCAGTCGGTCGAAAGCATCGGCCTGCAATGCGGATTCGCCGACGCGCCGTACTTCATCACCCGTTTCAAAAAGATGATAGGAAAAACGCCGCTGCAATATCGCAAAGCGGCGTTTTCGTTGTTGCAGTGAGATAACTACACTTTCTGCCAGCTGGCCGGGGAAGAGCCGAGCGGAGACGCTGGCAGACTCCAGCGCCATAAGGTTCCGGTGAGCGAAACAGGGGAAAGCAACCGCCAGCCTGCGCCCCAGACGGTGTGCTCAGGTTGCGGCGAAAAGTCATCTGCACGTGCTGCGTCAATCAGCGGTTGCTGCGCAGCATCATCCACATCGAACGCCGTCAGTTCACGTGCTGTCCGCGCCAGCGATAACCGCGTTTCACTGCCCTGATGCGTTTCAACGCGCTGCGCCAGACCCTGAATCACCGCCGCCGCCATCAGGTATCCTGTAATGTGGTCCAGTGCCTGAACCGGCAGTGGCACCGGTTTATCTCTGCCCGATTCCCGCATACCGTGAGCCGCAATTCCGCAGCTCATTTGCACCAGACTGTCGAACCCGCGACGTTCGCGCCACGGGCCGTTCCAGCCGTACGCATTCAGACAAACATCCACCAGACCAGGCGACAGCGTACGCCGCTGCTCGCTGCCGTAGCCGAGTTTGTGCAGCGCCCCGGCGCGGTAACCGTGAACAATCACGTCGGCCTCACCCAGCAACGCTTCAAAGCGATGTCTGTCCTGCGGATTATGCAGATTCAGCCGTGCGCAGTGTTTACCCAGCGTGACGTCCGCCTCCTGACCCGGTTCGTCCCAACCAAAGGGATCGATGCGCAGCACATCCGCGCCCAGCCCGGCCAGAAAACGTGTGGCGACCGGACCGGCGATAATTCGTGTGAGATCCAGAATGCGAACGCCCGCCAGCGGCCGCTCGCGATCTAATGCCCACTTTGGCGAAGCGGCGGGCAGGGAAAGTGAACGCTGAAACAACGGCTCAATTCCCACAGATTTTCCTTGTACATGCTGTTGCCATTCCTCTGTGCTAAACATCTGCGCCGCACAACCTCCGGCCTGTACCACAGCCTGTTCCAGCTCCGCTTTCTTCCACTTCGCCACCCGCGGCTCCAGCTCCTCGCGGTTGTTCGCTTTACCCAGCACCGTTTTCACCACTTTGCGATGCGCTGGCGCGTTGGTGTGCAAACGGATCCATCCGTCGGCGGTGGCGTAGTCCCCCGCCAGACTGTCCCACGCAGGAGGAAGCGCCCAGCCATCAGGTTTCAGGCTGCTCTTACACCACAACGACGCCAGCCGCCGGTCAACGGTTACGGCATCTGTGCTGCCGTCGCGAAGGGACAGTAAATGCGATAACGCCTGTGCCGCCACCGCGACCGAAGCAGAGACCAGTGGCGTCACCGGATAGTAAGACGGCAGACTTCCATCGCCGGTGACAGCCAGTGCGGCGGGCAGGGACTGCACACCGGTCAGCTGTGCGTAAAGTTCGCGGGTCTTTTCCCGGATGATCTCACTGGACATGCTGGAACTCCTGAGTGCGGGGCAACTGTTTTGAGAGATTTGCATTTACAAATTTATAACATTTTGAGCAGTGTGCGCCAAATAAGGGAGTGAGTAGTTAAGAATTAAGCGGTATATCCCGGTGCCCACCACAGAATGCTCCTAAAACACCCGCTCTCTCCGCACCAAAACAGCGCACATGAGATGCTTTAAACCAGCGTTTCTGAAAATACGCTCAGCCCCTGACGCACGGGGGTTGAGCGCTGTGTGATGTGCTTACTTTTACAAGCAAAATATTAGCTGAATGCATTCAATTTCTTATACTCGGCGTGTGAATTTTACGTTAGCCTTAGGGTCGAAATTTTTGAACACCGCGGGGGCGGCGCCCTGAGGCGATGTCCCCAGATTTTTTGCCCAGTACAGGAAACGATTCTGGCATGAAACGAAGAGCATTTATTCAAGCATCAATGGCATTTGCCGCCTGGTGCGGTGTGCCGGCTATGTCCACACTGTTCACCCGTTCCGCTGAGGCGGCAGAGGCGAATGTGGCTGACGGTGGCGAACTGCCGTTTGATTTCAACGCCCTGCAAAAAATGGCGAAGGACTTAGCAGACAAACCTTACGGCGGTGCGCCGCTTCCTTTACCTAAAACGCTGGCCGAGCTGACGCCGCAGGCGTACAACGCCATTCAGTACGATCACGCCCATTCGCTGTGGAACGGTCTTCAGGACCGGCAGCTGGACGTCGAGCTGTTCCACGTGGGTATGGGTTTCAAACGCCGTGTGCGCATGTATTCTGTCGATCCGGTGAAGCATCTGTCGCGCGAAATCCACTTTCGCCCTGAACTTTTCAACTATCACGATGCGGGCGTAGATACCCAACAGCTTGAAGGTTTTTCCAACCTCGGCTTTGCCGGTTTTAAGGTGAACAAAGCGCCTGAACTGACGCGTCGCGACGTAGTGTCTTTCCTGGGGGCCAGTTATTTCCGTGCGGTGGACGATACTTATCAGTACGGTCTTTCGGCGCGCGGCGTGGCGGTGGATACCTTTACCGATCAGCCAGAAGAGTTCCCGGATTTCACTGCATTCTGGTTCGATACGCCGAAACCGGGCGACACCACCTTCACCGTGTATGCACTGCTGGATGGCCCGAGTATCACCGGTGCCTATAAATTCGTGATCCACTGTGAACCGACCCGCGTGGTGATGGAAATTGAAAACCATCTTCATGCTCGTGAAGACATCAAACAGTTGGGTATCTCGCCGATGACCAGCATGTTCAGCTGCGGCACCAGCGAGCGCGGTCGCTGTGACACCATTCATCCGCAAATCCATGACTCTGACCGCCTGCAAATGTGGACCGGCAACGGTGAATGGATCTGTCGTCCGCTAAATAACCCGAAGCGTCTGCAATTTAACGCCTTCGCCGATAACAGCCCGAAAGGGTTCGGTCTGCTGCAACTCGATCACGAGTTCAACAATTATCAGGACGTGATTGGCTGGTACAACAAGCGGCCAAGCCTGTGGGTTGAGCCTGTGGGGGACTGGGGGAAGGGCGCTGTTAACCTGATGGAAATCCCGACCACTGGCGAAACGCTCGATAACGTCGTGTGCTTCTGGCAACCGGAAACACCGGTCAAAGCCGGAGCCGAGTTCAGTTTCAGCTATAAACTGTTCTGGAGTGGTACGCCGCCGCACCGCAGCCCGCTGGCGAACGTACTGGCAACCCGAACCGGGATGGGCGGATTCCCCGAAGGCTGGGCACCGGGTGAAAACTATCCGGCGGTCTGGGCGCGTCGTTTTGCCATAGATTTTGTGGGCGGTGAGCTGAAAGCCTTTGCCGACAAAGGTATTGAGCCGGTGATCAACGTTTCGCACGGTAAAATTCAGAATATCGAAATCTTATACGTGCAGCCGTTTGACGGTTATCGGATCCTGTTCGACTGGTATCCGGACAGCGATTCTGTCGCGCCCGTTGAGCTGCGCATGTTCCTGCGCTCCGGCCAGACCGCGCTGTCTGAAACCTGGCTATATCAGTACTTCCCGCCAGCGCCGGAAAACAGAAAGTATATTGATGACCGACAAATGCGCTAAGGCGTATTGAGTTCGACAAAAACAAAAAAGCCCCGATTCGCTCGGGGCTTTTTTGCTTTCTACCTTCTTGTCTTTGGGTAAAACAAGAGCACTGCACTGACTAAGGCGAAGACGGCAATCAGAACGCCTTAACCAGCATGCCTGTTTGCGGTTGTTGCTGAGGATTTCTCAGCGCCGCGTCGAAAGACTTTTCGACTTCTTTCAGTTGTTGCAAGAATTCGTGTGGCGAGAAATCGTGTGGTTTGCTGCTCATATAGGCCAGGGCCAGTTCTTTGGCGTTGTAACGCTGAAAGTTATACATGCTGTTCCTCATTCATTTCAGAAGTTAATAAAGGTGTGGCTAACAGCAAGCTGGCTGACTTGAAACGACTTACCCTTGCTTACGACGTGCTGCCAATGAAGTGCATTCTACGGGAAAGATTGATAAGTGAAAGTGGGTGGTGTTTATGCATTTGATAGTTAAAACCTAACAAAGCATGTCATATTGGTTGCAAATTCGAATAGTCCTTTTTGGTGATTAATTCATCAGTTGGCTATTCTGCGCAGCGGCATAAATCATCCTGATAACAGATAAATTTTCTTTGCGAGTCATGCTGTTAATGTGAATTAAAAGGGTGGGCGCGGCGCGCGGGCTGCGGTACTCTCGGAAAAGTCATTCACATCAACATTGTCTACGAAAAGAGGTTTTTATCATGAGTAAATTTATCTTTTCTTCGCCAGGAAAATACGTTCAGGGAAGTGGTGTGCTGGATGAGTTGGGAGAATATCTGCCAGCGCTTGGCGGCAAATCTTTCCTGATTGCTGATGACGTGGTCTGGGGCATTATCGGCGAGCGCGTCAAGGCGTCACTGAAAAAAGAGCAGGTCGAATTCCATTACGAGCGTTTTAACGGTGAAGCCTCTGCCAGCGAAATTACCCGCCTTGCAGGCATTGCGCGTGATGCCGGTACGCAGGTGGTGGTCGGTCTCGGGGGCGGTAAAACCCTTGATACCGTAAAAGCCATCGCCGATGAGCTCAAACAAAACGTGGTGATCGTCCCGACCGTCGCCTCCACCGATGCGCCATGCAGTGCGCTCTCGGTCATTTACACTGATGAAGGTGTATTCGACTCCTACCGTTTCTACAATAAAAACCCGGATCTGGTACTGGTCGATACCCACGTCTGCGCGCAGGCTCCGGTACGTCTGTTCGCTTCCGGTATCGCTGACGGCCTGGCGACCTTTGTCGAGGCGCAGGCGGTATTACGTTCCCATTCACACTCAATGGTGGGCGGTGACCCGACCATTGCCGGCATGGCGATTGCCGAAGCCTGTGAAAAAACGCTGCTGACTTATGGCTACAGCGCCTATACCGCCGTCGAGCAAAAGCTGGTCACGCCTGCGGTGGAAGCGGTCGTCGAGGCCAACACGCTGCTGTCGGGTCTGGGCTTTGAAAACGCCGGTCTGGCTGGCGCGCATGCGATCCACAACGGATTTACGGCGATTTCCGGTGATATTCATCACCTGACGCACGGCGAAAAAGTCGCTTATGGCACGCTGACGCAGATGGTGCTCGAACAGCGTCCGGATGACGAAATCGCGAAGTACGTGCGTTTCTACCGCGCGATCAAAATGCCGACCACGCTGAAAGAAATGCATCTGGAAAACGAATCTTTCGCCAATCTGGTGAAAGTGGGGGCGCTGGCTGGCGGGGATGGCGACACGCTTGGCAACCTCAATCACAACCTGTCACCGGAAGACGTCGCCAATGCGATTCTGGCCGTGGATGCGTTCAGTAAGTCTGTGAAGTAGATTTACGGGCTTTTAAAAACTCACTCCGAAAGTGAAGACAGGCAGAAGAGTAAAGCGTCCGCGCCATCAGGGATGATTTCACGGCGTCTTTACGGTCTGCCTGTTTTCACCGCAACGGACACGCTATGTGTGACTTCAATGTCTAAAATCTTGCCATCACCCATGGCAATACCACCGGCAGTTGCGAGAGCAGATACAGCACCAGCCCGATAAATGCACCGACCAGCGTGCCGTTAATGCGGATAAACTGTAAATCCTTGCCGATGTTCAGCTCAATCTGGCGTGACATATCGCGCGGATCCCAGCCTTTGACCGTATCACTGATGTGGCGGGTGAGGAATGCGGCGAAGTCCGGCGCGACTTTCCCGGCGATGGTTTCCATTTGCAGATTCAGCGATGATCGCAGTTTTTCATCCTGCGCCAGCGCGTTACCCAGCCACTGGCCGGACTCGGTGACTTTGGCCAATACCCGCGAATCCTCACTTTCTAAATCCTCTTTCAGCCAGTTGCGCATATCGCCCCACAGTTGCAGTACGTAGGCGTTCAGCTTCTCGTCATCTTTCAGATATTGTTTAATTTCTTCGGCTTTCTGCGCGGTCGCCGGATCGTTTTGCAGTTTCCAGATAAAGCTCTCAACCGAGCGATCAAACCCTTTGCGGAAGGCGTGGGTTTTATCGTTACCCATATCGTCGAGCACCGAATTCACCGCATTAGAGACCATATCCGCGCCGTTGCGCCCCAGCCAGCCGGTCGGCAGAAGTTTGGCCGTCAGCGGATGTTCGCGTTTCATCCAGCCTACGATCTGCGCAGAAATAAACGCCCGTGTACTGTCTTTGGCCAGCAGAATCTCCAGCTGATCCATTGCCTGATCCAGCAATTCCTGATGGCGGCCATTTTTGGTCAGGCTTTCCAGCAGCGTGGCAATGGAGGCCGAGAGGTCGATTTTGTCGATCACACGATATATCGCGCGGCGAATAAGCTGTGCGATGCGCTGGTCATCGGTAACATCCAGAAAGCCACGGATCATCTTCACCGCATATTTGGCGAAACGCTGCGCGTTGTCTGGCGCATTCAGCCACTCGGTGAGCATCTGTGCCGGGTCATGCTGGCGTATCAGGTTAATCAGGGTCGCGGGCGCGAGGAATTTATCCTGCACGAAGACCGCCAGATTGTCGGCGATTTTGTCTTTATTTCTGGGGATGATCGCCGTATGTGCTGAGACAAACGGTACCGGCACACGGCGAAACAGCGCCACAACGGCGAACCAGTCGGCCATGGCGCCGACCATTGCGGCTTCGGAAATGGCTTTCAGCCCGGAAACCCAGAAGTTCGGCGGCAAAAAGAGGGTGATGACAAACAGGGCCGCAGCAATCAGCAGCAGCCCCAGTGCGTTACGTTTACTTCGGCGAAGTTCTTGTTCTTTATCCATTGCCCCAGTGTAGGAAGCGAAAAGCGGGCTGTCAGCTTTTTTTCCGGATGTGGCAGTAAGTTGATAAAATGAGAATTATTCTTGATATGACACAAGGTCTCATTAAACTGCCTGCAATCCGTTTTCCGGCATTTATAATGAGAGCATTTCATGGAGTTGTTACGCGTCGTTTTTAAGCAGTATCGCTGGCCTTTTTTAGGCGTCATGTTGCTGAGCCTGCTCAGCGCCGTACTGGGCATTGGCCTGATCGCTTTTATCAATCTTAAACTGATTGAAACCACGAACGCTTCACTGATGGTCTTACCGGAGTTTCTTGGATTACTTTTGTTGCTGATGGCGGTGACGCTCGGCTCCCAGCTTGCCCTGACCATTCTCGGACATCACTTCATCTACCGCCTGCGCGGGCAGTTCATCAAACGTATTTTAGATACCGATATTGAGCGCATTGAGCAGATCGGCAATGCGCAACTGCTTGCCAGCCTCGGCAGCGATATCCGTAACATCACACTGGCATTTGTGCGTCTGCCGGAGCTGGTGCAGGGGATTATCCTGACCATCGGCTGTGCGGCGTATCTCGCGTGGCTGTCGCCGGAAATGCTGCTGGTGACAGTCGTCTGGCTGATCATCACCATTGTCGGCGGCTTCAAACTGGTCTCGCACGTTTACAGCCATCTGGCGAAAGTGCGCGACGCGGAAGACAAACTGCAAACCGATTACCAGAAGGTGATCGAAGGGCGCAAAGAGCTGGCGCTGAACCGCGAGCGCGCCCGCCACCTGTTTGATGATGTCTATCGTAAAGACGCCGAAGAGTATCGCCATCACATTATCCGCGCCGATACCTTCCACCTGAGTGCCGTAAACTGGTCGAATATCATGATGTTGGGCGCGATAGGCCTGGTATTCTTTATGGCCAATACGCTCGGCTGGTCGAATACCGACGTCGCTGCAACCTATTCCCTGACGCTGCTGTTCCTGCGTACGCCGATGTTGCAGGCGGTGGGCGCACTGCCGACGCTGCTCAGCGCTCAGGTGGCATTCGGTAAACTGAAAGCCCTGAAGCTGGCGGAATACGACGAAGCGTTTACGCCGCCGTTAGCGCCTGCGCGCTGGCAGTCGCTGGAGCTGCGCGATCTGGTCTTCAGCTATGAGGGCAAAGAAGAAAGCGCCGGTTTTGGCGTCGGCCCGCTCAATCTGACCATTACTCGTGGTGAATTGGTATTCCTGATAGGCGGCAACGGCAGTGGCAAATCGACCATGGCGATGCTGCTGACTGGCCTCTATCAGCCGCGTTCCGGGCAAATTCTGCTCGACGGCGTGCCGGTCACGGCGCAGAACGTCGAACAATATCGCCAGATTTTCTCAGCAGTGTTCACCGATTTCCACCTGTTCGGCCAGCTGATGGGCCCGCAGGGGCAGACGCCGGATCCGCTGCTGGTCGAAGACTGGTTGCAACGCCTGAAAATGAAAGAAAAACTCCAGTTCAGCGGCAGCGAAGTGACCAATCTGCAACTTTCCGCCGGGCAGCGTAAACGTGTCGCGCTGTTGCTGGCAGCGGCAGAAGGGCGTGATTTCCTGTTGCTCGATGAATGGGCCGCCGATCAGGATCCGCAGTTCCGCCGTACGTTCTACCGCGAACTGTTACCTCAGTTGCGCGATATGGGCAAAACCGTACTGGCAATCAGCCACGATGATCACTATTTTGAACACGCCGATCGTCTTCTGGAAATGCGACAGGGCAAACTTAAAGAGCTGCACGGGCAGGATCGCGCTGACGCCAGCCTTGATGCAGTCGCACAAATCGGCCTTTAAGCGCCGTTTTTTCGACATAAAGGAAAAGTCATGAACTGGAATGAAGTGATGGTGTGGGGCATCAGCGGTGTGGTATTGGGCTCGTTGATCAGCCTTTTACACAAAAAAGGAAAAATAGGTCGCCTGCCCGGTATTATCCTGTTTTTAGTGCTCATCATCGGCGGCAATATTCTGTGGGGTGCAGTGATCAAGCCGCGCGTTATGGGGGAAAGCGAAGAGCAGAAAATCGATCAGGCGCTCGCTGAACTGCCGCTGTACGGCACCATCAAAGCGCAGGAACCCGCGCTGTATACGCAGATCCGCAGCCACATTCTGACCATGAAAAAAGACGGCAAACCGCAGCAGGAAGCCATTGATACGGTGAAACCGATGGTGTCCGAACTGCTGTCGAAACGCATTGCTCATGCGCCGGATGCCGCTGTGAATGCGGCCATGCAGGTCAATCTTGAAGAGATGCAAACCCTGCTGGCGCGCAAAGACGGCACCTGCTTCAAGTTTCTTTATCCGCAGGTCAGCGGCGGGGTGAACACGGCAGAAGTGCTGCCGCCGGCGTTATTCCGTAAAGATCTCAGCACCATGAATGATTTACTGCTGGCGACCGGCCCGGATCAGAAAGAGTTCCCTGCCGCCGTCAGTACCGAAAAAGTCATCCTGATGATGGCGCCGGTGCGTCAGGCGCTCGGAAACATGTACGGCGACCAGTTGCAGATGTTCAGCGACCTGACTAAGCCGGATGTTGATCGTGAGAAAGTGTGCGAGATTTCCATCAGCCTCTATTCCGGTATTCTGGCGTTACAGCCTGCCGATTCTGCCGCGATCTTAAGACAAATGTTGGGTAAACCGAACTGATCCGCACGGACAGTGCGCGCCTGCGTGCTGTCCGCTTAATTATCAACGCTGACAAACAGACAATCCCTACTACTTTTCCCACTAAGAACAGGTATTCTTAGCCGCAGAGTCAAAAACAATAATCCCCCGAACTTCCGGAACCCTTTTTCTATGCAAAAATTGTTAAGAATGCCGCTGTTACTGGCATTGTTGTCATGTCTGATGATGACCCCCGCGCTGAGTCAGGCTGATGAAGCGACCGGGCAACCGGCGGCGGCTCAACCGGTCAAAGTGAACGCCAGTACGGCGTTGCCTGCGCTGCAAAAACGCCTGGATCAGCTGAAACAACAGGTCTCGGCAGCCAAAACCGACAAGAAATTCACCGGCCTGAACGACGCCGCGCAAAAGCTCGCCGAAGATGCTGACAAACTGGCCGTGGCGCTGACCCCGCAGCTCGAAGAAGTGCAGGCGCAGCTGGACGTTCTCGGTCCGGCCCCGGCGGCAGGCACACTGACTGAAACGCCTCAGGTGGTCAGCCAGCGAAACAAGCTCAATAACAGCAAGACGCTCCTGACCACGCAGATCGAACAAACCAAAGGCATCGCGACCGGTGCGCGGAACCTGTCTTCCCAGATTTCCGGCATGCGCCGTGATGCGCTGAAAACCCAAATCGCACTTAATACCGGCAGCATTCTTGGCGGTAATTTCTGGTCACCGCTGATTACGCCTAATGATGACGATGCCGCGCGTTTCGATGATTTCGGTTCACAGGTGCATGACGCCTGGACGCAGGCATGGAGCGAAGACTGGCGGGTGGGCACCGGTATTTATCTGCTGCTGGCACTGGTGATTGGCCTGTTCGGACGCAAGACGCTGGATCGTCCGATGAACTGGATCCTGCCGCGCTGGTTGCCGCACGGGCGTTTTCGCCGCAGTTTCCTCGCGTGTTTTACCACGCTGAGCACCACTTTTACGCTGGGCATCAGCGTGCAGCTGCTTTGTTACATCTTCACGCGTCTGCCAGAGACCTCACAATGGGTGAATGAGTTTGCCGAACAACTGGTGGAGCTGACCTATTTCTCCGCAGTGATCGCCGGTCTGGGGATCGCGCTGCTGTCGAACAGCCATCCTTCATGGCGTTTGCCAGGCATTGCCGATCCGCTGGCGAAAACGCTGGGGTTATTCCCCGTCCTGCTGGCGTCCTTTATTTTCCTGTTCGGCATTATTGAACAGCTGAATAATCTGGTCGGGGCGAGCATTGCTGCCACTTTGTTTGGCAATGGCTTAGCGGCGTTGCTGGTGGCACTGAACTGTCTGATTGCGCCGGTTCGTGTGAACCGGATGCGCCGCAAAATGCGTGCTGAAGGAGAGCAGACGGAAGCACGTTCAACGATCGCCGGGCTTATCCATCTGCTGATCAGCCTGACGGCGTTCGTCATTCTTATCGCGCTGCTGATTGGTTACATTCCTCTGGCGCGTTTCGTGACCTTCGAACTGCTGTGGATCGGTCTGGTGGTCAGCAGCCTGTATCTGCTGATCCACTTCTGGGTGGATTTGTGTGAAAGCGTATTTTCCGACACCACGCACAGCGGCAAAATCCTTAAAGGCACGCTGAGCGTTAACGACCGTCATCTGTCGCTGGCTGCCACGCTGTTCTCGGCGATAGGTAAAACCGCACTGTTGCTGATGGCCGCGGTCGCGCTGCTCAACGGGACTTTCGGGACGACCACGCCGCTGGAATTGTTGAGTAAAATCGTCGACATTTGGGGCGGTAAAGGCCTGGAAAGCCTGAACATCATTCCGGCCCACGCCGTGAATGCCGTGCTCTGTCTGGTGGTTGGGTGGTACGTGCTGCGTTCGGCCAAACGCTGGCTGGACAATGATTTCCTGCCAAAAACCATGATGGATCGCGGCATGCGAGCCTCGCTGGTGACGCTGTTCACCAACGTGGGTTACGTGCTGATCATCATGCTGACGCTGTCGTCGTTGGGTATCGAGTGGAATAAACTGGCGTGGATCGTCAGCGCCTTATCGGTCGGTATCGGTTTTGGCTTGCAGGAAATTGTGAAGAACTTCATCTCCGGCCTGATCCTGCTGACCGAGCGTCCGGTGAAAGTGGGGGATTTGATCAGCATCAGCGGTGTGGAAGGGGATATTCGTCGGATCAACGTTCGCGCCACGGAAATTCAGCTCAGTGATAAATCCACGGTTATCGTCCCGAACTCGCAGCTGATTTCGCAGAACGTGCGTAACGCCACCATGGGTAACGCGCAGGGCGTGGCGACCATCGTGCTGACCTTCCCGCTAGACATCGATCCTGAACAGGTACGCACGCTGTTACTTGAAGCCTACAACCTGCACGAATCTATTCTGGAAAATCCGCCACCGTCTGTGAGTTTTAAAGAGCTGGGCCCGACCGGCATTGTGTTGAGTGTCACCGGCTACGTAAACAGCCCGCGTATGGTAGGTGGAACGCGCAGTGACTTGTTGTATGAAATTCTGAAAATGTTGCGGGCTGCGGAGATCAGTTTAAGTCAGACGCAGACGATGGTGCTGGAGCAGCCGCTAGCGCGGGTTACCGCGGCGGCGGAGGAATCGTAGTTTAAATTCAAAACCTTGGGCTGCCGCCCAAACCGGCCTTAAGGTCAACACCTTGGGCTGCCGCCCAAACCGGCCTTAAGAGGCGCCTATCGCCGCGCCTCTTAAGAATCTCCGGCTCTTTAAAACACGTGCCATGCATCCCGGCTCTGTTTCAGAAATTCCTCCTATTGCCGCAAAATCCCGCCGCTGCGCGGTACTCTCCGGTCGGGTTACAACCCGCGCAGAAAGCCGCGCGGTTTTCCACCTCTTCCTCCGGCGTGATTTTTGAAAGCAGCCACAGGCTTTGTAGGTCACAACTTCACCCGCTCGGATCATTTCAAAAAACCAAACACTTTGCTCAATCTATATTTGTTTTCAAAAATGGTGAGATGACGCGATCAAAAAATCCTGCTGAACGGAGCGGCTTCGAGACCTATGGCTCGAAGACCGAGTGAAGGCACCGCGCAGCGGCAGGGTTTTGCGCCACATGCGGGCGCTACAGAACATGTCCATCGACCCAGCGATAGCGCGTGTTTTAAAGAGCCTGGGGGGTCTTGGGGGGTGGCGGCGATAGGCCGCCCCCCAAGTCGGTGTGGGCCGACGCCCACGGTGTTGACCTTAAGGCCAGTTTGGGTGGCAACCCCAAGGTCTTGATGTTGATTCAACCCCGCCCGCCGGCACCCCCCCGATGCCGATGCATCAACAAATACACCGCCGGTACTACCAGCATCGACAGCAGCGGTGCACTCAGCATCCCGCCGATCATCGGCGCGGCGATACGCTGCATCACTTCCGAACCGGTACCTCCGCCCCACATGATCGGCAATAAACCGGCCATAATGGTTGCCACCGTCATGGCTTTTGGCCTGACGCGCAGCACCGCGCCGTGGTGAATGGCGTCGCACAATTCAGCTTCCGTCAGTTCGGTTTTGCCTTTCAGCTGGCGCTGCACCGCCTGATTCAGATACAGCACCATAATCACCCCGAATTCTGCCGCTACGCCAGCCAGCGCGATAAAACCTACGGCGGCAGCGACCGACAGATTGTAACTGAGCAGATACAGCAGCCAGACACCACCGGTGAGTGCGAAGGGCAGCGTCGCCATGATCAGCAACGCGTCCCTCACGCGACCGAAAGTGACGTACAGCAGCACGAAAATGATCGCCAGCGTAAATGGCAGAACGATTTTAAGCTTAGCCGTCGCGCGCTCCAGATATTCGAATTGCCCAGACCAGCTCACCGTCACGCCCTCCGGCAGTTTCACCTGCTGATTTACCGCCAGCTGCATCTCTTCGACGGCGGATTTCAAATCCCGGCCGCGCAGATCGACATAAATCCAGTCTGACAAACGGGCGTTTTCGCTTTTGAGCATCGGCGGGCCGTCGGTGACGTTTACCGTCGCCAGCACCGAGAGCGGCACCTGTGCGCCAGAGGCGGTCAGCACCGGTAAATCCCGCAGCGCCTGCACGTTGTCGCGCAACTCACGCGGATATCGAAGATTAATGGGATACCGCTCGCGGCCTTCCAGCGTTTCTCCGATATTTTCACCCCCCACCAGAGTGGAAACTAACGATTGCAACTCGGCAACCGTGACACCGTAACGTGCCGCCTCACGCCGGTTGATATCAATATCGACATAGCGCCCGCCCTGAAGTCGCTCCGCCAGCGCGGAGGTGACGCCCGGCACGGTTTTGACGATGTGCTCAATCTGCTGCGCCACGGCCTGGATTTGTGCAATGTTATTGCCATTCACCTTGATGCCGACCGGGCTTTTGATACCGGTCGCCAGCATATCCAGCCGGTTACGGATCGGCGGCACCCAGACGTTGGCAATACCCGGTAACTTCACCGCGTTATCCAGCTCGGTGATGATTTTGTCCGGTGTCATACCTGGCCGCCACTGGTCACGCGGTTTAAAGCGGATGGTGGTTTCAATCATGGTGAGCGGCGCGGGATCGGTGGCGCTGTCAGCGCGGCCGGCTTTACCAAATACGCTGGCGACTTCAGGCACGGTTTTGATCAGACGATCGGTTTGCTGTAACAGGCGCGCGGCTTCGCGGGCGGAAATACCCGGCAGCGTGGACGGCATATACAGCAAATCCCCTTCGTCGAGCGCGGGCATAAATTCGCTGCCGAGCTTTGCCAGCGGATACAGCGAGACCAGCAGGAACAGACCGCTGAAGAGCAGCGTAGTTTTCGGGTATTTCAGCACCGCTGAAAGCACCGGCTGATAGGCTGCAATGAGCCAGCGGTTGATTGGGCTGGCGTTTTCATCAGGAATTTTCCCGCGAATGAAATAGCCCATCAGCACCGGCACCAGCGTGATCCCAAGCCCGGCGGAAACCGCCATCGCGTAGGTCTTGGTGAACGCCAGCGGTGAGAACATCCGGCCTTCCTGCGCTTCCAGTGAAAACACCGGAATAAACGACAGCGTGATGATAAGCAAACTGCAAAACAGCGCCGGACCGACTTCCGTAGCGGCGCGCTCCGACACCTGCCAGTAATCGGCAGATGTCGGCTTTTGCCCCGGATGGTCGTGCCGCCATTGTTCGAGCACTTTGTGCATATTCTCGATCATCACAATCGCCGCATCGACCATCGCACCGATGGCAATGGCAATACCACCCAGCGACATAATGTTGGCGCTGACGCCCTGATAATGCATAACGATGAACGCGCCCAGAATGCCGAGCGGCAGGGTGATGATCGCCACCAGCGCCGAGCGGAAGTGGAACAGGAACAGCGCGCAGACCACGGCTACCACCGCAAATTCTTCAAGCAGTTTATGTGACAACGTCACGATGGCGCTTTCGATCAGCGGCTGACGGTCGTAGACCGGCACAATTTCCACTCCGGCGGGAAGCGTGCGCGCCAGGGCATTCAGCCGCCGTTTCACC
This sequence comes from Rahnella inusitata, assembly GCF_965118895.1. Classification (GTDB taxonomy): domain Bacteria; phylum Pseudomonadota; class Gammaproteobacteria; order Enterobacterales; family Enterobacteriaceae; genus Rahnella; species Rahnella inusitata_A. The sequence continues at coordinate 107,102 of NZ_CBCPJJ010000008.1, forward strand.
GCTTTCAGCGTTTCCAGCGCGTTCTTACCCGAGCGCATCACAATCACGCCGCCGGCAACTTCGCCTTCACCGTTCAGCTCCGCCACGCCGCGCCGCAGTTCGGGGCCGGTGCGAACGGTGGCGACGTCAGACAGCAGCACCGGAATGCCGCCGCTGGCCGTCACCACCACGTTGTTAAAATCCTCAAGATTTTTCAGATAACCGGAGGTGCGCACCATGTATTCGGCTTCACCCATCTCCAGCAGCGAGCCGCTGCTTTCCTGATTGGCGCTTTGCAAGGCTGACACCAGCTGCTGATGGGTGACGCCACGGGCGCGCATCCGCTGCGGATCGGCGACCACCTGATACTGGCGTACCATACCGCCAATGCTGGCGACTTCCGACACATTGGGTACGGTTTTCAGATCATAGCGCAGCGTCCAGTCCTGCAACGCGCGCAGCTGTTCCAGACTGTGTTTACCGGTTTTATCGACTAACACGTATTCGTAAATCCAGCCGACGCCGGTGGCATCCGGCCCGAGCGACGCTTTGGCACCGGCCGGTAGCGTGGATTGCACCTGACTGAGGTATTCCAGCACCCGCGACCGCGCCCAGTAAGGATCGGTACCGTCGTCGAACAGCACGTAAACATAAGCGTCGCCAAACATCGAAAAGCCGCGCACGGTTTTGGCGCCCGGAACGGAGAGCAGCGTGGTGGTGAGCGGATAAGTCACCTGATCTTCAATGATTTGCGGTGCTTTACCGGGATAACTGACGCGCACGATCACCTGCACGTCGGACAAATCCGGCAGGGCATCGAGCGGTGCTTTCTGCAAAGACCAGATGCCCCAGACGGCCATCATCAGCGCGGCCAGTAAGACCAGCAGCCGGTTGCGCAGCGACCAGCGGATCACGAAAGCAATCATAAATGACCTCCGTGCGCAGGGACGTTTTGCCCGGAGGCGGCTGGCTCAGAAGCGGAAGCCGCAGGCAGCGCGCTGCGCAGGCTGGCTTCGGAGTCGATCAGGAACTGTCCGGAGGTCACCACTTTCTGGCCCTCTTCAAGGCCGGAAAGGATCTGCGTCCAGCCATCGCGCGTCGCGCCGATATTTACCTCCTGCGGCGTGAAATGCCCGTTGCCGTCGTCGAGCAGCACGGTGTTCCGGCTGCCGGTTTGGATCAGCGCTTCCTGCGCAATAGCCAGCACCGGTGCTTGTTGCCCGGCGGCCAGCGTGAGAGTGAGATACATGCCAGGGCGCAGTTTTTGCTGCGGATTATCCATCACCACGCGGGCTTTCAGCGTGCGGCTGACCGGATCGACATCCGGCAGCAGTTCACTGACCGTGCCATGAAAGAGATCCCCCGGCTGGCTTTCTGTTCCGGCGGTAACGGTACTTCCCGCATGAACCTGACTGGCGGCCGACGGCGGATAATCCATTACGATCCACACCTGTTTCAGGCTGGTCAGTTCGAACAGCGGCTGGGTGGCGCTGACCTGCGCGCCTTCACGCACGCTCAGCAGGCTCAGGTAACCGTCTTCCGGCGCGGTAATGTCGATACGGGTTTGCGGTTGGCCGGTGCTGTCCAGGCGTTTAAGTACGTCTTCCGGCATAAACTGTAACGCCAGCCGCTGACGGGCGGCGGCGCTCAGGGCGTGATCGCCGAGCTGATGTACGGCCAGATATTCCTGCTGCGCGGCAGTCCAGTCGGGGATCCACAGCGTTGCCAGTTTCTGACCTTTCTTCACCTGCTGCTGGCTGGCCGCGACGTAGAGTTTTTCCACCAGACCGCTGGCGCGGGCGGCGACGGTGCGCAAGCTGCGTTCGTCGGCGGTAACCGTGCCATACACGTTCAGCGGCGCAGAGATTACGCGGCGTTGCACGGCTTCGCTGCGCATTCCCAGGTTTTGCTGCTGGCGCGCGCTGACCGTCACGCCGGCGTCGTCGGTTACTTCATCGGCGTAACGCGGCATCAGATCCATGTCCATAAACGGGGATTTACCGGGCTTGTCAAAGCGCTGATCCGGCGTCATCGGGTCATACCAGTACAGCACTTTGCGTCCGGCGGGCGCGTCGGCGCTATGTGCCGCAGCGGGCTGGCTGTGACGCCCGAGAAGATAACCGGCGGCGAGGGCAGCCGCGATGGCCACGGCCAGCAGGCTGTAAGTTTTAGCAGAGGTCATCAGTGATTCTCCTGTGGCGCAAGATAGCGCAGGGCCACCCAGTAGCGGGCAACCTCAAGTTCGGCATTGCGCTCTGCCAGCTGGCTGTCGAGCAGGCTACGGCGGGCATCAAGAACATCATTCAGGCTGCTTTTTCCGGCGCTGTACTGCGCCTGAATCACGCTGATGCGCTGTTGCTGCAACGGCACGACGTCATTTTTTTGCCGCTGCCACAGGGTGCTGGCCGCCTGATACTGCGCGATAAGCGTGGTCAGCTGCGCCTGATGATCCCGTACCAGCTGCGCCAGCCGGTCGTTACTTTCCATAGCCATCGATTGATCGGCGGCGTGGTCTTTGTCCTGCCGGGAGGCGGTAAACAGCGGCAAATCGACGGTAAACATCACGCCCGCCATATCGTCATAGTCATCGGCACGGTGCGCGTAATACACCTCAACGCCGACGTCGGGCAGTGCGGCAATCGCTGATTCCGACGATTTCGATTGTGCGACTTCCGCCTCGCGCCGCGCCTGCAGGATTTCCGGATGCTGATCAACGCTGTCTGCCCGCTGAACTTCCGCCGGTAGCGCGCCGACCGGCGGAACAGCGCCGTTGATTTCCGGCTTGTCGATGCCTGTCAGCTGGCTCAGGCGGGTGCGCGCCAGCTGGACGTCGCGCTGCGCTTCGGTGAGTTTGTCCTGCATGCCGATGAGCGTCAGGCGCGCGTCGAGCACCGAGGCAGGCAGGGCGCTGCCGCTGCTGACCCCGCCGCGCTGCACGCCAATTTGCCGCTGGCTTTCATCCACCAGCCTGCGGATTTGCAGAATGTTCTGCTCGCCAATCGCCAGCGCCATCCAGGCCAGCGCGGCGTCCCTTTGCAGACGGGCACGGATACTTTGCGTGGAAGCCGCCACCTGCCGCGATTCAGCGCGCAAGGTATCGGCTTTCCGCTCGCGCTTACTGCTACTGACGTAATCCTGCATGATGCCGATGCGTTGCATGGTCATGCCTTCGCGGGTAAAACGGCGGTCGTTGTTGCCGCCGACCGGCAGGTTTTCGATACCAAATTTCAGCTTCGGATCCGGCAACTGCATGGCCGAATCGGCGCGGTTATCCAGCGCATTAATCTGATGGCGGCTGGCGGAAAGCTCGGCGGAATAATCCTGCGCGGCGACCAGCGCCTGCGGCAGAGAAACCGGTGTGGCAATGGCGCTGACGGGCATAAAAGCCAGCAGCCATTGCCACGTCACCAGGGGGTGACGCGGTAAAATAAACATGGTGAATCTCCCGGTCAGCGTGTCAGCGGCGTCAGCGTCTGTAACTGATAAGCGGACTCAGTTTTGACAAAGGTGAACGCCACCGGCGTGCCAGCGGGGAGGGCGTTGGGGCTGATTTCGGGCGGCAGACGGAAATTCATGGTCATCGCCGGCCATTTCAGTGCCGGGATGGCGTGATGAGAAATACCGACGCGGTCGGACTGCCATTGGGTAATCACCCCTTCGGAACCATACGTTTGCAGGTTTTGCATCGCCATGTGGTCGTGTGCCATTGGCATGGCATCGGCAAGAGAATAAGAAGATATAAAGAAAAGACTAAACAATAATGATGTAAATAAAATACGCATGGGAAATACTCCAACTGTCGTTAGATGAAAAATGACATTATTTTGATAAATAAATTTCATTTAATGCGGATGCAGAAAAACATCCGTGACAGCGGGACTTATTCTCTAAATCGACAGAACCGGACTTCGGCAGGGGGGGCGGTGACAGGCGGGGCGATCCAGTCGGCGGTGGTGACGGCGGTACGCGCATCCACGGTGGTCAGGGCGAGTGCTTGCACGACGGGCAACGCCAGCAGCGGTAAGGAACTGCCGTCGGACTGGGTTCTTTCCGGTACGCAATGCTTCTCGCACAGCACCGACTGACTCTGCATATGCTCCGTTGAATCAGGCATTTGCATGAATTCGTTGTGCTGCATCTGCGTATTTTCCACCGGCGGACGCATGTCACACTGATGGCTGGCGAGCGCCAGTTGGGCATTCAGCATGAGCCAGCATAATGCGAACAGCAACGCACTGACCCGCTTGCCGGGCAAGCGCAGTGAATGCATAAACTGTGAAATCGCGAAGCGGACTGACATGGCTGAAATATTTTCCGTCGGGAAAGATGCGGATGAGTATATAAGGAATGGAGGGGAGCAGGGAAGCGAAAATATAATAAAGACGGGTTTACATTGTCAGGAAAATTAAAGGCAGCGAATAACAGATGAATATGTTATTCGCTTGTGAACGTTATTCGATGATTATTTATAACCAGCCGGACTTTTTCAACTTCCAGTACAACCACACGCAGCCGACAAAGGTCACGCCGAGCGTCACCGGATACCCCCACCAGTCATCCAGCTCCGGCATGTTTTTAAAGTTCATGCCGTACAGGCTGAAGACCACGGTCGGGATCGCCAGAATTGCCCCCCAGCCCGCCAGCCGCTGCACCACTTCGTTCTGATGTACCGACACCAGCGCCAGATTCACATGCATGGCGTTGGAGAGCATTTCGCGCATGTCGTCAGTGGTTTTGATCACCTGATTAGCGTGGTCCTGCACGTCGCGGATATAGGCGCGCAGGCCTTTTGGCACCAGTTCTTCGTAATGATGGCTGAGCTGGTTACAAATATCTTCCATTGGCACAGCGGAGTTACGCAGTGACAGCAAATCGCGACGCAGCTTGTACACCTGCTGCACCGCCTGCTGGTTGAAGGTGTTCTGGAACATCAGCTTTTCAATGGCATCAAACTCTTCGGTGTACTGGTGCAGAATTTCCAGATAGTTATCGACGATGGAGTCCAGAATGCAGTACAGCGCGTAGGCCGGGCCTTTTACCAGCATGTCCGGGCGTTCTTCGGCGTGATTGCGCACCTGCAAATAGCTCGACGATGCGCCGTGGCGGATGGTTATCAGGAAGTTTTTACCGAGAAACATGTGCGTTTCGCCGTACTCGATGGTTTCCTTCACCTTCTGCGCGGTGTGCGCGACGATAAACAACGACTCGCCGTACTGCTCGATTTTGGGCCGCTGGTGGGCGGTCAGTGCATCTTCAATTGCCAGGTCATGCAGGCCAAATTCCTCCTGAACGCTGCGCATGTAGCTGTCTTCCGGCTGCCACAGCCCAAGCCAGACAAAAGTGTCCGGCTCTTTCAACACTTCGCTGATGTCCTCAACGGTCACATCCTGCAACCGCTTGCCGTCGCGATAGGCAACGCTGTTGATCACTGAATCGCAGCTGGGCTTTTTCTCTTCTGTTGCAATATCGTTCATGCTGCGGTTATTCCCCGGCTGTGGTTTTTATTTTTACGCCCGGCGTCGCCGCCGGGCCAAACACGGTGTAGGTCGGTAAATCCACGTTCTGATACGGTTCCCAGCCGCCGCCCAATGCTTTGTACAGCGAGACCAGATCGGTGCTGGTTTTCACTTTCGCTTCGGCGGATTGCTGATGCGCCTGCGCCAGCTGGCGCTGGGCATCAAGCACGTTGATAAAGGTCGAGAGCCCCTGACGATAGCTGTCGCTCGCCAGATCAAATGCCGTCTGCAAGGCTTCGGTGGTTTGATCCAGTCCGCTGACCTGATCCTGATCGGTACGGTAGCTGACCAGCGCATTATCCACATCCTGCAAGGCGGTCAGCACCGTCTGGCGATAGTTCAGTGCGGCGTTGGCCTGCTGGGCGCGGGAGAGATGCACGCTGGACACCAGCCGTCCGCCCTGGAAGATCGGTACGGTGACGGAAGGGCCGACGGAGTAAAAATGGCTGCTCCAGTTATCGAGGTAGCTGGCGTCGGTGTTACGCATACCAAACTGGCCGGTGAGCGAGATGCTCGGGAACAATTGCGCAACCGAGACGCCGATATTGGCCGTCGCGGCATGCAGATCTGCTTCGGCTTTGCGTACGTCCGGACGACGGCGCGCCAGCTGCGAAGGCACGCCAACCGGCACGGCGGCGGGCAGCGTAGGCATCGGTTTCGGCGCGGCAAGTTCGCCATCGAGCGAACCCGGCGTCTGGCCAAGCAATACTGCCAGCCCGTTCATCGCCTGACGCTCCTGCGCCTGATACTGCGGCAACTGGGCGCGCAGTGACCCTAACTGGGCACGGGCGTTTTCTACGTCGAGCTGTGGCGAAAGACCGTTTTGCTGACGGTTTTGCGTCAGATCCAGCGTCTGCTGCGCGACGTCGATCTGTGTTTGAATCGACGCGGTAATACTTTGCGCACCGCGCAGTTGCAGATAAGCGCGGGCTACTTCGGCCTCCAGCGAGACCAGCGCATCGTTACGCTGCTCGACAGAGGACTGGGTCTGCGCATTGGCGGCTTCCACCTGACGACGGGTGCCGCCGAACAGATCCAGCTCCCAGCTGGCGTCGAAACTTCCCTGATACAAATCCACCGGCCGCGTGGCGGTGTCGATAGCTCCCGAGGCTTCCGGGCTGAGATCGTTAAGCTGCGAAGAAGCACCGCTGGAATCCAGAATACCTTTCAGGCCGAGCTGCTGCCGGGTGACTTTGGCGTTGCCCTGTACCGACGGCAGCCACGCGCCTTTGGCCTGTGTCACCTGTTCGCGCGCGCCGGCGATGCGTAACACCGCCTGTTGCAGGGAGATATTCCCGGCAATAGCGCGGGTCACCAGACTGTCGAGTTGCGGATCGTTAAAGGCTTTCCACCACAGCGGATTTGGCTCGGAAGGCAGTGCCACTGAGGCGCCGTCGGCGTCTTTTGGCTTGCTAAGATCGTTAAATGCTCCCGGCGTCGCGGTCTGAGGTTTCTGATAGTCCGGGCCAACGGAGCAGGCGGTGAGGGCAAGAGTCAGGGCTGAAAAAGCCAGTAAACGGGAGCCGGTATGCAATACCCCCTCCCAGCCTCCAACTTCACAGGGGGAGGCGCGAAATGCCGAACTGCTCTCGCGGGAAATGCAGAATGACGGAGCGCTCCCTCCCCTGCGAAGGGGAGGGTTGGGGTGGGGTATAGCCGATTTCCCCCAAACTATAATTTGCAACAATGAGGTGTTTTTCTCTAACTTCCGGGTCGTATTCAACTTAGTGTGCTCCGGCATTACCTTCGCTCTTAACTGGCGAAAGCAGGAAACAAAATGGGATCAAAATAACGGCGACGATTGCGCAATAGCCGAACACATCGATGTAGGCCAGAATGCGCGACTGCGACACCATCTCCTGATACATCCGCGCGGTGGCAAGCTGCATCGGGTCGCCCAGCACATGGGCGAAATCGCGGATAGCGGCGGCGCTTTTGGTCACGGCCTGATTAAACTGTTCGTTGAGCGGCGACATGTTGTGCACCATGTGCGCGCTGTGCGCCTGCGTTCGCTCGGTCACTCCGGCGGTCGCCAGCGAAATGCCAATCGATCCGGCGACGTTACGGAACATGGTGAACAGCGCGGCGGCATCGGCGTTCATGCGCTGCGGAATAGTGATAAACGCGATGGTGGTCAGCGGCACAAACAGGAACCCGAGGCCGATTGACTGCGCGCTGCGAAACAGCACCAGCGTTTCGAAATCAACGTTTGGCGTCAGCCGCGCCGAAAAGATGAACGACGCAGCCAGCAGGAAGAACCCGAAGGCGATGATATAACGCGTCTGAATAATCGGCATCAGTTTCAGCACCAGCGGGATCGACAGCACGATCAGTATCGCGCCGGGCGACATCACCAGCCCCGAAAGTGTTGCGGTATAACCCAGCTGTTGCTGCGCCAGCTGCGGGATCACCACCGAGCTGCCATAGAGAATCATCGCCATACCGGCCATCAGCAATCCGGCTACTGCAAAGTTCTTATCCTTCAGACAGCGCAGGTCGACCACGGGCTTTTTGGCGTACAGCAGCCAGTAAATTGCCCCGATGATCCCGGTCGCCGCCAGTACCGCGAAAGTGACGATAAAGCCGGATTTAAACCAGTCATCGTCCTCGCCGCGGTCCATCATCACCTGCAAACAGCCCAGCCCCAGCGCAATCAGCCCGATACCGATGTAATCAATACTCAGTTTACCTTTGGCTTTACGCTCCCACGGCGGGTCTTCCAGCAGTTGATAAATCGCCAGCAGGGCAATAATTCCCACCGGAATGTTGATCAAAAACACCCAGCGCCAGCTGAAGTGGTCGGTGATGTAACCGCCGAGCGTCGGGCCGACTACCGGTGCCACGATGATGGCAATCGAAGAGAGCCCAAACGCCTTACCGCGATCGGCCGGTTTGAAGTAATCAAGCAGCACCGATTGTTGGATCGGCTGCAAACCGCCGCCGAAGAAGCCCTGCAAAATGCGGAACAAAATCATTTGCCACAGTTCGGTGGCGATCCCGCACAGGAATGAACAGACGGTGAACATCCCGATACAAATCAGGAAGTACGTTTTACGCCCCATCACGCGGCTAAGGAATGCGGAAATCGGCAAAACGATGCCGTTGGCGACTAAGTAGGAGGTCAGTACCCATGTCGATTCGTCGTAGCTTGAGGAGAGCGAACCGGCGACGTGCGGCAGCGCCACGTTGACTATCGTGGTGTCCAGAATTTCCATGAACACCGCGATGGTGACAACGGCAGCAACCGCCCAGGGATTAGCCTTGGGTTTCCAGTAACTGCGGTCTTCGGTCATTCGACGGTCACCGTCGGATCAACAGACAGGCCGAGTGGCAGAGGTTGTTTCGGATCCAGACCACTGTCGATGACGATTTTGACCGGCACGCGCTGAACGATTTTCACGTAGTTACCGGTGGCGTTTTCCGCCGGGAAAGCTGAGAAGCGTGAGCCGGTACCCTGCTGAACGCTGTCAACGTGGCCCTGCAATTTGATATCGGGATAAGCATCCACGGTGATTTCAACTTTATTGCCCGGACGCATGCGCTCAAGCTGAGATTCTTTAAAGTTAGCCGCCACCCAGATGTCTTTAGAAACCACCGAGAACAATGACGAACCGGCCTGCACCAGCGTGCCGAGCTGCACATTTCGCTTGGTGACGTAGCCGTCGAACGGTGCGCGCACCTGCGCATAAGACAGGTTAAGCGTGGCGCTTTCCAGCTGAGCTTTCGCCTGTTCAACCTGTTGCTGACGGGCTTCGACGTTGGTTTCGGCCTGACGGATTTGCAGCTGAACCTGAGCGGCAACCTGCACCTGCGCTTTGGCATTCTCTAAATCTGCCGCCGCAGAACGCACCTGCGCATTAGAGGAGTCGATATTCTGTTGCGTGGTGGCACGCGGATCGACGCCGCGCTGACGGCGGAAATCGGCGGTGGCATTCATCAGGCTGGCTTCGGCGCGCGTTTGCTGCGCTTTGGCCTGCGCGAGCTGTGCGGGATATTGTACTTTTGCCAGATCAAACTGAACCTGCGCCTGATGGAGTTGTGCGACGGCCAGCCCGAGCTGAGCCTGCGCCTGATCGCGCTGCGCGGTGGCGTCACGCGGATCAATTTCCACCAGCAGATCGCCTTTTTTGACGAACTGGTTATCTTTCACCGACAGGCTGGTCACGTACCCGGCGATTTTCGGCGCAATGGTGACGGCATCGCCTTCGATAAAGGCATCATCAGTGTTGACCTGATCTTTGGTCATCAGCCACCAGACCAGCGCGACAATCAGCATGATCACCACGACAATTCCGAGAATAATCAGCGGTTTTTTACCGGGACCTTTCCCTTTTGCCTCCGACTCATCGCTGTCTTTAGCGTCTTTTTCGTTGTCAGGATCTTTGCTGTGGCCTTCTCCCGATTTAATCTGGCTGGAATCATATTCAGTGTGTGCGTCATCCGACGCGGAAGATTGTGGCTGGTTATCGTTTGTCATAATGCTCTTCTGATTATCGGCGGGGCTGACCGGAACAAGGAAATCTTGTTTTAACCTAGAGTGTATTGATGTAAATGCAAGTAAATATAGGTCAATAAACCTCAGTGAGGGCACGAAGATCCAAACCATAGGGAAGCTCCGAAAACGTCAAAAGGATGTATAATGCAGGGCTGGTATTTGTATTTTTCAAAATAAAGTTGATTCTCTGCTTCAGGAACTTCCTGTGATGACTTCCCAAACTGCTGTACTTCCGTGGGGCAAACTATGAGCCGTCCTGCACCTTCTTATAAAGGACTGACACGTATTGCGTCGCTGGTGTCGCTGTGCGTGGCGCTGATTCTGGTCTGCGTAAAAGTGTGGGCCTGGGCGGCGACCGGCTCGATTGCGTTGCTTACCTCGGCGGCTGATGGCCTGGTGGACGTGCTGGCATCGATGGTGACGCTGATTGGCGTACGCTACGCGCTGCGCCCGGCGGATAAGGGTCACCGGTATGGTCACGGCAAGGCTGAGGCCGTGGCGGCGTTTGTACAGGCACTGCTGCTGGGCGCGGCGGGGCTGGTGCTCGGCGGCGAATCCATCGGCCGTATCATTAATCCGCAACCGCTGGCGCAGCTTGGTTTAGGCATCTGGGTCATTATCGGCAGCTCGATTGCCGCGACCGGTTTGGTGCTGATGCAAACTTACGTCGTGAAACGCACTGGCTCGACGGCCATCGCCGCTGACCGTGCGCATTACATCACGGATGTCGCGGTGAATATCGCGGTGCTGGTGGCGTTGATCCTCGAGCGTCATCTCGGCTGGACCCGTTCGGACTCCATCGGTGCACTGCTGATTTCCTTTTATATGATCTGGAACGCGCGCGGCATGGCGGCGGATGCGCTCAAGCAGTTGCTGGACCGCGAACTGGATATTGTGGATCGCAAACGGGTGAAGGCGGCGGTGTTGAGCGTTGAGGGCGTGCGCGGCGTGCATGATATCCGCACCCGTAACGGTGGTGACCGCGTATTCGTCGAGTTCCACGTTGAAGTTGACGGTGCGTTATCGGTCGATATCGGCCATGAAATTGGCGACGCCGCTGAAATGGCGGTCAGTAAACTGTTTAAATCCGCTGACGTTACTGCCCATCTTGAACCTGACGGCATCGACGATGACCGGCTGGATAACGTGCTGCTCTGATTCACTCTGTGCCTCACTGAAAACAAAAACCTCCGCCAGTGATGACGGAGGTTTTTTTATCTTACGAATTTCACTCAGTGCGTGCGCATACCCGCTGCCGCCATCAGCAGCTTAAACACAGAGGCAACGGCAAACAGCGCCAGCACGCTGCAAAGCCAGATCATCGCCATCCAGCCGACGCGTTTCCAGAACGGTTGTTTGATGACGGTATCCTGGTCCATTTCTCTGATCAGCTTTTTCATTTTTTCACCTCGCTTTCATCAATGATAGCCCTGATCCGGCGTCACTTTTCCGCGGAATACGTAATAGCTCCAGAAGGTATAGACCAGAATAATAGGAATGATAAACAGCGCGCCAACCAGCATAAAGCCCTGACTCTGCGGCGGTGACGCGGCTTCCCAGATGGATATCGATGGCGGGATAATGTTCGGCCAGATGCTGATCCCAAGGCCGGTATAACCGAGAAATACCAGCGCCAGCGTCAGCAGAAACGGCGTGTGGTGAGCCTGACGGTTTACTGCCCGCAGCATCCATACCGAGACCAGCACGACCAGCACCGGCACCGGCAGGAACCAGAAAAGATTTGGCCGTGTGAACCAGCGATCGGCGATGTCGCCATGCGTCAGCGGCGTCCAGATGCTGATAATCGCGAGCACCGCCAGCAGGGTGAACAGCAGCGGTTTGACGCGGCTGTGCATATTCTCCTGCAACGCGCCTTCGGTTTTCATGATAAGCCAGGTACAGCCAAGCAGGGCGTAAGCGACCACCAGACCCAGTCCGCAGAACAGATTGAACGGCGTCAGCCAGTCCAGCGCGCCGCCCGCGTAAGCACGATTGACCACCGGAATGCCGCTTATCACCGCTCCCAGCACCACGCCCTGACAGAACGTCGCCAGCACCGAGCCGCCGATAAATGATTTATCCCACACATGGCGTTTCTCCGCGCTGGCCTTGAAGCGAAACTCAAACGCCACGCCGCGAAAAATCAGGCCGAACAGCATCAGCGTCAGCGGGATCGCCAGCGCGTCCAGAATCACCGAATAGGCCAGCGGAAACGCGCCGAACAGCCCCGCACCGCCGAGCACCAGCCAGGTTTCATTACCGTCCCAGACCGGGGCGACGGTGTTCATCATCACGTCACGCTCATGTTCTTCTTTGACCAGCGGAAACAGCAGGCCGATCCCCAGATCGAAACCGTCCATCACTACGTACATCATCACGCCAAAGACGATGATCAAAAACCAAATCAGCGGCAGATCGATACCCATATCAGACTCCTTTACCTTCATCGTCGAGCGATTCTTTGATGGCCGAGAGCGGACGCGCCGGTGTGCGATGCTGCCCCGGACCGCCGTGCTCACTGCTTTGTCCTTCATGCGGCTGCGGGCCTTTGCGGATCAGTTTCATCATGTAGATGTAGCCCACGCCGAACACTGATGAGTAAATCACCACAAACAGCAGCAGGCTGATGCTCATCTGCATCGCCCCGTGATTCGATACGGCATCTTTGGTGCGCAGCAGGCCGTATACCACCCACGGTTGCCGCCCGATTTCTGTGGTAAACCAGCCCGCCAGCAACGCGATAAGCCCTGAAGGCCCCATCCATAAGGCAAAATGCAGGAAGGCTCTGTTCTCATACAAATTGCCGCGCCAGCGCAGATACAGGCTCCACAGACCCAGCACGATCATCAGCATTCCCAGTCCGGCCATGATGCGGAAGGTATAAAAGATGATGGTTGAGTTCGGGCGATCTTCTTTCGGGAAGGACTTCAGCGCCGGAATTTGCTGCGACAGGCTGTGGGTCAGGATCAGGCTGCCGAGATAGGGGATTTCGAGGGCATAACGGGTTTCCTCGCGGTTCATGTCCGGATAACCAAACAGGATCAGCGGCGTCGGTTCGCTGTCTTTATTCTCCCAGTGGCCTTCAATGGCGGCGATTTTAGCGGGCTGGTATTTAAGCGTGTTCAGCCCGTGTGCGTCGCCAAGAAACGCCTGGATCGGCGAGACGATCAGCGCCATCCACATCGCCATTGACAGCATGGTGCGCATCGCCGGCGTATTGCGCCCTTTCAGCAGATGCCAGGCGGCAGACGCGCCGACAAAGAACGCCGAAGACAGGAACGCGGCGGTGGTCATGTGCAGCAGCCGGTAGGGGAAGGATGGATTGAAAATCACCTTAAACCAGTCTACCGGGATCACCTGATTATTAACGATTTCATAACCCTGCGGCGTGTGCATCCAGCTGTTGGACGCGAGGATCCAGAACGTCGACATCAGCGTCCCGAGGGCCACCATACAGGTTGCGAAGAAGTGTAGCCCGGGGCCGACGCGGTTCCAGCCGAACAGCATTACGCCGAGAAAACCGGCTTCGAGGAAGAAGGCGGTGAGCACTTCATAAGTCAGCAGCGGGCCGGTAATACTGCCCGCGAACGAGGAGAAAAAGCTCCAGTTAGTGCCGAACTGGTAAGCCATCACCAGCCCGGAAACCACGCCCATCCCGAAGTTTACGGCAAAAATTTTCGACCAGAAGTGGTAAAGATCGCGATATTCCTCTTTCCTGGTTTTCAGCCACATCCCTTCGAGCACGGCCAGAAAACTGGCCAGCCCGATGGTGATAGCCGGAAATATAATGTGGAATGAAACGGTGAAGGCGAACTGTATACGTGCCAGCTCAAAGGCATCCAGACCAAACATAAAACCTCTTTTTTTGCAGGTGAGCCCTTTAACCAATCATAGGTGGTAGAACCAGGATGGTTAAAATTTATTCAAAATAGGGAATTTAATAAGGGGAGAGATTGAAACATGGAGAGGGGTTGTATAACAGATACAGTATGGTGATGAATATATATAACAGTTTGGATGGCTCGCCAACTTTTGGACTCGCGTCTTTTTCCACTTCTTCCTCCGGCGTGATTTTTGAACGCGGCCAAAGGCTATGTAAAGCAGTACTCGACCAGCATTTAAAACCGCCAATATCTGGCGCTGATATGCCGACGCCCAAAATCTTGACGTTGATCTTGAGTTTAATCTCTGTCCTTCGCTGCGGCTCCCCGCAAAGATAACTGTTCGACCCTGTCTATTGCGCGCCGAATTGCGCCAAATTCAATCTCCCCCGGCATGTTCCCCATATCCGGAGTGCTCAGGCTCCGGTCAATAATTACTGCCAGATCCTCCTCCGTGATCCCCCCGGCAAGCTGAGATAACTGCGTCGGAACGGCACTGGCCTGCGCGAGGGCAATCGCGGTTAGCAACTCTTCGTCGCTGCGGCCCTCCAGCGCCAGCAGGCATAAATTCCCATAGCCGACCAGCAGACCGTGTGCGACGTGGCGGGTTTTGTCGCAGGCGGTGAAACCTTCGTATAAGGCATGTGCCGCGCCGGTGTGCGCGCCGTTGCTCATGATTGAGGTGAGTCCTGCATAGAGAAAAATCGCGTCAAGAACCTGCTCGAGCGCGTTGTTGGCTTTGCCTTCCTGCACGGCAAAACAGGCGTCAGCGGCGAAGTGTTCGATGAGGGTATAGCAAAGTTCGCTGTTGGTGCGGGCAACGCCCGCCAGGCCGGTGAGCTGGCTGAGATCGCTGATGGCGCGGTATTCGTACCACTTCGCCAGCGTATCGCCGATGCCCGCTGACAACCAATGTAGCGGGGCGGCGGCGAGAAGATCGGCGTCGATAACCGCAGCGGCCGGGCCGCAGGGGAGAGGGTACATATCGCGAAACTGGCCGTCCTGATGATAACGAAACGTCAGCGACGTAACGGCGGAACAGGTCCCCGCAATACTCGGCAAAGTGACGACCGGGACATTGCAGGCAACGCCCGCCGCTTTGGTGGCATCGATGGCTTTACCGCCGCCGGTGGCAATGATCACTTCCACCCCCTGCGTGCGGAAAATGTCGGCCAGCCGGTTGATCTCTTCCTGACAACATTCGCCGTTAAACACTTCGCTGCCAAGATAACTGACCATCTGCTGTTCCAGCTGGTCGGCGACTTTCGCCTCGACGCTGGCAATCGCGCGTTTGCCGCCGACCAGCATGGCGCGCTGTCCCAGACGTCCGCACATCGCGCCCAAATGCTTAATCGCCCCGCGCCCGCGCAGGACGCTGGCAGGAAATACCAACCAGTGGGTGAACATAGAAGCCCTCAGAAAACGCAGTGTTTTAAGAAGTATAGAAGGCCTCTTAAGGATCGCCGGAAATTCAGCGGCGGCGCTGACGGACGGCGTCGTGGGTTTTGCGCAGGGCATCGCGCGCGCCCGGTAACCGCTGGGCGATACCGATGTAAAGACAATCGATGATCAGCAACTGGCTGGTGCGGCTGGCCATAGCGGCGGCGCGGAAACCCAGCTCGCGCCCGCTGGTCAGCAGCACGGCGTCGGCTTTGCGGGCGAGGGGAGAACGTCCGCCCGCGGTGATCGCCAGCGTTTTGGCACCGGCGGATTTCGCCTGCAAAAGCGCATCGAGAACGCCGGTGGTTTCGCCCGAGTGGGAAATCGCCAGCGCGACGTCGGCAGAGGTGAGCTGACAGGCGCTGACCAGACTTTCATCGGTGCTGCCGTAAGTCTGGGCGATGACGCCAACGCGGCGCAGCTTTTGGCAGAAATCCTGGGCGACCAGCGCCGATGCGCCTGCGCCGTACACATCGATGCGTCTGGCCTGCGCCAGCACGCTCACCGCCTGCTCCAGCGTTTCACCGCTGAGCAACTGCGCCGTGGCACTTGCGCCTTCCACTTCAAATGCCAGCAGTTTATGCAGGATCTGTTTCGGCGTGTCGTCCTCGCCGATATCCGCCACCAGCGGCTCACCGGCAGGCGCTTTGCGTGGAAGTTCGGCGGCTAATGCCAGCCGCAGCGCGGGATAACCTTCGAAGCCTAACCGTCGGCTGGCGCGCACCACAGTGGCGGTGCTGGTCGCAGCACGTCGGGCCAGTTCCGCCACGCCGAGCCGGGAGATGCCCGGCGGATCGCTGATAATAAGGGTGATCACCCGCTGTTCAGCCTGTGAAAAACTTCCCTGTAGCGCCGCTAAGCGCGACTGTAAATTCATCACGCTCATCGGTTATTTATCCAGTTCGCGCAGATGGTCATCTTTGCGCAGCGTCATGAGCGCAAACAGGCTGACGATGCAGGTTGCGACCACGTAATAGGCCGGAATATCCAGATTGCCGGTTTCTTTGATAAGACCCGTGATGATAAGACCCGCGCAGCCGGAGAACACCGCGTTTGACAGCGAATAGGATAAACCAAGGCCGGTGTAACGCACGCGGGTCGGGAACATTTCCGCCAGCATCGCCGGGCCGGGTCCGGCAATCATGCCGATAGTTGCCCCGGCGATCAGCACCGCAACACCTTTCGCCAGCAGGCTGCTATCCGGATTTTGCAACAGATGCAGCAGCGGGAAGCTGAGGATAATCACCGCCAGCACCGCCGCCATCATCACTTTTTTACGGCCAATTTTGTCGCTCAGCCAGCCAGAAGGGAGGATTGCTATAGCAAAACCGACATTCGCCAATACCGTCGCGACCAGCGCCTGTAAAAACGTGGCGTGCAGCGAGGTTTGCAGATAAGAAGGCATTACGACGAGGAAAGTATAACCGCCCGCCGACCAGCCCATCATGCGGCCAATCCCCAGCGCGATGGCTTTGGCGGTGGCCACGGCAGAGGCTTTCTCAGCAGCGGTTTTTTGCGCTTTCACTTCCGGCTTTTTACTCGCCACAAAACTTGGCGTTTCATCGAGTTTGAGGCGCAGCCACAGCGCTACCAGCCCCATCGGCAGGGCGAGCAGGAACGGAATACGCCAGCCCCAGTCTTTCATCTGCGCGTCGGGCAGTGTCTGAACCAGAATCGCCACCAGCCCGACACCGGTCAGTAAACCTAAGGAGACGGTGAACGACTGCCAGGCGCCGTAAATACCGCGTTTGCCTTTCG
Source organism: Rahnella inusitata (assembly GCF_965118895.1). Classification (GTDB taxonomy): domain Bacteria; phylum Pseudomonadota; class Gammaproteobacteria; order Enterobacterales; family Enterobacteriaceae; genus Rahnella; species Rahnella inusitata_A. The sequence continues at coordinate 124,171 of NZ_CBCPJJ010000008.1, forward strand.
GGGCGAACTCGGTCATCAGCGAGACTGCGCCGCCGAATTCACCTCCGGCGAACAGCCCCTGAAACATCCTCATCAGCGTCAGTAAGAGCGGTGCCGCGACGCCGATCTGGGCATAAGTCGGCAGCAGGCCAATGATGGCGGTGGCGACGGTCATCAGTAAAACCACGGCGATGAGCGTCGGTTTACGACCAATGCGGTCACCGATGCGGCCAAAAATAATCGCCCCAATCGGACGGCAGAAAAATGCCAGCGCGAAAGAGGCATAGGTGAGCAGCAAGCCGGTCAGGCCGGTCTGGCCTTCCAGCGTAAAGAAATTACCGGCGATAAGCGTCGCCAGATAACCATACACACCGAATTCGTACCATTCGATAAAGTTGCCGACGGAACCGGCAACAAGTGCCCGACGGGACTGACTGGCGCTGGCTACAGCAGGGGAAGTCTGGCTGGTCATCAATAACCTCAGGTCATGAGCAGATAGGAAATGTAAATAATTTTCTAAATTCAGGTGATCATTATGTCAATAATTTTCATCTACTGAACAAAATAAAAGCGAAATCTGTGGGGTTGAACCGAATTTAAAGAGGAATACGCAGATGAAACAAAACAGGCGATGCCCGGAAGCATCGCCTGTCTGCGGAATGTTTGTGCAATAAAAGGGGGAGTGAAAAGGGTCAGAGCGTGTGGATGTCGATCCCATCGCCGATGTTACTTTTCTGGTAATAAGCGCGTGGCACTTCTACCTGATACTGCTTGTCGGCGTACGCGACTTCCAGTATGAAACGCTCGTTTTCATAAGATTCCACCGGGATAAACCCGAAGAATCCCTCCGCCACGCTGATGGTGCGCGAAGACGGAACGGCATAACGGTGAACAATCCTTGCTCTGAGCGGCTGCTGAGTGCCAGTTAACATATTCCATACGCGGTTAACGGGTTGCGACAGCGTGTCAAGCACGTCTGAGGCCAGCGAGTTGAGCGTCGATTTCTTCATAGTCATGATGAATACCTCGTTGGTCTATATAACCTAATTCTTATAATTATCTGCGGTTAAGATCCAATGATTTTTAACGCTAAGCTTAGTCAGGTTTTGTAAGCCTTTGGCGGATTTAGAAATTACTCCGCCATCGTTTTGCGTCTTTTGCCGGATTTACGTTCTGCTAGCAATAACGGGCAGGAAGGACACATCGCGTGATCTGCCAGATCGTAGCGCAGACAGCACTGTTTACGGTATTGCGGGCTGTCGGGATCGGCAGGGTTTTCCGGGCGCAGCGGCTGGAACAGCGGATTTTTACCGCCCCAGCGCAGCTCACGGGATTCCATCAGCGCCATGCCGTCAGAGATATCCGCGTTCGCCAGCTCCGCCTGTTTAACGCCCCAGCCGACGCGGATCGCCGCGTTACTCCAGTAAATACCCGGCTTGAGACCGGAGAATTCTGCCAGCGCTTCACACACAGGGCGCAAATGCTGCTCGATCATCACATCAAACCGCGCCATTGGCTCGGCGGACGTCAGCGCTTCGCCCTCGCCGTCGAGATAAATTTGCGCCGGTAATCCCTCTTCCTGCATGCACAAATAGACATTTTGCGCAGCGATAGGCAACTGCCAGCCGTGGCGCAGGGAAACGATGACCCAGCTCGGCAACAGGGTGGCGAAATACCATTGTGACCACATCGAAATCCGCGCACGGCGTTTGTCGCACTGTGCGGCGTCGGCAGCGTTGGCATCCAGATAGCGTTTGAGCACGCTGGCGCAGCCTTCGGCCGTGGTCAGGTGCGACATCGGCACGGCGTTGGTCACCAGCGGTGTCAGCGGTTTGAAGGTGTCCGCCACCCAACTGACGGGCGTATCGCGGAAACTGTCGAGAAGTCTTTGCATTGTCGGTGTCGAATGGGATTCGGCGCTATAAATCATGGAGGTAGAGTAGCGAATATTGAAGCGGAATAGTAATGATTTCGATTTAGATTGCACAAAACGCCACACCGCGCACGCAGCGGGGCGCAATGGCTGTGCCCCGCCATAAAGCAAAGGCTTACAGCACGTTACTTTGCAATACCCAAACTGCCGCCTCGACACGGGATTTAAGTTTCATTTTTTTCAGCAGATGCTTAACGTGGACTTTCACCGTGCTCTCAGTGATGTTCAGACGGCGGGCGATCATCTTGTTCGGCAGACCTTCGGCAATCAGCTTGATGATGTCACGCTCGCGCGGCGTCAGTGACTGAATATCCCTGTCTCCGCTTGGACGGCTTTCGCGCAGGCTGGCGGCCAGCACTGGCGTCAGGGCTTCGCTCAGTACCATCTTACCGGCGGCGGCGTTGTGCAGCGCGGTCAGCAAATCTTCCGGCTCCATGTCTTTGAGCAGATAACCGTCGGCACCGCGCTTGAGCGCCGTCACCACGTCATCTTCATGATTCGACACGCTGAACACCACCACACGCCCGGAAAGCGAGGTCTGGCGCATCTTATCCAGCGTATCCAGCCCGTTCATGCCGGGCATGTTTAAGTCCAGCAAGATCAGGTCGGGATCGAGCTGTTTCGCCAGCTCGACGCCCTGTTCGCCGTTGCTGGCTTCTCCGATGACTTGCAGGCTGGTGTCGAGTGCTATCAGCTGTTTGACGCCGTTACGCAGCATAGGATGATCGTCAATCAGCAAAATGGTGGAAGGGGTGATGTCGTTCATACTTGCTCCTGGGGATTGATGGGCAGGGCTTCCGGGCGGAAACGCACCACAACTTCAGTGCCGCCGTCCGGGCGCCGGTCAAACCGGCAACTGCCGTGTAAGGTACTGGCGCGATCCTGCATGATGATCAGGCCATAATGATTTTGCCGTTCGGCGTGTTGATCAATGCCCTGACCGTTGTCGCAGATGCGCATGGTGATCTCTGTGTCATCGCAATGCAGGGAAAGCGAAACCTGCGTTGCTTTGGCGTGTTTGTGCGCATTGTTCAGCGCCTCGCGGGCGATGTGCAGCAGATGTATGCCCTGATTGGCGGGTACGGAACGTGGCGGTATCTGATAATCAAAACCGACCGTCAGCCCCATGCGGCGCGAGAATTCATCGACGGTATGTTGCAGCGCGGCACGCAGGCCGGGCGTGTTGAGCGTCAGGCGGAAGGTGGTCAGCAGTTCACGCAGCTGACGGTACGCGGTGCTCAGCTCATCACGCATTTGCTTTAACAGATTTTTGTCGTCTTCGGAAAACGATTCGGCGTGCATCTGCAGGCAGGCGACCTGAATTTTCAGGCAAGACAGCGACTGCGCCAGCGAATCGTGCAGCTCGCGGGCGATGGCCGATCTTTCTTCCATCAGCATCAGTTGCTGCTGATGTTCTGCCTGCCGCGCCAGCATCAGCGTACTGGTCAGCTGTTCGAGCAGGGTCGTCACCAGCTGTTGCTGATCGTCGTCCAGATGCTGGCCCGGTGGCAGCTGCGCCAGCAACACGCCGTAGTTCTCGCGCTCATCGCGCAAACTCCAGCTCAGTGATTCGCCGTTTTCATCCGCGTGTTCCCCGACCTTCGGGCTGACCGGCTGGCGCGGCGATGCGTTACTGAATTCGTTAAAAACTTCGGCGCTGTTGTTCTCATACTGACGCAGCTGAACTCCGCTCAGCGGGGTCAGAGACTGCAACTCTTTCAGCACCGGCTCCATCCGCACGTCCAGCGGTTCGCTGGTGTGCAGCTGGCGGCTGACGCGGTACAGATAATCCAGCACCTGATTTTTTTGTTGCAGATCGGCGGTTTTTTCCGCCACGCGCTGCGCCAGATTATCCACCATTTCCGCCAGCGCCAGGGACATGCTGTTGAGCGAGTCGCCCAGAATATCCATCTCGTTGTGCGCATCACCATTTGCCACGCGTTTGCGTTGATAGCGATGGCTGAAATCGCCGGCGGTGATGGCGCTGGCCTGCGATAACAGGTTGCGCCACGGCATCAGCAGGTGGCGGCGCAGGAACCAGATGGTGACGGCGAGCAGGAACAGGGTCACCGCCACCAGCGCACGCTGGATAAGCGATATCTGCTGTAAATGGTATTCGGTTTTGTGTTCGAGAGTGGCGACCAGCACATCGAGCTGGCCGACAAACACTGCGACGTTGGCGGAAATATCCTGCGGACGTTTGGCCGTCAGCACCTGATCGCGCAGCGTGGTTTGCCAGTAATTACGCAGTGCCAGAAACTGTGGTTGCAGGTTTTCACGTTCGACCGCCTGCAACAGATCGGCGCTGTTCTGATCGACTTCCATCTGACGAATGTAAGCGGTGTTTTTCCCGCTGAGCGGTACTTCCGACAGCAGCCGGTAACTCTGCATACGCAACGATCCGGCCTTATTGATAGCGTGTGCGTTGCCTTCGATACTGCCCGCCATCCACGCTGCCATGCTCATGCCGCCAATGCCCAGCAGGCCGAGCAGCAGCATCAGCAATGTAATCTGGCTGACCAGCGACAAAGAAGGCAGGGCGCGTTTAAGCATGGATCGGGTTTCCGGTGGCTGTAAAAAGCGTTAAGTAATTGGTTATATACCGCTTAGTGCTAAGATAACCGCAGTGTAATGGGGGGCATTTTTTATGATCCGGATGACTTTCCCTATACCTCTTTGTGATTACTCCTTTATTTCCCTGCAAGTGCTGTCTGAGGGGGCAGGCAAAGGATTAAGTCATCAACCTGATGAATAGTAGCATTTTATTGGAAAGCAGCCCGATACTCACAAAGGGTCTGGGATGATTTTAACGCCTTTTTCCACCTGCTGTTGCGTTGATTTGCATCAACATCCCTAAGCGGTGCTCTACCTAGTGTGTGCGACATAACTCAACCATTACAACAATAACGCGCTTCAACTCGAGGTTCTTATGTCACACACATCCGCTTCACCGACGAAAAAACCGTCCCGCCTGTTGCAGGACTGGCGTCCGGAAGACCCGGCATTTTGGGAAAAGACCGGCCATAAAGTCGCCAGCCGAAATTTATGGATTTCCGTACCGTGCCTGTTACTGGGTTTCTGCGTCTGGATGCTGTTCAGCCTGGTTTCCGTAAACCTGAACAAAGTCGGTTTTAACTTCACCACCGATCAGCTGTTTATGCTGACTGCCATCCCGTCCGTGTCCGGCGCACTGCTGCGCGTACCTTACTCCTTTATGATCCCGCTGTTTGGCGGACGTCGCTGGACGGCGCTTAGCACCATCTTCCTGGTTCTGCCTTGCGTATGGCTGGGCTTTGCGGTGCAGGACATCAGCACCTCCTACAACACTTTCTTAATCATCGCACTGCTGTGTGGCTTCGGCGGCGCGAACTTCGCCTCCAGCATGTCTAACATCAGCTTCTTCTTCCCGAAAGCCAAACAGGGCGGCGCGCTGGGTATCAACGGCGGTCTGGGTAATCTGGGCGTCAGCGTGATGCAGCTGGTTGCTCCGCTGGTTATCTCCCTTGGCGTGTTTGCTGCGTTCAGCGATAAACAAACGCTGGCTAATGGCTCAGATATCTGGCTGCAAAACGCCGCGTGGATCTGGGTACCGTTCCTGGTGGTCGGGACGATTGCCGCGTGGTTTGGTATGAACGATCTGGCGTCTTCTAAAGCGTCGATCCGCCAGCAGCTACCGGTGCTCAAACGTGGTCACTTGTGGATCATGAGCGTTCTGTATCTGGCGACATTCGGCTCGTTCATCGGCTTCTCCGCCGGTTTCGCGATGCTGACCAAAACCCAGTTCCCGGACGTTAACATCTTGCAATTCGCCTTCTTCGGTCCGTTCTTCGGTGCACTGGCGCGTTCTGCAGGTGGCATGTTGTCCGACCGTCTGGGGGGGATCCGTGTGACGCTGGTGAACTACATCCTGATGGCCATCTTCGCCGGACTGCTGTTCCTGACCCTGCCGGTCAACGGCGTGGGCGGTAACTTCCCGGCCTTCTTCGCGGTATTCATGGTGCTGTTCCTGACGGCCGGTCTGGGAAGTGGTTCAACTTACCAGATGATTGCGGTGATCTTCCGTAAACTGACCACCGATCAGGCGAAAGCGCGCGGCGCAAGTGACGACGAAGCCCTGCGCGAAGCCGTGACCGATACCGCTGCGGCACTCGGTTTCATCTCTTCCATTGGCGCGATTGGCGGGTTCTTTATCCCTAAAGCCTTTGGCACCTCTCTGGCGCTGACCGGCTCACCGGCTGGCGCGATGAAAGTCTTCCTGGTGTTTTACGTGGTGTGTGCGCTGATCACCTGGCTGGTGTACTGGCGTAAGCTGAATAAAGGTTTTGCGACCAAACAGGTCAAAAACTGAGTCAGCGAAAGCGAAAGGAAAAAATAACTTAAAGGGGCTTCGGCCCCTTTGTTATGCCACACAAATCCCGCCTGTACTCTCCCACCAACGTATTATTTTTTTACTATCCTTAACGCAAATTAGACAAAGCTGTCGTGTTTGGCGGGGGTAGGGAATGAAGAAGCAAAAGATTTCTTCGGTGAACTGTTGCAGGACGCTCCTGACCATCCTGATAAGCCTGGGCTTTTCCGGGACGGTTGTAGCGGGGTGTGATATCACCCAGCCCGCGTCCGGCCAGAGCGTGACGTGCTCGGTCAGCACGCCGAATCCTTCTGTGACGGGGGTCACGGCGGTGACGGGAAGTGACAATGTCACGGTGAATATTGATACTGGCACTATTCTGAATTTAAGCGATCAAAACGGTGTGCTGATCTACAGCAACAGCTCAGTTTTTCAACGTGGCACGCTGAATATCAGCAACGACAGTTTTGACGGCATATCCTCCCGCCTTTCCGGCAACGTCATTGAGAATTTCGGCACTATCAACACGCAGGGCGTGGAATCAGAAGCACTCTTTATTTCTGGCACCGACAATCAGGCCATCAATCAGTCCGGCGGGATGATCACCACCTCCGGGGATGATTCCAGCGGAATGATAAGCTTCAGAGCCTCGACCACCGACGTTGGTGATAATCAGCTGACCAATGCGGGCATGATTTCCACGTCAGGCGCGGGCTCAGCGGGGATGTTTGCGCAGGGCACCGGCAACCGGCTGACCAACACCGGCAGCATTAGTACCACCGGCGACAACGCCTCCGGCATGCAAGTGAACGGCAACGGGAATCTTCTCGATAACCGCGGAACAATCGTCACGCAGGGGCGCGCGGCGAACGGCATTAATGCAGGCGGTGGCACCGAGCTTGGTAGCGTCACCAACGCCGGGGCGATCACCACGTCGGGGGTGTTCGCCAACGGCGTGTATTTCGATAATGCCGGGACGTTCACCAACGCGGCGGATGGCAACATTACCAGCAGCGCCGCGCGTGGCGTGCTGGCGACGGCGGGCGGCACGCTGACAAACCACGGTGAAATCCGTGCGTGGCGCGACGGGATAGACAGCTACTACGGCGTCGCGACCATCACCAATACCGGTTCCATCACCTCTGACAATGAGCGCGCCGTGCATTTCGACAGCGACGACAACGGCACGCTGATTAACAGTGGCGATCTCACTGGCAACGGCGTCGCGGTGCAGTTTTCCGGTGGCACCGACACCTTCATCTGGCAAAACGGCGGTGCGATCACCGGCTCGGTAGATATGGCCGCAGGCGACGACACCGCAACACTGATCAATATGGACGACAGCAGTTTGACGGCAATGCCCGCTCTCGACGGTGGCACCGGTAACGACCGGCTGACGCTCGATAACGCCCGGCTCAGCCAGCCATCACGTTTTATCCAGTGGGAAAGCCTGCTGCTGCAAAACGCGGCGCAACTGACCCTCAACACACCGCTGGTTATGGGGGATGCGCAGAGCGGAACCGGCAGCGTCAGTATTGATGCCACCAGCGCTTTACTGGCGGGGGGTCAGAGCGCCGCAAGTATCGCCAGTTTTAGCGGCGAAAATGACGTCAGCGTCACGAACGCCGGCACGATAGATCTGACCAACGGCGGCAACAGCACTGCGGACCGGCTGACGATTAATGGCAATTACGTCGGCAACAACGGCGTACTCAAACTGCAAACCGTGCTCAACGGTGATGATTCGGCCTCAGACCGGCTGGTGATTTCCGGCGGGCAGGCGAGCGGCAGCACGCAGATCCAGGTGACGAACGTCGGCGGGACGGGCGCCGCAACGCTGAATTCCGGCATTATGCTGGTCGAAGCCACCAACGGCGCGACCACCACAACCGGCGCGTTTGCGCTGGCGGGCGGCTCGGTATCCGCCGGTGCCTACGAGTATCTGCTGTTTCGCGGCAGCAGCGACGATGCCCAGGGCTGGTATCTGCGTAATTCACTGATCGTCCCGCCGACCACGCCGCCGGTGACCCCTCCTGTGACGCCCCCGGTAAATCCTCCTGTGACGCCGCCAACCACACCACCGGTGACTTCTCCTGAAATCCCGCCGGTGACGACACCGGGCACGCCGCCCGAGATCCCACCGGTGACGTCGCCGGTCGTCCCAACCGCGCCGCCGGTGGGCACTGTCGTTCCGCTCTACCGACAGGAAGCGCCGCTGTATCAGGCGGTCTCTCCGCTGGCGCAGCAGATAGGTCTGCATCAGATCAGCACATTCCATGAGCGGCAGGGCGAGGTGAACACCCAGGGTCAGGCGGCCGGCTGGGCGCGAACCTTTGGTGTTCACAGTGAACAATCGTGGTCGGGCGCGACATCCCCGGCGTTCGACGGCAATTACGCCGGGCTTCAGGTCGGGCAGGATTTGCTGGCGGGCAATCGTGATAACGCCGGTGTGTTCTATGGCTATACCCGTGCAAAAGGCATTGTGAAAGGGTTTGTCAATGGTCGCCGCGACGCCTGGGCCGGAGATCTGACGCTGGAAGGCAACAGCGCAGGCGTGTACTGGACGCATCACTGGGATTCACTGGCGTATGTGGATGCGGTGCTGGTTCACACCTGGCTGAACGGGTCAACCACCTCCGGGCGCAGGGTGGACGCAGACATCGGCGGTAAACTCTGGTCGGCTTCGCTGGAGGCGGGCTATCCGGTCCCGATGGCGGATAACTGGTCGCTTGAACCGCAGGCGCAGTTCATCACCCAGCGGCTGAATCTCGATGACAGCACCGACAGCATTTCAGACATTCATTACAGCGATGACACCACCTACACCGGGCGCGTCGGCGCACGATTGCAGGGGAACTACGGCGAGCTGGGTAAACGCCTGATGCCGTTCGTGAGAGTCAACCTGTGGCACGACTTCAACGGCACCAGCACCGTCACGCTGGGCAATGACACCCTGAGTCAGGACGAAGGCAGTACGGCACTGGAAGTCGGCGTCGGCGTGGCCGCCAGCCTGAGCCGCCAGATTGAACTTTACTCAGCCGTCAGTCATACCAGCGACGATGACAGCGAACACCGGCAGGATGTCAGCGGTAATCTGGGGGTGAAAATAATCTGGTAAGTCCGTCGCGGGCATTAAAAAACCGGCTCACTGGCCGGTTTGCATTCGCAAAAACATCAGAACATTGTTGCGTTAAATATTTTAACGCTAACCCCAGACTAGGCCGATGTACGCAGATAGATACCTTTAACGCCATTTAATTTGAGTTATGCGAAAGGGAGATGCGTGAAAAATGCGTTCTGCGACAGGGGTTCTGAGTTATCCGGAAAAACAAATGTCTCCAATGTGGGATATCATGCGTTATGCATTAATTGGAAACGGCCGGGCGAATAGAGATCCGTTCACACTCCATTCCAGATTATTCACCTAACTCAATGAAATAAAAATTTTGGACATCAAACAGCTCATCTATTTATGTAATCTCGAACGCGAGCGGCATTTTGGCCGGGCGGCGGAAGCCAGTTTTGTCAGTCAGCCGACGCTGTCGATGCGCTTAAAAAATCTCGAGAAAGAACTCGGGCTGAACCTTATCAACCGTGGCAATAACTTTGAAGGTTTCACCGCCGAAGGGCTGCGGGTGCTGAGCTGGGCGCGGGAAATCGTGGCGGTGTATGAAGGGCTGAAGCTGGAAGTGGAATCGCTTAAGCAGGGCATGAGTGGCACGTTACGCATCGGCGTGATGCCGCAGTGCAGCGTTTCTCTGGCGCAGCTTATCAAAGCGGTGAGTCTGGTGCATCCGGGGCTGGATTACCGGGTGTCTGAAGTGAGCGCCGATCAGCTGATCGAGGCGCTTAGCAGCCATTCGGTGGACGTCGGCATCGGATTTTTCGAATTCTCTACCCTCAATGAACTGCGCTTCCAGCTGGTGCCGATCGATGACGGCGGTGTTGACGTGGTTTATCACCCGGATCACTTCCCGGAGTTGCAAAAGCTCAGTCTGATCAGCGCCGAAGAGGCCGTGGCGTTGCCGCTGTGCCTGTCCGAACCGAGCCGCTATTTTCGCCGCTATCTGGATAATTTCTTTCGTCAGGCCGGGCTGGAGCTGCATCCACGTCTGGAAAGTACCTCGATATTCCAGCTGATGCAGGGCGTTTTTGTCGGCATCGGCTGTGCGCTGGTGCCACGCGGGCATCTGATCGACGAAATGAATCCGGCGCTGAAACGTTGTCCGCTGGATATCACGCCGATGAGCCGCCATGCCGCACTGGTGGTTGCCGAAGCAGGGCGGTCAACACCGCTGGCGCAGCACTTCTTCACCGCTGCCGGTCTGTGGTTAGCGCAGCAGCAGATTCAGAAATAAACCAATACTATTCAGTGCAGCTTTATCTCATGAAATCCTATTGATGTAATGAATGTTTGGGGTCAAGCTTTGCGTTATGACTTAAGTGAAATGGATGGAATAAAAATGAAAGCATTAAAGACGGTGATTCTTGCAGTGGCGACGAGCGGTATTTTACTGGCAGGCGGCGCGCAGGCGTCGAATAATCTGCTCGGGCAACTTCAGCAGGCGGCTAACGAAGGGCTGAACGGTGCGGGCAAGAACACCAACAGCACCGGCACGACATCTTCGCTGACCTCACTGCTTAGCGGCGGGGACAGCGCACTGACTTCGACCAGCGCCAACAACGTGGCAGGTGTGTTGCAGTACTGCGTGAAAAACAACGTACTTTCCAAAGCCAGCACCGATAATGTGAAAGACCAGCTGTTAAGCAAACTGGGCATCCAGACCGCCTCCGGCGCACAAAGCCAGGATTACCAGCAGGGGCTGGGTGGCTTGCTGAAAACCGGTAAAGATCAAAGTGTGGATCTGAATAATCTGGGCAGCGGATTGACGCAGGTGAAAGAGAAAGTCAAAACCAAAGCATGTGATGTGGTGCTGAAGCAGGCCAAATCGTTTATTTGATTTTTGCTGTTGGCGCAGCAAATAGCGGCCTGTAAGGCTGACTGCGAAAGTTTCGGTTTCTCAATAACGGTTATCAATCGGCCTTCCGCGCCGAAACCGACCAAAGAGGGCTAAGACGAGCCCTCTTTGGAATCTCCACGTCTTAAACTGCGCGCTGCCGCTTGCTGGCTATGTTTCAGGTAGCACAGCGACAGGCTGGAAATCTTGCCGCTGCGCGGTACCTTCGTTTCGGGATTGCAGCCTCAGGTCTGCAACCTCTCACTCAGCAAGATTTCTGAATCGCCCGCACGATCTTAAATTCAAAAGAAAAATGGTTTTATCTTTTAGAAAAGTAGATTGGCGCGCTCAAAAATGGCACCGAATGAATGGTTCGAGACCTTAGGCTCGAAGCCTGAAATTCGGGAATCGCGCAGCGATGACATTTTGCGCCACTCACTGATGCACCGGAAGATGTCCGTCGTGCCTGTGATAACGCGCAGTGAAAAAGCGAAGGGAGATCCAAGAGGGAAAAAGCACTTTTCCCTCTTGGTCGGTTTCGGCGCGAAAGGCCGGGTGATAACAGATATTGAAAAACCGAAATTGTTTCGAACCAGCCCCTCGCTGCAAGCGAGAGAACAATTAAAATTTTAAAGGGATCCAAAGGGAATCCCTTTCACTCCGCGTACACCTTCTCTTTGCTCTCGCACAAATCTTCGATCAGACAACTCCCGCATCGCGGCTTACGTGCAATACAGGTATATCGTCCGTGCAAAATTAGCCAGTGATGGCAATCGAGCATAAATTCCTTCGGGACGACTTTCAGCAATTTCTCTTCGACGTCTTCGACGGTTTTTCCCGGCGCGAACTTCGTCCGGTTGCAGACGCGGTAGATATGCGTGTCGACGGCAATCGTCGGCCAGCCGAAGGCGGTGTTAAGCACCACATTGGCGGTTTTACGCCCGACGCCTGGCAGGGCTTCCAGCGCGGCACGGTCTTCGGGAACCTCACCGTTGTGCTTTTCCAGCAAAATGCGACAGGTTTTGATCACGTTCTCGGCTTTTGAATTGAACAGGCCGATGGTCTTGATGTATTCCTTCACGCCGTCCACGCCGAGTGCCAGAACGGAAGCAGGCGTATTGGCGACCGGATACAGCTTCGCGGTCGCTTTATTCACACTGACGTCCGTGGCCTGCGCGGAAAGTAGCACCGAAATCAACAGCTCAAACGGGGTGGTGTACACCAGTTCGGTGGTCGGGTGCGGATTGTTGTCCCGCAAACGGCTGAGGATCGCGACGCGCTTTTCCTTATTCATGCACACTTCCTTTTGGCAGAGTTTCTTCAGCCGCGACGTGCTGCACGGCTTTGCGCGCTTTCATGCGCTGGTCGATCAGATATTTGCCTGCCAGCAGCAGGCCGAGGCCGATAAAGGCGCCCGGTGGCAGCATCGCCAGCAAGAACGGGTTGTCCAAATGAATCACTTCTACGCGCAGTACCTTCGCCCAACTGCCGAGCAGTAAATCAGCGCCGTTAAATAACACGCCGCTGCCGAGAATTTCACGCATGGAACCTAGCACGAACATCGCACAGGTCGCGCCGAGGCCGGTCATCGCGCCGTCGAGCGCCGCCAGATGTACCGGGCTGCTTGCCGCGCAGGCTTCCGCCCGTCCGACCACAATGCAGTTAGTGACGATGAGCGGAATGAAGATCCCCAGCGCCTGATAAAGACCAAACGCATAGGCGTTGATCAGCATCTGCACGGTACTGACCACCGAAGCGATAATCAGCACGTAAATCGGAATACGGATTTCATCCGGGATCCACTTACGGAACGCCGAAATCATGGCGTTGGTGCAGGTCAGCACCAGCGTGGTCGCCAGCCCCAGCCCTAAGGCGTTGGTTGCGGTGGACGTCACGGCCAGCAGCGGACAAAGCCCCAGCAGCTGCACCAGCGAGGAGTTATTGGTCCACAGACCCTGAACGATTATCTTTTTGGCTTCACTCATCACGGGCTCCACAAGGGGTGAGGTGGGAAAGCTGAGACGGTACCGTCCCGATAAATAATGCGGTGCGTTTAACGGAACGCACCACCGCGCGCGGAGTAATGGTCGCGCCGGTGAACTGATCAAACATACCGCCGTCTTTTTTCACTGCCCAGCGCGCATCACTTGCGCCGTTGACGGTCTGATTGGCGAAATGCTTGATCCAGTCGGAAATACGCACTTCAATTTTGTCGCCCAGGCCCGGCGTTTCATGCTGTTCCAGCACGCGAGAACCGTACACGTTGCCGTTAAAATCCGCGGCAACCAGTAACTGAATGGCACCGGAGTAACCGTCTGGCGCGGTGGTTTCTACCACGGCAGCGACCGGTTTACCGGCTTTGCGCGCCAGATACATCCGGTGTGGTGTAGCGGTGCCGAGGGATTCATCAGTGACGTTGTAACATTCATCCTGCAAGTTGTTATCATATACGCTGGCAGGAATGACCTGATCGAACAACGTTTTTTGCTGTAACAGCGCCTGATGTTCAATCGTCGGCTTGGTCATCAGATTGACCAGAGCGGTCATACCGGTCATCAGGGCGCCAAAAAATGCCAGGATCAGGCCGTGGCGTCGCATTGTAGCTAACATAATTCTTCCTCAGCGATGCCCGTAAACGCGCGGCTGCGTGTAGTGATCAATCAACGGCACGGTAATGTTGGCCAGCAGAACGGCAAAGGCCACGCCGTCAGGATAACCGCCGTAAGTGCGGATAAGCCACATCAGTAAACCAATCAACGCACCAAATATCAGACGACCTTTCGGCGTGGTTGACGCGGTGACCGGATCGGTCGCGATAAAGAAAGCGCCCAGCATCGTTGCACCAGAGAACAGGCCCACCAGCGGCGAGGAGTAGCTCTCCGGCGCCAGACCCCAGGCGAGAGCGGCGCAGAACGTCAGCATGCCGAGCATTGCCACCGGAATGTGCCAGCTGATGATTTTGCGCCACATCAGATACAGGCCACCGGCCAGGAACCCGAGGTTAATCCACTGCCAGCCGAGACCGGCCAGCGCGCCGCCAAACAGCGGGGTGGCAAGGATTTGATCGGCAGAATGGCCGGAGCGCAAACCGGTTTTGAACGCATCCAGCGGCGTTGCCTGCGTCACGCCATCGACGTTCATCTGTAACTGATATGCGCTCAGATCCTGACTGTTGTGACCGGTAAAAATGGTCAGCAGCGTGTCGGCAAAACCGACGTGATGATGCTGCAACGCATCCGGCGGCAGCCAGGTGGTCATCTGTACCGGGAAGGAAATCAGCAGCACGACGTAACCGACCATCGCCGGGTTAAACGGATTCTGCCCCAGACCCCCGTACAGTTGCTTGGCGATGATGATGGCGAAGATCGTGCCAAGCACCACCATCCACCAGGGGCCGAGCGGCGGCAGGCTGATACCCAGCAGAACCGCCGTCAGCAGGGCGCTGTTATCGCCAAGACGTTTTTTTACCGGTTGTTTGCGTAGCTGCAATACCGCGCCTTCCGCCAGCAGCGCAATGGTGATTGCCAGCGCGAGCTGAACCAGCGTGCCATAACCGAAAAACCAGACCTGAGCGACCAGGCCGGGAATGCACGCCATAATCACCATCATCATGATGGTGCTGGTGTTCTGGCGGTTATGTGTAAAAGGTGAACTTGCAATCCTGAAGGCCATTTATTCCTCGTTCGACATGGTCTGAGCGGCTTTACGGGCCTTAACACGGGCGATCGCAGCAGCGACGGCAGCTTTGCGTGGATCGCTTTCTTGTTGTGATGTGTCTTTTTGTTCCGGTTCAGCGTCCTGCGCTTCACTCAGCGCGGCGGCCTTTTTGGCCTTTGCACGGGCAATGGCAGCGGCGACGGCGGCTTTGCGTTTGTCGTCAGCAGAAGGCTCTGCCGGTGACGTTGTCACGGATTCAGCCACAGCGGCTTTCGCACCGTCCGGCTGTGCGGCAGCGGCTTTTTTGGCTTTTACGCGGGCGATTGCGGCGGCCACGGCGGCTTTGCGATCGTCAGCGGCTTGCGCCGCAGGCGCGACGTTCAGCTCGCTGTCCGTTGCTTCCACCACCACGCCGGTCCCGGCTTTTTTAGCCTTCATCCGGACGATGGCAGCAGCGACGGCGGCTTTACGGTCATCATCGGCGGTCGGTGCGACTTCAGGTACGGGCTCAGAGGCCACGGGAATTTCTTGCTCAGCTGCCGCTTTTTTGGCTTTCGCTCTGGCAATTGCTGCTGCAAGCGCCGCTTTACGCGGATCGGCATCGGCAGAGTCTGCCACCACGTCAGCTGCTGGCGCAGTTTCGACCGGCGTGTCATCGAGTTTCACGGCCGCTTTCTGATGTTTCTCTTCACGTGCTAATTTTTCACGTTCCATACGCGCCTGTTTGGCTTCGAAGCGGGCTTTAGCTTCGGTGGCGCGGGCGGTTTCAGTGTCGATGGCGCGGATTTCGGCCTTTTCCTGCCGATAATATTGCACCAGAGGAATGTTGCTCGGGCAGACATAGGCGCAGGCGCCACATTCGATGCAGTCGAATAAATTATGGTTGCGGGCTTTCTCGTGTTCCTGACCTTTACTGAACCAGTAAAGTTGCTGAGGCAGCAAACCGGCCGGGCAGGCGTCGGCGCACAGGCTGCAACGGATGCAGGCTTCTTCCGGCTCAGGCTGACCAAGTTCGGATTCAGACGGGGCCAGCAGGCAGTTGGAAATTTTAACCACCGGTACGTTAAGCGATGGCAGGGTGAAGCCCATCAGAGGCCCGCCCATGATCACCATCTTTTTGTCGCCCTGCGGCTGCAATGCGCCTTCCTGCATCAGGTGCGCCACCGGTGTGCCAAGACGCGCCCAGACGTTGCCCGGTTTCGCCATCGCTTCGCCGGTCAGCGTCACCACGCGTTCGATCAGCGGTTCGCCATCGATGATTGCGCGTTTGATGGCATACACCGTCCCGACGTTTTGCATCAGCACGCCGATGGACGACGAGTGATGGCCTTTAGGCACCTCGAGTCCGGTCAGAATTTTGGTCAGCTGTTTGGCGCCGCCGGACGGGTATTTGGTCGGTACCACGCGCAATTCGAACCGCACGCCAGCGGCCAGATCACGCTCCATGCTGGCTTTGATGGCGGCTTTAAATGCAGCAATGGCGTCAGGCTTATTGTCTTCAATGCCGATCATCACGCGTTCCGGATGCAGCATATGGCACAGAATGCGGGTGCCTTCGAGGATCTGATCTGCATGCTCCTGCATCAGCCGGTCATCGGCGGTGATGTAAGGTTCGCACTCGGCGGCATTGAGAATAAGCGTGCGGGTAGAGGTCAGCCCGCCCGAGAGTTTGCTGGCGGTCGGGAAGCCCGCGCCGCCGAGACCGGCAATACCGGCCTGACTGATGCGCTGATTCAGCTCATCGGCGGAAAGTTTGCGATAGTCGGCAATCAATTCGCGTTCGCACCAGGTGTCCTGGCCGTCGGCGTCGATCAGCACGCATTGCTCTTTCAGCCCGGAAGGGTGCGCGGTGATGTGCGGCTCGATGGCAGTGATCACGCCTGAGGTCGGAGAATGCACCGGTACCGTACGGCCACGGCCTGTGGTCAGCGGCTGACCTTTCAGAACACGGTCGCCAGCCTGCACGCACAGCTCGCCCTCAGGGCCAAGATGTTGCTGAAGAGGGATGATAAAGCGCTCAGGCAGCGGCACGTTGCGCAGCGGAACGTGGCTCGACTGAGTCTTCATTTCCGGCGGATGGATCCCGCCGTCGAAGTCCCAGATTTTGTCTTTTTTGAGCGCGGCAAACAGATTAAACATGTTACTCCGCATGGATGACCTGAACCGGAATGGATTGCATATCCCACTTCCAGTTTGCGGTGGTGGTTTTGATCGGCAGCATTTCGATGCAGTCGGTCGGGCACGGCGCGACGCACAAATCACAGCCAGTACATAAATCGGTCACTACGGTATGCACGGCGCGAGTGGCACCCACGATGGCATCGACCGGGCAGGCCTGAATGCACTTAGTGCAACCGATGCAGTTACTTTCGTCGATGTAGGCCACGCGGCGAACCGGTGCGGCCGCGGCGGCGTCTTCGCCCATCGGCTGCGGCTCAACGTTGAGCAGCGTGGCGAGTTTTAGCATGACCGCTTCGCCGCCCGGCACGCATTTATTGATGTTGTCGCCATTGGCCACGGCTTCGGCGTAAGGTTTACAGCCGGGATAGCCGCATTGCGCGCACTGGCTTTGCGGCAGGATATCGTCAATCTGATCGACCACCGGGTTGCCTTCCACGGCAAAACGGCGCGATGCGTAGCCCAGCAGCAGGCCAAAAACCAGTGCCAGAGCGGTCAGCGCGGCAATCGCTACCCATAATTCAAACATCAGAATTTCACCAGACCGGTGAAGCCCATAAAGGCCAGCGACATCAGACCTGCGGTGACCAGCGCAATGGAAGATCCTTTGAACGGCGCAGGGACGTCAGCGACGACCAGACGCTCACGGATGGCGGCAAAGAGCACCATGACCAGCGAGAAGCCAAGCGAGGCGGCAAAGCCGTACAGCGCAGATTCCATAAAGCCGAACTGCTGGTTGATGTTCAAAAGCGCCACGCCGAGTACGGCGCAGTTGGTGGTGATGAGCGGCAGAAAGATGCCCAGCAGGCGATACAGTGACGGGCTGGTTTTGCGCACCACCATTTCAGTGAACTGCACTACTACTGCGATGACCAGAATGAACGCCATCGTGCGCAGATAGACCAGCTCCAGCGGCATCAGGATGAAGGTGTTGACCATCCACGAGCAGATATTCGACAGGGTGATGACGAACGTGGTCGCCAGCCCCATGCCGATAGCCGATTCGAGCTTCTTGGAAACGCCCATAAAAGGGCACAGGCCAAGAAACTTCACCAGAACGAAGTTATTCACCAGCATGGTGCCAACAAACAGTAATAAGTATGAGGTCATGACAATAGCCCGGACATAATAAACATTAAAACTTCAGGGTTATTCCGTGAAGGTTTCTTTCACCCGCAGTGAGCGCTTGAAATAAGGCACAAACACCGCAGCGGCTAATAACGGTAACAATAAGTTACGAACAGCCAGATCGTCGGTAACCGGCGAGAAAGCAAAGGCTTTTACCGCCAGCAATACGGTACACAGCAACCAGATAATATACATTTTCGGCAACGCTTTGGCGCGCTTGCAGAATTGCCACAGTACAGTGACGGTAAATAACCCCATCGCCAATGTGGTCACTACGGAGAAATACCATTGCAGGGTAAATGCCTGCGAATTGGTCAGTAAATAATCCCGCGATTCCGGCATAAATAATGCCATGGAAAACAACGCCAGCATTAATACGACGCTCATCAGCGTCACAATCAGATACGCCATCGGGGCCAGTAGCCATCCGCCAATACGTTTGTAGCCCGGAATATTCGACATAAAAAACCTTTATTACGCGGGTTTTCCACCCGGACAGTACGGGGAGCTTTTCCCCATCTTCAAGGCGCAGTAGCTTAACCTGAGAGATAATTTCTCGTTATCGTATTTATGTGATCAATATCCCCTTCGTTTTTGAAGGGGATTTGCAATGAATGGCAGATTAACGCACAGGGACCAGAATTTCCGTTGCGACGATCACCACAACCAGACCAACCAGAACCGGCACGGAAGTGCGTTTGACCACTTCAAACGGGGAGATTTTAGCCATACCGGCGACGGCGACGATCACACCCGAGACCGGGGAAATCGTGCGTCCGAGGTTAGAGGCCTGAAGCATCGGGATGACCAGATACTCCGGATTAATGCCCATTTTCGCCGCCAGTTTCGGGATAAGTTCGACGAAGGCATAGAAGGAGGCGTTACCTGAACCGGTGGTCATGGCGGCCAGCACGGTGATCGTAACCAGAACCAGCATCATGATAATGCTGCCGGAACCGAAGTTCTGCGCCAGCCCGATCAGGCTGCTTATGAACCCGACGGTGCTCAGCCCTTGCGCGAACACGCCCGCCGCGACCAGTAACATCACCACGTTGGCGAAGGCATCCGCCATGCCGCGATAAGCGACGTCCAGACCGGCGAACACGATTTTTCCGCTGCGGTTGCGCACGGTTTCAATCAGTGCGGTAAGCAACATACAAATCACCAGAATGGTGATGATGTGCAGATTCGGTCCCCATTTGCCGTCGAATATCAGCACACCGATGATGGGAGTGAAGGGAAGAATGGCGTAAAACGCGGGCGCGTTGGTTTCCACAACGTCATCTTTATTCGAATCCACGGCACCCACCAGTTCAGAGGTATCGCGTTTATCCAGATAACGCTGCCAAAAGAAGTGGGCGACGGCCATCGCCACAATGGCGGCGATAGAAATCGGCAGGGTGACTTTAAACGCGAAATCTACCAGCGGCATGTTCGCCGCCTGCGCCGCCAGCACCACGTCGCCGGAGGTTGGAGAAAGAATGATCGCCGCAGGCGACGCACAAATCGCCGCTGCCGCACCACGGCTGATGCCGACGTTGACCATAATCGGGAACAGTGTTGCCATCAGCAGCACGCCCAGTCCGGTCGCTGAGGAGACGGCCAGTGACATCAGGCACGCCAGGATATAGGCGGCGACCATCAGGATATACGGGGAATTGATCATCTTGAGCGGGCGGGACGCCAGTCTGACCACCACGTCGTTCGCGCCGATATGCGTCATGTAAGCCGCGAAACCGCACAGCATCATGATCATCATTCCGAGATCGCCACCCCGGCTCATCAGCAGAATTTTGACGTACTCGACGATATCCGTGGTATTCCAGCCGGTGCTTTTCGCACCTTCCGGCAGCACGCTGTGGCCCATCAGCGCACTTATTACCAGCAGCAACAGCCCGCCCACCATCAGCACGCCAGTTGGTGAATATCCTTTGATGATGTATCGCCCGACAAACACGGCGACCACCAGCCCGATCAGCAATTCCCACATACGTTGACTCCCCGGAGATTAAATTTGGACAAAGGCGGGCACTGTGAACAATAAATGCGGTGCGTGTTATGACGCCCATCAATGATTGGGGTTGAAACGGGGAGGGGATTTGGGAAATGTGATGCGAGGCTGACATAACGGGGGGCGGCTTTTAAATCGATTTTTAGGTCAAGACCTTGTGCTGCCGCCCAAACCGGCCCAAAGGACGCGTAAACGCGCGCCCTCTGGACTCCCGCGTTATCAAAAAACGTGCCCTGCATCCCGGCTATGTTTCAGAAACTCCCGCTATTGCCGCAAAATCCCGCCGCTGCGCGGTTCCCTCCGGTCGGGTTACAACCCGCGAAAAAGACGCGCGGTTTTCCACCTCTCCCTACGGCGTGATTTTTGAAAGCGGCCAGAAGCTTTTAGGTCACAACTTCACCGGCTCGGATCATTTCAAAAAACCAAATACGTTTTTGTTTTTTAAAAAATGGTGAGATGGCGCGATCAAAAAATCCTGCCGAACGGAGCGGCCTGAAGACCTGGGGCTTCAGGACCGAGAGAGGGCACCGCGAAGTGGCAGGGTTTTGCGCCAAACGCGGGAGCCACAGAACACGGCCATCGTTCTGGCGACTGCGCGTGTTCTAAAGAGCCCGGGGGTCTTGGGGGGTGGCGGCGATATGCCGCCCCCAAGTCGGTGTGGGCAGACGCCCACGGTGTTGACCTTGAAGTTGTTTTAAAAGCCACATTTCAGCGGCCTCTGCACAATCTCAAAGCTTCGGGATTTCCCGATAAAACCCAACGCCTATCAGCCTCCCAAACAAGAACGGGATAAATTTCCGCCCGCGCAGCCACGCCTCCATCCGGGATGGGGGTTTGGTTCTTTTCTTCTGTCCGGCACGACTGATCATAATCTGCAACGATTGTGTCGCCCACGTCGGAAACGTCCGGCGGCGCTGGATGCGTTGCAGATGCCGCAACGTCAGCGTCCCGGATATCAGCGGCTGCGTAATAATATTGGCTGTCGCCACCGCGTCCTGAATCGCCAGATTTACACCCACGCCGCCAATCGGTGACATCGCATGCGCCGCATCGCCGATGCACAGCAGGCCAGGCTTTGCCCATTCTTTCAGGCGGTCAATGCGGATCACCAGCAGGCGCACGTCGTCCCAGCTGGCGATATCTTCCTGCAAACGCCCGCGATCGAAGGGCGAGACTTCGGCCAGCAAATCGAGAAATGGCGGAATGCCCTGCGCCCTGAGGGCGTCGAGGCTGTCCTTCGCGATCGAGTAGCCGCACTGCCAGTAATCGCCACGGTCGATCATGATGAAATTTTTCTTCGGCCCGCGATGCCCCATCGACCATTCAGGGTCGTCCGGGCGCTTGTTGATTTTCAGCCACAGCACGTCGCGCGGTGCGCCGAAGCGGCGGATTTCCATACCAGCTTTTTCACGTACAACCGAATTACGCCCGTCGCAGCCGACCACCAGATCTGCATGAAAAGGCTGTTGTTCGCCATCGACTTCAGCCAGCACACCGGTGACCTTGCCGTGGTCTTCCTGCAAGGACAGGACCTGTGCGTTGTGGATCAGACGGAAATTGGGCAGCACGGCGGCTTTACCGGCAATGAAGTTCAGAAAATCCCACTGCGGCATAAACGCAATGAATTTGCACTGCGTCGGCAGATGGCTGAAATCCGCCAGCGTGGTTTCCTTGCCGTTGATTTCGCCGTAGAGCTTTTCGGCGCGCTGGTGCGGCAATTTAAGAAATTCATCGAGAAAGCCGAGCTGCCAGATAATGTCCAGCGTCGAAGGGTGAATGGTGTCGCCGCGAAAATCACGCAGGAAATCCCGATGTTTTTCCAGCACCGTCACGTCAATACCCTTACGCGCCAGCAAATAGCCCAGCATTAAACCGGCCGGGCCGCCGCCCACAATGCAACATGACGCTGCGGCTGACTCAGTATTCGATGACATAACAACCTGCCTGACAAAATGAATTCACATGATAACAATTATCATTTGCGCCGATGCGCGTCAATCGACCTGACCTCTCATTTCCATTGGCGGATTGCGCCATGCCGGAACAACGCCTGCACGTTTCCTGTCCACTTCACCTGCAAATTGCACCACGGCGATCTTTTCCTTTGCGTCCGTTTTGAATGAAAAATAAACATTAGGCTATTAAATCATGCGGTTGAATTCTGTGCGTAAAACTGGCAGACAAATTGCAAAGTGGTCCACAGGTTGAGTTGTTGGGCCAATTTTGGCAGATGCGCGGAGACACAGATGCACGGTGAACTGAATTTATTGCACCCGATCGCGCCACAGCAGAGTGACACGCTGGTGCTTGATGCGCTGACCCGTTATGTGGCGCAGTCCGGCACCCGCGTGGGGGAGAAGTTACCGCCTGAGCGCGTGCTGGCCGAAGGGCTGGCGGTTAGCCGCAACACGGTGCGTGAGGCGCTGAAACGCTGGGAAGCGCTGGGGATTATCCTGCGTAAAAAGGGCAGCGGGACGTTCCTGCAATCGGAAGTCACTGCCAACGACAGCTTTCTGTCGCTTCGCTTCAAAAATGATTCCGCCACCATGCTGCACGCGCTGGAAGTGCGCCGGATCATCGAATGCGAAGCCTCGGCGCTGGCGGCGGTGCGCGCCACGGAGAGCGATTTGCTGTTCATCGAACACAAGCTGGATGTGATGGAAAAAGTCCACCTGAGCGTCGGTTCTGCCGGGGCAGAGGACTGGCAGTTTCACGCCGCAATCTACACCGCCGCGCATAATCCGCTGCTGTTACAGATGGTTGGCGGTATCTACGACCTGCTGCACGCCTTTTTCGAATCGCCGCCTGAACAGGCGTTATTCAGCGACTCATTCCCGCTGCACCGCACCCTATTTGAAGCCATCGCGCGTCGCGAACCTGAAACCGCGCGCAGGCTGAGCAACGACATTCTGAACATAACTGAACGCGACATGAAGGAAGTGATCAATGCAGCAAGATGATAAAAGCCAGCACGATGAGTTGTCGGAAAGTACCCGTTTAGTTCACGACGCACGCCACGATCGCGGTGCGATTTCGCCGCCGATTTACCAGTCGTCACTTTTCAGCTTCACCGATTATGACAGCATGATTGCCCGTTTTCGTGGCGACAGCGACCACGCACTCTATTCCCGCGTCGATAACCCGACGGTAGTGGAATTGCAGAAAAAGGTGGCGCAGCTGGAAGGCGGCGAAGCCTGTCTGGCGTTTGGCAGCGGGATGGCGGCAATCAGTAACGCTATTCTCAGCGTAGCCGGTCCCGGCGACAAAGTGGTGTGCGTCAATCACGTTTACCCGGATACCTACCGCTTCCTGCGCGGGTTCTGCACCCGTTTTCAGATTGAATCTCAGTTCGTCGACGGCAGTTCGCTGGCCGTTCTGGAAGAAGCATTGCAGGGCGCGAAGCTGCTGTATCTCGAAAGCCCGAACAGCTGGGTGATGGGCGAACAGAACCTGCGGGCGATTGCGGAATTAGCAAAAAAATACGGCGTGGTGACGATGATCGACAACAGCTGGGCATCGCCGATTTTCCAGAAACCGCTGGCGGCGGGCATCGATCTGGTGATCCACTCCGCGTCCAAATACATCAGCGGACACAGCGACGTGGTGGCCGGACTGGTCATCTCCAGCGCTGAACGCATCAGTGCCATCAGCCGTCATATCAGCCCGTTTCTGGGGGGCAAACTTTCTGCTAATGAAGCCTGGTTGCTGCTGCGCGGCCTGCGCACGTTGCCGCTGCGGATGCGTCAGCATCATGAAAGCGCACTCCAGCTGGCGCACCGCCTGCAAGGTTATTCGCGCATCACGAAAGTCAATCATCCCGGTTTAGATCCGCTGCCCACGTCAACCCTGACCGGTTACAGCGGCCTGTTTTCATTCGAGCTTGGCGACGGCATCGACATTCCTGCTTTCTGCAACGCGCTGAAGTTATTCCGCATGGGCGTCAGCTGGGGCGGTTTCGAAAGCCTGGTGATGCCGGCGGTCTCCGTGCTGAATCAGGCGGGTGAATTCAATTCGGCAATTGATTTCGGCGTATCGCCACGGGTGATCCGCATTTCCATCGGCCTGGAAGATACCGAGGATTTGTGGCGCGACCTAAAAAACGCCATCGAAAGCGCCTGTTTCTGAAGATTTTTCTCAAAGACTGTTCCTGTGATCCGACCTTTAGCTCCGTGGAGAATCAAGATTATGCGACACCCGAAACGTCATCTGCTCAGCCTGCTGGCTTTCAGCGTCAGCCTGTGTTCCAGCGCCAGCTTTGCCGCGACCAAACTGACGCTGGTGGAAGTGATCACCAGCCCGGCGCGTACCGAAATGCTGCAAAAAATGCTCACCGCCTACAAAGCGCAACACCCGGGGGTTGAGATTGAAGTGGTGTCGCTGCCGTGGGGGCAGGCGTTTGAAAAACTGGGCACCATGATCCAGAGCGGACAATACCCGGACGTGGTGGAAATGCCGGACACCTGGCAGGGGCTTTACGCCAGTAACGGCATGCTGGCGGATCTTGAACCGCGTCTGAAAAGCTGGAACGGCACGCCAGACTTAACCGACAAAACGCTGACCATGGCGCGCTCTTCCGGCGGCACGGCGACGATGGTTCCTTATGGTTTCTACCTGCGGGCGATGTTCTGGAACAAGAAACTCTTCGGGCAGGCGGGACTAACCGAACCGCCGAAAACGATGGAGGAATTTATGGCCGATGCGAAGAAAATCAGCGCGCTCGGCAACGGCATCAGCGGCTACTGTATGCGCGGCGGCGTGGGTGGCACCAACGCCTGGATGATGTTTATGGCGGCGATGAACGGTTCGCCGGAGTTCTTCGATAAAGAGGGTAACAGCACCCTGACACAACCGGGCGCCATTAAAGGTGCGCAGTTCCTGGTGGATATGTATCAGAAAGGTTATGCACCGAAAGACAGCGTCAACTGGGGCTTCAATGAAATCGTCTCCAGCTTCTACTCCGGCAAGTGCGCAATGCTCGATCAGGATCCCGATGCCTTGATTGCCATCAAAAACAGCATGAATCCGGATGACTTCTCAGTCGCGCCGATGCCGCTCGGACCGAACGGCAAAGCTTATCCGACCATCGGTTACACCGGTTGGTCGATGTTCAAACAAAGCAAAAATCAGGATCAAAGCTGGGACCTGATCTCGTTTCTCAGTAACAAAGAAAACAACCTGACGTGGTCGAAATTTGTTGGCACGTTGCCGATTTATAAGGGCGCGGAGCAGGACGCCTATTACCACGCGCCGCAGTTTGCTGGCTGGTTTGCCGAGCTGAATAGCCCGGATTACATCCCGCTGACCATGCCGACGCACCTCAAAGGCTGGGGCTATTTCAACTCGGTCATCGTTAAAGACAGTTCGCAGGAAACGCTGCTCGGGCAGAACGACACCGAAAGCATGGTGAAAGACTGGGCGAAGTACCTGACGAAAGAACAGAAAGCGTGGCTGGCCGCGCAGAAGTAAGGTTCAACGGCTCCGGCAACTGCTGCCGGAGCGCAAATTCCCCTTTGTTGGAGACGCGTCATGATGTTGGAAGTTTCACCACCAGACACCGCTGCCGCGCCGCGCTTTCCCCGTTTGCGGGCGCTGCTGGAACCCTGGGTTTACCTCAGCCCGACGCTGGTGCTGATCGCGCTGTTTATTTTTGTCCCGATGGCGATCGGCATTTCCTATGCATTCCAGAACATTCAGCTGCTTAACCCTTCCGACACCGGCTGGGTCGGTTTGGATAATTTTCGCACCATGTTTGACGACCGGCATTTCTACGCTGCGCTGCGTCACACCTTCAACTGGACACTGACGTCCTTAGTCCTGCAATTCGCGCTCGGTCTCGGGCTGGCGTTGCTGCTTAACCGCGAATTTGCCGGACGCGGCTGGGTACAGGCGCTGGTTTTTCTGCCGTGGGCAGTTCCGGCGTTTCTCTCCGGCCTGACCTGGGCGTGGTTGCTCAACCCGGTGATCGGCGTGCTGCCGTACTGGCTGACCGATCTGCACATTATTTCCGAGCCGTACAACATTCTGTCCGATCCGCAACTGGCGCTGTACGGGCCGGTGGTGGCCAACGTCTGGTTCGGCATTCCGTTCTTTGCGATAACTTTGCTGGCGGCGTTGCAGTCGATCCCGAAAGATTTATACGAAGCGGCGGCGATGGACGGAGCGTCCGGCTGGCAGCAGTTTTGCAAAGTGACGCTGCCGTTTCTGGCACCGATGATTGCCATCACGGTGATGCTGCGCACCATCTGGATCGCCAATTTCGCTGACCTGATTGTGGTGATGACCGACGGTGGTCCGGCGAATTCGACATCCATTCTCTCAAGTTTCATTTTCACTACCACCTACCGCAAACTCGACTTTGGCTATGCCTCGGCGATGGCGGTTTTCCTGCTGGTGCTGATGACGCTTTACGCGCTGGTTCTTCTGCGCATCCGCCATCAGTTACTGAAATAAAGGAGCGCCATATGAATGCATTGTCATTAGGACTCTGGCTGCGCAAAGGCGGCCACCGGCTGGGGATCCTGTGTTATCTGATTTTCTCGCTGTTTCCGATTTACTGGCTGATCAAAATTTCGATCACCCCGGACAAACTGCTCTACAGCGAAGGCGTGAAGATGTGGCCGGGGGAGATGACGCTGGTGCATTTTCAGCGCGTGTTTACCGAAAGCCAGTTTCCGCTGTATTTCTTCAACAGCCTGATTGTTTCATTCGGCACGGCGTTTCTGACCACGGTGATTGCCGCCGGTGCGGGCTTTGCTTTTTCCCGCTTCAGCTTTAAAGGCAAAACGGTGATGGCCGCGCTGTTGCTGTTCACCCAGATGTTCCCGCTGGTGATGATCCTCGCGCCGATTTACAAAGTAATGGCACCGCTCGGGCTGACCAACAGTCTGCTGGGATTAATTCTCATCTACACCGCTTTTAACGTGCCTTTCGCGACCTTTCTGATGCAGTCATTTTTCGACAGCATTCCTAAAGATCTCGAAGAGTCAGCAATGCTGGAAGGGTGCAGCCGTTTTATGGCGCTGCGTAAAGTCATCATCCCGCTGACCTTGCCGGGCATGGCCGCCACGCTGGGATTTGTGTTTACCGCGGCGTGGAGCGAACTGTTGTTCTCGCTGATGTTAATCAACAAAAATGACGTGATGACCTTCCCGGTGGGGTTGCTGAGTTTTGTGTCGAAGTTTGCGGTTTCCTGGGGCGACATGATGGCGGCGGCAGTGCTGGCGCTGATCCCTGCTTGTCTGTTCTTTGCGTTCATTCAGCGCTACCTGGTTCAGGGGCTGACTGCCGGTGCGGTAAAAGGATAATTTTATGGCTCAGATTACGATTTCCGATCTCCAAAAACGTTACGACAATGTCGAAGTGCTGCGGCACATTAACCTGACGATCAAAGACGGTGAGTTCGTGGTGCTGGTCGGCCCGTCCGGCTGCGGCAAATCCACTTTACTGCGCACCATCGCCGGGCTGGAACTGGCGACGGCGGGGGACATCCACATCGGCACGCGGCTGATGAATCAGGTTGCGCCGAAAGACCGGGATATCTCGATGGTGTTCCAGAGCTACGCGCTCTATCCGCACATGACAGTGGCACGCAACATGGGGTTCAGCCTGGAAGTGCAAAAGCGCCCGAAAGCAGAAATCGACGCCGCCGTGAATAAAGCTGCCGACATTCTCGGCCTGACCGCGTTATTGCATCGCCGCCCGAAAGAGCTTTCCGGCGGGCAGCGCCAGCGCGTGGCGATGGGCAGGGCGATTGTGCGCGAACCGCAGGTGTTCCTGTTCGACGAACCGCTCTCCAATCTCGACGCCCAGCTGCGCGGCCAGATGCGCATTGAAATTAAAAGTCTGCATCAAAGAATGCGCAACACCATTGTTTACGTGACCCACGATCAGGTCGAAGCCATGACGCTTGCCGATCGTATCGTGGTACTCAATCACGGCCTGATCCAACAGGTCGGCACGCCGCTGGAGCTTTACGACACGCCCGCTAATAAATTCGTCGCCAGTTTTATCGGTTCACCTTCGATGAACTTTATCGACGGCACGATAGAGATGGGCGATTCCGCCCCGCAGCTGCGCATCACTCCCACCCTGACGCTACCGGTGGACCCGGCCATTACCGGCCTGCAAAGCGATGCAAAAGTCATTTACGGCGTTCGTCCCGAGGCGATTGTGCTCTGCTCCGGGGACGCGCCGGGCGCGCTGCCTCTGGATGTGACCCTCATTGAACCGACCGGTCTGAGCGAGCTTATTCACGGGACGCTGGGCGGCGAAAAGCTGAGTGTTTACAGCATGGTGAGATCGGGAGCCGCGCCGGGGGACAGAGTGTGGATAACAATTGATACCGCAAGGGTGCAGGTGTTTGACGGAGGGAGTCAGAGGCGGCTGGCGAAACAAGGGGAAAATTTGGTGCCATGACCGGGCACCGGGCGGTTCAAACCATTCGGGAATGGTGACATTTTTAAAACAATGATCGAGGATATTTCGGTTTCTGACGCTCAGCGATCCCATAGCGCACTGCGTCGAAACCGCCCAAAGAGGACCAGGACGGGCCCTCTTTGGAATCTCCGCGTCTTTTTAAAACACGCGCTACCGCTGGAACGATGGACGTGTTCTTTGACTCCCGCGTGTGGCGCAAAACCCTGCCGCTGCGCGGTTCCTTCTCTCGGTCTTCGAGCCTACGGTCTCGAAGCCGCTCCGTTCAGCAGGATTTTTTGATCGCGCCATCTCGCCATTTTTAGAAACAAATCCAAGACATCTGAACTGCGCGTTTGGTTTTTAAAATGATCCTGAGCCGGTGAGGCTGTGCCCTAAAAAGCTCTGGCCGCTTTCAAAAATCACGCCGAAGGGAGAGGTGGAAAACCGCGCGCCTTTTTGCGCAGGTTGTAACCCGACCGGAGGGTACCGCGCCGCGGCGGGATTTTGCGGCAATAGCGGTGGTGGCTGAAACATAGCCCGTCTGCATGGCACGTGTTTTAAAGAGCCGCGGATTCTTAAGGGGGCGGCGATAAGCCCCCTTAAGGCCAGTGTGGGTGGCAACCCACGGTTTTGACATTGACGTTGATTTTAAACAGCAGCCCGGCCAATAAAAATTACGCCGGTTTAGCCTCCGCCAGCCTCATCAACCTGACCCCTACGCCTACACCTGCCACCAGCATCACACTAATAAACACCGTGATCCCATTCCACCCGTACGCATGCCAGAAGAATCCGCCCAGCGTACCCGCCACACTCGAACCCGCGTAATAACAGAACAGATACAGTGAGGAGGCTTGTCCTTTCGCACGGCGTGCGCGCCTGCCGATCCAGCCGCTGGCGACGGAATGGGCGGCGAAGAAGCCGCCGGTGACCAGGATCATCCCAATGAAAATCAACCAGACCGGCGAAAAGGCAGTGAGCAGAATACCGGCCAGCATGATGGCGATTGCACCGATTAGCACCGGGCCCCGGCCATAAACGCCGGTCAGCACGCCCGCTTTCGGCGAACTGTAGGTGCCCATCAGGTACACCACTGACAAAATCCCGACGATGGCCTGACTCATATTGTACGGCGTCCCGAGCAGGCGATAGCCGATGTAATTAAACATCGTCACGAAGCTGCCCATCAGCAGAAAACCTTCCACGAACAGCAAAGGCAGCCCGCTGTCGCGCCAGTGCAGTTTAAAGTTGATGAGCAGTTTGCGTGGTTTCAGCGAGCTGGCGCGAAAGTGTTTGGAGGCCGGGAGGATGCGCCAGAACATGATGGCCGCCGCCAGCGCGAAGAGGCCGACTACCGCAATCGCGATGCGCCATGAGAAGAAATCGGTCAGCACGCCGCTGACCAGTCGCCCGCTCATGCCGCCGATAGAGTTGCCGCTGATGTATAACCCCATCGAGAAAGCCACCACGCTCGGGTGAATTTCTTCGCTCAGATAGGTCATCGCCACCGCTGCTACGCCGCTGAGCGAAAGGCCAATCAGGGCACGCATGACGAGAATGCCATCCCAGCTTTGCATAAAGGAACATACCAGCGTACAACCTGCCGCGAGCAGCAACGCTACCACCATCACCGATTTACGCCCGACGGCATCCGAAACCGGCCCGGTAAACAACAGGCCGATGGCCATCAGCCCGGTGGATAACGACAGCGAAAGGCTGCTGGTCGCCGGTGACACGCCGAAATCATGAGATAACACTGGCAGGATCGGCTGCACGCAATAAAGCAATGCAAACGTCGCCAGCCCGGCAGAGAACAGGGCGAGTGTCACCCGGATAAACTGTGGAGTACCACGTTTGATAAAGGGCGATTTTGGAGTAGTGCGGGCGACGGAGGTGTCAGGATTAAGTTCGTCGTCATTGACCAGACTGTTATCGAAGGGAGATCCGGATGGTGCAGCGGGCTTCCGCTGAGTGGTTTTCACTGTCAATCCTTAGCGAGGGTGATAATAAAAAATATTTGAAAATGTATGAAAATTTTAACCCTGAGATTTATATTGTCTAATATATTAATTTCGCTAAAACGATATGTTTAAAGTATCAATTGGAGCCAACACCGCGCGATGAGCCATATAGAACTGCGTCACCTGCGTTATTTTATCGCCGTCGCTGACGAGCTGCATTTCGGGCGGGCAGCCGAGCGGCTGCACATCTCCCAGCCGCCGTTGAGCCAGCAGATTCAGGCGCTGGAGGCCCACGTCGGTGCGGCGCTGTTTTACCGCAGTAACCGGACGGTGCGGCTGACGCAGGCGGGCGTGGCGTTTGTGCATGAAGCGCGGCAGATTTTGCAGCGGGTGGAAGAAGCATCAGAGCAGGCAGCGCGGATCCATCGCGGTGAGTCCGGCAATCTGACGCTCGGGCTAACCTCTTCGGCACCGTTTTTACACCGGGTTTCCCGCACTCTGCATCGTTTCCGCTTAACTTATCCCGACGTGAATATTCGCATTGAACAGCTCAACAGCAAGCAGCAGATCGACCCGCTGCTGGAAGGCAAACTGGATCTGGGGATTATGCGCAACGGCGATCTGCCGCCGCAGCTGGCGCATCAGCGGATATGGTCGGAGCCGCTGATTGCCGTGGTGCATAAAGACAATCCGCTCAATGATTTGCCCGCCGGTGAACTGACGTTCCAGCATCTGGCCGATCAGCCTTTCGTATTTTTTTCCAAAGATGTCGGCACCTCACTGTACGACGATATTCTCGACCAGCTGAGAGCGCAGGGGATCACGCCCTATATCACGCAGGAAGTGGGTGAGCCGCTGACCATTATCGGGCTGGTCGCCGCCGGACTGGGCGTGTCGATTTTACCGGCGTCCTATCTGCGCATTCAGGTCGACGGCGTGAAATATTTACGCTTCGGGGATATGCAAGGCACCACAGAACTCTGGCTGGTGAATCACGCCGAACGGCCAATGACGGCGGCGACCAAGGCCTTTACAGATCTGATGATGAAAGAGGACGGTGTTTGACATAAGACAAAAGCTGCTGAATTTCCAGTCAATTCCGAACGTGTTTTCGCGCAATGTGTGCACTAAATCACATAACGAATCAAATAGTTGACGGCATATGGCAAAAACCCCACCATAGCCTCTAATCTTTATTTTGAAGCGCGAAAATAACAGGAGTTCCCTGAGTGATCCCCGATGGGCAGCCCGGCCATATTGATCAAATCAAACAAACTAACGTCGGTGCTGTGTATCGCCTGATAGATCAGTTTGGTCCTATTTCGCGCATTGAGCTTTCCAAAAAAGCCCAGCTGGCACCTGCCAGTATTACCAAAATTGTCCGTGAACTGATTCAGGCGCACCTGGTACTGGAAACGGAATTTCAGGATCCCGGCAGCCGCGGGCGTCCGGCAATCGGTTTAGCCCTCGACACGCAAGCCTGGCACTACCTTTCTGCCCGCATCAGCCTCGGCTCTATCACGCTGGGGTTACGCGATCTGAGCAGCAAACTGGTGGTGGAAGAAGTGTTGCCGCTGCCGGAACAGGCTCCGCAGTCGCTGATGCAGCGCATCATATTTGAAATCGATCAGTTCTTTATCCGCCATCAGCGCAAACTCGAACGCCTGACCGCCATCGCCATTACCCTGCCGGGCATGATCGACGCGCGGCGCGGCATCGTTCACCGCATGCCGTTTTATCACGATGTGTTCGATATGCCGCTCGGCGATACTCTTTGCGCACATACGGGGTTGCCGGTGTACGTGCAGCATGACATCAGCGCGTGGACGCTGGCGGAAGCCTTGTACGGCGCATCGCGCGGCTGCAAAAACGTGGTGCAGATTGTTATCGATCACAACGTTGGCGCAGGTGTTATTACCAGCGGACGCGTTCTGCACGCGGGCAGCAGCAGCGTGGTTGAAATCGGCCATACGCAGGTCGATCCTTATGGCAAACGCTGTTATTGCGGCAATCATGGCTGTCTGGAGACCGTCGCCAGTACCGACAGCATTCTCGAACTGGTGCGTCAGCGTCTGACCGCTTCAGCCCCCGCAAGTTTATTGCACGGGGTAACGCTGACCATCGAAGCGGTGTGTGATGCGGCAAACCGTGGCGATCAGCTGGCACGCGACGTCATCGTCGGCGTGGGGCAGAGCGTCGGGCGGATGTTGGCGATCATGGTCAATCTGTTCAATCCTGAAAAAGTGCTGATCGGCTCACCGCTTAATTTATCGCAGGATATTCTTCATCCGGCAATAATGTCTTGTATTCAACAGCAATCCCTTCCCGCATATAGTGAAAATATCAAACTCGAATCCACGCAATTTTATAATCAGGGAACGATGCCTGGCGCGGCATTAGTTAAAGACGCGCTGTACAGCGGATCATTGCTGATAAAACTCTTACAAGGCTAAGTTTTTTATAACGTTAAAGACTGATTTAAAATAAATCCGAATAAGCTTTCTCGCGCTGGTAAACAAAACATTGCGCTAACGCAAACTGCTCGCATCTCGCATCGCCTAGACTTTCCGTCGTTACTTTGTCTCTGGCGGTGTTTTCCCGGAGACTATCTTTCAATAAGACGGAGAGATCCCGGAGCCTGAATTCCATGTTAACGCACTTTTTCGTCACGGGTACGGACGCCCGTGTAGGTAAAACCATTGTCACACGTGCCCTGCTTCAGGCTTTAGCCGCGCAGGATCGCTGCGTTCTTGGCTATAAACCTATCGCTACTGGCAGCCAGGAGTTGGCCGACGGGGTTCGAAATAAAGATGCGGTAACTCTTCAGCAGTCATCTTCTATTGCTTATCCTTTTAAGAAAATAACGCCACTGGCATTAACGGATGAAGATATTTATGCCAGTGAAATACCGAAAAACGTGTTTGAAATAATGACAGACGGCCTCAATTTTATGCGTGAAGAGGCAGATTCGGTAGTGGTTGAAGGATGCGACGGCTGGAGAACCTTGATTACTCCACATCTTTTATATTCCGACTGGGTACGCCAGCAAAATATGCCGGTCGTGCTGGTTGTCGGTATTCAGGAAGGCTGTGTCAGTCACGCGTTATTAACCGCGCAGGCCATTATTGCTGACGGATTACCGTTGTTAGGCTGGGTGGCAAACCGAATTAATCCATGCCTTGCTCATTATCAGGAGACTATCGAAGCGCTTACCGCGAATATTTCCGCGCCTCTGCTCGGTGAAATTCCGTATCTGCCACGGGCAGAAAGCCGCGATATGGCGAAGTTTATCGATCTCTCCAGTTTTAATCTGAAAACGCTGACCAGCGCCTGATTGGCCGCGTCGCTACGTTCCACAACGGTTAAACGGTTCTGGCTTCCTCGCCCGGAGCCGTTTTTTTTGTCTATAATTCAGGATTAGCTTTAATGCATCAATCTGAAGAAAAAAGAGAACATGGCCGTTACGCACTCATCTGAACACTCACCCGTCGTTAAAAATGCTCACCGTCCGCTGATCCTCATCGCCTGCATGTTGTCGATGTTTATGGCCGCCGTGGAAGTGACGATTGTCGCGACCGCGATGCCGACCATCATTGGCGATCTCGGCGGTTTCTCGCTGCTGGGCTGGGTATTTGCGGTCTATCTGCTGACCCAGGCGATCACCGTGCCCGTGTATGGCAGGCTGGCGGATTTGTACGGTTGCCGGAAGATGTTTTTCATCGGCACCACGCTGTTTTTGATTGGCTCGGTGCTGTGTGGTTTTGCGCCTTCGCTCGGCTGGATGATCGGTTTTCGCGCCTTGCAGGGGCTGGGTGCCGGGGCAATCACGCCGATTGCCACCACGCTAATCGCCAACGTTTACGGCCCGCAGGAACGCGCCAAAGCGCAAGGTTATCTGTCAAGCGTGTGGGGCGTTTCGGCGATCGTCGGCCCGCTGATGGGCGCGTTTATCGTTTCGCATTTTCACTGGGCGGTGGTGTTCTGGGTCAACGTGCCCATCGGGCTGGTGGCGATGGGCATTCTGATCAAATACCTGCCGCCGGACGGCCAGCGTAAACAACATCAGCTGGATCTGGCGGGAACCGGGTATCTGACGCTTTCAGTTGCCGCATTGCTGCTGGCGCTGTTACAGGCCGAAGTGCTCGGCTACTGGGCGCTGGGGCTGATTGCGCTGGCGGTGTGCAGCGCGCTGTTGCTTATCCGGCAGGAGCGCAAAACGCCGGAGCCGCTGTTCCCGCTGGAGCTGTGGCAAAGCAAGGTGATTATCGCCGGGAACATCGGCGGCCTGATTATCGGTGCGACCATGATGGGGATCAGCGCATTTTTGCCGACGTACGTGCAGGGCGTACTCGGCGGCACGCCGCTGGAGGCGGGCACTACGCTGGCGCTGATGTCCATCGGCTGGCCGCTGGCGAGTATGCTCAGCAGCCGTCTGATGCAGGCGACGTCTTACCGCGCTACGGCGGTGATTGGCGGGATTTTGCTGGTCGGCGGCAGTCTGGCGTTACTGCTGCTTTCACCAACCTCGGGCCTGTGGATTGCGCGCCTGGCGGCGTTTTCGATTGGTGCGGGGATGGGGCTGTGTAACACCACGTTTATCGTCTCCGTGCAAAACAGCGTCGGCCCTGCTATCCGTGGAATAGCCACGGCTTCCACGCTGTTTACGCGGATGCTGGGTTCCGCCATCGGCACTGCGCTGCTTGGTGCGACGCTCAATCTCAATCTGCAATACCGTTTGCCGGAGATTGCCGATCCGGTGCAAAAGTTGATGGAGAAAGCCACCCGCAGCGCGATGGGCTCTGACCAGCTCAGCGCGCTGACCGACAGCGTGGCGGCCTCGCTGCACTGGGTATTTGTGGTGTCGGCGGTGATTTCCGTGCTGGCGGTCGCTGCCGGTTTATTGATCCCGGCGGGTGACCGCCCGCACGCAGCACCTCAGCGCGAAAGTTAATTCATGCCTGGCGTTGCGAAAGCCTGAATGCGGCTAACATCAGCGTCAGGCTCAGTAATACTGCGACCGACGCCATCGCCATCCCGTCGCCCACCGAGCCCTGCTCAAACTGACGCCAGACAAAGACCGACACTGTCTGCACGCCCGCCGGAGAAAGCAGCAGGGAGGTAACCAGTTCGCGCGACGCGACGGCAAACACCATCATCATTGAGGCCAGCAAACTCGGTAATACCAGCGGCAGCAGGATCAGCCGCAACGTCTGCGCCGCCGTTGCGCCGTGAACGCGGGCGGCAGCATCCAGATTACCGCCAATCTGTTTCAGCGCTGCGCTGACGTAGCGTACCGGATAGGGCAGCAGCAGGCAGCAATAGGCCAGCAACAAAATCCCCCAGGTGTTATACGGCGTGACCGGCCAGAAACTGCGGTTCCACGCCAGAATCAGCCCGACACCGACCACAATCCCCGGCAATGCGGCGGGCAGCAGAGAAAGCCCGTCGATCACGGCCGCACCACGAATTTTCCTCGCCACCACCAGCCACGACGCCAGAAAGCCGGTTGCCCCCGCAATCAGCGCTGTACCGAGCGCCAGACTGAGGCTGGTAGAAAGCGCACCCAGCGCGTCGCCGTGGGTGGCAAACAGCGCCGCGAAGTGCCGCAGGGTGAGATTGGCAAAAGACAGCCCGCCGGACAGCGTGCCGGAAAACGCCGTTACCAGCATCGATGCCAGAGGCAGCGCGACGGCGGTCAGCGCCACCAGCGAAAACAGCGCCAGCACCGGCACCGTCCAGCCGGACAGCGGCTTTGGCGTTACGTCCGCCGGTTTGCCGGTCATACTTTCGACATTTTTCCCCGCCAGCACCGCGCGCTGAACGCTGTAGGCGCACAACGCCATCGCCACCAGCACCAGCGAAAGCACCGCCGCGCCCGGCAAATCGATTGGCCAGTCCGCCAGCCGCTGCTCGATGCCGGTGGTCAGCATCAGAATACCGCTGCGTGAGCCCAGCGCGCCGGGCACGCCGTATTCCTCAATCGACAGCGTGAACGCCAGCAGTAAACTCGACGCCATCGCCGGTAACGCCATGGGCAGCGTAATGCGGATAAAAGCCTGAAACGCACCGGCGCCGTGGATGCGCGCGACATCCGCCAGCCGGCTGCCGCTGGCGGCCATGCTGCGCGAAACCGCGAAATAGACCACCGGAAAAATATTCAGCGTCATCACCACAATCATACCCGGCAGTGAAAACAGAAAATCATTGAGATGCAGCCACGGCAGCAACTGCTGCACATAGCCGTTGGTCTGCAACGCCAGCATCCAGGACAGCGCGGCGATATACGGCGGCAGCAAAAATGGCACCAGAAACAGCACGTCCCACAGCGCCGCGCCCGGCAGCCGGAACAATCCGCGCAGTGCGCCGAGCGGAATACCGATCAGCGCGCTGCACAAGGCCACGCCCAGCCCGACTTTTAACGTTGTGGCGATCAGCGCCAGCATCTGTGGTTCGGCGAAGACGCGGGAAAAGGCGCTGAACGGCGCAGAATAGCGGCCGGAATCCAGATGCGGGAAAATCGCCTGCAGCACCACAAAGCTGACCGGCACGGCGACCAGCAACAGCAGCGCAAGACCGGTCACGCCGGGTAAAAAAGCGTTTCTATTCATGATTCAGTTCTCAGAAACGGGCTACGCAGCGGGTGTGCGCAGCCCGTCGGGGGGTTACGGCTGGGCGAAGAGTTTGGCGAAACGATCGAGAACGTCTTTGCGCGAGGCGGTCGCTTTTGGGTCTTCCGGCAGCAGTTTCAGGGATTTAAACAGCGGACGTTTAGCATCAATATCGGTACGGGCTGGCATCAGCCATGCGTCGGCCACCAGCTTCTGGCCTTCTGGCGACAGTGCGTAATCGATAAAGGCTTTAGCCTCTTTTTGCTGCTGGCTGGATTTGAGGATCATCATCGGGCGCGGGGCGATCACGGTGCCGCTCTGCGGGAAAATTACTTTGACGGATTCACCGTCCTGCATACTCGCGTAAGAGACGTAATCCACCGCGCCAAATACCGCCGCTTTCGCGCCCTGTAACACCGGCGTCAGCGCCTGCGCGTTCGGCCCGGCAATGATCATGCCGTTGGCTTTCAGGTCGTCAAACAATTTCCATGCCTGTTGCGCGTGGGCATTCTGCAACCCGATCAGCAGATCCAGCGACGCGCCGGACAGGGAGGGATCCGGTGTGGTGACTTTGTCCTTGAACTCCGGTTTAGTCAGGTCGCCCCAGTCTTTCGGCTCGGACGTTCCGCTTTTGGTGTTCCACACAATCCCCAGCGCGGAAATGCCCTGCGCCACGTAATACGGCGTCTTGAATTGCGCCGGAACCTGCGCCGCGTTCGGGCTCTGATATTCCAGTAACCAGCCGCGCTGTTCGAGATCGGTAGCGGTATCCCATGACGCTGAGATCAGCACGTCGGCGCGCGGATTGGCCTGTTCGGCTTCGAGGCGCGCCATCACTTTGCCGGTGGTGGCCTGAAACACATCGACTTTTACGCCGGTCTGTTTTTCATAGCCCGCCGCCAGTTTTTTGGCCAGCGAACCCGGCCCGGCGGTGTAAAGCGTCAGTGCCTGGGCGCTGCCCGCTGCCATTGCGAGAGAAAGAGTCATTGCAGTCATTACGCCTGTTTTGGTTCGGGATAAAAGTGTGCGAGTCATTGAGTCAATTCCATCAGAGGTTAAGCAACAAAAGGGGAAACAACGGAAGCATCATTCAGGTCAATACTGGCGATCGCGCCCTGGTCCATGCGTGCAATACGGTGCGCCAGTGCGCGGGCTTCGTGCCGGTCGTGGGTGACGTACACCGCCGTGGTGCCGAGCTGGCGTAAAAGCGTTGCCATCTCTTCACACAGGCTTTCGCGCAGATCGCGGTCAAGATTGGAGAGCGGTTCGTCGAACAGCAGAATGCGCGGCTCAGCGACAATCGCCCGCGCCAGTGCCACGCGCTGTTGCTGACCACCGGAAAGCTCGGAAGGGCGTCGTGAAGCGAAATCGGCCAGCCCGACGCGATCTAGCGCAGCCATCACTTTTTCCTGCTGAAGTGCGCCACGAACTCCGCGCATTTGCAGCGGAAACGCGACGTTCTGCCGCACGCTCATGTGCGGCCACAGCGCGTAATCCTGAAAGGCCATGCCGAGATTGCGCCGCTCCGGTGGCAGACTGAAGGTGCCGCTGGCGACGATTTCGCCGTCGAAGCTTAACTGCCCGGAGGCCGGGTGCAGTAAACCAGCGAGCATTTTCAGCAGCGTGCTTTTGCCGCAGCCCGAGGGGCCGAGCAGGGCGAGGATCGTGCCTTTGGGCACGGTCAGATTGACGTGATTGAGTACCGGTGTGCTCCCGAAGAAATGGGACACCTGATGGACTGCGATAGCGGGAGGCGAAGCAATGCGCGGTGGCGCATCCCCGCCGTTTAAAGCTGGAATGTTCATGACGGTACTATCCTCTTTGGGACTTATTAGTGCTGCTGAGCCTAAAGAGAATGTGTGACGGTGACATGACAGGTTTGTGAAGGTAGAAAGTGAATGTAGAAATTTGGCGGTGCAGGCGGGGAACCTGCACCGGATCATTCGTACACTGTTTTATTTCTTATATTGCTGTTCGCCCCACGCCAGCATCCCGGCCAGCAGCGGTTTCAGAACGCCCTGTAATTCAGTGGCTTTAGCGTCGTCATAGGCGAACGGTTCGATCTCTTCCATGTAATTGACCTGCGCCAGCTCCAGCTGAACCGCGTGCTGATGCACATCCGGCTGACCGTATTCGCGGGTAATGTAGCCACCTTTGAAACGGCCGTTCAGCACGTGGCTGAAGCGCGATTGTTGCAGGCAAACGCCTTCCACCACGCCGCTTAAACCGGGCGAACAGCTTGCGCCGCCGTTGGTGCCGAGATTCAGATCCGGCAGTTTGCCATCGAACAGACGCGGGATTTGTGAGGCAATAGAATGAGCATCAAACAGCAGCGCGTAGCCAAACTCCTGTTTCATCCTCGCCAGTTCTGACGCAATAGTGTGGTGATACGGCTGCCAGATTTGCGCCAGATACTGCTGGCGCTGCGCCACGGTCGGCTCCATCCCGGCTCTGAAGGTCGGGCGGCCATCAAATAACGTATCCGGGAACAGGCCAGTGGTG
The DNA here is from genome assembly GCF_965118895.1 of Rahnella inusitata. Lineage (GTDB taxonomy): Bacteria > Pseudomonadota > Gammaproteobacteria > Enterobacterales > Enterobacteriaceae > Rahnella > Rahnella inusitata_A. Next base: position 163,849 of record NZ_CBCPJJ010000008.1, read on the forward strand.
GCAGTGGCATAAAGCGGGGTGTCGTCGGCCGGACGATTGAGATCAATCACAAAGCGGGAATATTGCCCGACCAGAATGCTGGCCCCGAGCGCACGGGCAAAATCATACAACTGCGGAATATGCCAGTCGGTGTCAGAAAGCGGCAGCGCGGCATCGGTCAGCCCGCTGGCGACTTCCGGCGTCAGGTGCGTTCCGGCGTGCGGAATGCTGATCAGCAACGGGGCGGTTCCCCGGATGAAATGTAGCGGTTCGGCGATAACAGAATTAGCTGAAAGGCTCATAAACGAACTTCTCCACGCAGGTGACCACGAAAAATAACGGTGCAGGGCAGCTGTCCGCCCAGCCAGTAAACCAGTTCAGCCGGGCGCGACAGCGGCCAGTGAATAAAATCGGCGACCTTGCCCGCTTCCAGCGAGCCGTGAGAATCCTGCAAACCCAGTGCCCGCGCGCCGTGGCAGGTCACACCGGCCAGCGCCTCTTCCGGCGTCAGTCGAAACAGCGTACAGCCCATATTCAGCATTAAGCGCAGAGAAAGCGCCGGAGAGGTTCCCGGATTGGCATCACTGGCCAGCGCCATCGGTACGCCGTGAGTGCGAAAATATTCCACCGGCGGGCGCTGCGTTTCGCGCAGCAGATAGTAGGCGCCGGGCAGTAATACCGCGACGGTACCCCCGGTGGCCATTGCTTTGGCATCGTCTTCGGTGGCGTATTCCAGATGATCGGCAGACAGGGCATGATGGCGTGCGGCCAGCGCACTGCCGTGCAGGGAAGAGAGTTGTTCGGCGTGAAGTTTTACCGGCAGGCCGAGCGATTTTGCGGCATTGAAGACGCGTTCCACCTGCTCTGGCGAAAACGCCAGGTGTTCACAAAAGGCATCCACGGCGTCGGCGAGATTTTCCTGTGCAACCACCGGCAGCAGGGTGTCACAAATTAGCTGAATATATTCATCCGGCCGGTCTTTGAATTCAGGCGGCAGCGCATGGGCGGCGAGGCAGGTGGATTTCACCTCGACCGGCAGCATATGGCCAAGCCTGCGGATCACCCGCAGCATTTTGATTTCGCTTTCCACGCTCAGGCCGTAGCCCGATTTAATCTCCACGCAGGTGACGCCTTCGGCCAGCAGCGGTTGCAGGCGGACTAACGCCTGCGCCAGCAGTTCATCCTCGCTGGCGGCGCGTGTGGCGTTGACCGTTGATAAAATGCCGCCGCCCGCTGCGGCAATCTCTGCGTAACTCACGCCGTTCAGCCGCTGTTCAAATTCGGCGCTGCGATTCCCGCCAAATACCAGATGCGTGTGGCAATCGACCAGCCCCGGCGTGATGATCCCGCCGTCGAATTGATGTTCGATGGCGTTCGGGTAATTCGGGCAGTCAGCGTCAGCGCCGACCCACAGGATCTGGCCGCCGCTGACGGCAATCGCGCCGTTTTCGATCAGGTTGTATTTCCCGTCCCGCATGGTGACCAGCGTGGCGCCGCGCCAGACGCTGTCACATTGCGAGGAGGGTTCAGAAGAGAAATGCGTGGACAGCGTTAAGGGCATGACGGGCTCCGGACAAGGTTGATCTTGTATAGACAACTAAAGTCAACCTAGCGCATAACCCGAAAACCGGCAAGCGAAAAGCGTCTCAACCGTGACTGGTGAAGCGTCCGAACAGCTGATAACGGGAACCGGCGTAGATCAGCCGCGCCGACGTGACCACGCGGCTGCCGCTCCAGGTACGGCGGTGGATCAGCAGACAAGGCTCATGCTCGCTAAGCTGCAACAGTTCGCGCTGCTCGTCGCTGGCGCTGACGGCTTCCACGCGATGCTCACCGGCAGTCAGCGGCGCGATGGTCATCAGATAGGTATAAGGCGACTGCTTATTCAGCACTTCTTCCAGATAATCGGGAGCCATTTCCGGATTCACAAAACGCTCTTCAATCTGTACCGGCACATGATTTTCGTAATGCACGATTTGCGAATAAAACAGGATTTGCCCGAGGGCGACGTCCATCTGCTGCGCCTGTGCGGCATCCGCCAGCCGGGCTTCGCACAGCAGAATTTTGCTGTCGTGCTGATGGCCGCGCGCGGCGATTTCATCGGCGATGTTGTGCACTTCCAGCATCGGGGTATAGGCCTTGGCTTCGGCCACGAAGGTGCCGACGCCCTGCATGCGGATCAGAAAACCTTCGCTGGTCAGCTCACGCAGTGCGCGGTTGATGGTCATGCGGCTGACGCCCAGCTCGTTGGTCAGCTCACTCTCGGAAGGTACGCGCTGATGCGGTTTCCATACGCCCGCGCGGATCTGGCTGACGATCGCCTGTTTCACACGCTGATAAATAGGGGCGGGGGTGTCGCTCATTGCGGCCGCCAGTTCGGACAATGTCTGCTGGGACACTCCCTGTTGCGCTGCACCAGAATGAAAAAGTGGTGTCGGCTCCGACATGTCTCGTACCTCGCTCGTTGATCTTGCTGAATTGTTTTCCGTTCACAGCCCCGTAGTGTCCACCACGGGCAGGCAAACGAAAAGAGGACGGGGGAAACAAAAATCAAAAAAATTCCTGTTGCAAGTTTACAGCGCAATCAGGCATATGTATATGTATAGACAAGTTGATTAAAACAGTAGCGTTTGTTTATCAAAAATTGCATTTATGTTTCCCCATGTTGATTCAGGAACGATGTCATGGCTGCTTATTTTGCTTCACGCGCCTTACTTGCCGACGGCTGGGCGCACGATGTTCGTCTGGAGGTTGACGCCGCCGGAATGCTGACGGCGGTGACGCCGGGTAGCCATCCGCAGGGCTGCACCACGCTTTCAGGACCGGTGGTGCCGGGCATGCCGAATCTGCATTCGCACGCTTTTCAGCGGGTGATGGCCGGGCTGGCGGAAGTCGCCGGAGATCCGCAGGACAGCTTCTGGACGTGGCGCGACCTGATGTATCGCATGGTGCAACGCCTGACGCCTGATCAGACCGGCGTCATCGCCCGCCAGCTGTATATCGAAATGCTCAAAGGCGGCTATACACAGGTTGCCGAATTCCACTATCTGCATAACGACCTCAGCGGGAAGCCTTATGCCGATCGCGGCGAAATGACCGCACAGCTGAGCGCGGCGGCGGAGCAGGCGGGCATCGGCCTGACACTGTTGCCGGTGCTGTACAGCTACGCCGGATTTGGCGCGCAACCGGCGCAGGGCGGGCAAAGACGCTTTATTCAGGAAGTGGACAGCTACCTGCAACAGCAGGATACGATCCGTCAGCAGACTGGCGGCAAACCGTTGCAAAACGCCGGTCTGTGCTTCCACTCGCTGCGCGCCGTGACTCTGACACAAATGCGTGAGGTGCTGGCGGCGGGCGACAAAAATTCCCCGGTACACATCCACATCGCCGAACAGCAAAAAGAGGTGAACGATTGCCTCGGCTGGAGCGGACAGCGGCCAGTCACCTGGCTGTATGACCATCTGGATATTGATAGCCGCTGGTGCCTGATCCACGCCACGCACACCGACCGTTTTGAATTAGCCAGCATGGCGAAAAGCGGTGCGGTGGCGGGATTATGTCCGACGACGGAAGCTAACTTAGGCGACGGCATTTTCCCCGGCGTGGAATACCTGGCTCACAACGGCCGCTGGGGCATTGGCTCCGACAGCCACATTTCGCTCAACGTAGTGGAAGAGCTGCGCTGGTTCGAATACGGTCAGCGTCTGCGCGATCAGCGCCGCAACCGCCTGACGCTGCCGCATCAGAACCAGCATTCCGTCGGCGACGTGCTCTATTCCCACGCCTTACAGGGCGGTGCGCAGGCATGCGGTGCGGCGATCGGCACGCTGGCCGTGGGCTATCGCGCCGACTGGCTGGTACTCGACGGCAGCGATCCCTATCTGGCGGCGGCCAAAAACAGCGAAATTCTTAACCGCTGGTTGTTTGCCGGTAACAGTGGGCAAATCCGCGATGTCTATGTCGGCGGTATCGCGCGCATTGTCGAAGGTCAGCATACACAGCAACAGACCGCTGCGGCGGATTTCCTCAAGGTGCTGAACCAACTGGCGGAGCGTGACGCATGACCGGCTGGCAGCCATTCAGCTTTGCGAGCCTGCCGGTCAGCCCGTGGCGTAACGGCGGCGGCGAAACCCGCGAAATCATCAGCTTTCCGGCAGGAAGCGCGGATTTTGACTGGCGTGCCAGCATCGCGACCATCGCGCAGGACGCCCCATTTTCCTTATTCCCCGGCATTGACCGTTCGATCACGTTACTCAGCGGTGCAGGCGTTCATTTGCTGGCCGCACCGGACGTCAGCCATTCCCTCAGCCGCGCGGCTGAACCTTTTGCTTTTCGCGGCGAACAGGCGGTGAGCGCCCGGCTGCTCGGCGGCGTGACCACCGATTTCAACATCATGACCCGCCGTAGTGCTTGCCTTGCACGGGTGATTGCCGCCCGCGATACGCTGGCGGTTTTACCTGAAAACGGCGGCGTGATTTACGTCCTTAACGGTGACTGGCATCTGCCGGACGGCGCGCAAATCGGGCAGGGCGATGGATTTTACTGGACGGCAACGGCGCAGATAAACCCGGTTATCGTCAGCACAGAACACCCTGACGGCCTGCTGCTTTGGGCCTCAATCATTACGGATTAATCGTTGCGAAGAACAGCCCGACAGACTGTGTTCTGGTGCGGGTTTTCGTTTAGCTTAACTTGTCTATACAGGAATAGATTATGGCTTCTTCATCACCAGAAATAACCCTTTGCCCTCTGCAACCGGGTCAGGTTGATTTACCGACGTTGCGCCAGATTTATCAGGGTAACGTCCGCCTTGCGCTGGCAGAGAGCGCGCGGGCAGACGTTCAGGCTTCTCAGGAAACGGTCACGCGCATCGTCGAATCTGGCAAGGTGGTTTACGGCATCAATACCGGCTTCGGCAAGCTGGCGCAAACGCGCATTCCGGCGGAAAGGCTGGCGGAATTGCAGCGTAATCTGGTGCTGTCGCACAGCGTCGGCATTGGCAAGGATCTGGCGGATAACGTGGTGCGTCTGGTGATGGCCACCAAGGTGCTGAGCCTCTCGCGCGGGCATTCCGGTATCCGCATTGAAGTGATCGACGCGCTGATTGCCTTGTTCAACGCCGGTGTTTATCCATGTATTCCTGAGAAAGGATCCGTGGGCGCGTCCGGCGATTTAGCACCGCTGGCGCATCTTTCCCTGATGCTGATCGGTGAAGGTCAGGTGACGGTTAAGGGTGAGAAAGTGTCGGCGGTAGAAGGGCTGAAAACCGTCGGGCTTGCGCCGTTTGAGCTGGGGCCGAAAGAAGGGCTGGCGCTGCTCAACGGCACGCAGGTCTCAACTTCGCTGGCGTTGTCCGGATTGTTTGAAGCGGAACGCGTTTTTGCGGCAGGTTTGGTGGCGGGTGCGCTGTCCCTGGAAGCTATTAAAGGGTCAGTAAAACCGCTGGATGCGCGCATACATCAGGCACGCGGTCAGGTCGGGCAAATCGCCGTGGCGGCGGCGGTAACAGAATTGCTGGCAGGCAGTGACATTGTCACGTCACATTCCAACTGCGGCCGCGTGCAGGATCCGTATTCCATCCGCTGCGTGCCGCAAGTCATGGGCGCGTGTCTGGATAATCTTCATCACGCTGCCCGTATTTTACGCATCGAAGCCAATGCGGCATCCGATAATCCACTGGTGTTCGCCGAAAACGGGGATGTGATTTCCGGTGGCAATTTCCATGCTGAACCGGTGGCCTTTGCCGCCGATATCCTCGCCCTGGCGATTGCCGAAATCGGCGCGATCTCCGAGCGGCGCATGGCATTGCTGCTCGATACCGGGCTTTCCGGCCTGCCGCCGTTCCTGGTCAACGACGGTGGGGTCAACTCCGGCTTTATGATTGCGCAGGTGACCGCCGCCGCGCTGGCCTCTGAGAACAAATCCCTTGCGCATCCGGGCAGCGTGGACAGCCTGCCGACCTCCGCTAATCAGGAAGATCACGTCTCGATGGCGACCTACGCCGCACGTCGTCTGGGCGACATGTGCTTTAACACCAGCGTCGTGGTGGGCATTGAGGTGATGGCTGCCGCGCAGGGTATTGATTTCCACCGTCCGCTGCAAAGTTCGCGGGTGCTGGAAAACGAGCTGAAAGCCATCCGTGCCGATGTGCCGTTCCTTGAACATGACCGCCTGATGGCACCGGACGTTGAAATGATGCGCCTGTGGGCCACCCGTGAACGCTGGCCAGCGGCGGTTGAAGCGCTGTTGCCGAGTTTTGCCTGATTCTCCTGACCCGATAAAGGAACCGAAAATGAACGCTCCACAAAAAACTGCCGTTGCACGCGTTGTTCGTGCCCCGCACGGCACAGAGCTCAGTTGCCAGAACTGGCTGATCGAAGCGGCATACCGCATGCTGCAAAACAATCTCGATCCGGACGTCGCCGAGCGCCCGAACGATCTGGTGGTGTACGGCGGAATAGGCAAAGCGGCACGCAACTGGCCGGCGTTTGAAGCCATTCTCACCAGCCTGCGCGCGCTGCGCGAAGACGAAACGCTGCTGGTGCAGTCCGGCAAACCGGTCGGCGTATTTCGCACTCATACCGACGCACCACGGGTGCTGATTGCCAACTCCAATCTGGTGCCGCACTGGGCGAACTGGGAACATTTCCACGAGCTGGATAAAGCTGGGCTGATGATGTACGGCCAGATGACCGCCGGTTCGTGGATCTACATCGGTGCGCAGGGCATCGTGCAGGGCACATACGAAACCTTCGCCGAAGCGGGGCGTCAGCATTACAACAGCGATCTGCGCGGTAAGTGGATTTTGACCGCCGGTCTGGGCGGCATGGGCGGCGCGCAGCCGCTGGCCGGAGTGCTGGCCGGAGCCTGTGTGCTGGCGATTGAATGTCAGGAGTCGCGCATTGATTTTCGTATACGCACCCGATATCTCGACCATAAAGCCCACAGCATTGATGAAGCGCTGGCGTTGATCGAGAAAGCCTGCGCCGGGAAAAAAGCGATTTCCGTTGGCCTGCTGGGTAATGCGGCCGAACTGATGCCGCAGCTGGTGGCGCGTGCCAAAGAAGGCGGCCTGCGCCCGGATATCGTCACCGACCAGACGTCCGCGCACGACCCGCTGAACGGCTATCTGCCGGAAGGCTGGAGCGTAGAACAATGGCAGACGGCGCGTCAGTCTGACCCGCAATCGGTGATCAAAGCGGCCAAAGCCTCGATGGCCAAACACGTGCTGGCGATGCTTGATTTCCACGCCATGGGCATCCCGACCGTCGATTACGGCAACAATATCCGCCAGGTGGCGAAAGATGAAGGCGTGACGAATGCCTTCGATTTCCCGGGGTTTGTTCCGGCGTATATCCGTCCGCTCTTCTGCGAAGGCAAAGGCCCGTTCCGCTGGGTGGCACTGTCCGGCGACCCGGAAGATATCTACAAAACCGACGCCAAACTGAAAGAGCTGTTCCCGGATAACGCCAATCTGATCAACTGGCTGGACATGGCGCGTGAGCGTATTGCGTTTCAGGGATTACCGGCGCGTATCTGCTGGCTGGGCCTGGGCGAGCGCCACATCGCCGGGCTGGCGTTCAACGAAATGGTGCGCAACGGCGAGCTGAAAGCGCCGGTAGTGATTGGCCGCGACCATCTGGACACAGGCTCCGTTGCCTCGCCGAACCGTGAAACTGAAGCGATGAAAGACGGTTCCGACGCGGTTTCCGACTGGCCGCTGCTCAATGCTTTGCTTAACACCGCAGGCGGCGCGACCTGGGTCAGCCTGCATCACGGCGGCGGCGTCGGCATGGGCTTTTCACAGCATGCGGGCATGGTGATTGTGGCGGATGGCACAAAAGAAGCGGATGCCCGTCTGGCAAGGGTATTGTGGAACGATCCGGCGACCGGCGTAATGCGTCACGCCGATGCCGGCTATGAACAGGCGGCAGCGTGCGCAGAGCGCAACGGGCTCAACTTACCCATGATCTGATGCGGTTCTAAACGCCAAAAGCCCGCTTAGCGTAAACCGTTAAGCGGGCTTCTTTCGTTTTATCAGGGAGCAGTACGTGATTTAAGAAAGGCTAATCGCCTGAAGTAAACCGCAAAACACCCCTTTATTCCCCGATCGGGTCTTACCGATTTCTGGTCTACTGGATAACATCAGACAGGTGCAAAGCCAAGCAGGCGGGATTCTGAGGGCTGAGGCCGTCCAAAAAAATACCCCTGAAACAATGAACACCCTTCTTCTTTCAGACGCCGGAACTGCTCGTCAGTTTCCACGCCTTCGGCGGTGGTCTGAATAGCCAGACTGCGGCTCATACCGGTGATGGCGCGGATAATCGCCAGCGCTTCCGGGCTGTCTTGCATATCATTGATAAACGACCGGTCAATTTTGATTTTGTCGAACGGGAACGACCGCAGATAGCTCAGCGATGAATAGCCGGTGCCAAAATCATCCAGCGCGATGCGCACGCCGAGCGCCTTGAGTTTACGCAACGTGCCGACGTTGCCCAGCGTGTTATCGAGTAATACCGATTCGGTGATTTCCACTTCCAGCCTTTCCGGTGCCAGCCCTGACGCGGCCAGTGCGGATTCAACTACGGAAACCAGGCCGCTGTTTTTGAACTGGATCGGCGAGAGGTTCACCGCAACGGTCTGGTTTCCCGCCCAGGTGGTCGCTTCGCGACAGGCTTCGTGCAGCGCGAACGATCCCAGACTGTGGATCAACCCTGTTTCTTCGGCAATGGGAATGAAATCGATCGGCATGATCAAACCGTTTTGCGGATGGTGCCAGCGCATCAGCGCTTCATAACCGATCACTGCATCATGTTTGGCATCAGTGATTGGCTGATAGTAGAGGCGCAGCTGATTGCAGGTGATTGCATCGCGTAAATCCAGTTCCACCACACGGCGTTTACGCGCGGCAGCATCCATTTCAATGCGAAAATCTTCATAGCGGTTGCGGCCGTTGCGTTTGGCCTCGTACAGCGCCATGTCTGCGCAGCGCAGCAGCTGATCCGGCGTGTTATCCGGTGAATCCGCCAGCGCAATGCCGATGCTCAGGCCGACCGACAGCGAATGGCCGTCGACCATCACCGGCGGACGCACGGATTCGATCAGGCGTTTTGAGATCTGATGCGCGGCGGCGATATCTTTCAGCCCCGGCAGCACCACGGCGAACTCATCACCGCCAATGCGCGCCAGGGTATCGTCATCACGCAGCGTCATGCGCAGACGCTTGGCAATCGCGCGCAGCAACTCGTCGCCGACCTGATGGCCGAGCGCATCGTTGACGTTTTTGAAGTTGTCGAGATCCAGACACAGCGTGGCGGTATGCGTGCGGGTGTACCGGTCTTGCTGCAAGGCTTCGCTCAGTCGCTGACTGAACAGAATACGATTGGGCAGGCTGGTCAGATTGTCGTGATGCGCCATGTGATGAATGCGCGCGTGCGCCGCGTGCTGATCCGTCACGTCATCGGCAATCATCATTACGTAGCTGGTTTGCGGATCGTGCCCGCGGATCACCGAACTGGTGGTTTGCAGCGTGCGGTCACCGATGGCGGTCAGCAACTGCTGCTCACTTTTATGCACGCCTTCGGCGCGCAGACATTCGTCCGACTGCTTATTGATAAAGGAACTCAGGCCAACACCCATGCAGTCCTGTGGTCGCTTACCGAGCATTTCTTTGCGCGAAATCCCCAGCAGACGCTCGGCCTGACGATTCACCAGCAGGATCTCCCGCGATACCGCATTTTCGACGATTACCGACGATGGAATATTGGCGATCACCGTATTGAGAAACTGGGTGAGGGCGGAGAGCTGCTCGCTGTTAGATTCGGCCAGATCTTTGGCGTACATCAGCGCCTGTTCGTTTTCACGACGCTCGGTGACGTCACGGGTTATTTTGGCAAACCCGATGATCTGACCGGCTTCGCGCAGCGCTTCGATGATGACGTGCGCCCAAAAACGCGAGCCATCTTTGCGCTGACGCCAGCCTTCAGATTCATAACGGCCGGTTTCACGCGCCGTTTCCAGCCCGTGCTGCGGCCAGCCATTTTTTTTATCTTCTTCAGTGTAAAAACAGGAGAAATGTTTCCCGACCACTTCCTCAGGCGCATAACCTTTGGCTCGCTGCGCACCGGCATTCCAGTTCGCCACGGTGCCATCAGGTTTCAGCATATAAATTGCGTAATCTTCAACGCGTTGAACCAGCAACCGATACAGTACGTCAGAATCTTCGTTCATTTTAATTTGCCTGCTAGCTGGCCGCCTCTGTGCGGGGTCCTCCCAAATCAGAGTCCGGCTGAATAGTGCGTCTGTTCCCGACGCATTTTTGCTGTGATGTGTGATGAAACGTTAGCATAAGATAATTTTTGGTTCGTCAAATTTTGCCTCTAACGTGCTTAAAATTAAGCATTTTTAGCAAAAAGATCGGCCTTAAGTTAAATTCTACTTTTGGATTTAAATAGGCGTAATGGTTATCGGCAACTGCCTCAGGAGCTTTAATGTGATGGCACAAAAAGCTTAAGGATTTTCTGCGGAAGAAGAGAGGGGGACCGGCGTGCAAAAATGACAAAGCCGCAACGGTGTGCGGCTATTTACCCAGGCGTACGTTGACCGGATCAGGCGTGGTTTTTATTGTGGGAATAAAAAGGGCCGTGAGCCACCGAATCCCGCAAAATAAGGTCAGAGGTAAATGGATTCTTTTCTGATAAATACCCGCCGTCGAGCATCGAAATAATCTGATTTATCACTTCACTGACCATATCACTCACCGGATCTTTTACGCTGGAGAGCGCGGGAATTAAAAACGGCGCGGTCGGAATATTATCAAACCCGATCACCGAAACCGCATCAGGCACTTTAATTCCGGCGTCGCTGAGTTGCTTCATCGCGCCGATCGCCATTTCATCGTTACTGACGACGATGGCGCTGAACGCGTGATCTCCGCCCAGCAGAACACTGACAGCGGCCGCCCCGCTGGCCGGAGACCATTTCCCCTGCACAATCAGGGATTCCCGCACCGGCAGACCGGCGGCGGTTAACGCGTCTTTGTAGCCAGACAGGCGTTCAATAGCCGTCGGGGAATCCATCGAACCGGTTATAAAAGCAATATCCTGATGACCGCGTGCGATCAGTGCCTGCGTTGCCTGATAACTCGATCCTTTATGATCACAATAAATACAGTGGCTCTGATGTTTTCTCAATTTACGGTTCACCACCATCACCGGCTTTTTATATTTATCGATGATCAAATCCATTTCATCGACCGATAAAAAGCGCGGATAAATAATGATCCCGTCGCAGCGTAAATCATGCAAAAACTCAATCGCTTCCTGCTCTTCAGCGGCGCTGTTTTTGCCATCCACCAGGATCAGTTGACGCCCGTTGGCATCCAGTTTTTTGGCTGCCTGTGAGATTAACTCACTGAAATAATTGCCGTTGTACAGCGTATTGGTCACCACCAGTCCGATACACATAGATTTACTGGTCGCCAGATTGCGCGCCAGTAAATTCGGGCGATAGCCGGTTTCTTCAATGGCCCTGAACACCTGATCTTTCGTTTCCTGGCTCACATAGCCTTTCCCGGAAAGCACGCGGGACACCGTGGCTTTGGAGACGCCTGCTCTGGACGCCACTTCCTGCATTGTCGACATCAGGCACACCTGAAAGAGAAAAAATGTTGCGTCATTCTACACATTTCTGCGGATTTTCGCGGATTTCGCCATGCCATGCCTTCTCATGGAGATCGTCATCACAAAAATGAAACAGGGTTGTCACTTTTTATTGAAGTCGCCGTCAGATCTGCACATTCTCGTATGTAACCGGTTACCTATCGTTTCAGAAACACACTTAAAAACGCGTTAAGGCCAATTTTTCGCAAACAGCATCGTTCATAACCCTATGAATCTGAGAGAGTTACCCTCATGTCTAAGAATTTTGCAGCAATGTCGCAGTCGATTATCAGTGCTATCGGCGGCGCAGGGAACGTCGCAGCGGTTACGCACTGCATGACGCGTCTGCGTTTTGTTCTCAACGACGCCTCCCTGGTTGACGGCGAAAAACTCAAAGCCATCACCGGTGTGATGGGCGTGGTGCGCAATGAGCAACAGTGTCAGGTGATCGTCGGCAATAACGTGTCACACGCCTACGCCGAAGTCCTTAAACTGTTGCCGGAAGGGCTCTCTGGGGCCAGCGGTGCGCCGGTTAAAAGCAAACTCACGTTACGACGTATCGGCGCGGGCATTCTCGACGCGCTGATCGGCACTATGTCCCCGCTGATCCCGGCGATCATCGGCGGTTCAATGGTCAAACTGCTGGCAATGATGCTCGATATGACCGGCGTCTTCGAAAAGGGCGCATCAACGCTGGTGATCCTCAATACCATCGGTGACGGCGCGTTCTTCTTCCTGCCGGTGATGGTCGCGGCCTCGGCGGCGGTCAAATTCAAAACCAATATGTCGCTGGCGATTGCGATCGCCGGGGTACTGCTGCATCCGGCATTTATCGATCTGATGGCCAAAGCTGCACAGGGGCAAAAAGTTGAGTTCATCGGCATTTCCATTACGGCGGTGAAATATACCTACACCGTTATTCCTGCGCTGTGCATGACGTGGCTGCTGTCCTACATCGAAAAATGGGTCGATCGCATTACGCCGGTGGTGACTAAAAACTTCCTCAAACCGATGCTGATCATGCTGATTGCCGCACCGATCGCGATTGTGATTATCGGCCCGCTGGGCATCTGGATCGGCACCGGCATTTCGGCGGTGGTGTATACCGTCCACAGCTATCTCGGCTGGCTCTCGGTTGCCATCATGGGCGCGGCATGGCCGCTGCTGGTGATGACCGGCATGCACCGCGTGTTTACGCCAACCATCATTCAGACCATTGCCGAAACCGGCAAAGAGGGCATGGTGATGCCATCGGAAATTGGGGCAAATCTGTCGCTCGGCGGTTCCTCGCTGGCGGTGGCGTGGCGCACCAAAAATCCCGAACTGCGCCAGACTGCCCTGGCCGCCGCGGCGTCGGCAATCATTGCCGGGATTTCAGAACCGGCACTGTACGGTGTGGCGCTGCGCCTTAAACGCCCGCTGATAGCCTGTCTCATCAGCGGATTTATCTGCGGTGGCGTCGCCGGTCTTGGCGGGCTTGCCAGCCATTCGATGGCATCGCCGGGGCTGTTCACCAGCGTGCAGTTCTTCGACCCGTCGAATCCGATGAGCATCGTTTGGGTATTTGGCGTGATGATTCTGGCGATTGTGATTTCTTTCTTCACCACGCTGCTGCTGGGTTTTGAAGATATTCCGGTCGAAACGCCGCAGTCGAAAGAAGACCAGGCCGAAGATGCCACGATTTCCACACCCTTTGCCGCTGCGCAAAGTGCAGTAAAAACACATTGAAGACAGAAGAGGACTTTCTCATGGCAGCATCACCATTTCCTGACGGTTTCTTATGGGGCGGCGCGATTGCCGCCAATCAGGCCGAAGGTGCCAGTTTTGAAGGCGGAAAGGGCCTGACGACGGTGGACATGATCCCGCACGGCGCGCACCGTCTGGCGGTGAAAACCGGGCAGGAAAAGCGTTTTCAGCTCAAAGAAGATGAGTTCTACCCGAGCCATCAGGCAATTGATTTTTACCACCGTTATAAAGAAGACATCGCGCTGATGGCCGAAATGGGGTTCACGGTGTTCAGAACCTCGATTGCCTGGAGCCGCCTGTATCCGAACGGTGACGAGCTGACGCCGAACGCTGAAGGCATCGCGTTTTACCGCGACGTGTTTGCCGAATGTAAAAAATACGGCATCGAACCGCTGGTGACGCTGTGTCATTTCGACGTACCGATGCATCTGGTGATTGAATACGGTTCATGGCGCAACCGTAAAATGGTCGAGTTTTTCGCCCGCTATGCGCGCACCTGTTTTGAAGCGTTCGACGGCTTAGTGAAATACTGGCTGACCTTCAATGAAATTAACATTTTGTTGCACAGCCCGTTCTCCGGCGCGGGTCTGGTATTCGAAGAGGGTGAGGATCAGGAGCAGGTCAAATATCAGGCCGCGCATCACGAACTTGTCGCCAGCGCACTGGCCACCAAAATCGCCCATGAAGTGAACCCTGATAATCAGGTCGGTTGTATGTTAGCCGGCGGTAATTTCTATCCGCGCACCTGCAAACCGGAAGATGTCTGGGCAGCGCTGCAAAAAGACCGCGAAAATCTGTTTTTCATCGACGTACAGGCGCGCGGCGCGTACCCGTCTTATACAAAACGCGTCTTTGCCGAGAAAGGTATCGTCATTGCCCAAGAAGCGGGCGACGACCAGATCCTCAAAAACACCGTCGACTTTGTGTCATTCAGCTATTACGCCTCCCGCTGTGCCTCGGCGGACATGAACGACAACAACAGCAGCGCGGCCAACATCGTTAAATCACTGAAAAACCCGCACATCGAAGCCAGTGAATGGGGCTGGGGCATCGATCCACTCGGCCTGCGCATCACCATGAATATGATGTATGACCGTTACCAGAAACCGCTGTTCCTGGTGGAAAACGGCCTCGGCGCAAAAGACGAGATTAACGCACAGGGCGAAATCAATGACGATTACCGTATCAGCTACCTGCGCGAACACATTCATGCCATGGGCGAAGCCATCACCGACGGTATTCCGGTCATCGGCTACACCTCATGGGGTTGCATCGATCTGGTGTCGGCTTCCACCGGCGAAATGAGCAAACGCTACGGCTTCGTTTATGTCGATCGTGACGACAGCGGCAACGGCACGCTGGAAAGAAAAAGGAAGAAATCGTTCTGGTGGTATAAGAAGGTGATTGCCAGTAACGGGGGAGGTTTGGCGTAGGAGAAGGCGAACCTTAACGCTGGCTGTACCGGTCGCGCGCCTGTCCGCAGACTCGTGGAAGCCTTACATCACTGGCCGCCATAACATCATGTTTGGCGGCGTTTGCGTATCCATGTTCGCGACGCAATTCACAGGCTTACCCCCGGACATCGCCCATACTCTTACCCCAGATTGCGGTTAACGTATTTTCACGCAGGGAGAAGGATATGAAAGAACAATGGAGTCAACAGCAGGCGGCAGAATGGGGAAAACAGCAAGGCTGGATCTGCGGATTTAACTATCTGCCGCGCACGGCGGTGAACTGGACGGAACTCTGGCAGCGAGAAACCTTTGATGCGGCGACCATCGATCAGGAACTCGGCTGGGCGCAAGAGGCGGGCTACAACCAGCTGCGGATTAATCTGCCGTTTATTGTCTGGCAGGGGGATCGCAATGGCCTGCTGGCGCGCATCGATCAGTTTCTGAGCCTCGCCAGTCAGCATCAGATAGCGGTGATGCTAACGCTGATGGATGACTGCGGATTTTCCGGTGATGAACCTTTCCCCGGGCCGCAAAAAGCGCCGGAACCCGGCAAGCATAACAGTCAGGCGGCGGCCAGTCCCGGACGCGATGTGGTATGCAACACCGACATGTGGCCGGAAGTAGAACGGTATGTGCGCGACGTGATCCGCCATTTCCGCACTGACCCGCGCATCGCGATTTGGGATTTATATAACGAACCGGGTAATCGCGGCACTTTTGCCACCGGGCTGGATGAGGTGATGTACGATGAAAAGCTGGAAGTGTTTGCGCTGGAACTGATGCAAAAGGCGTTTGTCTGGGCGCGGGAGGAAAATCCTGATGCGCCGCTGACCGTCGGCGCATGGCATCTCTCGCAGGATCCCGATCAGCCGGAAAGCGAGTTCTTCGCCCATCCGATAGACGTCGCGGCGGCAGAGCTTTCGGACATCATCAGCTTCCACGCCTACGTGGCGACGCCGAAAATGCTTCAGGTGCTGCGTTTCTGGCAAAAATTCCACCGTCCGGTGCTGTGTACCGAATGGCTGGCGCGCCACGTCGGCAGTGTGGTCGAAGAACAGTTGCCGCTGTTTTGCGCGCTCAACGCCGGCTGCTATCAGTGGGGGCTGGTGCGGGGTAAAACCCAGACCACGCTGCCGTGGCCCTCAGTGCGCAAGGGCAATCAGGATTACGCCCATCTCTGGTTTCACGACGTGCTGGATGAGTACGGAATTCCGTTCCGGCGTGCCGAAATGGATCTGGTAGGGCGTCTGACGCGCATGAAATAATCCACCCCATATCAGCTTAACGCTGCATGCTTCCCGATTTCATCAGCAGCCATAAAAACCAGGGTGCGCCGATCAGGGCGCAGAGTAACCCGGCGGAAACCGGCCACGGCCAGGCGATATTTCGACCGAGCCAGTCGGAGATCACCATCAGCAAACCGCCATACAGCGCCGCGACCAGGCACTGTGACCGGAAATGAAACGCGCCGCTGTAACGCGCCAGCTGCGGCGCAATCAGTCCGACAAAACTCAGCGGGCCGATAAGCAAGGTGCCGCCCGCCGTCAGCGCCGCCGCGAGCAGTAAAATCAGCATATTGCTGCGCCGAAGCCCGACGCCCAGCGCCCGTGCAGTCGGATGCCCGAGGCTGAGCAATTGCACCCAGCGTTGTAACAGCAACGCCAGCGGGATAAGCACCAGCGCCTGACCCGCGCCCCACAATGCACGATCTGCGGTGATACCCGCCGTGGAGCCGGTACTCCAGTTGAGCAGCATCATCGCGCGCGGATCGCCGCTCATCAGCAGCAGCATGCTCAGCGCCATGCTCAGGTTAGTGAGACACAATCCGACCATCACCATGGATTGTGGCTGAAAGCGCGAACGCAGCCCGAACATAAACAGCAGGCTCGTCGCCAGCAAACTGCCCGCCAGCGCTGCCGGAAACAGGTTTGCCAGCGGCTGATTGAACAGAATTACCATCAGCACTACTACCAGCGAGGCACCGCTGCTGATGCCGAGCAATTCAGGGCTGGCAAGCGGATTGCCACTTTGTCGCTGGATCAGCACGCCCGCCACCGCCAGCATCGCACCTGCGCTGAGTGCACCGAGCATTCGCGGCCAGCGCCATTCCAGCAGCGGCCAGAACGCGGACGCCTCCGGTGACCGGTTGAGCAACAGCGAGACGGCGATCCCCCCCAGCAAGATCAGCAGTAATCCTGCCAGATGTGCGCGTGTCAGTACTCTGCCGGGCGGCGCGCTGAAAGGCGACGGCGTGATCAGCGGATTGCGCTGGCGGAACAGCAGAACCAGCATCAGCGGTGCGCTGAGTAAGCCCGACAGCGCACCGGTCGGTAAATCCCCACCGGCAGGCGAGAGAAATTGCGCCAGCTGATCGACCAGCGTCAGTAACAACGCCCCACAGAGCGGTACCCACAACAGTTGATACCGGAATTGCCGTATGCCCGTCAGGCGGATCAGGGCGGGCGCGGCCAGCCCGATAAAACCGATAATCCCAATCTGACTGGTCACCAGTGCGCTGAGCGCCACGGCAACGGCGAGGGTAGCGATCCTGACTTTTATCACCGACACGCCGAGTGCCACGGCGCTTTGATCCGACAGGCCGATCAGCATCAGTGGCCTCGCCAGCAGGGCGCTCATCGCCATCAGCGCCAGCACCGGCAGCAGCAAAAACTGCGTGGGTTGCCAGCCGCTCTGGCTGAGTGAACCGGCCTGCCAGCTGAATAAATCGCTGAGATAATCGTGATTGAACAGCACCATCAGCGTGTTGATGGCGTTACCGTACAGGCTGATCACCATGCCGGTAAGGATCACTTTCAGCGGATCCAGCCCCTGCCGGGCAATCAGAAAATAAAGTCCCAGCGCGGTCAGCGCCGCGCCCGCCAGTGCCAGATTGGTCAGGCCAAAGAACAATAAACCGGGGAACACAATGATGCTGGCGGACATCGCCAGATTGGCACCGGCGGCAATGCCGAGCGTCGCCGGTTCGGCCAGCGGATTACGCAGCACCTGCTGAAAGAGCAGTCCTGCCAGCGCCAGCGCCATTCCGGCAAGGATACCTGTCGCCAGTCGTGGCAGAAAACTGTAATGCAACAGCAGGCTGGCGGTGGCCGGTGAATTAAGTTGGAGGCGCGAAAGGTTACTGAACAGCAAAAACGCACATATCAGCATCAGTGACAGGGCCAAAAGCCACGGAAAGACGAAACGGGAAAGTTTATGCATGGCGATTAACCTCGCCGGGCACCGCCGTGATGTGCTGCGCCAGACTGACTGCCGTAGCGAGCCCGCCAAACGGGAAGAAGTGTGACAGTTCGCGCGCGCGGCCAGCGGCGACCAGCGGCAACTGTTGCCACAATCCCTCCGGCTGGCGCAGTCGGGAAACGCGGGTCAGCGTGGTCGGCAGTTCGGTGTAAAACAGCCAGTCGGCCTCTAAAGAAAGCAGCTTTCCGACGCCGACGTTAGCGGTGCCCATCGCGCCCACCGGCAGCGTCCACGCATTGCGCAGTCCGAGTTGTGTGAGAAGCGCATCGGGCAGGCTGTTCGCGCCGTAGACCGTCACGTATTTACCATCCTGGCTGCGCACGGCGACCAGCACTCGTTGTCCTTCTGCCGGTTTAAGCCGTTGTTTGCATTGTGCGATGGCGAGATTAGCGTCATGGATTATCTGAGCCGCTTTTTCTGTTACACCGAGTGTCGATCCCAGTTCGCCGGTAAACGCCAGCAGCGTCTGCCAGAGCGGACCGGCGGGCGGATAGACCGACACCACCTGCACGGGTGCGATGCGGCGCAGGCTGTCGAGCATGGCGGGGGCGAGCATATCGCTCAGGATAAGCGTCGGCCTGAGCGCGGCGACCAGTTCGAGATTCGGCTCCCAAAAGGGGCCGATATCTTGAACACTGGCCGGTAAAACGGGCGTGGCGATGCGACGGCGAAAATAGCCGCCGTCGGAAACCGCCAGCGGCGTGATGCCCAGCGACAGCAGAGTTTCTGCGGCCAGCCAGTTGATGGCGACGATGCGGTGAGGCGAGGGCGCGGCCAGCGCCGCCGGTGCATTTAGCAGCGGCAGCGCCAGCAACGCCTTCAGGCAGTCACGACGGGTGAGTAACAGACCTGACATCAGAAGCTGTATTTCAGCGAGCCGATGAACGTGCGTTCCTGTCCCGGATAACAGCTGGTGTCGTCGTCACAGGTGCCGACATAGTCGTGATCCAACAGGTTCTGAATGTTAAACCCGACGGATACATGTTTATTCACCTGATATTTCGCGCCCGCATCCACCAGTGCGAAGTTTTTCACCGGCACCGTATTGGCATTATCGCCGTACATACTGCCGACATAACGCACGCCGGTGCTCAGCATCAGGCCATCCAGTACGCCCTGATGAAAGCCGTAGTTCAGCCAGGTGGAGGCCATATGTTTCGGCACGTTGGCCTGCTCGTTGCCGCGATCGCCGTTGTTGCTGGCGGTGATTTCGGTTTCGGTATAGGTGTACGACGCCAGCACATCGAGATTCTGCGTCAGTTTCACCGTGCTTTCCGCTTCGATCCCGCGTGAGCGGACTTCGCCGGACGCCACCTGATAACCGGTGATCACGTTGTTGACGATCTCGTTGGTCAGCACGTTGCTTTTGGTGATATCAAACGCGGCCAGCGTCAACAGCATGCTGGCGTCCGGCTGATATTTCACCCCGACTTCATACTGGTGCGCCTTGCTCGGATCGAACGTGCGGTTTTTGCTGTCGGTACCGCTGTTAGGCACAAAGGATTCAGCGTAGCTGATGTACGGCGCGAGGCCATTTTCGGCCAGATAGGTCAGCCCTGCACGACCGGTCCAGGCACTTTTATCCAGCCAGCTGGTGTTGTCGTTCAGATTATTTTGCGTGCGCATGCTGATGTCATCGTGGCGACCCCCTAAGGTGAGCAACCATTTTGGCGTCAGTGATATCTGATCCTGCATATACAGGCCGAGCTGCGCGGTGGTCTGATCATTATTGTTCAGCGCGTAGGTCGGATCGGCGATGTTCAGGCCATATACCGGATTGTAGATATCCAGCGTCGGTGCGACCGCACCGAAACGTTTGGCATTGCCGTCAAGGCGGCTGTAATCAAGTCCGGTTAACAGGCGGTGCGTGACGGAGGCGGTCGAGAAATCGGCCTGCAACTGGTTATCGAGGTTGAACGCATTCATGTGTTCATCAAAACGAATGGCGTTGCGCGATACCGTGCCGGTGGTGAAATTGACCGAGCCGGGCAGCAGGTTATTGAGAATGGTGTCGGTTTGCCCGTAACGCACATTCTGGCGGAACTGGAACGTATCGTTGAACTGATGGCTCAGCTCATAGCCGAAGGTGAACTGTTCCTGACGAAAACGGTTGTAGCTGTAATCGCCCAGCAGGGTATCCGTGACTTTTCCGCCTGGTTTGGTCAGCACGGCGATGGTGCCGCCGGAAGTGTCTCGCAGATAATCGGCACGCACGGTCAGGCTGGTGTCGGCATCCGGTAACCAGGTAAAAGAGGGCGCGAGGTACACGCGGTTGTCTTCCACATCCGGGCCGTCGCGGTACTGAAACTGGGTATCGCTGTCGCGGGCAACGCCAATCACGCGATACAGATAGTGGCTGTCGTCGTCAATTTTGTCGCTCATATCAAACTGCGCCTGACGGCGGTTGAAATTGCCCAGCTCCAGTTCCACATCGTGCACGCCCTGTGCAGAGGGCAGTTTGCTGACGCGGTTGACGATCCCGCCCGCATCTCCCAGACCAAACAGGGTGGACGACGGCCCGCGCACGATATCAATGCGTTCCAGCGCATACGGTTCGGTGCGGAAATAGCTGTAACTGTTGTTGAGCTGGCGCAGCCCGTCGCGGTAATCGTTGGTGGTCAGGGCGTTGAATCCGCGGATGTAAATCCAGTCATAGCCCTTAGGATCGACGCCGTAGGTTTCGGTTTTAACGCCCGGCACATAACGCAGCGCTTCGGTGACGCTTTGCACGTTCTGTTGATCCATACGTTCGCGGGTCACGACCGAGACCGACTGCGGCACTTCCAGCAGCGGCGTGTCGGTTTTGGTGGCGGAGCTGGTTTGCTGCGGCACACTGGAATACGGGCTGGATTGTCCGGTGACGGTCAGGGTATCGGCTCCGGCAGGCTGCGGCGCGACCACCACGGTGCCATTGTCGATGCTGTAGCCCAAACCGCTGCCGCCTAACAGGCGGGCGAGCGCGGCCTCCAGCGTCATCTCTCCCTGCACCCCGGGCGCATTTTTATTGGCGACAGAGGCGGGTGCGGCAATCAGCTGCACACCAGCCTGCTGCGCCAGTGCATTCAGTGAAGTGATCAAAGGCTGTGCTGGCAGCGAGACGTGCAGCGCGGCGGCCTGCGCCACGGCGAACGGTGAACAGACGCCTAACGCCAGTGCGGCGAGGCCGGATTTAACGCGGGCACCCTGATAGAAAGTAAAAATGGTCATGCAATTTTCCCCAGAAATAAATCAAATAAGAATCATTATCCTTTCTGAAGACGAGACAGACGCCAAAACCCTGACGTCGTCTTGTGAATATTTTTACTTTTTTTTTACGCAGGCAGATCAGCGCTTCTCGATCCGGGTTTCCCCCGCCTGGGAGGTGATCTTCACCGGCAGCACTTTCGGCAGTGCGCGGGCAAAGCTGTCAGGGCGATGCACGTTGAAACTGCCGCTGACGCGCAATCCGGCGACGTCGGCGGAGGCCGGTCTATAAGGCATGTCGCCGTAGCGGGAAAATTCAGCCAGCGCCAGATCCAGCGGCGTATTGTTGAAATTGATGCGCGACTGACGCCAGTCGGCGATGGTGTCCGGTGCCACCGGCAACTGGCGGGTCAGATTACCCCGGGCGTCGCTGGTCACCCGCTGAGTGGCGCGCAGCACCATCAGATGCCGGTCATGGGCGTTCATATCCAGCCGTGCCATCGCCCGCCAGCGGACATCGTCCAGCCAGGCGCGCGGACCGACGCGCACCGCGCCGCTGCCGACCGCGACGTCTATGCCGTCGCCGCTCATCGACTGCGGGATATAGCGCACGCTGAACTGAGTGCCCAAAACGGTGACGCGCGACGGGCCGCTCAGCACCACAAACGGCTTATCTTCCAGATGCTGAACCTGAAACCAGACCTGACCTTTGCTCAGCGTAACTTCCCGCCGCAGCGGGTAATACGCCACCTGAATTTGCGTTTCGGCATCAAGGTTCAGCACGGTGCCGTCGGGCAGGGTGATCTGCTGAGTTTCACCGCGACCGGTATGCAGTTGGGTGGTCATCACCGGCGGCGCGACATACTGCCACGCAGGCCAGATCAGCACGGCGCACAGGGCGGCGGCGATGCAGGCACTTTGCCAGAAGGCGCGGCGCGGTATTTTCTGCGGCGCAGAAGGCAATGAAGCCCGCAGGCGCGCAACGTTTTCCTGCGGTAAATCCCCGACGCGCTGCCACAGCTTCTGCATGGACTCATAACACGCGGCGTTGCCCGCCTGTCCCAGCCATGCCCTAAATTCCCGCTGCTCGCCGGCGGACAATCCGTCCTGCTGGCGGGTCAGCCAGCGTGCGGCCTGTTCTTCTGGCGACATTTGCCCGGTAATGGCGCTATTCATTACGGCCATCCTTATTTTTGTGACTGGCGTTCCTGCCGCTGTGCTCCTGCTGCCAGAGATCGTTACTGCTCCGGCAGGCCAGCATGGCGCGAATAATATGCTTCTCGACCATGTTGATGGAAATGCCCATCTGACGGGCGACGTCTTTCTGCGACAGCCCGTCAAAGCGGTGAAGAATAAAGGCTTCGCGGCATCGCGGCGGCAAGGCTTCGATAGTGTTGGTCATCAGCTCAGTATACTGATTTTCTTCAATTAATTCGTAAGGCTGAAGATAAGAGGGCGCAGCAAAATGCTCCGCATCCGTTTCTTCCGAGGCGTCAGCAGATGAAATCTCCGGGCGACGATAGTGATCGACCAGCAAATTTTTAGCAATGCGGTACAGCAGGCTGCGGTGCGATCGGACAGGCTCCGTCACCGTCAGCGCCCGGATAAACGTTTCCTGCGCCATGTCTTCTGCATGTTCGCGGTCACGAAGCTTCCGGTTGATAAACCGATATAATTCAGTGTAATACTTCTCGAAAGCAGGCACTTGATTCTCTGAGGATGATAGCGATGAGGCGTATATTACGCACAAACCGCCGGTAAGTTCATTCTTAAATGATAATCATTCTCGAAATAAATATACCCGATCTGAACATTTCCCCACCCGGCACACTTCTTGCACTCTCCTTTTTATTCTTCTTCTGCTCAGGTTTTTACCATGACCTTTAACGCTCTCGATTTTGTACTGGCCTCTAAGAGAAGTGAAATCGCCGGCCTGCAACAGCTGTTGCAAATGGGCAAGCTGGTGGGCGCGGTCAGTCAGCTGATTCACGTTCTGCAACGCGAACGGGGAACGGCCAATATCTATTTGTGCTCGCAGGGTGAAACCTGGGGGGCTCGTCTGAGCGAACGGGCGTTTCAGGTGCAGGGGGCAGAACAGGAGGTGAACCGGCAGCTTACCGCGCTGGATCTGAACGGCCCGGCACTGGCGAATGCGTCGCGGTTATTCAGTCGCATTGCGGCCGTATTACACAGCCTGAGTACCTTGCCGACTTTGCGCCAGCAGGTTCAGACGCTGAGCATCAGTCAGCCCGAAGCAATGAGCCGCTACAGCGCGGTGATCCGCACTCATCTGGCGCTGGTGTTTGAGGCCGCGGATACCTCCGGCGATCCTTCGGTATCACGGACGCTGCTCGCCATGTTCAGCTTTATGCAGGGGAAGGAGCTGGCCGGGCAGGAGCGTGCGCTGGGTGCGGCGGGCTTTACCGCGCAGCACTTTGATGATTCTGCGCACCAGCAACTGGTGGAACTGATTGAAGGTCAGGAGCGGTGTTTTCAGACCTTCACGGAATTTGCTGATGCGCGCGCGCTGGCGCTATGGCAACAGCAGCTGTGTGCCGACAGCAGCGAGTTCGAGCGTTTTCGACGTATCGCCTGTACCCGTGCAAAGCCCGCCGATGAAGCTTTGCGCTGGTTTGACGTGACCACTTCGCGCATTGATGGCATGAAAATCGTCGAAGATTTGCTGGAAGAGATCCTGATGGAGTGCTGCCGTCAGCGCATCCGTGACGCGGAGATCGCCGGAGAATTACAGCAGCAGGAGATCGACCTGATACCGCGTCAGGACAGCCATTATGCGGCGTTGATCCCACCGCAGCTGAGCCGTTCTGTCCTTGAACTGGTCGAGCAGCAGTCCCGTCAGCTACAGGCGCTGGACGCCGAACTGGCCGGGCTGCGCACCACGCTCTCCGACCGCAAGCTGGTCGAACGTGCCAAGGGTCTGCTGATGCAGCATCACGGCATGACTGAGCCACAGGCACATAAGACCCTGCGTGATCTGGCGATGAACCAGAACAAAAAATTGTCCGAGATAGCCGAAGCCATGCTCTCGGTGGAAGGGGTGATGGCCAAATCTCGCCGATAACCCTTTAGGAGTAGCTGCACTCTGTGTGTGCCATTGTGATGTGCATCACGTGCTGTGGCGGTGCAGCACCGGACGGCACTGCGCGTCGGAACGGCCTGATTGACTGATTTTAAAGCGTGACAGCAAGTTGGCACACAAGCTGCATTATTCTACCTACATAAGCACTAAGCCAATGGCGGTTTAGTCAGCATTTCGGATAAAGGCGTCCGTTAGCGTTCAGGAAACTGAGCGCTAACCGGACGCTTTTTTTTGCTTAATTTCTATCAACAGGAAGCTGTAATGACGCAAAACAACAACACATTACCGGGTCGATTTTCCCGCCGCCGCTTTCTGGCAGGCAGTGCAGCACTGGGCGGCAGCATGATGATGCCGGGCTTTATGAACAGCGTCTGGGCTGCGGGTTCCGATGCGCCGGAGAAAAAAGAGATCCGCGTAGGCTTTATTCCGCTGACTGACTGCGCCTCCGTGGTGATGGCAGCGGTCAGGGGGTTTGATGAGAAGTACGGCATCAAAATCATTCCGAGCAAAGAGTCCAGCTGGGCGTCGGTGCGCGACAAACTGGTCTCCGGCGAGCTCGACGCCGCGCACGTTTTGTACGGGCTGGTGTACGGATTGCAGCTCGGCGTGTCCGGCCCGCAGCACGACATGGCGATGCTGATGACGTTAAACAACAATGGTCAGGCGATCACGCTCTCCAGTCAGCTGAAGCAGGCCGGTGTCACCGATGCGGCCTCGCTGAAAAAAGTGGTCGATGCCAGCGCCAAAGGAACTTACACCTTTGCACAAACATTCCCGACCGGCACGCACGCCATGTGGCTTTACTACTGGCTGGCGAACGCCGGGATCCACCCGTTTAACGATGTGCGCAACGTAGTCGTGCCACCGCCGCAAATGGTGGTGAACATGAAAATCGGCAATATGAGCGGCTACTGCGTCGGTGAGCCATGGAACCAGCGCGCCATTCTCGATGACATCGGTTTTACCGCCGCCACCACGCAGGATATCTGGCCCGATCATCCGGAAAAAATACTGGGTACCACCTCCTCATGGGTTGCCGCCAATCCCAATGCTGCACGTGCGCTGACCGCTGCGGTGCTCGACGCCTCCCGGTGGATCGACACCAGCGACGATAACCGCAGGGAAACCGCGCAGGTTGTGGCGGCGCGCGCTTACATCAACACCTCCGCAGACACCATTTCCGGACGGATGCTCGGCGAATACGACAACGGGCTGGGCAAAAAATGGAAAGACGCCCACAGCATGCGGTTCTTCAACGACGGCGCGGTCAACTATCCGTATCTCTCTGACGGTATGTGGTTCCTGACGCAGCACAAACGCTGGGGCCTTCTCGATGCCGATCCGGACTACCTGGCGGTCGCGAAAAAGATCAACCGCAGCGACATCTACAAACAGGCAGCCACGGCGGTGGGCGGCATCAATCTGCCTTCCGGCGATATGCGCAGCAGCACGCTGTTTGACGGGAAAGTCTGGGACGGCAGTCACCCTGCTGAATACGCCAACAGTTTTGCCATGAAACGCTAAGTGAGGCCGAAAATGTCTGTGAACTCCAAAACCAACGTCGTCGCGCTGGCCGCTGAGCCGGAGAGTGCGGAAATTCTTCCCCTGAAAACTGCGCCCGCCGCGCCACGGCCAAAATCGCATCAGGTCGGTAAAGCCCGCGAATTGCTGCGCCGCGCGACGCAAAAAGCGGTGCCTGCCGTTCTGGGTGCCGTCGTGCTGATTGTGCTCTGGCAGATTGCCGCGCTCAGCAGCAAAGGTTTTCCGACGCCGCTGAAAACCTGGGAAGCCGCGAAAATCATTTTTGCCGATCCGTTTTACATCGACGGACCCAATGACGTGGGCATTGGCTGGAACGTACTGGCGTCGCTCAAACGTGTGGCGATGGGGTTCGGGCTGGCGGCGCTGGTCGGCATTCCGGCCGGATTCCTGATTGGCCGCTTCCGGTTTATCGCCAACATGCTTAATCCGATTATTTCGCTGCTGCGCCCGGTCAGCCCGCTGGCCTGGCTGCCCATTGGTTTGCTGCTGTTTCAGCGTGCAGAACCGGCCTCGGCGTGGACCATTTTTATTTGTTCGATCTGGCCGATGATCCTCAATACCGCCGAAGGCGTGATGCGCATTCCGCAGGATTACCTCAACGTCGCCCGCGTCCTGAAACTCAGCGAGTTTACCGTGATGCGCAAAATCCTGTTTCCCGCCGTGCTGCCGTACATCCTCACCGGCGTTCGCCTGTCGATCGGTATCGCATGGCTGGTGATCGTCGCGGCAGAAATGCTGACCGGCGGCGTGGGCATCGGTTTTTGGATCTGGAACGAATGGAACAACCTCAACGTGGAAAACATCATCATCGCGATCCTGCTGATTGGCGTGGTGGGCATGGTGCTGGAGCAGGGGCTGATGGCCATTGCCCGCCGTTTTAGCTACGAAAACCGTTAGGAGCCTGACATGAAAAAAGACCAAGCCATTATCCGCGTCGAAAACGTTACGCAGACTTTCTCCACCGCCAAAGGGCCGTTTCTGGCGCTCGATAACGTCAGTTTTGATATTGAGCAGGGCGAAACCGTCAGCCTGATTGGTCATTCCGGCTGCGGAAAATCCACCTTGCTGAACCTGATTGCCGGGCTGAGCCGCCCGAGCGAAGGCGTCCTGCTGTGCGATAACCGCGAAATCAACGGCCCCGGCCCGGAGCGCGGGGTGGTGTTTCAAAACCATTCGCTGCTGCCTTGGCTGACCACCTACGACAACGTTGCGCTGGCGGTACATCAGGTATTCAAAGGCCAGATGAGCAAAAGCGAAATGCATGACTGGATCGAACACAATCTGGAACTGGTACACATGGGGCATGCGCTGCACAAGCGGCCCGGTGAGATTTCCGGCGGTATGAAGCAGCGCGTGGGCATCGCCCGTGCGCTGGCGATGAAACCTAAAGTGCTGCTGATGGACGAACCCTTCGGCGCGCTCGACGCCTTAACCCGTGCACATTTGCAGGATGCGGTGATGGAAATTCAGTCGCGCCTGAAAACCACCATTTTACTGATCACCCATGACGTGGACGAAGCGGTGCTGCTGTCTGATCGCGTGATGATGATGACCAACGGCCCGGCGGCGAAAATCGGTGAAGTCTTGCAGGTCGCACTGGAACGCCCGCGTTCACGGCTGGCGCTGGCCAACGATCCGCTGTTTCACCAGTACCGTCAGCAGGTGCTGCAATTCCTGTATGAAAAACATCAGGCCGTAGCCTGATTCAGTGGCGGGGTGAGCGCAATGGAAAAACCGGTTCTGGTGGTCATTGGCAACGGCATTGCAGGCGTGCGACTGGTGGAAAAACTGTGTGAACGGGCACCGTCGCGATATCGCATGGTTATCATCGGTGACGAAGTGCAACCCGCTTACAACCGCATTCTGCTGACGCCGGTGTTATCGGGCGAGAAATGTTTTAACGATATCGTCACGCACGACGCGCAATGGTTTGACCGTTACAACGTCACGCTAAAATTGGGGGATCCGGTCACGCACATTGACCGTGTGGCCCGCACCGTCACCGTCGGCAGGCACTTGCTGCGCTATGACCATCTGGTGATCGCGACCGGTTCGCGGCCTTTCATGCCTGCGTTGCCGGGCGCGGATTTGCCGGGCATTCACGGATTTCGCACGCAACGGGACGTCGAACAGATTCTGTGCGGTCACCACGCCGGACAACCGGCCGTGGTGATTGGCGGCGGGGTGCTAGGCGTGGAGGCGGCTGCTGCGCTGGCGCTGCGTGGTATGCAAGTCTGTATTTTGCACCGCGGGCCACATCTGATGGATCAACAGCTTGATGAACATGCCGGTGAGCTGCTGCGCGTCAGTCTGTTGTCGCGCGGTATTGAAACGGTGTTACAGGCTAATACCCTGGCGTATCTCGGCCGTAATACCGGCAGAGTTCAGGCGGTAAAACTGCACGACGGCCGCGAGCTGGCGGCGCAGCGGGTGGTGGTCGCCGCCGGTGTGCGCCCTGATATCGCGCTGGCGCAGGCTGCCGGGCTGGAATGTGCGCGCGGCATTCGGGTCAGCGATACATTGCAAACCTCCGATCCAAACATTTCGGCCATCGGCGAATGCTGCCAGCTGGGTGAACTGACCTTCGGACTGGTCGCCCCGTGTTTGCAGCAGGCTGAAACGCTGGCCGCCCGGCTGACGGGCGTTGATGCCGAGCCCTTTACGGTGCAGAACGTCCCACTGCGGCTGAAGGTCACCGGTATCGATCTGTTTTGTGCCGGTGAACTGCTTGCCGATGCGCAGGCCCAAATTCACAGCACGTTCGACCCCTTCGACGGCCACTACCGCCGCCTGTTGCTGCGCGACAATCAGCTGAAAGGCGTGCTGCTGTGGGGCGATATCAGCGACGGGCCGGATTATTTCTCACGACTTGGCAATCCACAGCGTCAGCCGTCACAGCTGAGCGTTTTTAATCCCGATGAAACGCCTGCACCCACTCTTATCCCTTTTAAAGAACCGTTATCCCATGAGGTAGCGAGGAGCAATGTCATGTCAAAACCCGTATTAGTCATGGCCGGACACGGCATGGTCGGCCACCATTTTCTGCAACAACTGGTCGAACGCGAACTGCATCTGCAATATCAGGTAATTGTTTTTGCTGAAGAAAAGTCACCGGCTTATGACCGTGTGAATCTTTCCGAGTTTTTTTCCGGCCGCAGCGCGGAATCATTGTCGATGGTGGAAGACGGCTTTTTCGAATCGACCGGCATTGAGCTGCGCCTGGCGCACGGTATTGAGCATATTGATACCCAACACCGATTTGTGGTCGACCGTCAGGGGCGGCAAACCGCTTACGATTTGCTGGTGCTGGCCACCGGTTCTTATCCGTTCGTGCCGCCGATACCGGGCAATGATGCGCCGGGCTGTCTGGTTTACCGCACGCTCGAGGATCTGGCGGCGATTCAGAGCTGCGCGGAACAGGGAAAAATCGGCGTGGTGGTCGGCGGTGGTCTGCTCGGGCTGGAAGCGGCCAATGCGCTGAAACATCTTGGCCTGCAAACGCATGTGGTGGAGTTCGCGCCGCGGCTGATGGGGGTTCAGCTCGATGAAGGCGGGGCGGCGATGTTGCGTCGTAAGATTGAAGCGCTGGGCGTGCAGGTTCACACCGGTAAAGAAACGCGAGAAATTGTTGCGGGGGAAACGCAGCATTACCGCATGCAGTTCGCTGACGGCAGTCATCTGGAGACCGATCTGGTGCTGTTCTCCGCCGGTATCCGCCCGCGCGATCAGCTGGCCAGAGAGTGCGGGCTTGAGGTCGGACCGCGTGGCGGCATCGTGATTAATGACCAGTGCCGCACCTCGGATCCGGCCATTTTCGCCATCGGCGAATGTGCGCTGTGGAACGGCCAGATTTTCGGGTTGGTTGCGCCGGGTTATCAGATGGCGCGCACGCTGGCGGACACGCTCTCTGGCAGTGAGGTGGCATTCAAAGGCGCGGACATGAGTACCAAACTGAAGCTCCTCGGCGTCGAAGTGGCGTCAGTGGGGGATGCACATGGCCGCACGGAGGGCAGTCAGAGTTATAGCTGGGTGGACGGTCCGGCGGACGTGTACAAAAAAATCGTGGTTTCGCAGGATGGCAAACGCCTGCTCGGCGCGGTGCTGGTGGGTGACAGCAACGAATACAGCACGTTGTTGCAAATGATGCTCAACGATATGCCGCTGCCTGCCCGCCCTGAGGGGTTAATTTTACCCGCCGGATCCGGCGCCGCACCGCACAGTCTGGGCGTTGCGGCCTTACCCGACGGCGCGCAAATCTGCTCCTGCCACAACGTCAGCAAATCGGATATTTGTGAGGCAGTCAAAGGTGGCTGTGGGGATATGGCGGCCATCAAATCCTGCACCAAAGCGGCTACCGGCTGCGGTGGCTGTGCGGCACTCACCAAACAGGTGATGGAGTTTGCGCTGACCGAAATGGGCGTCGAAGTGAAAAAAGACGTCTGTGAGCATTTCGCCTATTCCCGACAGGAGATTTATCACCTTGTGCGTATGGGCAATATCCGCAGCTTTGACGAACTGATCGACAGGCACGGCCATGGGCACGGCTGTGAAATTTGCAAACCGCTGGTCGGATCGATTCTGGCCTCGTGCTGGAACGACTATCTGCTTAAACCGCAGCACCTGCCGTTGCAGGACACCAACGATCGCTACTTCGCCAATATTCAGAAAGATGGCACTTATTCCGTGGTGCCGCGCGTGCCTGCCGGGGAGATCACACCCGACGGGCTGATCGCCATCGGTCTGGTCGCCAAACGCTACAACCTCTACACCAAAATCACCGGCGGACAGCGGGTCGATTTGTTTGGCGCACGTCTGGAACAGCTCCCGGAGATCTGGCAGCACCTGGTGGACGCCGGATTCGAAACCGGCCACGCCTATGGGAAATCGCTGCGCACGGTGAAATCCTGCGTCGGTTCCAACTGGTGCCGCTATGGCGTGCAGGATTCCACGGCGCTGGCGCTGCAGCTGGAGAGCCGCTACAAAGGTCTGCGCTCGCCGCACAAAATCAAAATGGCCGTCTCCGGCTGTACCCGCGAATGTGCCGAAGCGCAGAGTAAAGACGTCGGCGTGATCGCCACCGAAAAGGGGTGGAACCTTTACGTCTGCGGTAACGGCGGCATGAAGCCGCGTCACGCTGATTTACTGGCGCAGGACATGAGTACGGAAGCGTTAATCCGCACCGTGGATCGTTTCCTGATGTTCTATATCCGCACCGCCGACCGTCTGCAACGCACCAGCACCTGGATGGATAATCTCGAAGGCGGCATGGATTATCTGCGTCAGGTAGTGCTGGAAGACAGCCTGAACATAGGCGCTGAACTGGAAAGCGAAATGAACGCGGTGGTCGGCACGTATCAGTGCGAATGGCAGACCACGCTGGCCGATCCCGATCGTCTGGCGCTGTTCCGGCCCTTCGTCAACAGCGACCAGCCGGACGAGGCGGTAGTGATGGTCGAAGAGCGTCAGCAGCTAAGACCCGCGACATCGCAAGAGCGCGCGGCGCTGCCGCAGGTGGTGATCAATCAGCCGGTCATGGCAATGCAGGGCTGGGTTGATCTCTGTGAACTGAGCGAGATCCCGGCCAATGCGGGCATGGCCGCGCGGCTGGCAAACCGGCAGATTGCGCTGTTCCATCTGCCGGATCATCCTCAGCAGGTGTTTGCCCTCAGCAACCACGAGCCGGACAGCGATGCCAATGTGCTGGCACGCGGGCTGGTGGGCGACGTGAAAGGCGAACCGGTGGTGATTTCGCCCCTGTACAAACAGCGGTTCCGGTTGCTCGATGGCAGCAGCATTGACGATGCCCAAAACACCCTGAGCGTCTGGCCGGTGAAAGTGGATGGCGGCCGGGTTTGGGTGCAGGAGCATCCGGTGAACCGCGTCGCCCGCGCGCCCGATATCATCGAGACGGTCAGTCTATGAAAAAAAACGCGATTTCTACTACCTGCGCCTATTGCGGCGTCGGCTGTGGCGTCAGCATGCAGCCACGGGAGGAAGGATTTACCGCCAGCGGAGAGGCGATGCATCCGGCTAATTTCGGCCGGCTGTGCGTTAAAGGCAGCGCGCTCGGCGAGACGCTGGATTTAGAAGGGCGTTTGCTCCGGCCTGAGATTAACCGTCAGCCGGTCAGCTGGTCACAGGCGTTAGATGCGGTGGCCAACGGATTACGGGACGTGATCCGCGAATCTGGCCCGCAGGCGGTAGCGTTTTATGGCTCCGGGCAGTTGCTGACGGAAGATTATTACGTCGCCAACAAGCTGATGAAAGGCTTTATCGGCGCGGGAAATATGGATACCAACTCAAGGCTGTGCATGGCCTCGGCGGTGGTCGGATACAAGCGGGCATTCGGCGCGGACGCCGTGCCGTGCAGTTATCAGGATCTGGAACTTGCCGACTGTGTGATCCTCACCGGGTCGAACACCGCCTGGGCGCATCCGGTGGTCTATCAGCGGCTGGCGCAGGCGAAAAAAGAGCGGCCACAGATGCGTATTATCGTCATCGACCCGCGTCAGACCGCAACCTGCGACATTGCTGATTTACATCTTCCGCTTCGCCCCGGCAGCGACGCTGCGCTGTTTTGCGGGGCGCTGAACGCTATGGCGCAAAGCGGCAAACTGGATAGGACGTTTCTGCACGACCACACGCAGGGCGCTGACGAAACGCTCTTCTCCGTTCAGGACTGGACGGTGGCAAAAACCGCCATCTTCTGTGGCCTGACAACGGCGCAGCTGCTGGCGTTTTATCAGACCATCGCCGACAGCGACCGGCTGGTGACGCTCTATTCGATGGGCATCAATCAGTCCAGCTCCGGCGTGGATAAATGCAACGCCATCATCAATCTGCATCTGGCGACCGGCAAAATTGGCCGCGAAGGTTGCGGACCTTTTTCGATTACCGGACAGCCAAATGCAATGGGCGGGCGCGAAGTGGGCGGGCTGGCGAATCAGCTGGCGTCGCACATGGGGTTCACACCGCAAGAGATCGGGCGAGTCGGACGGTTCTGGAAGAGTGACAACGTCACAACATCGGCCGGACTTAACGCCGTAGATCTGTTTCGCGCCATTGAAACGGGGGACATTAAAGCCGTGTGGATCATGGGCACCAATCCGCTGGTCTCGCTGCCCGACGCCGACCGCGTGCGCGCAGGGCTGGCACGGTGCCCGCTGGTGATCGTCTCCGATATTATGCGCGAAACCGATACCACCCGCGCGGCGCATATCTGCCTGCCTGCGCTTGGCTGGGGCGAAAAGAATGGCACCGTCACCAACTCTGAGCGCTGTATTTCGCGCCAGCGCGCCTTTCTGCCCGCACCGGGCGAGGCCAAAGCGGACTGGTGGATCCTCAGCCAGGTCGCACAGCGTTTAGGGTTTGCTGACGCCTTTGACTATCAGCATCCGGCAGAGATTTTCCGCGAACACGCGGCACTGTCGGGTTTCGAGAATCACGGTTCCCGCGCCTTTGATATCAGCGGGCTGGCGCAGCTTTCCAATCAGCAGTGGGATGAATTGCTGCCGGTGCAGTGGCCGGTTAATGCCAGAACACCTCAAGGCACCGTGCGACTGTTCCACGACAAGCGCTTCTTCCACTCTGACGGCAAAGCAAGGCTGATCGCCATTACACCGCGACTGCCAGTCAATCAGCCTACCGCCGCCGCGCCGCTTATCATGAACACCGGCAGGGTACGCGACCAGTGGCATACGATGACGCGTACCGGTAAATCCGCCCGCCTGATGCAGCATATCAGCGAACCGTTTTGCCAGTTTCATCCGGCGGATGCCCCGGATATTCAGCCCGGTGATCTGGTGCGCGTTGCCTCATCGCACGGCTGGTTATTGCTGCGCGCCCAGCCGGATGGCCTGCAACCGCGCGGCAGCGTATTTGTGCCGATGCACTGGAACAGCCAGTTCAGCCAGCAGGCCAGAGTGGATGCACTGATTGAAGCGCATACCGATCCGCTTTCAGGGCAGCCGGAAAGCAAACATATGCCGGTCAGTCTGCGCCGCTGGAAAGCGGCCTGGCAGGCCGAGGTGTTTGTGCGCGGTAGCCAGGAAGAACATCTGACGCCGCCCGCAACGGCCTACTGGAGCCGCATCACCCAGCCGGGCGTTACGCATTACACGCTTGCTGACTCCTCGTTGCCGGAAAACTGGGCGACGTGGCTCAGTGAACATTTCGGTACGCACCGCTGGGTGTGCCAGTCTGCCCGTCTTGGCGACGACGGTTTTAACCTGCTGGCATGGTCAGACGGTGAGTTACAGCTGGCGTTTTACGCCCACCGCCAGCGCCCCGTTCCCGACCGGAGTGTGGTCGTCGCCGCATTTACGCAGCCACCGGGCACCGCGCAACAACGTCTGGCGCTGCTGGCAGGCCTGGCCGCAGGGGGTAAAGCCCCGACCGGTGCAATGATTTGCAGCTGTTTTGCGGTCGGTGAAATCGCCATTGTGGACGCCGTTCGGCAGGGGTGTCACAGCGTACAGCAGCTAGGCGCACAGCTTAAATGCGGCACTAACTGTGGCTCATGTATTCCTGAACTGAAAAAAATCATAGCCAGTCAGCTCATCACGCTGACGGCGGGAGAAAACCAATGAACCTCTTCGAACAGTCATTACAGATGCATCAGATTTCTCAGATCATCGCTCAGGGAAACATGCGTACTCCGGTGTGTCGCGGCGAAGTGTGGCTGGTCGGCGCAGGGCCAGGGGACGTGGAACTTCTGACGCTAAAAGCGCTGCGGGTGATCCAGCAGGCAAACGTGGTGGTGTTCGACCGGCTGGTCTCGGAGCCGGTTATGGCACTGATCCCGGCGGATGCACTGCGCATCGACGTGGGTAAATCGACACGCAATCACACGCTGGGGCAGGCGGAAATCAACCAGCTTCTGGTGGAACTGGCGCAGGCCGGGCACCGTGTAGTGCGCCTGAAGGGCGGCGACCCGTTTGTGTTCGGGCGCGGCGGCGAAGAGATGGCGCACTGTCAGAACCATGACGTGACTTGCCACATTGTGCCGGGCATCACCGCCGCGATGGGTTGCGCTGCTGTGAGTGGCATCCCGCTCACGCATCGTAATCTGGCACAGTCGGTGCGGTTTGTTACCGGACACTGCGCACAGGGCGAACAGGATATTGACTGGGAAAAACTGACCATGTCGCGTCAGACGCTGGTGTTCTACATGGGGATCGCTAACAGCGGCAATATCAGCCAGCAACTCATCGCGCATGGGCTTTCGGCATCAACGCCAGTGGCCGTGATCGAGCGCGGCACCCAGCCGGAGCAACGGGTGATCATCGGAATACTGGAAAAACTGCCGAAACTGGTGGCGGAGCATCACGTGGAAACGCCCGCGCTGGTGATCGTCGGGGAAGTGGTGGCGATGTATCGCGGGGAGAAGGGGGTTAAAACTTATTCTCAGGTGGCGGAGCGAGGCACTGACGCTCTCAGCAGCAGAATGGCGCACGCTTCGGTTTAACGTCGTTTGAAATACCCCCTCCCAGCCTCCGCCTTCGCTGGGGGAGGAGTAAAAGCAGGGCACCGCGCAGCGGCAGGGTTTTACGGCATCCTCGTGATCGTCTTGCGGACTTTTTCCAGCAAACACAAACGTTCTCCCATTGTTTTCCCTTTTTTTGACACACTTTGTTAACAAGGATTATTGAAGTCAGGGAGGGAGGATGTAAAAGAACAATAGTAGCTGTTCAAGTGCGGGAAATGAGATAGGAGAGCGGAACAGAGGCGACTTCGTTCAGCAGGTATATAGGTTCGCGCCCCGGCGGCATTTTAAAAAATAGCCAACCAATAATATTAAAAACGCCAAGCGCCTCACAATTTTATGGGAGTGCCTGATGTGTCTTTATTTCAGTGTGTAGACATAAGCAGATTTTCTTATGAATCATTTTTTAAATTTTTAGTTTTTCATTGAAATTTTTCCTTTCGTCATCTACTACTTAGTAGAGGTAAGATCCCGTTGTTTATCAGCGAGTTTATTGCTTAACAGGGTTATTATAAACAGACGTAGGGTTAGCCTACATTCGTTATTTTTACTGGGTAATTACAATCAGAGGCTTAAATGAAAAAACATCATGCATTGCTGGCTGTGGCTTTAACGGCGTTTATCTCTTCCAGTGCGTTTGCTGCTGAACTGATGAAGAAAGTTGATTTCGAAAAAGTGGAATCTCAGTACACCAAAGTGGGTTCTGTCACTACGTCCAATAAAACGTCGCAGTCAGGTGCTATCGAAGATCTGTCTAAAAAAGCCGATAAAAAAGGCGGTGACATTTTCGTGTTAACTTCCGGCAATACCAATAATAAAATTCACGGCACCGCCGACGTTTATAAGAAAAAGTAATCATTAACTCCACCATTCATGTTGTACAAAATGCCCATTTAAATATGGGCGTTTTATTTTTTGAATTTGCATAAAGACCCATCACATTCCCTCCCTGATCCCACATTTCTCCAGATCTCCGTAGGATTTTCATCGTTTATTCCTACACATTTCCCCGTACTTTAATGTTACTGAAACGTTAATTGACGAGGCGAAAAATGAACCATTCATCCGAACAGTATCTCAACGCGCTGGGTGCCGATCAGACGTTGTCACCGGCACAGCTTGATGAGCTGGAGACCAGAGGTTACGTAGTGATTCATGATGTTATCGACAAAGACTGGCTGGAAGATATGCGTACCGCATTTGATTCGCTGGTAGAAAAAGAGGGCGATAATCTGGCGGTGGAACATCATCAGGAGGCCACGGCGACCCGCATCGCGAACATGATCAACAAGGGAACGGTGTGGGAAAAGGCGTGGGCACATCCGCTGATCCTTTCCGTGTGCCGCCACATTTTTCAGGGGCCGTTCAAAGTTTCCAGCCTGAATGGCCGGGAAGCACTGCACCACGGCGGGCATCAGCCCCTTCATGCAGACTGGAAAAAGCCGCGCCCGGATTTTCCTAAGGTGCATCTGGTGAACGCCATTATCGCGATTGATGATCTCAGCGCCGCCAATGGTGCGCCGCGCATTATCCCCGGTACGCATCACCGCCCGGAGCTGCCGGAGGACGTGCTGGCCGATTGCGGTTTGCCACATCCTGATGAAGTGGTGTTCGAAGCGCCTGCGGGCAGCGTGATGATTTACAACGCGCATGCCTGGCACGGCGGCACCAATAACACTATCGGTACGCGCCGACGGGTGCTGCACAGTTTGTATATCGATCGTGAGGATATGCAGCAGCAGGATCAGCGTAAATGGCTGAAGCCTGAAACCTCCAACCGCCTGACGCCTGCGCAAAAGTGGCTGCTCGACGTACTCTGAATACCCTTCACTGTGAAGCCTGACCTGACGGTCGGGCTTTTTTATTTTCGCAATTTGCGCGCGGTCACAGACTCCGGATCCTGCATAACATCGATGTTGTTACGGGTATGTTATGGTAAACAGAAATCCCCGGAGGCCACGATGCTGACAAATGTGATTGAGACACTTTTCCGCTCGGTTTCCGGCAGCGGCTCGCTGGCTATCCGGTTTCCGGATACCTTACAACCGCCGCCGGAACTGGCCTGCGTGGTGAGTTTTCCGCGCATCGAATTTGTCGTCGAAGGCGAAGTGCATGACCGCAACGTCACGGCGGATAAAGGACTGCTGAGGCAGGGCGACGCAATTTATATTCCAGGCGGGAAGTGGAATCTGACCGTCTGGGATAAGCCTGCGGTGTTGCTGAGCATTCTTTTTAGTAAGGAAAAACTCGGTTTCAGCCTGCAATTCTGGGATGGAAAATCGTTCACCGGGACTGAGAAACAGAGCGTGCCGCGCCTTGGTCCGCGCGTCGGGTCTTTTTTGCTTCAGGCGATGAATGAAGTCGTCTCGATTCCGGAAGATCAGCAAACCGCCCGCTGCGTGATGGCCGGGTTGCTTAGCCATTGTCAGGAACAGTTGTCTAACCGCGCGCAGGTGCTGACCCGCAGCGGGGCGCTGTTTGAGGTGGTGAAAAGGTACATCGACGAAAATGCCTCCCTGCCGCTGACGCGTGAAAACGTCGCGAAGCGATTTCACATCACGCCAAATTATCTCTCTCATTTGTTCAGAAAATCCGGCGATATCGGCTTTAGCGAATATCTCAATCACGTTCGTCTGGAACGCGCGAAGCTGCTGCTCAAAGGCTATGAGCTGAAAATCAAAGAAGTCGCGACGCACTGCGGATTTGTCGATAGCAACTATTTCTGCCGTGTGTTTCGTAAAAGTACGGCGCGATCCCCTTCGCAGTACCGCAGCCAGTGGCTGAGCCAGCTGCCATAGCGCACTATTTTTTGCTCAGGGTTATCCCTTCCGCCGGCAACGGCAGTGCGGTTTTGTAGCGCACCTGCTTGAGAGCAAAGCTGGAACGGATATTAGAGACGCCACGAATTTTAGTCAGGTGGTCCAAAATAAAATGTTCCAGTGCGCGGATATCCGGCACTAAAACCCGCAGAAGATAATCCGCATCGCCGGTCATCAGATAACATTCCATCACTTCGGGGCGGTCGCCGATCGCTTTTTCAAAC
Source organism: Rahnella inusitata (assembly GCF_965118895.1). Lineage (GTDB taxonomy): Bacteria > Pseudomonadota > Gammaproteobacteria > Enterobacterales > Enterobacteriaceae > Rahnella > Rahnella inusitata_A. The sequence continues at coordinate 202,298 of NZ_CBCPJJ010000008.1, forward strand.
ACGCTCAGCGCATCCTCAACCTGTTTCTCCAAACTGACCTGAATGAACACGTTCACGTGCAGGCCGAGCACCGCGGGCTCTAACAAGGTGACCTGCTTGCGGATCACGCCCAGCTCTTCCATGGCTTTCACCCGGTTGAAACACGGCGTCGGTGAGAGGTTAACGGAGCGCGCAAGGTCTGCATTGGTGATCCGCGAATTCTCCTGCATGGAGTTAAGAATGGCGACATCGGTCCGGTCGAGTTTTTTCATCGGGATAAATTATCCTTTAATGTCTAAATTGGAAGATAAAATTACTCATAAAACAGGTTAACGCTACGCTAATAGGAGAAATTACCCCGTTACATCCAGATAAAATTACCACATAACATTTCGCAGTGGAGAAACGATTGTGGGAACTGAGGGGAAATCTTTGACGGCGTCGGCGCAGGATCAAAAAAGCGTGAAACTGAAGGGCATTTTGCTGCTGATTGGGGCAATTGTCGTCTGGGGCGCAAACTGGCCGGTGATGAAATCAGGTCTTTCGCATGTCTCGCCGATCTGGCTTTCTTCACTACGTTTCGCCACCGGTGGGCTTTGCCTGTTCGCGCTTCAGGCGCTGACCGGTAAGTTACGCTTCCCGCCACGCAAGGACTGGCCGCTGGTGGTCAGCGTCGGGTTATTGCAAATGATGACGTTTACCGTGCTCGGCGCGATTGCGATGACCGAAGTCCCGGCGGGCCGCTCGGCGGTACTGGCCTACACCACGCCGCTGTGGGTGACACCGATCGCCGTGCTGTTTTTCCGGGAAAAGCTTTCACGTCGCCAGCTGACCGGCACGCTGCTCGGCGGTGCGGGCGTCGTGGTTTTATTCAATCCCTTCACGTTTAACTGGAGCGATCATGCGCTGGTGCTGGCCAACCTGATGCTGCTGACCGCATCGTTCACCTGGGCGATGTGCATTTTGCACCTGCGTCACCACAAAGGTGTGTGCAGCGCCTACCAGCTGGCACCGTGGCAGATGTTGCTGGCCAGCGTACCGCTTACCGTGATGGCACGCGTTGTCGAAGGTCCGTATGACGGCGACGGTTCGGCGTCGTTGATCGAAACGCTGTTATTCATGGGGCCGTTCGCTACTGCGTTTTGTTTTGTGGCGGTGAATGCCGCCAGCATGTGGCTGTCGAGTACCAGCATGTCCACGGCGATGCTGGGTGTGCCGGTCATCGGCCTGCTGATGTCGGTGGTGTTCCTCGGTGAACATCTGACGGTGACGCTGGCGGCTGGGTTGTTAATTATTTCGTCAGGCATTTTGATTGTGACGATGAAATCCCCGAAGCGCAGTGCGGGACGCGAAAAGGTCAGCGGTAAAACCGTCGTGGCAGGAGAAAACATTTAAATCATATTGTCACGTTCCGGTATTATTACCTGTTTATGCTGCTATTTTCCCAAGCATTATCCCGGAGTGACAGATGCATCAATTCGTATTGTTAGTTTCTTTGTTTTGTATGGTCAGTTCGGCATTTGCCAGCCCGGATCCGGCCGCATCTCTGGCCTTGGCGATGAATGAGCGAATGCGGGTGATGAAAGATGTGGCGGGTTACAAATCCGCGCATCATTTGCCGGTTGAGGATTTGGTTCGCGAGCAGAAGGTACTGGCCGCCGCGCAGGCAGAGGCAGGCGAGGCGGGGGTGGATCCTCAGTCCGTCGCACCCTTTATTCAGGCGCAGATGGATGCGGCGAAAGCCATTCAGTACCGTTATCTGGCCGACTGGCTTTCCCGCCCTGAACCGGACTGGAAACCGGCAAACCTTGAAGACGTCAGAGCGCGGATTTCGCAATACGATAACGTCATTCTCAAAACCATCAGTGCGCAGTTAAAAGCAGGTGGATTTCGCGACGGTGAGCGTACGCAATTATTGAGCCTGCTTAACGCGCCGCAGCTGAGCGGGGGTGATAAGCAGCGCCTGGTCGATTCACTGGCGCTGATTAAACCGAAAATACCCGGTCAGTAAGTGCTTGCGGTGACCGTGCGGGCGCGCTTCGACGGGGCAGTGATCACTATCAGGCATCCCAAAATCAGCCCGATGCCGATCCAGCCCATCGGCGGTAACCTTTCGCCGACGATCATCACAGCGAGCACCGCCGCGACAGCCGGTTCGAGCAAAGTGATCGTGGTGGCGAGGCTGGCGGGAATGCGTGCCAGCCCGTAGCCGTAACAGACGTAGCCGATAAACATCGGGATCAGCGCCATGTAAATGCCGACGGCGGCGTTATTCATGGATGCCAGCAGCGGCGCGCCGGTGACAAACAGCACCGGCATCAGCAAGATCCCGCCGAGCCCGAAGGTGGCGCCCATCGCCGTGCGGGAGGGGATGCCGCGCTGCATCAGACGACGTGCCGCCCAGGAATAGAGGGCATACGTCAGACCGGCGAGCAGGCCGAGGGCGATGCCGAAGATGACATCCGATTGCTGAGTGGTTGACGCGTGGCTGGCGCTTTCTGCCAGACACAACAGCACCATTCCGATGACGCCTGCCGCTGCGCCGGTCATCCAGCGACGTGTGAGCCGTTGTCCGTCGAGACCATATTCGATCAGCGCCGAAAGCAGCGGGGCGGATCCGATGGATATGACCGTGCCGACCGTCACGCCCGCAAGGTGCATGGAGGCGTAAAATGCCAGCGGGTAGATGCCTACTGCCAGCGCCCCGGTCAGCAACATGCCGCCGTTCTGGCGCAGAGTGATGCGGCTTCTGATAATGCCTCTCAGAGCGATTAGCGCCTGTAACAATCCGCCGACGCCCATCGCCACCGCGCCGATGGCGACCGCGCTGACCTCTGGTGCAAACGTCGCCGCCGTGCCCGTGGTTCCCCACAATAATGCGGCGATCAGTACGCCGCCCATGCCCAACATGCTGTCCCGCTGATTCATCCTTCGAATGCCTCCATCATCTCGGCGGCCATCGCCATCGCCTGCCGGACGCATTCGCCGTCGCCTTCCAGCCCGGCGCGGGACATCGCCCCTTCAAGCAGGAATGAAAAGTGACGTGCCATCCGCCGTGCCTTTGCTTCGTCGCCACCCATCATGGCGAGAAGGTGAGTGGTCAGGATCGATTCAACCTGTTCTTTATGCCCGCGTACCGCCACTCTGCCCGGCGCACCGGCTGGCAGCTCCGCTGCGGCGTTAAGTAATCCGCACCCGCGAAAACCGCGCTCATAGGCAAATTCTGCGTGGTCTTCGTAGGCCAGAAAGACCGCCATCACGCCCTCTTTTGGCGTGGACGCCTGTTGCACACGGCTGGCATACAGCGCGAGCCATTCGTCGTGGCGGATTTCAAGGTATGTCGCCACCAGTTCGGCTTTCGATTCAAAATTGTTATAGAGACTTTTCTTGGCCACACCGGCTCTTTTCACAATGGCATCGATGCCCGTTGCGGCGATGCCATCGTTATAAAACAGCACCCTGGCCGCGCCGAGCAGACGATCGCGTGCGCTTTCCGTCGGGTTTTCAGGTAATGACATGACGTTTATCTTCCTGTTTGAATTGTTGTAGGTATACCAGTCTACCTACTCGTCTAAAATAATGAAAGTGGGAAGCGGGGCGGGTTAACCGTGCCTTTACTGTGGGAAAAAGACATAATCCGGTAAAAGCCGTTTCGGGACAGCAGGTTGCCGCTGTCAGGCACAGCAATATGTCGTTAACTTTGAGAAGGAGTAAATCATGTTTCATGAGTGGCTGAATGCCTTACACGTTATTGCCGGGGTGTTGTGGATTGGCGGGATGATGGGGATGGCGATGGTTTTCGCGGTCAGCGGGAAGTCCGCTGCGAATGATGCCAGCCGTTCGGCGTTGCTCGATTACGTGCGCAAATGGAACCGCTGCGTCACCAGCCCGGCGATGATCCTGTTGTGGGTCGCCGGGATCTGGATGATTGTCAGCTACGGCAAATTCCCGCACGCGTGGCTGTTGATCAAGATGATCGTCGTGGTGTTGCTTTCCGCTCTTCACGGAATGCTGTCCGGCGAACTTCGCCGCCGCGCAACCGGCCAGCCAATCAAGGATTTCGCCATTCTGCGCAAAGCCTCCGGAATTATCGTCGCCGCCGTGGTGGTGATTGGGGTGCTGGCGGTGATCAGACCGTTCTAAATCACCCTCCAATTTCTATAAAACCAATCCTAAAAAAATCCACGCTCAGCCGTGGATTTTTTATTTGCATCAATTTCGTAACAATCACTAAACATTTTCAGCTTAACCTGATGGCGGGCCTGTGAGAAACTCACAATGATTGCGCAAACATTATAATTTGACACCCGATACCAGTGGCCAATGCTTTGAATAACAATACAAAAACAGAAAACACCCGAATCCGTTCCGCCACGCTTGAAGATGTGGCAAAAGAAGCCGGGCTTTCACCGATGACGGTGAGCCGGGCGCTGAATAACCCGAAAGTGGTGCGACCGGCGACCATCGCCCGCGTGATGGACGCGGTGAAAATAACCGGTTATATCCCCAACATGCTGGCCGGAGGCCTCGCGACCCGCCGCACCAAGCTTATCGCGGTGGTAGTGCCGCAGATTAACAACAATATGTTCGTCGATACCGTGCAGGCGATCGGCGATGCGCTGGCGCTGCGCGGTTATCACATGCTGTTGTGCATCGTCGGTTACGAGCCTGAAGATGAGACAGATATTGTCGCGACGCTGCTCTCGCGCCGCCCGGACGGCATCGTGCTGACCGGTATTCACCATACTTCTGAACTGAAAAGAATCATCCTTAACGCCAATATTCCTGTAGTCGAAATCTGGGATTTGACTCCCACGCCTGTCGATATGTTGATCGGTTTCTCACACGAAAAAGTCGGCAACGCTGTCGGAGAATATTTCCTCAACAAAGGTTTCACCCGCTTTGGTTTTATTTGCGCATCAGACCGCCGCGCGGTGGTGAGAAAAAATGGCGCGATTGCCGTATTACGCGCTCGTGCGGAGCACGAAATCGAAGAGCTGATGGTGTCGCGCCCGGCGAATATGGAGGTCGGGCGTAGCGCGCTGCGGCAGATGATGGCGGGGGATAAACGTTTCGACGCGATTATTTGCAGCTCTGACACGCTGGCGCAGGGCGTTATTATGGAAGCGGAAGCGCAGGGGCTACGGGTACCGCAGGATTTATCGGTAATGGGATTTGCTGACCTGAACTTTGCGGCGCACAACCGCCCGGCGATCACGACGGTGAGCGTGGATAAATGGGGCATAGGTATCCGCGCGGCGGGGATGCTGGCGGATAAGATCGAGGGAAAAGCGGTGGGCGAACCGGTGGTTGATATAGGGTATTCGGTCGTGGTTAGGGAATCAGCGTGAGGGGAGCGGTTGTGACCCACACAGGCCTTAAAGGCAAGACCTTGGGCTGCCGCCCAAACCGGCCCAAAGGACGCGTAAACGCGCGCCCTCTGGACTCCCGCGTTTTTTAAAACACGTGCCATGCATCCCGGCTCTGTTTCAGTAGCCACCGTTATTGCCGCGAAATCCCGCCGCTGTGCGGTTCCCTTCGCTCGGGTTACAACCCGCGCAAAAAGACGCGCGGTTTTTCACCTCTCGCGACGGCGTGATTTTGAAAGCGGCCAGAAACTTTTAGGTCACAACTTCACCGACTCGGATCATTTCAAAAAACAAAATACGTTTTTGTTTTTTAAAAAATGGTGAGATGGCGCGATCAAAAAATCCTGCCGAACGGAGCGGGCTGGAGACCTATGGCTCCAGCACCGAGTGAGGGAACCGCGAAGCGGCAGGGTTTTGCGCCACACGCAGAAGTCACAGAACACGTCCATCTGTCTGGCGATAGCGCGCATTTAAAAAAGCGAGGAGGGATGCAAGGGAGGAAAAGCATTTTCCTCCCTTGCTCGGTTTCGGCGCGAAAGGCCAGGCGAGCGCTGTTATGGAGAAACCGAAACTTTCTCGATCAATTATATTTATCTCCCCCCTCTCTAATTTCACTTAATAATCTTACCCACCCTTAATGTTAGAAAATGTTAGCTAACAATAACCGCAACAAATAACAAAATATTTCCTTCTGAAATTATATTTCTCCGGTCAGGAAATTAAGATCCCAAAAGGAATTGCTGATAATCAATGCTATTAAATTGAAGGGGTTATCAACTCGGTTATTAATTTAACTCATTGTTTTTATTTGTTTATTAATCTTCTTTGTGATGCCATGTTATTGTCACCGCATAAACGCTATGGAAATAAATGTTTATTTTTGATGTTGCAGTGATATTATAAATTTGTACCTAAATAACAATAATATTCAACCCAAACTTAACATCAGGCATGTGAGACTCGTCATTCTATGCTCCTTCAAAAGAAAACTACCCGTCGCAAGTTCTTACTTGGGTCGCTGATGGCATTGCCCGTCGGGACCATCATGATGAAAGGGCTGTCAGCAGCAGAAGCGGCTGAAATGGTTGCCCCGGATTTACTCGATTATAAACCCGTCTTTTTCAGCGCCGGGGAATGGCAGTTTATTATGGCCGCTGCCGACCGCCTGATCCCCGCCGGGGGCAAAGGCAAAGCACCGGGTGCGCTGGAAACCAATGTGCCCATCTTTATCGATCAGCAAATGCATGGCGATTTCGGCGAAGAAATCTATATGCAGGGGCCGTTCAACGTCCATGCGCCTGCCACGATGGGGTATCAGATCCCGTTCCGGCCGCAGCAAATCTACAAAACCGGCATTCGCCTGGCGAACAGCTGGTGCCAGCAACATCATCAGAAAGCCTTCCATGAACTTTCCGTGCAGGACAAAGACCAGGTTCTGACCCAATTGCAGAAAAACGACATCCATTTTGCCGACCTCGGCGAAGAGAGTCTCGTGGCATCGCAATTTTTCGGTGAACTGCTTTCAGACACCAAACATGGTTACCTCGCCGACCCGATCTACGGCGGTAACAAAGGGATGAAGGCGTGGATTGCCATCGGGTTCCCCGGTGCGCGTGCCAGTTTCACCGAATGGGTGAAGCAGCACAACGTGCCTTATCCGCTGGGGCCGGTGAGCCTGCAAGGCGCGCGTGCCTGAAGGCCGCTTCGTACTCCCTTTTCTGATGAATGACAGGATTAAAAATGGCACAAATAACAAAACCTGAAGTCGACGTCGTCGTCGTCGGCCTCGGCTGGGCGGGCTCGTTGATGAGCATCGAGCTGGCAATGGCCGGGCTGACCGTACGCGCGCTGGAACGCGGCGGCGATCGTGGTTATGAAGAGTTTGCTTACCCGAAACCGGCCGATGAATACGCCTACGCCGTGCGTAACAAAGTGATGGCCACTCCGGCGCAGGCCGCGGTGACCGTGCGTTATAACATGAGTGAAACCGCGCTGCCGACCCGTAAATGGGGCGCGTTTGCGCCGGGTACGGGCGTCGGCGGTTCCGGTCTGCACTGGACAGGCGTGTTAATCCGCCCGACGCCGACCGATTTAAAACTCAAAACCTATGCCGATGAAGCCTATAAACCGGGCGTTTTGCAGGAAGACATGCGGATCATGGATTTCCCATTCAGCTGGGATGAAATCGAGCCGTATTACACCAAGTTCGAGCACATCTGCGGCCAGTCCGGAAAAACAGGTAACCTGCGCGGGCAGATTATGGAAGGCGGCGATCCGTTTGAAGGGCCGCGCTCCGAGCCTTATCCGCTGCCTGCGCTCGAAGATACGCTTAACAGCAGCATGTTCGCTGAAGTCACCAAAAAGATGGGCTATCACCCGTTCCCGAACCCGTCGGCCTGCGTTTCCCGCGCATGGACTAACCCTTACGGCAACCAGATAGCTCCGTGTAACTACTGCGGATATTGCAGTAAATACCCGTGTCTGAACTATTCGAAAGCCTCACCGCAAACTGCCGTGATGGACGCGCTGAAGCGCATGGATAACTTCTCCTATGAAGTCCACGCCAACGTGATGAAAGTCGAGCTGCACGATGATAAGAAAACCGCCAAAGGCGTGATCTACATTGATGCGCAGGGCAATGAATGCTTCCAGCCGGCAAAAATCGTGGTGCTGAGCAGCTTCCAGTTTTGTAACGTCCGCCTGATGCTGCTGTCCGGCATCGGCAAACCTTATAATCCGATCACCGAAGAAGGCGTGGTTGGCCGTAACTACGCGTTCCTGAGCAACGGCGGCTCGACGCTGTTCTTCAAAGATAAAAACTTCAACCCGTTTGCCACCGCCGGCGCGACCGGCCAGATGTTCAATGACATTTCTCCGGGCAACTTCGACGGTCCATCACTCGGCTTTATCGGCGGCGCGAAAATCCACAGTTCTCAGGCGACCGGCACGCCAATCAGCACGGCGCTGCCAAAAGGTACGCCTGCGTGGGGAACCGGCTGGAAAGAGGGTATGGAAGAGTGGTACGGCCATTCGATGAAAATCAGCATCACCACCACCTGCCAGTCTTATCGCGACATCTATCTCGATCTCGATCCGAACTACAAAGATGAGTACGGCTATCCGCTGCTGCGCATGACTTTCGACTGGAAACAGAACGAGCTGAAGCTGCAACAGTATCTGAAGGGCATCGTGGGCAATATCACCAAAGAGCTGAACCCGGACAGCTACAGCGAAAGCTTCCTGCCGATGGATGCGCACTTTGACCTCACCAAGTACGTCTCAACGCACAACGTCGGCGGTGCGGTGATGGGCGATAACCCGAAAACCTCTGCGCTGAACAAGTTCCTGCAAAGCTGGGATGTGCATAACGTGTTTGTGCCGGGCGGCAACGCGTTCCCGCAGAACTTCCAGGCCAACCCGACGGATACCATCGGCGCGATCACCCTGATGGCGGCGCAGGCGATTAAAGATCAGTACCTGAAAAACCCCGGCCCACTGGTGCAGGCATAAGCGGAGATGAACTCAATGAAATTTAAGCGTTTATTTATCGTTAACGCCATGCTGCTGGGTGCCGGTTTGATGGCCAATGCGCAAGCTGAAACCACGTCACCTGACAATGCGGCTCTGATTAAACAGGGCGAATATGTTGCGCGTCTGGGCGACTGCGGTGCCTGTCACACGGTGGCCGGGAAACCGGCGTTCTCCGGCGGGCTGGCGATTAACTCGAATCTTGGCACTATCTATTCGACCAATATCACGCCGGATAAAAATCACGGCATTGGCAGCTATACCGAACAGCAGTTCTCCGATGCGGTGCGTAAAGGCGTTCTGCCTGATGGCACGCGCCTTTACCCGGCGATGCCGTATCCTGATTACGCCAAAATTAACGATCAGGATATGCACGCGCTGTACGTTTACTTTATGCAGGGCGTAAAACCGAGCGCCGAACAGCCGCCGGAAACGGAACTGAGCTTCCCGTTCAGCCAGCGCTGGGGCATGCGGTTCTGGAACTGGGCGTTCGCGTCCGATAAACCTTTCCAGCCGATTGGCGGGGCAACGGCGCAGGTTAACCGTGGCGCGTATCTGGTCGAAAGTCTCGGCCACTGCGGCAGTTGTCACACGCCGCGCGGTTTTGGGATGAACGAAAAAGCGCTCGACAGCAGCGATTCAGATTTCCTCGCGGGCGGCAGCCTGAATAACTGGGACGTTCCGTCGCTGCGCGGCGTGGCGCACTGGAATCAGCAGGAAATTGTTGATTATCTCGGCAAAGGGCGTAACGACAAAGCGGCGGTCGGCGGCGAAATGACGTCAGTGGTTGAGAACAGTACGGCGCACATGACGGATGACGATCTCAACGCCATCGCAGCGTACCTGAAGTTCCTCGGCGGCAATCCGCCGGTACCGGTCGCGGATGCGCAGAAGGCCAGCGCAACCGAAGCCAAACTGACGGCGGGGAAAAACCTGAGCGAAGGCGAGCGTTTATATCTGGATAACTGCGGTGCCTGCCACTTTGTGACCGGCAAGGGCGCGCCTGGCGTGTTCCCGGAGCTTGATCAGGCAACGATTGTGAACGCGCAGGATCCGACCGGGCTTATCCATACAATCCTCGCCGGAGCGCAGCAGCCGTCAACGGCGCGCGCACCTTCGACGCTGGTGATGCCTGGCTTCGCCGGGCGGCTGACCGATGAAGAAGCGGCCCAACTCGCGACGTTTATTCGTCAGGGCTGGAGCAACAGCGCCCCGGCGGTCTCGGCTAAAGACGTGAGTGAGGTGCGCAAAACACTGGCGCATTAAAGCCTAAGTTGTCTGTTTTGTTGTACAAAACGGCTTTCCGAAAGGGAGGCCGTTTTTATTTACGCAGCGACACTTTTTTAGCCGATAGTCAGGTGTATGAAATCAATAATTATCTGAAATCACGGCTAAAAAATCATATCGAACCGCCGGAACACTATTAGCAGAATTAGACCGAACGCTTATCGAACTGAAAAAACTATGCCGCTACGATATGCCACTGTTTGCGCCACTATTTCATCTGTCTAATATCTGCATGGAATTATATCTGTTGGCTAGATGGCCGGTTGAATAATATTTAATAATGTCCAATGCATCAATAATTCATCAGGTTTTGAAAGAGATGTCAGCAAAGAGTATCTCTTTATTTTTTAAATCATAATCCCTATCTATTAATCAAGATTTAGCATTGATATATTGCATTTGTTAAGAGCGCATAACTAAGTTATAAACTCTGAAACTTCATGGAGGTTAAACATGGCTAATCCTATCTATATGACGATAAGCGGCGAGAAACAAGGATTGATTTCACAAGGCTGTGGAACCTATGATTCAATGGGTAACAGATATCAGGCTGCACACAAAGATCAAATTTTTGTATTGACCTTATTGCACAGCACCCATCGATATCAAAATGTTTGTCATCAACCTTTAACAATTATAAAAACTATCGATAAATCATCCCCATTATTTGGTGTCGCTATTTCTAACAATGAAAAGCTTCAATGTAATTTCGATATTTTACGCACTGATATTACAGGACTAAATTCAAAATATTACTCGATTGAATTACGGGATGCATTTCTTATTGATGTTTCTCTAAACTTCCCTCACTCAGTTGATCATAACGACGCCCAACCCGAAGAAACGCTGATCTTTACATTTAAAAGTATTACCTGGCAGCATCACCAGGCGGGAACGGCAGGCTATAGCTTTTGGCAAGATAATGTGATGTAGGGGAAAATATGAGTGAAAGAAGACATATCACTACCTCCGCTCTGGGGAATGCTAAAGGTTTTGGACTGGTTTACACCAAAATACTGGGTTGGATCGACCTTGGTCATGCGCGGGGAGATGATTCCCGAAGGCTTAAGCGGATATTATTTGAGGAAAAAGAGAGAAAGTTTTTTCCTGAGTTTAACGACTGGTATTTCCCCGTTGATTATTTTCAGGAAATGAAGAAAAGTCTTTATTTCAATATCGAGGCATGGGGAGGTGTCAACGCTCCTTTGATGGTACGATCTTGTCTTAGCCGTGAACTAAAAAACCGAATAGCATTAACGATAATGATGAAAACGGCATGGCGTTTTGAGGCATTTCAGGCATCATCGTTACTTAACTGGTTTTCAGACAGCGGATTTAGCTGCGAGGATTTGGTCTCCGATTTGGTGGGCTTTTATCGGGTGTTTGGTAACGGTATTGATCCATTGGTTCTCGCTCAACCAACTGATATCGCTTATGGGAGATCTATTTGGGATTTTTATGGACCTGTTGGGAATTTTAAAAACAAAGGATTCAGGCCATTGCTATTCCCTGAACCAAATCCATTACGAAAACCCTTACCTCGTTTCGGCTACATTCCAACTTGGTTGAATTACATTCAGCCTTTAGGCGATTTATCAAATAAGTACATATCAAATCGTTTTGTAAAATATCCTTATAATAATTTTTTTGATGATAAAAATAGATTGAATAGAGATTTGTATATATCATTGAGGAAAAAGGTTGACCGGTTCGCTCCTGAATCCCTTGATATTCCTTCTCATTTTTATATTCACCCTCATTATCCCGTGGCTCCAGATTATTTTCACTTTCCTCAGGATTATTTGAAGTAAAGAACGTAAGGGGGTGATGAGTCGTATCGGGTTGGTTCTGGCATGCTTGCTACTTGATATGGATAGATATGATTGCTAATTTTTTGAAAGGGTTAAGTCGCGTGCTTCTCATCTATATCACGCTGCTCATTCTTATTTTTGCCTGGAAACTGGTGTTTGCCGGATATATTTCTGGAGGTCGCGAATACACTAAGTCTGACTGGTTTGATTATTACATTCTGACATCTTCTCTTATCCGACATGCTCCAGAGGCATCTGAAAGCGCCACATATCATTTACAGGGCAGCGATGAATATCAGAATGAAGAAGAGGAAGTTGTATGGATAAATGTGAAAGATGTTCCGGGCGCAGTTCAAAAGCTAAATCAATATTTAGTGGAAAAGGGCGTCGATGTTGAAAGTGAATATCAACGCGGAAATGAATATTTTGTAATGTATTACAATGATGTAGTCATTTTAAGAATTGGAAGATGTAAGTACTCATGCCCATGAATGTGAATTTTCTCCTGCAAATAAAAAAATCCACGCTTTCGCGTGGATTTTCGTTTCTGACAGATGGCGTTTCGGATCAGAACATCATCACCATCCACGGGTAGGCGATAAGCATCATGCCGCCGAGGAAGATGGCGCCGAAGATGGTGCCCAGACGCCAGTAGTCTTTGGTTGGGAGGTAACCGCTGCCGTAGTAAATCGGGCTCGGGCCGGTACCGTACGGGGTAATGATCCCCATCACGCCCAGCGATGTCACCATCATCAGGCAGTAAACCGGCATGTTGATGCCTGGAATGGCCGCCGCAATGGTCAGCATCGCCGGTAACAGGGCGGTGGTGTGCGCGGTGGTACTGGCGAACAGATAGTGCAGAAGGAAGAAGGCAATCAGCAACATCACGGCGGCTACCTGCGGATCGAATCCGTCGAGCAGCTGCCCGCCTTCTTTACCCAGCCAGGCGATAAAGCCGACGCGTGCCAGACCGTCGGCCAGCGCAACCAGCGTCGCAAACCATGCGAACGTGTTCCAGGCCGGTTTGTTGCTGATAATGTCGTTCCAGTTAAGCACGCCGGTCCACAGCATCAGTACGACCACCAGCAACGCGGCCAGCGCCGGCTCGATCCACGCGGCGGCAAAAATCCACATTAGCAGCGCTGAACAGACGAAGATCAGCAGCAGGATTTCGTTGCGCGACAGCTTGCCCAGTTTTTCCAGCTCACTTTTGGCCCAGCGCGGCACTTCATCGTTAATCTTCACTTCCGGCGGGTAGAACCAGTACGCCAGCAACGGCATGGTGAGGATCAGCAGGACGCCGAGCGGCAGGAACGCGAGGAACCACATGCCCCACGAGATTTCAAAACCGGTGATGCTTTTGACCAGCGCCAGCGCGAGCAGGTTCGGTGCCAGCGCCGAGAGGAACATCGAGCTGGTGATACAGGCGGCGGTGATTGCCACCCACATCAGATAGGAACCGATTTTACGCGCGCTAGGATCGTTCGGCTTGGAACCGTACAGCGGCGGCAGGTTGGCGATAATCGGGTAGATGGTCCCGCCGCTTCGTGCCGTGTTGGAAGGCGTGAAGGGCGCGAGCAGCAGATCGGCGAAGGTGATGGCGTAACCGAGCGTCAGACTGCGGCGGCCGAGATACTTCACCAGAATCAGCGCCAGACGGCGACCAAACTGTGTTTTGTCATAACCGGCGGCGAACATAAATGCGCCGAAGATCAGCCACACCGTTGAGTTACCAAATCCGCTGACCGCCCATTTAAATGCCTCACCGGCCATTTTAAATTTCGGGTCAGCGACTTCAGCCGGGCTGAACAGCAACCACTGGCTGAACAGGGCGATGACCACCACGCCGGTCAGGCCGATCACCGCGCCCGGTAACGGCTCGAAAATCAGACCGACAATCACTCCTACGAAGATGGCAAAGAAGTGCCACGCATAAGGATTAAGCCCCGACGGCACCGGTGTCAGCAGCAAAATTACCGCCACCAGCACCGGAAGGAACAGCATGATCAAACGTTTCTTTAGCCCCGCGGAGGCAGGAGCGGCCTTTGCGGGATCATTCAAAGCGGATGTGGGTTTCATAGTTTTTTCTGCCCGTTATTTAAAGTGAGCCTTACGCCCGGATCTTTGTGTTGACGTTATCTGGTACTTTCGTTTTGAACTGTTGCTGTGGATATTTCACGACGGCATTTGAAATACATTAATTTCTCTGCGCGAATAGAGTGAGGTATTACGAAAAGACAAGGGAATAAACAACGACGGATATTATCCTTCGTACGTATCATTCCCATTCATGGCATTAACACTACTTTATGTGTGGTTATATTTTTGACCAAAATTACTGCTTTATGAAATGTAGAGTAAATTTCTGCAAAAGCCAAATTGAGGACTTAACCTGCTGATTTTGTTCGGAGGAATCGACATGTTAATCAAAAGTTGATTTTTGTCAACTCATGGTTAACAATTGGAGGGATATTTGCGTCAATGCTGAGTAATTAAACAACTCCCGTCCATCAGATGTTTATAACGTCACTGTCTCTTCTATATAAGAAAGCATTTTAAATTTATCACCTGCACCGGATAACTTAATTTAGCGGTAAGTCATTCGCCCACGAAAAAAATCAAAGCGTTTACATTTTGGAGTCGATCACAATGAATAAGCTCACCCCGGTTCTTAATCCTCTTACCTTGCCCAACGGCGCGGTGCTGAAAAACCGCCTGCTGATGGCACCGATGACCACCTGTACCGGTTTTTACGACGGTACGGTGACCAGTGAACTGGTGGAGTATTACCGCGACCGCGCTGGCAGCATTGGCACAATCATCGTTGAGTGTTGCTTCATTGACCGCATGGGCCCGGCCTTTCCCGGCGCGATTGCTATCGACAGTGACAACAAAATCCCCGGACTGAAAAAGATCGCCGATGCCATTAAATCCAAAGGCTCGAAGGCGGTTTTGCAGATCTATCACGGCGGCCGCATGGTCGAGCCAGAGCTGATTGGCGGCAGAACGCCGGTCGCACCAAGTGCGCTGGCGGCACCGCGTGAAGGCGCGACCACGCCGAAAGAGCTGAGCGGCGAAGAAGTTGAAGTGATGATCACCAAATTTGGTGATGCGGTGAACCGTGCGATCAAAGCCGGATTTGACGGCGTCGAAATTCACGGCGCGAACACTTATCTGATCCAGCAGTTCTACTCGCCAAACTCCAACCAGCGCACCGACAAATGGGGCGGCGACCGCGAGAAGCGCACGACCTTCCCGATGGAGGTCCTCGAAATCACTCACAAAATGGCGGATCGCTTCGCCGACGATCATTTCATTATCGGATACCGTTTCTCGCCGGAAGAGCTGGAAGTGCCGGGCATCCGCTTTGACGACACCCTGTATCTGCTGGAAAAACTCGCCGCGCGCGGGCTGGACTACGTGCATTTCTCCGTCGGGCAACTGCTGCGTCCTTCTATTGTCGATACGACTGATCCGACGCCGCTTATTACCAAATTCCGCGCGATGCGTTCTGAAACCCTGGCGAAAGTGCCGGTGATCGGCGTCGGTGGTGTGGTGAATAAAGCCGACGCCGAGAAAGCACTGGAATACGGCTTTGATCTGGTGGCGGTGGGTAAAGCCTGCATCGCTTATCCGGACTGGGCCGATCGCATCATTAATAACGATCATCTGGAACTGTTCATCGACAGCAACAAACGCGAAGAACTGAATATTCCGGAACCGCTGTGGCGCTTCTCACTGGTTGACGCCATGATCCGCGACACCAGCACCACTGGCCGTAAATACAAAGCCGGGGTGTATCAGGAGAAAGTCGAAGCCGAAGCGCTGAAACTAAAAATCAGCGTGACGCTCGATACCGACCGTATCACCGATATCTCTCTGGTGAAGGACGACACGCTCGACGTCGATTTCACCACCACTTTCGAACAGCTGCGTTCGCGCATTCTGGTCGCCAACAGTCCGCACGTCGATGCCATCACCGGCGCGACCACGCAGAGTGAGGCGCTGAAGAAAGCGGTTTCCCGCGCGCTGACCACCTCCAGCAAAGAACACGTCATCGAAGAAGGCGGTAATCCGCAGGCACCGCAAAATTACGATGTGGTCATCGTTGGCAGCGGCGGCGCGGGGCTGGCAGCAGCCATTCAGGCGCATGACGAAGGCGCTCACGTGGTCATTATTGAGAAAATGCCGACCATTGGCGGCAACACCATTAAAGCCTCGGTGGGAATGAATGCGGCAGAAACCCGTTTCCAGAAAATCAAAGGCATCGAAGACAATAAAGAGCTGTTCTACGAAGAAACATTGAAAGGCGGCAAATTCAAAAACAACCCGGAATTGCTGCGTGAGTTTGTCGAACTGGCCCCTGAGGCCATCGAATGGCTGGCGGCGAAAGAGATTGAGCTGAACGACATCACCATCACTGGCGGCATGAGCATCGACCGCACGCATCGCCCGGAAGACCGCTCGGCGGTGGGTGGCTTCCTGATCAGCGGGCTGGTGAAAAACATCAACAAACGCGATATCGAAGTGCTGCTCGAAACCTCCGTCGCCGAGATTTTGTATGAGAATGGCGCGGTGACCGGCGTCAAAGTCGTCGATGAGTACAACGACAGCCGCATTCTGAATGCCAAAAGTGTCATCGTCGCCACCGGCGGTTTCAGTGCCAACCGTGAGATGGTGGTGAAGTATCGTCCAGAGCTCGATGGTTTTGTGACGACTAACCACAAGGGCGCGACCGGCAGCGGTATCGCCATGCTGCAAAAAATCGGCGCGGATACCGTCGATATGGGCGAGATCCAAATCCACCCGACCGTTGAGCAGACAACGTCATACCTGATCTCAGAGTCCATTCGCGGCGGCGGGGCGATTCTGGTGAGTCAGGCGGGCAAGCGTTTCTATAACGAGATGGAGACGCGCGACAAAGTCTCTGCAGAAATCATCTCGCTGCCAGAGAAAAGCGCGTGGGTGATTTTCGATGAGCAGGTACGTGCCAACAACAAAGCGGCCGATGAGTATATCGCCAAAGGTTTTGTGCTCAGCGCCCCGACGCCGGAAGAGCTGGCGGTGAAGCTGAACATGAACCCGGTTGCACTGACCGAGACACTGGAACGCTATAACCTGTTTGTGGTGGAGAAGAAGGATGAAGATTTCGGTCGTACCACTGCGCTGCGTCACCCGCTCAATCAGGGGCCGTTCTTCGCCATCCGCATCGCGCCGGGCGTGCATCACACTATGGGCGGCGTGGTGATCAATACCGACACCGCCGTGTTGGATGCGCAGAAACAGCCGATCACCGGTGCATGGGCGGCAGGTGAAGTCGCGGGCGGCATCCACGGTGCTAACCGCATCGGCGGTAACGCCGTCGCCGATATCATCATCTTCGGTATTCTGGCGGGGCGTAACGCGGCAGCACTGGCACGCGGTTAAGTAATATTGACAGCAACCTGTGGGTCGCGGTGAAAACAGGCAGTCATTTGAATCCACGCTCCGGCGTGGATTTTTTTTGGATGGCGCTCAAAAAAAAGTCCGCCACAGTGGGCGGACTCTTTCAGAGGTTGACGCTAATTACGGCAAATTAACGGTAAACCAGACCCACGATGGACGCAGAGAGCAGGCTGACCAGCGTTGCGCCCACCAGCAGGCGGAACGCAGCGCGGGCGACCATGTTGCCCTGAACTTCTTCGATACTTTTTACCGCTCCGGCAATAATCCCGACGGTAGAAATGTTGGCGAAAGACACCAGGAAGACGGACAGGATTGCCACGGTGCGCGGCTCGAGGTGCGCGATCAGGTCTTTCATCTGCAGCATTGCGACGAACTCATTGGCAACAATTTTGGTGCCCATGATGCTGCCAGCGGTCAGGGAATCCTGACTGACGATGCCGGTTAACCAGGCAACCGGGTAGAACAGGTAGCCAATGATGTCCTGGAAGCTTTTACCAAAACCGCCCATGAAGATGGCATTGATCATCGCCAGCAGGGCGTTGAAGCCGACCAGCATCGCAGCCACGATCATCGCCATTTTGAAACCGGCCATGATGTACTCGCCCAGCATTTCTACGAAGCTGTGTTTCGGTACAGTAAGCTTAGGCATCTCATTATCCGCTTCGTCAGAATACGGGTTCACCACCTGCAATACCGCAAAGGTAGAAAGCATATTCAGAATAAGCGAGAGCATCACATAACGTGGTTCCAGCAGGGTCATGTACGAACCCACAATCGACATGGAGACGGTCGAGATGGCGGTGGCGGATAATGTATACATGCGGCGTTCATTCAGGTGCGGGACAATATCTTTAATCGCGATAAAGTTTTCAGATTGTCCGACCAATAAAGAACTCACGGCATTAAAGGATTCCAGTCGTGGCATTCCGTTAATTTTAGATAAGAGATAACCGATCCCTTTAATCATTAATGGCAAAATACGCAGGTGCTGGAGAATACCAATCAGCGCGGAAATAAAGATGATTGGGCATAATACGAATAAGAAGAAGCTGAACTGATTATCATTGACCAGACCGCCAAACACGAAGTCGGTACCGACGCGTGCGTAGCTCATCAGATTGGTGAACACGCCGGAAAGGCCGGAGATCAGGTAAACGCCTGCCTGGCTGTAAAGCAGAACCCAGGCCAGTACGATTTCGATCACCAAAATTTGCACGACGTAGCGCAGTTTAACGCCGCGTTTGTTGTAGCTAATCAACCAGCCAATGCCGAATATCATTATAAGGCTAAGTAAAAAATGCAATATATTTGACGTCATGGAGGATCCAAATGATGTGAGTGGTGTTTTAAGCGCGAACTATAACAGCAACCTCACAAAACTCATCTGCTTTTTTCATTGCGTTGCGCACAGGTAATCGATTGCGTTCAAAAAAGAAACAATCGGAGTCTGCTATTTTAAATAACGCACCGAAGTGGTGAGAATTTTATTAGTTCGCACTGATTTGGTGAACGGAATTATATTATGCAGTGCATTTTTTCATGCAATACTGCCTCCGGTATCACCTGCAACCTTCGCAAAACCTTCGGGGAAAATATGTTTACACAAGGACATTTTGTTAACGCTGAGATCCGCATCAAAGCGGATGCAGATATTCAACAGGCGCTGGCCGCAATCGAGCAGTTTTGCGCTGATATGAACAGCGAAGCGGGCTGCTCCTTCGCGATGGCGCTACAGGACAAACAAGATCCGCGCCGCATCATCCTTTGGGAACGTTACGAAGACGAAGCGGCCTCGCAGCGTCACTTCGACGAACCGCACACTCAGCGCTTTATCCATTCCGGCCTGACAGAATTTGTGCACGCCACCTTATGCCAGTTACCGGTCCGGGAGCCTGCCGTATGACGCACAACAAAAGCCTCCGCTGGGGCGTGCTCGGCACCAGCTTTATTTCCGGCATCATGGCGGATGCGATTGAACAACACGACGGTTCGCTGCTGTACGCCGTCGCCGGACGATCGCCGCAGGGGCTGGCGGATTTCGTGCGGCAGCATCCGGCGGAGCACGCTTACGACAGCTACGATGCGTTGATTAACGACCCGCAAGTCGATGTTGTGTATATCGGTTTACCGAACCACATTCACCATGAGTATGTGATCAAGGCCGCGAACGCCGGTAAAGCCGTCCTGTGCGAGAAATCCCTCTCGGTAAACATGGCCGATACCGATGCGGCGCTTGCTGCGGTAGAGCATAACCAGGTGTTTTTCCTCGAAGGGCTGATGTATCTGACGCACCCGTTTGCCGCGAAAATCGCCGAGATCGTCGGCAGCGGAATACTGGGCGAGGTGAAGTCGATCAACGCCAGCTACTGTGCCTCGATTGCGCAATTTGTGAATCCGGGAAGCAAGGGCGCCATTTACAATCTCGGTTGTTATCCGGCTTCGCTTATCCATCTGGTGATGCAAAACGCCACTGGCGATGGCACTTTCCCGGCCTGGAACCTGACAGCCCACGGACGCCGCAACGCCGGAGACGGCAATGTCGGCGAAACCGCCGCCACGATCCAGTTTGCCAACGGCGCGCTGGCACAGCTGCACTGTGCGGAAGACTACGGCATGTTCTGGGCATTTTCAGTGGCGGGCAGTGCAGGGCGGATGGAGATCGTCTCCAACCCGTGGCTGCCGGAAGCGCAGGGTAACCAGATCCGCATCACGCCGTATGAAGGCGAAGCGCAGGTTTATGACCTGACAGCCGACGGCGACGCATTCCACTATCAGGTGCGTCAGGTCTGGCAGGCGCTGCACAGCGGTGAACGCACGCTGGCACGTCCGGCGGCCAGACCGCAGGATTCGAGAGAGATTATGGCCCTGCTGACGGCATGGGAGGAAAGGACGGTGTGTTAACCGTATGAATTAATAAGAAGGCGCAGATATCTGCGCCTTTTTTTACACCGGTTAGCAGACTTTCACGCCAGCTCTCACGTTGTCTAATGCTCATAGCAGATAACTGTATGATAAAAATAGAAATAACACCGATGGCGTAGCGGCAGGAGATCCGGCTGTGATAGGGTGATTTTTTGTCTTATATTGACCTGCTCATAAATAAAAACCTGCCAATAATGAAAATCTGTCAAACATGAAAAAAAACCACGATTTAGCCGTTATGCATTGGGGAACCTACCGTGTCACCACCGAGGACGGCGCGTTAACTGCCGTGGCACCGGTGGAATGGGATCGCAATCCGTCTGAAATCGGCCAGTCTCTGGTTGGAGCCGTCGATGGCAGCAGCCGCGTACGCCGTCCCGCCGTCCGGCTGGGCTATTTACAAAACGGCAGCGCGTCGCGCGAAGGACGTGGTAAAGAGCCTTTTGTGGAAGTGAGCTGGGAAACCGCCCTGTCGCTGGTCGCCGGGGAGATGCAACGGGTAAAAGACACCCACGGCAATGCGGCGTTTTATGCCGGTTCCTACGGCTGGTCGAGTGCCGGACGTTTTCATCATGCGCAGAGCCAGTTGCACCGCTTCTTTAATCAGTTTGGCGGCTACAGCGGCAGCACCAACACCTACAGTCTGGCCGCTGCTGAGCGGTTATTACCGCACATTATCGGCGACCTCGATGTTTTGCAAAAACAACACACCCACTGGTCGGTACTGGCGGAGAAGTGCGAACTGTTTGTTGCCTTTGGCGGCCTGCCGCTGCGCAATGCGCAGGTTAACGGTGGCGGCGCGAACGATCACTCCCTGAAATACTGGCTGCAAAAAATGGAGCAGACCGGTACGCGCTTCATCAACGTCAGCCCGGTGAAAAATGATCTCTCGGGAGTAAAATCCGCCGAATGGTTATCCCTCAAACCAGGCAGCGATACCGCGCTGTTGCTGGCGTTGAGCTATGTGCTGATTGACGAGTCGCGCTATGACGCAGATTTTGTGGCCAGCCACACCGAAGGCTTTGAAACATTTCGTGAATATCTGATCGGACAGAACGACGGCAGACCAAAAACGCCGGAATGGGCGGAACCGCTGACCGGCGTGAGCGCGGAACAGATCCGTGCGCTAGCCCGTGAGATGTCGCAAAAACGCACCATGATCAACATCGCCTGGTCATTGCAGCGCGCAAGGCAGGGCGAACAGACGTTCTGGGCGACGGTGGCGCTGGCGGCGTTGCTGGGGCAAATTGGCACCGCCGGCGGCGGGCTGGGCTTCGCCTACGCGTCAACGAATCTGGCGGGATCGGACCGCCGAACTTTCTCCGGCCCGCGTTTGCCGATGGGGCAAAATGCGGTGAAACAACCCATCCCCGTCGCGCGACTGGCCGACATGCTGCTCAATCCCGGCGCGCCTTATCAGTTCGACGGCAGCCACTGCCATTATCCTGACATCCGGCTGGTGTACTGGGCGGGCGGCAATGCGTTTCACCATCATCAGGATTTAAACCGGCTGACGCAGGCATGGCGTAAACCCGACACCGTGGTGGTTCACGAACAGTACTGGACCGCGCAGGCTAAATTTGCCGACATCGTGCTGCCGGTGACAACGTCACTTGAGCGGGATGATATCGGCAGTTCCAGTAATGACGGTTTTATGATCGCCATGCGTCAGCATATTGCGCCGGTGGATGAGGCGCGGAGCGATTACGCGATTTTCTGCGGGCTGGCGGAGAAGCTGGGTTTTGGCGAGACGTTCAGTGAAGGACGCGATCCAATGGCCTGGCTGCGCCATATCTATGAGATTTCCACGCCGCGCGCACAGGCCGATGGCATCGAACTGCCTGATTTCGATGATTTCTGGCAGCAGGGCAAACTGGAATATACGCGGCCAGACACCCCGCAAATCTTCCTCAAAGCGTTCCGCGATGATCCGGTGGGTTCACCTCTGACCACGCCGTCCGGGAAAATTGAGCTTTTCTCGCAGACCGTGGCCGGTTTTGATTATGAAGAGTGTCCCGGACATCCTTTCTGGTACGAACCGGAGGCCAAGGCACAGCTGGAGGTCAGCGCACGCTGGCCGTTGCATCTGCTTTCCAGCCAGCCTCGTACGCGTCTGCACAGTCAGTACGATCAGGGTGCAGTCAGCCGCCGGACAAAAATACAAGGCCGCGAACCGCTGTGGCTGCATCCGCAGGACGCCGCACCGCGCGGGATCGTCGAAGGCAGCATCGTGCGGGTGTTTAACGATCGCGGGGCGATTCTGGCGGGTGTGCATCTGAGTGAAGACCTGCGTCCGGGCGTGGTGCAGATGTCGACGGGCGCATGGTATGACCCGCAGGATCCGACCCTGCCGGATTCACTGGATAAACACGGTAACCCGAACGTGCTGACGGAAGATCGCGGCAGCTCGCGGCTCGGCCAGGGGTGCAGCGCGCAAAGTTGCTGGATAGACATTGAACGCTGGGACGCGCCGCTGCCCGACGTCACCGCTTTCCAGCCGCCAGCGTTCGTGAATGCCGGTGACAGCACGCAGGAATAACAGGAAACGTGCATCCTCTGGCGTTCCTTCGCGGGAATGCCAGAGGATTTTTGCTTGTACAGCAGGTCAGCCCTTCAGTTCCAACGCCTTCAGCGCAGTCTTCATTTCCAGCCTTTTAAATATTGGTAACTGTGAGCAGGATAAGCGCGTAAATCCAGGCCGGCCAGACACGGTCTGCGTTTCAGATGTTAGCCAAAAGTTTCAGTCACCGCTTTGATAAAGCTCCGAATTTTGACTGTCTGCCGTAAACCCGCCGCCGTGAGGACGTGCATCGGTCGCGAAGGACACGTGTAATCGGGCAGTATTTGCACCAAACGCCCGGCGTTGATTTCTTCCCGCAATACGTCTTCCGGCCCCTGCGTTACGCCATAACCTCTGACCGCTGCATGCAACAGAGCCCGCCAGTCATTCGCCCGAAAACGGCCTTCAGGGCGCACTTCCTGCGTTTTGCCCTCCTTAGTGAACAGCCAGCGGCAGGGCGACTGCGGTGACCAGATCCCATAAACCAGACAGGAATGCTGCGCCAGACAGGTGGGGGTAACCGGCGTGCCATTCTGCGCAAGATACTCCGGCGAGGCGCAGGCAATCAGCCGGTATGGCCGAAGCGGATACGCAATCAGCGGGCCGTCGTGCAGTTCACCGATGCGCAGGATCACTTCATAACCTTCCTCGACAGGATCGACCATGCGATCGCTCAGCGTCAGCTCCACCTGCGTGCCGGGATAGTTATCCAGATATTGTGTAATGAACGGTGCCAGCATCGATGCACCAAAGGTCACCGGCGCATTGACGCGAATAATGCCTGATGGCGTGGCTTTCATCTCCAGCGCGATGGCATCGGCCGCCTCAGCCTCGGCAAGCACGATTTTACAGCGTTCGTAGTAGCTGCTGCCGATATCCGTCAGATGCTGGCGGCGGGTCGTGCGGTTCAGCAGCGCTGTGCCCAGCCGCGATTCCAGCCGGGCGATGTGTTTCGCTACCATCTGCGGGGATATGCGTAACGCCTCTGCCGCCGCCGCGAAGGATCCAAGTTCGGCGGCTCTGACGAAGACGTTCATGCTGGTGAGACGATCCACGATTCACTCCTGTTTGTTGTTTGTCTGTGCTGATATCGAGTATTTATCAACGCAGGGTGTCGAATTATTCTTAACCTTCTGACAGACAATTGAAAGGTGATAATCATGAAAATAGGCATCATCGGTGCGGGATTTGTAGGGCGAGCGGTGGCGAAACAGGCGATCAAGGCCGGACATCAGGTCATGTTGAGTAATTCCCGCGGGCCGCAGACGCTGTTCAGCCTCAAGCCAATGATTGGTTGTGAGACAGGCACCGCCACGGAGGCTGCCATCTATGGCGAGATTGTGGTTATCGCAGTCCCTCTGACCGCCCTCGGGCAACTGCCGGTAGCGGAACTTGCCGGAAAAGCAGTCATCGACGCCGTCAATTATTATCCTGAACGCGACGGGCAGGTGGCGGAACTCGATCAACAGCTGACGACTACCAGCGAATATCTGGCCGGTTTTCTGCCGCAGTCGAAAATCACCAAAGCCTTCAATGCGATTCAGATGACCGATCTCGAAACCGACGGCCTGCCCGCCGGAGCCCCCGACCGCCGCGCATTGCCGCTGGCCGGTGACGATAAGGCAACCAAGCAGATTATCGTCAGTCTTTATGATGCGTTTGGTTTTGACGCGGTGGATGCAGGCGCACTGTCCGAAGGCTGGCGCTTCCAGCGTGCAATGCCGAGTTATTGCGTGCGAATGACGAAAGGGGAGCTCGAGCGGGTTCTGGCGCAGGCTCAGAGGTTTAAGCCACTGGGTAGTTAATTTGTCTCAGAATTTATATTATAAATATCAATCCACACCATCGCGTGGATTGATCCTCTTTATTAAAATATTTACACCCCTTCAGGATGTAGCAGTTTATCCTTTAATACTAAACCGTTAATCATTTGCATAAGTTCATTCTGACTTTGTGCGGAGAGTTCCCGTGCCGGTTGCAGGAATTCCTGAATATCCTTTTCCTGCGGTTGCGTGGTGATCACCAGACAGCCTTTCATCACTCTTATTGTCACGGGCATACCGGTGCTGAATCCGGCCTCCTCAAGCCATTTGCCTTTTACGCAAATCTGCGGATGACGATAAGGATTTGGAACATATCCCACAATGTAATGACGTAAAGGTTTGAGCGGGGCAGTATTTGATTTAGAATCCGTGTTAGCCATTTTTCTATTCCGTTTAATAGTTGATTGGTCAGCGGGGTTGAGGTGTTGCTGCACGTCAATTCCGCGTTTCTTAAATTTCTATTTATAAACTTCCATTTCGCACTTCTCATTTTATGACTTATTTCAATAAGCCATAAAATTAAATACTACGCTTTAGAAATTATTAATCCAATGAAAGATATTTGTGGAAACGATGAGGTTTTTTTAGCGGACATTTAATTATAATCAGCATGTATTGATCTTGATTTTGTATTGATATATGGCATTTGTTTTAAGTGTGTAATGGCATTATCGTGTACGGCATTTTAGGGTAATGATGTTTGTAGTTATTAATTAACGAAAGACTATAAGAGAGGTGGATTTTGTCCTTAATTTTCAGATGGTTTAGCAGGTTTTTATTACTCTCTCTGTTTCTTTTTATACTTCTGGTTGTCTATGTTATCTGCTGGACTATTCATGTTGGTGATGGACTGGAATATAAAAAATCCGACTGGTACGACTATTATAATCTACCGCAGATCTTATAAAAAATGCTCCTGCGGCCTCGGAGACGGCTATTTATAGTGTATCCGAAACTGACGGTGCCTCCAATTCTGAACAACGAGTGACATGGACGGGTGTAAAAGACGTTCCCCGTGCAGTGCGAGATCTGGATGCTTACTTAGTCAAAGAAGGCATTGATGTTGATGCAGAATTCAACAGAGGTAATCAGTACTTTGTTATGCATTACGATGATGTGGTTATTCTGAAAATTGGCATTTGCCACAGTGATTGCCGGAGGAGTAATGAATATTAATCCATAAAAAAATCCACGCTCTCACGTGGATTTTCTATTCCAGTCTGAAATCCGGTTTATTTAATTTCAGTCACAAAGTTTTCGCGGCTGCGACGCACTTTCTTCAGGTTCACCAGCCAGTCACCTTCTGTGGCGCGATAACCCAGCGGGAGCATCACGACGCTGCGTAAATTTTTGGATTTCAAATCGAGAATTTCATCCACCGCCACCGGATCAAAACCTTCCATCGGCGTGGCATCTACTTCTTCGAACGCTGCTGCAATCAGCGCAGCACCAAGGCCGATATACGCCTGACGGGCAGCGGCCTGATAATTTGCTTCGGTTCCGCGATCGGCGACGATGCCCAACAGCATTTGACGATAGTTTTCCCAGCCTTCGTTTTTAAATCCACGCACGTCGTTGGTCAGATCAAACATCATATTGACGCGGTCTGCGGTGATGTCGTCCCATGCAGCAAAGACCAGCAGGTGTGAACAGTCGGTCACCTGCGCCTGATCCCAGGACACCGTTCTGATTTTTGCGCGGACGTCAGGATTGGTTACTACAAAGAGTTCGAACGGCTGGAGCCCGCTCGACGTCGGTGCCAGACGCACGGCTTCTACGATACGTTCGAGTTTTTCAGCAGACACGGTTTTCGTTGCATCGAATTTTTTGGTCGCGTAGCGCCATGCCAGTCTTTCATTTAAGGTCGTCATCTTGTTTTCCTGAAGGATTAAGTGTGAAGCGGTGCGCTTGCCTTTTGGGGATCATTTTTATCAATAGCGGGGGATGATCGCATGATCTTTGGTGGGAGGTTTTGTGAATTTGAGCCCTGGGAACTGCCGGATTGAGGTGTAGAAAAAGTCCATTATTCTGAAATGCAACATCACCGACGTTGCATTTCTGTTTCTCATCTTATTTCTTTTTATTGAGCAACGACTTCAAATCCGCAAAGGGATTATAGGTGGCTGCTTCAACATCATCTTGCGCGTCCTCTCCTGCCACAACGCGGGTACCGTACTGATCAGCCTCCGTGTACTTGGAGTGTTCATGGTCATGACAATACAGACACAATAATTCCCAGTTACTGCCATCTTCCGGGTTGTTGGTATGGTCGTGGTCGATATGGTGAACCGTGAGTTCGCGCAGATTTGAATAAACAAATTCCCGCGTGCAGCGGCCGCAAACCCACGGGTAGATTTTTAGCGCTTTTTCACGATAGCCGCTTTCCAGCCGCGGGTAGTTTTTGGGGATCAGTGCCATGACGATGTTACCTGTTACAAAGAGAGGATCTTAAAAGAATGTGTCTAATATATCGCGTAATGGGGCAGAAGGAGAAATGAAAGCGGGGGCGGAGAGGGACTTTTTGCTGCGCGGTAAAAAGAAAAATCCACGCAGTGGCGTGGATTTTTAAACAACATTCAGATCTGTGCGAGCTGAATATTAACTTAGACGTTAAACAGGAAGTTCATCACGTCGCCATCTTTTACAACGTACTCTTTGCCTTCTGAACGCATTTTTCCGGCTTCTTTCGCGCCTTGCTCACCTTTGTAGGTGATGAAGTCTTCGAACGCGATGGTTTGTGCGCGGATGAAGCCTTTCTCGAAGTCGGTGTGGATTTTACCTGCGGCTTGTGGCGCAGTGGCGCCGACAGGGATGGTCCATGCGCGGACTTCTTTCACGCCAGCGGTGAAGTAAGTTTGCAGATTCAGCAGCTCATAACCGGCGCGGATCACGCGGTTCAGGCCCGGCTCTTCTAAGCCCAGTTCCTGCATGAATTCTTCGCGATCGGCGTCATCAAGCTCAGCAATGTCAGATTCCACGGCGGCGCACACGGCAACGACGACGGAACCTTCGGCTTCGGCGATTTTACGCACGATATCGAGGTACGGATTGTTCTCGAAACCGTCTTCGTTGACGTTGGCGATGTACATGGTCGGTTTCAGCGTCAGGAAGCTCAGGTAGCGGATTGCCGCTTTGTCTTCTTCGGTCAGATCCAGTGCACGCAGCATGCCCGCTTCGGAAAGCTGTGGCAGACATTTTTCCAGCGCAGCCAGTTCGGCTTTCGCATCTTTATCGCCGCCTTTGGCTTTCTTCTGTACGCGGTGAATGGCGCGCTCACAGGTGTCGAGGTCAGACAACGCCAGTTCGGTGTTGATAACATCGATGTCATCAGCCGGATCCACTTTGTTGTTTACGTGGATGATGTTGTCATTCTCAAAGCAGCGCACCACGTGGCCGATGGCTTCGGTTTCACGGATGTTGGTCAGGAACTGGTTACCGAGGCCTTCACCTTTGGATGCGCCTTTTACCAGACCGGCGATATCCACGAATTCCATGGTGGTTGGCAGGATACGCTGCGGTTTTACGATCTCGGCCAACTGGTCGAGACGCGGATCGGGCATTGGCACGACGCCGGTGTTAGGTTCGATGGTGCAGAACGGGAAGTTTGCTGCTTCGATACCCGCTTTGGTCAGCGCATTGAACAGAGTGGATTTACCGACGTTCGGCAGGCCGACGATACCGCATTTGAATCCCATGTTTTTCTCACCTTAATATCTTAGTTATCAGGTAATTAAAGTTAATTGCCTGATGTAATGACCATAATGTTTGGCATTATACACAAAATCCATGTTTTTCTCGATCCGCTTGTCGCGCGGTAATCCTCAAAGGATGGATTAAACCTTGCCTCGCTTTGCCCATTTTTAGATACTTGTCACAATTTTTTAACTGACTGGAAATGAACCGGATGTTTTATGTTTAGCCCGCGTGGTCTGAAGTTGTCGGAAGTGAAGAATGAAACGCTGGCAGGATTTGTGGTGGCGGTGTCGATGATCCCGGAAGCGGTGGGGTTCTCGCTGGTGGCCGGGCTGTCGCCGATTGTCGGGTTGCACACGGCATTTATTATCGGGCTGGTGACGGCGCTGTTCGGCGGAAAACCGGGGATGGTGTCCGGTGCGGCTGGGTCTATCGTGGTGGTGCTGATGAGTCTGGCGTCGCAGCACGGCATGGGATACGTGCTGTGGGCGACGATTTTCGCCGGTGTGATTCAGATTTTGATCGGCGTGTTCCGGCTCGGGAAGTTTATCCGGCTGGTGCCGCTGCCTGCGGTTCACGGATTTGTGAACGGGCTGGCGATTGTGATTATGCTGGCGCAGTTGCATATGATCTCCGGGCAGGGGCCGCTGATGTACGGGCTGGTGCTGCTGGCGATTGCGGTGGTGGTGGTGTTCCCAAAACTCACCAAAATCATTCCCGCGTCTCTGGCGGCGCTGATTGTGGTGTCGGCGGTGGCGATTGGTTTTAACCTGCACACGCTGCGGGTCGGCGATCTGGCGGATATCTCCGGCGCCTTACCGCACTTCAGCCTGCCGGTCGTGCCGTTCACGGTCGACATGCTGAAAGTCGTGCTGCCGTATGCGGTGGTGATCGCGCTGGTCGGGCTGATTGAATCGCTGCTGACGATGACGGTGCTTGATGAAATGGGCGGCCACAAGGGCAACGGTAACCGTGAAAGCATCGCGCAGGGGGCGGGTAATACGATCTGCGGGCTGTTCGGTTGCTTCGCCGGTTGCGCGATGATTGGGCAATCGATCATCAATTTCACCTCCGGCGGACGCGGGCGCATCTCAGGTATTGTTGGCGCGATTTTGTTGATCCTGTTCGTGGTGAGTCTTTCCGGTTACATAGGTCTGCTGCCGGTGGCGGCGCTGGCGGGGATCATGCTGGTCGTGTGCTACAACACTTTCGAGTGGAGTTCGCTGCGTCGTTTTCGTCGTATGCCGAAAGCCGATGCCCTGGTCATGGTGATTGTCACGGTGATTACGATATTTACCGATCTGGCTGTCGCGGTCATCAGCGGCGTGATTATCTCAGCGCTGGTCTTTGCCTGGCAGCAGGCGCGGATCCGCATTCGCGAGCACAAAACTAAGGGCGATCTGACGGTGTATAAACTGGAAGGCCCGTTATTTTTCGGCTCGGCGGCGTCGTTCTCGGAGCTGTTTGAGCCGAAAAATGATCCGCAAAACGTGGTGCTGGATTTTGCAGGTACGCGGGTGATGGATTCCAGCGGTGTCGAAGCGATTGATAAGCTGACGGCGCGTTATCTCGAGGCCGGAAAAACCATCCGGCTGCGGCATCTGAGCAACGACTGTGTGAGCCTGCTGAAAAAAGCCGGGCCGTTTTGTAGTCACGAATTAGACGATCCTGAGTATTACGTCGCAGAAGATACCCTCTGAAATGCAAAAGGTGCCGCATAAAAACGGCACCTTTTTTCATTGCGTCACCATGACGTCATTACACCAGAACAAACATCCCGTACGGGTGGATTTGCAGGAAGAAGTTGTCACCGGCGGTAGGTTGCAGCTGCGTGGCGTTGACCTGCAACAGCAGAGACTGTCCGTGCCATTCCACCGTCACTTCATACTGCGGGCCCATATAGGCAACGTGGGTGATGGTGCAGCGCTGGCTGTCGTCACCCTGTAGCCCGAGGGTGATCGCTTCCGGACGCACGCCGACCGTACATTGCTGCATTCCCGGCGCGAACGCCGCCGGTTTTGGGATGTGGTAGCCGAAAATCTCCACCGTGTCGCGGTGTAAATCCGCCGGGAAGACGTTAGCATCACCCATAAAACTTGCCATAAAGCGCGAGGCAGGCTGGCGATACAGCTCCTGCGGCGCACCAATTTGCATGATTTTGCCCTTGTTCATCACCAGTACTGTATCGGATACCGCAAAGGCTTCGCTCTGATCGTGCGTCACGTACAACGAGGTGATGTTGAACTGCTGCTGAAGCTCGCGGATTTTTTCGCGCATGCTGCGGCGCAGGTTGGCATCGAGGTTACTCAGCGGCTCATCAAACAGCAGGACTTTAGGTTTGAGGATCAACGCGCGCGCCAGCGCCACTCGTTGTTGCTGGCCGCCGGAAATCTGATCGACATAGCGGTCCTCAAACCCGTCCAGATCGACCAGCGATAAGGCTTCACGCACGCGGTCACGGATCTCGGCTTTAGGCCTTCCCAGCATTTTCAGGCCGTAACCGATATTTTCTCCCAGCGACATGTGCGGGAACAGTGCGTAGGACTGAAACACCATGCAGATATCACGCTGCTGAATGGAGCGATCGGTGACATCTTCGCCGTCGATGAAAATACGCCCCTCAGAGGGTTTTTCCAGCCCGGCGACCATGCGCAGAACGGTGGTTTTGCCGCAGCCTGACGGGCCGAGCAGGGTAACCATTTTGCCTTTCGGGATCGCCAGATTCAGGCCTTCCAGTACGGTATTGGTGCCGAAACGCTTGGCGACGCTTTTCAGTTCAACAAAACTTTTGGTGGCTTCTGCCGGTGCCGGTTTAACCGGGTGTTCAGTGGTCATGGTCATGTCAAAGCACTCCAGAATTATTGGCCGGTTTTGGCTTTTGAGCGGGAAATACGCGCTTCGCCAACCAGATAGTCAAAGATGAAAATGATCGCCAGCATCACGACGATGAGGATTGAGCCGTAAGCAATGGCCACGCCGTATTCGCCGTCTTCCACGCGGTTGAGGATGTAGGCGGTGGCGACACGGGTATCCGGCGTGACCAGAAACACGATGGCGCTGACGGTGGTGATGGCGCGCACGAAGCTGTAAATCAGCGCCGAAAGAATGGCCGGTCGCAGCAGCGGCAGAAGGATGTACATCACCGTACGCATGGATCCGGCACGCAGGCTGAGTGAGGCTTCATCCAGCGATTTATCCAGTTGCCCGAGCCCGGCAATACCCGCGCGGATACCCACCGGCACGTTACGCATCACCATCGAAATAATGACAATCGCCGCTGTCCCGGTCAGGTAAACCGGCGCACTGTTAAAGGCCAGAATGTAGGAGATCCCGGCGACCGTGCCCGGCACCGCAAAGCACAGCATGGTGCTGAACTCGATGGTTTTTTTGCCACGAAACTGCTGACGCACCACGATGTAGGCAATCAGCAGGCCGAACAGCGCGGTGATCGGTGCGGCTATTCCCGCGTAGAGCAAGGTATCAAGCAGCGAAGGCCATGCGCCGTCGGAGAAGCCCTGACCAAACAGTTTGGTGAAGTTGGCGAAGGTCAGCGTGTAATCCACGCCCCAGTTGACGGTGAAACTGCCGTAGAAAATGCTGCCGTAAAGCAGGGCGTTGAACGCCACCCACACCGCCAGCAACGCGGTCACGCCCCACACCAGCGTCACCGGCAGCGGCTGAACGTCGCCGCGTGAAGTTTTGCCGGAAATGGTGACGTAGGAGCGTTTGCCGATCCACATGTACTGCACGCAGAACACCAGCAACGAGAACACCAGTAAGATCACGCCGAGCGTACTGGCGGCCTGATAGTCCAGCTGCGCGCCGGTGATGTAGAAGTAAATTTGCGTGGCGAGTACGTCGAAATTGCCACCGAGCACCAGCGGGTTACTGAAATCTGCCAGCGACTGAACGATGACGATCAAAAACGCGTTGGCCAGTGCCGGTTTGAGCAGCGGCAGGAAGACGCGGTGGAAGGTCTGCCAGCGGCTGGCGCGCAGGGTGTACGACGCTTCTTCCAGCGACGGATGAATCGTTTTGATTGCGCCGTCGAGGATCATAAACGCCATCGGCGTGAACGCCAGAACCTGCGCCAGCCAGATGCCGGTAAATCCATACAGCCAGTTGGTGTTGGTCAGCCCAAACCAGTCCGCCATAAACTCGGTGAGATAACCGGAGCGGCCCATCATCAGCGTCACGCCGAGGCCAACAATAAACGGCGGGGTGACGATCGGCAGAATCGAGAAAATACGACCAATCACCGCTGACCGTTTGGCGATGCGCGTGGTGTAAATCGCCAGCACCAGCCCGAAGAAAGTACAGCCGATACCGACGGCGACCGAGAGCAGGAACGAGTTCCAGATCACCTGCAAAATATGCGACTGGCCGAGCACTGCCATAAACGCCAGCGGTGCGAAATCACCGGTGTCGTTGGTGAACATCGGAATGAAAATCGCAATACTTGGATAAATGATGAAGACGGCGATCAGCGCGATGATGCAGATGAGCGAGCCGAGCACGAAGCGGTCGCCGCCCAGCCATTCCAGTCGTGAAAGCGCCAGTGAGCAAATCGCGCCGAGCGCGATAAACATCAGAATGCTGCCGTAGCCCAGACCGCGACCTATCAGCGTGGCGCTGACAATCATAAAAAGCGCGCAGAACACCGACCAGGCGGCATCAAACTGATGACGGCGACGGGCTTCCAGCCGCTGCGCGTAACGCGGGCGGAACAGCAGAGCCATCGGCAAGATCAGCCACAGCAGGCTGAGGTTCAGCCCGGACCAGCCGTAGGCGGCAAGGATTTCATCCGAAGTGGATTCGAGCAGACCGTAGTCCAGGCTCCACGACGGCAGCAGCACAAAAGCCGCCAGAATCAGCCCCAGCCAACCGAAAACCGGGTCACGGCGTCGGGTGTCAGGCAGGGTTAGTGAATGAGACATAGCGTCCCCTTATTAAGTTAGAAAAAGGTGTTGGCGATAAATAATGCTCAATGAGAAAGCCCGGCAACTCCCTCCCCTTCGCAGGGGAGGGAGTAAGGCCATATCAATAACTTACGTGGGCTTTTACTGGGTCTCTTTGCCCATCTTCACTTCGTTAACCCATTTGGTGATCAGTTCTTTACGCATATCGGACGCGCCGTACTTGTCCATGTCGTAGTTGATGAGTTTCAGGTCGCTCATTTTCAGTGAATTCGGCGACGTTTCTGCGGTGGTGTTGGTCAGGATCTGATAGGACTGGCCTTTCTTCCACGCCAGTTCCTGCGCGTCTTTAGACAGGGCCCAGTCGACAAACAGTTTGGCGTTATCCAGATTGCGCGCGCCTTTCAAAATACTGACGCCGCCGATTTCATAGCCGGAGCCTTCGCACGGGGAAATCAGTTTCAGCGGTGCGCCACTCTCTTTTTCCTGAGCGTAATCGTGCAGGAAGCCGATGCCAATGGCGGTTTCGCCACGCGCAGCGTTACGGGCCGGGGCGATGCCGGATTTTGTGTATTGAGAAATGTTGGTGTTGAGCTTTTTCAGGTAATCAAAAGCCTGATCTTCGCCCCACAGTTGCGCGAAGGTGGCAAGCGCAGTGTAGGCGGTGCCGGAACTTTGCGGATCGGCAATCTGAATCTCGCCTTTGTAGATTGGGTTGGTCAGGTCTTTCCAGCATTTCGGTTCGGGCAGGTTTTTCTCTTTCAGGCGATTAGTGTTCACGCCGACGCCCAGAATGCCGATATACACGGCGGAGGAGTAGTTACCTTTGCGTTTGGCCGGATCCTGGAAGTTCGGCATGATTTGCGCGAGGTTTGGAGATTTGTACGCCTGCAACAGATCCATCTCACCGGCCTGCGACTGAGGATCTAAGGTCCCGCCGTACCAGACGTCAGCCTGCGGGTTTTTCTTCTCCGCTTCGACTTTCGCCAGCGTGCTGCCGGAGCCGTTGCGGATGAATGAGGTTTTGACGTCATACTTCTCGCCGAAGGCTTTGGTTTCTTCTTCACACATGGCGTTGGTGGCGCTGCAATAGACCACCAGACGACCTTTGGCCTGTGCGGCACCGGTGAATGCGGTCATGGCAACGGCCGCGGCGAGGAGGGAGTAGGTGAGTTTAGATTTCATGGTGTTTACCTTTTTCTTGTTATGTTGCAGGACAGAGAACCTTGTCAGTTGTCCGGCGGAGCGGACTGTAATTCGCGTTTACTGATCCCGGCCATCATCATCGGCATCAGCAGCAGCCCGACGAAGGCCGAAGCCATCGTCAGTACGGCAAAAAATCCCGACCAGCCGTAGTGTTGCATCACCACGGCCAGTGGCCACCCGGCCAGCGCTGCGCCGAGGTAGGCGAACAGGCCGAGGAATCCGGTCACCGTACCCGCCGCGTCTTTGTGTGAATATTCCGTGGCCGCAAGGCCTATCAGCATTTGCGGGCCGAAAACAAAAAATCCGATGCTGAAGAAACTCAGCGCCAGAAGCCCGAAGTGATGCACCGGTGCCAGCCACAGGGCGGTGACGGTCAGAAACAGCCCCAGAGAAAACAGTAAAATCATTGGCGCGCGCTGCCCGCGAAACAGCAGGTCAGAGCCCCAGCCGGCGAACAGGGCGCCGAGCAAACCGCCGAGTTCGAAAAGTGACAGTGTCGCGTTTGCACTGAGCAAATTGACGCCGTGATTCTCCGCCAGCCAGATATTGCCCCAGTCATTGAGCGCAATGCGGATCAGGTACACCAGCACGTATGAGACACCGAGCAGCCAGATCGTCCGGTTCTGCAAAATTGTCTGGCGCAAAATCTGCATCATGCCCATCGGCGGGCTTTGCTGTTCCTGCCGCAGTTCCAGCGGGTCACGGCGCCATTCGCCTACGGTCGGTAAGCCTTCCTGCTGCGGTGTGCCGCATAACTGGCGACACAGCCACAATCCGAGGACAATTCCCACCGCGCCTGGCACCAGCAAGGCCGCCTGCCAGCCCCACGTCGCCGCCAGTAATCCTGACAGCAGCGGAACCGCCGCACCGCCGATGTTGATCGACGTATTCCAGCAGCCCCACCAGAAGCCGCGTTCGTTGCGCGAATACCAGTGCGTCAGCAATCTGGCGCACGGCGGCCAGCCCCAGCCCTGAAAGAATCCGTTCAGCGTCCACACGATCAGCAGCGCGGTCAGCGAATGACAAAAGGCGAACAGAATATTCAGCACGCCGGTCATCAGTAATCCGACGCCCATAAACCAGCGGGCTCCGGTACGGTCGCTGTAGATCCCCGAGATAAATTTCGAGCCGCCGTAGGCCAGATAAAACAGCGTGCCGAGCAGGCCGATATCGCCTTTGGTCAGTCCCAGTTCCAGCTGCATCACCGGCATCGCGAAGGTGACGCTCCGGCGGGTGAGATAGAACGCGGCGTAACCGATAACCATCGACAGCAATAAATGCACGCGCCAGTAACGGTAGTTTTTATCCACATCAGCGGCGGATAACGGCGTTGCGGTCATGGTGTTCTCCAACGTATTGAGGCGAGTGTAGGCGGGTGTTTTGTCGGGCGGATGAGACAAGGTTTTAGATGACTAGGAATTATTCCTAGTCAGGGCGGTGTTCTTTGCAAATCTGTGGGCAACTTAACAATTATGCGGGTGCCATCCTGCTGGCTGAGCAGCCATTCGCCGCCGAGTGCCCGGACCCGTTCTTCAATTCCGCGCAGCCCGAAGCCTTCTTTCACCGGCTGAGTGAAGCCGATGCCGTTGTCGCAGACGTCCAGCACCAGCATGTTATGTTGCTCTGTCAGGCTGACGCGTACCTCGGTGGCTCCGGCGTGCTTGTTGATGTTGTTGAGCAACTCCTGCACCAGGCGGTACAGCGTGAAAATCAGGGTATCGTCGGTTGGCACCCCCGGCAGCCGGTAGTCGAGCTGAAAATCGATCCCCTGCTGCGCGAAGGCAAATTCACCGGCCAGATGATGCAGGGCTTTATCGAGCGCCATCTCATCCAGCACCGGCGGACGGAGCTGGCGCAACAGTTGCCGCGTGGTGTGGTGAATACGCTGGGAAAGTTCGCCGATCTGCTTTGCGGCCGCGTGCGTGGCATCACCGTGCGGGCTGCGGTCGACCAGCATCGCCTGGATCTGAATCGCGGTAATATTCTGGCCGATTTCATCGTGCAACTCGCGGGCGATTTCTTTGCGCACGGCTTCCTCGGTATGCACCAGCCGTTCGGTCAGCTGGCGGCGGGTGTGGAGTTCCTGCTCCAGCTGTAACCGGTAGCGATTGAGATGCGATGCCAGCTGTTGCTGACGGCTGATGGCGATCCCAAGCCCGATGCCGAGCAGCGCCTGCGTCGAGAGAAACAGTTCCAGCTCCAGCAGATCGTGAAACGCGCCGCTCATCTGGCGGGTCACGGTGATCATCAGGCTGCCCAGCACCGCCGCCAGCACGCCGCCTTGCCAGCCAAAGGCATAGGCCATCACCACGTTGGGCAGGAAGACCAGAATGATCAGCAGCCTTTCCACTTCGGGTGCCAGCGTCATTTGCAGACAGACGGCGAGGGCGAAAAACAGCGAACACCAGATCAGCAGGGAAGTGCGCAGCGGCGGATCGGGGATCTCCTGCGCAAGCAGGTTTTGCAGATGTTGCTGCTTGAGGTATTCATAAATCAGATAGATAAAAGGCGTCAGCAGAATGCCGCCGGTGAACGAAGCGAGCAGCGTCTGGCTTAGTGGCGAATTCAGCCACAGGCCTGGCATTGCCATCTGCAACAGGCTGTTGCCTGCCACGGCGCCGAGCAACAGCAAAAGTCGTTGCCAGTAGAGGGTAAATCGCCGCCAGAAATGCTGCACCAGCGCGGCGGGGATCAGGCTCAGGAACGGCGAAAGCAGAATAATCCAGTGGGTCTGCAATTGTTCGCTGTGCAGCCAGAGGGCAATGCCGAGTTCTGACGCCAGCATCGCCGGCCAGTAACGGCGTGAAAGCAGCGTCATCAGCGCCAGGCGAAAGCCCTGCGGCAGAAGCAGCATTGCCTGCTGACCGTTTTGCGTGAGGTAAAAACTGATCGACCACAGCGCCAGCCAGCACAGGCTGTAGAAAATGGCGAGAAACAGCGTCAGGCCAAATCTGCGCATCAGGCGAGCAGGTTATGCAAAATGGCGAAATGCACCAGTTCGATGGTGGTTTCGCACTGAAGTTTGCCGAGGATATTGGCACGGTGGACATGCACAGTTTTATGGCTGAGTTCGAGCTGTTCGGCGATTGCCTTCACGCTCAGCCCGTTGACCAGCAAGTCGAAAATCTCGCGTTCGCGCGGCGTCAGCGCCTGTAGCGCTTTCGGTGTTTGCTGGCTCTGGCGCAATGCCAGCAGGGCATCTGAACAGAGATAACGGCCACCGGCGTGAACCGTTCGCACTGCCTGTACCAGCTCTTCCGGGCCGCAACGCTTGGTGAGATAGCCGCCGGCACCGGCGTCGAGCGCGCTTTGCACGAATGCCGTGGTGTCGTAAATGCTCAAAATAATGGCGCGAAAATCAGGCCGCTGATGCCGTAGGCGCGCAAGCAGGCTCAGTCCGCTTTCGTCGGGCATGGCGATATCCATCACCGCCACGTCAATGTTCATTTTTAGCAGCGACGACCAGGCGTTCGCCGCCGAAGCATACTGGCCGACAATCTGGATATCCGGCTCAAGGCCGAGCAGCTGGGCAAAACCGGAACGAACCACAACGTGGTCATCAATCAAAGCAACGTTAATCATTAGGCGTAACTGAATGTAAATGAGATTCGCATAATGCTCATGAATAGTTGCAGTTGGCAACAAAGCCGTGAGGAATTGCAGGGCAGGTAACGGAATTTGAGTTACGGCGGGAGGAGGGAAAGGAAAGGGCGCGGGGAATTCCCGCACCCTGGCAGAATGTCTTACAGTTCGGCTTTGAAGCTGTGCAGGCGGCGCATGGTTTTTTCCAGGCCTTCTTTCATCAGCAGTTCGGTGCAACGCAGTGCTTCGTCGATCGCATCGTCAATCAGCTTTTGTTCATTGGCCGGCGGCTTGCCGAGCACAAATCCCACCACTTTGCTTTTATCGCCCGGATGACCAATGCCGATGCGCAGACGGTAGAAGTTCGGATTATTGCCGAATTTGCTTTGAATATCTTTCAGACCATTGTGGCCGCCGTTGCCGCCGCCAAGTTTGATTTTCGCCAGCCCCGGAGGAATATCCAGATCGTCGTGGGCGACCAGAATTTCTTCCGGCTCAATGCGATAGAACTGTGCCATCGCCAGCACCGCTTTTCCGCTGAGGTTCATAAAGGTGGTCGGCACCAGCAGACGAACGTCCTCACCGGCCAGAGACAGCCGCGCGGTATAACCGAAAAATTTACTTTCTTCTTTCAACTGCTGATTGTGCTGGCGGGCGAGGAGGTCGACATACCAGGCACCCGCATTGTGACGGGTTTGGGCATATTCGGCACCGGGATTGGCCAGCCCGACAATTAATTTAATGCTGCTCACGGTTTTCGCTTCTTCATCTGGTGAGGTTTAGGCGCACAGTTTACCTGCCTGTCAGTGCCATGCCAAATAAAGGGCGGGGGAAAAGCCGCAGATAGTGTCGAAAATGAATAATGCCAACGGATAACTATTCACCCTACGAATGTATATGTCTGGAAAACGTAAAGTTTTGTCACTCATTGTTCTTTGAATGTGATCGTTGCCGCAAAGTGAACCGGTTGGGACGTCTATAGTTAAGGCAGGAAAAGACAAGACAGCAATGATGCTAAATGAACGCTATCTGGAGGTGACATATGAAACGTAAAACCGCAACAAGACTGGGCAATGCCCTGATGGGTCTCGGTTTGCTCACAATGGTCGGTGGCGTTGGTTATTCCATTTTAAATCAACTGCCTGAGCTCGGGCTTCCACAGTTCCTGGCGCACGGCGCGATCGGCAGCATCTTTATCGGTGCGATTTTATGGCTGACCGGTGCGAGAGTCGGTGGCCGCGAACGTGTAGCAGATCGCTACTGGTGGGTACGTCATTACGACTCACGTTGCAGTAAGTCTCATCGCCACTCCTGATTTAGCCTGAAGGCTGGATATAAAAAAACCGTTGTCGCTCACGCCACAACGGTTTTTTTGCATTTCTGATGAATCAAAACATTTAAAACAAAACGCCCCTGAAAACAGGGGCGTGATGATTAATGCTCGAACATTGCAGAAATGGATTCTTCGTTACTGATGCGGCGGATAGCCTCAGCCAGCATACCTGACAGCGTCAGGGTACGGACTTTCTTCAGCGCACGAATTTCCGCGGATAGCGGGATGGTGTCGCATACGATCACTTCGTCGATAACGGAGTTACGGATGTTTTCCACTGCATTGCCGGAGAAGATCGGGTGAGTTGCATAGGCAAATACGCGCTTCGCACCGCGTTCTTTCAGTGCTTCAGCCGCTTTACACAGCGTGCCACCGGTATCGATCATGTCATCAACCAGAACGCAATCACGGCCAGCGACGTCACCGATAATGTGCATCACCTGAGAAACGTTTGCGCGTGGGCGACGTTTGTCGATGATGGCCATGTCGGTATCGTTGAGGAGTTTAGCGACGGCACGGGCGCGGACAACGCCACCGATGTCCGGAGAAACCACGATTGGGTTTTCCAGGTTTTGTTGCAGCATGTCTTCGAGCAGGATTGGGCTGCCGAACACATTGTCTACAGGCACATCGAAGAAGCCCTGAATTTGTTCTGCGTGAAGATCCACGGTCAGAACGCGGTCAACGCCAACGCTGGAGAGGAAATCAGCCACCACTTTCGCGGTGATAGGGACACGGGCTGAACGAACCCGGCGATCCTGACGTGCGTAGCCGAAGTAAGGAATAACGGCGGTGATACGACCGGCGGATGCGCGGCGTAAGGCATCAACCATCACGACCAGTTCCATCAGGTTATCGTTAGTAGGCGCGCAGGTGGACTGGATAATGAAAATATCTCCGCCACGTACATTTTCGTTGATTTGCACACTTACTTCACCGTCACTGAAACGACTGACGGCGGCGTCACCAAGGCTGGTGTATAAACGGTTGGCAATACGTTGTGCTAGTTCCGGGGTGGCGTTACCAGCAAAAAGCTTCATATCAGGCACGAGAAGAACCTCAGGCTTGCGTCCAGGGAAGACATTGGCTTTTGGCACCACCGGGCGGTGAGCGGTACCAAAGCATTATGCTCACGAGAAAATAAAAATCTTTAAAACTTTAAATCTTGAATCTTAAAACAAAACTCTTTGTGAATGAGTTGTAGCAAGTAGCTGGCAAAGAACAGACACAAAACCGCTGTGACGCTCTACGCTTTGCCCGCATCCCTCAACCAGGTTTCACGAAAACGGTGCAAGGGCGAAATGTTAACGCCTTTCGCGACAAAACCCCGCATCCACGATGGGGCTTTGTCTAAAACGTGACGGGCAGCAGATTCGGTGTCGAATTCGGCAAACACACAAGCCCCTGTCCCAGTCAGTCTTGACGGCGCGTATTCTAACAGCCAAGAAAGTAGCTGTTCAACCTCGTAAAATCGTTTTCTCGCAATCGGTTCGCAATCATTTGCGTAAGGCGTGTTCAAAAGCACATTAACAGTGCGTTTTGGTGTATTTCTGGTCAGTTGAGGATCACCGAAAATCACCGGGGTCGGAATACTCACGCCGGGATGGGCAATCAGAAACCATTTTTCCTGCGGTGTCACCGGTTGCAAAATCTCGCCGATGCCTTCAGCGAAGGCCGCATGACCCATCACAAAAACGGGCACGTCGGCACCAAGCTGGATACCCAGCTGCGCCAGTTCGGTATCAGAGTAGCCACAATTCCATAACGTATTGAGCGCGATGAGCACGGTCGCCGCATTAGACGAACCGCCACCCAAACCGCCGCCCATCGGAATACGTTTTTGCAGGGAAATCTCCACGCCCGGAGAGACGCCCGCGTGTGACTGCAACAGACGCGCGGCGCGGATAACCAGATTCTCGTCATCCGCCACGCCTTCCGTTGGCGTGGTCAGCACGATCGCGCCGTCATCACGCACGGTAAAACTCAGGCTGTCGCCGTAATCTACAAACTGAAACAACGTCTGCAAGTCGTGATAGCCGTTCGGACGCTGCCCGGTGATATAGAGGAACAAATTGAGTTTAGCCGGAGACGGCCACAATTGCTGCGTCATCTCAGTTAAGCGTCCAGTTATCCATTTTCAGTTTGATGCGTTGTTCGCCCTGGGTCATTTCCAGACGCTGCGGCAGGGAAGGTTTTGCATCGTCATCGTAGCTTTGATAAACCACGGTGCCCGGTTTGCCATTCTGGGTGAATTTCACCTGAGACAGGCGGTACTGGCTGTCGAGTGTGAAATCAGTGCCATCACCCGGCAGGCCAAGCATCCACAAACGCAAATTATCCAAAGGGATCGACATACCGGTCAGCTTTTGGATCATGTCGTCAGGATTGTCGCTGGTGTAGTGCTTGCCTTCATTATTCGTCAGCTGCGCCACGCCGCTTTGCACTTTCAGCTCCATTTCGGTGCTGCCGAGCGGATTAGTCAGCAATAAACGGTAGCTGTCGCGGGAATATTGTTGCCAGAAGAAGCGGGCATAGACTTTCTGTTTATCGGAAAGGTAAGCGAAAGAGCCGCGGGTCTGATAGTGGTCAAGCTGTTTGACCTGAGCTTCGTGTTCACGCCATTGCGCAGACGTCGGGCTGGTCGCCGGGCCTTTCGGCGTATTAAAAGAACACGCGGCAAGCACTAAGCTTGCAAGAGGAAGAAGGCGAACAAAATGGGCTTTACGCATTGGCATAACAGATTAAATCCTTTGTGCGATGGCGGAATGTAGTTTTGGTCAACAAAATGTCTCAATAAACCAAAAGGTGCCAGGACAAATTCGGCGTGCGCTAGTTTAGCACAGCCAAAGCATCGGGTGTTCTCAACCCGAAGCAGATGATCGGCGATAAAGCCGTTTTGGGAAAATGCTGATTTGTAATTGGATTTAACTGTTGGTGCTGTACGCCTTTTATTGATCTCGCGCATCTTGTAGAATGCGCAGCAGACGTAAACCCATACTATTATAAAGTATAAGCCGATAACCGCTTCCCATATGACCCTGCTTGCATTAGGTATCAACCACAAAACGGCCCCGGTGTCTCTGCGGGAACGGGTAACCTTTTCGCCCGAGACACTCGACCAGGCGCTCTCCAGTCTGCTCCAGCAACCGCTGGTGCAGGGCGGCGTGGTGTTGTCTACGTGCAACCGCACTGAGCTGTACCTCAGCGTTGAACAGCAAGGCAATCTGCAGGATCAACTGGTGAAATGGTTGTGCGACTATCATCATCTCAGTGAAGATGAAGTGCGCAAAAGCTTGTACTGGCACCACGGGAATGAAGCGGTCAGCCATCTGATGCGTGTCGCCAGCGGGCTGGATTCGCTGGTGCTCGGCGAGCCGCAAATTCTCGGGCAGGTCAAAAAGGCCTTTGCCGAATCTCAAAATGGTCAGGCGGTATCCGGTGAGCTGGAGCGACTGTTCCAGAAATCTTTCTCCGTCGCAAAACGGGTGCGTACTGAAACGGATATCGGTGCGAGTGCCGTTTCCGTTGCGTTTGCCGCCTGTACGCTGGCGCGCCAGATTTTTGAATCCCTGTCAGACGTCAGCGTGCTGCTGGTCGGTGCGGGTGAAACCATTGAACTGGTGGCGCGTCATCTGCATCAGCATAACGTCCGTCATATGATGATTGCCAACCGTACCCGCGAACGTGCGCAGGCGCTGGCGAGCGAAGTGAACGCAGAAGTGATCAGCCTGCAGGATATCGATTCCCGTCTGGCTGAAGCTGACATCATTATCAGTTCGACCGCCAGTCCGCTGCCGATCATCGGTAAAGGTATGGTGGAACGCGCACTGAAAGCCCGTCGTAACCAGCCAATGCTGATGGTGGATATCGCCGTTCCGCGCGATATTGAGCCGGAAGTCGGCAAACTGGCCAACGCCTATCTGTACAGCGTTGATGACCTGCACAGCATCATTCAGAACAATCTTGCCCAACGCAAAGCCGCTGCTATCCAGGCGGAAACTATCGTTGAGCAGGAGAGCTCCAACTTCATGGCCTGGCTGCGCTCGCAGGGAGCCGTTGAAATTATTCGTGATTATCGCTCGCGTGCTGATATTATTCGCGCCGACGCAGAAGCCAAAGCCATCGCAGCTATTGCGCAGGGCGCTGACGTCGAAGCGGTGATCCATGAATTAGCCCACAAATTGACAAACCGCCTTATTCACGCGCCAACCCGTTCTCTGCAACAGGCAGCCAGCGACGGTGATGTGGAGCGTTTGCAAATTTTACGCGACAGCCTCGGGCTGGGTCAGCAATAGTTCCTCTTTTCTCACAGGGTTAAACACCACGCATGAAGCCTTCTATTGTTGCCAAACTGGAAGCGTTACAAGAGCGCCACGAAGAAGTGCAGGCGATGCTCGGCGACGCCAGCGTTATTGCCGATCAGGACAAATTTCGCGGTCTGTCCCGCGAGTACTCCCAGTTAACCGCCGTTTCTGAGTGCTTTCTGGCCTGGCGCCAGGCGCAGGAAGATTTAGAAACTGCCGAAATGATGCTCGACGATCCCGAGATGCGCGAAATGGCGCAGGACGAAATCAAAGACTGCAAAGCCACCATCGAAGAGCTGGAAGAAAAATTACAGCTTCTCCTGCTGCCGAAAGATCCTGACGATGAACGCGGCTGTTTCCTTGAAATCCGTGCCGGAACCGGTGGCGATGAAGCGGCGATTTTTGCCGGTGATTTATTCCGCATGTACAGCCGTTACGCCGAAATGCGTCGCTGGCGGGTGGAAATTGTGAGCGCCAGCGAAGGTGAGCACGGCGGCTATAAAGAAGTGATTGCCAAAGTGATCGGCGAGGGCGCTTACGGCCAGTTCAAATTTGAGTCGGGCGGACACCGCGTTCAGCGAGTGCCTGAAACCGAATCTCAGGGGCGCATTCATACTTCCGCCTGTACCGTGGCGGTAATGCCAGAAATTCCTGAAGCCGAAATGCCGGAAATTAACGCCGGTGATTTGCGCATCGATACCTTCCGTTCCTCGGGCGCGGGCGGTCAGCACGTTAACACCACCGACTCCGCCATCCGTATTACGCACATTCCTACCGGTATCGTGGTGGAATGTCAGGATGAGC
The DNA here is from genome assembly GCF_965118895.1 of Rahnella inusitata. GTDB lineage: Bacteria > Pseudomonadota > Gammaproteobacteria > Enterobacterales > Enterobacteriaceae > Rahnella > Rahnella inusitata_A. The sequence continues at coordinate 246,860 of NZ_CBCPJJ010000008.1, forward strand.
GTTCACAGCACAAGAACAAAGCCAAAGCATTGTCCGTGCTGGGTGCGCGTATCCGTGCCGCCGAAGTGGCCAAACGTCATGCCGAAGAAGCCTCGACGCGCCGTAACCTGCTGGGCACCGGTGACCGCTCTGACCGTAACCGTACCTACAACTTCCCGCAGGGGCGCGTGACCGATCATCGCATCAACCTGACGATTTACCGTCTGGATGAAGTGATGGAAGGCAAACTGGATGCACTCATTCAGCCGATCGTGCAGGAATATCAGGCCGATCAGCTTGCTGCGCTTTCCGAGCAGGACTAATGGATTTTCAGCACTGGCTGCGTGACGCCACCGCGCGTCTGGCCGGGGGCGAAAGCCCGAAGCGTGATGCTGAAATCTTGCTCGGTTTTGTGACCGGCCGGGCAAGAACTTTCATTATGGCGTTTGGCGAAACGGCGCTTACGCCTGAGCAACGTCAACAGCTCGAGACTCTGCTGGTGCGACGCGAGCAGGGTGAGCCGGTTGCTTATCTGACCGGCGAGCGCGAATTCTGGTCGCTGCCGCTCTCGGTTTCTCCCGCCACACTGATTCCCCGCCCTGATACCGAATGTCTGGTGGAACAGGCGCTTGCGCGCCTGCCTCAGGAACCGGTTCGGGTCCTGGATTTAGGCACCGGCACCGGCGCGATTGCTCTGGCGATTGCCAGCGAGCGTCCGGACTGCCAGATAACAGGCATTGACCTGCAACCCGCCGCGGTCAGGCTGGCGCAACATAATGCGCAAAAGCTCACCATCCCTAATGCACATTTCCTGCAAGGCAGCTGGTTCACGCCGGTTACCGGTCAAACCTTCGCGCTTATCGCCAGTAATCCGCCCTACATCGACGCCGCCGATCCGCATCTGGCGCAGGGTGACGTGCGTTTTGAACCGGCGAGTGCGCTGGTTGCCGATAATGCAGGTCTGGCTGATCTGGCTCATATTATTTGCAGCGCACCGGCGTATCTTCAGCAGGGCGGCTGGCTGTTACTGGAACACGGCTGGCAGCAGGCGAATGACGTTCAGACGCTGTTGCGTGATGCCGGTTATCACCAGGTATCGACCGTAAAAGATTACGGCGACAACGATCGCGTAACGCTCGGGCAATGGGCGTAGCCCTCTAACCCTATAATAATTCGAAATATCCAAGGAAGCGGGCAATGATCTACGTCTGGATAAAAAATCTGCATTTGCTTACCGTTACGCTGAGTATTTCGCTGTTTGTTTTACGTTTTTTCTGGAAATGGGCGGGTTCTGCTATGATGCAGAAACGCTGGGTGAAGGTCGTGCCACACGTAGTGGACACGTTGCTGTTATTAAGCGGTATCTCGCTTATCTTCATCACACACTTTTATCCGTTCAGCCCACAGGGAACCTGGCTGACCGAAAAGCTTTTCGGCGTTATTATCTACATCGCGTTAGGTTTTGTAGCCCTGAGCAAGCGCCCCGTTAGCCAGAAAACACGCTGGCTGGCCTTTATTCTGGCCCTGGCTTGTCTCTATCTGGTTCTCAAACTGGCGCTGACGAAAATGCCGCTGCTATTGGGATAACTATGAGTACCCTTGCTGATTTCGAATTTAATACTGCCCGTCTCAGTGCCGGAGTGATCAAAGTGACAGAGTCCGTTCGCTTTGATTTCAATGCGGAAGATGTCCGCCGTCAGTTGCAACTGCTGGTTGATGAAGCGCGCCGCGCCGTGCCTGAAGATCTCGATCAGGATCAGCAGCTCGAAGTCCTGATTGAACTATTTTACCGCACCTGGGGGTTTGGCGGCGCGGGCGGTGTGTATCGCCTGTCCGATGCTATCTGGATCGATAAAGTGCTGGCCTCTAAGCAGGGCACACCGGTCTCGCTGGGTGTGATTTTTCTGCACATCGCGCATGAGCTTGATTTACCGCTGATGCCGGTCATTTTCCCCACGCAGCTGATCCTCCGCGCAGACTGGCTGGATGAAGAGATGTGGTTGCTCAATCCTATCAACGGCGACACCCTTAACGAACATATGCTCAGCGTCTGGCTTAAAGGCAATCTCGGCATCACGGCCGAAATTGAAGATGACGATCTGGAAGAAGCGGAGAACACCGTGATCGTGCGTAAAATGCTCGATACGCTCAAAGCAGCGCTGATGGAAGAAAGACAGTTTGAACTGGCGCTGCGGGCAAGTGAAACCGTGTTGCAGTTTGACCCTGAAGACCCGTATGAAATCCGCGATCGTGGCCTGATTTACGTGCAGCTCGACTGCAATCAGGTGGCGGTGTCTGATCTTAATTATTTTGTCGAACAGTGCCCGGAAGACCCGATTTCAGAAGTGATCAAAGTGCAGATCCATGCGATTGAACACAAGCACGTGACGCTGCATTAATTTATTATTACCTTACGTTATCATCTGACGAGTAGTGAAAAGCGCCTCTGGAGGCGATCTCAGATGAAGGATTTATCACTAAAAAGGCCAAAGCATGAAACATAAAGTGGTTAGCATTCAGGACATCAACGTCGCCAACGATCTGCCGTTTGTGTTGTTCGGTGGGATGAACGTACTCGAATCGCGCGACATGGCGATGCGCGTGTGCGAACACTACGTCACCGTGACGCAGAAGCTGGGCATTCCTTACGTTTTCAAGGCGTCTTTCGATAAAGCCAACCGCTCATCGATTCATTCTTACCGTGGTCCGGGTCTGGACGAAGGCATGAAGATTTTCCAGGAGCTGAAGCAGGCTTTCGGCGTGAAAATCATCACCGACGTTCACGAATCCTGGCAGGCACAGCCGGTCTCTGAAGTAGTTGACGTTATCCAGCTGCCTGCGTTTCTGGCGCGTCAGACTGACTTAGTGGAAGCGATGGCAAAAACCGGCGCAGTCATTAACGTGAAAAAACCACAGTTTGTCAGCCCAGGTCAGATGGGTAACATCGTCGATAAATTCAAAGAAGGCGGTAACGATCAGGTCATTCTGTGCGATCGCGGCAGCAACTTCGGTTACGACAATCTGGTTGTCGACATGCTGGGCATGAACGTGATGATCAATGCCACTGGCGGTCATCCGGTGATCTTCGACGTGACCCACGCTCTGCAAACCCGCGATCCGTTTGGCGCAGCGTCCGGCGGCCGTCGTGCCCAGGTGGCTGAGCTGGCGCGTGCGGGTATGGCGGTCGGTATCGCCGGTCTGTTTATCGAAGCGCATGAAGATCCGGCTCACGCGAAATGCGACGGCCCGTCTGCGCTGCCATTAGAGAAACTGGAACCTTTCCTGGTTCAGATGAAAGCCATCGACGATCTGGTGAAAAGCTTCCCGGCACTCGATACCAGCAAATAATCTGGCGGTATCAGAATGAACAAAGGCGACCGCTGTGGTCGCCTTTGTTGTTTAAGGGCTGCGCTTAAAGCGCTTCCTCCAGCTTGCCGTAGAAACTCAGTTTGCCTTCTATCGGCTGCATTCTGGCACGGGCCAGGGTTTTCAGCGGCTGGAAGGGAATTTCAGCGATGCGAACTTCGGTGCCTTCCGTCAGGTTGTCGATGAAGTTGCGCAATGCATTCACGCCACCGGCATCCAGTACCGCGACGCGGTCCCACAGTAATACGATCACTTTCTTGCCTGCGCTGCGCGACTGTAATTCGCTGAAGATTCGTTCGGCGGCGGCGAAGAACAGCGGGCCATTGATGCGCATGACCAGCATATCGTCCGGCGTTTCGACCGGGACTTCCGTCAGGCGGGTGAGCTTAGCGATGCGGCGCATAAACAGCAGCGAGGCCATCACAATACCGGCGGTGATAGCGATCACCATGTCGAACAGCACGGTGAGGCTCATGCAGGTCAGCATGACCAGAATGTCGTCTTTTGGCGCGCGGCGCAGTAAATCCACCACTTTATGCGCTTCGCTCATGTTCCACGCCACCATCAGCAGCAGGGCGGCCATCGCCGCCAGCGGCAGCCACGAAAGCCACGGCGCCAGCACCAGCAGGGCGAGGATCACCAGCAGTGAGTGAATAATGGCAGAAACCGGTGAAGTCGCACCGGCGCGGACGTTGGCCGCCGAGCGGGCAATGGCGGCCGTCGCGGTGATCCCTCCAAAGAACGGGCTGACGATATTACCGATACCCTGACCGATCAGTTCATTGTCCGAGTGGTGTTTTTTACCGGTCATACCGTCGAGCACCACGGCGCACAGCAGCGATTCAATCGCGCCGAGCATCGCCATTGAAAAGGCTGCCGGTAATAACGCCTGCACCAGCGACCAGCTCAGGCCGCTGCCCTGATTCCAGGGTAGGGTGAACTGCGGCAGGATCGCCGGAATGCCGTTGCCCTGTGAACCATCAGGCAGAAGATAATGAAAACGCGAACCGATGGTGGCGACCGGATGTCCGGCCTGCATGAAAATTGCCATCACTGCGCAACCCGCCAGCAATGCCGGAAGATGCCCGGGTACGCGCAGGCCCAGTTTCGGCCAGAAGATCAGTACGCCGAGCGTCACGATACCAATTGCCGCATCGCCATAATCCAGCGTCGGCATGGCCATCACCAGCGCCGCGACTTTACTCAGATAGTGCTCCGGCACTGTGGCCATTGTCAGCCCGAAGAAGTCTTTGAACTGCATGGTACCGATAGTAATGGCAATCCCCGAGGTGAAACCGAGTGTCACCGGCAGCGGAATGTATTCGATAAGCCGGCCAAAGCGCGCCATGCCCATCAGCAGTAGAATGAAACCGGACATCAGCGTCGCCAGTAATAAACCGGAGAGGCCAAATTGTTGTGAGACCGGAAAGAGGATCACCACGAACGCGGCGGTCGGCCCGGACACGCTGAAGCGAGACCCGCCGCAAATGGCGATCACAATCCCTGCTATCGCTGACGTATAAAGCCCGTATTGCGGCGGAACACCACTGGCAATGGCCAGTGCCATGGCGAGTGGGATCGCGATGATCCCGACAGTGACACCGGCAATGGCATCTTTGAGCAGACGTGGGAGAGAATATTTTTCATGGAAACAGGCATCAATCAGAGCACTGAACAGCCTGATACGGCGACTTCCTGAGGTATTCATACGGCGTAAACCACCTGACGAAAAAGGATTGAAAAGAACACGGGTTATCCATTACCCGAAAGCACTAGCTTACGCCGATCCTCCTGACGTCATCTAGATGTAAATCAAGGAGTGACAAGGCTGCGGCCTGTATCCTGTGCGCCAGTTTAATTCCCGGCAATGTGACACGTCCCGCTATATTTAAGTGTCGGGAACAATCAAGGCATTGATCATCTATATTTAAGTTAATGCCCGTAATTTGGAGAGAAAAGCGTGAGGGGACGCATTTATCTATGCCGGATATCATATCGCTCAATAGCTTGTATGCGGATATTTGCGTTACGTATGCCACGCTGTCGATTATCTTTTTTGTCCTGAGTCGCAGCGAACCCTTCACCTTTCAAGGAGCACACTGGAAACGCATCGTCTTCGGCGTCGTGGCGGGATTTACCGCACTGTATTTGCGTGGCAACCGTCTGGTACTGGTCGACGACTTATCCTTCAGTTTCGAAATGCTGCCGATGATTTTAGTCACCTTTTTTGGTGGCTGGCTCAGCGGGCTGTGCAGTTTTATTGTGGCGTTTTTATTCAGCGGCATGTTCACCCTCAATAATCTGTTTATCGCCATCATTCTTTGTACGCTGTTCACTTTCCGCGTCTGGCGCAGACGCAAACATCGCGAACTCTATATTACCATTATTCTGGTCGGAATTTTCCGCCTGGCGCTGGTGTCGGGTATTCATGGGATCGACGTTCCCTGGTCAGAACTGCTTTTTTATCAGGCAATTGCCGCGGGTTGTATGATCCTCTGTTATCACGCGCTGAATTATAAAGAGATGTACATGAGCAAAGTCTTCACCATTCGGGTGAAGGCGGCCACCGATGATCTGACGCAAATTAACAATCGCGCCAGCATCGATTACTGGCTGGCGCAACGGCAGGTGCAGCGTGAAGCCTGCGGGCTGATTTTGCTGGATATCGATAACTTCAAACACGTCAACGACACGCTCGGGCATCTGGCCGGGGACCGGGTTTTGATCGAAGTGGGGCGGTTACTGCGGCATCTGACGCGAAATGATGATTTTGCCGGTCGCTACGGCGGTGAAGAGTTTCTGGTGATGACCTCGAATTACGATCCCGATACGCTGCTGGCGATTGCCGAACGTATCCGCAAAGAGGTCGAAGATTGCCTCATTATTCTTGAGGATGGCAGGGAGCTAAAAGTGACAGCGTCACTTGGCGTATCGCTCTATCTGCCGGGAATGATTATCCGTAAATCCCTGAAACTTGCCGATTTATCTTTATACGAGGCCAAGCGGCAGGGGAAAAATCGTGTGGTCGGCAGTTCTATTCTGACGCTGGCCGCGCTGGGGGATAAACGTCTGCCTACCCGAAATCCCTGATAATGAAAATGAAAAGGAGCCGGTTATCGACTCCTTTTTTGCGTTTATGCGTGTGTCCTTCTTCTGCGCCCGTTACTTCTGCGTGCCTTCCTCAATCTCTGGCGGAGAAGTCAGATCTGCGGCTTTACGCATTTCCCCGACGTCCTTCGCCGTGACCGTGGCGGCCGCCGGATTGCCAAACTGCTTGCTGACGTAGTTGCTCAGCGTAGCAATCTGTTCATCATCCAGCTGGTTGGCGAAAGACGGCATCATCACTTCACCTTTTTCCATATGACGCTGGACGCCATTGAGGATCACCGACACCTGATTGCGGTTGTCATAAGAACCGGTGCTGGAGTGGTGGAAGAGTGAAGGATAGGCGTGGAAGCCTGCGCCAATTCCTTCTCCGCCTTTGCCGTGGCAGGCGGCGCAGCTGGCGTTGAACAGCGCTGCGGCGGATTTATCCATCGACAGACCCTGAGCGCGCACCGGATAGACATCCCGATCTTTCTGGCCCCATGCATCGCGCGGTTTGGTTTGTTTCTCATCGCCCACCGCCGGAACCGAACGGATGTAGGTGGCGATGGCGTTCAGATCGCTGTCCGAAAGATGTTGCAGGCTGTGCTCAATGGCTTCAGCCATCGCACCCGACGCCGAGGCTTTTCCGGCGACGAAACCGGTTTTCAGATAAGCCACCAGCTCTTCCTGCGACCAGTTGCCAATGCCGGCGTTTTTATCTGGCGTAATGTTAAACGCCGTCCATGCGCCCAGATCGCCACCTGAAAGGGCTTTGTCGTTGTCCATGCCCATGGTCAGCGTGCGCGGCGTGTGGCAGGTGCCGCAGTGCTCGAGGGCTTCCACCAGATACGCGCCCCGGTTCCAGTCGGCGGACTTCGACGGATCGTTTTTCAACTCGCCTTTGTCGAAGTTAAACCACTTCCAGACGCGCATACCCCAGCGCTGGTTGAACGGGAATGACAAATCGGTCTGCGGCCCGGCGGAATGCACCGCCGGTTGCGACATCAGATAGGCTTTGATCGCCAGCACTTCGTCGCGTTTCATTTTGGTAAAGGAGTCATAGGGCATGGCCGGATAAAGCTGCTGACCTTCTTTGCCCACGCCTTCGCGCACTGCGCGCACGAATTCCTCGTCCGTCCAGTTGCCGATCCCAAACTCTTTATCGGATGAAATATTCGTGCCGTAAATCACCCCGAAAGGGGAAGCCAGCGGATAGCCGCCGCCAAATTTTGCGCTTTTATCCGCACCCGGCGCGGTATGGCAGGCAGTACAGTCACCGGCGATCGCCAGATATTCACCACGTTTAATGAGCGCGGTATTCTCTGGCGTAACCGCTGCCAAGACGCTGGTCGCCACCATTAACGGCAACATCGCCAGCATGAAATTCATTTTCATTGCTCAATCCTCAGAAAATCAGGCCAGGCTTTTCAGCACCGTATCCGCCATGCGTAAAGCCAGCGCCGTACCGGACAGCGTGGAGTTCACCGTCGAGGCCGACGGCATGATGCCGGTACCGGCGATAAACAGGTTCGGATGATCGTGTGTGCGACAGTCGCCATCCACTACCGAATCCTTCGGATCACTGCCCATGATCATGGTGCCGGTGATGTGCTGGTTGTTGTCATACACGCCACGTTTGCTGTACACCACGTCGGTACCGCCCATTTCTTTGACGATCTTCTGGAAGTCGAGCATCGACTGGTCATAGCCGCGATGAACGTATTCCGGGAATTTGTAATACACCTCAAGACGCGGAATACCCCATTCATCTTTTTCGGTTTTGCTTAAGACGACACGATTTTCCGGCTCCGGCAGCATCTCCAGCAGGCATTTGAGCTGAATAAACCGCTCAGACTGAAAAGTCAGTTTGTCGTTCAGCGCTTTGCCGTAATAGCCCTGGCGTACCAGACGCTCGGTCAGATATCGCACCGGTGAGGTGTTTGCCACATCGATGCGCAGCGCGGAACGTTCGCCACGGAATTCACCGTCGCGCAGGTTATTGATACTGCCCGGACGCATCGGACCGCGGCCAAAATACACCGGCTCATCGGCGTAGAACTCCACGGAGGTCCCCGGATGATCCATCAGGTTTCGTCCCACCATGCCGGAGCTGTTGGCGATACCATTTGGGTATTTTTCGCTGGTGGACATCAGCAGCAGTTTCGGGCTTTCAATACCGTTGGCGGTCAGCACGAACCGTTTACCGGTGACTTTGTGCATCACTTTGTCGGCATCGAGATAATGCACAGCGACGATTTCGCCACTGTCGTTGGCTTCAATTTTGCACACCACGGCGTTGGCAATGACACGCACGCCGGCTTCGATAGCTTTACGGGCGGAGATGCCGCCGTGGTATTGCGCATCGATCGGGCAGACCGGCATACAGTTATTGTTACCGCAGCAGGCAGGACGGCCATCATAAGGAATACTGTTGCGCGCCTGCGGACCAATACCCAGCACATAACCCAGTTTGGCGATGCGTTTACTGATGCGGTCAAAACCGTAAGGCAGCGGAATACCCGGCAGCGGATAGGGCTGCGAACGCGGAGAATCCAGCGCATCGTCACCGGATACGCCCATCTGGATTTCGGCCTCGGTGTAATAAGGTTCGAGATCGTCGTAGCCGATCGGCCAGTCGCGACCGATGCCGTACAGGGTTTTGATCTTCATGTCGTTCGGCAGCAGGCGAAACGCTTGTCCGGCCCAGTGCCAGGTGGTGCCGCCGACGCCGCGCAGGTATTGCGCCGCATATAAATCCGGGCCTTTCTGGATCAGATAGTTATTATCTTTTGGCTGGAATTTCGGCTGCGGAGCCCAGGGTTTCGGTGGATACGGCTCGGTGAAATCGCCTTTCAGCGGCGACTGCCGGAACAGTTCCACCGCTTCATCGCGTTTAATGACCGGCCCTGAATCGAGCATCAGCACGGAAACCCCGGCTTTGACCATTTTCAGCGCCGCCAGGGAGCCGGCAATACCGGCACCGATAACGACAACGTCTGCGTTCAGTGCATCAGCCATGAGCGTTTACCTCCTGAGTGTTTTGCGATGCGGCAGCAGGTTTGTGGATCCAGAAATTCGGTTCACCCGGCGCATAGCTGGGAGGCAGCAGGTTATTTTTCAGCAGCTGATAGCTGACGATATTTTCGAATCCGATGCATTGCTGACTGCCCGGCTGACCGACCACGCCGAGATACCAGCCGCTGACCAGTTGCTGATACAACTTCGCCATTTCAGCCGGTTGCTGTGCTAACAGCAGATGCAGGGAGTCGCCGACGACGTCAGTATTTTCAGCGATCAGTACCGAAAGTGCATCGAGCTGGGTGTCGAGTTTGGCATGATGCAGCCAGCTATAGAGTGCCTGCGCAAGATGGGGTTCCAGCGCATCCATACCGGTCAGCTGTCTGGAAAGCCGCATAAAACTGGCGGGCATAGTCACGGCCGATGCCAGAGGCGGCGCGGCGTGAGCCAGTGTGGCAAACACGCCACCGCCGAGTAGCTGGCTGCCGATCCCGGCTGCCAGCACGCCCGCAGTGCCGAGAACCATCCGGCGACGAGAGAGGTTGATCATTGTGTCTTTTCCATAAAACGGCCACGGCGTGGCCATTAATCAAACTGTTTCGGATGGGGTTATTTCAGAACGCTGGCGGCTTTTTCAGAGGACTGGTTGTCAATCTCCTGCTTCGGCGTGCTGACGCCAACCGCGCCCACCACTTCGCCGTTAAGCGTCAGCGGGAAGCCGCCGCCCAGTGCGACCGCGTGAGGGATCGCCAGAACCGTGGTTTCGCCGCCCTGCAAACGCTGCATGAATTTCAGCGAAGGGGCGTGATAGAGGGCGGACGTGCGGGCTTTGCCAATTGACGCCTCAACGCAACCGGCCGGAGAACCGTCCAGGCGCTGGAAGGCCAGTAATGAACCAGATGCATCAACAACGGCAACGCAACCGGTGCTGTGCTGTTGTGCCAGCGTCGATTTCACGCTGTCGATCACGCTGGCGGCCTGCGCATTATCAAGCTGAGGGTGATCGGCGGCAAACGCAGATGTGGCAGAAAAAAGAAATGTGGCGGCACAGAGTAACGCGCGCGCGGAGTGTTTTTTAACAGACATAGACTCATCCCTTGTAGCAGTTGCAACAGCATTGCTTCGAATAAAAAATTTATAAAAATCATTAATTTTAAAACAATAACCTTAACTGTCCGGACGCCTGACGGCGTTTCTTAAAGCCAAAGTAACCACAAGGTTATTGTTTTATGTTTCGTGGATGTTAATTCAATTAACAAAATAGAAGAAGTGACGGTTACGGTGGGCAACTACTCAAAAAGAAGATTTTCAGATGATAAAGTGCGCAAATCGGGCTGGCAGGCCTTATGGAATAAGGACTGAACATTTTGTGCGAATATGTACCAGATGATCCATTGTGATAAATGAAATGTGATCGGGTTAACAAAAAAGCCCTCCGGGCGGAAGGCTTTGTGCGGTGTGAAGGGGATTATTTCGTCGGCTGCCAGCTGCTGCGACATTCGTCGCGGCGGAAGTTCAGCACGCGGCTGCGGTTAGAAATCAGCTTTACGTTATAGCCCTGAAAATACAGGCAGAAGTTTTTCTTCCACGGGCCGTCCGGCAGTTCCACCAATAAACGCCCGGCACCCAGCGACGACAGCTGACCGCTGGCGCGTAATGTGCCGACGCCCATCAGCAGCCGGTCTCCCTCAATATCAAACGCGGCTTTTGATTCCGGGTGATACCAGCGACCCTGAACCATTTTCAGGCAGTCATTAGGTTCGACCGGCGTGAAGTAACGCGGTGCATGGCCGATTTCGCCTTTAATGGCTTTACCGTCCCAGCGCAGACGCATTGGCATATGCGCCGACAGCGTAATTGCCTCACCGGCATCCTCGCCCTCATACAGGTTATCTGCACAACCCAGATAGCTGGCCGTACCGTTGCTGACGTTCAGCCAGTACGGTTCAGCAGTGCTGGCATAAAGGCCATCCGGCAGGGCGTGGCTGCGTGGCGGAAGCGGGGTGGCCAGCAGCGCCGACATCACCTCCAGCGCATGGGTGTACGCCGTGGTGTCTTCGCGGTTAGAGACCAGCGCGACCCCGATATCCCGTTGCGGATGCAGCAGGAAATAGGTTTTGTACCCGGCGTGCGAACCGCCGTGGCCATAAACCGTATGTTCACCGATTTGCGTTGAGGTGGTGCCCAGTCCGTAGGCGGAGGGAATATCGCCGTGCAGATAACGCGGTTCCGTCAGGGTTTTCAGCACGCCCTCGCCGGGACCGGTATTGCTCAGCAGGCTTTGCAGCCAGACGGAAAGCGACCGGACGCTGCCGGTCAGGCTGCCGGACGCCGAAAGATGCAGACCGGCGACGGCGGTTTTCCAGCCGGTCGCATCCTGCCAGTAACCGGGTGCCAGATCGGGCACGATATCGAACCAGGTTTCCGGCGCGTGGAAAGCGATATCCAGCGGACGTGCGATGTGCTGTTGCAGCAGATCTTCAAACAAAATGCCTTTTTGTTTCAGGATCTCTTCCACCAGCCGGTAGCCGGTGTTGCTGTAAGAAATCTCAGTGCCCGCCGGGAAATTCAGCGCGCCGTCTTGTGCCAGAAACGCCATGATATCTGCGGCGTCGCTGACGTTATAAACCGACACACCGAGCAGCGAGAGCGTTTCGCGCACGTCCGGCAAACCGCCGGTCATATCCAGCGCCTGGCCGACAGTCACCTGCGACATCGGTGCTTTCAGCTGCGGTAAATGCTGGCCTAGCGTATCGTTAAGCGTAAGGCCGGCGTCGCTGCGCAGTAACGCCAGCGTGGCGAAAATGTGCTTGGTGACCGAGGCGTAGCGCACCACCGAATCGATGCCAAAAGGTTCGGCGGTGGTCAGATTCGCCAACCCGCCGGTGGCGCAGCTGCGCAGAGTTTTGCTGTCGAAAAGGGTGATGGCGCCGCCCGGTTCGCCGGGTTTGTTCCAGCTCTGCGTGATGCGTTTCGCCGCAGTCTCTGCCGCCTGCCACTGTAATGCAGACTGTGTGGTGGATGTCATGAACGTCTCCCAATACTGTCAGTCAGTGAATACTTTTAAATATGCCTGATATGAACGTGCATTTGGCTCATTCGGGCTCTTCAAGACTGAGACTCAACGATCGCAATTCTGCTGTATGCGGATGGCTGACGTTGCCCATCCGTAAATCGTCCGCGCTCAGAAGCTCAACCATTTCACCACCAATCATCACGCCAATGCTGGTGCAAAGATGCGTTACGACCGCCAGATTGTGGCTGACCAGAATATAAGTGAGTTTGCGGCGCTCGCGCAGATCGCTCAGAAGGTTCAGGATTTCGGCCTGAACCGAGACGTCGAGGGCGGAAGTCGGTTCATCAAGCAGTAAAATCTCGGGTTCTGAAATCATCGCCCGCGCAATCGCCACGCGCTGACGCTGTCCGCCGGACAGCTGATGCGGGAAACGAAAGCGCACAGCCTGCGGCAATCCCACTTCGGCCAGCGCATCGGCAATACGTTTCTCGATGTTGAGAAAACCGTGCACGATCAGCGGTTCGCTGAGGATGCGGTCGATAGTCTGGCGCGGATGCAGCGAGCCGTAGGGGTCCTGAAATACCATCTGCACGCGGCGGAAAAAGCGTTTCTGACGCACCGGCATCTGGTCTTCACCACCGATTACCATTTCCCCTGACCATGACTGATTAAGCCCGGCCAGCGCGCGCAAAATAGTGGATTTGCCCGAGCCGCTTTCGCCGACGATGCCGAAACAGCCGCCCGGCGGGACGCTGAAACTCACGCCCTTGACGACTTCGTTATCATCGAACGCAATGCGCAAATTATTGAGGGTAATCTTGCTGTTATCAAAAAATTCGCGGTTAAACGTAGAGTGTTCTGTCATGAGGTTTTCCATGCTTCATCACGCACCAGCACCGGCAGTCTGTCGCGCGGATGTTTCAGCGACGGCAGGCATTCCAGCAACCCGCGCGTGTAAGGATGTTGTGCTTTCAGTAAGTCTCCGGCCTGTAACGTTTCGACAATCCGCCCGGCGTACATTACCGCCACGCGATCGCAGAATTTCGACACCAGCGGCAGATCGTGGCTGATCAGAATCAGCCCCATGCCACGGCTGGAAACCAGATCGTCAAGCAGGCGTAAAATCTCCGCCTGTACGGTGGCATCCAGCGCGCTGGTCGGTTCATCGGCAATCATCAGCTCCGGATCGGGCGCCAGCATCATGGCGATCATCACGCGCTGGCCCATACCGCCGGACACTTCATGGGCATAACGCTGCGCGACTTTATGCGGATCGCGAATGCGAACCTGATCAAGCAGTTCGATCGCGGCGTTCATGGCCTGTTTTTTTGTACCGCCCTTGTGCGTCTGCCACGCTTCCGCGACCTGTTTTCCCACCGGCATCACCGGATTGAGTGAATATTTCGGGTCCTGCAAAATAAAGCCGACGCGTTTGCCACGGATCTGGCGCATCTGTTTTTCACTGGCGTTGCGCAGATCGATACCGTCAAACGACAGGGTTTCGGCGCGGCATTTGGCGCTGGATGGCAGCAGATTCATCAGGCATCGCGCGGTCAGAGATTTGCCCGAACCGCTTTCGCCCACGATGCCGAATTTCTCTTTGCCCAGCGACAGCGAGACACCGCGTACGGCATCAAAACTGCCGCTGTTGGTTTTGAATGTGATGTGCAGATCTTTGATATCAACCAGCATCATTGCTCCTTAGGATCGAGGACGTCACGCAGCCCGTCGCCGAGGAAGTTGAACGCCAGAGACGTCACGAAAATCGCAATTGCCGGAATTAATGGCACCCACCATTCGCTGAACAGAAAACGGCGTGCGGTGGCAATCATCGCCCCCCATTCCGGCGATGGCGGCTGTGCGCCCATGCCCAGAAAACCGAGGCTGGCGGCGGTGATAATTATTGAACTCATGTCGAGGGTGATACGCACCACCAGGCTCGGCACACACAACGGCATAATGTGGCGCAGCACGATGCGGGCAGAGGTCGCGCCGGTAAGACGGCAGGCGGCAATGTAATCGGTGCCGCGTACCTGCATGGTTTCGGCGCGCGCCAGACGGGCGTACGGCGGCCAGGCGGTGAGGGCGATCGCCAGAATGGCGCTTTCGATGCCCGGACGCAGGGCGGCGACAAACGCCAGCGCCAGAATCAGACGCGGGAAGGCGAGGAAAATGTCGGTCACGCGCATCAGCAAGCGATCCACCCATCCGCCCGCATAACCGGCCACGCAGCCTATCAGCAGACCGAGCGGCGCCACGATCGCCACGACGATAATCACCATACCCAGCGTGATGCGACCGCCATACAGAATGCGGCTCAGCGTATCGCGACCGAGTTCATCGGTACCCAGCCAGTGCAGGGAAGACGGTTTGGCTAAACGATGCGCCAGATCTTGCGCGCCAGGGTCGTAAGGCGTCAGCCACGGCGCGCAAATTGACACCAGCAGTACAACCAGCACGGTGAACAGGCCGGTGACGGCCAGGGGATTTTTGCGCAGCCCGAGCCAGATGCGGTAACGGCGTCCCCACACGGCCTGCGTGCGGGTCAGCGGCGTATCCGCCAGCAGCCAGGCGCGGCTTCCGGCGCGGGGTGGCGAGGTAACAGGGATTGAAGTCATTTTACGCGGGGATCCAATAGTCGGTAGAGAAGGTCGGCCAGCAGGTTAAGCAGCACGTAAATCGCGCCGATCAGCAGCGTGGAGCCGATCACCGGGTTCATATCCGCATTCATCAACGAGACGGTGAGATATTGTCCGAGACCCGGCCAGGAGAAGACGTTTTCAGTGACCACGGCACCTTCCAGCAAACCGGCATAAGTCAGTGCCAGCACGGTGATGAGCTGCACGCCGACGGTCGGGAAGGCGTGTTTCCAGATAACCCGTTGAGCCGATAATCCCTTGGCGCGCGCGGTGATCACATATTCGCCGCTCAGCGCATTGAGCATAAAGGTACGGGTCATACGGGTGATGTAGGCCATGCTGAAATACGCGAGGATCAGCACCGGCTGGGCCATGTGTGCCAGCGCATCCCAGAACGCGCCCATGTCACCGGCGATCAGGGAATCCACCGTTAACAGCCCGGTGACCTGCGGGATCATGTCCTGATAGATGATGTCCTGACGTCCCGGCCCCGGCGCAATTCCCAGCGCGGAGTAGAAAATCAGCAGGCTGAGCAAGGCCAGCACAAACACCGGCAGCGAATGACCGGCCAGACACACTACGCGGATGGTCTGATCAATCCAGCTGCCCTGACGCGTTGCCGCCCAGACACCAAGCGGAATGCCGACCACGGCCGCAATAATGATGGCAGCGGTCGCCAGCTCTAGCGTAGCGGGGAAGAAGCGGGCGATATCGGTGGTGACCAGATTGGAGGTCAGGGCGGAACGGCCTAAGTCACCGTGAAACACCTGACTGAGGTAGTGAAAGAACTGCAACCAGAGGGGCTGATCCAGCCCCATTTCGTGACGAACCCGTTCTACGACTGCCTGCGGGGCGTTGTCGCCAACCGCAGCCAGAACCGGATCCGTCGGCATGACGCGACCAATAAAAAACGTCACTACCGACAGACCAAACAAAGTAAGACAAACGCTGATGCAGGTACTCAGATAGCCTTTGAGTCTCTTGCTCACGCTTTAACAACCTTCTCGTAAGGGCTGGTGTTCATTACGGTTAATGCTACGCCGGAAATCACGTTACGGCAGGCGGCGGTATTCGTCGGTTGCAGCATGATGATAAACGGGCTGTTTTCCATATGTCTGGTCTGCAGCTCTTCGTAAAGTTTGATACGCGTGGCCGGATCCGGCTCTTTCAGCGCTTTGGCGCTGAGATCGGAAATGTTTTTATCCTGCCAGCTGCAACGCCACGCCAGCGTGCGGCTCTTCGCGGCATCGGTGTTATCCGGATTGCTGCAAAATGCTTCGGCGTTGGAGTTCGGATCGAAGTAATCCGCGCCCCATTGGGTCAGGGCCAGCTGCTGTTGACGCGCACGCATCTTGGTCAGCACCTGACGGCTTTCCGCAGCCAGTAACGTCACTTTTATCCCCACTTCGGCGAGATTTGACTGCAATGCCTGCACGATGTCGGAAGAGGGTGATGCGGAATAGTGATCGAGCGTGATTTCGAAGCCATTCGGAAAACCGGCTTCGGCCAGCAACACTTTGGCTTTGGCAACATCACGCTTATACATGATGGTGTTCACCGCCGCCGGGAAACCTTCGGGCAGGAAACTCTGATGAATTTTGTGGGTCAGCGGCACGATATGCTGCTGAATATTTTCGTAATCCACCGCCCACTTCAGCGCCTGCCAGACCTGCGGTTTGGCCAGATTCGGGTGTGCTGTATTGGCGGAAAGCATATAGGTTCCGGCGATGCCTTTACGTACCAGCGTGAAGTTTTTGTCGTTCATCAGCGGACGGAGCTGCTCGGTGGTCAGATTACGTGCGATGTCGATATCGCCTTTTTGCAGCATCAGCAACTGAGCGGAAGGGTCGACGATATGACGCATGATGATGCGCTGAATATTGCCCGCGTGCGGGTTATTCTTATTGCTTTCCAGAATGACGGATTCGCTGACTTTCCAGTCGCGCAGTTTGAAGGCACCGGAACCGGCGCTGTTTTTCTTCAACCAGGCGTTGCCCAAATCTTCGCCCGCCTGATTCGCCAGACACGCGGATTTCTGCACGATGCTGCCAACGTTGGCGGTCAGGCAATACAGCAGGAAGGATTCTGAGGCCGGTTCGGCGGTCGTGATCACCAGCGTTTCGGCATCCGGCGCGGTGATCATGCTTTCCACGTTATCTTTGGTGTAACCAAACTGGTTGATGATGTACGCCGGGCTTTTATCCAGTTTCACCACGCGTTGCAGGGAAAATGCGGCATCTTCTGCGGTCAGCGGTTTGCCGTCAGCCCATTTGGCTTTCGGATCCAGCTTGAAGGTAAAGGTTTTTTTATCGTCGGATACGGTCCATGACAGGGCCAGATCGCCTTCGATTTCATCAGGGGAGGCCAGCTTAGGTTTCACCAGTTTCTGATACATATTTCCGGTTATTTCACTGCCTACGCTCTCGAAACTTTCATGTGGATCAAGGCTGGTAATGATGTCGAGCTGAATGGCCATCACAAGAATTGACGCTGGCGTGGCTGCAAACACAGAGTCAAATTTCAGGTAAGACAGTGCAGGTATTGCGGAAAAACCGGTAACGAATTGACGCCTGGTAACCATAACAACTCCCATAGTGTTGATATATAAAAGTAATATTAAGTATTACGTGGGCAAACCCTTGACTTCACCGCGGGCAACTGGCTTAAATGAAAAACCGTTGCTTTGCATGTTTCGACTTTTCATATCGAAAAATCTAATGTGAACGACAACGGCTCTGTTCATCTTTAGTGCAACATGGAACCGGTGATGCACCTCATGCGAGCAAATCTCCGTTGTCTTTGTCACGCTCAATCAAAGGTAGACCTTTTTTATGAATAACGTAGCGCACGGAACTGAAGAGTTAATGCCGGTTTTTGATGGACATAACGACGTTTTGCTGCAACTTTGGACAGAACATCGTCAAAATCCGGAGCACGCATTCCTCCAGGGCCCGGCCAGCGGACAAATGGATCTGCCTCGCTGCCGTGAAGCAGGCTTTGCCGGCGGGCTTTTCGCCGCCTGGGTGCCGACTCCTGCCGTTGATCTTGCAAAGACCGCGCCAGATCGTTCTGTCGATACCCAATTCTTGCTGGAAGGTACTCAAAGACATCCGGATTTTTCTCCGACGCCTTCTTTCGATTTTGCGCGTGACGTCACGTTTGGCATGATGGCGTTCCTGCTGCGCATTGAAGAACAGTCGCAGGGAAAAGTAAAAATCTGCCGTACGGCGCGTGATATCCGTCACTCGATGGATAACCATGCATTAGCTGTGGTTATGCATATTGAAGGGGCGGAAGTGATTGATGCCGATCTCTATAATCTCGATGTGCTCTACAGCATGGGATTACGATCGCTCGGGCCGGTGTGGAGTCGTCCGAACATCTTCGGACACGGTGTACCGTTCAAATATCAGACCTCGCCGGACACCGGCCCCGGCCTGACAGACGCCGGTATCCGTCTGGTGAAAGCCTGTAATGCGAAACGCATCATGATCGATCTGTCGCATCTGAACGAAAAAGGGTTCTGGCAGATCGCTGAACTGAGCGATGCACCGCTGGTGGCCAGTCATTCCAATGCCTTCAGCATCTGTCCGCAGTCGCGTAATCTGACTGACAAGCAGCTGGGTGCTATAAAAGAGAGCCAGGGCTTTGTCGGGCTGAACTTTGCCGTGCCGTTCCTGCGCGAAGATGGCAAGAGAAGCGACGATACCGGCACCGATATCATGGTGCGTCACGTGGATTATCTGCTGGAACATTTGGGTGAGGACGGCGTGGGCTTTGGATCAGATTTCGATGGCGCGTCAATGGCCCCGTTTATGGCTGACGTGCGCGGATTGCCGGTGCTGGTGGACGCATTGAGAAAAGCAGGGTACGGGCAGGCGTTGCTGGAGAAGATTTGCTACAAGAACTGGGTTAACGTTCTGGAAAGAACCTGGGGCGAATAAACGGGACGCGAGACCTGATGCCCGATTCGGTGTGATAAATAAAAAGGCAGCCATCAGTGGCTGCCTTTTTGCTGTGCTGATTGCGTCAGACTTATTTGAAGAAGTCTGCGCTTACGGTCAGGTTGCCACCGCTTTTGTTCTGCCACTGGCGGGTAATGTGGTAGAACTTGGCGCCTTTGGCAGCGGCACGGTTGGCCACTTCCTGCGAAACATCCGTGGTGCTGTTGAAATGCCCGGTGAAGGTTGTGGAGTCAAACGGAACCATCTGTGCGGCGGTCACGTCGTTCACTTCCTGAATTTTAGCACCGTTAGTGGCAGTGACAGTGTAACGCTTGCCGGTAGAGGACTGCGTTTCAAAGAAACGGCCAACGTCACGGCTTGGGCTGCCCGAAGAGGCAACGCCAGGAATTTCAACTTTCTTCGCGGCTGCGCCACCGGCGGCCAGTGCGGCTTTACCGGCTTCGGAATCCGCAGGTATGGCATCCGGATCCTGTACTACGCGTTTCGGTGCATCTTTTTTGTAGATAAACGCAGTGATGTACTGGTTGCCGCCGCTGTTGGCATCAATCTGGCGTACGATGAAGAAGGAATAAGCCCCTTTATCTTTCGCCGCTTTGGTGATGGCATCATTGACGTCTGGCTGGCTGCGGTAGAATCCGCTGACCGTGACGGTATCAAAAGGCTCAAGCTGATAAGCGACATCTTTAGGCAGCTCGACCACGCCGTTGATCACACGATAATTTGGGTCTTTGCTCACTTCCGGCGCATCTTTTTTATAGATATCTGCAACGACGCGCCAGTTACCGCTATTGTTAGTAGTGTTGGTGTCCTGAATGTAGAAATAGTCAGCGCCGAGTTTATCAGCGCGACGTGACACGGCATCAGCCGCATCGCCAAGCGTGTTAAAACGCCCGGAAATAACAATGCGATCAAAGGGTTTGATGGCTGCTGCTTTCTGCGGGCTAATTTCCTGCGCGGCATGTGCAGCAGACAGCGCAGAAACAGAAAACAGGGCCGATACAATGATCGTTTTTGTCAGCTTCATAAAAAATCCTTTCACCTTGCGCAGTAATGTTGAAACGTGCTGAATTCTTGATGTGTAACAGGTTAGCGGCCGATTATTGCATGTAACAATACCGAGTGTCTCAGTAATTTATGGCAGTAATGCAGGCGTGGGCGCCATTACACCGTTCTTTTTTTGCTGAACCTAACTTATATAAGTTTGAGGAATAATCCAAGTAGTGAAATAAATGTTAATTATTCACTATTTTCTAACTTTTATGCCTGCTGTCAGCGGCTCAGGGGAAAAAAGGCAGAGTGATAGATCTGGTTTTAATCGCCTGATGAAGTGGATCAAAGGCGTGTTTCTCAGGGTTTGCAGCAGGTTTGCGGTCCATATCAATTTTTTTATTATTAATTATCCGACTATCACTGCGATACGTAGATTATTGATTAGATATTCAGTAGGTTATAACCAGCCTGAAAAAACACGTTCCGGCGTTCTACATAAGCCGGCAGGCAGGTAATTGAATTGTTATGACGATGACACAAATCATCAATGAAAAGGGTGAAGGGAATACTATGCGTATTGGTGTACCAAGAGAGCGGTTGACCAATGAAGCCAGGGTTGCAGCCACGCCGAAAACGGTGGAACAGCTGCTCAAACTCGGCTTTACGGTCGCTATCGAACAAGGTGCCGGGAAGTTAGCCAGCTTTGAGGACGCCGCTTATGAACAAGCGGGTGCGTCCGTGGTGAGCGGCGAGGAAGTCTGGCATTCAGATATCGTGTTGAAGGTGAATGCACCTGAAAACGATGAAATCGATAAATTACAGGCAGGCACCACGCTGGTCAGCTTTATCTGGCCTGCACAAAATCCCGAACTGATTCAGAAGCTGGCTGACCGTCAGGTCACTGCAATGGCAATGGATTCTGTGCCGCGCATCTCCCGCGCACAATCTCTGGATGCCCTGAGCTCAATGGCTAACATCGCCGGTTACCGTGCGATTGTCGAAGCCGCTCACGAATTCGGTCGTTTCTTTACCGGGCAGATTACCGCCGCAGGTAAAGTACCACCGGCAAAAGTCATGATTATCGGCGCCGGCGTGGCGGGTCTTGCGGCCATCGGCGCAGCTGGCAGCCTCGGTGCTATCGTACGTGCTTTTGATACCCGACCTGAAGTGAAAGAGCAGGTTCAGAGTATGGGTGCGGAGTTCCTTGAACTGAACTTCGAAGAAGAAGCAGGCAGCGGCGACGGTTATGCCAAAGTCATGTCCGAAGCCTTCATTAAAGCGGAAATGGCGCTGTTCGCCGCTCAGGCCGAAGAAGTGGATATCATCGTGACCACCGCGCTGATCCCCGGCCGTCCGGCACCGAAACTCATCACCAAAGAAATGGTTGCGTCCATGAAACCGGGCAGCGTGATCGTCGATCTGGCGGCGCAAACCGGCGGTAACTGCGAACTGACCGTGGCGGATAAAATCACCACCACGGAAAACGGCGTGAAAATCATCGGGTATACCGATCTGCCAAGCCGTCTGCCGACGCAGTCCTCTCAGCTGTACGGCACCAACCTGGTTAACCTGCTGAAATTGCTGTGCAAAGAGAAAAACGGCGAAATCGAGATCGACTTCGAAGACACCGTGGTGCGCGGCGTGACCGTTGTGAAAGCCGGTGAGGTTACCTGGCCAGCGCCACCGATTCAAGTGTCTGCGCAACCTCAGGCGGCCAAAGCGGCTGAGCCTGTTGCCAAAGCCGAAGCCAAACCTGCGTCGCCGTGGACCAAATTCATCATCATGGCGGTGGCCATTGTGCTGTTTGGCTGGCTGGCAAATGTTGCGCCGAAAGAGTTCCTGTCCCACTTCACCGTCTTTGCGCTCTCCTGCGTGGTCGGTTATTACGTGGTCTGGAACGTCAGCCATGCATTGCATACTCCGCTGATGTCGGTCACCAACGCCATTTCCGGGATCATCGTGGTGGGCGCGGTATTGCAGATTGGTCACGGCGGCTGGGTCAGCTTCCTGTCCTTTATTGCGGTACTTATCGCCAGTATCAATATTTTCGGCGGATTCACCGTCACTCAGCGCATGCTGAAGATGTTTCGTAAGAATTAAGGGGTAGCATATGTCTGGGGGTTTAGTTACAGCAGCATATATTGTTGCCGCTATTCTGTTTATTTGCAGCCTTGCGGGGCTCTCTAAACATGAAACGTCTAAGCAGGGGAACATCTTCGGTGTGACCGGGATGGCGATCGCGTTAATTGCGACCATCCTTGGCCCTGACTCCGGTAACGTCGGCTGGATCATCGTTGCGATGGTGATCGGTGGCGCAATTGGTGTCTATCTGGCGCGTAAAGTAGAAATGACTGAAATGCCGGAACTGGTGGCGATCCTGCACAGTTTCGTCGGTCTGGCTGCGGTTCTGGTCGGCTTCAACAGCTACCTCGACCACGGTGCAGTGCCGATGGAAGGTGTGATGGAAAACATCCATCTGACCGAAGTCTTCCTTGGTATCTTCATTGGTGCGGTGACTTTCACCGGTTCTATTGTGGCCTTTGGCAAACTGCGCGGGATTATCTCTTCCAAACCGCTGGCATTGCCACATCGTCATAAATTGAATCTGGCGGCACTGGTGGTGTCTTTCCTGCTGATGGTGACGTTCGTTCGTACCGAAAGCGTGGGTCTGCAAGTCTTCGCACTCTTGATAATGACCATCATCGCACTCGGCTTCGGCTGGCATCTGGTCTCTTCTATCGGCGGCGCGGACATGCCGGTGGTGGTATCGATGCTGAACTCCTATTCCGGTTGGGCAGCAGCAGCGGCGGGCTTTATGCTCAGCAACGACCTGCTGATCGTTACCGGTGCGCTGGTTGGTTCTTCCGGTGCGATCCTGTCCTACATTATGTGTAAAGCGATGAACCGCTCGTTCATCAGCGTTATTGCAGGCGGTTTCGGTACTGACGGTTCCTCAACCGGAAATGCGGAAGAGATGGGTGAGTATCACGAAGTGAGCGCGGAAGACGTGGCAGATATGCTTAAAAACGCCAGCTCTGTGATCATCACTCCTGGCTACGGCATGGCGGTAGCGCAGGCTCAGTATCCGGTTCACGACATCACGGCCAAACTTCGCGCCAAAGGCATCAAAGTGCGTTTCGGTATTCACCCTGTTGCCGGGCGTTTGCCGGGCCACATGAACGTTTTGCTGGCGGAAGCGAAGGTACCTTATGACATCGTGCTGGAAATGGACGAAATCAACGGTGACTTCACTGATACCGACGTTGTGCTGGTGATCGGTGCCAATGACACCGTGAACCCGGCCGCGTTAGAAGATCCACGCAGCCCGATAGCCGGTATGCCGGTGCTGGAAGTGTGGAAAGCGCAGAACGTGATTGTTTTCAAACGTTCGATGAATACCGGTTATGCCGGCGTTCAGAACCCGCTGTTCTTCAAAGACAACACGCAGATGCTGTTTGGTGATGCGAAAGAAAGCGTAGAGAAAATCCTGCGCGCGCTGTAATACATGACGCATTGATTTGAAATGAAAAAGGCCAGTCAATCGACTGGCCTTTATTTATTTCGTAAGAAGTAAGGTTTAATGACTCAGACGTTATTCGTCGTCGTCCTCTTCATCATCGTCTTGCGTAATCGGGCATTCAAAATCATCCGGCTTGATGGCCAATAAATCGCATTTCAGATGGTCGATCACCTGTTCGGTGGTATTGCCGAGGAAAGCCGCCGATAATCCGGTACGGCCAATCGCACCTAATACCACGACACCGGCCTGCAGATGTTCAGCCAGATCCGGGATCACTTCTTCCGGCAGGCCTTTTTCCACGTGCGTGAATTTCTCATCAATTTGGAATTTCTGGCGCAACGCTTTCATGGCAATCAGGTGCTGACCACGGATTGCATCGTTATAGACACTGGGGTCGAAGTCCGGCAGTTCGATGGCAATATTGATTGGCGTGACCGGATACGCACCGACCAGATGTACTTCTGTCTGATTGACGTGAGACGCCAGATCGATGGTTTCTTTTACCAGTTTGATGTTCAGCGGGTCGTGATAGGGTTCTTCACTGGAAAGGTTAACCGCAACGACGGCTTTACCGCCTTCGGGCCAGGGCTGATCTTTAACCATCCAGACCGGGCAGGGGCATTTGCGCAGCAAATTCCAGTCGGTAGGGGTGAAGATCACCGATTCGAGACGGTCGTGTTGATGAGCCATTTTTAGCAGCAGATCGTGACCGGCTGCAATCACTTCCTGAATAAGTGCTTCGAAGGGTTTGTTGTGCCAGACCACTTTCACTTCAATTCGGATACCGGCTTCAATGTAATACTTACACTGCTCTTTAATCCATTCGGCCCGCTCATTGATCACACTCTGTCGCATGCTGGTCCGTTCGTCCGGCGACAGCATGGTGGTCATCTCATAGGAGAAATCATAAATAGACAGGAAAGCTTTGATCTGTCCACCGTTACGTTGCACCAGATAAACGGCGCGACGCAAAGCAGGTTGATCATCCTGATTGGGGTCTATAGCAACGAGTAAATTTTGATACTTAGCCATGGGGACTCCTTAACACCTGTGAGAGAACAGCGTTAACTGTATTAATTACAGAGTAAACCAAGATTAAGCAATCGGACAGAGGAGAAATTGAGTCGGATCAACAAATTATTCATTGCTGAGCCGACTCAAAATTTAACGAAGTGGACTATCAGGCAGATACCGCGACAGACTGGCCGGCTAATTGAGAAAGCATCGCGTGATTCTCAATGGTGATGTACTTGCCTTTAACGCTCAGCATTTCTGATTTCTGGAAACGGCCAAGCAGACGGCTGATGGTTTCCACGGTCAGACCGAGGTAGTTGCCGATGTCGCCACGGGTCATCGTCAGGCGGAATTCACGCTGGGAGAAACCACGCTCTGCGAAACGACGGGAGAGGTTATAGATAAACGCGGCCAGTCTTTCTTCCGCATTTTTCTTCGACAACAACAGGATCATATCCTGGTCGCCTTTGATCTCACCGCTCATCAGACGCATCATTTGCTGGCGCAGATTGGGCATTTTACCGGAGAGATCGTCGAGAGTCTCAAACGGAATTTCACAGACCATGGACGTTTCCAGCGCCTGTGCGAAGCTTGGATGTTGCAGACCGCCAATCGCATCAAAGCCGACTAAATCGCCCGCCAGATGGAAACCGGTGATCTGTTCATCACCCTGTTCGGTGATGGTGTAGCTTTTGATGGTCCCGGAGCGGATAGCATAAAGGGATTTCAATTCATCGCCGGCTTTGAACAGTGCCTGACCTTTTTGGATCGGCTTTTTCCTTTCGATGATGTTGTCGAGCTGATCGAGTTCATGCTCGTTCAGCGTAAAAGGAATACAAAGCTGGCTGATGCTACAGTCCTGACAATGGATCGCACAGCCACCAGATTGGATACGTCGAATAATACGCTTTTCCGGGATCATAAGAGTCACTCAGGCAATATTGATATGGGTCAATTTTAACATCTTTTGCAGCGAGTGATAAGTATCTAGATGGCGCGAAAAGAGCGAAATGTTAAAAAAGCACGATTTTTAATGAGTTTTTTTTCCAATTATTTTGATCTGCATGAGGTATTTAGATGAATTGAGAATCAATGAGATTTAGATATGGGTCAATTTATTCGTAAAATTTATATAATTTTTTTAACAGATACATTGCCTGAATCAATTTATCATGGCTGAAGATATTCTTAGCGTCGGTTTTTTGATTTACGAAATGCAAAAAACGCTGCAATTGCAGCGTTGATTTGTACCATCAAATTATCTTGCGAAATTATACGTCGCCTTCATTATCTTTTTCCACCGCTTCGTGAAGACGATCAAGCATATCAGGAAAGGCCGACTGCACGCGGCTCCAGCTCGGAATAAATGGCTTTTCACTCGGCGTATCGACAAATGCCTGACCCGCTTCAATAATCGCGCCCGAGAACAGCTCTACGGCGGATTCCTCACTGTGGCGATCGAACGACAATCCGTTCATACGCGCATCATTTTCAAACCCGTCGATCATATCCAGCGCATTGCGGTAGTAGGTGGCTTTCAGAATGCGGAAAGACTCACTGGTAATGTTGACGCCCAGAATGGCCATCTTGCGATACAACGCTTTGGTGATGTCGATACTCATGCGTTGTAAACCGTTGGTGGCGTCATCTTCTGACATCGGCTGGTGCTTGTGGTCGTAATTATCGGCGATATCCACCTGACAGATACGGCGGGTGGCGGTGTTGCGGTGCAGTTCCGAAAGTACGCCTATCTCCAGACCCCAGTCGCTCGGAATACGCAAATCATTCAGAACGTGGGTGCGCATGGCGAATTCGCCGGAAAGCGGATAACGGAAAGTCCGCAGATACTCGAGGAAATCGGAGTGGCCGTAGACGATTTGCAGAGATTTCAGCAGCGGGAAGACCAGCAGGCGGCCCACGCGTCCGTTGAATTTTCCATCAGCCACGCGGGCGTAATAGCCTTTACAGAAATCGTAATGGAAATTGGGATTGGCGACCGGGTACATCAGGCGCGCCAGCATCTCACGGCTATAGGTGACAATGTCACAATCATGTAGGCCCACGACAGACGTGCGCCGCGAGGCAAGCGTGTAGCCGACGCAAAACCAGACGTTACGGCCTTTGCCCGGTTCCATCGGTGAGAGATTTTCTTTTTTTAGCTCTTCATCCAGCGCTTTCAGGCGCGGGCCGTCATTCCATAAAATACGGTGACGCTGCGGCAGGCGGGAAAAAAACTCACGAGCAAATAAAAACTGATCGCGGTCAGCGCGATCTAAACCAATAACAATTTCTTCCAGATAGGGGACTTTTGTCAGTTCATCGACAATTTTTGTCAGCGCCGGACCTTCAAGTTCTGAAAAAAGCGAAGGTAATATTAATCCCATTGAGCGTCGGCCCGAAAACACCTGCAAATCGTATTCCAGTTCTTCAACTTTACGGTGAGTCAAATTATGGAAATTAGTAATGACACCATCCTGATAAAAATCACTCATGCGGTATTCTCCAATTTTAAAATTGATAAAATTATTGGGAACAAACAACAGCTAAAGTATTTTTCTTCTCATTCATTTTAGATTTCCCGTGCCCGGGAGCGTAATAAAATGGTCCAGTCCCTGAACCCACCCGTGCGGGCCAAACTCCGAAGTGCGAAACACCTGTGAGACAGGGTGACGGCTCAGCGGCATCTCATAATCGTGATGGCCTTTGATGACTACAGCGTGATCGACCGCTTCCAGCATAGATAAATCATTCGGGCCATCGCCAAGCCCGAGAGTGATGACTGGCTTGCCGCG
This sequence comes from Rahnella inusitata, assembly GCF_965118895.1. Lineage (GTDB taxonomy): Bacteria > Pseudomonadota > Gammaproteobacteria > Enterobacterales > Enterobacteriaceae > Rahnella > Rahnella inusitata_A. Next base: position 274,246 of record NZ_CBCPJJ010000008.1, read on the forward strand.
CTGGCGCTGGTATTCGGCGGCTAACCACTGCACCGCCGGACCTTTTCCCGCATCGACTCCCATTACATGCCAGAAACGACCACCACGGGTCAGCGCCAGGCCTTCGCGGGTCAGGCATTTTTTAAAATGGCTAAAGTCCAGATCGTTGCCAAACCAGATCAGCGGCTCAGAGGCTTCACGCCGCATCGCCAGTGCTGCATCCGTCTCAGACAGTCCCGTCCAGATAGCGACCTGTTTGGGCGTGACATCGCCAAAACCGCGAAACTCAAAATCATACCGATGTCGCAACTCCTCAAGCGTACGACGGATATCGGCGTAGCGTACGCCAGGCATCGGACTTTCAGGCCTCCAGCCGGAGGGGAAGTGGATCATGGCACCGTTTTCGGCAATAAAAGGGAGATGCGTTAACTGTAAAGCAGACTGCAAGGCCGCCACTTCTGCGGACGTTTTACTGGTGGTCAGAATCAGCGGGATCTGCGCGGCAGCAAGCCTGTCCAGCCATTGCTGCGCCGGTTGCCAGCTGTAATTGTGGTGGTCTAGCAGCGAACCATCCAGGTCGGTGAAAATAATTAAGGGATCATCAAGGTACGGCATTCTTTCTCCTCAATTGTGTGGAAGAACAGAGGCTCATGTTTGCAAATGACTTTCTGTTCCAGCAGCTAAGTATAGATTCAAAAATGCCATTTATTGCCGCAGTGCACATTTCAGGAATTTTTACCGGCGATGACGCGCCTTTACCCGGCGGTGAAATATCTGGATAATTTGCCGCAGTTCCACTGCGGTTTAGATGTCATCCTTTACTATTGCGCACCTTTTCTTGCCCGGTTTCGGGCATTCAGACGAGTCTTTCTTCATGTCTTTATCACCGGTATTACGGCGTCACGCTTTGTTGCTGTCCGCCGTCAGTCTGTTATCCGCCTGCGATGGAGCGCCTTCCGCACAGGACAGCGCGCTGGTCATCGAAGGCAAAACCATGGGCACGTTCTATCGTGTCAGTCTTGCGGGGGTCGATAAAAACCGGGAAGCGGCGCTGCGCGGGCAAATCGAAGCGCAGCTCAAAGAAGACGATCACCAGTTGTCGACGTATAAAGACGATTCGGTACTTTCACGTTTTAACCAGTATCAGGGTAACGCGCCGCAGCCGATAAGCGCCGGTATGGCGGATGCTATTGTCACCTCGATGCGTATCGGGACATTAACTGACGGCGCGATGGATATCACCGTTGGCCCGCTGGTCAATCTTTGGGGATTTGGCCCGGATAAGCAGCCGGTGAAAACCCCGACGCCGGAACAGATCGCTGCTGCGCGTGAGCGGACTGGTTTGCAGCATCTGAAAGTGATTGAGCAAAGCGACGGGCAGTATTTGCAGAAAGATTTGCCGGGCATGTATGTCGATCTCTCAACGGTCGGCGAAGGCTATGCGACCGATCATCTGGCGCGGCTGGTGGAAGGCAATGGTATCAGCAATTATCTGGTGTCGGTGGGCGGTGCGGTGGTATCGCGCGGCCATAACGCCAGGGGTAAACCGTGGCAGGTGGCGATTCAGAAACCGACCGACAAAGAGACGGCGGTGCAGGCGATTGTGGATTTGCAGGGCATGGGCATCAGCACGTCCGGCAGTTATCGCAATTATTACGAGCTCAACGGCAAACGCCTCTCGCATATCATCGATCCGGCGACCGGAAAGCCCATCACCCACAAACTGGTGTCTGCCACGGTGATTGCGCCGACCGCGCTGGAAGCTGACGGCTGGGATACCGGCCTGATGGTGCTAGGCACACAAAAAGCGCTGGCGCTGGCCGAGCAGCAACATCTGGCGGTGTATCTGATCACCAGGGACGGCGACAGCTTCAAAAGCCATATGACGCCGCAGTTCAAAGCCTATCTCAAAGACCCGGAATAAAGCGTTTTACAGAGTATTATTCAGCGTCTCACTGAGGAAATCCAGAAAGACCCGCAACGCCGGAGACTGGCCTTTGTGGCTGGCATACAACGCTGAAACCGAAGAGGGCGGCGTATGCCACTCCGGCAAAAGATGTTGCAGTTCTCCTTGCGCGATCCGCGGTGCGCAGGCGATTTCCGGCAGCAGTGCAATACCCAGCCCGTCCGCAGCCGCCTGACACAGCACGAGCAAATTGTTACTCACCATGCGCGGCGTCAGCGAGATCTTGCGGCTACCTTCCAGCGGGTGCTCGAGCTCCCATTGTTCATCCGCCCACGGTGTTTTACGAACCAGCGTCGGCAATGCGCTCAGTTGTTCCACGGACGCGGGTGCAGGCAGGGCGGCGATAAAGGCCGGGCTGGCGACCAGCATGTAGCGCAAGGTGCCGAGCGGTTTGCGATGCAGCCCGGAATCCTCCAGCGGTTCGTTGTGCGAGCGGATCATGACGTCGAAATTCTCCTCCAGTAAATCCACCGCCCGGTTGATCGCCAGAAGCTCGAGCGTGATCTCCGGATAACGTGTCAGAAATGTCTTCATCAGCGGCGCAATCACCGTTTCTGCCATCATCACCGGTGCTGAAATGCGCAAAAGCCCGCGCGGACTCTGCTGCAAATCATCAATCACCTGCTGTGCGAACTGCGCCTGTTCCAGCAGTTTCTGACATTCAGCCGCATACCGTTCGCCAACGCTGGTGACGGAAAAATGCCGCGATGTGCGCTGCAACAGACGTACGCCGAGGCGCGATTCCAGCGCCTCCACGCGGCGGCTGAGCAGGGATTTCGACACCCCCAGCGCCCGCCCGGCGGTGGTAAAGCCCTGATGCTTTACCACGGCGGCAAACAACGCCATATCATTAAGATTGTCCTGCATGTCCGTTCTTCCTGTTGAGTGTCGTTGCAGATATGCGACGATATGTTGTCATATCAGGTATTTTAGATGATTACCACAACGATTACCCTGTGCTCATTCTAACTAAGAGATGAAAACAGAGACCCTTATGAAAATTTTACACCTTGATTCCAGCCCGTTTACTGAAGGCTCCGTCTCCCGCGAACTGTCTGCGACGATTGTTGCCGAGCTTTGCGCCCGTCACCCTGACGCGGTGGTGACTTATCGCGATCTGGGCACCACGCCGCCACCGCATCTTTCCGCCGCCGCGATGAGCCTGCTGCACAATTCCCAGGATGAAGTGATTACGCCTGAGCTGCAGGCCGAACTGGACGGCATCTATCAGTCGATTGAAGAGTTGATCGCCTGCGACGTGCTGGTTATTGGCGCGCCAATGTACAACCATTCTATCCCCAGCAATCTCAAAGCGTGGCTGGATCAGGTCTGCCAGAAAGGGCTGACGTTCCGGTATACGCCGCAGGGCGTGGTGGGGCTGATCCCCGGAAAAACCGCGTATATTGCTTCCACGCGTGGCGGGGTGTACAGCACGCCGGAAGGCAAACTGCATGATTTTCAGGAGCCGTATCTGGCGTCGATTCTGGAGCTGATGGGCGTGGCGGATTGCCACGTGATCCGCGCAGAAGGCGTAAGCCGTCAGGCGATTGGTCGGGAGAAAGGGCTGGCGGAAGGGCGTGAAACGCTGCTTCAGATCCTCAATGCCTGAAGCAGCGCGGCGATGTCGTTTGGCGTTTGTCGTTTTAGATTAATGTTTCGCGGTGCTAATCAATTCGAACAACACCACGGTTCGCGAGGTACACACATATTCGCGGCCAAAATCGAAGTTATGTTCATTCACGTCATCGGGCTGGAAGGTATCGAGAATATGCCGCCAGCTCTCACCGTGCGCCACCGATGGCAGGGTGAACATAACGTCTTTGTGCGAGGCGTTGAACAGCAACAGCACGGTGCTTAGCGATCCCTGACGCAGCAAGCCGGTCGGCTGTGCACGGCCATCGAGCAGCATGGCGATGCATTTCGCGTGCGGATCGCTCCACGCGGCATCCGTCATTTCGGGCCCCTGCGGCTGGAACCAGCTCACATCCTTCACGCCGAGCTTTTCATGCACCGCACCGGTCAGGAAACGTCCGCGATGCAAAATCGGAAAACGTTTACGCAGGGCGATCAGCCGGTAAGTAAACAGCAGCAGCGATTTGCCTTTATCGCCAACGTTCCAGTTCACCCAGGCAATGTCGGTATCCTGACAATAAGCATTATTGTTACCTTCCTGCGAACGGGCGAATTCATCCCCTGCCAGCAACATCGGCGTGCCCTGCGAGAACAACAGCGTCGCCAGCATATTGCGCATCTGCCGCAGGCGCAGCTCGTTGATCTCCGGATCGTCAGTCGCCCCTTCGACGCCGTAGTTGGCCGAGATATTGTTATCGCTGCCGTCCTTGCCGTTTTCCCCGTTGGCGCTGTTGTGCTTCTTCTCGTACGACACCCAGTCATTGAGCGTGAAACCGTCGTGGGCGGTGATGAAATTCACCGAGGCGTAAGGCTTGCGTCCACGGTGATTGAAGAGATCTGCCGAGCCGGAAAGCCGGGTGGCAAACTGCGCCAGCTGGCTTTCGTCGCCGCGCCAGAATTTACGCACCGTATCGCGAAATCGATCATTCCATTCCATCCAGCCCGGCGGGAACCCGCCCACCTGATAGCCGCCGGGACCGCAGTCCCAGGGTTCGGCGATAAGCTTGCACTGGCTGAGGATCGGATCCTGACGGCAGGTGTCGAGAAAACCACAGCCCTCGTCGAAACCGTAGCTTTCGCGCCCGAGAATGGTCGCCAGATCGAAGCGGAATCCGTCCACCTGCATTTCCGTCGCCCAGTAGCGCAGCGAATCTGTCACCATCTGCAACACGCGCGGATGGCTGAGATTGAGCGTATTGCCGGTGCCGGTATCATTGATGTAATAGCGTTTGTTATCGGGCATCAGCCGGTAATAACTGGCGTTGTCGATGCCTTTGAACGACAGCGTCGGGCCAAGCTCATTGCCTTCTGCCGTGTGGTTATACACCACGTCCAGAATCACCTCTATACCCGCCGCATGGAAGGTGGCGATCATCTGTTTGAATTCGTTCACGGTGTGCGTCGCCATATATTGCGGATGCGGCGCGAAGAAGCTCAGCGTGTTGTAGCCCCAGAAATTATGCAGCCCTTTATCCTGCAAATGGCGGTCATCGGTAAACGCGTGGATCGGCATCAGCTCGACCGACGTCACACCGAGCGAGCGGATATATTCCACAATGTGCGGCGTGCTCATGCCCGAAAACGTACCGCGCAGATGCTCCGGCACTGCCGGATGGCGCATGGTGTAGCCGCGCAAATGCGTTTCGTAGATCAGCGTTTTTTCCCACGGAATATGCTTTTTGCGCGAACGTGCCCAGGAGAACGCCGGGTCGATTACGCGGCACTTGGGCAGGAAAGGCGCGCTGTCGGTGTTATCAATGTGCAAATCCTTCTTGGCGCTTTGCATATCATAGGCGAACAGGGCGTCGTCCCATTTCAGGTCGCCGACGATTTGCTTGGCGTAAGGATCGAGCAACAGCTTGGCCGGATTAAAGCGGTGGCCGTCGTGTGGCGCGTAAGGACCGTGCACGCGATAGGCATACAGCAGGCCGGGGCGGGCATCCGGCAGATAACCGTGCCAGACTTCGTCGGTATACTCCGGCAGTTCGATGACATCGTACTGTTCGCCTTCCTCGTTAAACAGACACAGTTCGACTTTGGTGGCATTCGCGGAAAACAGCGCGAAATTGACGCCCAGACCGTCCCACGTCGCGCCGAGCGGAACCGGTAAACCTTCGCGTACGCGGGTGGTATGGCCGGAATCGAAACTGCGGACAATTTCGCCGTCGCTGTAAGGATGCATGATGCGCACACCGAGTTCGTCAACAGCGATGTTGACCTGGGAATTAGAGGGGACAGTGCGGACTTCATCAGTGCTGGCTGTGGGTTGGGTCACTTTGCTGGATCGGGCTTTTGCCATTCGTTTCACACTCCTGAGCAGGTCAATCAGAATAAATCCTGAGAAAGAATTGGGCACAAAAGAGGGGCAGCTCTCACGGCTGCTGGTCTGTTGCTATCAAATCAGTGTAGTTGCAGTTCCGGCTTTTCCCCTCTCAGCCGCTAATTAACCGCCAAATCCACTTTCCCCGCATGACAAAAAAGAGGCGTCTAACGCCGCATCGCAAAAAATCAGTGTGATGAAAACATTCCTGAATGATGCGTTTTGGCATCTCACCGGCACTCACAAATATGCATGTTACTGACTGAATTTAAAGCCTTCAGTTCTCACGAGAATTTTTGATGCAGTGTAATTTTCTCTTTTGAAATCAGGCTCCGATACTGGCTACAGAGAAAGCAGCGGCGAGCGATGAGACAACGAATTTTACCCGCGCTCATCGTCTGCTTTCCGTCATTCACTTACTTACATCTCTCTTTGGAGTTACGATTTATGAGCACTACCAAACAAAAGTATATGGTTTCCGCAGCATGGGAAAATGCTGACGACGTCTGGTCAGCCGCCTGTTTTATTGACGTATTTAATATGACGGATACCGATCTGGAATCTGGCAAAGTAGAATTCACGCTCGATAATTCACAGAGCGCATCTGCGAACATCAACTTCCAGTTCGAAACCTGGAGCAGCCCTATCAAAGGTACGCTGATTGACGCTTGCAGCGTTATTCCAGCAGGCGGTAAGGGCACCTTCGCCATCATGGTCGGCAACAACACCGGCGTGAGCATCGGTAATCTGCCGCACGGCTTTAAAGTTAACGGCGAAGCGGCCGATCAGGTAGCTGATACTCAGGCTCCGACCGTGCCTTCCAACGTGAAAGTTGTGGCGAGCGGCGCGGTGACCCTGACCGTTGGCTGGACGGCATCTACTGATAACGTGATGGTTAGCGGTTACGAAGTCACCTATACCAACACCAAAACTAAAGTTGCCAAAACTCAAAAAACCACCAGCACGTCAGTAACGCTGGTCGGGCTGACGGCCGAAACTGCCTACAGTGTTCAGGTCCGTGCTTACGATCTGGCCGGTAATTTCTCGGCTAAATCCCCCGCGCTGAATGTCACCACCGATAAAACCTTGCCGGATTCTGGCGACTACAGCTTCAACCACGCACCGTTTATGGATTTCACCGGCTGGCCGACGCCGCGTCCCAGCGTCTTCGGTAAAGAGTCCGGTCTGAAAGCCTATACGCTGGGCTTTATTACGTCTGCTGATATGAATGCCGGTAACGGCGCACCGAACTACCGTCCTTGCTGGGGTGGTCTGGTGAGCATTACTGACGCGAACGTGGGTGACTACGGTGCTGAATTCACCGGCGATGCAACGGTTTCAGATTACGGTAAAGCCGATATCGCGGCGTTCCGTGCAGCAGGCGGCGACGTCGCTATTTCCTTCGGCGGGGCGAACTCCAACTTCCTCGAAGAGCACATTACCGACGTGGGTGAGCTGGCTGCGCTGTATCAGGGCGTGCTGGATAACTACGGCGTGAACCATATCGACTTTGATATCGAAGGCGGCGCGTTACAGCAAACCGAAATGCTCAGCCGTCTGGTGGCCACCATGGCGGTGGTGCAGAAAAACAATCCGTCACTGCAAATTGCGTTCACGCTGCCGGTTGACGGGCAGACGTCCGATGATTCGCAGGGGCTGACGTCCTTCGGTATTGATTTCGTGCGCATGGTGCATGATGGCGGGCTTTCGCCGGCACTGTTCAACGCCATGTCGATGGACTTTGGCGACGTTGCGCCACCGCCGGACATGTATACCGGTGTGGAAATGTCGATGCTGGCGATGCATCGTCAGATCAAAACCGTCTTCACCGAGTGGTCCGATGCCAAACTGTGGCGCCGTATTGGTGTGACGCCGATGTTCGGCATCAACGATACCGGCCCGAGCTTTACCGTTGAACATATGAAAAAACTGATCGAGCTGGCGAAGAAATACAATTTCGGCACCATCTCCGGCTGGGATGCGACCCGCGATTACAATCAGGGTCTGGAAATGTGCCACACCAGCGATCACAACAACCTGTATCAATGTACTTATGAAGGCACAGTGTCTTACGCCTACAGCAAGATTATCGCGACTTATCAACACAAGGCGGTGTAATCCGCTGCCAGAAGTACTTTTCAGTTTTTTAATCCGTGCTGTTTAATTTCGCCGGTGTGAACCCTTCACACCGGCATTTTTGCGTCTGCATCATTCTGTAAAGTTTAACTTCTGTACATGACGGCAGCGTTCGCTGATATTCACTCTGACCCGCTGCAAACAGGGCGGGCGCTGAGCGTATTTGCTGTCCTTAAATGAATACAGGAGCCTCCATGACTATCGCGTTGCTAAGCCATGTCCCGCTGGACGCTGGTTACCCTGAGCGTTTTGCCGCCGCCGGATTTACCCTCTATTTCGCCACCACGCCCGGGCAGCGCGCCACGCTTTCCTGTGAACTTGCACAGCAAATTCAGGCGGTGTTAACCATCGGCAGTATCGGTCTGAGCGATGCTGAAATGGCAACGATGCCGAAGCTGGAAATCATCTGTGCACAGGGTGTGGGGTATGAACATATTGACGTCGCGGCGGCAAAAACGCGCGGTATTCACGTCACCCATGGGCCCGGCACCAATAATTCTTCCGTCGCCGACCACACGCTGGCGCTGATGCTGGCAATTACCCGCCGCATTCCGCAGTTTGATCAGGCTGTTCGCGACGGTGAGTGGAATAAAGCGCGCTGGAACGTTCCCGGTATGGCAGGCAAAAAGCTCGGTGTCGTGGGGTTAGGAAACATCGGCGCGCTGATTGCCCGTCGCGCAGCAGGCGGATTTGATATGGCAATTGGCTATCACAACCGTAAACCCCTGGCGGATACGGCTTACCCCTATTTCCACAGCGTGACCGAACTGGCCGCCTGGGCGGATTATCTGGTGGTCGCCACGCCTGGGGGAAAAAATACCGTCCGGCTGGTGGATGCTGCCGTGTTGCGCGCGCTCGGCGCTGACGGCTTTTTAATTAACATTGCGCGCGGCAGCGTGGTGGATACTGACGCGCTGACCGCCAGCCTGCAAAGTCACGAAATCGCCGGCGCGGCGCTGGACGTGGTGGACGGCGAACCGCAGGTGCCGCCCGCGCTGCTGACGCTGGATAATCTGGTGATCACGCCGCATGTAGCGGGGCGCTCGCCGGAGTCGGTCGAAAATATGCTGGCGCTGGTACTCGATAACCTCAGCGCGCATTTCTCTGCCAGACCGGTGCTGACGCCCGTGCCGGAGTAAAATCTTAAACCGTTGTCACTCTCTATAGTCGGAAAAAGCATAAGTAACCGCTTTTTCTTATTTGTCTGGCATACCCGCAGGCCGTAACAATAGGGTTTTAGAACAGACAGGGGCGACGGCGGTGAATTTTCAACAACTCAAAATTATCAGGGAATCAGCGCGATGCAATTACAACCTGACCGAAGTATCGAACATGTTGTTTACTTCGCAGTCAGGTGTCAGCCGCCACATCCGCGAGCTGGAAGACGAGCTGGGCGTCGAGATTTTCATCCGTCGTGGCAAGCGTTTGCTGGGGCTGACTGAGCCGGGTAAAGAGTTACTTGCCGTTGCTGAGCGTATTCTCAACGAAGCCCAGAACATCCGGCGGCTGGCGGACGTCTTCTCGAAAGAGGACGCAGGGGTGCTGACCATCGCCACCACGCATACGCAGGCGCGTTACAGTCTGCCTAAAGTCATCAAAGCCTTCCGCGCCATCTACCCCGGCGTCAGGCTGGAGCTGCATCAGGGCTCTCCAAACGAAGTGCTGGCGATGTTGCTCAGCGGACAGGCGGATGTCGCGATTGCCAGCGAAAAACTGATGAACGATACCTCCGTTGCGGCATTCCCGTATTACCGCTGGCATCACGCCATCGTTGTTCCGCAGGGACATCCGCTGACGTTGCAGCACCCCGTCACGTTGCAACATCTCAGCGAGCAGCCGTTGATCACTTACCGTCAGGGCATTACCGGCCGTTCGCGTCTCGACGAAGCCTTTAGTCGTGCCGCACTCAGCCCGGATATCGTGCTCAGCGCGCAGGATTCTGATGTGATCAAAACCTACGTCGAACTCGGTTTAGGCGTGGGTATTCTCGCCGACAAAGCTTACGAAATCGCCCGCGATACCGGCCTTCAGCTCATCAATGCCGAACATTTATTCGAAGCCAACACCGTCTGGCTGGGTCTGAAAAGGGCGCAACTGCAGCGCAACTATGTCTGGCGATTTATCGAATTATGTAATCCGGGGTTATCGGTGAATGATATTAAGGAGAAGGTCTTTGCGTCGGGGCAGGAGAGTGAGACGGTAATTGACTATCAGATCTGATAGTGCGGGGCTGCGCACTGGGCGGAATTTAATTTTAATTTCAATTTCATGGTTAAGACGTTGGGCTGCCGCCCAAATTGGCCCAAAGGTCAAGGTCGTGGGTTGCCACCCACACTGGCCTTAAGGGCGGCTTATCGCCGCCGCCCTTAAGAATCCCGGGCTCTTTAAAACACCTGCCATGCATCCCGGCTATGTTTCAGCGGCTTTCGCTATTGCCGCAAAATCCCGCCGCTGCGCGGTTCCCTCCGGTCGGGTTACAACCCGCGCAAACAGACGCGCGGTTTTCCACCTCTTCCTCGGCGTGATTTTTGAACGCGGCCACAGGCTTTTTAGGTCACAACTTCACCGGCTCAGGATCATTATAAAAAACCAAATACGCTGTTCAAATTTTCTGTTTTTTGTTTTTTTGTTTTTTGTTTTTTTTAAATGGTGAGATGGCGCGATCAAAAATCCAGCTGAACGGAGCGGCTTCGAGACCAATGGCTCGAAGACCGAGTGAAGGTAGCACGAAGTGCCTGGATTTGCGGCACCCACGGAATTTACAGAACACGGCCATCGGTCCAGCGATAGCGCGTGTTAAAAAAAACGTGGGAGATCAAAGAGGGAGGCGCTTTCCTCCCTCTTTGGCGGTTTCGGTGCAGTGGGTAAAGTGGTCACTGCAATTGAGAAACCGAAATATTCTCGGTCAGGTTTAAAAGCCGCCCCGTGCGCGCGCCCCGCACAAAAAAAAGCCGGTTATAAACCGGCTTTTCACTCACATCAATAATCCCAGCGTTTGCTAAGCAGCGGGCTTAGCAATAACGTTGCGATTTTCCATCCGCACTTCTGCGATCGCTACATCAATGATGTCACTCTGACGGTAGGCCACTTCGCCCTTAATCAGAACGGTGCCGGTGTCTGCGCTGCATACCAGCTCGTCGCGCACGCTGTGCAGGAACGGAGCCGGAATGAAAGCGACGGCGCCGATATCTTGCAGGCGGACACGCAGGCCGCCACGGGTGACATCGATGATTTCCGCGCTGAACTTAACGTCAGTGCCGACTTTATCTTCCAGATAACGTGCATACAGCCAGTCTCCGACGTCGCGCTCGGCCATGCGGTTGGCGCGGCGGCGCTCAGCCAACTGGACAGTCATCTCATCCTGTGGTTTCTCAGCAGACTGGTTCAGGATCATCGCTTTCAACAAACGATGATTCACCATATCGCCGTATTTACGGATAGGTGATGTCCAGGTTGCATACGCTTCCAGACCCAGACCGAAGTGCGGCCCCGGCGTGGTGCTGATTTCTGCGAACGTCTGGGAACGACGAATGCGGCTGTCGAGGAACTGCGTTGGCAATGCGTCAAGCTTGCGGCGCAATGCGCAGAAGCCCGGCAGGGTCAGCAACTCTTCGGCGTTGGCCTCCACGTCGTTGGCCTGCAATATAGTCACAGCGTTCTCAACCAGCAACGGATCGAAACCGGTATGCACGTTATAGACGCCGAAACCGAGGCTGTCGCGCAGGGCGATAGCAGCACACACGTTGGCGGCGATCATCGATTCTTCCACGATGCGGTTAGCGATACGGCGGTGCTCGGCGACAATTTCCAGCACGTTGCCTTTCTCACCCAGCACGAAGCGGTAATCAGGACGATCTTTAAACACCAGCGCGTGTTCGGTACGCCATGCGCTGCGCACGTCACAGACGCGTTTCAGCAGGCGAATTTGATCGGCGATCACATCGCTGGCTGGCTGCCATTCGCTCTTCTCATCCGCTTCAAGCCAGTCAGAGACATTGTCGTAGGCCAGCTTGGCTTTGGATTCAATGGTGGCGGCGAAGAAACGAATGTCGCTGCCCAGTGCGCCATCGGTGCTCAGCGTGACGGAACACGCCAGAACCGGACGGCTGACGTCTGGCCACAGGGAACAGATATCATCGGACAATTCGCGCGGCAGCATCGGGATATTAAAGCCCGGCAAATAGTTGGTGAATGCGCGTTTTTTAGCGGTGTTGTCGAGGTCGCTGCCTTCGGCGACGTACGCCGTCGGGTCAGCAATCGCGATGGTCATTTGCAGGGTGCCGTCGCCATTGTCTTTCACAAACAGCGCGTCATCCATGTCCTGCGTACTGCCGCTGTCAATCGTGACAAAAGGCAGGGCGGTCAGATCTTCGCGGGTCAGACCTTCATCGCGCAGTTCAGCTATCTCAGATTTTGGTGCTTCACGTTCCAGATTATGACGTGCCAGGGTGACCCACCACGGCGCGAGGTCGTCGGTGCCGGTGGTGATCCACTCGGTGATTTCAGCCTGGAAGCTGTGATCGCCTTCTTTTAGCGGATGACGGCGCATTTCGGCCACACACCAGTCGCCATCGCTCACTTCGTGATTGATGTTGCGCATGACGCGGCACTGAATGGCATCGCGCAATAAAGGATGATCGGGAATGATGGAAAGACGGTCGTCTTTCCTGGTGACGCGACCTACAAAGCGGCTGAGGAAAGGTTCAACCAGGGTTTCCGGCTGGACGACTTCACGCTCTTTTTCGGTTTGCAGGGAGGCGATCACGCGGTCCCCGTGCATGACTTTTTTCATGTACGGAGGCGGAATGAAATAGCTTTTTTGACCGTCTACTTCAAGAAAGCCAAAGCCTTTCTCAGTGCCTTTCACGATGCCTTCGACACGTGGAGTCTGAGAGTGAAGTTGCTGTTTTAGCTGCGCGAGCAGCGGGTTATCTTGAAACATATCGTCCAGAGAATTGGGGGTTAATGTGGCTCGATTAGCGGCAGACAGTTTTACGCGATCTGACCCCGTCGGGCAAGCTCTTATCCCCCTTTCGCCTCATAACCCTGAAGCGAAAGAGGGGATTTACGGCATGCCTCGCAAAACGGTTTAGGCGATACGTTGCAGATCGACAGTTTGCTCGCAGCGACGAATAGTCACCGGAACGGCTTTCGAGGTCGGGGTGTGGGTTTGGTCACCAAAGCTGGACATCGGCACCAGCGGGTTTGTCTCCGGATAATAAGCCGCCAGATTGCCGCGCGGAATATCGTAACTCACCAGTTTAAATCCGCTGACTTTGCGCTCTACGCCGTCGTTCCACAGTGTTTCGATTTCCACCAGCTCGCCGTCTTTCAGCCCCAAATCAGCCAGATCCTGAGGGTGAATGAACAACACTTCGCGCTGGCCATACACGCCGCGATAGCGGTCATCAAGACCATAAATCGTGGTGTTGTACTGATCATGCGAACGCAAAGTTTGCAGGGTAAACGGCGCATTCTGATCCCCCATCGGGATCAACACTTCCGGCAACGGTGCGGCGCTGAAATTGGCTTTGCCGCTTAAGGTATTGAAGTTCAGCTCTGCCGCTGCATTGCCCAGATAGAAGCCACCTTTGATGTCGCAGCGTGCATTGAAATCTTTGAAACCAGGAATGGTCGCTTCGATGTGATCACGGATCAGGTTGTAGTCATCCGCAAGAGCCATCCAGTCGAGGTATTTGTCACCAAGCACCGCATCGGCGATACCGCAGATTATTGCGGTTTCGGAACGCTGCTCTTTCGACAACGGGATACCTACGCCTTCGGAAGCGTGAACCATGCTGAAGGAATCTTCGACGGTGATAAATTGCGAGCCGGTGGCCTGCATATCCAGCTCGGTACGGCCCAGCGTCGGCAAGATGAGTGCTTCGTGGCCCGGCGTCAGGTGGCTGCGGTTCAGTTTCGTACTGATTTGCACTGACAGATCCAGATTGCTCAGTGCCTGCAAAGTTCGCGGTGTATCTGGCGCGGCAGCGGCCAGATTCCCGCCGAGGCAGATAAGGACTTTGGCATCGCCACGCAGCATCGCTTCGAGCGCTTCCACGGTGTTATGGCCCGGCGTGCGCGGTGGCGTAAAGTTGTAGTGTTTTTCCATCGCATCCAGCAGGGCTTTCGGCGCTTTCTCGTCGATGCCCATGGTGCGGTTACCCTGCACGTTACTGTGACCACGCACCGGACACAAACCAGCGCCCGGTTTGCCGAGTTGCCCGAACAGTAATTGCAGGTTGGTGATTTCGCGCACGGTTGGCACGGAATGTTTATGCTGGGTAATGCCCATCGCCCAGGTACAAATCACGCGGTCGGCATGCATATAGATAGCCGCGGCTTCGCGCAGATCCTGTTCACTCAGGCCGGACTGCCCGGTGATTTTTTCCCAGCTGGTAGCATCAACTATCGCCAGATAGTCGTCCACGCCCACGCAGTTCTGCGCAATAAATTCATCGTCGAACAGGGAAGGCTGGCCGGAGGCGATGCGTTCCCGGTGCGTCTGCAACAGCGCTTTGACGATACCGCGCACGGCGGCCATATCACCACCGAGATTCGGCTGATAGTAGGCAGAGCTGATGCGACCGGCTTTCGGTGTGACGACTTCCAGAGGTTTTTGCGGATCGGCGAAACGTTCTAAACCGCGTTCACGCAACGTGTTGAAGCTGACGACTTTCGCGCCGCGATCGGCGGCGTGACGCAGGCTGTGCAACATACGCGGGTGGTTGGTGCCGGGATTCTGGCCGAAAACAAAAATCGCGTCGGCCTTTTCAAAATCATCCAGACGGATGGTGCCTTTACCGACGCCGATACTCTGTTTCAGGCCGACGCCGCTGGCTTCGTGGCACATGTTGGAACAGTCAGGGAAGTTGTTGGTGCCGAACATGCGGCCAAACACCTGATAAAGATAAGAGGCTTCATTGCTGGCGCGACCGGAGGTGTAGAAATCCGCCTGATCCGGGCTTTCCAGACCTTTAAGATGGCTGGCGATCAGTGAAAAAGCCGCGTCCCAGCTGATCGGTTCGTAATGGTCGGTGGTGCGGTTATAGCGCATCGGGTGGGTGAGGCGTCCCTGATATTCAAGGAAGTAATCACTCTGTTCACGCAGTTTGCTGACGCTGTGCTGCGCGAAGAATTCAGGCTCGACCGCTTTGCGCGTTGCTTCCCAGCTGACGGCTTTCGCGCCGTTTTCACAGAAACTGAACGTACTGTGGTTATCATCACCCCAGGCACAGCCCGGACAGTCAAAACCGCGACCTTTGTTAACACGCATCAGGTTGCGCAGGTTGGAGAGGACTTTCTTACTGTCGAAGACGAAACGGGTGGTAGATTCCAATGCACCCCAGCCACCGGCCGCGCCGTGGTAGGGTTTGATCTCAGTTTTGAATTTCATAATTATGCTTCGCAGGTGGCTTTTATCTTGTCTGGAAACAATCGGATCGACCAAATGTTAATCCGTTTGTTAATTTTATGTCACAAGTTTAGGAGGGGGATGGAGTTACGTCTAATCGAATGCCGTGATGGTGTGATAGAAACCGTCTATCGCGGGGATTTATCGCAGCGTAATGCAAATTTTCTAAGACGGGCGGGCGTTTAAAGTCAATTTCAAAGGTTTCAAAAACAGTATCTTGCGATAAAGAAAATTGATTACGTCAGTCACTGCCTGTTTTGGCGTTTAAGCAACCAACTTGTAACCGAATCGTTTCATTATGAAATGCTTAGCAAAAGACTAAGGGTTTTTCTGAAGGCTGTTTTCAGGCACCCTATGCCGCAGATCTCGATCTATGACTTTTTTGTATGATTATTTGTATAGATGCTGAGCGGATTTATGTTCAGGTCAATGCGGCACGTTTAAGGAAGATTCAGTGAAACGTAGTGTAATAAGTGTTTTATCTTGTGTGTTGTTGTTCTCTGCGGGCAGTGCGAGCGCTGTTGCGCCACTGGATTTCCCGGTTGTTCCCCCGAGCATTGACGCCGCGTCTTTTGTCCTGATGGATTATGCCAGCGGTGATGTGCTGGCGGCAGGGAACCCGGATGACCGTCGCAACCCGGCCAGCCTGACCAAACTGATGACCGGCTACGTGATTGACCGCGCGCTGGATCAGAAAAAAATTACGATGAACGACATCGTGACCGTGCCGCAGGAAGCGTGGGTCGCCGGTAACAAAAGTCTGGAAGGTTCCTCGCTGATGTTCCTCAAACCGGGCGATCGCGTTTCAGTACGCGATTTGATCCGCGGCATTATCATTACCTCAGGTAACGACGCCTGTGTCGCCATGGCCAATTACGTGGCGGGCAGCCAGGACAGTTTCGTCGGCATGATGAACAAATACGTCGTGAGCATGGGGCTGACCAATACCCATTTCGAAACCGTACACGGTCTGGATGCGCCGGGTCAGTACACGACTTCCTATGATCTCGCCAAACTTTCCCGCGCGATTATCGGTGGCGAACCTGAGGAATATAAAATGTATAGCGAGAAATCGCTGACGTATGACAACATCACTCAGCAAAACCGTAACGGCCTGCTGTGGGATAAAAACTTACAGGTTGATGGCCTGAAAACCGGTCACACCGAAAGTGCTGGTTTCAACATTATCGCATCGGCCACGCAGGGCGATCGTCGTCTTATTGCTGTTGTTATGGGGGGCAAAAGCTCGAAAGGGCGTGAAGAACAGGCGCGCAAACTGCTGACCTGGGGCTTCCGCGAATACACCAGCAAGCAAATATTTAAAGCCAATCAGACAGTCTCCAGCGAGCACGTCTGGTTTGGGGCGAACGATCAGGTGAAAGTCGGTTCACTGAGCGACGTGTTTATTAGCGTTCCGCAAGCCGATGCCGACAAGCTGAAAGCCCAGTACGTGCTGACCAATCCGCAGGTCGAAGCGCCGCTGAAAAAAGGTCAGGAGCTTGGCAACATTAATATCGTGGACAACGGTAAAGTGATCAAAACTGTTCCGCTGGTGGCGCTGGAAGACGTCGCGCAGGGCGGGATCATCAGCCGTGCGATTGATTACATTAAACTGAAGATCTGATTTTTGCCCGTTAAAAAGCCAAAGGCGCCAAGAGGCGCCTTTATTATTTCACTCTCGATCTGTCATAACTTCACATCAAACTTCCCGGCTTCCCACAAAGTGTAATTGGCTGGAAACGGCGCGGTGTGAATGGCACAGTGCTCAGAACAACGGCATCGGTGTTCAGAAAACCTTGGAAGAGAAATCCGTTTTTACTTCGCTTTCAATATAGGTATTGAGACCCCAGCCGGATCGCGCCAGTTCTTTCATCTTCTCGAGATGTTCCGGACCGGGATGGCGGATGTCGTATAAATACACGTGGTTATTCTTAAAGCGGACTTTGATCGAGTTGGCATCTATCTGGAAGCTGACAACTTGTGAATCACCGCTTTTGTTGGCGTAATTTTCCATGCTGCATCCTGTGAGCTAAGCCTGATATCGGGCGACATGCTCTATTAACCACGTTCATCGATTTCGCACAGGGCGGAAGTTCACAGTTTGCGCAACGCACGGAAAACTAACAGAACAATACGCCCATGAGGTTACCCCTCATGGGCGTCGTACGTTACAGGTTTTCAGTCACGATTTTTGCGGCGGCGGCTAAAACGTCCTTACGGGCTTTGGCATCCTGCTGCGGCTGGGTGAAATAGGTCACCAGAATCAGCGGCGCGTGATTCTCAGGCCAGATAACGGCGATATCGTTGGTCGTACCGTAATCACCGCTGCCGGTTTTATCCCCGACTGTCCACGAAGCCGGCAGACCGGCGCGGATACTGGCAGCACCGGTGGTGTTACCCTTCAGCCATGCCACCAGCTGCGCGCGCTGCGGTTCGGCCAGCGCATCACCCAGCGCCAGTTTGCGCAGGCTTTGCGCCATCGCCAGCGGGGACGTGGTGTCACGCTTGTCGCCCGGAATTGCGGTGTTGAGTGTCGGTTCAGTACGGTCGAGACGGAATGTCTCATCGCCGATCGAGCGCGCAAACTGTGTCACTTTCGCCGGGCCGCCGAGATGCGCGATAAGTTTATTCATCGCCACGTTGTCACTGTATTCAATCGCCGCTGCGCCGAGTTCGCCAAGCGTCATACCGGTATCGAGATGCTTTTCAGTAATCGGGTTGTAGTTCACCAGATCTGACTTTTTGATATCTACATGCTTATTCAGCAGGTTTTTATCTTTCTCACTGGCTTTCAGTACGCCCGATGCCGCCATCACTTTACTCGTACTGCACATGGCGAAACGCTCTTCGCCATGGTAAACGGTCTGTGAGTTATCGGCGGTATTGATCATCGCCACGCCCAGACGGCCACCGGTGCTTTTTTCCAAATCAGACAGTTTTTGCTGCACGGCTTTGGCCTGCGCAGGCGTCTGAGCCCATAGCGGCGCGCTGGAAAATAACAATGGCATCAGGGCGACGGTCAGCAGCGCTTTATGACGAAATGTATTATTGAACATAGAAATCCTTATCTGTTGTAGTACGGAGGTCGGCAATATCCCTGTTTGACGGATTATTGACAAGCGAGAATAATTTCGCGCAGGATAAAGAAAAACTTATGGATAAGGCATTATGCGGACATCTCTGCCTCTCAACGCGCTGCGTGCTTTTGAAGCCTCAGCCAGACATCTCAACTTTACCCGTGCTGCGCTTGAGCTGAGTGTCACGCAGGCAGCGGTCAGCCAGCAAGTGCGTTTACTGGAAGAACAGCTGGGCACTGCGCTATTTAAACGATTGCCGCGCGGACTGGAGCTGACCGACGAAGCGTTGGTGCTGTTGCCGGTTCTGACCGAGGCCTTCAGCCAGATCCAGACCGTACTTAAGCGTTTTGAGGGCGGGTATTTCCACGAAGTACTGACCATTGCGGTGGTCGGCACCTTTGCAGTCGGCTGGTTGTTGCCAAGGCTGAAGGCGTTTCGCGAACAACATCCCTTTATCGAACTGAAAATTCTCACCAATAATAACGTGGTCAATCTGGCTTCTGAAGGCCTGGATTTCGCCATCCGTTTTGGCACGGGCACCTGGGCGGCGACCGATAACCGGCTGCTTTTCGACGCACCGCACACCGTTTTATGCTCTGCAGAAATCGCCCGCCGTTTGACGAATCCCGAATCTCTGACCAAAGAAATACTATTGCGTTCATACCGTCCTGATGAATGGGATAAATGGATGACGGCTGCCGGGCTGACACCGTGGCGGGCGACGGGCGCGGTGTTTGATTCCTCGCGTCTGATGGTGGAAGCCGCCATGCAGGCTGAAGGCGTGGCGCTGGTGCCGGTATCGATGTTTTCCCGCGAGCTGGAGAGTGGAAATCTGGTACGGCCTTTTGCGACTGAAATCACGCTCGGCAGTTACTGGCTGACGCGGCTCAAATCTAAACGCATGTCATCCGCGATGCAGGTCTTCGACGACTGGATTAGCAGGGAGTTGCTGGTGGTATCAGAGCGATAGTGTCGAAAGGGAAAAGCACCGGCGGAGAACCGGTGCCGAAAAGCAGGATTATTTCAGCAGGAAAGAGTGATCAAACGTGCCGGTCACGTTGAGTGCAACGGGCAATAATCCCTGAGCGTGATAGAAATCCGCCGTTTGCTGTTGCTGTGTTTCGGTCGCTGAATCGATTGCCTGCCAGTAAGATTTGCGCCGTTCAAATGACAGCTTTGCCGCATCGAGCGGGAAGCCGATAATCTTCGCCAGCTTGCCGCTGTAGGCATCCAGATTTTTATACGCCCAAACCTGCGCGTCGCTCAGACGCTGGAGATAGTCGGCAATCGCCTCACGTTTGCTCTGATCTTTCAGCGCCGTATCCGTTGCCGCGAGGAAGCTGTTGCCCGACCACAGGCCGCGTCCGTTAACCAGAACCCGCAGATGATCCTGCGTTTCTGCAAACGCGGTGTAAGGTTCCCACGTCGCCCAGACGTCCACGGAACCTTGCGTCAGCGCCAGTTTGGCATCGCTCGGCGGCAGAAAGCGGAAGGTGACATCTTTGGCACTCAGCCCGGCAGATGCCAGCGCTTTCAGTGCCACGAAATGCCCGATAGATCCACGGTTGGTGGCGATACTTTTGCCTTTCAGATCGCCCGCCGTTTTAATCGGACTGTCGGGCCTGACCAGCAACGCGGTGCCATAGGCGTCCGATTTATCCACCGCGATAGCTTTCAGCTGCGCGCCGGCAGCCTCGGCAAACAACAGCGGGGCATCTCCGATAATCCCGATATCCACCGCCTGCGCGTTCAGCGCTTCTGCCAGCGGGGCAGCGGCGGGGAATTCCGACCATTCAATTTTGTACGGCAAATCATCCAGTTTGCCCGCCGCTTCCAGCTGTGCGCGCATATTCCCTTTTTGATCCGCCACGCGCAGTGTCACAGATCCGGCAAATGCCGCAGATATACTGCCGATCAGTGACACAGCCAGCAGAAGATTTTTCACATTCAATCGCATTGCAATTCCTCAGACCAGACTGGCGCGGGCAGGTTGATGACTGGCCTGACGGGCAGCGATTTTCTGCTTCGTCAGCGGGATCAGGTGCTTGCCGTAGTCGACAGCATCATTAAGCGGATCAAAGCCACGGATCAGGAACGTAGTAATGCCCAGATCGTAATATTTGAGTAGCGCGTCGGAGACCTGTTCAGGTGTCCCCACCAGCGCCGTCGAGTTAGACCCGCCGCCGATCAGCCCCGCGATGCCGGTCCACAGGCAACTGTCGAGCCGGTCACCTTTTGCCACCGCATCCAGCAAACGCTGCGCCCCGACGCTTTGGGGTTTGGCCGCCAGCACCTGACCATTTTTCTCCTGCTGTGCTTTGGCTTTTGCCAGGATCTCCTCGGCCTTCGCCCACGCTTCTTCCTCAGTGTTGCCAAGAACAGGGCGGAACGAAATGCTGAAGTTTATCTCCCGCTGGTGCGCTGCCGCCGAGGCTTTCACTGCGGCGACCGTTTCCGCGGCGCTTGCCAGCGGTTCGCCCCACAGCGCAAAGACATCAGCATGTTTACCGGCCACGCGGATGGCCTCTTCAGAGGAGCCACCAAAGAATACCGGCAAACGTTGCTGATGGGGTTTGATGGCGGAGAAGGCATTCTCTGCCTGATAGAATTTGCCCTGATGATTGAAACCTTTTTCTGAATACCAGCTTTTTTTCAGGACATCGATATATTCATCAGTACGCTGATAGCGGCCAGACTTAGGTTCGAAATCACCGTCACGGCGCTGTTCTGCATCGCTGCCACCGCTGATGATATGCACCGCGACGCGGCCATCCAGCAGGTGATCGAGCGTTGCAAGCTTGCGTGCCGCCAGCGTGGGAGCAACAAACCCGGGGCGGTGCGCCAGCAGGAAGTGAATACGGGAAGTGTGTGCCCCTGCATGGGCAGTCACCAGAAAAGCGTCCGGCTGGTCAGAGGCGTAGGCCACCAGAATGCGGTCAAAACCCGCGTCTTCGTGGGCTTTGGCGAAGTCGGCGATGTATTGCTTATCAAAAACCGGACCGGTCGGCGGGATGATTTCAGACGCCAGCCGGTGGCCGATCATCCCAATAAATTGCACGCTCATGAGCTGTCTCTCCTCGGGTCAGAGGCCAGCGGAGGGGGGGCTGCGCTGGCAGGAGTTATCACCATAAACGGCTTATTACTATGTTAGAAATTCATTATATTGATAAGATAATATTAAAAATGCGCATTAAAGAGTCCTGTCCTGACGTTTGCTGTTCTCAACGATTATCATTATCATCCCCACATTAAAAATCCTTCCCCGAGGTACTATGCCTAAGTTCATTCCTTCGTTGTTGATCTCCTGCCTGCTGCTCGCTGGTGCGGTGCAGGCCAAAACGGTCACCGATATTTCTCAACGCACGGTTGAAGTCCCCGATAATCCACAGCGCATCGTCGTCGGCGAAAGCCGGATGTTATATACGCTGGCGCTGGTTCAGGACGGAAACCCTGCGCAGCATGTGGTGGGATGGCCGGGGGATATGGCGTCGCTGGATGCGCAGAGCTGGGCGATGTATCTGAAAGCCTTTCCTGACATCGGTAAGATCCCGTTGCTTGGGCAGAATAACTACACCCAGATGAACGTCGAGAAGGTTATTGCGCTGAAGCCAGATCTGGTGATTTTGCCCGTTTACGCCAAAAAGCAGGACGATCACGATGTGATGCAGGAAGCCCTGACCAAAGCGGGGATCCCGGTGATCTACGTTGATCTGCGTGTCGATCAACTGCATAACACGATCCCCAGCGTGAAGCTGTTAGGCGATGTCCTCAACCATCCCGAAAAAGCGGCGCGTTTTATCGCCTTTTATCAGCAGCATATGAGTCGCGTACAACAACGTATTGCTGCCTATCAGGGAAAGAAGCCTACAGTGATGTTGCAGTTGCATCTGGGGCGGCGTGAAGCCTGTTGTACCACGGTTTCTCACGGTAATCTGGCGGATCTGCTGGCGTATGCGGGTGGCGATAACATTGCTAAAGGCGCGTTTAAAAGCGTGTATGGCGATTTAAACCCGGAAGCGGTGATCGTCGCAAATCCGGATGTGTATATCACTACCGGTATGGCGGGGCCTGAAGGCAAGCGAGTGTCGAATCTGATGCTGGGCCCGCAGGTCACACAGGAAGAAGCCGCGCAGAGTTTCCGTCAGGTGATGGATCAGCAACCGGTGCTTTCCACGCTGAAAGCCGTGCGGGAAGGGCGTGCGTACAGCGTCTGGCATAACTTCTACCTCAGCCCGTACCATCTGGTGGATGTAGAAGTGTTTGCTAAAGCGATGTATCCGCAACTGTTCAAGGATGTCGATCCGCAACAAACCATGAAAGATCTTTATCAACAGTTTCTGCCGGTGCCGTTCAGCGGGACTTACTGGAGTACGTTACCTGCTAAGTAACAGGTGAGGAAAAATGTAAAACGAATAACGTAAACCGTAAAACCAAAACCGGCACATCTCTGTGCCGGCTCTGATCAACTTATCAATCTTAAACGTCCGTTTCTTGCTTGTTAGAAATCCACCGCTGCCGAGAGCACCACATTGCGCGGTTCGCCTTCAATCACGCGTAAATTTCCGGCACTTGAGGAGTAATACTCTTTATCGAACAAGTTATTTACGTTGAGCTTAATCTGGGTATGTTTGCCCAGCAGTTGGTTATCCCAGGCGATAAATGCATCGGCTACGGTGTAATCCGGCAGCGTGAAGCTGTTTTCCGGGTCACCCGCACGGGTACCGACATAACGCGCACCGCCGCCTACGCGGAAATCTCCCGGCACGACTGACCAGCGCATCGTGTGGCTGAGATAAAGGCTGCCCATGTTGGTTGGCGCATTCACCAGACGATTACCAACGTTGGCAGAATTCACGTCATCTTCGGTGATTTCCGTTTTGTCGTAACTGTAGTTGGCGGTCAGATCCCAGTCTTTGGCTATTTCTCCATTAAGTTCCAGCTCCGCGCCGGTCGAGCGTGCTTTCGGAATATTGCGGGTTACGCCGTTAATGAAGACGGACATGTCTTCTTCATCAATGCGATACACCGCCAGCGTGGCATCCAGACGCGGTGAAATCTGCCATTTGGTACCCACTTCATAGGTGGTGCCGCTTTCCGGGGAGGCCACGTTGCCGTTGTCATCCACATCGGTGGAAGGCGTAAAGGATTTACTGTAGTTGGCGTAGAACGAGAGGTCGTCCGTGAGTTTGTAAACCACGCCCACCTGCGGCAGGAATTTGTCATCGGTATCATCCAGACTTTGGGTGGGATTCAAAAAACCGGATGTCTGCTTCTGGTTGTAATGCTGGTAACGCCCCCCGACTACGCCGATCCATTTATCGGTCAGATGAATACTGTCTTTCAGGTAGATGGATTTGTTATACAGCGTATTACGCAAATTGCTGTTGCTGTCGGAATAAGTGCTGCTGTTGGTAATGGGTTCAACGCCGTAGACCGGATCGTACATGTTAAACGTACTGAAGGTTTTGCCACGATACGAGTACTGCTTATAGGTTTCGTTTTTCTCGTAATCGACGCCAATCAGCAGGTCATTCATCATTCCGAAGATTTCCTGATTACCGATCCAGTCCCATGACGTATAGCTGGTCTGATGGTTGAATCCGCGATTAGCATCCGCACGGCGGGTCACGGCGCCGGTTTCGGTATTTACTGCGGTGGCGCGGACTTCATTGCTGTCATAACGGCGCTGCTGCCAGGCGTAGGTCAGACGGGTTTTCCAGTCTTCATTCAGCTGATATTCCCACGTGGTATTAAGGCGCTTGGTTTTTCCCCAGGCGTGGTTAGCCAGTTCGTCAAGACGACGGTTATAGGGGATATCCAGTGGTTTGCCGTTGGAGAACACCGTCCCGCGATCGTAGGGAATGTCGTATTTGTATTCCTGATAACTGATGTTGAAACTGGCTTTTTCACCGAACCAGCTCAGCGACGGCGCGAGCAGGGTATGGGAATCGCTGCCAAAGTTGCGCCAGTAATCTTCATACTGGCGCTCGGCTATCATACGAAATGCGAAACCATTGCCCAGAGGACCGGTAACGTCGAGAGTTCCCGCTCCGCCCCCAAATCCGCCGGTACGGCCACTGACGCGGGTATTCCACTCATACTGCGGTTTTTTGGTGATCATGTTGATCACGCCGCCGGGGTTTTGGATCCCATACAGCAGTGACGCCGATCCTTTGAGCACTTCGATATGATCAATCGTCGAATCAAACCCCAGCCCCTGATTGCTGCGCACGCCATCAATCAGAATTGACCCGTCACTGTTCGCCCCAAACCCGCGCTTCACGAAACCATCTTCCGTTCCGCCCAGCGTATTTCCCTGTGTGACGCCGCTGACAAACTTCATCGCGTCATCCAGAGACGTCACATCGTAATCCTGAATCATCGACTGCGTGACCACGCTGACTGACTGCGGCGTTTCATTCAGCGGCGTATCGCTTTTGCTGGCCGTCGAGCTCTGCGTTGCGCTGTAATCGGTGGTATCCAGCGCATTGGCTTGCGCATTCACGGTAATAGAATCTTCAGAAGGCTGCGTCGCCGCGAGGAGAGGCGAGCAGTGGAGAATAGCTACAGCAACGACGGATTTCTTAAATCCACTGAGGAGAGTCCCGCGCGGGACATGAGTGAAAGACATGTGAGTGATTCCCTGAAATAAAATACAACCAAGTAAATACAAATGATAACGGTTTGCATTCTAATTGGGGGATTTACGAAAGGAAACAAAAAAGGCTGATGACAATAATTACAATTATGGGTGGCGGGGGGGGGTTAACTGGCATCGTCCTCCCCCTTCGTAGGGGGAGGAGCAAAGCAAACGAGAAACCGAAACTTTCTCGGTCAGCGGTGAAAAGCCGCAGATTGCGCGGCATCCGCATATCTCACTCTACCGTCGAATACTTAACATAATGATTCGAGCAGTTAAAATGCGCCACATACCCCAGTGTTCCATTCGGGCCTTTGGCAGTGAACGGAATGTGGTAAGTGCCTTTATCTTCTTTCGCATCATCACTGATGAAGCTCAACACCGGGACCGACGTGCCCATATTGTCTTTGTCGTTGCCCCAGTTCGGGATACGGTTTTCCATATAGTCACGGGTGACGGTGTCGATCGCATTGCTCTTGCTTATCTGTGCGCAAGCGCCTTCGGTTGAACGCTGCATCCACCAGGGGTATATGTAGACCGAGCCCAGCATCACGACCATCATCAGGAAAATGAATGAAATAATTCCGATCAAAACGACTTTACTCATAGTACTTGCTGCTCCTGAAAATCTTCGCCAAATCATAGCCTGCGCAGAATATTCAATGTTATTTAACGATTAGAAAGCGCGTATGTTACGCCAGTTGGTCAGCAGAGGTTAAGTACTATCAGCCGTTCTGTTGCATTCGGTTACAGAAGCCAGTCCCGTGGGAAACTCTGCGGTGTTAGCCTTTTATCACAATCATTATTTGCACAAGGAGTCACACATGAGTGAGCAATCCACACTTCAACAACCGGTCGTCGCCGTACTGGGCCTCGGCGCGATGGGGCATGCCTTTGCCGCAAACCTGATTAAAAAAGGGTTTACCACCCGCGTCTGGAACCGTACGACCTCCCGCGGAGATGATCTGGTCACCGCGGGGGCGACGCGTGGCACGACGCCGCGGGAAACCGTTGAAGGTGCAGATGTAGTGATCACTATGCTATCCGATGGCAAAACGTCGCTGGAGGTCTATCAGGGGGATAATGGTTTGCTGGCGGGGCTGAAACACGGCGGCATCATCGCGCAGATGGGGACGCTGGGTGTGGAAGCAACCGACAGCCTGATCGCCCTGATCGAAACGCAGCGTCCGGACGTGGTGTTCATCGATGCGCCAGTGTCCGGCACGAAAGCTCCGGCTGAGCAGGCGCAGATTGTGGTGCTGGCCAGCGGCGATCGGGAAGCGGGTGCTGCCGTGGAACCGGTATTTGCGGCGATATCCAAAGCGACTAAATGGCTGGGTGAGGCGGGGCGCGCTTCAAAAATGAAACTGGTGGTAAATGCCTGGTTGATTGCCATGATGGAAGGGATTGCCGAAACCACGCAGCTGGCTGAAGAACTCGGTTTCACCACAGATGACCTGTGGAACGTGCTGGAGGGCGGACCGCTGGCGGCACCTTATATTAAAGGCAAAATGGAGATGTTCAAAGCGACGATTATACACCGCAGATGCAGCTGACGTGGGCGCTGAAGGACATCAATCTGGCGCTGGAAGCGGGTAGTAAACTGGATCTGCCGGTGATGAAACGCATCAGCGAAACCTGGCAGGGCGCTGTGAGTGCCGGCTATGGCGAGAAGGATCTGGCTGTGGTGTATCGTTATCTGGGCGATAAACAATCTTAATAAACCCAGAGCCTCTGGTGAATGTGATGACTGACGAATGACAGATCATCACATTCATTACTCATCACCTGTCATTCATCACCCCTCATTCATAACTTCGCAGTATAAATCAGAGCATCTGGCTATTGGTTATCCGTTCGGAGGCTGTGATAGCGTCGGGATAGGAACACCTTTTTTCATTCAAAGCGGAGTGAGTGATGAGCCAGCCTTCCACGAATATCCCATTGATCGACTTCAGCCACTTTTCAGCTTCGCCGCAAGAGCGAGAAACGTTTCTGTCAGAGTTGCGCTACGCTGCCCGCGAGATCGGTTTCTTCTATCTTAAAAATCACGGCGTCGATAAAACCTTACTGAGCGATGTGCAGAACGCATCGCGCCAGTTCTTTGCCTTGCCGGAAGAAGAAAAGCTGGCCGTGGCGATGATCAATTCCTCACATTTTCGCGGCTATAACCGCGCAGCGTCGGAAATTACGCGCGGTCAGCCTGACTGGCGTGAACAGTTTGATCTTGGCGCTGAGCGACCGGAACTGCTGATAGATGACAACACCCCGGCGTGGGCCAGATTACAGGGTCCGAATCAGTGGCCGGAGGCGTTACCGGAACTACGGCCATTGTTGCTGCGCTGGCAGCGTGAGATGACCGCGATGTCATTGCGTCTGCTGCGTGCGTTTGCGTTAGCGCTGAAACTGCCGGAAGAGGCGTTTGATCCCCTGTATGGCGAAAAGCCCAATGAACATATCAAGTTGATACGCTATCCGGGGCGGCCTGAAGGCGAAGGGAATCAGGGCGTCGGGGCGCACAAAGATTCCGGTTTCCTCAGTTTCTTGTTGCAGGACGAACAGCGCGGATTACAGGTTGAAGTGGAAAAGGACCAATGGGTGGAGGCGTTGCCTGTGCCGGATACGCTCGTGGTGAATATCGGTGAGTTGCTGGAGCTGGCGACCAACGGCTATCTGCGTGCCACCGTTCACCGCGTGGTGTCGCCGCCTGCAGCCGGTGAGCGCCTCTCGCTGGCGTTCTTCCTCGGCGCGCAGCTCGACGCCGTGGTGCCGCTGTTCCCGTTACCGCCAGAGCTGGCGAAAGAAGCGCGGGGCGAGGCCAGCGATCCGCTGAATCCGCTGTTCCGCGATGTTGGTTTCAATTATCTGAAAGGGCGGCTGCGCTCACATCCTGATGTCGCGCAGCGTTATTATTCGGACGTCACGCGTTGATCAGTTTTGTGGCGAGTTGGCGGTATCGATACTGACCACTGCGGACATCCCAGGTCGCAGACGATCGCTTTGTTGCTGATCCGGTTCCAGCTCAATTCGTACTGCAATTCGCTGTGAGATTTTTGTGAAGTTACCTGTAGCATTATCGGCTTTTAGCACGCTGAATTCAGAACCTGCTGCCGGGGAAATTCGCACCACGTGGCCTTTGAAAGCGCGATCGTTAAGGGCATCGACCGTAAACGTCGCCGGTGTGCCGACGCTCATCTCCGCCAGCTGGCGCTCTTTGAAGTTGGCTGTCACCCAGACTACCTTCGGTGTGATGGACGTCATCTGCGTGCCTGCCGTCACATATTGCCCCATGCGGGCGCTCACCTCGCCGAGCTGTCCGTCTGAGGGCGCAACAATTTGTGTATGTTGCAGATTAATTTCTGCGACCTCCACTTTCGCCTGTGCGGCCTTTAAGGCTGCTGCCAGCGAGGCTTTATTGGCATCCACCAAAGCCAGATCCTGACGGGCGATATTCACCGAAGCCCGCGCTTTAGCCACGTTGGCTTTGGCCGTCAGCAAGGCGGCATGTAGTTCATCCCCGATGGTTTTCGACACCAGACCTTTCGCCAGCAAGGTACTGTTACGGCCGGTATCGAGCGAGGCTTTACTTTCGGCGGCTTGCGCACTTTGCAGTTCTGCTTCGGCCAGTTGCAAACTGGCGGCGCTCGACGCACGATTTTGCTCGAAGTTTTGCAGTGTCACCTGCTGCTGTGCGGCAGCGGCCTGTGCCTGCAACAATTCCTGCCGGTAAGTGCTGTCGTCGATCAGAAACAGCACGTCACCTTTTTTTACCGGCATAAAATCCTGTACTTTAACGTCAGTGATGTACCCTGACACCTGTGGGCTGAGCAGGGTGACATTGCCACGTACGTAGGCGTTATCGGTTGATTCTACCTGCGAATTAAAGGGAAATAATTGCCAGCTGTATAAAACCAACATCACGCCGACCACACCCAGGCACAGCACCACTATGATTGACGGATAACGAAATAGATTTTTCATCACTTTTCCTGCATTACTCTTTTAGTTCGATGATAGAAACGAATGACTTACGCAACAGCCTCAGCGGCTTCGCGCTTTTTGGTCTGGATCCGTCCGACAATAATGTGCGCGCAAAGGATGGCAAAGCAGCCCAGCGACATATAAAACACCACCATGAAAACATCGTTATACGCCAGCAATCCCGCCTGTTGAGTCACTTTCAGACTCAGTTGCGTAACCGTCTCGGCATTGAGCTGTGCGCCATCGTTTAATGCCGGTTTCAGCAAATGGCTGTACTGAGCAAGCCGCTCAAGCACCAGCGGATTTTGCAGCGAAATCCCTTCGACCAGCACGCTCGAGTGAAACTTCTCACGCAAAATTTGAATTGTCCCGAGGAACGCACCGCCAACCTGTGCGCCAACATTTTGGGTTGAGAGAAACACCAGCACAAAACTGATGATCTGGCTCTGGCCGTATTGCAGCGCCCGGATAAACCCGAGCCACAGGGAGGTGGGCAGAAATATTGCCCCACCAAAGGCAACCATTCCCTGCGTCAGATAAAACTGCTCGGGGCGCGTATCCAGAGTCGAATGCGCATCCATCCACGCCGCCACGCCAATCAGTGCGATTGAGAACAAATGGATGTAAACAATCCGGTTGGCTTTATGAATAATGCTGACGAACACCAGCCCGGCGAACGTCGCGGCCAGAATGATGCAAAACAGCGTAATAAGCTGATCGTTGAGCAATCCAACCAGATTCAGAAAGCCCACCATGCCGGTGGTTTGCTCTGAAAGCAGCATTCGAACGAACAGCATTGAACCGGTAAACAGCAGCATTTCGGGAGTCATCAGCCAGCGTAAATCGATAATTGGATTCTTGCGTCGCAACTCCACCATAAATGAGAGCGTCAGCGCGATAATCCCGACGACCAGAACTTCACCAATCCAGTCCTTTTCCTGCCACCAGTAGTAGCGGCCCATGGTCAGCACGACCGACATACAGGCCACGGCGGTTGCGATCAGCGGGTAGCTTATCCAGTCCGTACGCTCGAAGACTTTCACGCGCGGCGGGTGAGTCAGCGGCAAAATCCAGATGATGGCCAGACAGATCAGCGACAGACCGGATTCCAGCATCGTCAGCTGGTGCCAGTGCCCGAGATCTAGCAGGTGCGGCGAAATGATGCGGGAAATCGGCAACGAAATCTGGCTGCCCGCCAGCCCGAAGCACAGTCCCGCTGTCAGCTTTTTCGCCGGTGGGAAAATCTCAAACATATAGAACAACGCCAGCGGCCCAAGCGATGCCATCGCCAAACCCATGACTGCGCGCACGGCCACGGCGGTCTGAAAATCATGGGTAAACATTTGCGCCATGGAGGCGACGGCAAAAAACAGCAGGCCGTATTCCCCAAAGCGACGAAAGCCAAATTGAGTACGAATTTTATACAGCAGGATGGTGCCGGTCACACTGGTGGCGGTATACGCGGCAATCAGCCAGTAGCTTTCGACGTTAGAAATTCCAAGCGATCCCTGGATCCCAGGCAGATTTGATCCCACCAGATTGATCCCCAGCCCTTGCGTCATACCAATAATCAACGACGCCATGACGTATACACCGATACGTAATCGTGGGTAACGGGAGAGCCAGTCATGCACCTGAACGGCAAAGGGGTGATGCGTTGAGGGCGGGACCGATCCGGCTTCCGTTGCTGGCGCGGGGGGCTCTTTTAGTGGTGATGCATCCCGTGTTGTTAATTCACCGGCATCCTGCCGGACATCTGAATCAGAACGCGTCGTCATCGTTATGCCTTATAAGTCATTACCCAACTAGCTTGTAGCTTGCTACATAATGTAGTGAGGCATTTCAAAGGTGTCTAGTTCAATTATTCATATCAGTGATATTTACAAATTCAAATAGGGAATAATCAATCAATTACAGAAGTGATTATTGCGGGTAAAAAGAGAGGGTAAGGAGAAAGAATCGCCACTTAAAGCGCGGCGATATTGGCAGTTATGGCGGCAAGAACGCCACGGGCAACGGTGATATTTTCTTCAGGGATGCCTTCCATCACACGGATTAATATGTCGTCAGTCATGCTGCGTACCTGATTGGCCAGATCGTTACCTGCTTCGGTCAGCACGATGTCTTTGGACCGACGGTCGTTTTCACCGGGGCATCGCTCTAATAGCCCTAGCTGTGCAAGGCTGTCAAACAGGCGTATCGCGGTCGGGTGTTCGACTTCCAGCAGTGCGGTAAGCTCTCCCTGCGGAAGACGGCCATTGGCCGCTTCCAGATGCAACAGGACCTGTCCACGGGCAAGTGTCAGCCCGATGGTTTTGAAACGGGCATCACAATAAGTCCGTAACTGGCGGCCAATATGGATGGTTTCCGGGAGGAAGCGCAGGGTAGGCGAAGCGGCCTCCGGTCGGCGGCGTAATGTAGTCAAAGGATCCTCACAGATGGTGCTTTTGATGGCGTCAGGTTAGCACGGTATGTGATATTTTCCACAAAAGTGAGGCCGCTGTTAACATTTTGAGACAACCGGAAGGCGCTGTCTGGCAATGAAGAACCAGACAGCACGGCGCTATTTTGGGGAGATGATATCCACGTGGGAGATATTGCTTTTCATTATCAACTTGCGCAGGAACGGCGAGGTCAGAATGGCGGCTTTTACGATTTTGCTGAACAACTTCAGACGCAGCTTCAGCGTTTTTTTGAGATAGGCGCGGTTCGGATGACTGACTTTGTCATTGAGGATTTACAAATTAGGAAAAAACCAACTCATCAATATTCTGGAGAAAATCGCATGCAACCTGTCATTAATATGATCACGCTGGGCGTTAAGGATTTAGCCGCCGCCACCGAGTTTTATCAAAATGGATTAGGATTTCCAAAAGTGGTGATTGATTCAGACAGCGTCAGCTTCTTTGAACTGGCGGGCGCGTGGTTGTCCTTATTCCCGTGGGATGAACTGGCCAGGGACGCGCAGGTCAGTGCTCAGGGGGAAGGTTTTCGCGGTATGGCTCTGGCGCAAACCGTGGCCAGTGAAGCAAAAGTGGACGCGATTCTTAAACAGGCAGTGAAAGCAGGCGGGACGCTGATTAAACCAGGACAGAAAGTATTCTGGGGCGGATATTCTGGCTACTTCGCCGATCCGGACGGACATCTTTGGGAAATCGCCTATAACCCGTTTATGAAAATCGGGCCAAAAGATGAATAATTAGTTACAACATACAGTCTATTTCTTTTTAAAAAACAGCGTCGTCTGTAACTCTGATAAACACCGCCAGACGGCGGTGTCTTCTTATAATGTCTGGCAGGAAAAGGGGGCTTATAATCCGCGTTTTTCCATCAAAACCGCCAGATCAACCAGACGATTGGAGAAGCCCCATTCGTTGTCATACCAGGCGAGGATCTTCACCAGTTTTCCGCCAATAACCAACGTAGAAAGGCCGTCGATAATAGACGAGCGCGGATCGCCACGATAATCACTCGAAACCAGTGGTTCATCGCTGTAGCCCAGAATGCCTTTGAGCGGGCCGGATTCAGCAGCTTGACGGAATGCCGAGTTGATTTCTTCTACCGTGGCTTCGCGTTTTAAATTAACTGTGAGATCGACGATTGAAACCACCGGTACCGGCACGCGCAGTGAATAACCCGTCATTCGTCCGGCAAGTTCCGGGATGACTTTCCCGATGGCTTTTGCCGCTCCGCTGGAATACGGAACAATCGACACTGCCGCAGCACGGGCGCCGCGCAAATCTTTTTCCGGCTGGTCATGCAGAGCCTGACTGTTGGTATAGGCGTGGGTGGTGTTCATCAGGCCATGTTCAATCCCGAAGGTTTGATGAAGAACCTGTGCGGCCGGTGCTAAACCGTTTGTTGTGCAGCTGCCGTTACTCACCACTTTATGTTTAGCCGGGTCATACTGATCGTCATTCACGCCCAGCACGATGGTAATATCGTCATCTTTACCCGGGGCGGAAATTATGACGCGTTTCGCGCCGCCGTGAGTGATATGCACTTCAGCCTTAGCTTTATCCGTGAAGAAACCGGTGGCTTCGATAACGATATCGACGCCGGTACTGCTCCAGGGAATAGCGGCCGGATTTCTTTCAGAGAATACGCGGATGCTTTTGCCATCGACCAAAAGCTGGCCTTCACCTGCTTCAACGGTGGCGTTCAGCGTGCCGGAAAGGGAATCATATTTAAGAAGATGGGCGAGAGTTTTACTGTCAGTGAGATCATTGATCGCCACCACCTGAAAGTCATCGCGACCGAGAGCCGCGCGCAGGACGTTTCGTCCGATTCTGCCGAATCCGTTAATACCAACTTTGACCATGATGCACTCCTTAGTTAGCGGAACTGCATTCAATGTAGCCTCAAGCTGGATTGGCGTAAATGACAATAAAGAATCATTTTACGCCAACATACGTGCGCAAAATCGTTCGCGATATTCAGTGGGGGTGAGTTGTAGATTACGCTCAAAAACACGGCGCAGATTCAGGCCAGTACCAAAGCCTGTCATGACCGCGATTTGTTCAACACCAAGAGTGGTTTGTTCAAGCCGCTGTCTGGCGGCATTCAGACGGACTTCCTCGACATACTTCGCCGGTGTTATTCCGGTTTCACGAGTAAAGACGCGGGTGAAATTACGCGGACTCATCGCGACGCGCTCTGCCAGTTGTTCGACAGAAAGATCTGCCGTGATGTTATCTGGCAGCCAGCTCTGGAGGTCTCGGATCGGGCCTTCTGCGGCCTGATTTAACAAATAGCGGCTGAATTGCGCCTGACTACCGGGCCTGCGCAGAAACATCACTAAATCCTGTGCCACGTCGCGGGCCAGATTGAAACCGTGATCGTCCTCGACCAATGCGAGAGTGAGGTCAAAACCTGAACTGACGCCGCCGGAGGTCCAGACTGTACCGTCCTGAACGTAGATCGGACCGCGTTCAACCAGGACTTGTGGGAATTCTGATTGCAGTGTATCGAGTAAACGCCAGTGTGTGGTGGCATGGCGTCCATTGAGCAGACCCGTTTCCGCCAGCAGCATTGCGCCGCCGCAAATGGAAACAACGCGGCCGGCATGGGGCGCAGCCTTTTTTATCCACTGAACTACGTCGGAGCCTTCTTCTTTAGTCAGGCCTTTGCCAGTGATAAGGATGGTATCGCGTGGAGTGAGTGGATCGAGATCGCATAAACGGTGATCAGCCAACAGGTTCAGGCCAGAAGCGCCGTGAACCACACGGTGCGGTTGCGTCGTGGCCAGGGTTACCTGATAAGCTGGCGTTCGGGCGTCCTTAGACATCAGACGATTTGCCTGCATGAGGATATCGGCGATACCAGCTGCTTCGAACAACATGCCCCCGTCGGGGACGATAATCAGAAATGTATGCATGGCGTTAAAGGTACTTTTTGTACAAAATAAGTCAATAGTCTGTGCGTAAGAATAATGCCAGAGCAGGGCGCAACAATCGTTAGTCTCTGAAGGGCGCATCTTGAGAAGAGATTAAGTAGTCAAAAAAAAACCAATTAATACATGACCTTCAGAGACGATAACGGTATCTTGTTTTCGCCAATAATCCCTAATTTATTCCTGGTAATTCATGACTTCATTACTCAAAAATCCGTCTCGTTTTTGCATGATTCTAATGCTGTTGATTTTGGCAGGCTGTTCCAGCAAACCGCATTATAAAAAATATGATTCTCACGCCTTTGACGATGAAATCGAAGATGCTGCTGATAAATACAAAGTCGACCGGAAACTGGTGAAAGCCATCATTCAGGTGGAATCCAGTTACAATCCGAAAGCCGTCAGTCCTTCAAACGCCATTGGTTTGATGCAGCTGAAAGCCTCAACGAGCGGCTGTGACGCATACCGATACAAAGGTAAACGTGGTTGCCCGGATAACGACGATTTATATGATCCTGAAACCAACATTGATTTGGGAACGGCTTACATCAGCGCGTTGCAGCATCAGCAACTAAACTGGATCAATAATCCGGTTACGCGGCGTTACGCAACCGAAGTTGCTTATGCCAACGGTGCCGGTGCATTGCTTCGGACATTTTCCAGCAACCGCCAGACGGCCATCAGCATGATTAACCAGCTGTCGCCCGAAGCATTTCACTGGCACGTACGCCAGTATCATCCGGCAGCTCAGGCTCCAAGATATATGGCAAAAGTCGAAAAAGTCTATGCCGGTTTATAGTGCGTAAACCTGACAGCGGGGAGTTTGCTACGTAAATTCTGCAGCATTATGGTACTGATGAAATCTCAGAATTCGCGTAGCGCGATCAATTTCAAAACCGTTTTATTAGAGAAAAGGTCGTTTTCAATGCCGGATAATATGTTTACGGATTTTCCAGACGAGGCGCTCAGCAGACAAGCCGAAACCTTTGAAAGGTTGTTAACTCAGCCAGGCGTGCGTATCGAGAGAATTATTTCCACCGGACAATCGAGCCCACCAGATTTCTGGTACTGCCAGCCACAAAGCGAGTGGGTGATGGTGCTGCAAGGCTCAGCAGGTTTACGGCTGAGAGATGAAAGCGAAACGCGGGTTATGAAAGCCGGTGACTTCGTGAATATTCCCGCGCTCTGTAAGCACCGCGTCGAATGGACAGATGATAAAGAAACAACGGTCTGGCTAGCTGTGCATTATGGTGAAGTAAGGACTGAAGATGAGGCAGGGAAGTTGGATTAAGGTAACTTAGGATTGCGGGTGCGTAACCTGATATCCTATTTAACATAATATACATTATGCGTACTTAAGGTGTAGTAGCTAAATTCAGATGTCCGGTTCTAGCAAACTTAAAATATCGTACTCTCCAGAACCTCAGCGTTCGTCAGGTGCAACGTCTTCTCAACCGCTATCAGATTTATGGTTATTGTGTTGAAATGTGTTCTTAGGTCTTCACAAACGATTTACCATTTTTGAAATGCAGGAAAATTTATGAAAAAAATCACTTTTTATGGACGTTTTGAAACCGATATCCTTGCCGGTCGTAAAACCATCACACTGCGTGAAGCCAGCGATGCAGATTTTGTTGCAGGAGATCAGGTGCGCGTCAGCCGTTATGAAGATGATGTGTTTTTCTGCACTATTGAAGTGACTGGCGTGACGCCGGTGCTGTTTGACGATCTCAACGACGCCCACGCGGTACAAGAAAACATGACATTACCGGAATTGAAACAGGTGATCAGCGAGATTTATCCGGGGCTTAAACAGCTGTTTATGATTGAGTTCCGCCTGATTTAATTGCCATAAAGTGCGCCGTTTTAACACCGGCGCGCCCTTTTCTTCCTCAGCCCTGCCAGCGTGAATTGCGGATAATTGAACAGAAATTCCCTTTGATAAACGCCGGTTCTTTATCAGCAATCACGTCTGCTTTAACATTACCGAACGTCGTTTGCGGTTTGTTTTTTATGCCGTCATAAAAGGCCTGAATAATATCTTCTTTAAACGTAGCCGTACGCGGATGCGCATCGACCACGGCTGTTCGCACATCATCCTGATATTCCGGATAATTAATCCCCAGAACATCCATTTCTACGCCTGCTGTCACCAGTGCAATCACTGGATCCATAAACTCGGGGATGCCGGGTGTGGTGTGTAACGCAATGGCTGTCCAGACCTTATCCATATCCCTGGCACTGACGCCGTATTGCTGCATGAATTCCCGTGCGGCATTGGCTCCGTCAACTTCAAAACGTTTATCGCAGCTGCAATTTTCATGCGTTAGGCCCATGTCGTGAAACATACAGCCAATATAAAGCAGTTCGTGATCGACCTTCAGTTCACGTTGTTGGCCAGCAAGTGCAGCCCAGTAATACACACGACTGGAATGGTGAAACAATAAATCTGATTCGGTATCGCGAACTAATTCGGTCGCTTCGCGGGCCATTTTGCTGTCGGGAATGCGGATGCCGTGGATGTTCAGACTCATGATAGTTCTCCTGTAGGGTTGATTAAAACCAGCTTAAGCCGCAGGATGAATGTCATCAATCGACGTAATATTACGATTAAGGACATTGCGATGTTCTGCGACAGGAAACCTGTTCATGCCTAAACACATTGTGATTCTGGCCGTTCCCGGCGTGCAACTGCTCGACGTTTCCGGTCCGATGGATGTTTTTGCCGAAGCTAATCAGCAGCGTGGCCGCGAAGTTTACAAACTCAGCGTGATGGCGATGACCGATCCTATTATTACATCTTCGTCCGGCACTCGCCTTCTTGCCGATTTAACGCTGGCCACCCCGCTTCCCCCCGATCTGGACACGTTTCTGGTCGCCGGTGCACCAGCGCTAATTCCCTTTATCCATGACGAAATACTAAAGGAAGGTATTTGCCGTTGGTGTCATCATGCCGAACGGTTTGGATCCGTTTGCAGCGGCGCGTTGCTGCTTGCCGCCGCAGGACTGCTGGATCAACGGCGTGTCACCACCCACTGGTCGGTGGCTGAAAAACTGAGTCTGGATTATCCGCAGGTTAACGTAGAAGCTGATGCCATCTTTATTGCCGACGGTGAACTGCGAACGGCTGCAGGCGTGACGTCCGGGCTGGATTTAGCGCTAAATATGGTGGAGGAAGATCTTGGCCGGAAAACGGCATTGGATGTGGCGGCGCAGCTGGTGATGTTTTTTAAACGCCCCGGAGGCCAGCTTCAGTTTAGCCGACACGGACAGGCCTCGCTGAGTGGTCGTTCGGCGTTACAGGATGTGCAGCGCTGGGTGTTGAACTCACTCGAACAACCACATAACGTTCAAAGTCTTGCCACACACATGGGTCTGAGCGGCCGTCACGTCACACGTTTATTCAATCAGGAAATGAGCCAGACACCGGCACAATGGCTGGAACAACAGCGGGTCTTTCATGCCCGTCAGCTACTGGAATCCGGCGGGCTGGCGATGAAGCAAATTGCCGCACAATGTGGATTTTCCAGCGTAGATATTCTGCGAAGAGCCTTTTTACGGCAGTTAAACGTGACACCGTCACAATATAAAAAGCAATATTCATGACACATAATCGCGTGATAAATCAGGCCTCTTCCGCTACCTCAGCCCGGCGGAAGCAATCAGGATGATGGGTATTAATAAGCCCGGTGGCTTCCATCCAGGCATACACAATGGTCGGCCCGACAAACTTAAAACCGCGCTTTTTCAACTCTTTCGATATACGTTCAGACAGTGCATCTTTGGTCGGCACCGGCCCATGATGTTGGATGGCTTTACCGCCGATCTGCGTCCAAATCCACTCGCCGAAATCTTCCCCCGCCTGCTGCATCGCCAGATACATTTTCGCGTTATTAATTACCGCCGTAATCTTGCTGCGGGATCGGATAATATCGGCGTTGTTCACTAATTTTTCGATGTCCTCTTCAGTAAATTCGGCGACTTTATGTGGTTCGAAATTGCAAAATGCCAAACGTAACGCATCACGCTTTTTCAATACAATCCGCCAGGATAACCCTGCCTGAAAGCCATCGAGCATGAGTTTTTCCCACAGTGCGCGGCTGTCGCGGACCGGTTTGCCCCATTCTGTATCGTGGTAATTGATCATTAGGGCGTCGTTGAGATTCCAGGGACAACGGATCAAGGCATTGCTCATCATGGGGCTCACTTCCGTGGGTTTGGGATAGTCTACCCGACGGGGTTTGTTAAAAACAAATTAAGACCGTGGGACAGGACTTAAGGTTGAGACCTTGGGTTCTGGACGAGAAAAGCAAACCGCCCTACTAAACAATGCCCCGAACACAAAAGTAAGGGTGTGCACTTTTATTCATCTTCCCCTAAACTGTATGTTGTAACTAACTGGAGGCGATATGGCAGATTATGATTTAATTGCTCGTATGAACGGTTGTTTCAACGAGCTGGAAATGGCGTTGCACGATCTCGGGAACTTCCTGAGTAAGCTGGAATTATTGCAGGCGCGGGTCTTTGCATTGCCGGAAATTGCCAAAGGCGAGGAACATAATCCTGCCGATAAAATCGCAGTAACGCCTTATATCGGCGAAGCCGCACAGGAGATGGCGTTGCAACATTTTCAGCGGCTATTCATTCATCATAATAACGAGAATATCAGCAGCAAATCCGCTGTCCGCCTGCCAGGCGTTCTGTGCTACGCCGTTGATGCCGCTGAACATCAGTCTGCCCTGCTGCTCATTGAAGAAGTGAATAAACTGAAAGCTGAACTCGAACACATTGTTACTGTGGAATCAGGTCTTGCCCGCGAGCAGCGCTTCGAGTTCGTACATACCCATTTGTGCGGCCTGATTACACTTAACGCTTATCGTTCAGTGACTTTCCTGAACGACCCCGATTCGGTGCGATTTGGATGGGCGAACAAGCACATTATTAAGAACATCAGCCGTGGAGAAGTGCTGGCAATGCTCGAAAAAAGCCTGAACGCTGGCCGGGCTGTATCGCCTTATACCCGCGAGCAGTGGATGGAAAATATTAACCGTGAAATGATTGATGTTAAACGATTGCCGGAACATGCCGCGCTGAAGTTTAAACGGCCAGTCAAGGTGCAGCCAATCGCCCGCGTGTGGTACCGCAACAGCCAGAAACAGGTGCAACACCCCTGCCCGCTGCCGCTGATTGCGCTGTGCCAGAAAACGCCGATGATGCAGGTGCCAAAATTAGGTGAACTGCCGGATTACGACGTCACCACCATCAAACATAAGTACAAGCCTCAATCACAGCCGCTGAGTTTGCTGATTAAACGGCTGCATTTATATACCGATTATCCACTGTGATCTGCTGCTATAAATGAAAAAAGGCCCGGTAAGCCGGACCTCTCAGGGTATTTACATCAGAAGGAATTATCCCTTCATGCTGCCGACCATCGCTTCCGGGCGAACCCATTCGTCAAACTGTTCTTCGGTCAGATAACCGAGTTTTAGCGCCGACGCTTTCAGAGTCAGCCCTTCTTTATGGGCTTTCTTGGCGATTTCCGCCGCTTTGTCGTAACCGATGTGAGTATTGAGCGCCGTCACCAGCATCAACGATTCGTTCAGCAACTGCGTGATGCGGTCACGGACAGGCTCGATGCCGACCGCACAGTGCTCATTGAAACCGCGCAATCCATCAGCCAGCAGGCGGACGGATTGCAGGAAGTTGTGGATCACCAGCGGGCGGAACACGTTCAGCTCGAAGTTACCGGAAGCGCCGCCGATATTGACCGCAACGTCATTGCCCAGCACCTGCGCGCAGAGCATGGTCATAGCTTCACACTGAGTCGGATTGACTTTACCTGGCATGATCGAACTGCCCGGTTCGTTCTCAGGAATGGAAATCTCACCGATGCCGCAGCGTGGGCCCGATGATAACCAGCGGACGTCGTTGGCGATTTTCATCAGCGACGCGGCCAAACCTTTCAGCGCACCGTGCCCGTGAACCAGCGCATCGCAGGTGGCCAGCGCTTCAAATTTATTGGGTGACGTGACGAAAGGTTGCTTCGTCAGATCTGCCAGCGTTTTCGCCACACGCACCGCGTATTCAGGATGAGTGTTCAGCCCGGTCCCTACCGCCGTACCGCCCAGCGCCAGCTCTGCAATGTGCGGAATACTGTTTTCAATGTGCGTCACGCTGTGCGCCAGCATCGCGACCCAGCCGGAGATTTCCTGACCTAGCGTCAGCGGCGTCGCGTCCTGCAAGTGTGTACGGCCAATTTTAACGATATCGCGATAGGCTTCGGCTTTGGTTTCCAGCGTTTTATGCAGCACTTTCAGCTCTGGCAGCAGCGTTTCGCGCAGTTCCAGCACGGCGGCGACGTGCATCGCCGTCGGGAAGACGTCGTTCGAACTCTGACTTTTATTCACGTCATCGTTCGGATGCACTTTACGCGCCTCGCCACGCTCGCCGCCAAGGATTTCACTCGCGCGGTTAGCCAGCACTTCGTTCATATTCATGTTGGTCTGGGTACCGGAACCGGTCTGCCAGATGGAAAGCGGGAATTCGGTCGGATGTTTACCGGCCAGCACTTCATCGGCGGCGGCAACAATTGCATCGCCCCGTTCAGCGGGCAGCAATCCCAGATCCATATTGACGCTGGCGGCCGCGCGTTTGGTCAGGGCCAGTGCGTGGATCAGCGCCGCAGGCATTTTTTCAGAGGAAATACGAAAGTGTTCAAGCGAACGTTGCGTCTGTGCGCCCCAAAGCTTATCTGCCGGAACATCGATAGGCCCCATTGAGTCTTTTTCAATGCGAGTCGCTGTCATTGTTGTCTCCTTAGATACTTATTTTCGAATGAGTGTCAGGTTTTATGCAGGATTTTCAAAAGCCGTTGGCGCTTCCAGGCATTCATCAGCGGCCAGTCGAGTATAGTGACATATAAGGCTAACGTATCGCTCCCCGGCCTGTAAATGAGAAGAATTGTCATTCACCGCACTTTTTGACCCATCGCAGTTGTAAAGGATGCGCCGTCATTGTTTACTAGCGGGTAGAATTTTCCATTCAGGATGAAGCAATGCAAAAGATGCATAACGGTGTACAAAATTACGCCTGGGGCAGTAAAGACGCGCTGACCGAACTTTATGGTATTACGGATCCGCAAGGTCGTCCGATGGCAGAATTGTGGATGGGTGCCCACCCGAAAAGCAGTTCGCAGGTTGAGAATGCCGCCGGTGAGACGATTTCACTGCGCGACCAGATCAGCGCCAGTCTTGACGAACAGTTAGGTAAAAAAGTCGCCAAACGTTTTGGTGAGCTGCCTTTCCTGTTCAAAGTATTGTGTGCCGATCAACCGCTGTCAATCCAGGTTCACCCGAGTAAAGGCGCCGCCGAACTGGGTTACGCCAAAGAGAACGCCAACGGTATTCCTCTTGATGCCGCTGAACGTAACTACAAAGATCCCAATCACAAGCCGGAACTGGTTTATGCCCTGACGCCGTTCCAGGCGATGAACGGTTTTCGCGAACTGCGTGAAATTGTTTCTCTGTTGCAACCCGTCGCCGGTGCGCACTCATTGATTGCCAGTTTCCTCTCTTATCCTGATGTCGATCACCTGCGTACGCTGTTTGCCGGTTTACTGAGTCTGGAAGGCGAAGACAAATCTCGCGCGCTGGACGTGCTGAAATCCGTATTGATCAATCAGCACGGTGAGCCCTGGGACACCATCCGCAGCATTTATGAATTTTATCCTGACGATACCGGCCTCTTCTCTCCGCTGCTGCTGAACGTCATCACCCTGCAACCGGGCGAAGGCATGTTCCTGTATGCGGAAACTCCGCATGCGTATTTGAAAGGCGTGTCGCTTGAAGTGATGGCGAACTCCGATAACGTTCTGCGCGCCGGTCTGACGCCGAAATATATCGATATCCCTGAACTGCTGGCCAATCTGAAGTTCAACGCCAAACCGGCCAGCGAGCTGCTGACCACGCCGGTGGAGAAAGGCGCGGAACTCAACTTCCCGATCCCGGTCGAAGATTTTGCGTTCTCTGTTCATCGCCTCTCTGCTGAGCCACAAACGCTGGCTCAGGACAGTGCAGCTATCGTCTTCTGTATTGAAGGCCAGAGCGTGCTGGTAAAAGGCGAGGAATCGCTGGTGCTGAGTCCGGGGGAATCCGCTTATCTGTCTGCCAGCGAATCACCGGTCACGGCCAGCGGCAACGGACGCATTGCCCGGGTGTTCAATATCCTCAGTAAATGATCAATTGCTTAAACAAATTGAGGCTAATGGCCTCAATTTGATGAATTATTTACTGATTGAGCTACACTCAGGGGACTATTAACGCCGCAAGGCGTTTTTTGTTTTCGAGACATTTCATAAGGATAAACAGAGATATGAAGAAGTCGTTAGTCGCTGTAAGCGTCATTGTGGTCCTTGGCGCAGCCTGGACAGGCGTCTCGTGGTACACGGGTAAACTCATTGAGCAGCATATGGATGAGGAAGTCGCCGCGGCCAATACCCAGTTGCAGACTGCCTTCCCGAAAGCCGGTCTGAAAGTCAGCTATCAGGATTATCATCGCGGGCTGTTCAGCAGCAAACTGCGCATCGTTCTGCAACCTGACGCCGCCGCTGCCGCCGCAGGCACCAGCGCGCTGAAAACCGGCGATGAAATCGCGTTTATCGAAACCATCGATCACGGCCCGTTCCCTGCCGCTCAGCTGAAGAAATTCAACCTGATCCCAAGCATGGCGTCGGTGCATTCTGAACTGCAAAACACCCCAACACTGAAACCGCTGTTTGACGTGACTAAAGGCCGTTCGCTGATTACCGCAGACAGCCGCGTGTCCTACAGCGGCGCGAGTTCTTCGGCTATCGACATCATTCCGGTGACTTACCAGAAAGAAGACAGCCAGCTGCAATTCTCCGGCGGTACGGTGAATGTAGATGTAGATAAAGAACTGACGGCGATGAAGCTGAAAAGCAACATCGACAGCGTGGCGATCACCTCCAAAAACCAGTGGGGCCAGCTTGAGAAAGTGACGCTGACCGGTTTCGACATGGACAGCGATACCCAACAGGGTAAATTCCAGGTCGGCGTGGGCGATCAAAACCTGAGCGTGAAGCAGATCCTGGTGAACGTTGACGGTAAAGACGCAGGCTCACTGGATAACTTCAAACTGGTCAGCAAGTTCTCTGAAAACGGCAATAACATTGGCGGCCAACAGGATTACACCATCGACGCACTGAAAATTCAGGGCGCTGATTTTGGTTCTGCAAAACTGTCCCTCAAGCTGGATAAGCTGGACGGCGCAGCGCTGAAGCAATTTGCTGATAACTACAACCAGCAATCCCGCGCCCTGCTGTTGCAGCAAGGCGAACTGGATCCGGCGGTGTATCAGCAACAAGCCGCCGACCTGCTTCTGGCCAATCTGCCACTGCTGCTTAAAGGCAATCCAAGCATCAGCATTGCTCCGCTGAGCTGGAAAAACAGCAAGGGTGAAAGTACCTTTAATCTGCATCTGGATCTGAAAGATCCGTCCGCAACGCCGGCACAAACTCAGGATCAGATGTTGTCTCAGCTGATCAGCAAAGTTGACGCTAAACTGTCTATCCCGCTGCCAATGGCGACAGAAGTGACCACTCAGGTCGCGAAACTGGAAGGTTACAGCGGCGATGACGCGACCAAGCTGGCACAGCAGCAGGTGCAGGGTCTGGCGGCAATGGGTCA
The DNA here is from genome assembly GCF_965118895.1 of Rahnella inusitata. GTDB lineage: Bacteria > Pseudomonadota > Gammaproteobacteria > Enterobacterales > Enterobacteriaceae > Rahnella > Rahnella inusitata_A. Next base: position 318,490 of record NZ_CBCPJJ010000008.1, read on the forward strand.
GATGTTTAAACTGACTACCGTGAAAGATGACACCCTTTCCAGCACCTTCAGCTATGCTGGCAATCAGGTTAACCTGAACGGTCAGACAATGACGTTGCAGGAATTTGCCGGTCTGTTTGGCATCTTCGGCGGTTCTGTTGCTCAGCCACAGTCAGAAGCGCCAGCGCCTCTGGCACCACCGGTTGCGCCGGTTCCGGCCCAGTAATCTGCCGCAAAGACGTTAAAAGGCGCTCAGCGCTGCAATGAAATCAAAGAGGGGGATCGGATGATCCCCCTCTTTTTTATTTAGTTTCCGATGCTTATTTAAAGTCGGCGTAAGGCGTCAGAGGCTGCGGAGGCAAATCGAGATCGCCCTGCCATCCGCCGAGTGAGTATCGGGCATAAAGCAAAAAGTGACTCGGCGTATAATCCTTCGCCTGCTGAATATCCACACCCGCACCGACCGTCCAGTGCGAGCTCACCCTTCTTTCCAGCAGCGCCTGCACGGTATAGCCGAAACCGGAACCGCTGCTGCCAGAATCCACCGCGCTTTTATCTGCATCATCCATATTCGTATCCGCCACCAGGCTTTGGATCGGATAACGTTTCTGATCGCGGGTGGATGAACGTGACCATGAGACCGAGCCGCCCAGCTGCCATGACCAGTTTTCCGTACGCTGGCGATAATTCACCGGCACCGCAAGTGAGAAGTATTGCTGCGGGCTGTAATAACCGCCCTGTCCCAGCGTGTAACCGCTGAGGTCTTTCTGGTAATGCCAGATCATCGAACTCAGGCCAACGGTCGCGCGCCGGTTATCTTCATTGATGACTTTGTAGTAATAGCCGCCCATCAGCCGTTCGCGGGTGTTATCCGCCACGTTCTCGCCGGTCAGCTGATGTGCGCTGAGATCGGCCCATACGCCGTTGGCTTCACCCTGATCGTAACTTAGGCCGAGGCTGGCCCCGGTTGCGCGAACGCCGCCCCAGGTGGTGTTGGTGCCGGGGTCTTTCGCTCCGGCGAAAGAGAGTAATGAGCTGGAAATCGGGCGGCGCGATACGGTAGTCGTCCAGCCAATTTGATGCCAGTCACCGCTGTACGCCAGCCCGCCGACCCAATCCACTACCTCGAACCCGAGCGGCGTGGTACCCAAATCCCCTTTCCATTTTTCGTTTTCCCAGCCCGCCGCCAGGCTCAGGCCGTTGGCGGTCTGGCTACGGTAACGACGGCACGCTGATTTGATGTCGCCACAGGTGCCGAAGCTTTCATCATAGTTGCCGTTCTGACTGTCAAACGTGCCCGCATCCATCCGCACCCAGTCGGCCCGCAGGAATCCGCGCCCCTGATAAACCGGCATATCTGCCTGAAACATCATGGTATTGGCCGTCAGATCGGATTTTCCCGGCGTGCCGCTCGATGTCCAGGAGTCGTTATCTGCCGTGAAATTCACATCCTGCTGGCGGTATAAATCATGGGCATCGGCGCGGATCCCGCGCTTTAACCAGTCATCTCCGGCGTGATTACGGGTAAGACGGGTATAGCCGTCGTTGTCTTGCGGCACACTGTCGGTTATCCCGCTGGCCACCATCGCCTGCCCGTAATCCTGACGCGCGAGATCTGGCTGGCCGAGCTGCTGTTCGACATTCGCCGCATTGCGGTAAATCAGCGCCTTGTCCTGACCGGCCGGTTGCGATCGGGCAGCGGTTTTGAGCGGCTGCAACAGGGTATAGGCTTTGGTGGTTTCACCGACGTCCAGCCAGGCGGTAGCGACGCGGCGCTGCTGGTTGAGACTGAGAGTCTCCGTGGAAAGAGTGACCTGCTGCAAACGCTGTTTCGCCAGCGCCGTATTGCCCGATGCCAGTGCGGTATCAATGCCAGTGAACGTTTTATCGAGCTCGATACGCTGCGCCATTTCGCGCATATTGGCGTCCCACCTGGTTTCCGGCAGGGTGTGCAAATGACGTAACGCGGCATCGTCGCGATCTGAACCGGAGAGATACAGCGAATAAGCGTATACCTGTTGCGGATCCGCAGGCTTCTTCGCAGCCAGCTGCGCAAACGCCGCGTCGGCTTTCGCCGGTTCTCCCGCTGCGCGCAACGCATTGGCGTAATGGTAAGTGCTCCAGACATCGTCCGGATTGAGTTTCAGCAGCCGTGCATAACGGTTAGCCGCCTGATCCCACTGACGTTCCGCCACATATTTCTCTGCCTGCGCGGTCAGCATATCGCTTTGCAAACTCTTCTGACGATCGCTGAGTTTAGCCCGCGACGTCTCGGAAAGTGTATTCAGATAATCGAGCGCCTTTTGCGGCGACTGACGCTGATAGATATTCACCAGCCCGCGCTCGGCGCTGCTGTTGTTGCATTCGAGCGACAGTGCGCGGCGGTAGGCCTGTTCAGCAAGCGGATCGTTTTTGCGCGCTACGGCGACGTCACCGAGGCCAATCTGCGCCCACGGATCGCGGGAATCGATACGCTGCGCCTGTTTATAGGCAGCCTCGGCCTGCTCAGTCTGCCCGGCTTTCAGTGCTTTATCGCCCTGATCGATTTTGAGCCAATAACTGTTGGTCTGGATCAGGCTGTTCCATTTACTGGAATTGTAGCCATTTTGTTCTGCGGCTTTGGCACGCTGGAACATCGCTAACGCCTGCTGACGGTTGCCCGCGCGGGAATACGCCAGCCCCATCGCACCCAGCACTTCGGCGTCATTCGGTTTTTCCTGCAAGGCTTGTTTGAGCGGCGCAATCGCCGCCGTCGAACCGCCTTTCTCTACCTGCGCCAGCCCTTTGACGCGCGCCTGATAATGCGGATCCGCCAGCATGGCCTGCTGACGCTGGAGTTCCTGCTGCGCGGCAATGACCTGCGGGCCGGTATCAAAGGTGGCGATAAACTGCTGCAATGCATCGACGCTGTCATTGCCGACCGGCTGTGCCCTGATGCGCGACAACCAGAGATCGGCCGCCGGTGAACGCCCTTCATTGGTGGTGGCGATCTGTTTAACCAGACCCACCGCCTGGGCGTTATCACCGGCATCAAACGCCATCTGCGCCAGTTGCAGGCGCAGCTGAACGTCACCGGGATACTGATTATTCAGTGCCTGAAGCTGCGCCTGCGCACGGGCTTTTTGCCCCGGAAGACGCGCGACTAGCTGCCAGTATTCCACCGCTAAATCCAGCGTCGGCGGCTGCCCCTGAAACAGCGCGTCGTACTGCGCTTTGGCTTCATCGAGACGTCCGGCCGTTGCCAGTAAACGCGTCTGTTGCAGTTTTTGCTGCATTTCCGGTGAGGCAATATGCAGGCTCAGCTGCGCCTGACGGTATTCGGCAGAGCCGGGCGCGACCTGCTGAATCTTCTCCAGCTGCTGTTTCGCCTGTGCCTGATTCCCCTCGCGCAGGAAAAGACGCAAACGCGCGGAAAGTACCTGCGGATTTTGCGGATCCATCAGTTCGAGTCGAAAAAGCGACTGACGCACCAGATCTTCCTGATGGCTGGCCTCGCCGACCCGCACCTGTTCCAGCAACCATTGCTCCGGCGACACGACCGGCGCAGCGTTAGCCGGAGTGTATAAAAATGGATTGTACAAAAGCGCCAGCCCCAGCGTCAGGGCCAGTCGGTTAAAGGTGAGCGGCGTATTACGACAAGTTTTCACACGCTTATTCCTGATCGTCTTCGTGCAGGCGACGACGGCTTAACGTGCGCAGGCCGGTCCACAGCAGAATAGCCGCCAGAATCACCACGATCACGGCCATAAAGGCCAGTAAAACCGGATGGGTGGCCAGCGCATTCCAGACGCGCTCCCACCACGGCAGATGCCCGACGTAATAGGTATCGCCGACGCGCAGGCTGTTGGTGCCGGAATCACGCACTACCGCCACGGAGCCATAAATCAGCGCGCGCTGTTTGGCATCCTGCAATGACGTGTTCAGCATGTCGAAGCCCTGCTGACCGTTGGCCATCAGGGCCACCACGCTGCGCTGATCGAAATACGGTGACTGTAAACCGACTACCGCGGCAATAGGCCCCTGCGCGGTAATTTGCGCGCTGGCATCGACGCGGGCGTCGCTGGCCGGCGCGGTGTTATCCGGCAACGGCGTTTGGCGAATAGGTGTGTTGATAGCATCCCGTGCGGCGTTAATCAGCAGGTTGGCTTTCTTGTCATCCCGCATGCTGTCATCACGTAAATCGGCAGGCAGTGCGCCGATCACCAGCAAATCAGCATCTGTCGTTTTGGCTTTCGCTGCATCTTCCGTGAGGCCGACACCCAGTGCCGGATAACCGGTCAGCGCGCCAATATTCCCCATTGCATTTAGCAGCGTGGTCAGTTGCACCGGCTGCGGCTGCGGCTGAACTAATACCAGCGTCTGGGACAAATCTGCCATCCGGCTGAACGGGAAACCGGCGTTGGCAAATGCGCGCAGATCCGGCATCGCCATAAAGTGACGGTAACCGGAGAAATCAATGGTCGAGCTGTCGTCGATCACTACGTGATTTGGCACTGTCGTATAGGTTTCGCAGCGCCCTTCTGTGCCGCTCGCCAGCAGCGAGGTGTAATCAAAATCAAAGCGCATCTGGTTGACCGTACCGAGTTTCAGCGCCGGAATATTCAGGTCTTTACTGCCATCAAGCAGCCCCTGCAACAGCGACAGATGCAACAATTGTGAATCTTCATCGTGACCGGTTTTAAGCGTCAGATCCTGCATAAACTGGTTATTCAGGCTGATGCTCAACCGCGAAGTATTTTTCAGCTGCGGCGAGGTGTAGCGGTACTTGAGCCGCATATCAATGCCTGAACTGCTGATGAGGAACAGATCCGGCGGCAGATTAATATTCAGAGTGATCGGGTTCGGCTGAATACCGTCCGACTGTAGCTGCTCGGCGTACTGTTTCAGTTCTCCGAAATTCATCGGGCGGTCGGTACGCACCCAGTTTGGCGCATCGTAAGGCTGACGCGCGTGAATCTGATCGACTTTATCCACGCCCACGGTCTGCCCGCGGAACAGGATATTACCCTGCGCAATCCCTTTCACAGCGGTCAGCAAATCCTGATCATTGCGACCGAGGATCAGCAGCATTTTGACGTACGGATTATCCGGATGACTCATCATCTCCACTACCGGTCCTTTCACCGGCGGCAGATCTTTGAGGAAATCAGGACGCTTATCGTTGGTGGCGAAAATAACCCCGTGGCTGTCCGGCAACTGGTTATACAGCGTCGGGAACGACTGACCACGCCACTGCGCCTTGGTACCGAACCACGAGGCCAGAATAGCCGCCGCCTGTTGTTGTGTGGCATCCGGCGACGCCGCAAAGACCATCGGCAGATCCAACGGACGGCTGTCGCGCGCATCGAAGAACGGCACCGGGAAATGTGCCAGGTCGTTACTCAGCGGTAACTTCTGGTATTGCAGGCTGAGCGAACTGCCCTTGCCAAGCTCCAGCCACAGCGTGCTGTTGGCCGGGTTCTCACAGATGTTCTGATAATGGCCGATGAACTCCAGACGGATGCGGTTGAAGTCGGTGACGTAGCGCGGATCAATCGCCATTTGCAGGTGGTTTTTCTTACCAAGCTGTTCTTTATCGATGACTTCCACGCCCATCAGCTGATCGTTGAGATACACCTTGAGGTGCGACTGTACCGGAATAAGCGACGGCGACGGCGTGAATTCCAGATTCAGCGTCGCCTGCGTCACCACTTCATCGCTGCGCACGCCGAATTCAATCTGTCCGTTGGGCTGAATGCCGCGCAAAGTAATCGCGCCCGGCGTCGGCGCCACATCGGCGAACGGCAACGTCAGGCTGCGCACCGGCGCGCCGGGGATAATCATCGGATTAACCGCAGGCGCCACCATCGGCAACGCCACCTGAGGTGTGCTGATGTCCGCCTGAGGTAAAATGACCGGAGCAGGCTCGCTGAATGCGGGTGCCACAGATCCCAAAGCCAGCGTCATCAGCGCAGAGGCCACAAAAGTCGTCAAAGGAAGTCTTTTCATTATTTTGTCATCATCAGGGTTGATTCATCAGGCTGAACGGACAGCGGCGGATTACGTGGGGCAAAAGACAATAGCCAGCTGCCAACCGACTGGGTTTTCGCGGCCAGCGGACGGTAGCGTTGAGGGGCGATATCCAGCATCCGCAAATAACCGCGAATACCCAGCCCCAGCACTTCCCGCAGACTTTCCATTGGCTTGTCTTCCGGGAAACTGTCCTCACGCAATACCCAGCTGTCTGCCCGGGCAAACGTACATTGAATGAAATCGATGTGTTGTTGTGTGGTTAACGGCTGCAACTGCATACCGATGCTTTTACCGAACACCCGGCTGACCTGCACCGGGAAAGCATATTCTTGCAAACCGCGATGCAGAATTAAAGTGACATTGTCACCAGCATTAAAATAGCTGGCGCTGTCGGTTTCCAGCCCGACGCCGTTGTCGGAGTAGTCCTGTACGGTACAGACATAAAGGTGGCCATCAGGTCGCAGCAAGGAGGCGGGCATTTTGGCTTCGACGCGATGCGCCTGACGCACCTGCTTGGATTCAAACGCCACGGCAATGGCGCCTCCCAGAATAATCATGTTGTAAATCACCCAGCCCATGCTCACCAGCACGGTCAGCATTTCATCTGCCTGGCCGTAAATCATGCGATAAATACCGAAGAACAGCCCGGCCAGATTGAGAAGCATCAGCACCTGATAAGGTCGGCTGATTTTCCAGTCCACGTAGGCATGCTTATTCAGCCCTCCTTTGGCGGTGACGTTAAACGTCCCGGCATGGGGATTAAACAGCGCCACGGTGGTCGGCCGGGCGATATACCAGGCCAGCACGGTTTCATAGATCTCATTCCAGAAGGAGTGGCGGTATTTCCCCTGCACGCGGGAGTTAGTCAGGCTGGCGTGGATCATATGCGGCAGCACGTAAAGCGCGATAGCAAAGGCCGGCGCGTAAATCACATAGGCATGCATCAGCAGAAACGCCAGCGGCGCAGTGAGGAAAATAAGGCGGGGAATACCGGCCAGAAAGTGCATCATGGCGTTGGCATAACACAGTCGCTGCGCCAGTTTCAGCCCCTTGCCGAACAACGGATTATCCAGACGGAAGATCTGCACCATACCGCGCGCCCAGCGGATCCGCTGACTGACGTGCGCCGCCAGGCTTTCCGTCGCCAGCCCGGCCGCCTGCGGAATACGGATATACGCCGAACTGTAGCCGTGGCGATGCATCCGCAGCGAGGTGTGCGCATCCTCGGTCACCGTTTCGACCGCAATGCCGCCGATTTCATTGAGCACATCGCGCCGCAGCACCGCACAGGAGCCGCAAAAGAAGCTGGCATCCCAAAGATCGTTGCCGTCCTGCACCAGCCCGTAAAACAGCTCACCTTCGTTTGGCGTGCGACGCATGCGCCCGAGGTTACGTTCAAAGGGATCCGGCGAGAAGAAGTGATGTGGCGTCTGCAACATGCTGAGTTTTTTGTCTTTGAAGAACCAGCCGACCGTCAGTTGCAGGAAAGAACGGGTCGGCACGTGGTCGCAGTCAAAAATCGCCACCAGCTCACCCTTCGCCTGTTTCAGGGCATGATTGATATTTCCCGCTTTAGCATGCTCGTGGGTTTCGCGGGCGATGTATTTAATCCCAATCTCATGAGCAAAATCGGCAAATTCCTGACGATTGCCGTCATCAAGCAGGTAGATTGTCAGCTTGTCGCGTGGCCAGTCCAGCCCCAGTGCGGCATACAGCGTCGGTTTGACTACGCTGAGGTCTTCGTTATAAGTGGGGATCATCAGATCAACGGTTGGCCACGTCGAGACATCGACAGGCATCGGCACGGGCTTACGGTTCAGCGGCCAGATGGTCTGGATGTAGCCCAGCACCAGCACCGTCCATGAATAGGTTTCGGCGAACAGCAGCAGCAAGCCGCAGGTCAGGCTCAGAGGATCGTCCCAGTTGAGGGTCGAGGTATAACGCCACCAAAGATAGCGGCAGGAAATGGTCAGCGACAAAACGATCATCATCAGCGCCGGAAAACGTCCGGGAATGCGGCGGATCAGCATCGCGATGCTCCACAGCAGCACCACAAAAACAAACTGCGCCGTGTAACCGAACGGCTGCGAAATACAAAACATCGCCAGAACCAGCGCCACAATACCGGCCAGCAGCATCAGTACTCGTTTCGCCGCACGATTGAGCGTACTCACACGGCGGATGACGCGCGCCTCCAGCGGATTCTGCTCCACCTGAACCGGCAGCGTTTCCAGCCAGCCATAGATTTTGTCACGCAGCTGTTGCGGCCAGCGCACGTAGGTAAAACGTTCACGCACACCGTTAGAGGGAAGAATGACCAGCAGCCACAGGCTTTGCAGCACATAGCGCAACGGGTCAGCGAACTTCGGGTGTTCGGCAGAAATCTGCGGATACCAGCGCGTACGTTGTGCAATGACGCGCTGCCATGAAGGCGATTCAAAGCGTAAGAATAGCCAGCCCGCGGCAACGCAAAACACCATGACGGCGGCAGCGCTGCGTGATGCGTGATGGCTCCGGTACTGACGATAACGCGCCTGCAATGCTGACATCACCGGTGGCAACAGCAACAGGTTCAGCAGGCGGCTCATACTCTGGCACTCCGCGGATCGTTTTTGCTGCGCAAATGCAGTAAGCACCAGCTCGCCAGCGTATTTAATTCGCGGCTGATTTTGCTGTTAGCATTCCACTCGCCCACCGGCTGCTTGGCCGCGAGCGACTCCGCCATGGCTTCATCACGATGCAAAATCGTCGGGACGAGCGGCGCCAGCGTCTCCTGCCACAACAGCAAAATATCCTGTTGCAACTGGCTGGAAGTGATGAACTGATTGACCAGATAGCGCCCATTTTGCGGCAACGGATGCTGATGCAAACGGACGTGAGACTGTGTGTCGGCATGGAGCAAAATCAACGTGCTGTCAGCCACCTACTGTGCGGGGAGCGGATCCGCAGACGGCGAGTCGATGAGGATCCAGTCATACACACCGGTATTTTTAAGCTGCGTGATGGCCGCTGGCCAGTCGAAGTCGTCAACCTGAACGCCTGAAGGCGAAACGTCACCGTGGGGCAAAAAATCCAGATGGGAGTGATAACGCATCGCTGCCTTGTGCCATGCATCCCCGGCACGGTGGGCAGATCGCCATCCGCGTGCCTGCTCAAACGGCATACCAAAATGCAGACGCAACATGTTTTCCGGTGAAAAGTCGATCACCAGAACCTTTTCATTCAACTGTGCCAGAGCCCAGGCCAGCGCGGCAGTGACCGACGTGGTGCCGGTCCCTCCACGAAAACCCTGTAACGCGATAACAGCCATACTTATTTTTTCTCCGCGTCAGGGGACGACAGTTCATCAAGTCTTGCCAGTTCGGCCAGTAATGGCCAGCGTGACATCAGCTGCGGAATTTTTTCTTTACGGGCGATATCGACATAATTTAATTCGGAGACAGAAAAAAGGTGACTCAGTGCAAAGAAATCATCGTCTTTACCCGGTTCGGATTCGTCTGAGTCTATAATATTGGCGTTCACTCTTTCCCCTCCCTGCATTCACTCAAAAACTGACGCTCTGCTCCCGCCAAATTTCAGCGGGGCTTTAGGATTTTTAGTATCAAACATTATTGTGAAGATTTATGATTATTTAATGTAGCAATGATAGAATTTATTATACTCACATTTATCAAAGTGTCCCAAGCGGGTTTCCGTCGAAAATGAATATAAGCAGATTAACTCTATGGCACTCTCCTTTTCATTGGGCATGACGCAATTCTGGAATGGATTAGCGGAAATGCAAAATCGGGGTTTTTACTGGGTCAATGCGGACAGCCAGGAGGCGGCGTATCGTTTATGCGGTCAAGTTCTTGAGGCACAGCAAGGCGTTGCACCGGTCAATGTTCTGTTTTCGGAGCACAATTTAATTTGCAATGATCCTGAAAAAAAACTAGCCGAAGATGACGTTCTTTTCACCGCTTTAAAAGAAACGCCTAAGCAAATTTTTTATTATCAGCTGGCCAATGGAAAGAAAGCCTTGCTGACATTACCGGCGGATATTAATCGTATACGCCACACACAATCCTCACTGATGATTTTATTGCTGCCCGCCAGTTCATGGCTGACGTTAAACGATAAACAACTGACCCGCTGGATGCAGGGAATCAGCGACTCAGCCGATAATAAAAACAGCACCTGTCTTATTCTCTGCTACGGCGCGGGTATTAATGCGTTAAAAACCCAGCTGCATTTATACCACCGTCAAATAAGCGGAGTAGCCGAACTTAAAACAAATATTGAACCGAATCAGTGGGCCGTGTCGTGGTGGCATGACAATATTGCGTCCGAAGCCAATACGCTTTACCCGCTGAGCGTGCGAAAAACCGGCTGGGAAATCCAGAAAAATATTCCCGCGTCAGTGGCTGAACAAACCGGCGATGACCAGTGGATGTTACTGGCGGAACGCTCGGTGCTCGAAGGCGCCCCCCGCTTTCTGAACGCTGGTTCCTGTTCGATGATAATGCCGCGCTGGCAGAACGAGCGGCACATGCCCGCGTGGCAACGGTAATTTTTGCGCTCAGTGGCAATGACGAAGTGGAAGTCATGGCGCGCCAGATCCACCGCCTGCGCATACAACGCGGCAATGGATTGAAAATCGTTATTCGCGAAATGAACTCCTCGCTGCGCTATATCGATCAGCGTTTGTTGCAAGCCTGCGGGGCAAATCTGGTGGTTCCGCACGCGGCGCGCCTCTCCAACTTCCTGACCTTGCTCGACGATTTGCAAAACCTCAGCTTCAGCCGCCATGTTCCGCAAGATATTGAGGTGCTGCTCGACAGCCGTTTACCCACGCACCATAAAGGCTATCTGCCGCTGCCGGTGTTTTGCAGCGTAATGAAAGATATCTGGGCGCATGCCTCTCTGGCGACCGAATCGCGCGGGATCCTTATCTCCCTGCGACCGGCCATCGGCATCAACCCGCAGCAGGCGATGTCACTGTGTTCGCTGCGCCGCGACGGCGACATCCTGACCGTCACGGAAAAACATCTTTATCTGTTCCTGTCCAACTGCCTGGTCAGTGATGTCGACAGCGTGCTGGCGTTTCTCTTCAATCTGCCGGTCAAAGACGTTTTTACCAGCCAGACTTTCTGGAGTCAGGAAACGGATATCCGGACCGAAGTCCGCCGTCTGGCCGCCAAACCGCCGATGGTGCAGCCGGTCATGGCTGCCGAAGCCTATACAGCGCATAAAATCGAACCGCTGAAACGCGCCCCGGTGCATCAGCCCGTTCCCATTACGCTGGCCATCAGTGATGCGCCGGTGATAAAGACACCGGAACTCTGACATGAATATCAGCGACATCATTGAGATTTTTATTGTTGCGGCGTTCCTTTTTATCCCGCTTGGTTATGCGCTGCGCAGCCGTGTGCCGCGCTGGAAAAATCAGTTGGCCGCACGTTTTTTCAAACCGCGCTATTTAACACCTATCACTATCAGCATGGTCAATAAGCACCGCCAGCGCGCCGCGCAGGCAGAAGCTTCTCCTGCTACAGGGAAATCCAAAACGTCATTATGAAAGCATCGCAATCTTCTGCACCGCGTTTGCGGGTCTGGCAATCCTGGCGCGGTCTCGGCGCCTGGAACTACTATTTTTTGCTCAAATTTGTCCTGCTTTGGCAGGGTTATCTGAATTTTGATGCGCTCGGCAACCTGATTTTCGCCGCCGCGCTGTTATTCCCGTTGCCTTCTTTACGGGTGCACCGCTGGCGTCAGTGGACTGCCCTGCCATTCGGGCTGGCATTGTTGTATCACGACACCTGGCTGCCGGGCTGGCGTTCGATTGTCAGTCAGGGCGCGGACGTTACCGGTTTCAGTATGGGCTATTTGCTGGAGCTGGCTGACCGCTTCATCAACTGGCAGTGGATCGGCGTCGGTTTCGCTCTGCTGGTGGGTTATCTGTTCGTCTCGCAGTGGATCCGCCTGACGACCTTCACCGTCGCCGCGCTGCTGTGGGTGAACCTGAGCTTCCTCATCACCCCGTTCCTGGCCTCAAAGCCGGTGACGGCTGCGGTGCAACCGACCGTCACCGCACAGCCGGTTGCTGCGTCCGGCACGGTGAATACGGTTAACGGCCCGCCGACGGATGCCAACCTCAGCGCCTATTTAGAGCAGTTTTACCAGAACGAAAGCCGCCGGACGGTACGTTTCCCGGACGCCCTGCCTGCTGACGCGCAGCCTTTTGATCTCCTGGTTATCAATATCTGTTCACTGGCCTGGGCGGATCTGGACGCGGTTAATCTTTCCACTTCCCCGCTGTGGTCGCGTTTTGATTATGTGTTCAGTAATTTCAACTCGGCGACCGCCTACAGCGGCCCGGCGTCAATCCGCCTGCTGCGCGCCAGCTGTGGTCAGTCATCGCATCACAATTTGTATCAGGCCGCCGGACAGCAGTGTTATCTGTTCGACGATCTGGCGCGTCTGGGCTTCACTTCCCAGCTGGCGATGGATCACACCGGCGAGTTCGGTAATTACATCGGCAACCTGCGCGATGACGCCGACATGAAATCTCCGCTGATGTCGCAGGCGGGGCTCGGCCATGAGCTGACCTCTTTTGACGGTTCGCCTATCTTCAACGACGGGCAGTTATTCACCCGCTGGCTGGAGAATCAGGAAAAAGCCGGTACCGCGCGTACTGCGACGTTCTTCAACCTGATCCCGTTGCACGACGGCAACCGTTACGTCGGTAGCAACAAAAGCGCCGACTACCGCAGCCGTGCCACAACCCTGCTCAACAATTTGAATGCTTTTATGGATCAGCTGGAAAAATCAGGTCGTAAAGTGATGCTGGTGGTGGTTCCGGAACACGGCGCGGCGCTGGTTGGCGATAAAATGCAGATTTCTGGCCTGCGCGATATCCCAAGCCCTGGCATAACCCACATCCCGGTCGGCGTGAAGTTCTTCGGAATGCAGGCGCCGCACAGTGCCTCACCGATAAAGATCGACGCGCCAAGCAGCTATCTGGCCATCGCTGAAATGGTGTCCCGCGCCGCAGACGGTAAAGTCTTCACCAGTCCGTCGATGGACTGGAAAACCTTCAGCGCCAACCTGCCACAGACACCGCTGGTTTCAGAGAATGAAAACGCCGTGGTGATGGAATATCAGGGGAAGATCTACATACGGTTGAATGGCGGAGGATGGGTACCGTACCCGAGTTGATTGTGCGGAGGCCACCGCACACTGGGCGTTGAGATTCAACTTCAACTTGAAAACCTTGAATTTGAATTCAAACGCCCCCGCGGCCATCACCCTAAATAGTGATATTATTCCCACATTCAATTACTTCCCCCGGATATCACCATGTCTGCTCCACCGGATTTACTCCGTCTGAACGATGTGTCATTCACGCTCAACACTACTCCGCTCCTTGAGCCCGTCTCGCTCACCCTTAATCCCGGTGAATTCACCCTGCTTACCGGCCCGTCGGGCAGTGGCAAAAGTACCTTGCTAAAAATCATGGCGTCGCTGCAAACCCCGACCGGCGGGACGATTCTGTTTAAAGGTGAAGATATCAGCCGCATTAAACCGGAGACTTATCGCCAGCGGGTGTCCTATTGCTTCCAGACGCCGTCACTGTTTGGCGAAACCGTGCGGGACAATCTGGCGCTGCCTTATCAGATCAGACAGAAAAAAGTGGACGAAGCACTTCTGCGCGCCTGGCTGAAACGGGTGCATCTTTCACCTGAAATCCTGAGCAAAAATATTCAGGAACTGTCCGGCGGTGAGAAACAACGCATCGCCCTGCTGCGCAATCTGCAATTCCTGCCTGACGTGTTGTTGCTCGATGAAATCACCAGCGCACTCGATGAAGACAACAAAGAAAATATCAACGAGATTATCGCCAGTCTGGTGGAGGACAAACAGCTCGCGGTGCTGTGGGTGAGCCACGATCAGAATGAAATACGCCACGCAAAAAACGTCATTACGTTATCCCATTCCACGCACGAGAACGCCGTTCATGAATCAGCATAATATTACTAATGAATCCCTGGCGCTGGCGCTGATATTGGTGGTCGTCGCCCTGCTGGTCAGCAGCAAAGAAAAACTCGGGCTGGAAAAAGACATCATCTGGAGCGTAGCGCGGGCGATCGTACAACTGGTGATTGTCGGCTATGTTCTGAAATACATATTCGATCTCAATAATGGCTGGCTGACCGTGTTGATGGTGCTGTTCATCTGCGTGAATGCCGCGCTGAATGCCAAAAAACGCAGCCGCAATATTGATAACGGTTTTGTGATTTCGTTTGTCGCGATTACGGTGGGCACCACGCTGACGCTGACAATACTTATTCTGACCGGTTCGATTGAGTTTCTGCCGATGCAGGTCATCCCGATTTCAGGCATGGTGGCCGGGAATGCAATGGTGGCGGTGGGGTTGTGTTACAGCAATCTGAACCAGCGTTTTCTGGATAATCAGCAAAAAATTTTGGAGATGCTCAGCCTCGGCGCATCGACAAAAATTGCATCCGGTCGGATTATTCGCGACAGCATTCGTGCAGCGATGATCCCGACCGTGGATGCGGCAAAAACCGTCGGGATTGTCAGCCTGCCAGGCATGATGTCCGGGCTGATTTTTGCCGGAATAGACCCGGTGAAAGCCATCAAATATCAGATAATGGTGACGTTTATGTTGCTGGGCACCGCAAGCTTATCGACCATTATCGCGGGTTATCTGGCCTTTCAGCGTTTCTACAACGACCGCGCGCAATTGCGCAGCCTGAAATCCTCGTAATCCCCTTTTGCGCCCGGCCATTGCGGGCGCATTTATCATCTCATCGCTACAAATCGGACAGAACCTGCCGCAGATTTATTTCTCCCGTATCCGCGTCATCAAGGTCTAACACACCTTCCAAATCGTCGAGATGCTCCAGCATAATTTCCGCTGCCTGCGCGGTGTCTCCCGCTTCCAGCGCGTTGATGATCGCTTCGTGCTCATCGCACTGGCAGGAAGGCACTTCGTTACGCTGGTAAAGCGCCACGATAAGGGAACTGCGCACCATCAGATTCGACAGAATTTCACTCAGTACGCTATTGCCACAAATCTCACCGAGGATCAGATGAAACTCGCTAAGCTCGCGCACGATAGCACGGCGGTCTTCTGATGCGGTGGCCACACGTTCGTTACGCATATGGCTGATGATGCGCTGACGATGAGTCCGCATTACGTCCGGTGTAATGCTTTCGACAATTGCCCGCTCGATGGCGCGGCGGGCGATAAACACTTCGCGGGCTTCTTTTGCGGTAGGCTGAGACACCATCGCGCCACGGTTGGGTTCGATGGTCACAATGCGCTGCATGGCCAGACGCTGGAGCGCCACCTGAACGTGGTTGCGATTTGCCCCCAGCGCTTCAACCAGCTGAGACTCCACCAGGCGTGTTCCGGGCCGCAACCTTTGCTGGCCGATGGCTTTCGAGAGGATTTCGGCAATACGCTGAACTTCCAGCTGTTTAGCGGTTGTGGTGTTTGTGCTCATGGAATGGGATATAGCCTCTTATGCAGGTCTGTCTTTCTACGCAATATTTGCGACTAAATTAGCACTCTTTGTTCAGGATTTCAGTCGTAAATCATGCACAGGATTGTTACAAAGCCTGCACATTTCCCTCACCACACTTATCGGTGAGACATATCAAAGCACTGCCTCCCCGATTTTCCGGGAAGACAGTGTCAGAACGGAGGGAAATGAAGACGAGGGGTTACAGGGTGACTGCATCTCTGACCGGTGTATCTCCGCCGCGTAACTCCCACTGTTTGCCGATGCTTGACGGCGTTTGTAATACGGCGACCACCACCAACGCCACATCCTCACGGGTCACTTCGCCTCTGCCGGCATGTTCGTTTAAGGTGATAAGCCCGGTGGCGGCATCATCGGTTAACGGCCCAGGACGGATGATCGTCCAGTCCAGCCCGCTTTTGCGAAGTTCAATATCGGCATCGCGTTTGGCTTCAACATAGGCTTTCCAGACCGGGTCGGTATCCGGCTTGAGCGGCTCATCCACACCTATCGCTGAAATCTGCACATAACGGCGTATCCCTGCCAGCTGCGCAGCCTGCGCCAGAAGGACAGAGCCCGCGTAATCGACGGTCTGTTTGCGTTCAGCTGTAGAACCGCCTCCGGCGCCGGCGGCAAACACAACGGCATCCGCGCCTTTAAGCCCGTTCGCCAGTTCTTGCGCGCTGGCATTTTCGATATCTACAAGCACAGGGTCTGCACCCAGCGCTTCCATCTGCGATAACTGTTCAGGTTTGCGCACGATGCCGATTGCTTCCAGCCCCTGCGCACGCAAGTGTTTGATGATCAGTTTGCCTATCTGACCGTGTGCTCCCACGATTGCAACTTTAGTCATTACGCCTCCTGACGTTTTTCATTCCAGTTTATTTCCCTTTAACTGTAGCACATCGAATTTGACGCTTTGTAAGCGAGCGGAGCCGCCCCTGTGATTTTTTTCGCCGGTTCTTTGGCCACCCTTATTACGTTTTTGCGAGACATCACGAAGGAAAACATCACCCTCATTCACAAACCTGAAAACCTGTCCAGAATGCCTTTCGTAGCGGTAAAAAACGCAGGAAGCGGGCAAAAATGTGAAGCTGCTTCCTGTTTAAAAATAATCATAAATGATTACTTTTAAATTGTATGAAAGGTAATCATACTTCTGCGCAAGGAAAGCCACTGTGTACGATGTAACCATCACCCGCAATGCGCAAAGGGAACTCGATAAAATGCCCGCCACGCTGATCGCAGCGCTAATTGAGGCTGTTGACGAGTTGGGGATTTATGGTGCCGCCTTACAGGATCCGGAGGTCCGGTATGTCGGACATGGAATACGGGAGCTTCGGGTATGCAGTCCTGAGGGTTTTGGCCGAGCGTTTTACTTTTTTATGAAGGGTCGGCGGATTTATATCGTCCATATTCTGCATAAGAAAACCGCTAAAACACCTCGTCAGGATCTGGAGCTGGCACTACAACGCATGAAAACAATCAAAAGGAATGAAATGTGAAAGATGATTATGACGACGATGAACTGATCCCTTTCAGCGTGGTGAAAGCAGAGATGCTACAAAACCCTGAGGTCGCCGCCGCTTACGCCGCCCTTCAGGTCCATAAAAAAATGGTCGCACAGCTTAAAGCTACACGCCTTGCCGAATCCCTTACGCAGGAAGACATCGCAAAGCGTACCGGGCTGAAAAAGCAAAACATCAGCCGGTTTGAAAACGGTACAGCCTCCCCGACGCTCAATACCGTCAGCCGTTACGCCGTCGCGCTCGGCGGCACTTTCGAATTTAAGAAACTTCACTGACTTTCGTATTGTGCGCGCTGTAAGCGGCAATAAACTCCCCGGCGATCGCCACGGCGATTTCTGCCGGGAGTTTGCCACGTACGTCAGGCAATCCAACCGGGCAGCGCATTCTGGTGAGTTGCTCCTGCGAAATTCCTTTGCCGGATAAGCGATAATCGAAGCGTTTTCGCTTAGTCTCTGAGCCGATCAGGCCGAAATAGCGAAAATCCCCGCGTTTAAGGATCCGCTCACTTAGCGCAAAATCAAGCTGATGATCGTGAGTCAGGACCATGAAATAGCTGCCCGCAGGCATCTGCGCCACCGTGCCTTCCGGTTCCTCGTCAACGATGCAGGTAATCTGTGCATCGACCTGCGCAGGGAATTCACTGGCGCGGGCATCCACCCAGGTGATGCGGCACGGCAGCGTGCTGAGAATGTTCACCAGCGCCCGTCCGACGTGGCCTGCGCCGTAGACCACCACCTGCGGTTGCGGATATCCGAGCGGTTCAAACAGCACCGAGGCCATTCCGCCACAGCACTGCCCAAGCCGGGCACCCAGTGAAAAGCGCTCAAACCGGCTGTTCTGTTCACCCTTTTTCAGCATCTCGCGGGCAATCGCTGTGACCTGAAACTCCAGATTACCGCCGCCCAGCGTGTAAAAAAGCTGGTCAGCGGTGATCAGCATTTTGCAGCCCGCATCACGCGGTGTGGAACCCTGCTGATCGACCAGCGTGGCCACCACGCAGGGTTCTGCGCGCGTTTGCAAATTGTGTAAACAGCTCACCCAGTCATCTGTACGCATGAGAATCTCCGTTAGCTGGCCATTTTATCAGCGACATGAGTGACAACGTCACCTGAAAAACGCAGCTGATTCACTCCGCTAAGCACCCTTTCAGGCGTGGCAGGCGCGTCGATGTGCGGGTGAACACAGTAATTGGCGAGACTGGCCACCGCGTCTTTAATCGCGCACCAGACCGAAATGCCGAGCATAAACGGCGGTTCACCGACGGCTTTGGAATGGAAAACCGTGTCTTCCGGATTCTTGCGGTTCTCCACCAGCTTCACGCGCAGATCCTGCGGAATGTCACCGATTGCCGGAATCTTGTAAGCCGCCGGACCGCTGGTCATCAGCCGCCCCTGGTCATTCCACACCAGTTCCTCGGTGGTCAGCCAGCCCATGCCTTGCACGAATCCGCCCTCAACCTGCCCGATATCAATGGCCGGATTCAGCGAATCGCCCACGTCGTGCAAGATATCAGCGCGCAGCAGCCGGTATTCGCCGGTCAGCGTATCGACCAGCACTTCGGCGCAGGCCGCGCCGTAGGAGAAATAATAGAACGGATGCCCGGCCGCTTTACTGCGATCGTAGAAAATCTTCGGCGTTTTGTAATAACCGGTGCTGGAAAGCGGCACCTGATTGAGCCAGCACTGAGTGGCGACCTGCTCAAAACTGAAATACAGATCTTTTACCCGCACCTGGCCGTTGCTGAATTCCACATCATTTTCATCCGCGCCGTGAACGCGCATCAGCATCTCAACCATCCGCCCTTTGATGATTTCTGCGGCATTTTGCGCGGCTTTTCCGTTGAGATCGGCCCCCGATGACGCTGCGGTCGGCGAGGTATTCGGCACTTTGCCGGTGTCGGTGGCGGTTATCTGGATACGGCTGATATCTACCTGAAATACCTCGGCGACAACCTGTGCCACTTTGGTATTCAGCCCCTGACCCATTTCGGTGCCGCCGTGGTTGAGCTGAATACTGCCGTCGGTGTAAACCAGCACCAGCGCACCCGCCTGATTAAGAAAGCTGGCGGTGAATGAAATGCCGAATTTCACCGGTGTCAGCGCCAGACCTTTCTTCAGATAAGGATTTACACGGTTAAATTCAGTGACAGCGTCACGTCTGACGGCGTATTCCGCACTCTCTTCCAACTGCTGCGTTATTTCCTGCAACAGGTTTTGCCCGACGGGCTGATGGTAATGTGTAACGTTGCGGGTTTCCTGTCCGTAATAATTGTTCTTGCGAACTGTCAGCGGATCTAACGCCAGCTCGCGGGCAATGTGATCGACTATATGCTCGATCGCCACAATCCCCTGCGGGCCACCAAATCCGCGGTAAGCGGTGTTGGACGCCATATTCGTTTTGCAGCGATAGCCGGTGATCAGCGCATCGCCGAGGTAGTACGCGTTGTCGGAATGGAACATGGCGCGATCGACGATAGAACCGGACAGATCCAGCGAATAGCCGCAGTTCGCCGCCAGTTTGATGTCGATACCATGGATCACACCTTCGTCTGTAAAGCCGACGTCGTAGCTGACGTGAAACGGATGCCGTTTGCCGGTGATCAGCATGTCATCCTGCCTTGCCAGACGCATTTTCGCCGGGCGTCCGGTGAGATGTGCCGCCAGCGCCGCCAGACAGGCGGTGCCCGCCGCCTGAGTTTCTTTGCCACCAAACCCGCCGCCCATGCGGCGCATATCCACCACCACTTTATGCATTGGCAAATCCAGCACCGAGGCGACCAGTTTTTGCACTTCGGTCGGGTGCTGCGTCGAGCTGTACACCAGCATCGCGCCATCTTCACCGGGCATCACAGAGGCAATCTGTGTTTCCAGATAAAAATGCTCCTGCCCGCCGATTTCCAGTTCACCCTGCAAACGGTGTTTCGCCGAGGCCAGCGCCATCTGTGCATCGCCGCGTTTATGCTGATGCGGCTCTTCGACGTAATGTTCAAGCGCCAGCGCCTGTTTAATGGTCAGCACAGCATCACGCATCTGATATTCCACCTTCGCCAGCGCCACGGCGGCGCGGGCGGCGTCCATCGAGGTGGCAGCGACCACCAGCACTATCTGCCCGACGTACTCCACGCAGCCCTGCGCCATCAGCGGATCGCCATGAGTCAGTGGTGCGATATCCAGATTGCCCGGCACATCTTCTGCAGTCATGACCCGCACCACGCCGGGCACGGTGTAACAAGCCTCGGTATCGATATGCACAATATCGGCGTGCGCGTGCGGGCTGAGCAGTGGCACCAGATGCAGCTGATTGGGGAATTCCAGCCGGTCATCGACGTATATTGCTTCACCTGTTACGTGTTTATCGGCACTTTCGTGACGCTGACTTTTGCCGACGCCGCTCTGTAAACCGGCGCGGAACAGCGCTTCCATCTGCTGTTGCGAGAGTGAAGGTTTGGATTCAGACATAGTGAGTTACCCGCATCAGCGTTTCAGGAGAGGTCATTTCGATATGGCAGCGGCGCAGCAAATTTTTTGCCACCTGCATGCGGTATTCACGGCTGGCGCGAAAATCGCTGATCGGCGTGAAATCCTGTTCAAGCGCCTGACAGGCGCGTTCAATTGTCGCGGTCTGCCACGGCTGACCGAGCAACCGGGCCTCACAGCCGGTCGCACGCTTCGCCACTTCCGCCATTCCGCCAAAAGCGATACGGGCATGGATCACTACGCCGTTTTGCACTTCGATGTGCAGCGCGGCGCACACCGCTGAAATATCGTCTTCAAGACGTTTCGAGACTTTATACACCCGCAGCTGACGCGCCGCTGACGTCGCACGCGGAATGCGGATTTGCTCGATAAACTCGCCAGGCTGTAGTGCCGTTTTACGGTAACCGAGGAAAAAATGCTCCAGCGGCAATTCGCGTTGCTGCGAGCCAAGCCGCAGCAGCAGCGTCGCACCCAGCGCCAGCAAGACCGGTCCGCCGTCGCCGATGGGCGAAGCATTGGCGATATTGCCGCCGAATGTGCCCTGATTGCGGATCTGCTCCGAGGCAAAGCGTTCGAGCAGGTCGCCGAATTCCGGGAATTCATCACGCAGAACTGGCAGACACTGACTGAGGGTGGCCGCTGCGCCGATGTGAATAGCCTGATCGGTCAGCGTAATACGTTTCAGCTCATCAATGTGGCTGAGGGACATCAGTTTTGGCAGCCGCTGAAAGCGTTGCGTGACCTCCAGCGCCAGATCGGTGCCGCCAGCCACCAGACGGGCATCAGGTTCTGTAATGAATAACTGCGCCAGCTGTTCGATGCAGGTCGGCTGCTCAGTGGCAGAAATAGCCCGCAGTTTTTGCAGCGTATTCAACGCATCCGCGTCAAACTGATCGGCCTGCGGCTGCTGGCAAATGTCTTTCGCCGCCGCCATAATCGGGCGATAGCCGGTGCAGCGGCAAAGATTGCCGGACAGCGCCTGCTGTGTGTGTTCCACATCAAATGCCTGCTGTTTTTTTTCTAAAGCAAACAATGACATCACAAAGCCCGGCGTGCAGAAACCACACTGCGAGGCGTGATTTTCCACCATCGCCTGCTGTACGTGATGCAGTTCGCCCTGATGTTTCAGATCCTCAACGGTGATCAGCTGTTTGCCGTGTATCGCAGGCATAAACGTCAGGCAGGCGTTAACCGTCCGGTAGTTCAGCGCATCACCCTGTGGTTCAGCCAGCACGACGGTACACGCGCCGCAGTCGCCGGACGCACAACCTTCTTTGGTGCCGCAGCGCCCGGCGTTCTGCCGCAGATACTGTAAGACGGTCGTGTCGGCTGGCAGATTTTCAGTGTGGATCCTGCCGTTCATTAAAAATTGGATCATGCGCCTTCTCCCTTCTTACAGCCGTTCAAAATCAGCGTCGTGACTTCTTCAATGATGTGCTCGCGCGCCGCGTTATCGCCTTCAAAATCGCCGTACATATGCTTCACCTGTACCGCAAAATCCGCGTAATACTGCGTCACTGCCCAGATGTGCATGATGAACAGTCGCGCATCCAGCGGACGGATTTTCTGCAGGGCGATCCACTCGTGGATCAGGTTTTCCTTGCCGGTGATGTTTGCCGTTGCCTGCGGCCAGTATTTTTGCAAATAGTGGCCGCCGCCCAGCACTTCGCTGGTGAAAATGCGCGAAAGCTCAGGCTGGTCAAAGGAGAAGTTCAGCTTGTT
Organism: Rahnella inusitata; assembly: GCF_965118895.1. Taxonomy (GTDB): domain Bacteria; phylum Pseudomonadota; class Gammaproteobacteria; order Enterobacterales; family Enterobacteriaceae; genus Rahnella; species Rahnella inusitata_A. Next base: position 340,738 of record NZ_CBCPJJ010000008.1, read on the forward strand.
GCGGATATACCGGCTGAGTACTGCGTCCGGTTCGCTGAGAGTCGGGTCGAACTGGATGATGTCACCCCAGACTTTCAGCACCTTTTGCAGCAGCTCTTCGTAGAGTTCTTCTTTTCCGGCGATGTAGTAATGCAACTGGGCTTTTTTGATCCCGGCACGCTGAGCGATGGCCTGCGTGGTCGCCCCCTGAAAGCCCTTTTCGCTGAATTCTGCAATCGCCGCCGCATGAATATTTTCCAGCGTACGCTCACGTGCAATGCGGATTTTGCCGACCGATTCGTTGTTCATCATGCAGGATCCCTCGCATAGGCCAGTTCGCCGTCGATATAGGTGCAGAACACGTTGCGGTCATCGCCGAGGGTCATCAGCACAAACAGTTTTTCGGCCAGCGTTTCGCTGTTAGCGGCGCGCAGTTTTTGCAGCGCGCTGACGCCGGGCTCGAGCACCACGAAATCCGCCTCTTTACCGGCATTGAAATTACCGATTTTGTCATCGAGATGCAGCGCCCGTGCGCCCCCTAACGTAGCGTGATAAAAGGCTTCAAAGGCGGATAAACGGTAACGTTGCAGTTGCCCGACTTTGTAGGCTTCCGACAGCGTTTCCAACATGTTGAAGGTGGTGCCCGCCCCCACATCTGTACCCATGCCGACCCGGATGTGTTTCTCCCAGGATTTCTGCAAATTAAACAGTCCACTGCCAAGAAACAGGTTGGAGGTCGGGCAAAAGGCGATGGTGGAATCGGTGTCGTGCAGGCAATCCCACTCGCTGTCATCGAGATGCAAACAGTGCGCAAACACACAGCGTTCGCCGGTCAGACCGAACTGATGATACACATCCAGATAGTGCTGATGCGCCGGGTGCATCTCCTTCACCCACGACAGCTCCGCGACGTTTTCGCTGAGGTGGGTATGCAGATAGACGTCCGGGAACTCTTCCTTCAGCAGGCGGACTTTTTGCAGCAGCTCAGGCGAGGAGGTCGGCGCAAATCTTGGCGTCAGCGCATAACTCAGCCGCTGACGGTTGTGCCAGCGCGCGATGAGCTTACGCGTATCGGCTTCGCTTTGTTCCGGCGTTTCCAGCAAGGCGTCAGGGGCATTTTTGTCCATCATCACTTTGCCCGCCACCAGCCGCATATTGATGTCGGACGCTTCTTTAAACAGCGCATCGACCGACTGCGGGTGCACGGTGCCGAACACCAGCGCGGTGGTAGTGCCGTTAAGTAATAACTGTTCGATGAAGAATTTCGACATGCGCCGGGAGTAATCCGCGCAGTGATATTGCTGTTCAGTGGGGAACGTGTAGCGCTGAAGCCATTCAAGCAACTGCTCGCCGTAGGCGCCGATCATTTCGGTTTGCGGATAGTGGATGTGGGTATCGACAAAACCCGGCACGATCAGCTTGTCGCGATAATCATCTATTTCCAGACCGTCGGTGTGCCGCGCCTGCGAAAGCTTTGCCTCACCCTCAAGCCATTCGCCCAGCCAGACGATATGCCCGCCGCTCAGCAGCATCAGTCCGTCTTCGATATAGCGCACCTGCGCCTCAAGATCCTGCGGGTGTAATACCGGTTCACGGATATCAAAGAAGTTTCCGCGAACCGCGCGGGTGATGATTTGACTCATGGCATAGCCCTTTTCTGCAACATTCTGATTGATGACTGATAACAGAATATTTGCAAAGCTTATGCCAAATCTGACCATTCGGTCAGACCGTCTGGATGTTTTTTACTGCGGGGAGATTTATTTCAGCAGCACTTCGTACTGCGGATTGAATTCATCGAAAATCGGCAATGCGGCGGCTCCGAGCGCAGCGGTGTCACTGCCGGACATCCCCAGGCGAATACGCGCGTGCTGCGGATAGCGGCTGCGCACAGAGTTGTAGAGCGGCGTCAGGCGCTGTATCAGCTTCTCGACCAGCGGTTTCGGCATGGTGCCGCCGATAATGACGCACTGCGCGTCGAACACGCATTCCATGATATTGATGGCCTGACAGGCGGGTTCAACGGCAGTATCCAGCCATTGACTGAAGCGTTTTTCGTCCACTTCCAGCAGATCTTCGGGCATGGCTGATGCCGGATCTAATCCGCAAGCTTCGTAAGCCGCCTGCAAAGAAAGGTAACGTTCGAGGCACCCTTTGTTGCCGCAATAGCATTCGCGTCCGCCCGGTTGCACCACAATGTGGCCGACCTCGCCCGCATTGTGTGCATGACCGGTGTAAATTCGCCCGTCGGTGAAGATGCCTGCCCCCAGACCGGTGCCGATATACAGATACACAAAGGATGATAATTGCTTGGCTACGCCGTGAAAACGCTCGCCGATGGCGGCCACGGTGGCATCATTTTCGAGAGTCACCGGCCAGCCTGTTGCCGCGCTCAGATGCGCTTCGATATCGACGTCGTCCCATCCGTGCAGCGTGGTCGGGCCTTGCGATGAAATCCCCTCCACGCCGAATGGCCCCGGCATCACCACGCCAATGCCCAACATTTTCCGCCAGTCGATTTTCACCTGTTGGCGCATTTCTTGCAGTACCTGATCAATCAGAGCCAGCGTGGGCTCTGGCTGCGGTTTCTGTACCCGGATCAGGCTGCGAAAGCGGACCGAACCGGTGAGATCGACCAGCACAATCAGCAGCGACTGATGATCAAGATGGATGCCAATGGAATAGGCGCTGTCAGGATTGAGTGTCAGTGGCGTTGCTGGTTGACCACGTCCGCCCTCGCGGCGCGGCAGATGGGAGGAGAGGATCCCCGCCTGTTCGAGCTCGGTGGCGATGTTGGACACGGTTTGTGGCGTAAGCGACGTCAGCCGGGCAATTTCGGCGCGGGTCAGTTCACCGTTGAGACGAATAGCTTCAATCACGACCCGACGATTGTGAGCACGGGCGTGCTCAAGATTGGTACCCGACGTTGTAATCACATCTCTCTCCACGGTGAAGACCTTGCGGGCAGTATGCGGAGAGTGATTACAGCAATCAAATTGATTTTATAATTATCAGTATATGAATTTGACGGTGTCATCACAGCTTTGAATGTTATTGGCATGTTAATAATAATCGCCAGTCACTATTCATTTGCAGCAGTTTTGAGATTCACCTTCAGACCCAGTAGCACAATCCGGCAGGGACGCAGGGACTGGCAGAAATAGGCCTTCCCATTTTTTTTAGCCGATTAAAGCAATCAAATTGATTTAATAAACTTAACCCTGTTTCGGAGAATGACGATGAGCCTGCGACTTACCCCAGCGGCGACCCTGTGCGCCCTTTCTGCCCTGACTTTTGGTTATTCGGCCAGCGTGCTGGCGGACACGACCCTTAGCGCCCTGTTCATGACCCAGGCGGCGTACAGCGAAGCGGATATCCGCGCGATGACCGCTGATTTCACCAAACTGCACCCGGACATCAAAGTGAATCTGGAGTTTGTGCCGTACGAAGCGCTGCACGACAAAATCGTCGCCGCACGCGGTGCCGGTGACAAAGGCTATGACGTGGTGCTGTTCGATGCGATCTGGCCTGCCGAATTCAACAAGTACGGCCTGTTGCAGGACGTCACCGCGCGTATTCCGGCCGAAGAGAGCAATAAGATCTTCGACGGTGCAATTTCCACCGTGACTTACAAAGACAAGCGCTGGGGGATGCCGTGGATCCTCGACACCAAATATCTCTATTACAACAAAGCCATGCTGGCGAAGGCCGGGATCACGACGCCACCGGCCACCTGGGCTGACGTTGAGAAGCAGTCGGCCATCCTGAAAGAAAAAGGTATTGTGAAATATCCACTGGTGTGGAGCTGGTCGCAGTCTGAAGCGCTGCTGTGTGACTACACCACGCTGGTCTCCGCCTTCAAAGGCGATTTCTATCAAGACGGAAAGCTTAACTTCACTAACTCCGGCGCCATGAAAGCCATCAATTACATGAAAGAGACGCTGGATAAAGGGCTGACCAACCCGAACTCCCGCGAGTATCTGGAAGAAGACGTGCGCAAGTCCTTCTCCAACGGTGATGCGGCGTTCGCGCTGAACTGGACATACATGTACAACATGGCCAATGACCCCAAACAGAGCAAAGTCGCGGGTGACGTCGGCGTAGTTCCGGCTCCGGGGGGGGAAGCGGGCGGCGCATCCGGCGTCAACGGCTCGATGGGTCTGGGTATCGCCAAAGCCAGTGCGCATCCTGATCAGGCGTGGGAATTTATCAGCTACATGACCTCCCAGCCGGTGCAGAACAAATACGCCAAGCTGAGCCTGCCGATCTGGAAATCCTCTTATGACGATCCGGCGGTGCAGAAAGATCAGGAACAGCTGATCGCCGCCGCCAAAACCTCGCTGAACGTGATGTTGTCGCGTCCAGTGACGGCGGATTACTCCCGCTTGTCCAACATTTTGCAGCAAAACATTCAGGCGGTATTGCAGGGTAAAACCCCGGCGCAGGACGGTATGGAAGCCGCAACCAAAGCCGCCGATCGTTTACGTTAATTGCTTTTCACCACACTCTTAAGCCAACACTACAGCCCGTCATCTCCCCATGATGACGGGCCGGGAATCAAGCATGCTTACTTTACCGCAACGTGAACGTCGTCAGGCCTGGGTGCTCCTCGCGCCGATGCTGCTGATGATGTTCCTGCTGACCGCCTGGCCGCTGGCCCGCACGCTGTGGCTCAGTTTTACCGACGCCGGACTTATCGGCGACGGCTCTGCGCCCAACTGGGTGGGCAGCGAAAACTTTCTCTACGCGCTGACCGATCCGGATTTTCGCGCAGCACTCTGGCGCACGCTGTATTTCACCGTAGTCTCGGTAATTATTGAAGGCTTTATCGGCGTGCTGGTTGCCCTGCTGCTCAATCAGCCCTTTTGGGGACGCAGCGCCCTGCGCGTCCTGGTGATTTTGCCGTGGGCGCTGCCGACTATCGTCAACGCCACCATGTGGCGACTGAATTTCAATCCGGATTACGGCAGCATCAACGCCCTGCTCACGCAGCTTGGCCTCATCGACACCTACCGCAGCTGGCTCGGTGACCCGTCTTCGGCCATTAACGCTGTGATGTTCGCGGATATCTGGAAGAACTACCCGCTGATCACCCTGCTGGTGCTGGCCGCGTTGCAGACAATACCAGAGGATTTATTCGAGGCGGCCCGTCTGGACGGCGCATCCGCATTCCGGCGTTTTCGTAAAATCACTTTACCGGCGATCGCCGCACCGCTGGCGGTGGCGCTTATTCTGCGCACGATTGACGCGTTTAAAGTCTTCGACATTATTTACGTCATGACCCGCGGCGGCCCGCTCGACAGCACCAAAACCGTCAGTTTCTTTGTCTATCAGGAATCCTTCAGTTATCTGCGCGCAGGCAGCGGTGCCGCTTACGCGATACTCATGACGCTGATTTGTGCCCTGCTCATTTTGATTTACATGGTGATGCTGCTGCGTCAGCGCCGTTCAGGGAGCGTCGAATGAAACAGAAAATCCGGCTTATTCTGCGCTATCTCGCCGCGCTGGTTCTGGCCGCGTCGATCCTTGCACCCCTGGTGTGGATGTTCCTGATGAGCGTCAGCTCGGCGGCCGATCTGACCCGCATTCCGCTGGAATGGCTGCCGCGCCACTGGGATTTCAGCCGATACGCCAGCCTGCTGACCTTGCAGGCCGGGCAGCCCGGCGCGCTGTTCTTACACGCCCTTGGCAACAGCCTGCTGGTGGCCTGCGGTGCGACAATCATCTCCCTGCTGCTGGCCATTCCTGCGGCGTACAGCTTCTCGCGCTATCCCGGCCGCGACGGCTGGCTGTTTGGCGGTCTGGCGATTTACATGGTGCCGCCGGTGGCGTTCGTTCTGCCGCTGTACTTTATCCTGCAACAGCTTTCGCTGCTCAATACGCACCTCGGGCTGATTTTGGTGTATTGCTCGATGATCCTGCCGTTCCTGACGTGGATGCTGAAAAACCAGTTCGACGCCCTGCCGATCGACATCGAACAGGCCGCGCGCCTTGACGGTCTTCGCTACTGGCAGGTGCTGCTGCGCATTACGCTGCCGCTGGCAAAACCGGCGCTGGGTGCCTCAGCGATGTTTGGCTGGCTGCTGGCATGGGATGAATTCTTTTACGCGCTGCTGTTCACCAACAATATCGACGCCCAGACGTTGCCGGTCACCATCGCCGGTTTCACCGCCGGGCGCGCCACCGATGACGGGCTGATTGCCGCCGTCGGCATTCTGGCGGCCATTCCGCCGCTCTTTGTTGCCCTCTGGCTGCAAAAAACACTGGTCAGCGGGTTAACCGCTGGCGGCAGCAAGGGATAAGCTCATGGGAAACGTAACAAGAATGAAGAAACCCGACGCCTTTGCCACGCTGTTCGTGGCGGGCAATATCAATGTGGATTTGATCATGAGTACGCTGCACGCCTGGCCGAAAAAAGGCACCGAAGCGATGCTCGACAGCAGCTCCCTGCGCCCCGGCGGTTCTGCGGGTAACTGCGCGCTGGCGCTGGCGGCGCTCGGTACGCCCCATCGTTTAGTCGCCAATCAGGGCAACGATCAGTTTACCGGCTGGCTGGCGGGTTTATTTCCAGAAAGCGCACCCCACTGGCCGACCGCCGACTGCGAAACCTCGCTGACTTTCGGCGTGACGCATCCGGACCATGAACGCACATTCTTTAGTAATCAGGGGCACATCGTTCGCCTTTCGATGCAGGACGTGCTCGCGCAATTACCGGAAACCGCGCAGCCCGGCGACTGGGTACTGCTCTGCGGAACCTGGCTTTGTACCGCGCTGTACGCGGACTATCCGCAACTGCTTTCCACGCTGAAACAGCGCGGTTATCACGTTGCCGTCGACAGCGGCTGGCCACCGCAGGACTGGAGCGATGCACTGCGTGAACAAGCGGCGAACTGGCTGCCGTTTTGCGATGCGCTGCTGCTCAATGAAGTTGAAACGCTCGGGCTGGCCGATGCCGTCACGCTCGACGCCGCCGCTCACCGCCTGCTTTCGCAGATGGCAGACGGTGCTTTTTGCGTTGCCAAATGCGGGCCTGAGGGCGCGCGTTTGTGGTCAGCCGCTCTGATACTGCATCAGCACGCCGAACCGGTGGAGGTCGTCGATACCATCGGTGCCGGCGACAGTTTTAACGCCGGATTTTTATCCGCGCTGATTTATGGCCTGCCGCCTGCCACGGCGCTGCAATGGGGGGTGCGCGTCGCCGGTTGTGCGATTGGCAGTTCCCCGCGCCGTTACCCTGACTGGCAATCGCTTTTTGGCCTTGTGGAGAACATCTAAATGGCTCTGGTAGAACTGGTAAAAGTCGCCAAACGTTACGGCAAAGTACAGGTATTGAAACCGCTGGATCTGACCATTCCTGACGGCAGTTTCACCGTGCTGGTCGGGCCGTCGGGCTGTGGGAAATCGACGCTGCTGCGCTTGCTGGCTGGTCTCGAATCCCTTTCGGACGGCGATATTCTGCTCGATAAACAGCAGATTAATAATTTTGACCCCGCCGATCGTGACATCGCGATGGTATTTCAAAGCTATGCGCTGTATCCGCACCTGACCGTGGCCGAGAATATGGCGTTCCATATGCAGGTGAAAAAAGTGCCGAAAGCCGAACAGCAGGCGAAAGTTCAGCAGGCGGCGAAAGTGCTGGGCATTGACCATCTGCTGAAACGCTTACCGAAAGATTTGTCCGGCGGCCAGCGTCAGCGTGTGGCGATGGGTCGCGCGCTGGTGCGTAATCCGAAAGTGTTTTTGTTCGATGAACCGCTCTCAAATCTCGACGCACAGTTGCGTATGGAGCTGCGCGCCGAAATCAAATCGCTGCATCAGCAGTTCCGCACCACGACGGTGTATGTGACGCACGATCAGGTAGAGGCGATGACGCTGGCGGACAATATCGTGGTGATGAAAGACGGATTTATTGTGCAACAGGGCGATCCGCTGTCGATTTACGATAAACCAGTCAACACCTTCGTGGCGCGGTTCATTGGCTCTCCGCCGATGAACTTACTCAGCGGCGTGTTTCAGAGTATCGACGGAAAACCGGGCGTCACCTGCGAACAGCTGTGGTTCGCGCTGCCAGAAAAATGGGCATTGCAGGCGCGTCATTCCGAAGGACTGCCGGTCACGCTCGGCCTGCGCCCGCACGATCTCCGTCCGGTGCAACACAGCGCCCAGCCCGCCGCGACGCTGAGACTGCTGGAAGTCACCGGCGAAAGCAGCCTGCTGCACATCGACTGGAGCGGCTTCCCACTGCACGTTCAGTTCGCCGGTCGGGCGCGCGTCAGCGCCGATCAGCCGCTGTATCTTGAAGCCAACAGCGACGCCATTCATTTGTTTGATGCGGCAACGGGGGAGCGGCTGGCGGAGGTATAATTTCCCCACGCCTTCCTCATACGGGGAAGGCGTTTCTGTCATTGACGCCTCCCCCCAATACGCTATGCTCAAACCTTGCCTGGTTGATTAGCGCGCTTACCATCTATGAGCTTGTTCCCTATCAAAAAATTCTCGCTGCCTCCGGGTTCCGCACTGCCGCTGCTGGTTGCAGGGGCATTTTTCATGGAAAACCTCGACGCGACGGTGATCGTCACCGCGCTGCCGCAAATGGCGAAAGACTTCGGCGTGCATCCGGTGGATATGAACATTGGCGTGTCGGCCTACATTCTGACGCTCACGGTGTTTATTCCCGCCAGCGGCTGGATTGCTAACCGGTTTGGCACGCGCAATATTTTCTCGCTGGCAATCGTTCTGTTCACCCTCGCCTCGATGTTGTGCTCCGCCAGCGCCAGCCTCGGGACCTTTACCGCCGCGCGCATGTTGCAGGGGTTTGCCGGGGCGCTGATGGTGCCGGTCGGGCGTTTGGTGGTGCTGAAAAATACCCAAAAATCGGATTTGATCCGTGCGATAGCCACCATTACCTGGCCCGGTCTGGTCGCGCCTATCCTCGGGCCGCCGCTCGGCGGTTTTATTACCACCTATGCTTCGTGGCACTGGATTTTTATTCTCAACGCGCCGTTAGGGATTATCGCATTGCTGTTCGCCCGCAGGCTTATTCCGCAGGCACCGGGGGAGAAAGGCGTGCCGTTTGACGTCACCGGTTTTATCCTCACCGGCATGGCCTGTCTGGGGCTTACCTTCGGGCTGGATAAATTCAACGAAGGCCAGATCGACTGGAAACCGGTCGCGATGGTCGGTGGCGCACTGATTGCGGGTGCGCTGGCGGCATGGCATTCAAAACGGGCTGCTCATCCTTTGCTGCCGCTGGTGGCGCTGAAAATCAGAAGTTACGCCGTCACAATTTACGGCGGTTCGCTGTTCCGTATCGCCATCGGCGCCCTGCCATTCCTGCTGCCGCTGATGTTCCAGCTTGGTTACGGCATGAGCGCGTTTGATGCCGGTTTACTGGTGCTGGCCGTGTTTGCCGGAAATCTGGCGATGAAGCCTTTTACTTCGGCGATTTTGCACCGCTTCCGCTTTAAGTCGATTATGCTGATTAACGGCCTGCTCAATTCGGCGACGATTTTTGCCTGCGCGCTGTTAACGCCTGAAGTACCGGCTGCGCTGACGCTGTTGCTGTTATTCGCCAGCGGCATGACCCGGTCGATGCAGTTCACGGCACTGAATACGCTGGCCTTCTCGCAGGTTCCCGGCGAGCAGATGGGCGGCGCGAATACGCTGTTTAACACCGCGCAGCAGCTCTCCACCGGCCTCGGCATTGCCATTGGCGCGCTCTCCCTGCGCATCGCCGAACACTTTTTACCAGCCAGTGAAACCCTGCAGGTGGGAACGTTCCACATTGCCTTCATCATTATCGGTGTGTTTTCGCTGGCAGGCACTCTCGACAGCCTGACGCTGGATAAGACCGCGGGCGACGAATTGCGATATAAAAAAGAATCTGTACCCCAACCGGCTGCGCCGGATAAATAAAGCGCAGCCAGACTGAAATTAAGTATCCGAAAAATGGAGAAATACCATGGAATACCGCTTGTTAGGCCGCTCTGGCCTGAAAGTTTCAGTTCTCAGCCTTGGCACCATGACGTTTGGTGGTCAGGGGAAATTCGCCAAAACCGGCCAGACTGACGTCGAAGCCGCACAACGCCAGATCGGACTGTGTCTTGATGCGGGCATCAACCTGTTCGACACCGCCGACGTCTATTCAGGCGGTGAATCTGAAGTCATCCTCGGCAAGGCGCTCGGCGACAAACGCCACGACGTGCTGATCGCCAGTAAAGCGCGCTTCCCGATGGGCGATGGCCCGAACGATCGCGGCTCATCGCGTCACCATATCCTGCGCGCCTGCGAAGCCAGCCTGAAGCGTCTGAACACTGACTATCTTGATTTGTATCAGCTGCATCAATGGGACGGACAGACGCCGCTGGAAGAAACACTGCGCGCCCTCGATGACTTAGTCAGCAGCGGTAAAGTACGTTACGTGGGGGTCTCGAACTTTTCCGCCTGGCATGTAATGAAAACGCTGGGCGTCGCGCAAGCCAGTCATTATATTCGCCCGGTCAGCCAGCAAATCCATTACACCTTGCAGGCGCGCGAAGCCGAATACGAATTATTGCCTGCGGCGCAGGATCAGGGGCTCGGCACGCTGGTCTGGAGTCCGCTGGCGGGCGGATTGCTCTCCGGCAAATATCGCCGCAATCAGGCAGCGCCTGAAGGCACCCGCCATCTGGCCGACTGGGGCGAGCCGCCGGTGCGTGATGAAAGCGCACTTTACGACGTGGTGGATGTGCTGGTAGAGATCGCCGAAGCCCGTGGCGTCTCGGCGGCGCAGATCGCGCTGGCGTGGCTGATTGCCCGGCCACAGGTGACGTCGGTGATCGTCGGCGCGCGCAACGATACCCAGCTGCAGGACAATCTCAAAGCCGCTGACTTAACGCTCACCCACGAAGAAATAGAAAAACTCAATGCTGTCAGTCAGTTGCCGTTGCTGTATCCTTACTGGCACCAGGCGCAGACGGCGCCAGACCGTCTCTCGGCGGCGGATTTATCACTGATTGCGCCCTATCTGAATAAGTAATGGCAATAAAATGATACCAACGCAGACCGGCTTACCCTGCCGGTCTCGTTATTTTTGTGTTAATACTGACAGCGTCTTTTTGTGTGCCGCAGGCGCACTTTGCCTAAAACAGAGGAATACCGGGATGATTATTTTTGTTACCGGCGCCACCGCCGGATTTGGTGCAGAAATCGCACGTAAGTTTGTCAAAGAAGGTCATAAAGTCATTGCCACCGGCCGCCGCAAAGAGCGTCTGGATGATCTGAAAGCCGAACTGGGAGACGCGCTGTACGCTGTAGAACTGGACGTCACCAACCGCGCATCCATTCAGGATGCCATCGACAGCCTGCCTGCCGAATGGCGTAATATCGACGTGCTGGTGAACAATGCCGGCCTGGCGCTCGGTCTGGAAAAAGCCGACAAAGCCTCGCTGGAAGACTGGGATAAAATGATCGACACCAACACCAAAGGCCTGGTGTACATGACCCGCGCCGTGCTGCCGGGCATGGTTGAACGTAATATCGGGCACGTGATCAACATCGGCTCTACCGCCGGTAACTGGCCGTACGCGGGCGGCAACGTCTACGGCGCGACCAAAGCCTTCGTCCGTCAGTTCAGCCTGAACCTGCGCACCGACCTGCACGGCACCCACGTTCGCGTCACCAACATCGAACCGGGCCTGTGCGGCGGTACTGAATTCTCCAGCGTGCGCTTTAAAGGCGACGATGAGAAAGTCAGCAAAACCTACGACAACACCAATCCGCTGACCGCCGTGGACGTCGCCGAATCCGTCTTCTGGGTTTCAACGCTGCCTGCGCACGTCAACATCAACAGTATTGAGATGATGCCGGTCAGCCAGTCTCTCGCCGGTTTGCAGGTACATCGCGAAGAGTGATCTTGTTTCCTGATATGGACGAGAAATAATGAAAAGCAGCTCCGGCTGCTTTTTTTATTTCTCCGGTACGGCCATAAACAAAAAAGGCGCGGCAAAACTGCCCGCGCCCTTCTTCTCACTGAATGCGAATTACGCGCTCAGCCAGCCCAGCTTAATCACAAACAAAATCGACAGCACGATCAGCGCGGAATTCAGCTCACGCCAGCGGCCGGTCAGCAGTTTGCACAGTGTCCAGGTGATAAAACCGAACGCGATGCCGTTAGCAATGGAGTACGTGAATGGCATGGTGAGCGCCGTCACGGTGACCGGCGCGGCGACGGTGATGTCTTTCCAGTCAATCTCTGCCAGACCTGATGTCATCAGCACCGCGATGAACAGCAGCGCCGGAGCAGTGGCGAAGGCCGGAACGCTTCCCGCCAGCGGTGCGAAGAACAGGCTCAACAGGAACAGAATAGCAACCACAATCGCCGTCAGCCCGGTACGTCCACCGGCGCTCACGCCCGCAGCAGATTCGATATAACTGGTGGTGGTTGACGTCCCGAGTAAAGAACCAAACAGCGCAGCGGCACTGTCAGCCACCAGCGCGCGGCCCATTTTCGGAATGTTGCCGTCTTCGTCCGCCAGCCCTGCGCGTTTGGTCACGCCAATCAGGGTACCGGAGTTATCGAACACATCCACGAACAGGAACGCGAAGATAACGCTAATCAGCGACACGTTGAACGCGCCTTTGATATCCAGCTGCATGAAGGTTGGCGCGATAGACGGCGGCATCGACATGATCCCACCGAAGGCCGAATAACCCAGTGCGATAGCCAGTACGGTCACGGCCAATACGCCGATAAGCACAGCACCGGTGACTCTGCGCGCTTCCAGTACCACGATCAGAATGAAACCCAGCATGGCGAACAGCGGCCCCGGTTTGGTCAGGTCGCCCAAACCTACCAGCGTGGCCGGATTTGCAATCACGATACCGGCGTTTTCCAGCGCGATCAGCGCCAGGAACAACCCGATACCCGCGGCAATCGCCGAGCGCAACGGCAACGGGATACTGCGGATGATCCATTCACGGATTTTAAAAATGGATAACGCGAAGAAAATACAGGCGGAAAGGAACACCGCACCCAAAGCGATCTGCCACGTATAACCCATGTGCAAAACAACGGTGTAGGTGAAAAAGGCGTTTAATCCCATACCCGGTGCCAGCGCGATCGGGTAGTTTGCAATGAAGCCCATCAGCGCGGAACCGATTGCGGCAGCAAGACACGTCGCAACAAAAACGGAACCTTTATCCATACCCGTCGCGCCCAAAATAGACGGGTTAACGAACAGAATATAAGCCATTGCTAAAAATGTAGTCAGTCCTGCCACAATCTCCGTGCGCACGTTAGTGCGGTGAGCTTTTAACTTAAATATTTTTTCTAACATGAGAAGGAATCTCTTGGTCGCGTGATCACTTTTCATCTGGCGATCAAATAGCGCACGCTTGTTATTAGTATTGTTTTTCAAAACACGCCCGCGCGCCCGCAGTGAGGGATGCCACAATTCGCCCCACTGCCTGTACTGATAGCGGAACACGAGCTAAAAACGTGTTTTGACGAACCCTGTCATTGCCACTTTGTACGTAAAACAACCTGAGGACATTGTTTTACAAAGGGGCATCGCACAATCTAGGAAAAATGAGTGATGCAGTCCATAATAGATATCTCACTTATTCACTGCATAAATTAGTACACCTATGTCACCCTTCTCCCGTTTTTCGCAATATTTTACGGAAGTGGCCCGAACAGGAAGTTTGCGCAAAGCGGCCGAAGTGCTGCACGTCTCAGCTTCGGCTATCAACCGGCAGATTTTGCAGGCGGAACAGACGCTGGAAACACCGCTGTTTGAGCGTCTCCCCACCGGTCTGAAACTGACCTCGGCGGGTGAAATCTTGTTCGATGACATTCGTCGCTGGCGAAAAGAATTTTCACGCACCCGTGAAAGATTCGATGAGATCCAGGGATTACGTCGCGGACACGTCACCATCTCGATGATTGCCGCGCTCAGCGAAGGCATGGTGGCGGAGCTGATTGCCGAAGTGGGTAAAGAACATCCCTATCTCACCTTTGATATCCGCATCGAAGACAGCCGCAATATCAGCGAGCAGGTCAGTTCGGCAGAAGTGGATTTCGGTCTGCTGCTCGATCCGGTCGAGCATACCGGGCTGGAAGTGCGCGCCTTCGCAGAATTGCCGATTGGCATCGCCATGCCGGTCGGGCACGAGTTGTCGCGGCAGGTATCGTTGTCGTTCAGTGATATCGCGGCTTACCGGCAGATCATTCCGTCGGAACCGCTGATGGTCAACGCCCGTGCCAAACTGCTGTATAACCGCTATCAGCTGCTGGAAACGCCGTCGATTGTCTGCAATGACGTACGAATGATGCGTGAACTGATCCGTAAAGGCGCCGGTGTCGGTGTACTGAGTTTGCTGGATGTCTTACCCGATTTACAAGAAAACCGGCTGGCGTTTGTCCCCTTGCAGGGCCGCACGGCGAAACCGCTGACGCTGGCGTTGTGCGTCGCCCCGCGCCGTCAGCTTTCACGCGCAGCGCAGATAGTCATTCAGAAAGTGATCGTGATGATGGAACGTTTATCGCAGTAGTTTATCGCATTAAGAGTTTATCGCATTAAGCGGCTTTCCAGCCCGAAACGATGATAAGCATTCCGACCAGTGCGACGCAGGCACCGAGCCAGTCAGTAGTGCTGAGTTTCACGCCGTCGACAAAACGCAGCCACAGCATGGCGGTCATCACATACACCCCGCCGTAAGCCGCATACACCCGCCCGCTGGCCGCGGGATGCAGCGTCAGCAGCCAGACGAACGCCGCCAGACTCAGCGCCGCAGGCAACAGCAGCAGTGCGCTGCCCCCTTTGCGCAGCCAGAGATAAGGCAGAAAGCAGCCGATGATTTCCGCCAGCGCCGTCGCAAAGAACAGTAAAGACGTTTTGAGCATGATCATTTTCAGGTTTAGAGTCCGAAGTTCAATAAGAAATCAACCAGTTTCCTGTCAGAGGATGACGTGAATTGGCGGGATGTTATACTTGCTATATTCGCCTGAGCGATGTGTAAACTATAAGGATGAGCTAATGAATACAACGTTTATGTCCCGACTGACCCGCAGCGTATTGCCGGTCGCCCTGCTGGTCATGACAGCAGCCTGGCAAGCGCCTGCACTGGCCGCCACCAACTGCGCGGGCGGGACCTGTGTTTTTGGCGGTAGCGGCAATGATGCCATGAGCAACGAAGAAGCACGCCAGAGCAAAGAACAGTGGAATGAAACCCAGCGCCTGCGCGCGTTAAAAAATCAGCGTGCAGAGAAAGATTATTCCAAATATGACAACTCGGTTGATTTGCGTGATAAATGCAACGCCAGCCAGAACGTCAATGCCTATTGGGAAGAAAACACTGAGCGCTGCCTCGACCGCCGTACAGGCCGTCAGTTACTCGCGCCGTAATCTGCTAAACTCATTAATACTGTAATTTTCATAAAAGGAATGAATGATGAAAAAGACACTATTAGCCGGACTTGCCGTTGTGATGCTGGCTCCGCTCGTCGCACAGGCTTCCTGTGATACGGTGAAAGCGGATATCACCCAGAAAATCGTCGCTAACGGTTTACCGGAGTCAGGTTTCAAACTCGACATCGTGCCAAACGATCAGGCCGATCAGGCCGGTGGACAAGTCGTCGGGCATTGCGGGAATGATAGCCAGAAGATCATCTATACGAAGACCGCTGGCGCAGGGGATGAGAGCAATTCGAATCCTAAAACCGGGACGAGTCAGGACAGTAATTAATTGTGCAGATGCCGCTGCACTGGCGGCTTAAATCTGAACGAGAGTGTTTAAATCTGACCGAGAATATTTATATCTGACCGAGAATATTTCGGTTTCTCACGTGCAGTGATCACTTACCTCACCCCGCCGAAACCGCCAAAGAGGGAGGAAAGCGCCTCCCTCTTTGATCTCCCACGCTTTTCCAAACACGCGCTATCGCGAAAACGATGGACATGTTCTGTGACTCCCACGTGTGGCGCAAAACCCTGCCGCTGCGCGGTGCCTTCTCTCGGTCCTGAAGCCTATGGTCTTCAGGCCGCTCCGTTCAGCAGGATTTTTTTATCGCGCCATCCCACCATTTTAAGTTTTCAGTTGGTGGTTTTCTTTTCCTTTTCTGAGCCGGTCAAGTTGTGACCTAAAAAGCTGTGGCCGCGTTCAAAAATCACGCCGGAGGAAGAGGTGGAAAACCGCGCGGCTTTTTGCGCGGGTTGTAACCCGACCGGAGGGCACCGCGCAGCGGCGGGATTTTGCGGCAATAACGCAACTATCTGAAACAGAGCCCGTCTGCATGGCACGTGTTTTAAAGAGCCTGGGATTCTTAAGGGCGGCGGCGATAAGCCGCCCTTAAGGCCAGTGTGGGTGGCAACCCACGACCTTGATCTTGACTGTGAATTTAAAACAATCCCACTCATTCCCCCGCCTGGCACCTACTAAGCCGATTCCCTCTCCACCAACCCCGGTGCCACAATAATATTTTGCGCTTCCAGATTCTGTCCGCCGATCCTCATCAATAACCGCCGGGCAGCGGCATAGCCAATTTCCCTCGCCGAGTTAGCGATCGAGGTTAGCGGCGGTTCGGTCAGGGCGGATTCCGGGGCATCTTCCATGCCAATTAGCGCGACTTTTTGCTGGAAGAAGTTGTCTACCGCACCGCCGCCGACCTGCGTGCCGGTGCGCATGACGCCGAAATAGGCCCCCATCGCGACGGAGGCTTTATGGCACACGATGGCGCTGATTTTCGGGTAATGCGATAACAACGCTTCTGCCGCATCGGCGGCACATTTCTGCGGGTAATCACATTCGATAATCCATTCGCTGCGAAACGGCAGGCCGTATTGCAAAAGCGTGGCGCAGAACCCGCCTAGACGTTCGGCACGGGTGAGTGAATTGCTCAGACCACCGAGGTAGGCTATCTGCTTATGGCCGCGTTTGATCAGATATTCCGTGGCCATTTTTGCGGCCAGCATGTTGTCCGGGCGCACGACGTCAACGCCTTCAATACCGCCCGAGCGCGCCGCACAAATCAGCGGGACGCCCTGCTCTTCGGCTTTTTCCTTCAGTCCGGCAATCGAATTCACACCGCCTGCGATAACAATCCCGTCAACACCGTGCGTCAGCAACGTGTCAAAACAGCGTTCCAGGCCTTTGCCTGTCGGGCCGCTTTGCAGCAGGAACAACACTTTGCCCTGTGCTTCAAACATCTCGCTCAGACCGGCGGTCATTTCGGCATAAAAGGGTTCGCAGATATCGCGGACAATCAGCCCGACCACGCCGGATTCGCCACCGCGCAGCGTACTCGCCTGACGGTTTCGTACAAAACCTAACTCATCCACGGCACGGTTTACCCGCTCAGACGTGGTTTGTGAGATACGGCCTTTGCCGCTCAGCACCAGGGACACCGTGGTGACGGAAACCCCCGCGTGCTGCGCAACGTCAATAATCGTTATTTTTTTATGGCTCATCCGACGTTTTCGTTCATTTCAAACTCCGTTTAACGGGTTGCTTCCCGCCCGCTTTATTCCAGACTGCAAATAATTAGCGTGGTCAAATAGTTATACCGAATTTGGGTATTTTAGTAAAACGTTAAACCAGATTAAAACCCCTTCAGACGGGTGATGTTCAAATATTGTGATATGTGGCACGTATTAATTAGGTAAAACGTTTTATCTTAGCCGCCGTCAACACACAGCCAACACCAAAAATTTCGGGGAGCAGTTATGCCTGCCAATAAAAAACAAAAAGTCACACTTTGGGAATTCTTCCAAAGCCTGGGTAAAACCTTCATGCTGCCAGTCGCCCTGTTGTCGTTTTGCGGCATCATGCTGGGTATCGGCAGCTCGTTAAGCAGCCACGATGTCATCACGCTGTTGCCTGTATTGGGCAATCCTGTCCTCCAGCTGATTTTCGTCTGGATGAGCAAAGTCGGTTCGTTCGCGTTCAGTTTCCTGCCGGTAATGTTCGCCATCGCCATCCCGCTGGGTATGGCGCGTGAAAATAAAGGCGTCGCGGCGTTTTCCGGCTTTGTCGGTTTCGCGGTGCTGAATCTGGCGATTAACTTCTATCTGACCGCCAACGGTACGCTGCCGACGGTGGATCCGCTGGTACTCAAAGCCAACAACATTCAGATGATCCTCGGCATTCAGTCCATCGACACCGGGATTCTGGGCGCAGTGATCGTTGGTATCATCGTCTACATCCTGCATGAACGCTACAACACTATCCGCCTGCCGGATGCGCTGGCGTTCTTCGGCGGTACCCGCTTTGTGCCGATCGTGACGACCGTGGTGCTCGGCTTAGTCGGCTTGCTGATCCCACTGATCTGGCCGTTCTTTGCGGCAGGCATCAACGGTCTGGGCCGTCTGATTCAGGGGGCGGGCGTCTTCGGGCCGATGATTTTCGGTTCCGGTGAACGTCTGCTGCTGCCTTTCGGCCTGCATCACATTCTGGTGGCGCTGATTCGGTTCACTGAAGCCGGCGGAACGATGGATGTCTGTGGCCGCGAAGTGAGCGGTGCGCTGACCATCTTCCAGGCGCAGCTCTCCTGCCCGACCACCCACGGTTTCTCTGAAAGTGCCACGCAGTTCTTGTCTCAGGGTAAAATGCCCGCCTTCCTCGGCGGCCTGCCGGGCGCGGCTCTGGCGATGTACCACTGTGCGAAACCTGAAAACCGTCATAAAATTAAAGGCCTGCTGATTTCCGGCGTCGTGGCGTGCGTCGTCGGCGGAACCACAGAACCTATCGAGTTCCTGTTCCTGTTCGTCGCACCGGTTCTGTACGTGATCCATGCAATCCTGACCGGTCTGGGCTTCACCATTATGTCGGTACTTGGCGTCACCATCGGTAATACCGACGGTAACATCATCGATTTCGTGGTATTCGGGATCCTGCACGGCACGGCGACCAAATGGTATCTGGTCCCGGTTGTCGCGGCGATTTGGTTCGTGGCGTATTACGCAATCTTCCGCTTCTCCATTATGCGCTTTAACATCAAAACGCCAGGACGTGAATCTGACACGATGCCTGACACCGCGCCGGTGCCTTCTTCCAGCAAATCCGGTTACAACGTACCCGTCATTCTGAGCGCGCTGGGCGGCGCCGGAAATATCGTTTCTCTGGATAACTGTATCACCCGTCTGCGTCTGTCCGTGGCAGATATGTCGCTGGTCGATGACGCCACCCTGAAAGCTAACCGTGCGATTGGCGTGGTTCATCTCAACGACCACAATCTGCAGGTAGTGATCGGGCCGCAGGTACAATCGGTGAAAGATGAGCTGGATTACCTGATCCGTGAAGCGGCCAGCCAGGCCGCGCCGGAGCCAGTGACGGCGTAAAACTGAACACACAGGGCGACATCGTGTCGCCCTTTTCTGCTTTCTTCAGGGAGTGAAAAAATGACCTCAGCTTCTTTTGATTTCTCCACCGTCGTTGACCGCCACGGCAGCTGGTGTACGCAGTGGGATTACGTCGCCGACCGTTTTGGCAGTGCCGACCTGCTGCCATTTACCATTTCCGATATGGATTTTGCCGCTGCGCCGTGCATCCTCGACGCGCTGCAAAAGCGTCTGCAACACGGCGTGCTCGGCTACAGCCGCTGGCATCATGATGATTTTCTCGGCGCTATCGCCCACTGGTATCAGCAGCGTTTTGGCAGCAAGATTGACCGTGACATGGTGGTTTACGGCCCTTCGGTGATTTACATGGTGGCGCAATTGATCCGCCAGTGGAGCCAGCCGGGTGAGGGCGTGGTGACGTTTACCCCCGCGTACGACGCTTTTTTCAACGTGGTTGAAGGCAATCAGCGGCAGATGCTTAACTGCCCGCTGATTAAAAATGGCAACGACTGGGCGCTGGATGCAAAACAGCTGGAAAGCCTGCTGGCACAGCCCGCCTGCTCCCTGCTGCTGATGTGCAGCCCGCACAACCCGACCGGCAAAGTCTGGACGCGTGAGGAACTGACACTGATCGCCCAACTGTGCGAACGCCATAATGTGCGGGTGATAAGCGATGAAATCCACATGGATATGGTCTGGGGTGATAACCATCATACGCCGTGGAATGAGGTGGCGCGTGGCGAATGGGCGCTTCTGACTTCCGGTTCGAAGAGTTTCAATATTCCAGCACTGACCGGCGCTTACGGGTTGATCAGCCATAAAACACAGCGCGATGCGTATCTGCATCAGCTCAAAGCCTGTGATGGCTTATCTTCTCCGGCGGTGCTGGCTGTCCATGCCCATGTGGCGGCCTATCAGGCGGGCGAGCCGTGGCTGGACGCATTGCGTGATTATTTGCAGGGCAATCTGCGTTACGTCGCCGAACAGCTGAACGCCGCTTTCCCGCCTCTGAACTGGCAGCCGCCACAATCGACCTATCTGGCGTGGATCGATCTGCGCCCGTTGGGCATTGACGATAAACGGCTACAAAAAGAGCTGATCGAGCATCAAAAAGTGGCGATCATGCCGGGTTATACCTACGGCGCCGAAGGTGAAGGCTTCCTGCGGCTTAACGTGGGTTGCCCGCGCTCGAAAGTTGAAGCGGGTGTAGCGAAATTAATCAGCGGCATCAGGGCTTTACTCTAAGCTATGCCCCCTGATATTTCTTTAATCCCCCACCCCAACCCTCCCCTTCGCAGGGGAGGGAGCAAATTCAAAACCATTCTTGTTGCGCAACTAAATACAGTTATAATACCCCGCACATTTCTATAATAATGAGTGCACACCATGATCGATACCCGCCTTCCCCTGACTGATATCCACCGCCACCTTGATGGCAACATTCGCGCTCAAACCATTCTCGATTTAGGCCGTCAGTTCAATCTGACCTTGCCTGCCAATGAAATTGAAGCCCTGCGTCCGCACGTTCAGGTCATGCACGCTGAACCGGATCTGGTGAGCTTCCTGCAAAAACTGGACTGGGGCGTGAAAGTACTCGGCGATATCGATGCCTGCCGTCGCGTGGCGAAAGAAAACGTCGAAGATGCTGCGAAAGCCGGTCTGCACTACACCGAGCTGCGTTTTTCACCCTATTACATGGCGATGAACCACAAATTGCCGGTGGCAGGCGTGGTAGAAGCGGTGATTGAAGGGATCCGCGAAGGCCAGAAAAATCACGATATCGACGTGCGTCTGATCGGCATTCTGAGCCGTACTTTTGGCGAAGACGCCTGTGTGCAGGAGCTGGAAGGTTTACTGGCGCACCGCGACGGCATTACCGCGCTGGATCTGGCCGGTGACGAACTGGGTTTCCCCGGCAGCCTGTTCCTTAGCCACTTCAACCGTGCGCGCGACGCCGGCTGGCGTATCACCGTTCACGCCGGTGAAGCGGCAGGCCCGGAAAGCATCTGGCAGGCCATTCGTGAGCTGGGCGCAGAGCGTATCGGCCACGGCGTGAAAGCCGCGCAGGATCCGCAACTGATGGATTTCCTGGCGAAGCACCAGATTGGTATCGAATCCTGCCTGACCTCTAACATTCAGACCAGCACGGTCGCCTCTTTCGAACAGCATCCGCTGGCTGTCTTCTTGCGCCACGGCGTTCTGGCCTCGATTAATACCGATGACCCTGCTGTTCAGGGCATTGAGATCGCCAACGAATACAACATCGCTGCACCCGCCGCTGGCCTGACTCAAAACGAAATCCGTAAAGCGCAGGAAAATGGCCTGACCATGGCCTTCCTGACTGAAGCCGAAAAACAGGCGATCCGCGACAAAGTGTCCGCGTAACGGTTTGTGACGTAATAAAAAAGGGCGAGAATCATTCTCGCCCTTTTCTTTTCCTGACAGCAGGTTACGCTGATTTCACTTCTTCTTTCTTCACCTGTAACGCCGCTTCTTCCCGCGCCACACGCTTAGCGTAACGCGACGCCAGCACCGCACAGACCATCAGCTGGATCTGATGGAAAATCATCAGCGGTAACACCATCGCGCCGACGGCCGCCGCAGGGAACAACACGTTTGCCATCGGAATACCGTTCGCCAGACTTTTCTTCGAACCGCAGAAGACAATGGTGATTTCATCTTTAGTATTGAAACCAAACAGCCGCGCCACAAACGTATTAATAATCAGCACGATGGTCAGCAACACAATCGAACAGCCCAGCACCGCCAACAGCTGCCAGCCGTCGATCTGATGCCAGATACCTTCGACTACTGCGGCGCTGAACGCCACGTATACCACCAGCAGAATCGAAGAGCGGTCAGTGACGTTGACGATTTTCTTGTGGCGCTGCACCCAGCCGCCAATCAGCGGACGGCACAGATGCCCGATAATAAACGGCACCATCAGTTGCAGAACGATGGATCCGATAGCGTGGAGTGTGTCAGTGGTGCCACCCTGCGTGTGCATCAGCAGGCCGACCAGCACCGGCGAAAGGAAAACACCGAGGATGCTGGAGGCGGACGCGCTGCAAATCGCCGCCGGAATATTTCCGCCCGCAACCGACGTATAGGCGATAGCCGACTGCACGGTGGCAGGCAGCGCACAAAGATACAGAAACCCGTAATACAGCGTCGGTGTCAGAATCCCGACCGGCACCAGCCATTTCATGCCCAGCCCCAGCAGCGGGAACAGCGCAAAGGTGCTGAGAAATACCACCACGTGCAAACGCCAGTGGCTGATCCCCGCCATAATCGCTTCACGCGACAGCTTCGCGCCGTGCATAAAGAACAGCAGCGCGATAGCAAAGGTGGTCAGATGCTCGAAGACAGTCTTGTAAATCCCTTCACAGGGAAAGAACGATGCAAGCACCACCACGCAGATCAGAATCAGCAAAAACTTATCAATCTTTAACCAGGACATGAACCTTCCTTGCCATATAAACAGGTAGTGAAAAAGTATAGCGGTGACTTATTTTTTGACGTCCAGCGTCGCCCGCTGTTCTGAAGACTGCATGCCCAGTTCGATCATTTCCATTACGCGGATTGCATCCGCCGCCGGAACCGGGTTTTCGCCCTGTCCGTTAATTGCATCACGCACACCGGCATAATAAGCAGGATAGTTGCCGGGCAGCGTCAGCAGCGATTTTTCTGCCAGCACACCGTCGTGGCTCAGCGTCACGACACCGTCGCGCATGTCGTAACCCCAGTCGGTCTGCGGCAAACGCTCACCGGCTTTCAGACGATCTTCCTGCGGATCCAGCCCGAATTTCACGTAGCTGCCCTTTTCCCCCTGCACGATAAAGCGCGCCGTTTCCGCCACGGCATATACGGTGCTGTGCAGTACAACGCGACGACGCGGATAGGTCAGCACGGCATTGAAGTAATCCACCGCTTTGCCGCCGGGACGCAGCACTGCCAGATCGGCCTGCAAAGTGTCCGGCGTACCGAACAGCTGCAATGCCTGATCAAGCAGATGCGACCCTAAGTCATACCAGATACCGCTGCCCTGCGCCGCGCTCTCACGCCAGCGTTCCAGCACCTGCGGTTTGTAGCGATCATAATGGGATTCGAAATAGACGATATCGCCCAGCGACCCTTCGTTGATCAGCGTTTTAACGGTCAGAAAATCGGAGTCCCAGCGGCGGTTGTGGAACACCGAAAGAACTTTACCTTGCGCCTGTGCCAGCGCGTCCAGCTCGCGGGCTTCTTCCAGGGTCACGGTGAAAGGCTTATCAACGATGACGTGTTTACCTGCTTCCAGCGCCAGTTTAGCCAGCGGGAAATGGGTGGTGTTAGGTGTAGGGATGACGACCAAATCGATGGAAGGATCGGCAAAGATTTTCTCAGGTGAATCGACCACCGTGACGTTCGGCCAGTCAGCATGGACTTTACCGGCATCGCTGCTGGATACCGCTGCAAGCTCTAGCCCCGGCGTACCGTCGATCAGAGGTGAATGGAAGGTTTTGCTGGCGAAGCCATAACCGATGAGGCCAACTCGAAGGGATTGGGTCATGATGATTTCCTGTGATTTTTAACGGTCTTGCCCGTCAGGACGCTATTGGTTTGATTTGACACTAGCTTAGGGAGTGGGACAAGGGAAAAAATAGAATTTTATTTTTGCAGATGCCGCTGTAACGATGGACATGTTCTGTTACTTCCGCGTGTGGCGCAAAACCCTGTCGATCCGTTCAGCTGGATTTTTGATCGCACCATCTCGCCTTTTTTCAAATGATCCTGAGCGGGTGAAGTTGTGACCTAAGAAGCCTGTGGCCGCGTTCAAAAATCACGCCGAGGAAGAGGTGGAAAACCGCGCACATGTTTGCGCGGGTTGTAACCCGCCCCGAGGGAACAGCGCAGCGGCGGATTTTGCGGCAATAGGAGGAGTTTCTGAAACATAGCCCGTTTGCATGGCACATGTTTTAAAGAGCCGGAGATTCTTAAGAGGCGCGGCGACAGGCGCCTCTTAAGGCCGGTTTGGGTGGCAACCCAAGGTCTTGACCTTAAAGTCGAAGCCGAAACCGAAATTGGAAACCGCCACCGCAGGCGGTCTCCTGCAAAAAAATTTCAGCCTTTGCAAAGCCTAAAAATGATATGCAATAGCATTATCCGCCGGTGCCTTATACGGTTTTG
Organism: Rahnella inusitata; assembly: GCF_965118895.1. Classification (GTDB taxonomy): domain Bacteria; phylum Pseudomonadota; class Gammaproteobacteria; order Enterobacterales; family Enterobacteriaceae; genus Rahnella; species Rahnella inusitata_A. Next base: position 365,202 of record NZ_CBCPJJ010000008.1, read on the forward strand.
CCGGGTAGTTGATCTCCACGCTGCGGCGACGAAAATCACTCGGGCTTACGCCAACCCGCTTGCGGAATACCCGCGAGAAATACAGCTGATCGTCATAGCCTACGACGCGGCCAATGGTCGCAATCGACTCCTGCGTGGTTTGTAAGAGCAACTTAGCGCGGATGACTCGCTGATCTTCACGCCAGCGCAGAATATTGATCCCCACCTGTTCCCGGAATAAATGCGCCAGACGCGACGGCGACAGGCAGACGTGGCGGGCGACTTCGTCGATGCGCAACTCTCCGGCGAGATTACCGGTGATGAACTGACAGGCTTCGATAACGCGCGGATCCATAATTTTTTGCGGGCTCTGCGGGTCTTCTTCCATAGCGCGCAGCAACAGACGCTCCAGCAGATTCATCCCTAATTCTTCGCAGAAACGACGCCCTGACTTCTGCGTTTGCTCGATGTTGGCGAACAGACGGTCGAATTCCAGCAGCAGCGTATTGTTGGGCAGCGAAAGACGCCCCACGTCGCGGGTTTTAGTGTGCCATTCCAGCCAGTCGGCCCAGTAGGCGCGCGGGCGGAAATACACCCAGCGGTGATACCAGCAATCGCTGTTGGCGGAACGGCTGTAGAGATGACGCGCTTTAGGCGGGAACAGTAATAAGTCGCCGGGATTGCAGTAAAAGGTATCCTCGCCGTCAAATACTTTGCCCTGACCTTTAACCGTCAGGTTGAGGATAAACCCTTTCATGCCACCCGGACGATCAATAGCGAAATCCAGCGGCCCGTCAGCGAGGATCGGAGTCATTCCGGCGACCAGATAGGCATTGAAACTGTAACCCGGTAACAGCGGATTTTGCTGCTGATCCTGAATCATGCGGTGGTACATCGAACCTCCTGAAACATCACGTAGCTATGGACTTTTCATCTATTCTAACCATCAGTGAAAACGCTGCCAGCAAACGTTACAAAATTGTGAACAACCACGCGCTTTTACGGCATTTAACCTGTCAAAGCGTTAAATGCCGTGTGAAAGCGTTATCACTAAACAGGGTTAAACGGTCTTTTTAGCTTTCTGTTTGTAACGGTCGAAGATAACCGCCGCCAGCAGGATCAAGCCACGCACCACGTATTGCGAGAAGGGAGAAATGTTCAGCAGGTTCATGGCGTTTTCAACCGTACCCAAAATCAGGATACCGGAAACCACATAGGAAATTTTGCCGATACCGCCCTTCAGAGACACCCCACCCAGCACGCAGGCGGAAATGACAATCAGCTCAAAGCCCAGCGAGGTCATCGGCTGGCCGCTGGTCATACGCGATGCCAGAATGATCCCCGCCGCCGCCGACACCAGCCCGGACAGCATAAAGATGATGATTTTGGTTCGCACTACCGGCACACCGGCCAGACGCGCCGCATCCTCGTTACCGCCGATCGCCAGCGTGTTGCGCCCGAAGGTGGTTTTGTTTAGCAGCAGCCCGAAGATAATCAGGCAGCCGACCGTCAGCCAGATCGGCGCAGGCAGACCGAACCAGTTCGCATAGCCGAGGGCGAAGAAACGCTCGTCCTCGATGCCCACCGCTTTACCGTCGGAAATGATGTACGCCAGACCACGCACAATCTGCATGGTGGCCAGGGTGGTGATCAGCGCATTGATTTTCAGACGGGCGATCACGAAACCGTTGAGCAAACCGGTCAGCATCCCCAGCACCAGACCGGCACCCACACCAATCCACAGGCTTTCGGTCATGTTAATGACTACCGCCGTGGTGACGCCCGCACAGGCAATGACTGAGGCGACGGACAAGTCAAAGTCGCCGGACGCCAGGCAGAACAACATCCCGCAGGCGACCATCCCGGACATCGAAATCGCCAGCCCAAGACCTTTCATGTTGATGAAAGAACTGAAGTTCGGCACGAAAATACTACAGGCAATAAACAGTACGGCGAATACTACTAACATGCCGTAGCTGTCCCAGATACGCATCAGGCCCTGTCCGCCGCGCGAAGCGGCTGAAGGTTGATCCGGTTTGGCGGAATTGGTTGTCATACTGGACATAATATTGTGCTCCTCAGTCAGGCAGCGTCAGGGGCAGAAGTCAGGTCCGGGGTACGCAACATGGCGAGCCCCAGCGCTTTTTCTTCGGTGGCTTCATCATGGGACAGTTCGCCGGAGACAGCGCCTTCGCGCATCACGACAATTCTGTCCGCCAGACCCAGCACTTCCGGTAAATCACTGGACGCAAACAGCACCGCAATGCCTTGTTTTGCCAGAGAGTAAATCACGTTGTAAATTTCATGCTTGGCGCCAACATCGATCCCGCGCGTTGGTTCATCGAGCAAAATGACTTTCATGTCTTCCGACAACCAGCGCCCAAGAATGGCTTTTTGCTGGTTACCGCCGGAGAGATTCATGATCAGTTGCTGATCGCTGGGGGTTTTGATGTTCAGCGCCTCGATGTGCTTGCGCGCATTTTTGGCTTCCCACGGGTTATTGATCAGGCACCCTGCAAACACCGATTTACGGCGGGCGCTGATATTGATGTTGTCGCGAACCGAATGCACAGGAATGATGCCGTCAGCCTTGCGGTCTTCGGGGCAAAGCATGATGCCCTGCCGGATAGCGTCCGCCGGTTTACGGATGTTCATCACCACGCCGTCGAGTCTGAGCGTGCCGCCGGTAATACGCGTGCCGCCAAATAATCCTTTCATCAGTTCGCTGCGCCCTGCGCCCACCAGCCCGAACAGGCCGACGATTTCCCCCTGACGCACCGTCAGGCTGATTGGCGTTCTAACACCGGGTGCTTTAACGTTCTCCAGCGCCAGTCGGACGTCACCGTGCGGACGCGGCGAGTAACCGTAAATATCATCCAGATTACGGCCCACCATTGCCTGCACCAGCTTGCTGTTATCCACCTGAGTCATATCGTCGAAGGTACGCACATAACGGCCATCCTTGAACACCGTGACAGCGTCACTTAACGCGAAAATTTCTTCCATGCGGTGCGAGACATATAAAATCACCCGCCCTTCAGCACGCAGCTCACGGATAACCCTGAACAGCTGCTCGATTTCACGGGCAGACAGCGAACTGGTCGGCTCATCGAAGGCAATAATTTTGGCATTGCGCGCCAGTGCCTTAGCAATTTCAACCATCTGCCACTGGCCGATGGAGAGATACTTGAGCGGCGTATCGGGGTTGATATCAAGCCCGAGATGCTCAAGCTGAATTTTGGCCTCATAGCGCAGCAGCTTACGGTTCACGAAACCGTGTTTGCTCGGCAACTGCCCGAGGTAGATGTTTTCTGCCACCGTCATTTCCGGTACCAGATGTAATTCCTGATAGATAATCGCCACGCCCGCATCGAGTGCGTCAGTCGTTTTATTGAAACTGACCGGCTGGCCTTTGATGTGAATAACGCCCTGTGAGGGCTGATAGTTCCCGCTGAGGATCTTCAACAGCGTGGATTTTCCCGCGCCGTTTTCGCCCATCAGTGCGTGGATTTGCCCGGCATAACAATTGAAAGAAATCCCGTCGAGCGCTTTCACGCCGGGGAAAACTTTGCCAATGTCATGGAATTCCAGATACGGCATGGCCGCATCAAACTCCGTCAGCGACGGTTTCAGCAAAGGCGTCTTGTTTAAAGATTGCTGAGTCATAGTGGCTACCTGGAAGATAAGTGAAAGGGTCAGACTCGCTGCTGCACCACAGAAAACAGTCGAATGTCTTAACCGTCGTCCGTGGTGCAGCAACTCAATTCAGATCAGGCAAAAAATTACATTAAGCCTTTCTTCTTGAGCTCTTCTTTAAAGTTGTCACGGGTGATCAGCACCACGTCAGTCACTTCGGTGAATTTCGGTGGTTCAACGCCTTTGGTGACCCATTCATTCAGCATCTGGATACTTTTGTAACCGTGGATATCCGGGCTAGGTAACAGGGAACCGTAGAAACCGGTTTGCGCGCTTTTGGACAGCTCATTCACCGCATCCACACCGTTGATGCCGATGCCGATGACGTTAGCCGCTTTAAAGCCCTGACCTTCCGTTGCACGCACGCCACCGAGCACGGTGTTATCGTTCATGCCGATGATCAGCCAGTTTTTCACTTCAGGATGTTGCACTAACAGCGAGTTACCGGCATCGAGTGCGCCAGGAATATCGTTAGATTTGGTCGGCACTTTGTAAATTTGTTTTTCCGGGAAACCGGCCGCTTTCAGCGCGTCCATTGAACCGGAGGTGCGGCGACGAGCGGTATCCAGCTCGTCAGCGGTGATGGCCATCACGCCAGTTTCAGCCGGTTTCCAGCCGCGTTTTTGCATTTCTTTGTACAGTTCCTGCCCCTGACGTTCGCCGATTTTGGTCGCGGCCATCATCACTAATGGCACTTCTTCCATCGGTTTGCCTTTGGCATTCACAAACTGGTCATCCACCTGAATAACTTTCATGTCATAGCTGCGGGCTTTCGCCATGATGGCAGGTCCCAGACGCGGATCCGGCGTACAGATAACAAATCCTTTCGCACCGTTCGCCGCCAGGCTGTCGATCGCGTTCAGCGTTTTTTCGCCATCCGGCACGGCGATTTTAATCACCTCGAAGTTCATGTCCTTACCGGCTTTGTCCGCAAACCGCCATTCAGTCTGGAACCAGGGTTCTTCCGGCTGCTTAACCAGGAAGCCCAACTTTGGGTTCTCCGCTGCCATAGCTGAATGTGACATAACGGCAGCTAATCCTACCGCCGCTAACGCCTTAGTGAATTTATGCATGATGTTCTCCGACCTTTTATTGTTGTTTCTCGCGATTCCGGCTTTAAACCTGATGAATTGCCGTTCGCATGAAAACGTTATCAGTAGCGTAAAGAGACAAAGTGAGAGTGCGGCGGTGCCCTGTATTCAGACGATCCACGCCACTCCCTCTTGTAAGACGCGTTAAGTTTTAGCCGTAAATTAGCCACGGAAGATAGAGCGCTATCACACGCCGGGAAAACAGCAGGTTTGTGCATACATATAGCGAATTTAGCCAAACATTAACTTTTGACCAACCTCACAGAAACATCATGAGGAGCAGATTTGTGCATACTTCCAGCTAACGCCTCCTCACTCCCGCTTTTACATCCTCCTACTGTTAGAGCAATTCGATTCGCCGCCGTAATGACTACGGCAAACCTGAAGGAGTAAGAAAGAATGACGCAAGGTGCGATTGCTCTTGGTCTGGATTTTGGCAGCGATTCTGTCCGTGCACTGGCCGTGGATTGTCAGACCGGTGCTGAGATGGAAACTGATGTGGTGTATTACCCGCGCTGGAATGAAGGCCGTTACTGTAATGCGGCCATCAACCAGTTTCGTCATCACCCGCGCGACTATATAGAAGCGATGGAACAGGCGATTAAAAACGTCGTTGCCCGCCTCGGTCCTGAACGCAGCCAGCGCGTGGTAGGTATCGGAGTGGATTCCACCGGTTCCACGCCTGCGCCGGTGGATAAGGACGGCAATGTTCTGGCGCTTCTGCCGGAATTCGCCGAAAACCCGAACGCCATGTTCGTGTTGTGGAAGGACCACACGTCGATAGAAGAAGCCGAAGAGATTAACCGCCTGTGCCGCAGCGGCGATTTCCCCGACTACTCCCGTTATATCGGTGGTGTCTATTCATCCGAATGGTTCTGGGCAAAAATTCTGCACGTTTCCCGCGCAGACAGTTCTGTGCGCGACGCAGCGGCTTCCTGGGTGGAGCTGTGCGACTGGGTACCCGCCCTGCTTTCCGGCACCACCGCACCAGATAAAGTCGTGCGCGGCCGGTGCAGCGCCGGACACAAAATGCTCTGGCATCCGTCCTGGGGCGGTCTGCCACCGAAAGCCTTCTTCGCGGCGCTCGACCCGTTGCTGGTCGAAAACCTGCCGTATCCCTTATTTACTGAAACCGTGACGGCCGAACAGGCCGTCGGCACGCTGACCGCTGACTGGGCGGAGCGTCTCGGCTTACCGTCAAGCGTCGTGCTTTCCGGTGGCGCGTTTGACTGCCACATGGGCGCAGTCGGTGCAGGTGCGCAGCCTTATACGCTGGTAAAAGTTATCGGGACATCAACCTGCGACATTCTTATCGCCGATAAAGACCGCGTGAACGACCGCGCGATTGCCGGGATTTGCGGTCAGGTGGAAGGCAGCGTCGTGCCGAACATGATCGGGATGGAAGCCGGTCAGTCAGCCTTTGGTGACATGTACGCCTGGTTCAGTCGTCTGCTCAGCTGGCCGCTGGTGCAGGCCGCGAAAGCGCATCCTGAACTGCAACCTCAGCTGACAGCTTTGCAAAAAAATCTGCTGCCGGATCTGACCGCCGCGTGGGCCGCCAATCCAAAGCTCGATCACCTGCCGCTGGTGCTCGACTGGTTCAATGGCCGTCGTACACCTTTCGCCAATCAGCGCCTGAAAGGGGTGATCACTGACATTAACTTAGGTACCGAAGCACCGGAACTGTTCGGGGGCTTTATCGCCGCCACGGCCTTCGGCGCACGCGCCATCATGGAGTGCTTCGAGCAGCAGGATATCCCGGTAGAAAACGTCCTGACGCTCGGCGGCATCGCCCGTAAATCGCCGGTCATCATGCAGGTGTGCGCTGACGCCATGAACCGTCCGCTGCAAATCGTTGCTTCCGATCAATGCTGCGCGCTGGGTGCAGCCATCTTTGCCGCCGTTGCCGCCGGTGAATTCAAAGACGTGCCTGCCGCTCAGGAAAAAATGGCCTGCAGCATCGAACGCACATTGCTGCCGGATCCGCAGCGCGTCGAGCAATATCAGCGCCTGTACGAACGTTATCAAGCCTGGTGTGCCACTACTGAACCGCTGTTTGCAGCGAAAACGGCGCATTAATCCCTATTTCTCTATCCCGACAATGACATTCAGGAGTTACAAATGGACGCGTTTAAACATCTCGAAGTGTGGTTCGCTATTGGCAGTCAGCATCTCTACGGACCGGAAACGTTACGTCAGGTAAAAGAAAATGCTGAAAAGGTCGTGAATGGCCTGAACTCGGAAGCCGGACTGCCGATCAAGCTGGTGCTAAAACCGCTGGTCACCACCCCGGATGAAATCACCGCGCTGTGCCGCGAAGCCAACTATCACAACCCGTGTGTGGGGATCATTACCTGGCTGCACACCTTCTCTCCGGCCAAAATGTGGATCGCCGGCCTGAGCATCCTGCATAAACCGCTGTTGCAGTTCCATACGCAGTTCAACGCCGAAGTGCCGTGGGAAACCATGGACATGGACTTTATGAATCTGAACCAGACCGCCCACGGCGGCCGTGAGTTTGGTTTCATCGGCGCGCGTATGCGCCAGCAACATTCCGTGGTCGCAGGTCACTGGCAGGATGGCGAATCCCATCGCCGCATCGCACAGTGGATGCGCGTTTCTGCGGCGAAAAACGAAAGTCAGCACCTGAAAGTGGCGCGTTTTGGCGATAACATGCGTGAAGTTGCAGTCACCGAAGGTGATAAAGTCGCTGCGCAGATCCAGTTCGGTTACACCGTCAGCGCGTACGGTATCGGCGATCTGGTCAGCGTGATTAACGAAGTCAGCAAAGGCGACATCGATACGCTGGTGGAAGAGTACGAAGCGACTTACCGTCTGACGGACACCGTGAAGCTCAACGGCGAACGTCGTGAAAACCTGTTAGATGCGGCGAAGATCGAACTGGGCATGACGCGTTTCCTCGAGCAAGGCAAATTCGGCGCGTTCACCACCAACTTTGAAGATCTGCACGGCATGAAGCAGCTGCCGGGGCTGGCGGTACAGCGTCTGATGCAAAAAGGCTACGGCTTTGGTGGCGAAGGCGACTGGAAAACCTCCGCCCTGCTGCGCATCATGAAAGTGATGGCCAGCGGCCTGAAAGGCGGCACGTCGTTCATGGAGGATTACACTTACAACTTCAAGCCGGGCAACGATTTGGTGGTCGGTTCGCACATGCTGGAAGTGTGTCCGTCGATTGCCAAAGAAGAAAAACCGCTGCTGGATGCGCAGTATCTCGGCATAGGTGGCAAAGCGGATCCGGCGCGTCTGATCTTCTCCACTCCGGCAGGCCCTGCGGTCAACGCCAGTGTCATCGACATGGGCGACCGTTTCCGTCTGCTGGTGAATCTGGTAGATACCGTCGAGCAGCCGCATCCACTGCCAAAACTCCCTGTCGCCCGCGCGATCTGGAAAGCCCAGCCATCCCTGGCCACAGCCGCCGAAGCCTGGATCCTCGGCGGCGGCGCGCACCACACGGTATTCTCGCAGGCATTAGATATCGACGCGCTGCGGTTATATGCAGAAGTGACGGGGATTGAGTTGCTGGTGATTGATAACGATACGACGCTGGCGGACTTTAAGAATCAGATCCGGTGGAATGAAGTTTATTATAAGCTTTGCGCTCGGTGATGCAGAAGGCCGCTGCAAAGGCGGCCTTTATAAATGACCGGGATTTTTCGGTTTCTTACCAGAATGTTTCGGTTTCTTAATTGCAGTGATCACTTAACGCGCTGTGCCGAAACCGCCAAAGAGGGAGGAAAGCGCCTCCCTCTTTGATCTCCCACGCTTTTTCAAACACGCGCTATCGCGGAAACGATGGCCGTGTTCTGCCAATTCCACGTGTGGCGCAAAACCCTGCCGCTGCGCGGTTCCCTCTCTCGGTCTTCGAGCCGCAGGTCTCGAAGCCGCTCCGTTCGGCAGGATTTTTTGATCGCGCCATCTCACCATTTTTAAGTTTTAATTTATTGGTTTCTTTTATTTTTTCTGAGCCGGTGAAGTTGTGCCGTAATGAACCTGTGGCCGCGTTCAAAAATCACGCCGTAGGAAGAGGTGGAAAACCGCGCGTCTGTTTGCGCGGGTTGTAACCCGACCGGAGGGCACCGCGCAGCGGCGGGATTTTTGCGGCAATAGCGAAAGCCGCTGAAACATAGCCGGTCTGCATGGCACGTATTTTAAAGAGCCCGGGATTCTTAAGGGCGGCGGCGATATGCCGCCCTTAAGGCCAGTGTGGGTGGCAACCCACGGTCTTGACCTTGAAGTTGATTTAACAGTCACAAGCCTTCAGGCAAATAACTGATCGTATACATGCTGCAAATGCCGCCCCATCCGCGCTTTCGCGCCCGCCCCATCCCGCGCCAGAATGGCATCCAGAATCCCCTGATGATCCGCATTCATCTCACGCGCGAAATCCACTTCGGTGTAATGGCTTTCAAGTCGCATGAATCGGCGTGACTGACGCTTATCCCACAGGTATCCCATCATGTCGTGCAGCACTTCGTTGCCGGTCATTTCACTGATCATCAGATGAAAACGACGGTCGGCCTCGAGAAATGCATCGTTATTGGCATTCAGCTCATTAAGCTCGCGGGCAATTTCTTTAAGCTTTCCGCGCTGGTCGTCTGTGCCATTGATAGCCGCAAGTTCAGCGGTCATGGCTTCATAAATCTGCCGCGCTTTCACCAGAGATTGCAGGCTGAATTCTTCTTCAGCAGGTGCCGCGTGAACCACCGGAGAACCGTCGGGCAGCGGATTACTCACGTATACACCGTTGCCGGTGCGGATTTCCACCCAGCCGGTGATCTCCAGCGCAATCAGTGCCTCACGAATCGACGAACGGCTGACGCCTAACTGTTTAGAAAGATCCCGCTCGGAGGGGATCATCGCGCCCGGCGCAAATTGTCCGGTATTAATGCAGTTAATCAGGACATTAGAAATCTGGCGATACAGCCGTTCCACTTTCAGTGTTGGTAATTCCATTGTTCTCTCCGCGCTGGTGCTGAATCCCAGATCTGTTATCGCGATCACATTAATGATCGGATTGATACTGAATCATATAGCGGTCTGGTGGCCTGACCAGCAGACCACCAGACCATGCCGTGTCCTAAGATTGAACTTATCACCGGTCATGCGTCAACTGTATTGATAAACATCAGCAAAAAATTTAAGGAAAACAGATGGAACAGACATGGCGTTGGTACGGCCCGAAAGACCCGGTATCACTTGATGATGTGCGTCAGGCTGGCGCAACCGGTGTTGTCACCGCCCTGCACCACATTCCCAATGGTGAAGTATGGCCGGTTGAAGAAATCAAAAAACGCCAGGCCGAACTCGCAGCCAAGGGGCTGACGTGGTCGGTGGTGGAAAGTATTCCGGTGCATGAAGAAATCAAAACACGCAGCGGCAACGTTGAGCAGCACATTGCCAACTATCAGCAATCCATCCGTAACCTGGCGGCCTGTGGCATCGATACCGTCTGCTACAATTTCATGCCGGTTCTTGACTGGACGCGCACTGATCTGGGCTATCTGCTGCCGGATGGCTCCCGCGCACTGCGGTTTGATCACATCGCGTTTGCCGCCTTCGAATTACACCTTCTGCAACGCGAAGGCGCCAAAGCGGATTACAGCGCTGAAGAACAAAAGCTGGCCGCTGAGTATTTCGCGGCGATGACGCAGGATGAGAAAAACACGCTGGTTGCCAACATTATTGCCGGTTTACCGGGTGCGGAAGAAGGTTATACGCTGGAGCAGTTCCGCGCGCGTCTGGCGACCTACGACGGCATCGACAAAGCCAAACTGCGTGAAAACATGGCGCATTTTCTACGCAGCATCGTGCCGGTCGCCGAGCAGTGTGGACTGAGTCTGGCGGTGCACCCGGATGATCCTCCCCGCCCTATCCTCGGCCTGCCGCGAATTGTTTCCACCCTCGAAGACATGCAGTGGCTGAAAGACACCGTTGACAGCATCCATAACGGATTCTGCTTCTGCACAGGTTCTTACGGGGTGCGCGAAGATAATGACTTAGTGAAGATGATGACCACCTTCGCCGACCGCGTTCACTTCATTCACCTGCGCGCTACCCAGCGTGAAGAAGTACCGGGCAGCTTCCACGAGGCCGACCATCTGGATGGTGATGTGGATATGGTCGCGGTGATCAAAGCCATTCTGACCGAAGAACAAACCCGCCGGAAGGCTGGCAATCTGCGGGCAATACCGATGCGTCCGGATCACGGACACCAGATGTTGGATGACCTGAATAAGAAGACCAATCCGGGTTATTCCGCCATTGGACGGTTGCGCGGGCTGGCGGAGTTGCGCGGTGTTGAACGGGCATTGAAGCAGACTTTCTTCACGGAATGATCGTGCGAGGCCGCGCACCGGGTGTGCGCGGCTTGTTATGGCTATGGCCTTTCTGCTATTGAAGGGCCATCAGTATCATTAGAAAAACGTTTTTAGAAATTCAGACCGGCGTCATTACCGTACTGTGGCTGAGCGGTCAGCGGCGGCGCAACCGTCAGGGTTATCCAGTTCGACGTCACTTTCTGCGATTTACTGTCCTCCACCGTCACCGACAAGCGATAGCTGTTAGTCGCCTCCGGCGAATCATCCCACTGTGGCACGATCACGCTCCAGCCTTCGGCGTTACGGTTATTAGCAGGCGGCGTAAGACTCAACGCCTGCGTATCGCCCTGCCAGCTCAGCGCCACCACCGGGTTCAGCGCGCGTAACTGTAATTTCAGCGGCACGGTTTCGCCAGGCTGTAATGTCCACGGCGGCGTGGCGAGGAAAACCGACAACGTTTTGCGCTGTTTGAACTCCATCACCGGCATATTATTACGATCTACCATATCCATCCGGCTGCCACGCAACGAGTGAGCCGCCGCGACGTTTCGCGCCGACAGCTGCTGATCCAGCGGTACCCCCAGGCGGTAGTTCAGCGTCAGTTTCACTAAATCCTGATTGTCACCGTCCTGCCCTGCCTGATGTTCCGCCATCACCGTCACCAGCGGTACCGGCGTATAGTTCAGTCCAAATGATACCGCCGACGGATTACTCTGCCGTGTACCGTTGCCGAACAAATCCACCTGATCGCCGAAGTACTGCTCGTAGCTCAGCGAGGCACCGATCTGGCGGTAAAATGGCAGATAGCCTTTGGTGGTGATGTCGTAACCGCGCGCCTGACGACGCAGCTGGGTCGACGAGCTGCTGTCTGCTTTGTAGGATGAAAACGGATGATAATAGTTGGTGGAGAAGCGCAGATAATCTGACCACGCCTCTGCGCCGAGACTGCCACGCGTGAGCTGATGATCAAAATCGTTATCGATAAAAGCGTTGTACCCGAGCATCCAGGCGCCGGTGTTGATCCGCTGACCGATGCCAAAATTCCCCACCGTGGCATCGCTCGCACTCTGTAAACCTATCTGGCTGTACACCAGATTGTTTTCGGAATTGTAGAGCGGGCTAAACAGCTGGCCTGAGCTGCCGTCAAGATTATGGCCGGTGACGTCCAGCGTAGTGCTGACGTTGCCGAGCGGTGACAATAAACTGCTGGTTTCCTTTTGCACCAGCTTTGCCGCCTGACTCAGGGCGATGTTTTCCGCCTGCTGGCGCAACGGGTCATCGCTGTCTGCGGTGGTGGTGCCGAGCTCTTTCAGCGTGGTCGCCAGCTGCGTTTCCGTGGCGGTCGGGCCGGTAGTGTTTTTAATGTACTGACTGCCGAGGCTCGGCAACTGCGCAGGTTTTCCGACTGCACCGGTGTTAAACGCGGACAGTTCATCGCTGGCAGGAAGGAAACCGGAAAGATCGTAACTGAGGGCTGAAACCGGGGACTGGGTTTCAGTGGATTCTGCCGTCAGCGCAGACGCGCTTACAGCATAAAAAGCAGATCCCCCTGCGATAAGCACAGAGAGGCAGGATGACCCCGCGCAACGCTTTAATAATTTTCGAAAGAAATCTGTGACGTTTGTCATGCCTTACACATTTTGCCAGTGAACAGTGATCTTACCTGACAGGCAGCATAATTCAACCTTCAGACCACGAAACGCCACATGACAAAGCCCTGCCATCTCTTTTATGTTTTTTTTAACGCCCTTTTATCCTCATCATTGACGCGGATAAAATGTAAACAAACATCAAATTAGAGGCTAAAATTACAACATAAAAAACCATTTACACACATTTCATAACATTTTTAACATCCATTGCATTTATCTTTACCGTCAGTTTTCACTTATCCTTAGCATGTTAACCATTATCACAACGCCACCCGACTGCTTTTGCAGCGCGTTGTTGATTGCACCATTTACCGCCCTCTAAAGCGTTATATATCCCGAACAGGGAAAACAAACAGGGAAAACAAATGAGCAAAAAAACCTTGCCTGGGGTGACCCGCCGGCAAATTCTCTCGTTCACGGCAGCCTCAGCAGTACTCGGCGCGGCCAAGGCCGCAAACGCGGTGACGCTCAAAGGTACGCCCGTGTGGAGCCCCTTCGACGCCAGCCCGCCACCGCAAATAGACCACGACGGCTGGGCGTTCTTCACCGATGCCGAAGCCGCGACCATGGAAGCCATCGTTGACCGTCTGATACCTGCCGACGATCTCAGCGTGGGCGGCAAAGATGCCGGATGCGCGGTGTTTATTGACCGTCAGCTGGCCGGTTTTTACGGCACCTACGCCCGCCTCTACATGGAAGGCCCTTTCCAGGAAGGCACGCCGGAACAAGGCGATCAGTCACCTCTGGTTCCCCAGCAGCGCTACCGCCTCGGTCTGGCGGCGCTGGATAAATATGCTCAGTCGCAACATCAAAAATTATTCAAAGATCTGCCCGGCAACCAGCAGGATGAAATTCTGTCCGGTCTGGAAAGCGGAAAAATGGCTCTCGATGGGATCGATTCCAAATTGTTCTTCGCCATTGCGCTGAAAAACACCATGGAAGGATTCTTTGCGGATCCGATTTATGGCGGTAACCGCAACATGGTGTCGTGGAAAATGCTGGGCTTCCCCGGCGCACGCTACGACTACCGTGAATATGTCGGCAAACATAACCAGAAACTCGATCTGGAACCGCTGAGTATTTCAGGCGGCGACGCATGGAAAATGAAGAGCTAAGGGCAGAACACTATTATGGCAAAGAAATTACCCAAAACTGATGTGGTGGTGATCGGGCTCGGCTGGGCCGGATCCATCATCGCCAATGAACTGTGCGACGAAGGTCTCAACGTGGTGGCGATCGAACGCGGCCCGTGGCGCGATACCGCACGCGATTTTAACGTGGCTACCGTAACCGATGAACTGCGCTACAACTCGCGCCAGGAACTGATGTTACGCACCCGCCAGAACACCATCACCATCCGTAACAATCCGGCGCAAACCGCGCTGCCGATGCGCGAATGGGGTTCGTTCCATCCGGGCAACGGTACCGGCGGCGCAGGCAACCACTGGGCGGGCATCACCTTCCGCTTCCAGCCGGATGAGTTCCGCCTGAAAAGCCATCTGACCGAACGTTACGGCGCAAATGCCATTCCCGAAGAGCTGGTGTTACAGGACTGGGGCACCGACTGGGACGAAATGGAGCCACACTACGCGTCATTCGAACGTCTGGCCGGGGTCTCAGGGAAAGCCAGCAACGTGAAAGGCGAGCATCACGAAGGCGGCAATCCGTACGAAGGTATGCGTTCGATTGAGTATCCGACCCGCCCGATGGAACAACCTTATGGCCCGACGCTGTTCGCCGAAGCCGCGCGCAATATGGGTTACAAAGCGTTCCCGGTACCCTCTTCGCTAATTTCAGAGCCGTACACCAACCCGCTCGGCGTGAAAATGGGGCCCTGTACTTACTGCGGTTTCTGCACCAACTACGGCTGTGCCAACTACTCGAAAGCCAGCGCCATCACCACCGTGTTACCGGCACTGATCCGCAAAGAGAATTTCGAAGCGCGCACCAATTGTGAAGTCATGCAGGTACTGACCGATTCCACCGGTAAACGCGCCACCGGCGTGGTTTACATCGACTCCTCCGGCGACGAGTGGGAACAACCGGCGGATCTGGTTATCGTCAGCGCGTTCACCTTCGAAAACGTGCGCCTGATGCTGCTCTCCGGCATCGGTAAACCTTACGATCCGGTCAGCCTTTCCGGCACTACCGGCCGTAACTACGCCTATCAGACCGCCAACGGTGTGCAGCTGTTCTTCGATGACAAAAACTTCAACCCGTTCATCGGCGCAGGCGCGGTCGGGATGGGCATCGACGATTTCAACAACGATAACTTCGATCACAGCGGTTTAGGTTTCTTCGGCGGCGGCAGCATCCGCGTTACGCCAATCGGCGGCGCGCCAATCGGCTATCGCCCTGTGCCACCGGGTACGCCGAAATGGGGATCCGAGTGGAAAAAGGCCACGGTGGCCAACTATCTCAGCTCGATGTCGATAGGTTGCGAGGCCAGCAGCTACACCACCAAAACCAACTATCTTTCACTCGATCCAAACTACAAAGATCGTCTTGGCCGCCCGCTGTTGCGCGTCACCTTCGATTTCCCTGAGAACGACCTGAAAATGGCCGCGTATTGCACCGGTAAAGTCGCCGAGATCGCCAAAGCGATGAACCCGCGTCAACTGGTCGCAAACCCGATGAAAGGCCACTGGAACGGCACGCCTTATCAGTCTTCACACGTGGTCGGCGGATTTGTGATGGGCGCGGATCCGTCTACCAGTTCGGTGAACAAACACCTGCAAGTCTGGGACGTACCCAACCTGTTTGTGGTCGGCGCCTCCGCCTTCCCGCAAAATCCAGGTTATAACCCGACCGGCACCGTCGGCGCGCTGGCATTTAAAGCGGCTTACGCGATCCGTAATTACTACCTGAAAAAGCCGGGAGAGATGATTGCATGAAGAACTTAACCTCATTCTCACTCGGATTACTGGCGCTGAGCGTGTCAGGTCTGGCGCATGCGGCGGGCGACGGCTCTTTTGAACAGGTTGAACGTGGTCGCTATCTGGCAACGGTCGGTGACTGCGCGGCATGCCACACGGCCTCGACGCCGGACGCCAAACCCTTCGCCGGTGGCGTGCCGATCGAAACGCCGTTTGGCCGTTTAGTCGGCGCGAACATCACGCCGGATGCGGAAACCGGTATTGGTAAATGGAGCTTTGATGACTTCCAGCGCGCCATGTCTGAAGGTATCGGCCACGGTGGCAAGCGTCTGTATGGCGCGATGCCTTTTACTGCGTACACCAAAGTGACCCGTGATGATAACGCCGCCATCTGGGCGTATCTGCAAACCCTGCAACCGGTGCATCACGAAGTTGAAACCAACCAGCTGCCGTTCCCGTTCAATGTGCGCACCAGCCTGATGGGCTGGAACTGGCTGAACTTCAACAAAGGCGAATTCAAACCGCAGATGGATAAATCCGCAGAATGGAATCGCGGCGCGTACATCGTTGAAGGACTGGGACACTGCGGCACCTGTCACACACCGAAAAACATCATCGGCGGTGATAAAGACAGCGAGTTCCTGCAGGGTGCGGTGGTCGAAAACTGGGTCGCACCGGATATCACCAGCAATAAGCACACCGGTATCGGCAACTGGACGCAGGAAGATCTGATGCAATATCTCAAAACCGGTGTAAACCGCTTTGATATCGCCTCCGGCCCGATGGCGGAAGAAGTGACCAATTCGTCGCAACACTGGACGGATGCGGATCTGAAAGCCGTCGCGGTGTATCTCAAAGACAGCGGCCATGACAGCGGCAACCGTGCGCCGGAACCGGTGAAAACCAATGACAGCGCTATGACTGCCGGTAAACATATCTACGCCGACCGTTGTTCTGCGTGCCACACACCAGACGGCAAAGGTCAGGAAGGATTGTTCCCGCGCCTGGCGGATTCTGCTCTGATTAATCAGACCAACGCGACGTCACTTATTCACGTGGTGCTCGCGGGCAGCCGCCCGGTCGCCACCGACACTAAACCGACGGCGCCATCGATGCCGTCATTTGATGCCAATATGAGCGATGCAGACGTGGCAAATGTGCTGACCTACATTCGTAACAGCTGGGGAAATGCCGCGGCGCCGGTATCAGCTTCGGACGTGAAAGATGTGCGCGCCGATCTGAAGAAATAAAAACGTTTTAATCAACATGACAAAGGCCGCTTTCGCGGCCTTTCTTTTTGTCACTCATTTATCAATTAACTGTTACAGAGTATTTTCTCAATGCTGAGACGGCATCTGCATTATCTGCACAAGTAAATGATCATTATTGTGGCTGAGTTGTACCAGATGTTTACACTCGACTTTAATCGCCGTCAGCTGATCGTCAGTCAGGGAATACGGGAGCGTAATATCGATGTTGTACATGCCCTGCTGTTCTGCCAGTTCTATCAGACGAACGATATTGGTTTCATCGCTGACCTGAGTGGAAACCACCTGAAGTGCCAGCGCCCGCAGAGACTCTTGTTTCGATTTATCTTTTTGAGAGCGGGATTTCAATACCATGCCGAAAAACGGCATTACACCATAAATGGCGTCAACGAAACTCCATTTCTTTTTGCAGGATGCGGACAAATATTCCATATAGTCAAAGGATGCTTTCTGACTGCGCGCATCGGGTACCAGGCGGTTTTCATTCATCCCCTCTTCCTCTTCCTGGTCAGGGTCTAGCCATTGAACGTCTGAGTTGAACGTGCGAAGGTGTGCTCGGATTTATTCCGCAAATCAATGCATATAGACACAATTATTCCTCTGTATAATGGCATAGTTCACCGATACTTTTCCAGTCGGTTCAGGCGCTTTCATTGTGTGACTGTAGTAGGCTGAAAGCACAAACACCCAAAATTCAGATTTTGTCGCCAGAATCCCCCGAATTGTGGAATTCATGCCGCAAGAGTCATTACGTCCCATAGCGTCCGCCGCGCGCTCACGCTATGCTAACCACCGGATTTTTAACAGCAGCAAGCCAATGAATAAAATCGTTTTTGTAGAAGATGATGCTGAAGTCGGCAACCTGATTGCCGCCTATTTAGGCAAACATGATATCGACGTGCTGGTTGAACCCCGCGGCGATACGGCGCAGGCAAGAATAGAGAAAGAAAAACCCGATCTGGTGCTGCTGGATATCATGCTGCCCGGCAAAGATGGCATGACGCTATGCCGTGATTTGCGCCCGGTGTTTCCCGGCCCGATTGTCCTGCTGACTTCGCTCGACAGCGACATGAACCACATTCTGTCACTGGAAATGGGCGCCAGCGATTACATCCTGAAAACCACGCCGCCCGCTGTCTTACTGGCGAGACTACGGCTGCACCTGCGACAGAATCCGTCGCAATCTACGCAAAATGAACAACCGGTTCAGACGCTGACCAGCGGCAACGCCCTGCACTTCGGTCAGTTGTGTATTGACCCGGTCAACCGTCAGGTAACGCTGGTGGATGAAACCATTGTGCTGTCGACCTCTGACTTTGATTTGCTGTGGGAGCTGGCAACGCACGCCGGGCGCATTATGGATCGCGAAGCGCTGCTGAAAAACCTGCGCGGCGTGAGCTACGACGGGCTGGATCGCAGCATCGACGTGGCAATTTCCCGCCTGCGCCGCAAGCTTTACGACAACACCCTTGAACCTTTCCGTATCAAAACGGTGCGCAATAAAGGCTATTTGTTTGCCCCGAACGCCTGGGAGTCACTGACGGAATGAGAAAGCTTTTCGTCCAGTTCTTTCTGTTACTGCTGGTCTGTTTTATGGTCATGGCGATGCTCGTCGGGCTGGTGTACAAAGTCACCGCCGAGCGCACCGGCCGTCAGTCCATGAATGACCTGATGAAAAGCTCGCTGTATCTGATGCGCAGCGAACTCAGGGAAATTCCGATCAAAGACTGGAATAAGACCATCAATACGCTGGATCTTAACCTGTCATTCAAACTGCACATCGAACCGCTCGGCAAACGCAAACTCAGCCCCGAACTGGATAAACGCCTCAAAGACGGCGAAATCATTGCCCTCGATGATGAATACACCTTTATTCAGCGCGTGCCGCGCAGCCATTACGTACTGGTGGTCGGCCCGATCCCCTATCTTTTCTATATGCACGAAATGCGGCTGCTGGATCTCGCGCTGCTGATGATCATCGGCCTGTCGCTGGCGCTGCCGGTCTTTCTGTGGATGCGCCCGCACTGGCAGGATTTGCTGCGCCTCGAGAACTCGGCGTTGCGCCTGGGCAACGGACATCTTGATGAACGGGTGAATTTTGATTCCGCCTCGAGCCTGACGCGGGTCGGCGTGGCGTTCAACCAGATGGCGGACAACATCAGCACGCTGATCGCCAGTAAGAAACAGCTGATCGACGGCATCGCCCACGAACTTCGTACCCCGCTGGTGCGCCTGCGTTACCGGCTGGCGATCAGTGAAAACCTGCCTGAATCTGAACAAAACGCCATTAACCGTGATATCGGCCAGCTTGAAGCGTTGATCGACGAACTGCTGACCTACGCGCGCCTCGATCGCCCGCAGGTCGCGCTGCATCTCGAAAAAGTGAATCTGGCCGACTGGCTTGAAGACAAAGTGGACGATTTCCGGCTCATAAACACCGGGCGCAGCATCGCCTACGATTCACCGCAAAACATCGATTTCGGCGGTGTAGATTTGCGGCTGATGGAGCGCGTGCTGGATAACTTAGTCAACAACGGACTGCGCTATTCGCAGGAAACGTTGCGCATCAGCCTGTGGCTGGACGGCGAAACCGCCTGTTTACAGGTTGAAGACGACGGGCCGGGTATTCCGCCGGAAGCACGTCTGCGCATCTTCGAGCCATTTGTACGTCTTGACCCAAGCCGTGACCGCGCCACCGGCGGCTGCGGGCTGGGACTGGCCATCGTACATTCTATTGCCGTCGCCTATCAGGGCCGCGTCGCCGTCGATAGCAGCCCGCTGGGCGGTGCCAGCATGCGTTTCAGCTGGCCGGTAAAACCGACTTTCAATCTGGCTGTAGAACAGTCCGACCCACACCATGAAGGGAGCTAATAATGACCATCGCGTATAAAAAATTGCACGACACCTTCGCCCGTTTATCCCGTTTCGGCCATTTATCTGCGATTGCCGGCTGGGATGCTGCGGCCATGATGCCGCCACAGGGCGGACAGGCGCGTTCAGAAGCCCTTGCGGAACTGAGCGTGTTGACGCATCAGATACTCACGGCGAAGCAAGTCGGTGAATGGCTGGAACAGGCCAGCGGCGAGCAGCTTAACGACGTGGAACAGGCCAACCTGCGCGAAATGCGTCGTCATTACCAGCAGGCGGCTCTGCTGCCTGAAAGTCTGGTGCAGGCAAAATCGCTGGCCGGTGCGCGCTGCGAGCAAGCCTGGCGCATTCAGCGTAAATCCAACGACTGGGAAGGTTTTGCGGAAAACCTGAAAGAGGTGGTGAAACTCAGCCGTGAAGAAGCGCAGTTCCGCGCTGACGCCGCGGGTATCAGCCGCTACGACGCCCTGCTCGATTTGTACGAACCGGGCATGACGTCGCAGAAACTCGACACGCTGTTCGGGGATCTGAAAACCTGGCTGCCGGATTTGTTGCAGACCGTGGTCGAGAAGCAGAAAACAGAAAGCCGCATTGCACCGCAGGGGCCCTTTGACATCGAGAAACAGCGTCAGCTCGGCCTGAAAGTGATGGGCCGTCTGGGCTTTAATTTCGACGCAGGTCGTCTGGACGTCAGCGCCCACCCGTTCTGCGGCGGCGTGCCTGAAGATGTGCGCATTACCACACGCTATAACGAAGATGAATTCCTCAGCGCCATGATGGGTGTGATTCATGAAACCGGTCATGCACGTTACGAGCAAAACCTGCCAAAGGAGTGGCTTGGCCAGCCGGTTTCTAACGCGCGTTCCATGGGGGTTCACGAATCCCAGAGCCTGTTGTTTGAAATGCAGCTCGGTTGCAGCGAACCTTTCCTTAAATCCGTCTATCCGCTGGTCATTGAGCAGTTCGGTCAACGTCCGGGTCTGGATGAAAGTAACTTCATGAAGCTGAACCAGCGCGTCCAGCCGGGCTTCATCCGTGTAGATGCTGATGAACTTAGCTATCCGGCTCACGTGATTCAGCGTTATGAGATCGAAAAAGCGCTGATGGAAGGCGAAATTGAAGTCGATGATATTCCTGGCTTATGGAACAGCAAGATGAAGGAATATTTGGGCATTGATACCGTTGGAAATTACCGGGACGGCTGTATGCAGGATATCCACTGGACCGACGGCGGCTTTGGCTACTTCCCGACTTACACACTCGGCGCGATGTATGCTGCACAGCTGTTCCAGTGCGCCAATAAAGCAATCCCGACCTTGCAAGATGATATCGCCCGCGGCGACCTGACGGCGTTGTTCCAGTGGTTACAGCAGAATATCTGGCAGCATGGGAGCCGGTTTACCACTGACCAGTTGATGAAGAACGCCACCGGGGAAACGTTAAATCCGGCGTATTTCAGGGCTCATTTGGAAAATCGATACCTGTAATGGGTGGGCGTATCACCGACAAGCGCGGGGTTTGAAAGCTGATCGGGAGAGTTTCGGTTTTCCGATACAGATGCCTCTGCAAAATCGGCTTTAAAATAAGCTCGAGAATATTTCGGTTTCTCAATTGCAGTGATCGCTTATTTCACTGTGCCGAAACCGCCCAAAGGAGGGAAGTGCTTTCCCTCCTTTGGATTCCTCCCCGCTTTTTAAAACACGCGCCATCTCAGGATTTTAAAAAAACAAAAAGAAAGTTTGCACAACGTATTTGGTTTTTTGAAATGATCCGAGTGGGTGAAGTTGTGACCTAAAAAGCTCTGGCCGCTTTCAAAAATCACGCCGGAGGAAGAGGTGGAAAACCGCGCGTTTTTTGCGCGGGTTGTAACCCGACCGGAGGGCACCGTGCAGCGGCGGGATTTTGCGGCAACAGCGGGAGTTTCTGAAACATAGCCGGGATGCATGGCACGTGTTTTATAAAAACGCGGGAGTCCAGAGGGCGCGCGTTTACGCGTCCTTTGGGCCAGTTTGGGCGGCGAGCCCAAGGTCTTGACCTTAAAGTTGAAACCCAAAGATAACACCTTGTTGTTATTGAATTCCCCCTTGTACATTCCGTTACACGCCGAAACCAATCACTCACGGACAGCCTCATTCCTCACGCCTATTATTCTCTCACCGGCCCCGCAGTGGGGCAGACACATAAACTAAAATTCTTGAGGAATGACACATGAAAAAAGTATTAGCTCTGGTTGTAGCCGCTGCAATGGGCCTGTCTTCTGTCGCTTTCGCTGCTGAAACTACTGCAACTCCAGCGCCAGCTGCAACAGCAACGACGACGGCTGCCCCTGCTACCAAGCACGTAACCAAACACAAGACTCATAAGAAAGTAGCTCAGAAAGCTCAGGCTGCTAAAAAACACAAAAAACACGCTAAGAAAGCAGCACCAGTAGCTCAGAAAGCTCAGGCTGCTAAAAAACACGTGAAACACGCTAAGAAAGCAGCACCAGTAGCTCAGAAAGCCCAGGCTGCTAAAAAACACGTGAAACATGCTAAGAAAGCTGCTCCGGCTGCAAAAGCTACCCCAGCGGCATAAGACGTACCAAGAAGTCTTTGTGAGCGTATCCACTCACCATTATCAAGACTGATGATTTAACACCCGGTTCGCCGGGTGTTTTTTTCTCCGGTTTCTATCTTGAGGTACTGATGGAAGATGCTGCGCCGCTACCTGTTCGAAATCACCCTGTGCTCTCTGATCCTTTGCGGTCTGATAACCCTGTTCTTCTACTTCTGAAGTTTTGAAGCCCGCTGAGATGATGCTCGTTATCTGCTAAAAAGAGTGAGTTTTCAGACAAATATATCCATGTCCAAAGATAACCGTCTATAATCTTTCCATAATAACGGGTTTACGGGTTCTCCCTGTTTTCAAGGTCAGAATGTTATGCGCATCGCATTACCTTTGTTTTTGTGCTTTTTCTGTTTTACCGCCAGTTCCCTCGCCCATGCTGATTCCCCGGATGATGCAGACGACGACGCACCTTCAATTTCCGTAAAAGAAAAAACCGCCCTGTTTTTTGGTCACGATCAGCGCCAGCCCGTTGCGAATGCATCGCACTGGCCGTGGCAGGCTATCGGGCAAATTGAAACCGCCAGCGGTAATTTATGTACCGCCACCCTGATTTCCAAACATCTGGCCTTAACCGCCGGTCACTGCGTCCTCGCGCCGCCGGGTAATATCGATAAAGTCATCGCCTTGCGTTTTATTTCTCATAATCAGAAATGGCGTTATCAAATTACTGCGCTGCAAACGCTGGTGGACCCTGCATTAGGCAAAAAACTGAAAGCCGATGGCGACGGGTGGATTGTGCCGCCAAAAGCGGCGTCTTATGATTTTGCGCTGATCCGTCTGACTGACGAAAAGCTGGCATTACCGATTAAGCCGCTGCCTTTGTGGGAAGGATCGCGTGACATTCTCACCGCCCTTCTCAAAAAGGAAGGTCGGAAAGTAACCCAGGCTGGATACCCTGAAGATCATCTGGATGATTTGTATGTGCATCAGGATTGTCTGGTCACCGGATGGGCACAACCGGGAGTATTATCGCACCGTTGTGACACGCTGCCAGGCGACAGCGGTTCACCGTTACTGCTCAAAAATGCTGACGGCTGGTCTCTGGTGGCGATTCAAAGTTCAGCCCCCGCGGCGCAGGACAGATATCTGGCCGATAACCGCGCGCTGGCCGTTCCTGCGATTCGCGATGCGCTGAATACACTCTCTTCCGGCGCGATCGCTGCGAGCACACCGACAACGCCTGCGACTCAGTAATCCTCAGGGTGTACCCAATCTCAGAGACAAAAAAACCGCCAATGGCGGTTTTTTAATGTATCACTACACCAGCTGTTCCATGGTTTGAAGGATCCTTTTATCCGAAATCGGATACGGCGTCCCCAGCTGCTGCGCGAAGTAGCTGACGCGCAGCTCTTCGATCATCCAGCGCACTTCTTTCACGTCTTCACTTTGCTGTCGCACCGGCGGCAGTTTATTCAGCCACTGCTGCCACTGTTTCTGGATGCTTTCTACTTTGAGCATCTGCGCACGGTCACGATGCGGATCCATCGCCAGTTTATCCATCCTACGCTCGATAGCGTGGAGGTATCGCAATGTATCCGGCAGACGTTTCCAGCCGTTTTGCGTAACAAAACCACGGTAAATCAGCCCTGACATCTGCGATTTAATATCAGAAAGCGCGAGCGCCATAGTGATATCAATCCGCCCCTTCAGCCGTTTGTTGATGTTGAAAACGGTGGTCAGGATCTGCTCGACCTGAATGGCGATTTGTACCACGGCATCGTTGAGATTAGCGCGTACGTGCTCATGCAGTTTTGCGAAATCCTCTTCGCGCCAGACTAATCCACCGGATTCAGCGATGAGTTTGTCGATACCGCATGAGATACAGTCGTCAATTAAATCAAGCACTTTACCGTACGGGTTAAAATACAGACCGAGTTTGGCTTTGTTAGGCAGTTTGTCATGCAGATATTTAATCGGTGACGGAATGTTCAGCAGCAGTAAACGGCGCATCCCGCCCCACATGGCCTGTTGCTGTTCAAGTTCGCTGTCAAACAAGCGGATGGCGATACTGTCTTTTTCATCAACAATTGCCGGATAGGCTTTTACTTCATAGCCACCGCGCTTTTGCTCATAACGTTCCGGCAACGTGCCGAAACTCCAGACGTGCAGGTCACGCTGCTCGATGCCGTCATCAGCTACGGCGGAAAGCGTTTGCTGCACCTGCTCTTTCAGGCCGGATTTCAGCGCCGTCAGGTCTTTGCTTTCACGCAACGTTTTGTTTTTATCATCAACAATGCGGAACGTCATTTTAAGATGATCGGGGACCTGATCCAGCTGCCAGTCTTCGCGTGACAACGTCACTCCGCTCATCTTACGCAATTCTCGTTCCATCGCATCCAGCAATGGCATTTCGAACGGTTTGATGCGCCCCATCAGCGCATCCGCATAGTTTGGCGCAGGAACAAAGTTACGGCGTAACGGCTTAGGCAGTGATTTAATCAGCGCCATAATCAGCTCGCGACGAATACCGGGGATCTGCCAGTCAAAACCTTCTTCGCTGACCTGATTAAGCAGAGGCAGCGGGATATGCACCGTCACACCGTCGGCATCAGTGCCCGGTTCAAACTGATAGGTGACCCGCAGTTTGATGTTGCCCTGATGCCAGAAATTCGGGTAATCATGGGCGCTGATATTCCCCGCGCCCTCTTTGATCAGCATGCTTTTTTCGAAGTTCAGGCTGTCCTGCGGCTGCGTTTTCCACCAGGTATCGAAGTGGCGGCCTGAAACGACGTCCATGCCGACGCGCTGTTCGTAGAACAGGAACAGCGTCTCTTCATCCACCAGAATGTCGCGGCGGCGGGATTTGTGTTCCAGCTCCTCGACTTCGCTACGTAAACGCAGATTAGCGCGGAAGAATGCGTGACGTGTTTGCCAGTCACCTTCCACCAGTGCATGACGGATAAACAGCTCGCGCGACACGACCGGATCGATGGTGCCATAGTTAACGCTGCGCGCCGCAACAATCGGCAGGCCGTACAGCGTGACTTTTTCCGTTGCCATCACCGCGCCCTGCGCTTTTTCCCAATGCGGTTCACTGTAACTGCTTTTCGCCAGATGCTGCGCCAGCGGTTCGATCCATTCTGGTTCGATACGCGCGGCGATGCGCCCCCACAGGCGGCTGGTTTCCACCAGTTCGGCGACCATCACCCATTTTGGTGGCTTCTTAAATAAACCGGAGCCAGGGAACACCGCAAAGCGGGCATTACGGGCACCGGTATACTCCTGTTTATCCGCGTCTTTCTGGCCAATGTGCGACAGCAACCCGGTCAACAGCGCGCAGTGAATGCTGCGATAATCCGCCGGTTCACTGTTGATCCGCAGTCCAAGTTCTTTCACGACCTGACGCAGCTGGGTGTAGATATCCTGCCATTCGCGCACGCGCAGATAGTTAAGAAAATCGCTGCGGCACAGTTTGCGAAATTGCGCCGAGCTCAGTTCTTTTTGCTGTTCTTTCAGGTAGTCCCACAAATTCACGAACGCCTGGAAGTCGGAATCTTTATCGGCAAACCGACGATGTTTCTCGTCGGACGCCTGCTGTTTGTCCATCGGACGCTCGCGCGGATCCTGAATCGACAACGCCGACGTAATGATCATCACTTCGCGTACACAGCCGTTTTTCTGCGCTTCCAGCACCATGCGTGCCAAACGTGGATCCACCGGCAACTGAGCCAGCTGACGGCCAAGCGGCGTCAGAGAATAGCGGCCATCGACGGCGTTATTGATAGCGTTCAGTTCTTCGAGCAGACGCACGCCGTCCTGAATATTACGTTTATCCGGCGCTTCGACGAACGGGAACGCGGCGATATCGCCAAGCCCCAGCGAAGTCATCTGTAAAATGACAGACGCCAGATTCGTGCGCAGAATTTCCGGGTCGGTAAATTCAGGGCGCGAGAGGAAATCCATCTCCGAATAAAGACGGATACAGATCCCCTCAGAAACACGGCCGCAACGGCCTTTACGCTGGTTGGCGGAAGCCTGCGATACCGGCTCGATCGGCAGGCGCTGCACTTTGGTGCGGAAGCTGTACCGGCTGATGCGTGCCGTGCCGGGATCGATAACGTACTTGATGCCTGGCACCGTCAGTGAGGTTTCTGCCACGTTGGTCGCCAGCACAATACGGCGGCCGGAATGCGACTGGAACACACGATTCTGCTCGCTGTTCGACAATCGGGCATACAGCGGCAGGATCTCGGTGTGCGGCAAGGCCAGACGGTTCAGCGCATCGGCGGTATCGCGGATTTCACGCTCACCGCTCATGAAAATCAGGATATCGCCCATACTTTCGCGGCCAAGCTCATCCACCGCGTCAAAAATCGCCTGCAGCTGGTCACGGTCGGTGTCATCGGCGTCATCAACAATCGGGCGATAACGCACGTCGACCGGATAAGTGCGGCCTGACACTTCAATGATCGGCGCATTGTTGAAATGGCGCGAAAAGCGCTGCGGATCGATGGTCGCCGAGGTAATGATGACTTTCAGATCCGGGCGTTTCGGCAACAGCTGGCGCAGATAACCGAGGATAAAGTCGATGTTCAGACTACGTTCATGCGCTTCATCGATGATCAGCGTGTCGTACTGCATCAGCATGCGGTCCTGCTGAATTTCCGCCAACAGAATACCGTCGGTCATCAGCTTGACCAGCGTATTCTCGCTGACCTGATCGTTAAAGCGGACTTTATAGCCGACGGTGTTACCCATCGTGGTATCGAGCTCATCGGCAATACGGTTGGCTACGGTACGCGCTGCCAGACGACGCGGCTGCGTATGGCCGATCACGCCTTTGATACCGCGCCCTAACTCCATACAAATTTTTGGGATCTGCGTGGTTTTACCCGAGCCGGTTTCACCCGCGACGATCACCACCTGATGGTCACGGATGGCGTTAAAAATGTCTTCTTTCTTTTGGCTGACCGGCAGATTCTCCGGATAGCTGATCTTTGGTCGTGACGCTTCACGTGAGCTGACTTTTTTACGGCTTTCGTCGATTGCAGCCTGAATTTCGGCGCTGAGCGCATCAGTCGCCTGAGGATTGGCGTTTTCGTTAAAGGTCTTTTTGGCACCCTGCAAACGACGTTGCAGACGTTGCCGGTCACGTAGCATCAGCCCGTCTAACTGCGCTGATAATGCCGCGAGCGGTGATTTCACGTTCGATATTCCTTGTTGCAAGTCAGACGAACCGCTGTCGATAAAGAGGGGACGGCTGAATTTGAAATGATTTGAGGCGGGTTAACGCTTGCCTGTTTGCTGATATGTTAACACAAGCTGTTGAGGATGAAGAAAACTCGAATTTTTTAGCCTTTTATAACTTGTTCAAAAAAATCGATGAAGGGTCTCTAAATATTGCGCTATCACTGCATAAGCTTTGTGAATAAAGTAAGTTCCATTCCGGGGGCGGACTGGTTATAACCAAGCGCATCCCTATGTATCACACAGTTAAGGAACTCTCTCATGAGCAAAGTACTCGTCCTGAAATCAAGCATTCTGGCTAACTTCTCTCAGTCTAACCAACTGGCTGATTACCTTGTCGCCCAGTATCAGGCTGCCAACAGCGGTTCTACCGTAACTGTTCGTGACCTGGCCGCTGACCCGATCCCGGTACTCGATGGTGAACTGGTTGGCGCACTGCGTCCTTCCGATGCTCCGCTGTCACCACGTCAGGAAGAAGCGCTGGCGCTGTCTGACACCCTGATCGACGAACTGCAGGCGCATGACGTGATCGTTATCGCGGCACCAATGTACAACTTCAACATCCCGACTCAGCTGAAAACTTACTTTGACCTGGTTGCCCGTGCTGGCGTGACGTTCAAATACACCGAGAAAGGCCCTGAAGGTCTGGTGAAAGGCAAACGCGTAATCGTGCTGACCAGCCGTGGTGGTATCCACAAAGATACCCCAAGCGATCTGGTTGCCCCTTACCTGTCTCTGTTCCTGGGCTTCCTGGGCATGAGCGACGTAGAGTTCGTTTACGCCGAAGGTATCGCGTACGGTCCTGAAGTAGCGACCAAAGCACAGACTGATGCAAAAGCAGCCATCGACGCAGCAATTAAAGAGCTGGCTGCGGCATAATTTTCACAATCAGAGCGCGGTCTACTCTCTTTAAAATCTGTGTCTGAAACCCGCTTCGATGTTGTTGTGAAAATCCTCTTGCGCGCTGAAAAGCGCGCTTTTTTATGTCTTTTTTATGATGACTTAACCGATCACTTCTGCAACCACTTCCCATTAATCCCGCGCACCCATTCGCCTTTTCCGGCTCTGGCGACCAGCTTTTGTCCCGCGAGTTTGGCGACATCATCGGTGGTGACCTGATTATCCTGGGCGACTTGCTGATACTGCTGTTTGCGTGCATCGTTGATGCGCGTGGCAAATTCGATACTTTGTGCATCCTGCTTCACCGGTGCCAGATAGCCGGACAGCGTTTCGCCGACCAGCCCCTGTTGCTTCGCTTCTCCGAGCGTCAGCGCGTACGCCTGACCGCACAGCAGCAAGCCGGTAGTGAGCAGCGTGAGGCTGATTCGTTTTATAAAGGCTCTGGACATGTGCGCTCCTAGAACAGGTCGTTCTGGCTTTTCAGCAGATTCTCGACGTCTTTATCCACTTTGATGTGGATCTCGTGCTCGATTTTGACGTTCATGTTGATAGTGATCGGCTCTTTCGGCGCAGCCAGTTCGATACGCGGCACGCAGCCACTGAGCATCATGATGCTCAGTGCCAGACTCGGGCCGATAAGTCGCAATTTCATTGTTCCTTCCTCAAGGTTTTTTCCTCTTTCTGCCCGGTTGCAGCGGGGCTTTTCGATAGCGAATTGGCCGGCAAAGCGATCTGTTGCTGCAACCATTCCTGAAGATTGTCGCCAAAGCGCAAACTGCGCCACAGCTGATAGATATTTTCCTGATGGGTGTAATTGAGCACGATTTCGCGTTTTTCTTTCTCACCACCGTGGCTGTTATCGGTGTAATTCACACCGTCCACTTTCGCCGCCATGGTCAGTTCGCCGAGATTATCCAGGCTCACCTGCGCTTCAGAGCGGCTGATTTCCAGGTAGCGCAGCAGACCAATCACCAGCCCATTGGCGAAATTACCGCTCGCCATCGCATCGGCGAACTGCTGGTCGAGGCGCAGGGTCAGACCACCGTCGTTTTTGATCCAGCCGTTGTGAATAATCCATTTAGGATTATCGACATAAAGAGGGAGTTCGCCGTAAATCAGACCGGACATCGCCAGTTGCTTCGGTTTCAGCGCGGTAAACAATTCGCTGAGATTGATTTTTTCCAGCTTAAGCACCGCCGCATCATGTTGCGGCATCCGCAACGCCGAAAGACTGAGATGCCCGCGCAGCGCGTCCACGCCCAGATTGCTCAGCGTCAGCGGCTGCGCCTCACTCCACGGATAATTGCCCTGCAAATCCGCCGTAATATTGTTCATGGTAATGAGATTGTTCACCTCACCAATGCGCAGCGTAACGGGTTGTTTAACGCCCAGTTGCCAGACCGCGTCTTTCAGCCGATATGGCAGGCTGAAATCCAGCCCGCTCAGATCGCCGTCTTTCAGCCACATGCCGCCGTTTTTTACCACCCAGTGGCCACCGGCGATAAAGCCCTGTCCGCGCGCGGCGGAGAATGCCGACTGCGCGTAGAAAGATCCTTCACGTAATTTGATGTTGAAATCCGGCGTGAGCAGCGTCTGGAAGGCGGTCAGCTGTTGTTTCGGCCACCAGCCTTCACCGCGTAAACGCTCGCCGTCCCAACGGCCGGTAAGGCGGATCGGGCCGATCGGTTTGGCATCCAGCGATCCGTTCATATTGAAATGTGACGGCGTATCGCCGCTGA
This sequence comes from Rahnella inusitata, assembly GCF_965118895.1. Taxonomy (GTDB): domain Bacteria; phylum Pseudomonadota; class Gammaproteobacteria; order Enterobacterales; family Enterobacteriaceae; genus Rahnella; species Rahnella inusitata_A. The sequence continues at coordinate 395,403 of NZ_CBCPJJ010000008.1, forward strand.
GCTGTAACGTCAGGGTCGCAGGGGGCAGATAACCGCCGTTATCAAAGGCGATTTTTTTGGCAACCAGTTTGATGTCGCCTTTAAATACCGTCGGCAGATCCGGATACTGCTTTTTGAAACGTTCCGGTATCGGCCTCTGCCAGACAAAGGGTTGTTCAAGCGTCAGGCGCGGCGCCTCCACATCGACGATGCCGTAATGTAAGCGGGCAAATCCGGTAGACAGACTGTTTACGCTTATCACGTTATCATGCCACTGGCCCTTGCCGGACATATCCCAGCGGCCATTCAGCGGCGGCAGATGGCCATTGCCCCAGTAGTTGAAATCCCAGCGTCCGGCGTCCGGCCAGAATTCCTGCGATTTCCCGTTCAGGTGTAAATCAAATTTTCCCCAGTAGCTGTGCCGGGCTTTGAGGATCGCCTGCAACGGCCCGCTTACGCCCTGCGCCGACACTTTCACACCCGCCAGCGGCCAGCGCGCGTCCGTGATGGTGAGATTCGTCATGGGTTTGCCCCATGCACGCAACAGGGATCCGCTTTTCAGCGCCAGCGTCGGGTTCAGCACCGAACCGCTGAGTACGCCGGGCAGCGACGCGCTCAGGGACGTCGCCTGTAAATTTGCCTGACCGGTCAGCCGGAAATCCAGATTACTGTCGAGCAGCCCGATACGCCCCGGCCCCATCGTCAGCACGACGTTGGCTTTGCCGTTGTGCCCCTGGGTCAGCACATTCAGGCGCGCGGTAATATTGGTTTGATCAAAAGTCTTCGTCCAGTCGCTGAACGTGATATTAACGCCGCCTGCCAGCGGTTGTGCAGCATAAGGCCAACGCCACTGGCCTTGTGCAATCTGCAACGATTGGCCATTAAGCTGCCACGGCAACATCGCCAGCGGATGTTCGCTGCCCTTTTCGGTCAGCGTCAGCACGCCTTCTGTCGCCTGCCAGCTCAGCTGAACATCCAGCGGATTGGGTACCTGAGCAGTGTGCATTTCGGCATGCAGTTCGCCGGATTCGGGCAGGCGGTCGAACGTCGCGGGAAGCAACAATTTGCCACTCAGGGTGATCGGCTGTTCACTGCCCGGCGGCGTGAGGCTGAAAGTATGAATTGCCAGCGTGCGGTCGCCATCCAGAATGGCATCAAGCGTCAGGGATTCGCCGGTAAAGGAAAGATGCTGCACGCCCTCGGTGTTATCAAGCTGCAATTTACCGGCGTAACGCTGCCACGGTGTGACAGAGAAATGGGCGATATTGACGCGACCGGCGGGGATCATCTTCTGTATATCGGCCAGCGAGAGCGCAGCGGATTGCTTCTCCCCGGACGGCAGTTTGGACAGACAGGCGGTATCGACGGTCAGTGTATCGAGGTCTACTGCCCAGCGCCCTGACGAGTTGCTCAGGCGGGCATCTTTCGCGTCAGCCAGCGTGCAGTCACCGGCTACATAACGCAGCCCCGGCAATTGCAGCGCGCCGTTGGACCAGTGAGGAGAACCTTTTAGCGCAAGCTGTGTCCCTTTCGGCAGCCAGTGGCCGGCGACGGACGGCAACCAGCGCGGCACCGTTTTCCATAACAGCCACATCAGCAGTAACAGAATCACCACTATACTCAGGATCACCTGTACGCCTTTCTTAAGTCCGTTGTGCATGACGTGCCTTGTTCTATTCTTCGCTGATTGTCTAACTGCCCGCAAGATATCACAATTAGCGTAACAACTGATGGTTGAAAAGCCAGTATCCCACACCCAAACAGCACGGGATAAATTGTCTGCCACCTCGCGCTCTGTTAGTTTGGTTGCATAGCGCGAATTGTTTCTGAAACGGTTTATTCCTTAGAAAACATCAGGAAACAGTATCGCCAGAGATTCAAACTCACTGCGGAGAAACACCATGAAAGTGGCTGTCTACAGTACTAAAAATTACGACCGGAAATATCTGGAACTGGTGAATGAGCATTATGGCTATGAGCTGGAGTTCTTCGATTTTCTGCTGACGCCGCAAACGGCGAAAACCGCCATCGGCGCGGATGCAGTATGCATTTTCGTGAATGATGAGGGTTCACGTGAAGTGTTACAGGAGCTGGCAGCGCTGGGCGTGAAGACGCTGGCACTGCGCTGTGCGGGCTTCAACAACGTTGACCTGGAAGCGGCTAAATCCCTGGGGATTTCCGTTGTGCGCGTACCGGCATATTCTCCGGAAGCCGTCGCGGAGCACGCCGTCGGCATGATGTTGTGCCTGAACCGCCACATTCACCGCGCCTATCAGCGCACCCGTGAAGCCAATTTTTCACTGGAAGGGCTGATCGGATTCAACATGTACCAGCGCACTGCCGGAATTATTGGTACCGGTAAAATCGGCGTGGCTACGATGCGCATCCTGAAAGGGTTTGGTATGCGAATTCTGGCATACGATCCGTACCCAAGCCCGCTGGCGCTTGAGCTCGGTGCAGAATATGTCGATCTGGACACGCTGTATGCCGAATCTGACGTCATCTCCCTGCACTGCCCGCTGACTCCGGAAAACCATCATCTGCTCAATGCGCAGTCTTTTGCCAAAATGAAAGACGGCGTGATGATCGTTAACACCAGCCGTGGCGCACTTCTGGATGCCAGCGCCGCCATTGACGCGCTGAAAAACCAAAAAATCGGCGCGCTGGGAATGGACGTTTACGAGAACGAACGCGATCTGTTCTTCGAAGATAACTCCAATGAAGTGATCCTCGATGACGTCTTCCGCCGTTTGTCTTCCTGCCACAACGTTCTGTTCACCGGCCACCAGGCCTTCCTGACCAGTGACGCGCTGACCAGTATTTCCGAGACCACGCTGATGAATATTGATCAGCTGTCGAAAGGCGTGACTTGCCCGAATATACTGACGGCGTAATTCTGCCCTCTCGAAAGTAAATGCAGTCTCCTGGACATATTTTTTGACCAGGAGATTTTACTTTAATCACAACATAAACATCGGGTATGTGTTATTTCCTGCGATTGAGTATTGCCACAAAATACTATCATGCAGGGTCTGCAATAAACTTCTGCACAAACGTTTTCAACTCACAAGCCAACATCCAATAATTAAGTAATTCTAAATTCAATAGTTAGTATAATTAAATTCAAAATAGCCGATGATAATCAACGAGATAAAAAGCCGAAAGCGACTCATTCATTTAATGGGGAGGTTTACTGAAATTAAACAGACTGGTATAATTTGAAAATACAAGTGGGAACCTACTTTTTTATATCATCTCTAAAATCAAATAAATTTATAGTGGAATGTGAAATGGAATTTAAATTAGCAAGAAAGAGCAAGTTAATTATTTTAATGAGCTTAGGACTCACTTTTTTCTGCCAACAACATGCCTTCGCGGCGGATAGCACGATAAACATTACAGCGAATATTGTTGCCAGCCCATGCACGCCTGAAACAGTAAAAAACGTCGTGATACCTGCAATAAATGCTACAACTTTAGCCTCGCCTGGTTCCTGGTCTAGCTCCACCTCATTTACTATTGAACTGACCAACTGTCCTGCGACAACTACATCGGTGGTGTCAACATATGCAGGTACTGCAATGACTGAAACCCCCTCATTATTCGCCGGTACGGGCACAGCAAAAAATGTGGGGGCACAACTCAAGGTCGGAGGCACGGGGACGGTTTTATCCAATGGTTCTTCTCAAACAACAGCAGTTAATGCCACTACTCACACTGCCAGTGTAAAACATGATGTTTTTATACTTAATGGATCGAAAACAGCAGCCGTAACACCAGGTACATTTTCTTCGACCATATCCGTCACTTTTACTTATAAATAAAGATTATGTCATTTCTGACCACAATATCATTAAAGATATTGTGGCTGCGAACCGATATAACTATCATTCATGTGGCTAGTTTATACCAATGAATGAACTAAATAGCCGAATCTAAAAGCACTCCACTTTTGCCAGTCATTGTTTACCATTAGGAAAACGTGAAGGGGAAATATAAAAAAACTCCCTGCGCTAACACCGGGAGTTTTAATCGACGCTAATTTTGATTACATTCAGAACATCTCTGTATCACCGGCTCAGTACCCTGCTGATCTCCGTCCCGTAGCCATTAATCGACAGCACATCCCCTTCGAGCGCGACCGTCGCAAACGGCAGGCTGTTTTCGCCATCCACCATACCTTTCAGGGTAATGAAGTCGGTATCTTCCACACGGTCGTAACCTCCCCGATGATCGTGCCCGGCAAAATAAGCGCGCACCTGATAACGGCACAACAGTTCCACCAGCGTTTCGCAGTTCCACAGGTTGTGGCTGTTGACCGGCGTCAGCGGATAGTGCCCGAAGACCAGCACCGTTTCGCCCTGCGCTTTCGCCTCTTTCAGGTTGTACTCGATCCACTCCAGTTGCCTGCGCCCTACTGCACCATTCCACGGCTGCGCCTGTGATTGCTGACATTCGGTCAGTTCATCGAGCATGAATTCCGCCAGCTGACGGTCGTCGCCGTTGGCGTGATTGCAGTACAGGCTGACGTCGTTACCGTCGATCACCAGAAAACGGTAGCCCGGCAGGCTGAACTGATAATAACTTTTCGGCAAACCGAGCGCCGGGGTCTGCGCCCCAAGATGTTGGGATATTACCTGTGCATCGTGATTGCCGATCAGCACCGCATGCGGATGGCGCAGCGCACCGTAACGGCTGATGACCGGATCGAAGCTGCACCAGTCGCGGTCTACCAGATCGCCGAGCGTCACTACAAAATCGAGTTTTACATCATTGAGCTCAGTGATGGCAGTGGCCAGTTTATTCAGGCTGTTGCGGTAGTGGCGATCTTTCTCAGCGTCAACGTCCGCATACTGTGGGTCGGCAATCAGACCAAAACGCAGCCTCTGGCCGGAAATCATTTCATTAAAGACTTCAGGCGGCGGGTAAAACGTGCTCACTTTACCGAGTGCCTCTTTCTGCTCTTCAGACAGCGTTGGTGAGGACGGAATAACGGTCATAACGTGCTCCTGTCGGGCGGTTTAACGAATGCCTGCCCGCATAAAGGATTGAACAAACTGACGCTGGAACACCAGAAATAGCAGTAACAGCGGCAAGACGGTCATCAGGGTGGCAGCGCTGATCAACGCCCACTGCACGCCCTGTTCAGGCGCAGAAAACAGCTGAAGCCCGACCGTAATCGGCCGCACTTTGACAGAATCTGTGATCACCAGCGGCCAGAGGAAATCGTTCCAGTGGAAGCTTATCGACACCAGCGCAAACGCCACGTAAATCGGTTTCGCCAGCGGAATATAGATTTTGCGCAAAATGTAAAAGCGGCTGGCACCTTCAACGATGGCCGCTTCTTCCAACACGAGCGGAATACTTTTGAACGTCTGGCGCAGCATGAAAATCGCAAACGCTGAGGCAAAATACGGCAGCGCAATGCCCAGCAGGCTGTCGCGCAATCCAAGTGCGCCGATGGTTTTATAGTTGTTGAGGATCAGCACGTCCGGGCTAATCATCAGCTGCAACAAAATCAGCGCGAAAATCACGCCGCCGCCTTTCATCTTGAAACGCACCAGCGCGTAAGCCGCCAGCGTCGCCAGCACTATCTGGCAGACGACGATCATCAGCACCAGCAGTGTCGTGTTGAGAAAATACCGGGCGAACGGCGCGGCGTGCCAGGCGTTGATGAAGTTCTGCACCGTCAGCGGCGCAAACAGCGAAAAGCTACCCTGCTCAGAGGCGGGATGAATTGCCACCCAAATGGAGACCAAAATGGGTAAAAACCACAGCAACGCTGCCAGCCAGGTGATCAGGTTCAGGCACATTTTAGAAAAATTGGTCTGCTTCACTGATAGTGCGCCCTTTTGTCCATCAGATTGAATTTAATCAGTGCGATCGATGCCAGAATCGCCAGCAGCACAACGGTCATCGCCGAGGCATACGGCAAATCCCAGTAACTGAAAGCGGTGCGGTAAATGTAAAACAGCAGCAAACTGGTGCTGTTGTTCGGCCCGCCATTGGTCATGGCGATAACCTGATCGACAATACGAAACGCGTTCATCGAGGCGTTGATCAAAATAAACAACGTGGTCGGCATCAGCAGCGGCCACTGCACACGGCGAAAGAAAAAGCGGCGCGATGCCCCTTCTATTTCGGCGGCTTCGGAGAGGCGCGGATCGATTTGCTGTAGCGCGGCGAGATAAAAAATCATGAAAAATCCGGCTTCGCGCCATACCGATACCGCCATCAGGCTGTAAAGCGCAGTATCCGGCTGGCCCAGCCAGTTAACGGCGGGGAGCGAAAACAGCGCCAGCAGTTTATTCAGTAAGCCCAACTGCGGTGTGTAGAAAAACAGCCACAGGTTGGCGATCGCCACCATCGGCAATAAAGAAGGAATGAAAAACGCCGCGCGGGTCATAGCGTTGCCGCGCAGACGGCGGTTGACCGCCAGCGCCATCAGCAGCGCCAGCACCACCGACAGCGGAATGGTGATCGCCGCGTACAACAGGTTATTGCGCAGCGAGAGCAAAAACGTGTCGTCGTCGAGCAACGCACGGTAGTTATCCAGCCCGACAAACTGCGCCGGATGCCCGTTGCGCGCGGCGCTGAAGACGCTTTCCCAAATGGTTGCCAGCGCCGGGTAATGGGTAAACAGCAGCAGAAAGCAGAGCGCCGGTAACAGCAACAGATAACCGTACAGCTGCAAAGACAACCCGCGTGTGCGGGGTGCCGGTGCGACAGAGTGCAACGTGCTCATGTCGTTCCTTATTGATACGGTTTCAGCAAGCGGTCGGCCTGTTTCTGCGCAGAACTCAGCGCGTCGGCCGGGGTTTTCGCCTGGGTGACGGCGGCTTCGATCGCGTGGTTCATCAGTTCCTGAATCTGCACGCTGTTGTAAGTCGATAACTCAGGCTGGGAATATTTCAGCTGCTCGCGGGCAACCAGCGCCTGCGGCACTTTTTTCACGTAATCCTGCATGACCGGCGTTTCCCAGGCGGCGGGCGACGTGGCGACATAACCGGTCGCGATACTCCAGCGCGCAGCCTGCTCAGGCGCAGACACCCAGCGGATAAACTCCATCGCCGCTTTCTGTTGTTCCGGCGTGGTGTTTTTGAAGACGTACAGGTTACCGCCGCCGGTCGGGCTGCCGCGCTGAGTTTTCTCCGGCAGCATCGCTACGCCGAACGGGAATTTAGCGTTGTCGCGTACGGTGGTCAGGTTGCCGGTGGTGGTCACCATCATGGCGGTTTTACCATCGATGAAATCCTGCGGCGTGGTGCCCCAAGCGATCGCGCCTTTTGGCGATACAGCATCTTTCTGTGCCAGATCGGTCAGCCACTGCAAAGCTTCGACGTTGGCCGGCGTGTCAAAGGTCACTGCCGTGCCTTTGCCGTTATCCAGATGGCTGCCGTTGGTGGCGGCTATCCCCTGAAAGTTCCAGTAGCCGTTTGGCGTGGAGGGGATCTCGATGCCCCACTGTTTAACATCGCTGCCATCGCGTACCACCAGCTTCTTACCAAAATCGACCACCTGCTGCCAGTTAGCGGGCGGTGTGTCGCCGTTCAGACCGGCTTTCTCAAACGCCTGTTTGTTCCAGTACAGCACCACGGTCGAACGCTGGAACGGAATGCTCCACACTTTGTCCTGAATGTGGCGGATAAATGCCGGATAGAAACTGTCGATCCACTTTTTGCCGTCGGCATCATACGCCAGGTCGCTGACCGGTAGGATCGCGCCAGCATCGATCAGGGAATAAGCCTCAATGTCGCCGATCACAGCGATCTGCGGAGCGTTACCGCCGCGAAAGGCGGTCAGCGCTTTGGTCACGGTGGTGGCGTAATCACCGGTGTAGACCGGCTGAATACTGATATCCGGATGCGTTTTCTGGAAATCTTCCACCAGCGTATCCACCGTGTGGCTGATTTTCCCGCCAACGGCAATCGGGTAATACATTTGTAATTTGACCGGATCGGCCGCGAAGGCTGAGGTGCCGGTAATCAACAGTAAAGCAGTAGCAAGGCGTGACAAGCGATGAGCAGGTGGCATAGTTTTCCCTTTGGCATTCATAGTGTGCGAAGTCATAAAAGTGAATAAAATCAAAATATAAAATCAGACGGCGACGCGGGTTTTCGAAGGTAAACAGGCATGCTCAGCGCGATAACAGCGTTTGCCGCCCGCACTGAAGAAAAAATACTGCGCGCCGGTGGCCCATTGCAGCCCGACAATCTGGCCTTCGGCAAAACGTTTCATCCCCGCCACTTTCACGGTGAGCGGCTCGGGGTATCCGGCTAACGCGCAGACCACCAGCGTGTCTGCGCCCATGTATTCGTGGCTGACGACCTGTGCGGTCAGGCCGGCATTCGCGGCGTCAGTCAGCTGAATGTCTTCCGCACGCAGCCCGAGGCTGATGGCCTCTTCGTCGAGATTTTCCACCACCGGCACCGGCATGTTGGCGAGATAATGATGCGAACCGCGACGCACCAGCGGCAAAATATTCATCGGCGGCGCGCCAATAAACTGCGCGGCGAAAATACTGGTCGGGTTGTTATAGAGGTTGTCCGGCGTGTCGTGCTGTTCGATGTGGCCGTCGTTAAGCAGAATGATCTTATCGGCCATGCTCATGGCTTCGGTCTGATCGTGGGTGACGTACACCATCGTCAGGCCGAGCTTCTTTTGAATCGCGCGTATTTCGCGGCGCATGCTCTGGCGCAGTTTGGCGTCGAGGTTGGACAACGGCTCATCCATCAGACACAGCTTGTTATTGGCGATCACCGCACGCCCCAGCGCCACGCGCTGTTGTTGCCCGCCGGAAAGTTGCGCAGGCAACCGGTCAAGCAACTGTTCCAGCTCCATCAGCTTACTGACTTCGGCTAACCGCGAGGCGAACTGACGTTTATCCTCGCCCCGCGCACGCAGCCCGAATAGCAGATTTTCGCGCACGCTCATGTGCGGAAAGAGTGCATAAGACTGAAAGACCATCGACAGTTTGCGTTCAGATGGCGAAAGCGCGGTGACATCTTCCTGACGAAATAAAATAGCGCCGCTGTCGGCGGATTCCAGCCCGGCAATGGTGCGCAACAGGGTGGATTTACCGCACCCAGAAGGTCCCAGCAATGCAATAAACGCCCCCTCTTCCACATCAAAACTGATGTCGTCGAGGGCGACCTTATTTCCCCAGGATTTCTGGATGTGACGCAGTGATAAATAGCTCATGCCCGTAATAATTCTCTCTGACCGGTGATGGGCATAACCTAACGGGGCAAAATGACGGTTTTATGATGAAGAGATGACGGCAGGAAGACAGGCAGACAGGGAAGCCAGAAGACGCGCAATGAAACGCCTTCCGGCCAGCAGTGAAGAATGAACAACTAACGATTAACTATTCTTTGATGACATAGGTGATCTGATAGCGCCCGGAGCCGACTTCTGCCGTTAAACCCGTCGCATTGCGGACGAAATCTACTCCGTCGGTTTCAGGCACAGAATCGGCCGCAAGCAGCGAAATTGTCGCCGTCGAATTGGCCGGGATGCCGACGTCCAGCCTCAGGGTTTTGCCTTGCGCATCTTCCCCAATGACTTTCCATTGCACACTGATTTCACCGTAAACCGAGTGATAACCGGCTCTCACCCAATCAAGCCCGCCGCCCGTCAGCGGGCTGATCAGGGCATGTTTAAAGCCCGGTTGCTGCTCGTCCGCCTCAATCCCTGCCACCACACGGTACAACCATTCGCCTACTGCGCCATAGGCATAATGGTTGAAGGAATTCATGTCCGCGCTCCACATCGAGCCGTCCGGTTTGATGCCGTCCCAGTGTTCCCAGATGGTGGTGGCACCCGCTTTCACCTGATAGAGCCAGGAAGGAAAATCGTCTTTTAACAACAGTGCCCAGGCTTCCTTCGCCCGCCCATTCTGACTCAGCGCATGGCAGAAATACGGCGTGCCGACAAAGCCAGTGACCAGATGACCGCCCTGTTCTTCTAACAGCTCAACCAGCGTGTCCGTCGTTCTCTGACGAAAAGCGTCAGGCACCAGATTGAAATAGAGCGCCAGAATATGGGCGGTTTGTGTTCTCGCCGCCAGACGTCCGGTCGGCGTGAAAAACTCCTCCTGAAAACTGCGGACAATGGCGTGATGCAGCGCCAGATAGCTTTCGTGATCGGCCTGACGGTTTAACGCTTTGGCGGCTTTAGCGAACAGCAGCGTGGACCAGGCGTAATAGGCCGTGCAGGTCAGATCATTCGGCGTCGCGCCGAAGTAGCTGCCCTCTTTGGCATCCAGCGCCACCCAGTCGCCGAACTGTAACCGGTAACGCCAGATGTTATTTTCCGCATGAGCCTGCATGAAATCGATCCAGCCTTTCATGCTGCCGTATTGATTTTCCAGCACCCGCGTGTCGCCGTACATCAGGTACATCGTCCACGGGTTGATGACCGCCGCATCCGCCCAAGCCGATGCAGAATGCGTACCGCCGCCGGACAGCAGACGATCCTCACCGCAACGTCCGTCGAGGATATCCGGGATCACATGAGGAACGCCGCCCTCTGGCGTTTGGTCAAAGCGCAAATCGGTCAGCCATTTGGCGAAGAAATTGCGCGTCTGCATCAGGTAACTGGCGGTGCGGCAGAAGATCTGCGCATCGCCCGTCCAGCCGAGACGTTCATCGCGCTGCGGGCAATCCGTCGGCACATCCACAAAGTTACCTTTCAGCCCCCAGAGAATATTGTGATGCAACTGGTTGAGGTCCGGATTCGAACAGGCGAAATGCCCGGTTGGTTCCATCGCGGAATGCAGCACGATGGCGGTGAAATTATCCAGATTTACCTCACCCGGATATTCTTCGACTTTCACATAGCGGAAACCCTGCCAGGTGAAATGCGGATGATAAATCTCTTCACCGTCGCCTTTCAGGGTGTATTCGACCCGCTGTTTGGCCGAACGTAAATTATCCAGATAGACATTGCCATTCGCATCCAGTACTTCGAAGTGACGCAATATCACTTGGTCGCCCGCGCGGCCTGTGGCTTTAAATTCCACCCAGCCGCTTAAGTTCTGACCGAAATCAATCACCCGATCGCCTTCGGGGGTAATGATCATTTCTTGTGGATTCAGTAATTCTATCTGGCGGACTTTACAACTTCCCTGCGCGGTCAGCGTTGTTTTATCGTACCGGACAATATTTACCGGTCGCCATGACGTTGCCGGATAATCTTTATTATCCCAGCCGCTCAACTCTTTTCTGGCATCGTAAATTTCACCGTCGTAAATTTCAGAGAAAAGAATCGGCGAATTATTTCCTTTCCAGCCACTGTCGGAATAAATAATATCTTTTCTGCCGTCCTTGTAGTGGATCACTAACTGGCATATCAGCGCCGTCTGTTCGCCATAATAATTACGGTCGCGGGTAAAGCCCATATCGCCTTTGAACCAGCCTGCGCCTAAAATAGCACCCATCACATTCTCGCCGCTTTGCAGCAGACCGGTCAGATCATAGGTCTGATAAAGTAAATGGTGATGATAACTGGTCCATCCCGGCGTCAGTTCATCGTTGCCGACTTTCTGGCCGTTTAAATGAAACTCATACAGCCCCAACGCGCTGACGTGTAAAACAGCAAAAGCAATATCCCCGGCATTATTTATTGCGAAAGATTTTCTCAGTGACGTGGTGGCCGAACTGTTTTTATCTGCGGGGGTTTCTGCGGAGATAAATTCCGCCTGCCAGCCGCTGTTGAGTAAGCCAGTGATGAAATATGCAGCAGAGCACCAGTCGCTGGTTTGACCATGATTATCCTGAACCTGCACGCGGACAAAATAACGCGTTGAGGGTTGCAATGATATTTCACCAACATCCAGGTTATTCGACGTTTCACTGTTCACTTTCCCGCTATCAAAAATAACGGTGCTAAAATTCTCATCCGGCGAAATTTGCAACCAGTAAGAGACTTGCTTTACGTTGCGGTTGTGACTTTCAATTTCCCAGCCAATGACCGGCATCCGATCCACGCCTTGTAATACCGGCTCCAGATCCAGGGTTAGTTTTGCAATGGACAACATAATTCAGCACTCCTTAATGACGGCATATTATTGAAGGGTGAGAGGGAGAGTGTTCAGATTTTTTCTGCGGACAAGCCCGGAGAAAGGTAACGGTTTTCTTCAATATAATTTTCGGACTCGCTCTTAAATTCATTTCGCTGTTTGCCGTGGAAACATAACCAACCGACAAATAACCCCAAAGCGACAATGGTAGATAAAATTGAATACAGCGCGACAGGTCCTGCATCGAGTAATAATGGCGTGACAAACGCCAGCAGCCCGCAGGAGAGTCTGGAAATCGCCACGATGACGCCCTGCGCCGTTGATCTCAGCATGGTCGGGAAAGATTCCTGCGACCAGACTTTCATGATCCCTTCGAAAGCCAGGCCGCTGCCGAGCGCGGTAAAGAACAGGCAGCAGAACCAGGAAAGTGGCGAGAAGTTAAAAATGACCGGCAGGAAAAAGCCCCCGGCAAAGCAGAATGCGCCGACGATAAAGGTCGGGATACGTTTAGGCGTATCGACGAAGCGCATGAACAATAGCCCGGCGATCACGCCGACCGGCAAGGTCAGCAGATTCCACAAAGAGTTTTTCTCGACGCTGATACCGACCACATTGACGGCGACGTAGGTGCCGAACTGCCCGCCGGTATTGGCGGCCAGGTTGGTGAACATATAGAAGATGCACAACGAGACAAAGGGCAGCAGATACTTGCCTTTGACCAGATCCCGGTACGCCACTTTCTGCGCGCGAACCGTGGTCAGACCTTTTTTGAACTCACTACGGGCGGTGAGCCACATCGGGGATTCCGGGATCGTGCAGCGCAGTGCCAATAAAATCACCGCCACGGCGCACACGTGCAGATACATCAGCTGTCCGCCGACATGCCCCCAGCCGCCGACCACGGCGGAGATCGCCATCGTGGTGACGATACCCAGAAACCACAGCAGGTTAGACAGACCAATAATTTTGCCGCGATTTTTATCCGTGGCGGCTTCGGAAATGGTCGCCAGCGAAACCGGTAAATCCGCGCCCGTGGCCAGACCGACGAAAACCGTACCGGTTAACAGCATCGAAAAATGATTGCCGAACGCTAATAACAGCGTGCCAACAATAATCATGATCATGGTGGCTATAAATACCCTTCGCCGCCCGTAACAATCCCCCAGCCTGCCACCGAATAATGCGCCAAGTGCAATGCATAAGGTTAATATTCCGGAAAGAATTCCTATTTCAAAGGACGAAGTACCGATCGCTTTTTGATATATCACCAGTGCGGTACCGTTTGAAACAATGGCGGCTGAATCAATATAAGATGCCATCCCTGATACCACACCCACGTACCAGGGATTGGGTTGTTTGATTATAAACATAATGATTCCTTTAGAGGTTATTGTGATGATTAGCACTTCATCTCTTTATTCCCTGTGATTTATCTAAATATGTTATTTGTTGTCATCAGATCACACTATTACTCACACGTGCGCGCTCCTGAGAAGGCGTTCGCGAGAATTGCTTTTTATAGGCTTCCGTCAGCCTGGCGTGATGGGTAAATCCGCACATCAGCGCAATTTCACCAATGGCGTAATCCGTGGTGCGTAATAATTCCTGGGTTTTAAGCAACCGGTAGCGTAACTGGAATTTCTCTGGTGTATATCCGGTGGTCTGTTTTATAAAACGAAACATGGTTCGCTTAGTAATACCGCTGGTTTCGCACAACCCCTGCCAGCTGATAGCGCAGTGGTAGTTTTCAAGAAGATGGTTGAGCAGGTAACGCTTGCCGCTTTCTGTCCGGCCTGATTTTTCTTCTTTTTTCGTCGCGCAGCAATAAAGTAAGCTGATGATGGAAAGCAGCGCTGACTCGGTAGAAGAAAAATAATCCGCATCGGAATCGAGATCGCTTTTATTATTCATCACGCCCGCCAGCCGGATAACGGCTTCCAGTTCAATCTCACTCAACGCCACCCGTTTATTTTTTAGCGGCGATGTTCGCTCCCTTACCCCTTCTTTTAATACATCAATATTTTTAATAAAATGAAAAGGCCGGGTCCGGTGCAACAAAATATTAATCACGGACAATTCATTTGCCGATTCATAGCAGTGAATATCACTGGCAGACACCAGAAAGAAATCGCCCTGACAAATAAACTGCACCTGATCATTAATAATATGAAATCCGCTGCCGTGGCGGACAATGACCAGTTCATCAAATTCGTGCGCGTGGACATCCTCCATCATCTGATGGTGCATATCAAATAAGCTGAACGCATGTTCGTCTGAAAGAAAGAAATCATCGACGCGTAATATCTTCATCTCTTCACCGGTTAATTGTGAAAATGGCGTATTCCTTTATATCCTCACGCATATTATAAACGATAATTTTCGATGTAATGATTAGACCGTAATAACGATGACAAGTCCATATAGCGCGGTGGCACTGTGGCGTAAACGACAGTGATGTTAGTTTCACTTTCGACAATCGTATTGGGTTCAGGGGTGAATAACGCGGTCGCGGGAGGCGATAAATTGCACAAAGGTAAAGGGTTAACGCCTTAACCTATTCACGCTATAATAGCCGAGAAAATGACGCATTTGTCAGGTGAATCTATCGACAAGATGGATGCGGATGGAATATATCTCAGGAGAGAAGATGAAAAAGGCACTGTTTATTCTGGCTACGGCCATGGCTCTGAGCGCATGCAGCATGAATCAGAACACGGCGGTTAAACAAACCGACTTACAGCATCATCGTTTTGAGCTGCTGAGCGTTGACGGCCAGACCGTTCCCGTCGCGCAGGGGCGCATTCCGGAGATTGAGTTCGGTGAGAAAATGCACGTTTCCGGCAAGATGTGTAATAACTTCTTCGGACAGGGTGAACTGCAAAACAGCGTGCTGACCGTCAAAGGTCTGGCCTCAACCCGCATTCTGTGCAGCGACGAAAATCTCAATAAATGGGATCAGGTGATCGGTGAAGTGCTCAACAATGGCGCGGCATTAAACTTACAGGATCATAAACTGACCCTGACCCAGGGTAAACATACGCTGGTATACCGCCTGAAAGACCGCATGTAATCACCCAACTTACCTGCAAAAACGCCAAACCTGAGTTTGGCGTTTATCCCGCAGTACAGCGGCCTTGCATTAATGCCGTTTCTGAACACTGGCGACCATTTGACATGGAGCACATCCCGACGCGGCTGCCATCAAGCTGCGGTGCCAGTCGCAATTGCCCGCCCGCCATCGAACAGGCTGCATAAGCCGGGCTGTCCATATTCACGGTACGCGCGCCGACATTCACGCTGTTGCCTTTTTGTGGAACATCAGCCGAATCTTCATGGCTGCTGCAGGCGGCTAACACCAGCACGCCGGTGGCCAGTAACACGCGAAACGCAGTGATCATCTGTCCTGCTCCTGAAAAGTAGGTTGTAGCGGGGATTTTTTTAGAACGGTCATCATATCCGACGTTTTTCATCTGCGTCGAGTCCTCCTGCGAAAGAACATCAACTTTTTCCTAAAAAACGGGCTTTTGTTCATAAACCGAAACACTTTTCTTTCCTGCGCAAGCCAAATCATTCACCTGACTAATAAAAACCCATGCACACAATCAGGATAAATTGATTATTCCGCCCTCTGCTAAGCTTTTATCATTCTTGCCAGCATAACCAAAAGTTTGCTGGCCTGTTTTTGTGAGCAAGCAAAGGGTATTCCATGATCACCACTGACGGTAATAACGCAGTCGCTTCCGTGGCTTATCGTACTAACGAAGTGATTGCTATCTACCCGATCACGCCGAGTTCTACCATGGCCGAAATTGCAGGCGCATGGTCTGGCGAAGGGAAGAAAAACGTGTGGGGCGATGTCCCGACGGTAATGGAAATGCAGTCGGAGGCCGGGGCGATTTCCACTGTCCACGGCGCGTTGCAAACCGGCGCGCTGTCCACCTCTTTTACTTCGTCGCAGGGTCTGCTGCTGATGATCCCGGTACTGTACAAACTGGCCGGTCAACTGACGCCGTTTGTGCTGCATGTTGCTGCCCGCACCGTCGCAACGCATGCGCTGTCGATTTTTGGCGATCATTCAGATGTCATGGCCGTTCGCCAGACCGGTTGCGCCCTGCTCTCTGCCGCCAGCGTGCAGGAAGCCCAGGATTTCGCGCTGATTTCACAGGTCGCCAGCCTCAACAGCCGCGTGCCGTTTATCCATTTCTTCGACGGTTTCCGCACCTCGCACGAAATCAATAAAATCGCGCCGCTGAGTGACGATACGCTCCAGCAGATGCTGCCTCAGGCGCAAATCGACGCCCACCGCGCACGCGCACTTTCGCCCGATCATCCGGTCATTCGCGGCACGTCCGCCAATCCGGACACCTTCTTCCAGTCGCGCGAAGCCACCAACCCGTATTACAACGCCACCTGCCAGCACGTCATTGACGCCATGAATGCTTTTGCCGCCCTCACCGGCCGTCAATATAAGCCGTTCGAATACGTCGGCGATCCGCAGGCTGAACGCGTGATTGTGCTGATGGGATCGGGTATCGGCACCGCCGAAGAAGTCATTGAAACCCTGAACGCACGCGGCGAAAAAGTCGGTGTATTGAAGGTGCGTCTGTATCGTCCGTTCAGTGCAGAACATCTGCTGGCCGTACTGCCACAAAGTGTCAAAAGCATCGCGGTGCTCGATCGCACTAAAGAACCAGGCGCACTGGCGGAGCCGCTTTATCTCGACGTAATGACCGCGCTGGCGGAAGCCTATTCACGCGGCGAACGCGATTCGCTGCCAAAAGTGATCGGCGGACGCTACGGATTGTCCTCGAAAGAATTCGGCCCCGACTGCGTGCTTTCCGTGTTTCGCGAACTGTCGCTCAGCCAGCCGCGTCCGCGCTTTACCGTAGGGATTTATGACGACGTGACCGGCCTTTCATTGCCGGTAATTGAAGAAGAGTTGCCTGAACGCGCCTCGCTGGAAGCCTTGTTCTACGGGCTGGGGAGCGACGGTTCCGTCTCAGCGACCAAGAACAATATCAAGATTATCGGCAACAGCACACCGATGTACGCGCAGGGCTATTTCGTTTACGACTCCAAAAAGGCCGGTGGCCTCACGGTATCGCACCTGCGTGTCAGCGAAAACCCGATCAAATCCGCCTATCTGGTGACACAGGCTCATTTCGTTGCCTGTCATCAGTGGCAGTTTATCGACCTGTATCAGATGGCCGAACGCCTGCGCCACGGTGGGATCTTCCTGCTGAATACGCCCTTCAGCGCCGAAGAAGTCTGGGCGAGACTACCGCTGGAAGTTCAGGCTACGCTGCATCAGCGCGAAGCGCGTTTCTACGTCATCAACGCCGCGAAAATTGCTCGCGAATGCCGCCTCGGCGCGCGTATTAATACCGTCATGCAGATGGCCTTTTTCCACCTGACCAAAATTCTGCCAGGTGATGAAGCGCTAAAAGAATTGCAGGGCGCAATTGCCCGCAGCTACAGCAGCAAAGGCGAAGACGTGGTCACCCGCAACTGGATGGCGCTCGGCGCGACGCTGGAACAACTGGTTGCCGTACCGTTGGAGCCGATCCCACAAAATCCGCATAAACGTCCGCCGATTGTCTCCGATGCCGCACCGGATTTCGTTAAAACGGTGACTGCCGCGATGCTGGCAGGGCTTGGCGATGCGCTGCCGGTTTCAGCATTCCCGCCGGACGGTACCTGGCCGACCGGCACCACGCAGTGGGAGAAACGCAATATTGCCGAAGAAGTGCCGATCTGGAAGCCGGATTTGTGTACTCAGTGCAACCACTGCGTCGCCGCCTGCCCGCATTCCGCGATCCGCGCCAAAGTGGTCCAGCCGCAGGAAATGGAAAGCGCGCCGTCGGCATTGCAGTCGCTGGACGTGAAATCCCGCGATATGCGTGGTCAGAAATACGTGCTTCAGGTCGCACCGGAAGACTGCACTGGCTGTAATTTGTGTGTCGAAGTCTGCCCGGCGAAAGATCGTCAGGATCCGTCGATTAAAGCCATCAACATGGCCGACCGCATTGAGCATCTGGAAGTCGAACGCGCCAACTACGATTTCTTCCTCAAGCTGCCTGAAATTGATAAAATCACGCTGGAGCGCATCGATATCCGCACCTCGCAGCTGATCACTCCGCTGTTCGAGTATTCCGGTGCCTGCTCCGGTTGTGGCGAAACGCCTTATATTAAGCTCATCACCCAGCTGTACGGCGATCGTTTGCTGATTGCTAACGCTACCGGTTGCTCCTCGATTTACGGTGGTAATTTGCCGTCGACGCCGTACACCACCAACGCCGAAGGCCGGGGCCCTGCATGGGCAAACTCGCTGTTTGAAGACAACGCCGAGTTCGGTCTGGGCTTTCGCCTGACGGTCGATCAGCACCGTCGCCGCGTACTGCGTCTGGTGGCATCACTGGAAGAACATATTCCGGCTGAATTGCTGGGTGGCCTGCGTGACGACACCGTCGCGCCGGAAGTAAAACGTGAACATGTCACCGCGCTGCGTAAAATTCTGGCGGATATCGATACCCCTGACGCCCGTCAGCTGGCGACCGACGCCGATCACTTAGTGGATAAATCCATCTGGCTGATTGGCGGTGACGGCTGGGCTTACGACATCGGCTTCGGCGGTCTGGATCACGTCCTCAGCCTGACTGAAAACGTCAACGTGCTGGTGCTTGATACCCAGTGTTATTCCAACACCGGTGGTCAGCAGTCGAAAGCCACCCCGCTCGGCGCGGTCACGAAATTCGCCGAACAGGGCAAGCGCAAATCGCGCAAAGATCTGGGCGTCAGCATGATGATGTATGGGCATGTGTACGTTGCACAGATTTCGCTTGGCGCGCAGCTGAACCAGACGGTGAAAGCCATACAGGAAGCCGAAGCCTATCCGGGGCCGTCGCTGATTATCGCGTACAGCCCGTGCGAGGAGCACGGCTATGACCTTGCGCTCAGCCATGATCAGATGAAACAGCTGACCACTACCGGATTCTGGCCGCTGTACCGGTTTGATCCGCGTCGCGTGGAGGAAGGTAAACCGGCACTGGCGCTGGACTCCCGTCCGCCGGGCGCAGGGCTGACGGATACGCTCAACAACGAACAGCGTTTCCGCAGGCTCAACGCCCAGCAGCCGGAAGTCGCCACCGCGTTGTATGCGGCGGCAGAGAAAGAGCTGAAGCAGAAGTATGAGTTTTTGGCCATGCTGGCGGGGAAAAGTGCTGACTAAGGTCAGCTTTTAAATCAACGTCAAGGTCAAAGTCGTGGGCGCCGGCCCACACCGGGTTAAGGGGCGTAAACGCGCCCCTTAACAATCCTGCGTTTATTTTAAAAAGCGCTATCGCGGGAATGATGGACCTGTTCTGCGGCTAATGAGGGTGGCGCAAAACCCTGCCGCTGCGCGGTACCTTCTCTCGGTGCTGGAGCCTAGGGTCTCCAGCCCGCTCCGTTCAGCAGGATTTTTTGATCGCGCCATCTCACCATTTTCAAAGACAAGACCAAGTCATTTTCTATTTTCTATTTTTCTATTTTTTTATTTTCTTTTTTCGTCCTGAGTCGGTGAGGTTGTGACCTAAAAAGTGTCTGGCCGCGTTCAAAAATCGCGCCGTAGCGAGAGGTGGAAAACCGCGCGTCTTTTTGCGCGGGTTGTAACCCGAGCGAAGGGCATCGCGCAGCGGCGGGATTTTGCGGCAATAGCGGTAATATCTGAAACAGAGCCAGGATGCATGGCACATGTTTTAAAAAACCCGGGAGTCCAGAGGGCGCGCGTTTACGCGTCCTTTGGGCCGGTGTGGGTGGCAACCCACGGTGTTGACCTTGACCTTGACCTTGAATTTGAATTCAACTTGAAGTTGAATTACCCCCCTGATCCAAGCCGATGCTTATGCCCCTTCATCAAACTCAATGATGCTGAATAAGCTTCCCCCTCGTCCCCCGCCATGATCGCTTCGTAAATCCTTTTATGTTCGTTCAGACACATTCCACCTTCCTTTGAGGAAAATTCGAAAAACCATTTGAAAATGGTGGTCAGCACATTGCCGAACGGGACGTAAAAGCAATTGCCGGAGGAGATGAAAATCATCCTGTGAAACTGGGTGTCGATGTCTACCCACGCCTGCGCGTCGAAATTTTCCGCGACGTGACACATCTGGCGATAGATCCGCGAGAGCTCGATCCGCTGTTCTTTGCTGGCGTTGACGGCAGCAAGCGCAGTGGCGTGCGGTTCGATGGCTTTGCGAAATTCAAGAAACTGATGATAAATCTCTTCGGTCGCTTCCATGCCCTGCATCCACTCCAGCAGTTGCGGATCGAGCATATTCCATTGCGGACGCTCTTTTACGCGCGTGCCGATTTTCGGGCGGGATTCCAGCAGACCTTTCGACGTGAGCAGTTTCAGCGCTTCGCGTAAGGCCGTGCGGCTGACGCCAAACTGCTCGCCGAGCTCGATTTCACTCGGCAAAATGGCACCGCAGGCCAGTTCGCCGGAGAGAATTTTACGGGCGATATCACGGGCAATATGAGTATTAAGGCCGCGCGTCATACCAGCGGCGGTTTCAAACTGCATCGTCATGCTATTCCCTTTTTATGTGCAGATTGCCGACAGCATAGTTCAGGCGGCGAAACGCTGCATGCGTCCGCCGCGAGGAAACTCACGAACTGTGCGCTATGGCGCCATCTGGCCGCCGTTAACGTCCAATATCTGACCGGTGATATAGCCGCTGCACGCATGGGAGGCGAAAAACAAGAAGCTCGGTGCCAGCTCTTCGCTGGTACCGAAGCGGCCCATGGCGATGCTGCCGGCGATTTTCTCGCGCACTTCCGGGCTTTTATCGGCGTGGAAAACGGTGTCGATGGTGCCCGGTGAAACTACGTTGAAGCGGATATTGTCTTTGGTGAATTCCTTCACCCAGTTGCGGTGTACGTTGTGCAGCCACGCCTTCGAGGCCGCGTACAAACTCGCGCCCGGCCCGCCGCCTTCACGTCCGGCGATGGAGCCGGTGCTGATAACCGACGTCGTTTTGCCGCTCTGTCTGGCAGAATGACGCAGATGCGGGATGGCGAATTTGGTGACCATCAGCGCCGAACGGGCGTTGAGATCCATCACATGATCGTAAAATTCGTCGTCAATGTTTTCCAGCCCCTGACGTCCGCCGAGACCACCCGCGTTGTTGATCAGCACGTCGATACCGCCAAAGCGTTCAACGAAGTTCGCTACCAACGCCTCGCATTCGGCAGATTTCGTGACGTCCGCGCCAAAGTACGCGACTTCACCGCCGTTTTTGGCGATTTCCGCCGCCAGTTGTTCGAGGCTGGCATCGTGACGGTGACCATTAATGCCTACTTTCGCGCCTGCCGCCGCGAAAGCTTTTGCTGCCGCCAGACCGATGCCTTTCGTTGAACCGGTAATCAAAACTCGCTGGCCTTTCAGATCGTTAAACATGCGTGCTCCTTCATTTTTCAGGGATGTTCAGAGGTGAAACGGATTGCCACGCCACGCTGAAAGCGTTTTCCGCTGTCGGCGCGGCGCGGTTATTGATGCGGACGTTCAGCGTCCGGTTTTCCGTGAAGAGAATGTTAATTTCAGTTTGCTGATCATCGTGGCTGACCACGCTGACGCTTGTGACGTCGCCACGCGCATCGAGTGAAGTTTCGGTGGCTTCATCGAAATAACCGTGTGTTTCAAACACGCTGGCAAAAATGGCATTAGAACCGTGAGTACGCAGTATCAGCGCCGGTTCATTGCGAAGGTTGAAATGCGGATCGCTGGCGCCGGTGCGGGCCACGATCAGTTCGCCGCCATCAGGAAAGGCGCTGATCAGTGTCCGGTAACCCTCACCGTCTAGCCAGCTGAATAACGCCGAGTCTCCCGCCGCCACCGTGCCGCGTGCGCAGCCCCAAAGATGCTGATACCCGTGATTGTCGCCCAGCGGTTTCAGTACTTTCGCGACATCAAGCACCACGTCGCTGCGCACTAACTGACCGAGGTGATGCAGGCAATAATCGTAACAATGCGGCTGCTGGCTGGTCAGGCGGAACACATCGACGATAAGCGGCGAGCCAAGCTCCGGTAAATCCAGCATCAGCACGCTGCGCTGCTGCGCCACGCCGGGATAATAGTCATTCAGTCGTGCGCTCATTCCCTGTCCGACCGGACTGTCTGTGACGAAGAAATGGCGTTCGCCCCAGCGTTTTTCGGCTTCAAGACTTTGCCCGCCGTGCTGACTTTGTTTATCCACCACCACGGTGTTGTGCGCGACGGTCTGTTTGCAGTAGCTGTTGTTTTCGGGAATGTAGCGCCCGCCGAACTTGGGTTCGACATTCACCCAGCGGCCAAACCCGTAATCGCGTAAAAACTCACGGCCACGGTTGAACAAGCTGAGGTGCAGGCCGTCGAAATGCCCGTGATTGAGCGCCGAGTGCAGGCGCGGAATGCTACCGTGCTGGCCGTACCACATCAGCGCCATGTCCTGATCTGTGCTGCGCAATATTCCGAGACCGCCCTGCGCGCCCTCCGGCCCGTCGCGCAATTCGACGCTTCCCCAACTGCAGAGTTGCGGCGGCGTGCTTTGCAATGCTGCGGATAATGCCAGCGCCGCCGGGCTGACCCAAACGGTCCGTTGTTGCCGGGCGACGGCGACCCACTGCGGGTTATGCAGATAGCGGTGATAGCAAACGCTGGCGGCGATAACTGCGCCGTCATCGCGGATATTAATGGTTTTGGAGGAGTCGTTGAGCGCAGGCCAGGTTCCGTCGGGGAAAGCGGTCTGCATCAGCGCTTCGCAGGTTTTACGGATGATCTGATCACGGAACTGATAAATCTGTAATTCCGGCTGACGGCGTTCAATCGCCTCACTCAGCAACAGTAAAGGCCGCAGCGCAAAGCGGTGATAATACGGCCCTTCGATGTAGTAACCGTCCGGTGAAAACAGCTGGCTGAGTTGGGCATAAAATCCGCCGCTTTCGCTGTCGCCCTTCATGCCATAGAGCGCTTTTTCGACCAGTGATAAATCGCCGAGCACATAACCGCTGATAGCTGCCGCCGCCACCGACCAGATGCCGTGGTTGTGCACAATATCGAAATCCTTGCTGTGGCGGTTAAGCGCATCATCCGCCATCACGCGAAACAGATTGTTTTCAATGTGCGTGCAGGTTTCCTGACTGAGCGATGGGATCAGGCAGTGGTAGCCTTCGACGGCGTACAGCCAAAACATATTTTCATTCAGCGTCTGATGGAAAAGCCGTCCCGGCGCATTGCTGTCTTTGCTGACAGCGCTGCCGAGCGAAGGAAAAATGTCGGCATAACCGGTCAGCAACGCCAGCGCGAAATCGCGGTAGCGCGCCTCGCCAGTAATGAGGAACAACCGCCCTGCCAGATTGATATAAAGGTAGTTTTGCTTGTGCCGTGTATGCTCGGGGCCCCCCGCTTCACCGTGACCGGGAATGCTCTGCGGTTGCGCCATATAACGTTCCAGCGAGAGAATTTGCTCGCGCAGCGCCGCACCCAGCAGGGAATCAGCATCCATCTGCCCGCGCAGTTTTTCAGCGTCGGCAACGGATATCAGTAACGGCTGCCAGTGACTCATTTTCCACTCTCCTGCGGTGCAACGTAACCCGTGGCAAATGACGGTAGCGAAAGCAGCCAGGTTTCCCGTTCGGCTTCCATCACCGCGCCGCGTGTTACGTCTTCGTGATAGCCACCGGCCATTTTTTTACTTTTATCCGCAGGCGGCACTGTGAAGGTCGCACTACGGATCTTCTGCTGATAGCGCGGCTGGCCGGTAGAATTATCTGCCCAGGACAGCAGTGGCAGCGGACGAACGCGGATCTGGTCGATGGTTTTATACGGCCACGCCACGGTCGGATCGGTGAACCGCGCCATGAAATCCAGCGAGGTCAGCAGACTGCCGCCCTGCGGCGTTTTGTAGTGCCAAAGATCGATACCGTTTTTCTGCGCCAGCACCGCCATCATGCTGACCGCCTGCAAATTGAAATAGCTGTAATGGAAAGAACGGGTGCGCGCCAGTTCGGCAGGCTGCGTGCCATCGGGCTTAAGCTGCACGTCGAGCTTACTTTTCATCAGCGTGGCCATATCGCGGATCACGGCTTTATCGCCGAGATACCACGCGATGCCTGACACCTGCGTCACGTACCAGTTGCCGTGATTGTTCTCGGTGCGCCCTTCTTTCTTCGCGATTTTGCTGCCCTGAAGCCAGTGCAGATAGTCGGTCATCCACGCGTGGAGTTGCTGTTCGTCGTTGTCGCTCCACGCAGGATTTCCGCGCAGTAACACCAGTGAATCCACAATGCGCGTGGAGAAATAGCGGCCATCCAGCACACCGGCGTTGCGACCGGGCGAAATTCCCGGCACACCCTGCGCAAAATTCAGATTCGGATTCATGCGCGTTTCCGGGGTGGTGAACCAGGCACGCAGCAGGCTGGCGGCTTTATCGGCGTATTTCTGTTCACCGGAGAAATACCAGGCCAGCGTCAGGTTCTGCACCCGCGCGGTAAAATCCGCCAGCCTTACGCCGTCGTTTTGATCGTTTTTACTGGCCGGATTGACGCGCCCGTCCTTGCGGATCCACGGCAGACCATCGGGTTTGCTGTCGTCCGGCCACCAGTACGCGCTCAGGCTGAGATAGTCGTGTTTCGAACCGCTGGGTGGCGTCATACCTTTGTCGGTCACGCTGAGATTGGGCTTGTTTAGCGCTGAATCCGCGGCCGCCAGCAGATGACGGTATGCGTCTGAGGTCTGCGGTGCAGCCGTATTGTTGTGCAGTTGCTGGCGCACCACTTCCATTTGGGCGGTATTGAGAAATGCCGGTTCAGCGGCGAATGCTCCCGCGCTGCCAAACATCATAATTAACGCTGCAGCTAGCTGTTTCACCTCAACGGTACGGCACTTAAATAACGTCATGCGTTCTCCGGTTACAACGGTTTCGTTCGCTTTAGTACTACTAATAAAGCAACGAACGCTCATAAGCGCCAGTCAGAATTGGCTGAAAAAGCCACAAATAGCCCAGCAAGTGACCGACTTCACAAATCGATAACAAACTAAGCATTTCTTATTTGTCGGACTTTTAATTCCATTAGTCTCTTCTACTCTTGCTCAATACATAACCAAAAATACCTCACCTACAAATGAGAGAGTAACGACAATGGATATCAATGTTCTGGTCATGATCGGTTACTTCGTCTTAATGATTGCTATCAGTTATGCCTTCAAAAAGATGGCGTCCGGCTCCTCGAGCCACTATTTTCGCGGCGGCGGGCGAATGCTCTGGTGGATGGTTGGCGCAACCGCGTTCATGATCCAGTTCAGCGCCTGGACTTTCACCGGCGCCGCCGGGCAGGCCTACCGCTACGGTTTCAACGTGGTCAGCGTGTTCGCGGGTAACGTGTTCGGCTATCTCATTGCCTGGTGGTGGTTCGCCACGCGTTTTCGCCAGCTGCGGGTCGATACGGCCACCGAGGCCATCAACCACCGCTTTGGCAAAGGTAACGAACAGTTTTTCACCTGGATGATTATTCCGCTCAGTATTCTGAGCGCCGGTGTGTGGCTGAACAGTCTGGCGGTATTTGCCAGCGCGGTGTTCAAGCACGACATCACGCTCACGCTGTGGGTAACCGGCGTGGTGGTGCTGGTGATTTCTTTACTGAGCGGCGCATGGGGCGTGGTAGCGAGTGATTTTGTGCAAACGCTGGTGGTGGCGATTATTTCGATTGCCTGCGCGGTGGTGGCGCTGTTTAAGGTCGGCGGACCGGTCAAACTGGTGACCGAGTTCCCGTCAGGCTTCTTTACCGGGCCGGACGTCGGGCCGCATTACATCTCACTGCTGGTGGCCTGCTTCCTGTTCTTCTTCATCAAGAACGTGCAAAGCATCAATAATCTTCAGGATTCCTATCGTTTTCTGAATGCCAAAGACAGTTTCAATGCCAAAAAAGCGGCGTTGTTCGCGCTGGTGCTGATGTTTGTCGGTACTCTGATTTGGTTCATCCCGCCTTGGGCGGTCGCCGTTCTGTATCCGGACGCCGCCACCGCACACCCTGAGTTGGGGAAAAACGCGACCGATGCGGTGTATCTGATTTTTGCAGAACGCGCCATGCCACTCGGCACCGTTGGCCTGCTGATGGCCGGACTGTTTGCCGCAACGATGTCCTCCATGGATTGCGCCCTGAACCGTAACTCTGGGATTTTTGTGCGCAGCTTCTGGACGCCGATCGTCAACCGTAACGGCGCGCGCAGCGACAAGTATCAGCTGCGCGTCGGGCAGATAGCCTGCGTGGTGAACGGTGTGCTGGTGATCCTGGTCGCGCAGTACATGCACACGATGCAGACCGTCAGCCTTTTTGATCTGATGATGAAAGTCGGCACGCTGATGCAGGCGCCGATTGTCGTGCCCCTGTTCCTTGGCGTATTTATCCGGAAAACGCCGGACTGGGCGGGCTGGGCCACCGTGCTGTTCGGGCTGTGCGTGTCGTATGTGGTTGCCAACGTGTTTACCGCGCCGGACGTCGCCCGTCTTCTCGGTATCACGCTGACTGCGCGTGAATTGCTGGACGTGGCGATCATGTGGAACATTTTCGCGCACATGGTATTCACCGGCGGATTCTTCTGTCTGACCCGCCTGTTTTACCGCGAAGCCAATACCGCACGCGAAGCGCAGCGCAAACAGTTCTTCATCGATATGGAAACACCGGTATATGCCGATAACGAGCAGGATGAGTTCGACCGGCTGCAACGCGATAAAATCGGACGTATTTCGATGTACATGGGTGCCGGTTTACTGCTGATGGTGCTGGTACCGAACCCGTTGTGGGGACGATTCCTGTTCCTGCTGTGCGCGCTGGCGATTCTGATCTTTGGCTGGTTCTTACATCACAGTGCGGAGAAAGGCATGTCCGCTGCCAATGCAAAAAAAGCCGCGACGGCGGATAAAGCGAAAATCGTGACGTCGCAGAGGTAATTGCGGGGGTGAGAAAACGATGCAGAGCTTTGCGGTGCGAAGTTCTGCATTTTTATTTACCACTGGCCAGGCTGTTTCAGCGGGACGCGGGTCAGATCTGCGGTGCAAGTCCATAAAAAAACCCGCTTGTCAGCGGGTTGAGATGTCGGAAAAAACAGACAAAAAGCGATATTAGTTTGGAAGCTCCGTCACCTGCTTAACTTCAGTTTTACTGATTTGCTGTTTCACACCGTTAGCATCGGTATATTCCAACAGGCCAGTTTCGGCTTCTTTTGGTTTACCGTCGCTGATGATGGTTCGCGCATCATTAGTCTGAATGGCATAGCTGGTACGGGTGCAGCCTGACAACGCTGCGACACTGATTAATGCGGCTAGTGGCAGAATCAATTTCCTGTTCATCGTTCTCTCCTTTGTCACGTTGATTGGATAAATTAGTTATCCAACTCGCTCATGTTTTTAACCTGATCGCGGTTAATCTGCTCTGTTTTACCAGTCTCAGCATTTTTGTACGACACCAGACCGGTATCGTCATCGACCTGAGGTTTACCGTCCGTTACGATGGTTTTTCCGTCCGTCGTTTTTATTGCCTGATTCGATGCGCAGCCTGCAACAAAAAGTATGGAGACGGCAGCCAGCGACGCGGCAATAAGGTTTTTCCTTTTCATATCTTCCCTCCTGAATTGGGGTTTTTACTTAACAATGAGTCTATTAACTATAGTCAGAAATTTCACATTCAGGAGAGATTCAGACAAATGGAAGTTTTTTGGCGGTTTTATGCGCACAAAAAACCCCTGATTTTCACAAAATCTACCTGACAGCAGGCGGCAAAATCCGTACCCTACTGCGCATAGACACTGGCGGCCTGTGCGCCGCGATTTTGCGAAAGAGAAATTTGTGACAAGTCCAATTCAAAAAGAAAAATATAACATCGACAAGCTCCAGAAACGCCTGCGTCGTGACGTCGGTAAAGCCATTGCTGACTTCGGCATGATCGAAGAAGGTGACCGCATTATGGTGTGCCTGTCAGGCGGCAAAGACAGTTACACCATGCTGGAAATTTTGCGCAATTTGCAAAAAAGTGCACCGGTGAACTTCTCACTGATTGCCGTTAATCTTGACCAGAAGCAACCCGGTTTCCCGGCGCATATTCTGCCCGCGTATCTGGAAGAACTCGGTGTGGAATACCAGATAGTGACCGAAGATACTTACGCTATCGTGAAAGATAAGATTCCGGAAGGCAAAACCACCTGCTCCCTGTGCTCTCGTCTGCGCCGTGGGATTTTGTACCGCACCGCGACGGAACTGGGCTGTACTAAGATTGCACTCGGCCATCACCGCGATGACATCCTGCAAACCCTCTTCCTCAACATGTTCTACGGCGGCAAGCTGAAAGGTATGCCACCTAAACTGATGAGTGACGACGGTAAACACATCGTCATCCGGCCACTGGCGTACTGCCGTGAAAAAGATATCGAGCGTTTTGCGATTGCACGCGAATACCCGATCATCCCTTGTAACCTGTGCGGTTCACAGCCAAACCTGCAACGTCAGGTGATCGGCGACATGCTGAAAGACTGGGACAAAAAATATCCGGGCCGTATCGAAACCATGTTCAGTGCGATGCAAAATGTGGTGCCTTCACACCTCAATGATATGAATCTCTTCGATTTTAAAGGGATCCAGCACGGTGGCGAAGTCGTTGACGGCGGGGATCTGGCGTTCGATCGTGAAGATATTCCTATGCAACCGGTCGGCTGGCAGCCGGAAGACGATGAAGCCGTCGCCCCGGTGGAGCGCCTGAACGTGCTGGAAATTAAATAACATCTCGCGAAACAGCCGTGAAGATTTGAAAGCCCGCTCATGCGGGCTTTTGCTTTTCAGGAAAGAAAAATTGTGTCGGTCCAGTTGTAGTTGGTCATCACCAGTTTTACCGGCAGGCTGATTGAGCCAAAATTCTTATGCTGATTTTCGCGAAAGAATGCCCGCAGCGGTTCAGGCATAAACTCAGCGCTGTAACGCAGCAGCGTGCTGTGCCAGAAAATTTGCGGAATGGCAGCGTTGGGGTAGCGATCTTTAATTTTTCCCGCCCATTTTGTTGCCAGCAGATGCTCCACCAGAGACTGCCTGACGCGCAAACTTTCACTGTCGGGAATACCGGCCAGTAGCAGTTGATTGGGCAGCGCGACAAGTTTTAAATCGCTGATTTTCATCACATGTTCGGCACAGTGCTGTTCGAAAATACTCACCAGCCCGGCGAGACCTTCGGCGTCTTCCGACCGTTCATAGAGCGCCTGAGTGATCGCAAAAAACGTAAAATGCATGCCGTCTGGCGGGGCGACATCCGCCCGTTTATCGCCCTGTGCAGCGGTGGTTAAATCAGACAACAGGCCGGTCATTACGGCCCCTGCGCGATTACCGCTGGTGATGGCCAGTCTGGTCGGATGATAGAAGGGTTCGGTTCTGACTGCACCGGTTTCTCCCTGAGCTTTCCATAAATTCAGCGTCCTTTCGGTCGTATTTTCATACGCCTGATGAATCATTTCTCCGGTGTGCAAAACAGACTCCTGATCGTAAGTTTTGAGATCCGCGTGGCACAAATCCACACAGACCGGGCTGACAGCACAGAAACCTCAAAAAGATTGAGCCAAATCAACATTAGCAGCGCTGAATCGGTGCACTATCCATTCCGCAGGTGAATGCAACGTCAAGCGATGGGCGTTGTGCTCCATATTGTCTTATTTCCAAATTTTTAGAATTAATGCATAGCACTTTTTGATTCGAACGACGCCGGTCTTCTGACCGGCTTTTTTTTGTTTTTTTCGGCAGCTTTCCGCCCTACAGCCAGCGGCTTTTCTTCAGCCACCATGCGACGCCGCCCACCAGCACCACCAGCGACACACAGAAAATCCCAAACCCCAAATGTGATGAATTACCCGGAATACCGCCGAGATTGACACCGAACAGGCCAGTCAGAAACGTTGTCGGCAGGAAGACCATGGCCAGCATCGACATGGTGTAGGTGCGGCGGTTGAGGGAATCGGCCATCAGTGAGCTGATCTCATCCGAGAGCACCGCTGTGCGGGCAATGCTGCCGTCCAAATCGTCCAGTCCGCGCCCTAAGCGGTCCGAGATTTCCTGCATCAGACGACGCTCATCATCGTTCATCCATGACAAACGCTCACTGGAAAGACGCGAGAACACGTCGCGCTGCGGCGCCATATACCGGCGCAGGACGATCAGCTGTTTACGCAGCAGTGCCATCTGACCGCGTTCCGGCACCTGTTGTTCCATCAGGTCGTCTTCGATATCAATGATTTTATCGTGCAAATCTTCGATGAAATCGCTGGTGTGGTCGGTCAGCGCATCGCACATTTCCACCAGCCAGCTGCCGGTATTCTTCGGCCCGCTGCCCTGCTGCATGTCGTTAATCATCTCTTCCATTGAGAACACTTTGCGATGGCGTGTGGAGACGATCATTTTATCGGTGAGATAAACGCGGATGGTGACCAGCTGATCCGGGCGTGAATCGGCGTTGAGATTGATGCTGCGCAACGTGATCAGCGTGCCTTCGCCCATGCGGATGACTTTCGGTCGCACGCTGTCACCGGCCAGTGCCTCGCGCACGGTGTCCGGTAAGACAGGCGTGTTGGTTATCCAGTTTTCGCTTTCCGCTCGAGTGTAATCCAGATGCAGCCAGCAAGGTTTTTCGTCCGTCGCGACGCACTGCGTGCTGATGTCAGTGACGCCGCCCTGACCGTCCAGCTGGAAGGCATAAACGGCGTCGGCTACCTGTAGTTCTTTTCCCTTAATGACGTCCACAACGTTCCTCGCTTTTTAATTCGTTCATTCTTCTCAGTTTAGCGTTAAGCCTTTGAAGTTCAAAAACCAAAGTCAGCAGTAAATTGTACAAGGGTGTGATCATGTTATACGGCTTCGCAAAAATAAAAAGCGCCCTTGAATCAGCGGCGCTTTTTTATCTTTTTGGAAAGTCAGAAATTAGTGCTTAATAATGTACATTTCCTGGCTATAAGCCACGTCTTCAGGATTTTCAATCGGATAGCCTTTCACCCACGGTTTGATCAGTCGTCCGTTGGTGTACTGATAAATTGGCGCGATCGGTGCCTGTTCGGCGATGATTTGCTCGGCTTTGTTGTAGTCATCGTTGCGGCGTGCGTCGTTAGTTTCACGGCTGGCGTCGGCGATGGCTTTATCATAATCGGCATTGCTGAATTTACTGATATTACTGTTATGCGTGGACGTCAGCAGCGACAGGAATGTCGAAGCTTCATTGTAATCACCCACCCACGAGGCGCGGATCACGTCGAAATTGCCAGTGTTACGGCTGTCGATATAGGTTTTCCACTCCTGATTGACCAGCTTAACGTCCGCGCCCAGGTTCTTTTTCCACATCGAAGCCACCGCGATGGCAATCTTTTGGTGGCTTTCGGACGTGTTGTACAACAACGTCAGATGCAGCGGTTTAGACGGGCCATAACCGGCTGCCGCCAAGAGGCCTTTCGCCTGTGCATTCAGTTCATCCTGAGAATATTGCTGCATTTCACTTTTAGCCGGCTTCCAGCCGTTGGTCACGTCAGGCGTAAAATGCCATGCTGGTTTTTCACCGGTGCCCAGCACTTTATCGGCAATTACTGCCCGGTCGATACTCATCGACAGTGCCAGACGCACGCGGGCATCGTCTGTCGGCGCACGGCGGGTGTTAAACGCGTAGTAATAGGTGCCGAGTTGATACGGCGTGTAGACCTGCCCCGGAATATCGTGCATGAGCTTTTTATACTGATCTTTCGGGAAAGACTCGGTGATATCGATGTCATCCGCCAGATAGCGTTTAGTGGCGTTGGACTCTTTGTTAATCGGCACGAACGTCACTTTGGTCAGCACCGTGTGGGCATGGTCCCAATAATGCGGATTCGGCTCCAGCACCAGTTTTTCATTCACCACGCGCTCTTTAAGCACGTACGCCCCGTTGCCGACCAGATTGCCGGGCTTGGTCCAGTCTTCACCGTATTTTTCCACCGTGGCTTTATGCACCGGGAAAAGACTGAAGTTGGCCAGCAGGCTGACAAAAAACGGCACCGGTTTGTCGAGCGTGACACGCAGCTGCGTCGGGCTGACGGCGGTGACGCCCAGTTTATCCACCGGCATTTTCCCGGCAATGATCGCATCAGCGTTCTGGATCCCGGCAAGTCCGGCGAACCACGCACCGCTTGATAACCCTTTAGGATCCACCAGACGCTGCCAGCTGTAGACAAAATCCTGCGCAGTCACCGGATCGCCATTCGACCATTTGGCATCTTTGCGCAGTGTGAAGAGAAATACCTGATTGTTCTGGTTCTGCCAGCTTTCAGCGACACCCGGAATGCTTTTACCCTGTGCGTCCTGATTGACCAGCCCTTCGAACAAATCACGCGCGACCTGCGCTTCAGGCAGGCCGATGACTTTTATCGGGTCCAGTGAGGCAGGCTCGTCCTTGATATGGCGGACGATTTCCTGTTTGGCGGCAAGCACAGTACCGGCAGGCACTTGTGCGGCGTTGGTCTGACCGAGGCTCAGTGCAACCAGTGCAGCACAGACGGAGTATGAGAGAAGCGGAAACGATTTTCCCTGCGGCATAAATTTCTCCAGACATTCATAAAAACTATGAGCAATGAAGGAGTTGTATCATTTCTTCAATTCATACCCTATAAGAATTCGCTTCAGTGTTGCCTCCGCGCACAAAACTGCGACATTCGCCGTAAAATCAGACCGAACCGGCCACGTCGATCCCACCGCAGTGGAACTTCATCGGCGGTTCGACGTCCTGTGCCAGCCACGTAGGACCGTCGAGATCGATAAACTTTGCTCCGGCGGTCAGCGGCAAGGCAGCGCGAACCGCCCGCGAGGTGCATAACATGCAACCCAGCATAATGCCGAAACCCAGCTCACGTGCCTCCTGCGCCAGTCGCAGTGCGCCAGTCAGTCCGCCGGTTTTATCCAGTTTGATGTTCACCATCTCATAACGCCCCTGAAGCGCAGGCAAACCCTCCACCGTATGGCAGCTTTCATCGGCGCAGATCGGCAGCGGGTGGATAAAGTTCTCCAGCGCCGAATCTTGCCCGGCGGGCAGCGGCTGTTCAAGCATCAGGATGTCGAGATCCGCCAGCAGCTGACAGCGCTCTGCCAGACCGTCGCTTTGCCAGGCTTCGTTGGCATCAACAATCAATGACGCATTCGGCACGGCGGCACGAATTGCTACCAGCCGTTCGGCGATCAGCCGGTCATCGAGTTTGATCTTCAGCAGCGTCGCGCCTTTTTGCTGTAACCCAAGCGCCGCTTCGGCCATCTCTTCAGGCGTACCGATGCTGATAGTTTGCGCCATGCTGATCGATGCCAGAGGTTCGATGCCGGTGAGCTGCCACAAATTCAGGCCGCTGGTTTGGGTTTCGAGATTCCACAGTGCGGAATCCAGCGCATTGCGGGCAGCACCGGCGGGCAGCAAATGTTGCAATTGTTCGCGACTCGCGCCTCGTTCGATAGCAGTGACCACGCTGGCGATTTGCGCCATCACCGAGGCTTCACTTTCGTCATAACGCGGATACGGCGTACATTCACCTACCCCGCGGACGCCATTTTCCTCTATTTCTACCGCCACCACCCTTGCTTCGGTGCGGCTGCCGCGAGAGATAACAAAGGCCGTGTGCAGCGGCCAGGCTTCCGGATAAAAGCGAACACTTCTCATAGCGGCTCCCTAAATTGATCAATGCCCGACGGCATACATTCAATGTATACAACTATTTAGCAAATAATCTATATCCAACCTACAATTGTTACCCTAAACTGAAAGCCGTTTGACTCCAATGGAAATAGGAAAACATCATGACCCAGACCGTACACTTTCAGAGCAACCCGGTAACCGTTGCTGGCAAAATCCCACAAAAAGGCGACGTCGCCAAGCCTTTCACACTGGTCGCCAAAGACCTTTCTGATGTCAGCCTGAGCAGCTTCGTGGGCAAGCGTAAAGTCCTAAACATTTTCCCAAGCATCGATACCGGTGTTTGCGCCGCATCCGTGCGTAAATTCAACCAGCTGGCTGGCGAAATCGACAACACCGTGGTGCTGTGTATTTCCGCTGACTTGCCGTTTGCCCAGTCCCGCTTCTGCGGCGCGGAAGGCCTGACCCACGTGGTCACGCTTTCCACCCTGCGCGGCGGCGACTTCAAATCCGAGTACGGCGTTGCCATCGCTGAAGGCCCGCTGTCTGGTCTGACTGCGCGCGCAGTGGTTGTTCTGGATGGTCAGGACAACGTGCTGTACAGCGAGCTGGTGAATGAAATCACCACCGAACCGGACTATGAGTCTGCGCTGGCTGTTCTGAAGTAATCTCTTGATGTAAAAGATTTTCAGATAAAAAAAGCAACGGCTCAGTCCGTTGCTTTTTTATTGGCTGCGACCGGAAGGTAAAGAATTACTCTTCACCTTCTGCCGTTTCACCACGACGACTGCTTAAACCGTATTCGCGCAGTTTATTGGCAATCGCTGTGTGCGAGACGCCCAGACGTTTTGCCAGTTTTCGCGTACTTGGATAAGTACGATAAAGACGGGTCAGCACCGAGCGTTCGAAGCGCTTGCTGATGTCGTCGAGCGAACCGTTCAGTGCTTCTTCGCCAATCGTCACTTCGGCATCAAAGTCCGGTAAGACGATATCCTGCGGG
Organism: Rahnella inusitata; assembly: GCF_965118895.1. GTDB lineage: Bacteria > Pseudomonadota > Gammaproteobacteria > Enterobacterales > Enterobacteriaceae > Rahnella > Rahnella inusitata_A. The sequence goes on from NZ_CBCPJJ010000008.1 coordinate 430,079, forward strand.
CGCAGTTCACCGCCTTCGAGCTGCGTAAGCGCACGATAAATGGCGTTTTTCAACTGACGGACGTTGCCCGGCCAGCCGTAATGCGTCAGATAATTGGCCAGTTGCGCAGAGAGTTTCGGGCGCGGCATCCCCTGCTCGTCAGAGAAACGCGCCACAAACAACTCGGTGAGCGGCATGACGTCAGCCGGCCTGTCGCGCAGCGGCGGCAGCGTCAAACTGAGTACGTTCAGACGGTAGTAAAGATCTTCACGGAATTCACCGCGCTGCACCAGCTCCACCAGATTCTTTTGCGTGGCGCACATCACGCGCACGTCGACCTTCACCTCATGCTCTTCACCTACGCGGCGGAATGTTCCGTCGTTAAGAAAGCGCAGCAGCTTGATCTGCATTCTCGGTGACATTTCACCGATTTCATCGAGCAGCACCGAGCCGCCATTGGCCTGTTCGAAAAAGCCTTTTTTGCCCTCAATCGCGTTCGGATAAGCACCGGCGGCATAGCCGAACAGCTCGCTTTCTACCACGTCATCCGGGAGTGACGCACAGTTCAGACCGAGGAACGGTTTTTTGCCGCGCGCGCTGCGCAGATGGCAGGCATGCGCCAGCAAATCTTTACCGGTGCCGGTATCGCCGACAATCAGCAGCGGAGCATCCAGCATCGCCAGCTTGCGCGCCTGATCCAGGACCTGACGCATTTTGCCGCTTACCGCGACTATATGGTTGAATTCGCTGTCGTCATTGACGGTAAGATCCTGCAACTGACGCCCCATGCGCGCAGCGGACTTGAGCATGATCACGGCACCGGCCATCACACCGGTTTGTTCTTCGTCATCCATGTGGATCGGCGTCAGGTCCATCAGGAAATCCTGACTGCGGATCACTACGCGTTCGCTGTGCGGCTGCGTACTTTCATTTTCCAGCCAGCGCGTGACGTTGTAACCGGGGATCAGGTTTGCAGCGTTGTAGGTATGGATTTTTTCTTCATCGAGTTCGAACAGCGCCATCGCCGCCGGATTGGCCTGCTCGATTTTGCCTTTCATATCAATGGAAAATACCGGTTCCGGCATGGAAACCAGCAAAGCTCGCAGCGCGCGATGCTCACGCTCAGAAGGCATAAACGGCACGGTGCGGACGTCAGTCACGCCGTCGATGCGGCGGATCTCCGCCATCAGGGCGCGAAAAGTATCAAAATCCAGTTGGGAAAAGTTCAGATAAATGCGGCCAATCGAGGCAATCTCGATACCGCGCAAATCAATACTGCGTAAAACCAGTAAATCGAGGAGTTCACGGGTGAGACCCAGGCGGTCTTCGCAAAAAACTTCCAGACGCATCAGTGTTAACCTTTATTTGCCGGTGCGGAAATCGCTGAGTGGCATAATACTCTTTCGTGTACAGCGTAAGAAGAGACTGTCACGAAAAGTTGACAAAATAATTGTACAACTCAATCCGGATTGTCACAAAGTTTGGGTACGCCTTTTGCCGTTTAAATTGCACCTGCTGTGTTTTTCAGCAATGTGCCGGTTTCGCCATCCGTGCCTTTATCTGCTACTATCGCCCTTCTGATTTCATCGCCAAATGGTTCCCGACTATGAAGTTTGTCTCCTTTAATATCAACGGATTGCGCGCCCGCCCGCATCAGCTCGCGGCAATCATCGAACAGCACCAGCCTGACGTCATTGGTTTACAGGAAACCAAAGTTCATGACGATATGTTCCCTCTGGAAGATGTGAGCCAGTACGGTTACCACGTTTTCTACCACGGACAGAAAGGCCATTACGGCGTTGCCATGCTGACGAAGCAGGAACCGGTCGCTGTACGCCGTGGTTTCCCAGGCGATGACGAAGAGTCTCAGCGCCGCATCATCATGACCGATATTGACACGCCACAGGGCATTCTGACCGTCATCAACGGTTACTTCCCTCAGGGCGAAAGCCGTGACCATCCGACCAAATTCCCGGCCAAGGAAAAGTTCTACCGCGATTTACAGGATTATCTGAACACCAGCCTGTCGGTGAATAATCCGGTTGTGGTCATGGGTGATGTAAATATTAGCCCGACCGATCTCGACATCGGTATTGGCGAAGATAGCCGCAAACGCTGGCTGCGCACCGGAAAATGCTCCTTCCTGCCGGAAGAGCGCGAGTGGATGGAACGCCTGAAAGGCTGGGGATTAATCGACACTTTCCGCGCGGCAAATCCGGACACCACGGATAAATATTCATGGTTCGACTACCGTTCCCGCGGATTTGATGAAAACCGTGGTCTGCGTATCGATCTGATCATGGCGAGCACATCACTGGCGTCACGCTGCATCGAAACCGGTATCGATTACGATATCCGTGGTATGGAAAAACCCTCTGACCACGCGCCAATCTGGGCGACGTTTGACCTGAAATAATGCCAGTGAAAACGGTCGATGTGGTGGCGGCACTGATTGAGCGGGACGGGAAATTGCTGCTTGCGCGACGGGACGCTTCCAGCGACCAGGCCGGTTTGTGGGAGTTTCCCGGCGGAAAAGTGGAAACCGGTGAAAGCCAGCAGGCCGCGCTGGTGCGGGAGTTACAGGAAGAGATGGGGATTACGGCGACGGTGGAAGATTTCGTCGCCACCAGCGAACTGCAACAACCTCAACGTCTGATCCATCTGCACGGGTGGCGCGTCAGCGGCTTCACCGGAGTCATTACGTTACAGTGTCACTCTGAGGTTCGCTGGGTATCGCCTGCCGACGTGACGTCGTTTGAACTGGCACCGGCAGATATTCCGCTTATCGACGCCTATCTGAAACGATTTTCAGGCTGACGGATAAATCGAATAAAAAAGGCGCGGACTGATTTCAGTACCGCGCCTTTTTTTATCTGCGTGCCGAACCTACTTTTTCAGCACTTGCCACTTCAGTTCGTTGGTGCCGACCACGTTGGGATCGCGCACGCATTGCAATACTATGCTGTCGGCAGTGACGACCGCGCCTTCGCTGTAGGTCTGGTTATTATAAACGCAGCAGTTGTGGCAGGTTGGCGCACTGTTGTTATTATTGCCGCTGTTATCCCAGATTTGGGGCGGCAGCGGCACCACGACATCTGCGCCGTTATTGAAACCGGTGCGGTTCGCCATCGCCGGTGTCGCCAGCAACGCAGAGCCCGCCAGTAAAACCATCAGCATTTTTTTAAGGTTATTCATCACTGTTTGCTTCCTTCCCTTTGGTGCTCGCTTTGCGGCGTTTAGGGGCGCTTTTGCCTTTCGCCGCCGCGCCCGCTGGTTTGGAAGGCAGACTGCGGAACGCCGAAGACACCCGGTTGGTTTTGGCCTGCATAATGAGATTCTGCAACGTCGCGACCAGCGGTTGCATAAAATCCTGATAACGGCAGTTCTTTTCGCTGATGCGCGTCAGGGTTGATTCCCAGTCGGCGGTCATGTCCGGCCGCCCGGCGATGTCCGGCAGCGAGTGAATAAGCGCCCGGCCGGTATCACTGGAATGAATATAGCGCCCTTTCTTATACAAAAATTCACGACGGAACAGCAGCTCGATAATCCCGGCGCGCGTTGCTTCCGTACCCAGCCCGTCGGTGGCGCGCAGGATTTTCTTCAGCGCTTTATCCTGCACAAATCGCGCAATCCCGGTCATGGCAGACAGCAGTGTCGCATCGGTGAAAGGCCGCGGGGGCTGCGTCTGACGCTCCACCACTTCACCGCGCTCACAGAGTAATTCATCGCCCTTGGCCACCACCGGCAGCGGTGTTCCTTCGTTCTCTTCATCACGCTCTTTGCTGCCGAGCAGCGTGCGCCAGCCCGCTTCGGCCAGAAAACGCGCCTTGGCGATAAACTTGCCACCGGCGATATCCAGATCGATAACACATTTACGATAGACGGCATCAGGGCAGAACTGCATCAGATACTGACGCGCCACCAGGCCATAAATCTTTTGTTCGTTGTCGGTCAGATTCACCTTGCTGCTGCGTGCAGTCGGGATGATCGCGTGGTGGGCATCGACCTTTTTATCGTCCCAGCAGCGGTTACGAATATCCGTGTCCATCACCGGCTGCGGCATCAGATCCGGCTGATGGATGCCGATGGCGTTAAGTACGGCATGACGTCCGGCAAAGTGCTCTTCAGGAAGGTATCGGCTGTCAGAGCGCGGATACGTAATCAATTTGTGCGTTTCGTACAGTTTCTGGCAAATATCCAGAATCTGCTGCGCGCTCAGGCCAAAGGCTTTAGAACCTTCGATCTGTAAGGTGGAAAGTGAAAACGGCAGCGGCGCAATGTCATTTTCGCGCTTGTCATTATAACCGGTGACCATCGCCGGCTGGCCGCCGATGCGCGCCACCACGTGATCGGCCAGCGGACGGTGCAGCAAACGCCCTTCTTCGTCCTGATAAGGTTCGCAGTATTCGCTCGGCTGCCACAGCGCCACAAAACGCTCATCGGCAGGCGTCACGATGTGCGCTTTCACTTCAAAGAAATCTTTCGGCACGAAGTTTTCAATGTCTTCGTCACGACGCACCACCAGCCCGAGCACCGGCGTCTGCACGCGACCAACGGACAGCACGCCGTTGTAACCGGCGTTGCGGCCAAGAATGGTGTAAGCGCGGGTCATGTTGATACCGTACAGCCAGTCGGCGCGGGCGCGGGCTAAGGCGGAGACGCACAGGGGAATGAAATCGCGGTTATCACGCAGACGATCGATCGCCCGTTCCACCGCCTGCGGGTTGAGATCGTTAATCAGGCAGCGCTGAGTTGCGTGGCGTTTTTCCGGCGTGAGTTCAAGATAATCCAGCACCTCATCCACCAGCAGTTGCCCTTCGCGATCCGGGTCACCGGCGTGAACCACCTGCGAAGCTTCCTGCAATAGGCGTTTGATGACGTTAAGCTGTTTGGCGACTGAGGAACGCGGCTGGAGCTGCCATTTTTCGGGGATAATCGGCAGATCCGCCAGCGACCAGCGCGCATAGCGACTGTCGTAGGCGTCCGGCTGAGCCTGTTCGAGTAAGTGGCCGACGCACCAGGTGACCACCTGATCGTTGCCACAGGCAATATAACCGTCGCCGCGACGATGAGGTTTCGGCAGTACGTCCGCAATCGCGCGGGCAAGGCTGGGTTTTTCGGCAATGAACAGGCGCATTACACTGCACCCGTCAGCGGCGCAGCGCCGTTCAGTGTGATCGCCACTTCCATTCTCATCGTCCCATCCTTCATTCACTACGTCCTCATCATAAAGATGGTGGCTATGTTAGCCGCTGCCGGCAGAATTAGTAAGACGGAGAGAGACATCTGGGAACGCGGTCGCTCATTAAGGCAGCAAAAAACCGGTTTAATCAGAAAGCGCTGAAGAAAACCGGTGATTGCGTGAGCTTTTACTTTTAAAAATGAGAAACGAACGGCGTGCTGTCGACCGGGATAATTTGCAGGCTGGCTTTCAGCTGCGGCGTGCCGAGGTACAGGAAACCGACAATTTTGTCGTTCTCACCGCATTTAAACGCTTTGCGCACGTCAGGATGATCGGTCCACGCGCCGCTGCGCCAGATACCATTGAATCCCTGCGCCAGCGCCGCCATCTGCATTGCCTGCACCGCACAACCGGCGGACAGCAGCTGTTCCCACTGCGGGACTTTCGCGCTCTCTTTGCAGGCGGCGATCACCGTGATTATTTGCGGAGCGCGAAGCGGTGCCTGCGTGGCTTTTTCGACAGCCTTTTCATCGGCACCGTCTTTAATGGCGGCCGCGCGCAGCAGTTCGCTGAACCTTACCAGACCGTCGCTTTCTGCGATCACAAAACGCCATGGCTGTAAGGCGCCGTGATCCGGCGCGCGCATCCCGGCATTGATGATATTTTGCAACGCCTGCCCGGTCGGCGCAGGCGCGGCCAGACGGGAAGCAGAACGGCGGTTAAGTAATAAATCTAAAGCATCCATTGAAATCTCCTGAGCAGAACTGAGAATAATTGCTATTAACCTTACGTTAACATAGGCGCCCCGCCATTTTCCAACTGCCTTTGGGCTTTAAGAGAATGACGCACCGCCAAATTCTGAAATGATTTAAAGCTGACTTTTTTCCGGCGGGTCATTAGGATAGCGATACTTTTCCCGTCTTGTTGGAGAGACCATGCGCACATTGTGGCGAATTATCGCCGGTTTTTTTAAGTGGACCTGGCGTCTTCTTAATTTCGTCCGAGAATTTATTCTCAACGTATTTCTTATAGTGATTATTTTGGCCGGTGTTGGCATCTGGTATGCAGTGCAGGATAAACCTGTTGATGCGACCAAAGGCGCGTTGCTGGTTGACCTTAGCGGTTCCGTGGTCGATAAGCCTTCGGTCAATAATAAAGTCCGCCAGTGGGGACGTGAACTGCTGGGCACCTCGAGCAGCCGCCTGCAGGAAAACGCCCTGTTTGATCTGGTCGATACTATCCGTGCCGCGAAAGACGACAAAAACATCACCGGTATGGTGTTGCAGCTGACGGACTTCACCGGCACCGATCAGGCCTCGATGCAATACATCGGCAAGGCGCTGCGTGAATTCCGTGATGCGGGCAAACCGATTTACGCTATCGATGACAGCTACGACCAGGCGCAATACTATCTGGCCAGCTACGCTAACAAGATCTATCTGTCACCGCAGGGCGCGGTCGATCTGCACGGTTTTGCCACCAATAATCTTTACTACAAAACGTTGCTGGATAAGCTGAAAGTCACCACCAATATCTTCCGCGTCGGGACGTACAAATCCGCCGTAGAACCGTTGATTCGTGACGATATGTCCCCGGCCGCCCGTGAAGCAGACAGCCGCTGGGTCGGCGGATTGTGGACCAACTATCTGAACACCGTTTCCGCCAACCGTCAGATCACGCCAGAACAGCTGTTCCCTGGTGCAGCAGGCGTTCTGGCTGGTATGCAGGCCACCGGTGGCGATATGGCGCAGTACGCGCTGAAAGCCAAACTGGTGGATTCGCTGGCGTCCCGCACCGAGGCGGAAAACGACATGGTGAAAGCATTTGGCTGGAATAAAACCACCAAAGACTTTAATTACACCAGCATCTACGATTATTCGCCAAAACCAAAACCGGACAATAACGATCCGCAAATCGCGGTGATCTTCGCGACCGGTGCGATCAACGACGGTGAAGAACAGCCGGGCGCGGTTGGCGGCGATACCACCGCACAGCAAATTCGCGATGCCCGTCTGGATCCGAAAGTGAAAGCGATTGTGTTCCGCGTCAACAGCCCTGGCGGCAGCGTGAGTGCCTCCGAAGTGATCCGCTCTGAACTTGCCGCCGCGAAAGCCGCCGGTAAACCGGTAGTGGTTTCCATGGGTGGCATGGCGGCATCAGGCGGTTACTGGATATCCACGCCAGCGAACTACATCATCGCCAGCCCGAGCACCCTCACCGGTTCCATCGGTATCTTTGGGGTAATCAACACTTATCAGAACACGCTGGATTACGCCGGTGTGCACACTGATGGCGTGGCGACTTCCCCACTGGCGGATATTGCGTCTACCAAAGCGTTGCCGCCTGAGTTCTCGCAGATGATGCAACTGAACATCGAGAACGGGTATAAAACCTTCCTCGGCCTCGTGGCAGATTCGCGCCACAAAACGCCTGAGCAGATAGACCAGATCGCACAGGGTCATGTGTGGATTGGTTCTGACGCCAAAGCCAACGGACTGGTGGATGAGCTGGGTGATTTCGATGACGCAGTGAAAAAAGCCGCTGAACTGGCGAAACTGCCAAAATGGCAGCTTAACTGGTACGTCAGCGAACCGAGCCTGAGCGATTTGGTGTTCTCGCAGGTGAGCGCCTCCGTTCACGCCATGCTGCCCGCCGTGGTTCAGGCTTATCTGCCTGCGCCGGTGAGTAAAATGGCGATGGAATTGAAATCTCAGGCAGACCTGTTCAATAACATGAACGATCCGCAAAACCGTTATGCGCTTTGCCTGACCTGTGGTGATGTGAAATAACGTTCATTTAAACCGCTAACAGCCAGCCCGGAGCCTCGCAGAGAGCCTCCGGGCTTTTTTATGGTGGGACACCGGCGGCGAAATCTTTATACTCAGCGCAGTGGCTTTCATCTTTCTGAATAAGAACATCTTCGATGACTAAAAAATCTATTTACGTGGCCTACACCGGCGGCACCATCGGTATGCAGCGTTCCGAACAAGGTTACATTCCGGTTTCCGGCCACCTGCAGCGCCAGCTTGCGCTGATGCCTGAATTCCATCGCCCGGAAATGCCAGAATTCACCATTCAGGAATACGCACCGCTGATGGATTCCTCCGACATGACTCCGGAAGACTGGCAGCACATCGCCGACGATATCCAGGCGCATTACGAAGATTACGACGGTTTTGTCATCCTGCACGGCACCGACACTATGGCGTTCACTGCTTCCGCGCTGTCTTTCATGCTGGAAAACCTGAGTAAGCCGGTAATAGTGACAGGGTCACAAATCCCCCTTGAGGCTTTGCGTTCCGACGGCCAAATTAACCTGCTTAATTCGCTGTACATCGCGGCCAACCATCCGGTTAACGAAGTCACCCTGTTCTTCAACAATCGTCTTTATCGCGGCAACCGCAGCACCAAAGCGCATGCCGACGGTTTCGATGCATTCGCCTCGCCGAACCTGACGCCGCTGCTGGAAGCCGGGATCCACATCCGCCGCCTTTCCACGCCGTCATTGACTGTCGACCCTGCCGCCAGACTCATCGTGCATAACATCACGCCACAGCCGATTGGCGTGGTGACGATTTATCCGGGGATTTCCGCCGAAGTAGTACAGAACTTCCTGATGCAGCCGGTGAAAGCGCTGATCCTGCGCTCTTACGGCGTCGGCAATGCGCCGCAAAAAGGGGATTTGCTGAAAGTGCTGAAAGACGCGTCTGAGCGTGGCATTGTGGTGGTAAACCTCACGCAATGTATTTCGGGGCGCGTGAACATGGGCGGATATGCCACCGGCAACGCGCTGGCGCATTCCGGCGTGATCAGCGGTTTTGATATGACCGTCGAGGCGGCGCTGACAAAGCTGCATTATCTGCTTAGCCAGTCGCACACGCCGGAAGAAATCCGCGAACTGATGCAGAAAAACCTGCGCGGCGAGCTCACCGAATAAGGGTCAATATGAAATCTGCATTGTTGCTGGTCGATCTGCAAAATGATTTTTGTCAGGGCGGCGCGCTAGCCGTGGCTGAGGGTGATGCCACGATTACGATCGCCAATCAAATGATGGCGTGGTGTAAGAAAAAGGATGTCGCCGTCGTGGCGTCACAGGACTGGCACCCCGCCAAACATCGCAGCTTTGCGGCAAATTCCCATACCGAAGCCTGGACCGTCGGCGAGCTGAACGGACTGCAGCAGGTCTGGTGGCCGGTGCACTGCGTGCAGAATGAACCCGGCGCCGAGTTTCATCCGGCGTTGGAAATAAAACGTCTGGATTTCGTGGTGCAAAAAGGCACGAATATGGATATCGACAGCTACAGCGCGTTTTATGACAACGGGCATCTTGCCGCGACCATGCTCAATGACTGGCTGAAAGCCGCTAAGATCACCCATCTCTACGTCATGGGTCTCGCCACGGATTACTGTGTGAAATTCACCGTACTCGACGCGCTGGCGCAGGGATATAAAGTTACCCTGCTCACCGACGGCTGTCGTGGCGTGAATCTGGCACCGCAGGACAGTGATGAAGCCATTAAGGCGATGCAACTGGCGGGCGCGAAAGTGAGTACCTCAGCAGCAGTGTTGGGGTAAGTCATCACTGATTTTTAATGTTAAAAAAGGCGCTATTGAGCGCCTTTTTCATAGGTAACGAAAACCCAAGATCACTCCGGTCTTAGCCGGATCAGTGTCTCTTGCACAAACTGCTGCTTCAGTTCCTGCTTACTTTTGGTGACGATTTGTCCGTCGGTGCCAATGCTCATATGTTGAGCATCAACGTTATGACGCGACTGGTACAACATCACCGCCTGCAGGCTATGTTCTTTTTGTTCCGGGGTCAGTGCAACGCCGTCGGGCCATTTGCCCAGTTCTACTGCCAGTGCCAGACGCGCATAGATTTCCGGCGTCATCACATCAATGAGTTGGTTAATTTCCATCTGCTACCCCTTGCTCGCAGCAATTATTCAAGGTGTTTTGAATAATTGCTGAATCGATTTTGTCGGTAAAATTACGCACTACAGCTGCTGCATTTAGCCTGCAGTTTTATTGCCATTTTCGCCATCGATAAAACTCATCGAAGCGGAATTCACGCAATAACGCTCACCGGTTGGCTGCGGACCATCCGGAAAAACGTGACCTAAATGCGCTTCGCAATTAGAACAACGAATTTCCACACGCGCCATGCCATGGGTGTTATCCGTCAGGTATTTGATCGCATCATGATGAACTGGCTGATAGAAGCTGGGCCAGCCGCATCCGGAATCGTATTTGGTATCTGAGTAGAACAAGCGCGCGTTGCAAACCAGGCAGTGGTAAATACCTTCACGTCTGTTATGCAACAGTTTGCCCGTGTACGGAGGTTCAGTACCGTGCCCCTGCGTCACATGACGTTGAATTTCAGTAAGTTGTTCGAGTGAGGAAGACGATTCAGGTTCATTGCTCATAATTTTCGTTCTCTGACGAATAGAAAAATCAACTAAAATAACAGTTTATAATAACAAAAAATTAACAACGAATCTGTCTGTTTTGTCCTAAACTGTAGGGCATCAGCGTTAGCCAGCTCCAACTTGTGATGGCGATCACACTCCTGATGTTCCGACTCTTTATATTCTGTTTTTCGCCCCCATGTGGTTGTGAGCCGATTAAAAAAACGGAACGTGCAATTAGCGAACAAAAGTAGGTCGTCCCTTTGACTTACAGCAATAATTGACACGATTCCGCTTGACGCTCAGCAAGGTTTTTGTAATTTTACAACCAACCTTTTATTCACTAAAAAAATAGCTGGTGGAATATATGACTATCAAAGTAGGTATCAACGGTTTTGGCCGTATCGGTCGCATTGTTTTCCGTGCTGCTCAAGAACGTTCTGACATCGAGATCGTAGCAATCAACGATCTGTTAGACGCAGAATACATGGCATACATGCTGAAGTACGACTCAACTCATGGTCGTTTCAACGGTACCGTAGAAGTGAAAGACGGTCACCTGGTTGTTAACGGCAAAACCATCCGTGTTACCGCTGAGCGTGATCCAGCTAACCTGAAATGGAATGAAGTTAACGTTGATGTTGTTGCTGAAGCAACTGGCCTGTTCCTGGACGACGCGACTGCACGTAAGCACATCACTGCTGGCGCTAAGAAAGTTGTTCTGACTGGTCCATCTAAAGATGACACCCCTATGTTCGTTATGGGCGTGAACCATAAAGAATACGCTGGCCAGGAAATCGTTTCTAACGCTTCTTGCACCACTAACTGCCTGGCACCACTGGCAAAAGTGATCAACGACAACTTCGGTATCGTTGAAGCGCTGATGACCACTGTTCATGCAACTACCGCTACTCAGAAAACTGTCGATGGCCCGTCTCACAAAGACTGGCGCGGCGGCCGCGGCGCATCCCAGAACATCATCCCTTCTTCTACCGGTGCTGCTAAAGCAGTGGGTAAAGTAATCCCAGCTCTGAACGGTAAACTGACTGGTATGGCGTTCCGCGTTCCTACCCCTAACGTTTCCGTTGTTGACCTGACTGCACGTCTGGAAAAACCAGCAACCTACAAAGAAATCTGCGCAGTAATCAAAGCAGCTTCTGAAGCAGGCGATCTGAAAGGCGTTCTGGGTTACACCGAAGACGACATCGTATCTACCGACTTCAACGGCGAAAAACTGACTTCAGTATTTGATGCTAAAGCAGGTATCGCTCTGAACGACAACTTTGTGAAACTGGTTTCCTGGTACGACAACGAAACTGGCTACTCTAACAAAGTATTGGATCTGATTTCTCACGTTTCCAAGTAATTGGCAATGTTGATGAACTGATTAAAGGGCGACGCGAGTCGCCCTTTTGCTTTCTGTCAGATGCACTTTTTTATCAGGCACATGAGTGCGATCAATCTTAAAGCTTTGGTTCATCTGTAGTCTTGGTTCTTATCATCGTAATTATTTATCTACCCGATATAATATCAACAGGACACCAGATAATGATCGAGCAACTCTTTTCCCTACCCGTTGTAAACCAAATCTCAACCACCATCAGCCAGCGTCAAAAAGATGAACTCCCGGTGATTGTGGTTTCTCATCCTAAAGTTCGTGCAGCCGTTGCCTTACAGGGCGCGCATCTGTTGACATGGCAGCCTGAAGGCGAGGAACCTGTTTTATGGATGAGCAGCGCCAGCGCCTTCAAAGAAGGCGTGGCAATCCGTGGCGGTATCCCAATTTGCTGGCCGTGGTTTGGCCCTGCCGGTAAACCTTCGCATGGTTTCGCACGTAACATGCCGTGGGAACTGACCGATCACAAAGAAAACGATCAGGGCGTGGTATTAACGCTGACGCTGAAAAGTTCAGAAGAAACACTGGCACTCTGGCCACATGATTTCACGCTGACCGCACGGTTTACGTTGGGTGAAACCTGCCATATTGAACTGAAATCCACCGGTGACTTCGAGGCGAACAGCGCCCTGCACACTTATTTCAACATCGGAGATATCGCAGATGTCAGCATTAAAGGCCTGGGCGGCAGCTTCATCGATAAAGTCGACGGCGCGAAAGCCAAGCAGGAAACTGGAGATCTGACCTTCTCCGGTCAGACTGACCGCATTTACACCCAGCCGCAGGCGACCAGCGAAATCATCGATCCAGTGCTTAAACGTACGCTGGTGATAGCCCATGAGAATAATGCAGACGTGGTGGCGTGGAACCCTGGCGCGCAACTGTCTGTCAGCATGGCCGATATGCCGGATGACGGCTATAAGACTATGGTCTGTGTAGAAACCGCACAAGTTTCCCATACACATACGTCTTCGCATGCTGCACCTGCGTGTCTGGCTGTGACGTTCTCACTGCGTAAGTAGTAAACGCGTATACCAATCAGTTTGCATCATGCAGACATGACAAAGGGGCCTTTTGGGGCCTTTTGGGGCCTTTTGGCCCCTTTAATTATCTTTGCGGCGGTAAATGTAATCGGATCGACCCATCGGGGTGCGTCAAACGGCTTTCCCCCTTCCCGCATATTTCTCACCGCCCTGCAGATGTGCAAATGGGGCGAGACGCCCCATTATTGTGCATTTTATGCACCCACTCTGTGCCTGCCTGTTAGAACGTGTAAGTCACACCGGTCCAAACCACGGCGGTATAAGATTTATCCACCATCGGGCTGTCTTTCACTTCATCCGCTAAACGTATATAGCGACCAGTGAAGAATGCCTGCCAGTCTTTAGTAAAGTTGTAGCGCGCAGAAAGTTCCGCATAAGGGTTGAAGCTGTCATCAGCAGAATAGCTGCTCATGCCGCTGCGGCGAGATTCATCTTTGCTCACACCGTAGTAGTAGTCATTCTGATTGCTGCTGTTCCACATTACACCGAAGCCCGGAATCAGTGCCCAGTTATCCTGATGGATCGGATAAAGGTAAGCGGCGTCCGCGACCAGACCGTTGCTGTTATTGAGCACATCGCCACTAAAAGTCGCACGCAGCGTACCCCAGTCTTCGTTGTGTGAGTACGCCAGACCACTCATCAGGGTGCCACGACGTTTGTTCAGATTTTTCATCTGATGATCATCAGAATCATCAGGATCGAAAACAAATGGAATGTAGGTTGCAGTCAAACTGAACTTATTTTTGTCGTCTTTCCACAGGTAGTAACCTGCAGTCAGTGATTTGAAATAAAAATCATCACCCTCGTAAGAGACAAGCGGGACTGGATAAATTTTGTTGTCATAACCTCGGTACGGGTTGACGATGCCTAATGCAGAAGCCCCGAGGGACCAAGTACCCGCTACAGCTGCCTGACTGAAAAGTACTGCTGCGCCAACGATGGACAGTGTTTTAAGGCCTGGAGTTTTCATTGTCTTAATTCCATTAAGTAAAAAATCTTGGTCAGTGTAAATGAAGAGTAAACGTTGCGCTTAGCATTTACAGTTTTTAGGATTCCTTTACACAGGCATCGTCGGTAAAACCGGTGCGATCGCATAATTTATCTGCAAAATATGAAATAAAAATGACTAAAGAAAACACTTTCTGGCCGGAGGGTACGTCCTGTAAGGCTTTTCCAACCGTTTGTGAGAAGTGAGTCATTGATATGACTTAAAAAACGCCAGAAGCAGAGAGGAAATTTTTGTAATGCCAAACTACGCTTATAAATAGATGAAAGACTTAGCCTGAACCGGTTGCCCGCTCCACCGATTTAAGACAGTTTTCAGTCAGTCGCAACTGTCGGTATCAAAGGGGGTCTGCAAGTTGGCATAAGGGTTGCTGTATTCAGGTGGGATCTTTCTTCCGGGAGCGATTGTGTAAAAGTAGATTTACGCTCTCAATTACCTGTGCTTTATCCACGTTTTGACGTCGTCACTGACGCTCTGAACAAAGGGTAAAATAACGAAGGACGGGCATCGTATGAACATATTTGATCACTATCGCCAGCGCTATGAGGCTGCCAAGGACGAAGAGTTCACACTGCAGGAATTTCTTACCATTGCTCGGCAAGATCGCAGTGCATATGTCAATGCGGCGGAACGTCTGTTGATGGCAATCGGTGAACCAGTGATGGTAGATACCGCGCTTGAACCACGCATGTCGCGTTTATTCTCGAACCGTGTTGTTGCACGCTACCCTGCATTTGAAGAATTTTACGGTATGGAAGAGGCTATCGAGCAGATTGTTTCCTACCTGAAACATGCCGCGCAGGGCCTGGAAGAAAAGAAACAAATCCTTTATTTACTCGGCCCGGTGGGTGGAGGTAAATCGTCACTGGCCGAACGGCTTAAATCCCTGATGCAACGTGTACCGATTTATGTGCTGAGTGCCAACGGCGACCGCAGCCCGGTAAACGACCATCCGCTCTGCCTGTTTAATCCGCAGGAAGATGCGCACATTCTTGAAAAAGAATACAACATTCCTCCGCGTTACCTCGGCACCATTATGTCGCCGTGGGCCGCGAAACGCTTGCATGAGTTTGGCGGCGACATCACGAAATTCAAAGTCGTGAAAGTCTGGCCGTCGATTCTCGAACAAATCGCTATCGCTAAAACCGAGCCGGGTGATGAGAACAATCAGGATATTTCCGCGCTGGTCGGGAAAGTGGATATCCGTAAACTGGAAAACCACGCGCAAAACGATCCTGATGCCTACGGTTATTCCGGCGCACTCTGCCGCGCAAACCAGGGTGTGATGGAATTCGTTGAGATGTTCAAAGCGCCTATCAAAGTGCTGCACCCGTTACTGACCGCCACGCAGGAAGGTAACTATAACGGTACTGAAGGGATCTCCGCCCTGCCGTTCAATGGCATTATTCTGGCTCACTCCAACGAATCTGAGTGGGTGACGTTCCGTAACAACAAAAACAATGAAGCCTTCCTCGACCGCGTGTACATCGTGAAAGTGCCTTACTGCCTGCGCGTGTCGGAAGAGATGAAAATCTACGACAAACTGCTCAGCAACAGTGAGCTTTCCCATGCCCCTTGCGCACCGGGAACGCTGGAAACACTGGCCCGCTTCTCGATTCTCTCGCGTCTGAAAACGCCTGAGAACTCCAGCAGCTATTCCAAAATGCGGGTATACGATGGTGAAAGCCTGAAAGATACCGACCCTAAAGCCAAGTCCTATCAGGAATACCGCGATTATGCGGGCGTGGATGAAGGCATGAACGGGCTCTCGACGCGTTTTGCATTCAAGATTTTGTCCCGCGTGTTCAACTTCGACCATGTGGAAGTCGCCGCCAACCCGGTTCATCTGTTCTATGTGCTGGAACAGCAGATCGAGCGCGAGCAGTTCCCACAGGACATCGCTGAAAAATATCTCGAGCACCTGAAAGGCTATCTGATCCCGAAATACGCTGAATTTATCGGCAAAGAGATCCAGACCGCTTATCTGGAATCTTATTCAGAATACGGACAAAACATTTTCGACCGTTATGTCACGTACGCTGATTTTTGGATCCAGGATCAGGAGTATCGTGATCCGGACACCGGCCAGCTGTTCGACCGTGAATCGCTGAATGCCGAGCTGGAAAAAATCGAAAAACCTGCCGGGATCAGCAATCCAAAAGATTTCCGAAACGAAATCGTCAACTTCGTGCTGCGAGCCCGCGCCAACAACAGCGGCCGTAACCCCAACTGGACCAGTTACGAAAAACTGCGCACGGTTATTGAGAAAAAAATGTTCTCCAATACCGAAGAATTACTGCCGGTTATCTCGTTTAACGCCAAGACGTCGACCGATGAACAGAAGAAACATGATGATTTTGTCGACAGAATGATGGAGAAAGGATATACACGCAAACAGGTTCGCCTGCTGTGTGAATGGTATCTGCGCGTGAGAAAATCCTCGTAACAGGGGATCGTTGGCAACGCCGTTTGGGGGAAATATGACGTATTTTATTGACCGTCGACTTAATGGCAAAAATAAAAGCGCGGTGAACCGCCAGCGATTTTTGCGCCGCTATAAGTCGCAAATCAAACAGTCGATTGCCGAGGCCATCAACAAGCGTTCGGTTACCGACGTCGATAGCGGGGAGTCCGTCTCGATTCCCAATTCGGATATCAATGAACCCATGTTCCATCAGGGTCGCGGTGGCTTACGCCACCGTGTTCACCCCGGCAATGACCACTTTGTGCAGAATGACCGCATCGAACGACCGCAAGGGGGCGGTGGCGGCGGCAGTGGTCAGGGCGATGCCAGTCAGGACGGTGAAGGCGAGGATGAGTTCTCCTTCCAGATCTCCAAGGACGAATATCTCGATCTGCTGTTTGAGGATCTGGCGCTGCCTAACCTGAAAAAAAATCAGCATAAACAGCTGACCGAATTCAAAACTCACCGCTCCGGCTACACTTCTAATGGTGTACCGGCCAATATCAGTGTGGTGCGCTCTTTGCAAAATTCGCTGGCACGCCGGACGGCGATGACCGCGGGTAAAAAACGAGAGCTGCGAGAGCTGGAATCAACGCTTTCTGAAGTTGAAATCAGCGAACCGGCGCAATTACTGGAAGAAGAACGGCTGCGCAAAGAGATCGCCGAGCTGCGGGCGAAAATCGCCAAAACGCCGTTCATCGATACCTTTGATTTACGTTATCGCAACTATGAACGTCGCGCCGAGCCTTCAAGCCAGGCGGTAATGTTCTGTCTCATGGATGTGTCAGGTTCGATGGATCAGGCAACCAAGGACATGGCCAAACGTTTTTATATTCTGCTCTATTTGTTCCTGAGCCGGACGTACAAAAATGTTGATGTGGTCTACATCCGTCACCATACACAAGCCAAAGAAGTGGACGAACAGGAGTTCTTCTACTCGCAGGAAACCGGCGGCACCATCGTCTCAAGCGCACTGAAGTTGATGGATGAAGTCATTCAGGAACGTTACGACCCGGCGCAGTGGAATATTTACGCTGCGCAGGCCTCCGATGGCGACAACTGGGCTGACGACTCCCCTCTCTGCCACCAGCTGTTGGCGCAGAAGATCTTGCCGATGGTACGCTATTACAGTTATATCGAAATCACCCGCCGCGCCCACCAGACACTGTGGCGTGAATACGAAGTGTTACAGCAGAAGTTCGGTAATTTTGCTATGCAACACATTCGTGAACAGGAAGATATTTATCCGGTGTTCAGGGAGCTTTTTCACAAGCAAACTGAAAATGGGTGAGATTGAGATAAATAAAAAGCCGGCAAATTCATCTGCCGGCTTTTTTATTTCTTACAGCGCGTTGCCATTCTCTTAACGAGAAATTACATGCCGTAAACCAGGTTCACAGAAGTGACGGTATCGGTTTTATCCGGCGCACTGGCGGGTGGTTTGGTGTTGTACGTAACGTCGTAAGCGACTTTCAAAGAGAAGTGGCTGTTGATCGCAACGGTCAGCGCGGTTTCTGAGTTCAGCGTGGTTTCATCATTCGCTAACACGGAAACGCCCTGAGTGAATTTCGCGGTATCGCTAATCTGATAACCGTAAGTACCTGAGCCATAAGCCAGCGCACGCGTGGTGTTACCGCCTGCCTGGAATTCATCGTGACGAACACCCGGACCAGCTTCCAGATTCAGTGTATGAACCGGACCGCTCCAGATCTGACGACCGTAACCAACAGTGGCCACATCGCGCGCGCGGTAACCGTTGTAACGGTCACTCAGCCAGCTAGCCTGACCAAACAGATAGTTTGCATTATCCATGTTGTAACGGGTACGGGCACCGGCCTGATACTTCTCGGATGAACGTACACCGGAAGAGGACGTGTTACGCGCAGAACCCCACAGGCTATAAGCCGTGTTGGTATCAAACCAGGTCATCGTGGTATCGGCATTCAGCGTGGAGTTGCTGGTATTACCGGTTTGTGCACTGTAACCCGCCTGAACATTGCCCACGAAAGGCTTTTTGGCCTGAGCAGGGTCATCCAACGCGGTGAAAATGGTGGTGTCTGCAAGGCTTGAGATACTGAACAGCGAGGCACCGCAGACTACGGCACACACTGGTAAATGACGTACAACCCGAAAAAACATTTTGCTTCCCCAATAAGACTTAAGGCAAATAACGATATTGAACTACACGATTAATGCCATTAATTAGGATCCGTTAATCAAGCCTGGCAACTCCGTTTCGATGGCACATACATACAAATTTTTACCGCAACAAATATAACGCACTCAGGCCACGAGATCTTAATAAAGCGACCTTTTTAGACAGTTCCTAACCACTGATATTTTTTGCAAAACTTCCTGCAATAAAAAAACGCAATCATTACGGTTTATGACGTTGATTTTTAATTTCAACGCCGGATCGTAATGAAAGCGTCGTGGTGAGACGTCATCTGGCCTGATGACCCGTTCCCCGACAGGCTTCGCCAGAGAAACCACGGTCCGGCAGCGAACAGATTTCCGCCGAACGCGCTGCGCAATCTTGTCCTTTTGAGCGATGCGGGGTAGTTTTGTTCTGATAACATCTTATTTTTGCCTCGGGTTCCTCGAAGGCAGCCTTCAGGAGGAGTGGTCAATGGCTTTACAACAAGAGATTATTCAGGCTCTGCACGTTAAACCGCAAATCGATGCCGCGCAGGAAGTGCGTGTCAGCGTCGATTTTCTCAAAAGTTATCTGCTGGCCCATCCCTTTATTAAATCTCTGGTACTCGGCATCAGCGGCGGGCAGGATTCTACTCTTACCGGCAAACTTTGCCAAACGGCAATTAGTGAATTACGTGCGCAAACTGCTGACGAAAGCTATCAGTTCATCGCGGTGCGCCTGCCCTATGGCGTGCAGGCCGATGAATCCGATTGCCAGGACGCGATTACCTTTATCCAGCCGGATCAGGTTCTGACCGTTAATATCAAAAATGCCGTACTGGCGAGTGAAGCGACACTGCGTGAAATTGGTATAGAACTGAGCGATTTCATCAAGGGTAACGAGAAAGCCCGCGAGCGCATGAAAGCGCAGTACAGCATCGCCGGCATGAAAAAAGGTGTGGTGGTCGGAACCGATCATGCAGCGGAAGCGGTCACCGGGTTCTTCACCAAGTACGGCGACGGCGGCACGGACATCAACCCGATTTTCCGTCTGAACAAACGTCAGGGAAAAGCCTTGCTGAAAGAGCTCGGTTGCCCGGAGCATTTATATACCAAAGCGCCGACGGCGGATTTAGAAGAAAACCGCCCTGCCTTGCCAGATGAAGTAGCGCTGGGCGTGACCTACGAACTGATCGATGATTATCTCGAAGGCAAGACTATCGACGAGGCGTCCGCGAAAATTATCGAAGGTTGGTATCTGCGCACGGAGCATAAACGCCAGCCGCCGGTCACGGTGTTTGACGATTTCTGGAAGAAAAAATAACGCTTCCGGAACAATGACTTTTCGGACACTCACTGAGTGTCCGTGTTCTTGTCCACGCTGGTTCACATCCTTTGCTCGCCTGATTGTCACAAGTACCTTCCCATTCATTAACTAAATCATTACCCTTAGCGTCCTTTCGGATGACTG
This sequence comes from Rahnella inusitata, assembly GCF_965118895.1. Classification (GTDB taxonomy): domain Bacteria; phylum Pseudomonadota; class Gammaproteobacteria; order Enterobacterales; family Enterobacteriaceae; genus Rahnella; species Rahnella inusitata_A. Next base: position 450,164 of record NZ_CBCPJJ010000008.1, read on the forward strand.
ACAGTGATGTTTTCAATGCAAAAATTCCTTTTTCTGTTGCTGAGCATGGTATTGCTTGGCCCGCTGGGTATTGATTTATACCTGCCCGCCATCCCGGCGATCGCCCTCGGCCTTAACAGCTCAGAGGCGGTGATCCAGTCCTCGATTTCCTTATTCATTCTGGTGATGGGGCTGGGACAGCTGGTGGCCGGCCCCCTGGTGGATAAATTCGGTCGACGCCCGATCGCCATTATCGGCGTGGTGGTGTACCTGGCGGGTGCAATCATTGCCGCCACGTCCGTTGCGCCCTGGATGTTCCTGCTTTCTCGCGTGGTTCAGGGGCTGGCGGTGTGCTGTACGTCGGTAGTGATTTTCAGCGGCGTGCGCGATCGCATGAGCGGTAATGATGCCGCCCGCGCCTACGGTTTTCTTAACGGCACGCTCAATATCATTCCGGCACTTGCGCCGCTGATCGGCGGCCTTATCGCCCAATACTACGGCTGGCGTGCGCCGTTCTGGGCACTCAGCGGTTATACCGTGGCGATTCTGTTGCTGGTCATATTCAAACTGCCTGAAACCCGCCCGGCGGATACTCAAACCAATACCGGTCTGCCGTTTCGTCAGTACGCCCGTATTTTGTCGGACTCTCGCTTCATCACTTTTGCGCTGGTGAATGCCGGTGCGATGGGTATGGCGCTGACCTATGTCTCTCTGGCACCGACGGTGCTGATGAATGTCGCAGGACTCACGCCGCTGGAGTTTTCCATCGTCTTCGGCGCAAATGGCTTCTGGATCATGGCGGTGAGTTTTGTTGCCAACCGCATTATCCGTAAAGTGGGACGTCCGGTATGTTTAAAAACGGGCGGCATTTTGATGTTCATCGGCTGTGCCGGATTAATTGCGGGGATCACGCTGGTCCCCCCGGCGGATCAAACCGCAACCTGGTTGTACATGCTGCCTGTCGCCAGTGCCTGTGCCGGCCTGGCGTTTCTGATGGGTCCCGCGACCAGCTATGCGCTTGAGCCGTTCTCCAGTGAAGCAGGCGTCGCCTCTGCGCTGGTTGGTTCGGTGCAAATGGCAGGGGGTGCTTTACTCGGATTTATCGCGATGGCGCTGCCGTTACAGCCGAAGCTGAGCGTGGCACTGGTGATGCTGGCGGGGGGATGTCTGGCGATGCTGGCGCGTCGCGCCAGTAAAAAATCAACGGGCCGTCTGACCCGTCTTGAGAAGTAAGATTTCTACACCGTAGTTACCGGTACGCGGGGCGCGAGCGCAGTCAGCAGCTCATACCCCAGCGTACCGCACGCCGCCGCCACATCATCCACCGGCAAATTTTTTCCCCACAGTTCAACCGGCGTTCCAATCTGCGCCTGCGGGCACGGCGTTAAGTCTACCGCCAGCATGTCCATTGATACCGTCCCGACCGTCACCGTCCGTACGCCATCCACCCACACCGGCGTACCGGACGGTGCATGGCGCGGATACCCGTCCGCATAACCGCACGCCACCACGCCGATGCGCTGAGGCTGCAATGCCGTATAGCGCGCGCCATAGCCCACGCGGTCGCCCGGGTTCAGATGCTGAATGCCGATAAGCTCACTGCTGAGCGTCATCACCGGTTGCAGGTCGGTACTGGCAATGTCCTGCCACTGCCCGCTCGGCGACGCGCCATAAAGAATAATGCCCGGCCTCACCCAGTCGTGGTGCGTATGTGGATGCCACAAAGTCGCGGCAGAGTTCGCCAGAGAGCGCGGGCCGCTGATACCCTCTCCCGCACGCATAATCACCGCCATCTGGGCATCCACGCCTTCCGCGCTGTCGGCGGTGGCAAAGTGGCTCATCAGGGTGATTTCACCCACCTGTTGTAACGCACGCAGCTGTTGCCAGACTTCTTTGATGCGATCAGGGGCAAAACCCAGACGGTTCATCCCGCTGTTCACTTTCAGATAGATATTCACCGGCTGGCTGAGCTGAGCTTCAGCCAGCGCGTCAACTTGCCAGTCACTGTGTACGGATGTGGTCAGCCGATAGCGATCAACCGCCGTTAAGTCTTCGGCGCTGAAAAAACCTTCCAGCAGCAGGACAGGACCCTGCCAGCCAGCGTCACGTAGCAATATTGCTTCTTTAAAATCAAGCAGGGCAAAACCGTCCGCCCCGGACAAACTTTGCCAGATACGCGAAATACCGTGGCCGTAGCCATTGGCTTTCACCACCGCCCAGACCTTGCTGTTCGGTGCAAAACGGCGGATAACGTCCAGATTATGCGATAACGCAGAGAGAGATAACGTGGCAGAAATCGGGCGAGGCATACCAGCTCCGGCAGTATATAAAGTGGCGCCTGCACCGTGCGGCACAGGCGGGAATTAACAGCGACTTCAGCCCACCGGATGCATTTTATGCGGGCCTGACGGATGAGCGATAAAACCGGGGCTGTAGCGCTCTACCGACAGATCGTCGGACGGGATCGCCGGAGTCACGCCGGACATAATGTCGGCCAGCAGTTGCCCGGAACCGCAGGCCATCGTCCAGCCCAGCGTGCCGTGGCCGGTATTGAGGAACAGATTTTTGATACGGGTACGGCCAACGATCGGCGTGCCGTCCGGCGTCATCGGGCGCAAGCCGGTCCAGAAAGTCGCCTGCTCCACGTTACCGCCGTTCGGATAAAGATCTCTCACCACCATCTCCAGCGTTTCACGACGCGCCTGCGCCAGCTTAAGATTAAAGCCGACGATTTCCGCCATGCCGCCCACGCGAATGCGATCGTCAAAGCGGGTAATGGCTATTTTATAAGTTTCATCGAGTACGGTAGATACCGGCGCAGAAGCCGGATCGGTAATAGGAATAGTCAGCGAGTAACCTTTCAGCGGATATACCGGAATCGATACCAGTTCGGCCAGCAGTGCGGTGGAATAAGAACCGAACGCCACCACGTAGGCATCCGCTTTCTTCACTTCATCACCACACCGGACGCCTGTGATCTCACCGTTTTCCACCAGCAGCTTGTCTACCGTGCGGTTGAATTCGAACACCACGCCCGCCTGCCGGGCCATTTCGGCCAGCTTGCGGGTAAACATCTGACAGTCGCCGGTTTCATCATTCGGCAAACGCAGGCCGCCGGTCAGTTTGTGCGCGACCTGCGCCAGCGCCGGTTCGGCGGTCGCCAGCTGGCTGGACTCCAGCAGCTGATACGGCACACCGGCGTCTTCCAGCACGGCGATATCCTTCGCGGCGCTCTCAAACTGCTGCGCGGTACGGAACAGCTGCAACGTGCCGCCCTGACGCCCTTCGTACTGAATGCCGGTATCTTCACGCAAGGCTTTCATACAATCACGGCTGTATTCCGCCAGACGCACCATGCGGCCTTTATTTGTCTGATAATGGTTCATGTCGCAGTTGCGTAGCATCTGCCACATCCATTTGAGCTGGAACTGCGTGCCGTCGAGGCGGATGGCCAGCGGTGCGTGTTTCTGAAACATCCATTTAATCGCTTTGACCGGAACGCCGGGAGCCGCCCAGGGTGCTGCGTAGCCCGGTGAGATCTGACCCGCATTGCCCGCGCTGGTTTCTTCAGCCGGGCCCGACTGACGATCGATAACCGTCACCTGATGACCCGCTTTGGCCAGATACCATGCACTGGCGACACCGACCACACCACTGCCTAAAATCACTACGCGCATATCGACTCCACTCCACGCCCAAACAAAGCATAATATTCTGATGACAGGAAATTAACCTGACTGCCAAAAATCGCCAACACAGGCGTTAATAACCGTGAGTTATTTCACAATTATTTATCGTTCATTGCCGGTTTTTTTTCAATAGGGACAAATAAATAACGATATCGCGCAACATTATCCCTGTGCACAGAGAAATTTATGGTTTTTTGATAGCAATGACATCATTGCTGTCACCAGGCTTTATGGTCGTCAGGTTGCGTTTCATAATGGGCATTTATTCTTGTATACAAACCATTTTGCGGAACATATCACTGCAAACGTAAGCCGCAGTAACATTCCCTCATCATTCGAAGAAACTGTGCAGATCCTGTCTGCGGGCGTTTATAAACCCCTTAAAAATGCCACCTGCATCACACTTCACTCAATGACTCAAAAATTCACCTACACTTTTACCGGTTACCGTTTAACCACTTTCCATCCCGCCATAAGAGGACGATGTGTGAATAATTCAAACTTTCTGAAGCTTAAAGATGGTACGCACCTGTTTTATAAAGATTGGGGAAGTGGTCAGCCGGTGGTGTTCAGCCACGGCTGGCCACTGACGTCGGACGCCTTCGAAGACCAGATGCTGTTTCTGGCCAACAACGGTTATCGTGTAATCGCTGCTGACCGCCGCGGGCATGGCCGCTCCTCGCAACCGTGGGACGGCAATAATATGGACCAATACGGTGATGATCTGGCTGAACTGACTGCCCATCTTGATCTGAAGGACGCGATTCACGTCGGGCACTCTACCGGCGGCGGCGAAGTCGCCCGCTATATTGGCCGCCACGGCACCTCGCGCGTCGCCAAAGCGGTGCTGATTGGCGCGGTGCCGCCGGTTATGATCAAAACCGACTTCAACCCGGACGGCCTGCCACTCTCGGTATTTGACGGCATTCGCGACGGCGTGAAGAACGACCGTTCACAGTTCTTCCGCGATCTGCCGGAAGCGTTCTACGGTTTCAACCGACCGGGAGCGAAAGTGTCTGAAGGCCTGAAAGAGAGTTTCTGGCTGCAAGGCATGCAGGGGTCGATCAAATCATTGTATGACTGCGTGAAAGCCTTCTCTGAAACCGACCAGCGTGAAGACCTGAAGAAAATGACCCTCCCGACGCTGGTGATTTATGGAGATGACGATCAGATTGTACCGCCGGTATCTTCCAGTAAAGCGGCGTTAAAACTGTTGCCTCATGGGACGGAAAAAGTCTATCCGGGCGCATCGCATGGCTTATGCAGTACGCATAAAGATGAAATTAACCAAGACCTGCTGGCCTTTATCCGTAGCTAAATTCCCTGCTCTTTTCAGAAAGCCTCCGGCCCTGCGTTGCAGGGCTTTTTTGTTACGGCCTCTGCGCAATTGACAGCACGCAGGCGTGAGGATATAGATTGAGACAGGAACGGATTTCTGGTCTTTATCAGGCAGCAAAATCAGATTGAGCTACGATTACTACTGGACGTGCGAAATCTTAAGAAAAGGTTGTGAATCAAACACTCTGTAGCGTCCATAACTGAATGAGGGTGCGGCTTATGACGACAGTGACCCAAAAGAAAAATACTGAGGACAAACGTCTTAGCGATGGACCGGACTGGACGTTTGATTTGTTGCAAACCTATCTCACAGAGATCGACCGGGTGGCGAAGTCTTACCGGCTGGACACTTATCCTCATCAAATCGAAATCATCACCTCCGAACAGATGATGGATGCCTACTCCAGTATCGGTATGCCCATCAACTACACGCACTGGTCGTTCGGCAAGAAATTCATCGAAACCGAACAACTCTACAAACACGGCCAGCAAGGCCTGGCGTATGAAATCGTCATCAACTCCAATCCGTGTATCGCCTATCTGATGGAAGAAAATACCATCACGATGCAGGCGCTGGTGATGGCCCATGCCTGCTACGGGCATAACTCTTTCTTTAAAAATAACTACCTGTTTAAAAGCTGGACCGACGCCAGTTCGATTGTCGATTACCTGTTGTTCGCCAAACGCTATATCAGCGAGTGCGAGGAGCGTTACGGCACTGACGAAGTGGAACGGCTGCTCGATTCCTGCCATGCGCTGATGAATTACGGCGTCGATCGCTATAAACGTCCGCAGAAAATCTCTTTACAGGAAGAGCTGGCGCGGCAGAAAAGCCGTGAAGAATATCTGCAAAGTCAGGTGAACACGCTGTGGAAAACCTTGCCGCGTAAAGACGCCATCGATGCGCCCGAGCAGGCACGCCGCTTCCCTTCCGAGCCGCAGGAAAACCTGCTGTACTTCATGGAAAAAAATGCGCCGCTGCTGGAACCCTGGCAGCGCGAGATTTTGCGCATCGTGCGTAAGATCAGCCAGTATTTCTATCCGCAAAAACAGACCCAGGTGATGAATGAAGGCTGGGCCACGTTCTGGCACTACACCATCCTCAATCATCTGTATGACGAAGGGAAAGTGTCCGACCGCTTTATTCTGGAATTCCTGCACAGCCACACCAATGTGGTGTTCCAGCCGCCTTACAACAGCCCGTATTACAGCGGAATCAACCCCTATGCACTGGGCTTTGCGATGTTCCAGGACATCAAGCGTATCTGTCAGGAACCTACCGAGGAAGATCACTATTGGTTCCCGGACATCGCCGGTTCGGACTGGCTGACCACGCTGCATTTTGCGATGCGTGATTTCAAAGATGAGAGTTTCATCAGCCAGTTCCTGTCGCCGAAAGTGATGCGCGATTTCCGCCTGTTTACCGTGCTCGATGACGACCACAATAACTATCTGGAAATTGCCGCGATCCACAATGAAGAAGGCTATCGGGCAATCCGTCAGGAACTGTCGGCGCAGTACAATCTGAGCAATCACGAACCAAACATTCAGGTGTGGAACGTAGATTTACGCGGTGACCGTTCACTGACGCTGCGCTACATTCCGCAGGATCGCGCGCCGTTGGATAAAAGCCGCCGGGAAGTGATGAAGCACGTTCACCGTCTGTGGGGCTTCGATGTATTTATCGAGCAACTCAATGAAGACGGCAGTGTCGAACTGCTGGAACGCTGCCCGCCGCGCCCTGCACCTTTGTAATTCCCTGGATTATAATCATTAAAAAAGGGCGCTCAGCGCCCTTTCCTTATTTCCACACTCTGATTTATTTCTTCTGATCGGTCAGATCACCGGGCATGGTGCCCTGCATGCTGTGCCAAATCTCACCGCTCTGACGGCCATAATTGCGGACACAATCGACAATCTGCTCATAACTTTTTTCGTGGCAGATATCTGACAATTTTTTGTAGAACGCGATCGCCAGTTTGCGGGCTTCCGGATTAGAGAAGTAATAACGCCCGACGCGCTGATACAACCCGCGCAGGCCATTGATAATCAACCCATAAATTGGGTTGCCGGAGGCAAAAGCCAGACCACGGAAAATATCGTAATCGAGCAGCATAAAGGCTTCAGCGTTATCTTCCACCTCAGTGGCCGTCGCGAGCACTTTCTGCGTTTCATCCGGATTGGTACGCATCGCTTTGCGGATGAAAATCGTCGCGATATTAGTACGTACGGAAAGCAGATTGTCGATCAGCTGCGGTACGCTGTCGTGATCAAGGCGAGCCAGCGTTTCCAAAATATTTAAACCGGAGGTTTCCCAAAAGTTGTTCACTTTCGTCGGTTTACCGTGCTGAATGGTCAACCAGCCGTCGCGGGAAAGGCGCTGTAATACTTCACGTAAGGTAGTACGGGTTACCCCAATGAGTTCTGAAAGTTCTCTTTCAGCCGGTAGAATTGAACCGGGCGGGAACCGACTGTTCCAGATGCTTTCGATGATATACTCTTCGGCAAAACCGGCAGGACTTTGTGCCTTAATAACCATGTGTTTGTCGTTCCGTTTGGGGCATTTATTGGGGATAAAGTTACGCTCATCATACCAGATGAAAATCCCGTGTTACAGGGCACGCAGGCAGGCTAATGTTGAAACTGTGCCGGGGTTGGCATAATTTCAAATTTATGAACAACTTAATGCGGTCAATAATCTGGTAACGGCAATAATGAGATTAACTTCATACGTTTAACAAATTGAAATATAAAAGATAATAACAGGAGTCTTTGGGAAATATGGAAACTACGTTCACGCGCGCATTTGTAAAAAACTTTCTGGGGCAATCGCCCAACTGGTACAAAATCACCATTCTGGCGTTTCTGGTCATAAATCCGCTGGTATTCTTTCTGGTCAGCCCTTTTCTGGCAGGCTGGATGCTGGTGGTGGAATTCATTTTCACGCTGGGCATGGCGCTGAAATGCTACCCGCTACAGCCGGGTGGTTTGCTGGCCATTGAAGCCGTGATGATGGGCATGACCAGCGCGGAGCGTATCCGCGAGGAGATTTCCGCCAATCTGGAAGTGATCCTGCTGCTGATTTTCATGGTGGCCGGTATCTACTTCATGAAGCAGTTGCTGCTGTACGTTTTCACCAAGCTTCTGTTAAATCTGCGTAATAAGATCGCTCTCTCGCTGGCTTTTTGCTTCGCCGCAGCATTTCTCTCGGCTTTCCTCGATGCACTGACGGTCATTGCCGTCGTGATCAGCGTCTCCGTGGGTTTCTATTCGATTTACCACAACGTGGCATCGAACCGTGACGATGACACTGATATCAACGATGACAGCTCATTTACCGGCAATCAGCAGCATCAGGCGATCCTCGAGCAGTTCCGCGCCTTCCTGCGCAGCCTGATGATGCACGCCGGCGTCGGCACGGCGCTGGGCGGCGTGATGACCATGGTGGGAGAACCGCAGAATCTTATCATCGCTAAAAGCGCCGGATGGCAGTTCGCAGACTTCTTCATCCGTATGTCGCCAGTCACCGTGCCGGTCTTTATATGTGGTTTTCTGGTATGTGTGCTGGTTGAGCGTTTTCGCTGGTTTGGCTACGGTGCACAGCTGCCGCAGCCGGTGTTTGAAGTACTGAAAAAGTTCGATCAGAAAAACAGTCAAAACAGCACAAGGCAGGAGCGCATCAAACTGGCGGTGCAGGCCGTTATCGGCGTGTGGCTGATTGTTGCGCTGGCGTTACATCTGGCTGAAGTGGGTCTGATTGGCCTTTCGGTGATCATCTTTGCGACGGCGTTCTGCGGTGTAACTGATGAGCACGCTATTGGTAAAGCTTTCCAGGAATCTCTGCCGTTTACTGCCTTGCTGACCGTGTTCTTTGCCGTCGTGGCGGTGATTATCGAACAGCACCTGTTCAGCCCGATTATTCACTTTGTGCTTCAGTCAGCGCCTTCGCATCAGCTGTCGCTGTTCTATTTATTCAACGGATTGCTGTCTGCGGTTTCTGATAACGTTTTCGTCGGGACGGTGTACATCAACGAAGCTAAGGCAGCACTGCAAAGTGGCGCTATCGATCTCAAACAGTTTGAATTGCTGGCGGTAGCGATCAACACCGGTACCAATTTGCCCTCGGTCGCGACCCCTAATGGTCAGGCCGCCTTCCTGTTCCTGTTGACCTCCGCGCTTGCGCCGCTGATCCGTCTTTCCTATGGACGGATGGTGTGGATGGCGCTGCCGTACACCGTGGTGATGACGCTGGTCGGCCTGCTGTGCGTACAGTTTCTCCTGCCGGATATGACTCAGTGGTATATGGATATGGGATGGATCGCCCTTCCCTGAATAGCAGGATTAACACCCGAGGAAATTTTCTGCTGGAGATGCCTTTTAGAAAATTTCCTAATTTAAAGTCGAATTATCCGATTTAAGAAAATATTTACTTAAATTTCATTTGTACAGGCTGGCAGCACAGTCCAATTGGTTTACACTGCGTCTCAGTAGCTAACTGCAGGGAAAAATTTCTATGTTGCAATATCTTAACCGCTGCTCACAGGGACGCGGTGCCTGGCTTCTGATGGCACTGACTGCGTTAATCCTTGAGCTGGTTGCGTTGTATTTTCAACACGTGATGTTACTTAAGCCATGCGTAATGTGCATTTATGAGCGTTGTGCCTTGCTGGGTATTTTGGGTGCAGGGCTGGTGGGGGCGATCGCGCCATCGACCTGGTTGCGTTACGCCGGTATTTTGATCTGGCTATACAGCGCTTACGAAGGGATCCGCCTGTCATGGGAACATACCATGATCCAGCTTCATCCCTCTCCGTTTGCGACCTGCGATTTCGCCGCACGTTTCCCGACCTGGCTGCCGCTGGATAAATGGTTCCCGGGGATGTTTGTGGCTACCGGTGATTGCGCAGAGAAGCAGTGGGAATTCCTGTCCCTCGGCATGCCGCAGTGGCTGGTCGTGGTGTTCAGCGTCTTCATGGTGATCGGTGTGCTGGTTCTGCTGGCTCAGTTCGTGAAACCAAAACGCCGCGATTTGTTCGGCCGCTGATTCAGCAATTTTTATGACTAAGCGCCTGCGGGCGCTTTTTTATTCCTGAATTTTCATAAACAGCCAGAAACCCGTCACAACCTGCCAGCCTGTAATGGTGTACACCGACATCCTTTCAATCATGCCCACCGGCAAAACGTCCAGCGATATCATGAACATGCTGACCAGCCCGACGACGCCCAGCATCAGGCTAAGCCACGAAAATCCACGCCATCCGGCGCTGTTACGCTTCATCCAGGCAATCGACAGCAGGCACAGGTTCCCGCCGCCTATCGCCATCACCGCACCGGTCTGATGCAATGTTACCCCGCCAGTCCCCCCACCGCTGTGGAACAACGCAATCATCACGCCGCCCATCCCGTGCAGCAGGCCAAACAGCAGAAACAGCGATTGCCCCTGTTCATTAAAAACCCGGCGTAATAACACGCAGGCGATAAAGAACAAAAGTCCTTCAATCGCGAAACCGCTGTTCATCAGCATATGCAGCGGCGAACAGATAGCGCGGCCATCCGCAGTTGGCCCGCAGGATGCAATCCCTAAATCGCTGATGTAGTTCTGACGATAAGAATAATCAGGCTCATGCCACGCCAGTGCGCTGATTTTCTCCGCCAGCAAATACTGTAATCCGCCCAGTGTGAAACACAGCGCGCCCCCTTTTTGCCAACCCGAGAGTGTCCGCATTCGAAATATTCCTTTCATAGATATGCTGTGATTTTAGCGGAAGTTCTCTGGCCCGCCCGCAGGCACAAAAAAAAGCGTCCAGTTAGCGCTCAGTTTTCCTGAACGCTAACGGACGCCTTTTTGATAACTTTGATCAGCCTTCCGTGGGGTGAAACCCTGTGGAATAAATAATGCAGCTTATATGCCAACTCACTGCGGTTCCTTAAACCCGTTATTTCTCAGTGCTTTGGCTACAAGCTGCAATATCACAGTTTTGCTTGTTGCACTCTTTATCGACATTTTCTCAACAATATCCCTGCCAGAGTGCAACGGGGGAAAAATTCAGCGCTGATAAAGAGTGCCACATGGGTGATGCGTGCATTACTGTCAAAATTACTCTTTGGTAATCGAATCGAGATACAGCTGGCTACCCGCCACGTTCTGGCTTGCGCCCTTCACGTTATCCCGAATCGCCACCAGCAATTTACTCTGAAGCGCCACCACAAACGGTGAACTGCGTTGCAACTCGCGCTGTAAGTCTGCATAGAGTGCTTTACGTTTTGTCGGATCGGACTCAGCCGCTGCCGCACGCGTCCGTATGCTGATCTCCGGGATCACCCACTGGATGCGCTGCGCCAGAGTTTTCGGTCCGTCGGGCACGTTATACGCAAAGGTGCTGGCGTTGGTATTGGGATCAAGATAATCCGCGCCCCAGTAGGTGAAGATCGACTGGAATTTATGTGCGCGCATACGGGTCAGTACGTCGCTTTCCACCAGCGGATGCACCACTAAGTTAATATCCGCTTTCGCAAAGCTGGCCTGAAGTGCCTGTGCAATATCGGAATACGGTGGCTGATTAATAACAATCAAATCGATCTTCGTACCCGGCGCGATACCGCCTTTACTGAGAATTTCCTTCGCTTTCTTCACGTCATATTTGAATGGCTGATCGTCAATCGCCCCCGCCAGACCGTCCGGCAGGAACGTCTGATGAATGCCGTACTGCCCTTTCAGCAGTTCGGTCGAAATCCCCTGATAATCCACCAGCCAGCGCGCCGCTTCCCACAGTGCAGGATTCGCCAGCGCGGGTTGGGTTTTGTCGCCGACATTAAATGCCAGATAGAACACCTTGGCTGCCGGGAACTGGGCAACGTGTACGCCCTTCTCTTTTTGCAGCGAGCTGAACTGATCGGCACCTAAATCGTAGGCCACATCTGCATCGCCATTAAGCACCAGCAGACGACGGGTGGACGGATCGCCGACGTTTTTAAACAGCACGTTTTCCAGCTTCGCCAGCGGTTTAGCATTCGGGTTACGTTTGAAAATCAGTGCTTCATGCGGCACATAGTTACGCACTTCAAACGCGCCGCTGCCCGCCGAACGTGAACGCAGCCAGCTGTTGCCGAAATCATCCTGATTGACGTTTTCTTTCAGTAATTTGCTGTCAACAATTCCCGCCACCGGTGCAGACAGAATGCTCAGCACCAGACCGCTGCCGATGTCTGCTGGCCAGCTGAGCTGAACTTTATCGTCGCTCAGTTTTTTCAGATTGCCGTCGACGTTTTCCGGCGTCCAGCCCAGTTCACCCAGAATAAACGACGGGCTTTTATTGAGTTTCACCACGCGGGTAAACGAATAAATCACATCGTCGGCGGTGAGAGGATTGCCGCTGGCAAATTTCTGTCCGCTTTTTAACGTGAAGATCAGGCTATGCCCGTCCGGCCCCGGCTGCCAGCTGGCGGCGGCATCTGGATCGAGCTGATCAGGGTGTTGACGATTCGATTGCACCAGTTGCTGATAGAGGTTGACCAGATTTCCGGAACTGACGGTTTCAAAACTTTCCGCCGGATCCAGGCTGATAATCCCTTCAAGCGAACCGGCCACCACCAGCGTATCCGCCGACGTCGCCGCATCCACGCGGGTTACCGCCATCATGAGCAGAAATAACAGGGAAGGAACACGTACTTTCATTGAGGTCGATCTCCACAGGTGAAAAGCCAGTTTTTCCAAGTGTAGAGGTGCAGCGCCAAGGCCAGAACAATGAAATAAAGCTTTGTATTTTAATAAAATAGATTAAGGAATAAAGGGTGAGTTGCCGCGATCGCTTCTTGCCCTCTTGCGAGGGGAAGGCCGGGATGGGGTGTTGGTTTTATCTGCGGAGTCGTCAGCAATACCCCGATCCAACCTCCCCCTTCGCAGGGGAGGAGCTAAAGGCAAACCCCACCCGCGTTTAGCTCAACACATACCCCTTCGCCATATGCACTGCCCTGTCGCACATGTGATCAATCACATCCGCGTCATGGCTCACCAGCAGCATAGTCAGGTCACCACCCGCTTTCAGGTCGTTGAGCAGATTGAGGATTTCTGCCTGCACTGACATATCCAGCGCAGAAGTCGGCTCATCGAGCAACAACAGCTTTGGCTTGAGCAGCAGCGCGCGGACGATCGCCACGCGCTGACGCTGCCCGCCGGAAAGCTGGTGCGGATAACGGTTCATCAGCGCCGGATCAAGCCCGACCTGCCGGAAACCTTCGGCAATTTTCTGTTCAATATCCTGCTCTTTGATGATTTTCAGCGGCTCCGCCAGGGTGCGCAGCAGCTTGTGTTTCGGGTGCAGTGACGCATACGGATCCTGAAACACCATCTGCACGTCACGGCGCAGGCTACCGGTGAACGGTTTGCCGGGGTTAACATCGTGACCGAGCAACTTCAGGCCGCCTTCCCACTGCCCGTTAAGACCGGCCAGCACCCATAGAAGCGATGATTTCCCGCAGCCCGACGGCCCGACCAACCCGAAGCATTCGCCCTTGTTAATGGTCAGATTGACGTTATGTACCACGGTGCGGACTTCATGCCCCATGCGGTGCGACACACTGAGCTGATGCAGTTGCGCGATAGCTTCACTCATGGCGAGGCTCCTTTTTAAGTGAAGCCAGAAGCTCACGATCCAGCACCGGCAGGCGTTCGCCATGGGTGAATTTACTCGGGCGGCAAGACCAGAGAGTATGCGTATACGGATGTGTGGCGTGCGCCAGTTGATCTGCCGGAAGTTCATCGAGCAGTTCGCCTTTATACATCACCAGCACGCGCTCGCAGTAATGTGCCACCTGCTGCAAATCGTGGCTGATCAGAATCAGCCCCATATTGCGCTGTTCTACCAGACGTTCGATTAAACCCAGCACCTGTTCGCGCATGTCGAAATCCAGCGCCGACGTGGGTTCATCGGCAATCAGCCATTGCGGATCGTTGATCAACGCAATCGCCAGCATCACGCGCTGCCCCATCCCACCGGACAACTGATGCGGATATTGCTGTTGCAAAAACGCCGGATTTGGCAGACCGACGGCGTTAAGCATGTCTGTCACTTTTTCCTGACGCTCTTTGCGCCCGAGGCGCGTGTGCAGGCGCAGTGGTTCTTCCACCTGCTTGCCGATTTTCTGCGTTGGATTCAGCGCGTGTTTCGGATCCTGCATCACCATGGAGACACGGTTACCGCGCAGACGGCTCCACTCGCGCTCTTTCAGGGTCGTCAGATCATTATCGCCCAGCGTCAGTTGCGTCGCGCGCATCTGGCAAGGGGGTGGCAGAAGTCCCATCAGGGCGCGGGCGGTCAGCGATTTACCTGAACCAGATTCCCCCACCAGTGCCACGCGTTCCTGTCCCACATTGAGTGACAGCGACTTCACCAGCTCCAGCGGGCGGTCGCCCGGCAGATAGATGGTCAGGTCTTTGGCAATCAGCCGGTCAGTTTGCAGCGTTTTTTGATGGTTCTGCTGTTGATGGAGAGATTGCGCATCAGTTGCCATGTCGTGGATCCATTTTGTCACGCAGGCCATCGCCCAGCAGGTTGAAAGCCAGGCTGGCGAACAGAATCGCTCCGCCTGGTGCGGCGGCGACCCACCACTGATCGAAAATCACTTTACTGCCCTCGGCAACCATCGAGCCCCATTCGGCGGTCGGTGGCTGAATGCCCATGCCGAGGAAGCCCAGACCGGCAGACGCCAGAATGATGCCACCGAGGCTGAGCGCCGCACGGACTACAGCGCTTGGCAGGCACAGCGGCAGAATGTGGCCGAACATCAGGCGAAAACCGCCGATGCCCTGCATCCGCGCCGCCGCCAGATAGTCACTGCGACGCAGCGCCAGTGTTTCCGCCCGTGCCTGACGCGCAAACGGCGGCCAGCTGGTGAAAGCCAGCGCCAGTGCGCCGTTCATCAGGCCGGGACCGAGGATGGCAACTAACGCCAGCGCCATCACCAGACTCGGCAATGACATCACGATATCCGTCAGACGCATCACAATACGTTCATACCAGCCGCCAATATATCCCGCGCTGATGCCGATCAGCATACCGACCGGAATGGTCAGGATCAGAATCAGCGACACCAGCAGCAGCGTCGGACGCGCACCATAGACCACACGGGAAAACAGATCGCGGCCAAAGCCGTCAGTCCCCAGCCAGTGCGCCTGTGAAGGCGGCAGCAGGCGCATTTCGATGTGCTGAATGTTTGGGTCAAACGGCGCCAGCCAGGGTGCCAGCAGCGCGGTCAGTACCAGAATCGCCACCAGCACCGTGCCGATGGTCAGGGCGGTAATACGTCGCGCAGGCTTCCAGACGCGGGTCTCAGTTTCGGCCTCAACCTGCGTGGTTTGTTCAGGGATCATTTGGGTCATAGTCAGGCCACTAGCGGGTTCGCGGATCGAGCAAATAAGTAAGGGCGTCAGCCAGCGCGTTCAGCAGCACAAAACAGGTGCCGATCAGCAGCGTAGCGCCAAGAATTGCCGGGGTATCCGCGGCGAACAGAGCGGTGGTCAGATAGCGTCCGACGCCTGGCCAGGCAAAGACCGTTTCGGTGAGTACGGCGCCTTCAAGCAGGCTGGCGTAGGAAAGCGTCAGCACGGTGATCAGTGTGCCAAGCACGTTCGGGAAGACGTGGCACAGCAACACGCGCACCCTGCCCGCGCCTTTTGAGCGGGCCAGAATCACGTACTCTTTATTCATTTCGCCGAGCATCGAGGCGCGCAGCAGGCGCGTAATCCCCGCCATCGACAGCATCGCCAGCACCGTGACCGGCAGCCACAGGTGGCTGATGGCGTTGTAGAACATCTCGCGATCGCCCGACAGCCAGGTATCGATCAGCACAAAACCGGTGCGCGGCGTCATGGTGTACATGTACAAATCGTCAAGACGTCCCGGCCCGCCCGCCCAGTGCAGCACGGCGTAAAACAGCAACAGGCCGAGCAGGCTCAGCCAGAAGATCGGCACAGAATAACCAAGCAGGGAAACCAGCCGCGCGATGTTATCCAGCCAGCTGCCCGGCTTCCACACTGCCAGCAACGCCAGCAGGATGCCCATGCTGCCGCCGAGCAAAATCGCACAGGTCGCCAGTTCCACCGTTGCCGGGAAAGTACGCATTAAATCGCTGGCCACCGGTTGCGCGGTGATACGGGAAATCCCCATATCGCCGTGCGCGAGGTGATCCAGATAACGGGCGAACTGCACCGGCACTGACTGGTCGAGACCTAAATCGCGGCGCACCTGCGCGTACGTGGCTTCGCTGGCGTGATCGCCCGCAACCTGCAACGTCGGATCGATTGGTGCCAGATGAGAAAGCGTAAAGGTAAACGCCAGCAGGCCGAGCAACGTCAGCGCCAGCGAAATCACGCCGGTCAGCAGACGGCCTGACCAGCGCCAACCCTGCCGGACGAATCCGGCGGGTGTTGAACTGTCTGTCATTACTTGGTGACCTTGCTGTAGAAGACCATGTCAGGGTTGATGCCCTGCACGTACCCTTTGACGTTGTCACGCACGGCGATCAGGCTCTTGGCCTGCAGACCGATGACGAACGGTGAATTCTTCTGCACTTCCAGCTGCAACTGACGGTAATCCGCCACGCGTTTGGCCTGGTCCGGTTCAGCAATCGCCGCCAGCGTCAGTTTGTTCAGAGCAGGAATCGACCAGTTGGCACGCCACGCCAGCGTTTTACTGCCGTCTTCCGGGTTGAACGCAAACGCAGAGGCGTTAGTGTTCGGATCAAAGTAATCCGGTCCCCATGAGGACATATACGCATCGTAGTCGTGTGATTTGATTTTGGTAGAGATCTGCTGGCTTAAGCCCGGATCCAGTTTCACGGTCACGCCGCCCTGCGCGAAGCTGGCCTGCAAGGCCTGGGCAATGTCCAGATACGGCGGCTGATTAGAGGTTGAAAGCGTGAAGCTGACGTTAGTCAGACCGGCCTTCGCCAGAATCGCTTTGGCTTTGGCCGGGTCATAGGTGTAAGGCGTGTCATTGAGCGCGCCGAGGTAACCTTCAGGCAGGAATGACTGATGCACCTGGAACTGATTTTTCATCAGATCGTGCGCAATGTGGTTGTAATCGAACAGGTAGCGCGCGGCTTCCCAAAAGGCCGGATTGCCCAGCGCAGGAGAAGCTTTGGCGTTGAACTGCATGAAATACAGTGACGCATAAGGGATCGCCAGCGGTTTCACACCTTTCTTGCCCTCGAGCGCGGCCATCTGGTCAGAACCGAGGTTACGCGCCATATCGGCATCACCTTGCTCGATCAGCAGACGGCGGGCAGCCGGATCCGGCACGTTTTTAATCAGAATCGTTTTCAGCTTCGGCGCGCCTTCCGGCGACGTCGGGTTAGCAGCCAGAATCACCACTTCATGCGGAATGTAGTTGCGGATCTGGTACGGGCCGGAACCGGCTGAATGGTTGCTCAGCCACTGGTGACCGAGGTCATCACCGGCGGCATTGGCTTTCACCAGTTTGCTGTCGACGATAGAAGAGACCGGTGCAGACAGCAGGCTCAACACGAAAGACGGGCTGACATCTGCGGTCCAGCTGATTTTAACGTGCTGGTCATCGATTTTGGTCAGGAATGTATCGACGTTTTTGTCGTTCCAGCCCAGCTGCGTCAGGATAAATGAGGGTTCGAGATTCAGCTTCACCACGCGCGACAGAGAGAAGATCACGTCATCGGCAGTCAGCGGATTGCCGCTGGCAAAGGTCGCTTTGGGTGACAGCGTGAACGTCAGGCTACGGTTGTCTTTCGCCGCTTCCCATGAGGTCGCCAGCGTGGGTTTCAGGTCGATCGGATTATTGGCGTCAGACTGCACCAGACGCTGATAAAGATTATTGAAAGCCTGAACCGTCGTCAGCTCAAAACCCTGCGCCGGGTCGAAGCTGGAGGTATCATCAATAGACTGTGCGATGACCAGCGTATCCGGCGGTGTGGCAGCCTGAACAGAGAAAGTAGCCGCAATAGCCGTAAACAGGACGGACGGTAATAAAGCTTTCATCAAAACAGACTCTCCAAAGTAGCGAAATTGCTAAAATTTTATTGAGTGTAAAGTTTCTTCAACCTACCAGAAAGTCTGATAAATACTATCGTTATGCGAATTTTGCATAACGTTATCTGATTGGTTATTAAAGCGGCGGAATGCGGGCTGGCGGGGTATTGTTACTGTACAAATTGCAAGAAATACCCCCTTTCGCCGGGGGAGAGCAGGAGGGTATGACAGACGACTTCTGAGTTGCCATTTATACCCCATACCCACCCTCCCCTTTGCAGGGGAGGGAGTTAAATCAAAAGTCGTAGGTCGCGGAAAGCTTAAACTCACGCGGGTCGCCCTGCGTCAGATAACCGCCGGTTGCTGATGCCCAATATTTCTCGTTGGTGACGTTTTCCAGATTGGCGCGCCAGGTCAGCGTGCTCTGGCCGACGGGCATCGCGTAGCGCATACCCAGGTCCAGACGCGTCCAGCCATCGACTTTCATCTTATTGGCCTCGTCTGCGTACTGCGAACCGGAACGGATAACTTTACCCGTTGCCGTGACACCGCTGCCGCCAGGAATATCCCATTCGCCGCCGACTACCCACTGATAACGCGGAACGCCTACGGCGTCGTTGCCGTCGTAGGTGCCGCTCTGGGTTTTCGTCATCTCAGGATCCATCCACGTCACGCTGCTGTTGACACGAACGCCCAGCACCGGCTCACCGAACACATTCAGCTCAACGCCGCGGTTACGCACTTCGCCGTAGTTGCCATAGGTGTAACCGTCGCCGGTAGCGCGGTACATGCCAATCGGTTTTTTGATTTCGTACAACGCCAGCGATCCGGCCACGCGGCCAAAATCGGCTTTCACGCCCACTTCGTTTTGCTTCGAGGTTTCGATGCCGGAGACCTGCCCGCCATTTGACACAATGGCGCCGTTGTAGGTCGTCCCGGAGGTTTCACCGGCCTGCAACGCTTCGATGTGATTGGCGTAGAAGGAATAATGTTCCCACGGCTTCACCACCAGACCGAACGCCGGGGTAACTTTCATTTCGTCGAACGAGGTATTTTCTGAACCGTCATAGTTATAGTTTTTCACTTCGACATTCTGACGGCGCAGACCGGCGATAAATTGCAGACGGTCGTCGAGCACGGACAGGGTGTCAGACAGCGATACCCCATAAGAACGGGTGCGGTTGCGCACCAGCGGATCGCTCATGTCGCCGCCGCTGTAGAGATTGGTCAGCGGCTCGCTGTAATCCACCGGATTGTAAATATTGGTTTTGATCGACGCCGCGGTCATGGTGTACGCGGTTTTGTATTTACGATACAGCGAGGACATGCCGAGGTTCACGTTGTGGCTGACAACACCGGTGTCGAATTTGCCGCGAACGCCAGCCTGCGAGGAGAAGCTGTCGGCAAAATATGGCACTGTCATGCGGCTCATCGTGGCGTTGCCGTCGTTATCCTGTAACGTCGGAGAACTGTATTTGCCGAATTCATGCGTGTGGTTAGCACCGGCGGCAGCGTAAACGGTCCAGTTATCGGCCACGTCATACTCGCCCTTCAGCATGCCGAATTCGTTTTCCATATCGGTCGAGGCGTACTGCTGACCGTAGTTGCCAGTCGCCGACGGCACATCAGGGATTTGGGTGGCTTTACCCAGATACACCACCGGGCGGCCGCCGTGAACGCTGGTTTTGCTCATGCCAAAATCCAGGGATGAACGAAAGCGATCGCCGCGATAATCCAGCCCGACAGAGCCGAGCGTCAGGCGACGTTTTTCATCATCAATCGCACTTTCCCCTTCGCGATGAACGGCATTGACGCGCACGCCCCACTGATTGTTATTGCCAAAGCGACGGCCAACGTCCACGGCACCCCCGACCTGCGAAGCCGACGTGTAATCCACCGACACGCGGTTAATCGCCGTATCAGTTGCGCGTTTCGGTTCGATATTTACGTTACCGCCAACACCGGTTCCGCCCGGCGGTACGCCATTGAGGAAAGCGCTGGAACCTTTAAGCAGCTCCACGCGTTCGGCAAACTCCGTTGGTAACAGCTGACGCGGCAGCACGCCGTACAATCCGCCGTAAGAGATGTCATCGCCAGACAGCTCGAAGCCACGAATGACAAATGTTTCTGAATAGTTGCCGTAGCCGTAACCGGTTTGCACGGCGGCATCGTTGTTAAGCACATCGCCCAGCGTGCGGGTTTGCTGATCCTGCATCAATTTATCGGTGAAGCTGACCACGTTGAACGGAACATTCATCGCGTCCTGCTCGCCCAGGATCCCTAAACGTCCGCCGTTAGCGATTTGTCCGTCGAGATAGGCGGGTACGGTGTCATTGCCACCGGAGGTGAAAGTTTGTGGGGCTGCGCTGACGGTAATAGTATCGCCGTCTTTTGCATTGGTTGGCGCAGCCGTAGTCGCACAAAGCGCAGGCAAGGCCAGCATCCCCAATGCCGCAGAAATCACTGCCGGCAGCAATTTGCGTTTGAAAACAGGCGTGCGTGGTGAAACAGAAGAGTGAAAAATTTCACTTTCAGTGTGCATTTTTAGTTCCCTGAAAAAGTTCAAATGGTAATAGTAATAATTATCAAAACGATTTGAATTATGCTGATCGCACGCGCAATTGCAACCGGCCTTTCAGGATTAAATGCAAGGTAAACAGGATGTTAATAAGGGTATTTGAAAGTAGCTTCGGATTTTTCGTCTGGGGATAGAAGCTAATTGGCTGAATTTAGGGGGTTAAATAACGCAGCCAGGGTAAATGGCTGCGCGGAAGACCCTCACAGCCTGAAAGAATCGGGTCAGATTTTTAGCTCAGACCGGGAACATCGAAACCAGGAGAAACAGAAAGCAGCATCCGCACCTGCTTGACCAGTTCGCTCATGCAGTCATCGCGCATCCCGTAACTTTCCAGCTCTTTTTCGAGGGCAAACAGATACTGCGCGTTGGTGCCGAGGGGCCCGCTGGCCTGTGCGATCAGCGGCGCGATAATCTGGTAATCAGTGTCGGCTTCGTATTGTGGATGCGAAGGATCCATAATGAACACCAGCGCGGTGACCTTACGCCCGTCGTCGAGATCCAGTTCGCACCACGTCGGGCGATAGCAGCCGGTCAGCATTTCGCGCTTCCACAGCAGTTCCAGCTCTTCGTGCAACTTATCTTCCGGCAGACGGAAAGCCAGACCGGTAGTTTGCCCGCCGTCGCGCAGCGCCAGCATTCGACCTGGCTGTGCATGCGTGCCGCGTCCTGAGGTCAGACGTAAACAGAAAGCACGATGGTAACCGCGCAGAGTCGCAGGCCGTGCCTCTTCTGAGTCAAAGACCGGGTTCCACATCAGCGAACCGTAACCAAAAATCCACACGGGACTGTTGTCAGGGCGTCGCGCCAGCGTGCAATCGAGTGAGGCGGCGCGTTGTTCGGAGGTTAATAACATCGATTCGTCGATGCTGCCGAATGCTGTTTTACAATCTGCGTTTCGCAGAAAATCTCGAGTTAACATTCATTCCCTCCTTTAATACGACGTACTTTTGAACATGCCATGCTGTTGACGCTGTGTTCTCCGTTATCGCGATGAGTGATTAGGCGTGCGGTGCGAAGCGTTGGGGATGGTCTAGGAAATTTCGTATACCCCTGCACTTAGAAACCTTATTCGTTTCTCTCGTTGCAATCAAGGTTGAGAGCGATCACAAAACGAAAATAAAGTGATTATTTTATGAACATTGCATGAATGTTGAGTTTTTAGGAAGGTGATTGAGAAAAATGGGGAAAAACGGTGTGTCATTCGGGTTAACGACAGATCAATTTTCGTAAGATACCCCTGGCTCCTTTTACATGATGTTACGGGTGAACAGTAAGTCTGGCTGCTACCCTCAAAGGATCAGGTCAGAATCGCCCCGCTCTCACGCTCAATCGAAACAATACAACGCATTTCGCCCTGATAGTTACGTGGGTATGAGGTTGATTTACATAAATTGACGCACAAGCTCCATAAGAAAAATAGTGACCAATAATTAATTGAAATATAATGACTTTTATTTTTAACAATCAAAGTTAACTGCGATATAAAACCGTAATAAATTACATTGATTACTGACAAATGGTCAGCACAGCGTATTTTTATCCTTAAGCATGATAAAATTCTGTTAATAGATTAATTTATCTACTATACTTAACAGGTTACACCATTACGCACCTGTGCGTTTTTACTGATAACCGACGGACAGGCGGTTATTGTTTTTCGCGGATCTGCTATGCAGGTTCGTGCATGCTTATAAGGAGAAAAATCATCATGGTGTCGTCTCAGGAACATCCAAAAATCAAAACCCGCCATCAGGAGTATTCCCTGATTTTTCCCATTGCCGCACTGATAGTCCTCGTCATGTGGGGTAACAGCAGTAATTTCGCTTCCGTCGTCGGCATCAATTTAATCGCACTGGTCGGTATTCTCGCCAGTGCCTTTAGTGTCGTCCGACATGCGGACGTGCTGGCACACCGTTTAGGCGAACCTTACGGGTCGCTTATCCTCAGCCTTTCAGTGGTCATCCTCGAAGTCAGTCTGATTTCGGCCCTGATGGCGACGGGCGATGCCGCACCCGCGCTGATGCGTGACACCCTATTCTCGATCATTATGATCGTCACCGCCGGTCTGGTAGGCGTTGCCCTGCTGCTCGGTGGTCGTAAATTTGCGACACAGTATGTAAATCTTGGTGGTATCAAACAGTACCTGATGGCGATTTTTCCGCTGGCGGTCATCGTCCTGGTCCTGCCGGCGGCGCTGCCCGGCGGTAACTTTACCACTACGCAGGCGCTGTTTGTGGCCGTGATTTCAGCTGCAATGTACGGCGTCTTCCTGCTGATCCAGACCAAGACGCACCAGAGCCTGTTTATCTACGAGCATGAAGACGAAGACGAAGAAAGTGGCCACGGAAAGCCCTCTTCGAAAAGTAATCTGACGCATACCCTGTGGCTTATCGTGCATCTGGTACTGGTTATTGCGGTCACCAAGTTCAACGCCAACCCGCTGGAAAGCCTGCTGACCGAGCTGAATGCGCCCGCACAGTTCACCGGTTTCCTGGTGGCACTGCTGATTTTGTCTCCTGAAGGTTTGGGTGCGCTGAAAGCCGTACTGAAGAATCAGGTACAGCGCGCCATGAATTTATTCTTCGGTTCGGTGCTGGCGACGATTTCACTGACCGTTCCGGCAGTGACGGTGATTGCAACCCTGACCGGGCAGAACCTGATATTCGGTCTTGATCCGGCTAACATTGTGGTGATGCTGTCCGTGCTGATCCTGTGCCAGATTTCGTTCTCGACAGGCCGTACCAATGTCCTGAACGGTACTGCCCATCTGGCCTTATTCTGTGCGTATATGATGATTATTATGCTTTAAATACAGCGCATCACATTTATAAAAGCCATAACAAGAAAGGCCGCTCATCACGAGCGGCCTTTTTATTGCAATCAGTTTGAGTTAATTACGAGTAAGCATTCAGCGTTTTCTGACACAGCTCAGAGCGCACGCAGTCCTGTTTATCAAACTTAATGATGCCGACCATCTCGTCTTCTTCGAAGCGGGATAATGCATCGCTGAGACCCGATACTACCCCACGTGGTAAATCGCACTGGGTAATATCACCGTTAACAATGACCGTCACATTTTCACCGAGACGGGTCAGGAACATTTTCATCTGACTGGCGGTGACATTCTGGGCTTCATCCAGAATAACCACGGCATTCTCGAAAGTACGTCCACGCATGTAGGCGAATGGCGCAATTTCAACTTTCCCAATTTCCGGCCGTAAACAATATTGCAGGAATGAAGAACCCAGGCGACGTAATAGAATGTCGTAGACCGGGCGGAAATAAGGCGCAAACTTCTCAGAAATATCGCCTGGCAGAAAACCGAGATCTTCATCGGCCTGCAATACCGGACGTGTCACAATAATCCTGTCGATTTCTTTGTGAATTAATGCCTCTGCCGCTTTCGCAGCGCTGATAAATGTTTTACCACAGCCCGCTTCACCGGTGGCAAAAATTAACTGCTTATTCTCTATGGCTGATAAGTAATGACCTTGAGCTTCGGTACGTGCTTCGATAACAGAGTGGTCGCGGGTATCCCGTGCCATTCCAATCGATTCTAAACCGCCCATCTGTACTAATGAAGTCACAGATTCTTCCTCGCGCTGGCGGTGACTGCGTGAGTCGCTACGAATGACTCGTTTTGCTTCACGGCGAGCTTTGATCACTGCTTTCTGTCTTCCCATAGTGGCACCTTACAGTTTGATTCACTTAACGCTAAGGCGGTTGCCCGCACGGTTATGTTTCACGCACAAATGAGGTTTTGGTCTCCTTTTAGACCAATTGAAGCCAATGAATAACGTGAAGAGGAAAATCGCCCCGGAGGATTATTCAATAATCGGCCGGATGTTTTCTTTTCACGTGGAGGCATTGTCACTCTTTCGGATATTAACGTCGAAAATGACAAACCGCTGACCCGCACAATAAAATTACCAGAATTGAAACCAGTGCATTTCGCCGAAGTGTTTAAGAGCCTCCCGGATTTAGGAGAAGAAGAGTCAGTTAAAGAACAGGGTTGTTGTGTGGATGGGGACATCTTTAAAAATAGATAAGAATAAACTGAAAATGAGGTGGTAAATAATAAAGTGTCGGGAGCTTTGCCCTCGTTGGCATTTATGCAACAACAACGAGTAAATGTGTGAAGCTTGTTATTTTCGTTCACCAGCCCAAACAAGGACTTTACCATTCGCACTCCCCGCAGTATGAGTTCTTCTATTAATAACGGCACTTGCCGTTCATCTTGAAAAACTACCTGTCTATGATTTCAGTATAATGACAGCTGAAATAATTGCGTTACCAAAATGTAAAAAAATTTGTAGTCGCCGTCAACAAGATCTTCAGGATCTTTTCAGGATCCTCCTTCGGATTATTTTTTAACCGCCAACTTATCGCATAACGTGAAGCAGGCGACCGAGCCGCTGACGCCCTGCAAAAAGCTTTCACTGCTGATGATGAAATCCGGGCTGTAGCCGAACGCGAGGCGCTGGATAAAATGCAGGAGCAGCGCCAGCATCATGCCACCCAGCCAGGCCAGAATGCCGGTGCAGTATGTCACTACCGTCAGCCGCCATAACGGGCTGGATAGTCCGGGACCCTTCAATTCTGCCATGTCACGATTTCACTGATTCTGTTGTTGATGAGTAAACAGATTACACAAAGAGAGTTAAACCGTGGTTCAGCGGGAGGGATTTTTATCTCAAGAACGAAGATTTTTCTGTTCGTACTTTGATTGGCGCTACCCCTTTCTTGCGTAGCATTGCGCATTTATTACGTCACTCAATGTAGGTTGCCGACAAACTCTGGAAAACGTGGCGCGATATCGTCAATCCGCGCTGTGCCTTTACGAGATGAAGCGTAATGTCATCTGCGCTTTTAGCGGAACAATCCCTATACAGTGCCGAACAACTCTGTTAATTTATGCACCGAAGCACAGTGCAGTAGTGCTTCGGTGCCCAACCTTGAAACCAGGATGGGTTCATCAGATGAACGATATGCTCAGGATCAGCAGCTTTCGCGATCAGTGGCTGGAAGACTTTTTTCATTTCGCCACACCACATCGGAAAATCCCGTGGGTGCTTGCGGGTGTTCTGGAAAGAAAGCTGGATATGATTAATGCTGCGATGGATTACAGGGATTTGCTCTGGCCCCCCGGCAACCGTTATGAAGAATTAGCCCCGCCGCTCAAGGGCTTTTCGTCAATACGGGTGAATGACCAGTATCGCCTCATTTTTTACTGGCGTGAAGGTAAGTCACATGGCTTATTTCTGGATCCTCACGGTTACAGAAACCATCGATAACGACAGGCATTATCGTTGCAATGTTAATGAAGGCAGACCAGAAGGAAAGTCGTATGGATGTGACAACACGTAAGCCCGCAACCGTCGGGGATATTTTGCAGTATGAATACCTTGAACCAACCGGTCTGAGAATTAATGACCTGGCCGTCATACTGAATGTACACCGCAATACCATCAGCGCACTGGTCAACAACAACCGTAAGCTGACCATTGATATCGCTTTCCGGCTGGCAAAAGCCTTTGAGACGTCCGTTGAATTTTGGCTGAACCTGCAGAAAAATGTCGATATCTGGGAAGTGCAAAATAATCCGCGTTTAATGGCTGATATCAACCATGTTGTCACCCTGAAAACCTTTCTCGAGCGGCCTGAAAGCCATCCCTAGCTAACAGTATCGTCATCGCGGGCGGGGTCGGGCCTTACGCCTCAATCAACGCTTGCCCCAGATAATGACTTTGATCTTTCACCCCCGGCAGCGTGAAGAAGAAACCCCCACCAACCGGGCGGATGTACTCTTCCAGCGGCTCGCCGTTCAGGCGTTTTTGCACGGTCAGAAAACCCTTTTCGAGATCATGCTGGAAGCAGACAAACAGCAGCCCCATTTCCAGCTGACCGGAATTGGTGACGCCCAGCGAATAGCTGTAGCCGCGACGCAGCATCAGGTTGTCGTCGGTTTCTTTGGTGCGCGGATTCGCTAAGCGGATATGCGCATCCAGCGGGATCACCTTGCCTTCCGGGTCTTTGGTGTAATCCGGCACGTCGTGCTCTTTTTCCATACCGAGCGGCGCGCCAGTGGCTTTGTGACGGCCAAAGATCGTCTGCTGCTCCTGCAACGGCGTGCGGTCCCAAAATTCGACGTGGAAAGGAATAATGCGCGTGGCCTGATAGCTGCCGCCGACCGTCCACGCGGGTTCGCCCTGATCGGCGGTCACCCAGATGGCTTTATCCATCAGCTGTTTGTCTTTGCTGTCAGGATTCGCCGTACCGTCTTTGAAGCCCAGCAGGTTGATCGGCGTTTCTTTGCCCTGACTGCGCGCAGCGTGAGATGAAATGAAGCCGTCGCGACGCCAGCGCACGCTGAGCAAATCCGGGGTGTACTTGATAATGTCGCGCAGTGCGTGAACCACGGTATCGCTGTTATTGGCACAAATCTGCAACAGCAGATCGCCGTGGCAAAGCTTGGCATCAAGGGAATCGTTGGGGAAACGTGCCATACGCTGCAACTTCAGCGGTTTGTGCGGCGCGAGACCAAAACGTTCATCAAACAGGGAATCACCAGCGGAGAGCGTCATGGTCAGGTTGTCAGGATAAATCTCTGCGCCCATGACGCCGGAATCCATCGGCGGGAATTTCGGATCCACAGAAGGCGCGGTGCCACCGGTGGTCAGGAAGGCGAAACGGGTATCAAGCAGACGGAACAGACGCTCCAGATCGGCTTTGTTTGTGGCCAGCACGTCAAAAGCCACCAGCATCATCGCGGCCTGTTGCGGCGTCAGAATACCAGCCTGATGTTCGCCGTAATAAGGCTGTTTGCCCCAGCGCTCATCGGGGGAAACGGTTCCGGGGGTGTATTCTTTTTTTGCACCAGGTGTTTTCTCGGCCTGCGCACCGTCTGCGCCGCCCAGGGCAAATGCCCCGCCTAACAATCCCACGCCTTTTAACAAACGGCGGCGGGAAGAAGAAACGTTATCTTGATTATTATTTTTGTAACTCATTGCTATGCCTCAGGAATTTAAACGCTCCCTCCCCTGCGAAGGGGAGAGTTGGGATGGGGTATTAAGGTCAAAAAAAAAGTTAAAGCGTGCTTTGACAAACGGTTAGCCTTTAAAACCCCCTCCCGGCCTCCCCCTTCGCTGGGGGAGGAGATTAATCCAGACCTAATACGCCACGCAGTTTGGCTAAATCTTCTGCCAGTGTCGTGATCGGCCCTTTCATTGCATTGCGGTCAGCATCGGACAGTTTTTCATAGTTCTCATAACCGTCTTTGGTTTTGTATTTGTCGAGCAACGTATCGACGGTTTTGAAGTTCGCGTCAATTTTATCCAGCAGTGGCTTGTCAGCTTTTTCCAACAGCGGACGCAAAAGGTTAACGATTTTCTGTGCGCCGTCGAGATTGGCACGGAAATCCCACAGATCAGTGCGGCTGTAACGGTCTTCTTCACCGCTGATTTTGCTTGAGGCCACTTCCTCGATAAGCCCGGCAGCACCGCCGACCACTTTGCTTGGCGGGAAGGTCAGATCGGTGATGCGTTTTTGCAGATCCACGGTGTCGGCATACAGTTTGTCAGCAAACTGCTCGGTGCCTTTAGTGGTTTTGTCGGCGAAGAGGATTTTCTCCAGACGATGGAAACCGGTGAAGTTCGGGTCTTCGGCTTTCTTCTCGAAATCGTCTTCACGGGCGTCGATGCTGCCGTCCAGATCGGAGAACAGTTCAGCGATCGGCTCAATGCGCTCGTAGTAAACGCGGGTTGATGCGTACAGGGATTGCGCTTTTTTCAGGTCGCCCTTTTTGATCGCATCAGTAAAGGCTTTGGTATGGGAAACCAGTTCGCCAACCTGTTGCGTCACATACACTTTGTATTCGGCAATCGGGCCGACCAGCGCCATTGCATCAGGCTTGGTTGCCGTCGCTGCGCCTTCTGCGGTCACGGTCAGTTTCCCTTTTGGATTGCTCAGCAAGCCGCAGGTCATGTCGTATTCGCCCGGTTCCAGATTGGCGGTCATTTTCTGGGTAAAGCCCGGTGCGATGTTTTCGCGCTCTTCAACCACCATCACGCCTTTCAGAATTTCCCACTCCAGCCCTTTCTGGCTGGCGTTGTGCACCACAAACTGCGTTTTACCGGCCGGCACGGTCAGTGCCATTGGGTCACATTGTTTATCGTTGACGGTAATTTTAACCTGACGAACATCAGCAGCCAGCACGTTGGCGCTCAGCGCAAACGCTGGCAGGGACAACAGTGCAATCTGTAAAGCTTTACGGCGAAACAGCGGGGATGAATATGACATGTACAACTCCATGACAAACTGTGTGAAGAGAAAATTAACGTAAAATCAGCGTTGTGGTTTTTGCCCGGCCGAAGCCGGCGCGGCCACGGGCGATTTGCCCTGTGGCATAAAGAACAGGAACAGCGCTGGTATCAGATACAGGAAATAGACCGAGACTTCGCTGACGGTCGGGGCTTCCTGATAACCAAACATGCCTTCGAGCAGAGTTCCGAATAATGAGTGCGTGGAGAGCGTGCCGCTCAGATCAAAAGCGATATCCTGCATACGGTTCCACAGACCCGCTTCGTGGAAGGCGCGGATAGCCCCCGCTGCCAGACCGGCGGCGACGAACAGAATAAACAGACTGGTCCACTTGAAGAACTTCGCCAGATGCAGCTTCACGCCACCGTAATAGATGAGGAAACCGAGCACGATTGCCGCGCCTAAGCCCAGCAACGCACCGATCGGTGCTGCGATCCCCACATCCTGCTGGAACGCAGCCAGCAGAAAGAATACCGATTCCAGCCCTTCGCGCGCCACGGCAAAGAACACCATCGCGACCAGCGCCCAGCCCTGCCCGCGGCTTGAATTCAGCGCGTTATCAATCGCACCTTCCAGATGTACTTTGATCGAACGCGACACTTTGCGCATCCAGAACACCATGTAAGTCAGAATACAGACCGCAATCACGGCCACGATGCCCTCGAACAGCTCCTGCTGCTTCTGCGGAAATTCGCCGGTGGTTTCATTGATAAAAATACCCAGCGCCAGGCACAAGGCTGCCGCGACGATAACGCCAATCCAGACCACGCCAAGCCACTGCCCGCGCTGCGTACGTTTCAGATAACTGGCGATCAGGCTGACGATCAGCGCGGCTTCCAGCCCTTCGCGGAACATGATAAGAAACGGAACGAACATAGCGGAACTCCCGTAAAGCAATGAACCTACAGATTGTGCAAACACTCTGTAAAGAAAAGTAAAATCGAAACGATAGTGATTATCATTCTTGGCCAAAG
Organism: Rahnella inusitata; assembly: GCF_965118895.1. Lineage (GTDB taxonomy): Bacteria > Pseudomonadota > Gammaproteobacteria > Enterobacterales > Enterobacteriaceae > Rahnella > Rahnella inusitata_A. The sequence goes on from NZ_CBCPJJ010000008.1 coordinate 480,041, forward strand.
AATTGCAAGAGGCGGCACGCTGTTTTTTGAGCGTTAAAGGGGAATTGAGCACGAAAAAATATTGCCGGTTGTTTCAGAGGAAAAAATACGCAGGAAAGGAATTGCAAACGGAGCCCTGAGGCTCCGTTAAAACTACCGTAATTTCAATGAGTCACAATGAGATCAGATAGTGTTGTACTCGGCTTCAGCCGTATTGAAGCGTTCTTCTACAGCTTTCGACGGTTTGCTGCCCATCAGGCTGACAATCCAGATAGCTGCGCAGGCGAAGATAAAGCCGGGGATAATTTCATACAGTTCGGCCCAGCCGTACTGTTTCCACAAAATCACCGTCGCCGCACCAACGATCATCCCGGCCAGCGCGCCGTTGCGGGTCATGCGTTTCCACATCACCGAGATCAGGATAACCGGACCAAACGCCGCACCAAAGCCTGCCCACGCGTAGCTCACTAAGCCCAGCACGCGGTTTTCAGGGTTCGCAGCCAGCGCAATCGCCACCAGCGCCACAACCAGTACCATCAGGCGACCGATCCACACCAGCTCGCGCTGACTCGCACCTTTACGCAGAAACGCTTTGTACAGGTCTTCGGTGATCGCACTGGAACACACCAGCAGCTGGCAACTCAGGGTACTCATCACCGCCGCCAGAATAGCCGACAGCAGGATACCGGCGATCCACGGGTTAAAGAGGATTTTCGCCAGCTCGATAAACACGCGCTCGCCGTTCTGGGTCACGTTACCCGCTTCGCCCGGATTATTGCTGAAGTAGGCAATACCAAAGAAGCCCACCGCGATGGTGCCCGCCAGACACAGAATCATCCACGTCATACTGATGCGGCGTGCGCTGCGAATGGTGCGATGGGAATCCGCCGCCATAAAGCGCGCCAGAATGTGCGGCTGGCCGAAATAGCCCAGCCCCCAGCCCAGCAATGACAAGATCGCCACCAGATTCATGTTCTTGAACATGTCGGTGTATTCCGGGTTTTTGGCGTTGATCACCATCATCGAAGTATCAATACCGCCGACCGCGAGGATGACGATCACCGGGGTGAGGATCAGCGCGAAAATCATCAGGCTGGCCTGCACGGTATCGGTCCAGCTTACCGCCAGAAAACCGCCGATAAAGGTATAAACGATGGTTGCCGCCGCACCCGCCCACAGGGCGGTCTGGTAAGTCATGCCGAAGGTGCTTTCAAACAGTCGCGCACCGGCCACGATGCCGGAAGCACAATAGATGGTGAAGAACACCAGAATCACCAGCGCCGAGATAATCCGCAGCAGTTTGCTGGAATCTTCAAAACGATGGGTGAAGTAATCCGGCAGGGTCAGCGCATTGTTGTTGGCTTCGGTGTGAACGCGCAGGCGCCCCGCCACCAGCTTCCAGTTCAGATACGCGCCTATGGTCAGGCCGATGGCGATCCAGCTTTCAGAAATACCGGAAATAAAAATCGCCCCCGGTAACCCCATCAGCAGCCAGCCACTCATGTCTGAGGCTCCGGCGGAAAGTGCGGTCACTAGGCTGCCTAAACTGCGGCCGCCCAGAATGTAATCATCAAAGTTTTTGGTCCGTAAATACGCGATGAGGCCGATCAAAATCATCCCGAAAATATAAACACAAAACGTCACCAGCATCGGTGTGTTCATTGTCATGTCCGTCTCCACTTCTTGTTATTTGTCGTACTTATTAGCGATGCATGTTTATGCAGGCCGGCACCTGTCTGTCCTGACGTCCCTCTGGTGAGAGGCGTTCAAAATCATGCCGGGGCGAGATGATGGCTGAAACCCGCGAAGGATGCAGCATGACTCTCCATATTTTTTCTTTATACAGGCAGTTAATACGGCTTTTATTCAAATTTCTTGTCGGGCGGATACTGGTTTAGCGAAAGGTCGATTTCAAGAGATTTAACAATCCAGATACACAAAATTCACGCCGCATCACACTTATCTTGTCGAAGGGTTGCACGTTGCAAACCCAAAGGTTGTACCCGATACCCTTAAGCGAATCCGGCGCAACATCCGTTACCACAGTGAAAAAACGGTTATTCATATGTTAAAAATGCCAGCCAAATCACATCAGGCACACTTCCTGCATTAACAGGGTTGCACAAGGTTGCAACATAGAAGATATTGCTTGCCACAAACATAATGAAATCACCTGAACTTTTTTTATATGGAGTGTTTGCGCATGGGTATGACGACGATGGGCGTGAAACTGGACGAAGGCACACGCGACCGGCTGAAAGTGGCGGCACAACAGATTGACCGCACCCCGCACTGGCTGATTAAGCAGGCGATATTTTCCTATCTGGAACGTCTGGAAAATGGCGACGCCCTACCGGAAATTCCGGCGCTGAACGGCGCTGTGACTGAAAGCGCTGAAGAGGCCGCTGCGCCGCTGTTGCAGGAATCACATCAGCCATTCCTGGATTTTGCCGAGCAAATTCAGCCGCAGTCCGTCAGTCGTTCCGCCATCACCGCCGCCTATCGCCGCCCGGAGCCGGAGGCGGTTTCGATGCTGCTTGAACAGGCACGTTTACCCGCGTCGTTAAATGACGCTGCGCAGAAGCTCGCCGCCGACATCGCCACCAAACTGCGTAACCAGAAGAGTGCAAATGGCCGCGCCGGAATGGTGCAAAGCCTGTTGCAAGAGTTCTCCCTTTCGTCGCAGGAAGGCGTGGCGCTGATGTGTCTGGCCGAAGCGCTGCTGCGTATTCCCGACAAACCAACGCGCGATGCGTTGATCCGCGACAAAATCAGCAACGGTAACTGGCATTCCCATCTTGGCCGCAGCCCGTCGCTGTTCGTCAACGCCGCGACCTGGGGTTTGTTGTTCACCGGCAAACTGGTGGCAACGCACAACGAAGCCAGCCTGTCGAAATCGCTGAGCCGCATTATCGGTAAAGGCGGTGAACCGCTGATCCGCAAAGGCGTGGACATGGCGATGCGCCTGATGGGCGAGCAGTTTGTCACCGGCGAAACCATTGCCGAAGCACTGGCTAATGCCCGCAAGCACGAAGAGAAAGGGTTCCGCTATTCCTACGATATGCTGGGTGAAGCGGCACTGACCGAGAAAGATGCGCAGGCCTATTTGCAGTCGTATCAGCAAGCGATCAACGCCATCGGTAAAGCCTCGAACGGTCGCGGCATCTATGAAGGGCCGGGGATTTCCATCAAGCTTTCCGCCCTGCACCCACGTTACAGCCGTGCGCAGTACGAGCGTGTGATGGAAGAACTTTATCCGCGCCTGCTGTCGCTGACCTTGCTGGCACGCAGCTATGACATCGGCATTAATATTGATGCCGAAGAAGCCGATCGCCTGGAAATCTCCCTCGATTTGCTGGAAAAACTCTGCTTTGAGCCGGAACTGGCGGGCTGGAACGGCATCGGCTTTGTCATTCAGGCGTATCAGAAACGCTGCCCGATGGTGATCGATTACCTGACTAACCTGGCGCAGCGCAGCCGTCGTCGTTTGATGATCCGTCTGGTGAAAGGCGCGTACTGGGACAGCGAAATCAAACGCGCGCAGGTCGAAGGTCTGGAAGATTATCCGGTCTATACCCGCAAGGTTTACACCGACGTTTCCTATCTGGCCTGCGCCCGCAAACTGCTGGCGGTTCCGAACCTGATTTATCCGCAGTTCGCCACCCACAATGCCCATACCGTGGCGGCGATTTATCAGCTGGCGGGCAACAACTATTATCCGGGACAGTATGAGTTCCAGTGCCTGCATGGCATGGGTGAACCGCTGTACGAGCAGGTAGTCGGAAAAATTGCCGAAGGCAAACTGAACCGCCCTTGCCGCATTTACGCCCCGGTGGGGACGCACGAAACCCTGCTGGCGTATCTGGTGCGACGTCTGCTGGAAAATGGCGCGAACACCTCTTTCGTCAACCGCATCGCCGACGCCACACTGCCAATTGCAGAGCTGGTCGCCGATCCGGTACTGGCGGTTGAAGCGCTGGCCGCCAGCGAAGGACAGGTCGGCTTGCCACATCCGCGCATCGCCCTGCCACGCAATCTGTACGGCAGCAAACGCGTGAACTCCGCCGGTCTGGATATGTCCAGCGAGCATCGTCTGGCCTCCCTGTCCAGCGCTCTGTTGCAAAGCGCCAGCCATCCGATCACCGCGCAACCGATGATTGATGCACCAACGGATGACGGCGAGTTCATGCCGGTCATCAACCCGTCTGAAAATTCCGATATCGTCGGCCACGTGCGCGAAGCGACAGAAGCGGAAATCAGCCGCGCGCTGGACGCCTCCGCCGCAGCCGGCGCCATCTGGTTTGCTACGCCTCCCGAAGAGCGCGCAGCAATCTTGCAACGCGCAGCAGAATTGATGGAAGCGCAGTTGCAAAGTCTGCTTGGCGTGCTGGTGCGCGAAGCCGGAAAAACCTTTAATAACGCCATCGCCGAAGTGCGCGAAGCGGTCGATTTCCTGCACTACTACGCCGGGCAGATCCGCGAAGATTTCACCAACGACACGCATCGTCCGCTCGGACCGGTGGTGTGCATCAGCCCGTGGAACTTCCCGCTGGCAATCTTCACCGGTCAGATTGCTGCTGCACTGGCGGCGGGTAACAGCGTGCTGGCGAAACCTGCCGAACAGACGCCGCTTATCGCCGCGCTGGCCGTCGGTATTCTGCATGAAGCCGGTGTTCCGGCGGGCGTTCTGCAACTTCTGCCGGGCAAAGGCGAAACCGTCGGCTCGCAGCTGGTGAATGACGAACGCGTTCGCGGCGTGCTGTTCACCGGTTCCACCGACGTGGCGGGTATTTTGCAACGTAACATCGCAGGCAGACTCGATCCGCAGGGGCGTCCGACGCCGCTTATCGCTGAAACCGGCGGTCTGAACGCGATGATCGTCGATTCTTCCGCCCTGACCGAACAGGTAGTGATGGACGTGGTAGCTTCGGCGTTCGACAGCGCCGGTCAGCGTTGTTCCGCCCTGCGCGTGCTGTGCATTCAGGATGACGTCGCCGACCATACCTTGCAGATGCTGCGCGGCGCCATGGCCGAATGCCGGATGGGCAACCCGGAACGTCTGTCTACGGACATCGGGCCGGTCATTGACAGCGAAGCCAAAGAAGGCATCGAGAAACACATCGACGCCATGCGCGCCAAGGGCCGCACGGTATATCAGGCAACACAAACTTTCGCAGCTGACCAGAGCGAATGGGTACGCGGGACGTTCGTTAAACCGACGCTGATTGAACTCGACAGCTTCGACGAAATGAAGAAAGAGATTTTTGGCCCGGTGCTGCACGTGGTGCGTTATGCCCGTCAGGATCTGGATAAGCTGATCGGTCAGATTAATGCCGCCGGCTACGGTCTGACGCTGGGGATTCACACCCGTATCGACGAAACGATTCACCGCGTCACGCAGCAGGCGCACGTTGGCAACATGTACGTGAACCGCAACATGGTCGGCGCGGTGGTCGGCGTTCAGCCGTTCGGCGGCGAAGGTCTGTCCGGCACGGGCCCGAAAGCCGGTGGTCCGCTGTACTTATATCGTCTGCTGAGCAGCCGTCCGCAATTTGCCGTACAGCAGACGCTGCTGCGTCAGGATCGCGAACTTCCGCTCGATGCCTCCGTGCGTGAAGCACTGCTCGCACCGCACCGCGCCCTGCAACAATGGGCCACCGGACAGAAGCAAAGTGCGGCCTTGATTGGGGTCTGCGAACGTTTCGCAGAAAGCAGCCAGGGTGGCACTCTGCGCACTCTGCCGGGGCCAACCGGCGAGCGAAACACCTACGCGCTCCTGCCGCGCGAACGCGTACTGGCATTAGCCGACAATCAGGACGATGCGCTGACTCAGCTGGCCGCCGTCACGGCGACCGGTTGCCGCATTCTGTGGCCGGAAGCACCGTTGCAGCGCGAGTTGTTCAATCAGTTGCCGAAAGCTGTACAGGCTCGCGTGGACTTCGCCAAAGATTGGCAGAACGATGCGCCGGTCTTCGATGCGGTGATTTATCACGGTGATGCCGATCAGTTACGTGAACTCTGCCAGCTGATCGCCAACCGTCCAGGCCCGATTGTCTCCGTACAAGGGTTCGCCCGCGGCGAAGACAATATCTTGCTCGAACGCCTGCTTCACGAGCGCTCTTTGAGCGTGAATACCGCGGCGGCGGGAGGAAATGCGAGTTTGATGACCATCGGGTAAGTTTCTTAAGGGCGGAGGCTGTCGCAATGGCGGCTTTTGTATCTGATCGAGGAAGTTTCGGTTTCTCGATTGCATTAGGTTGGGTTTAAGACGGATTGAGTAAGTTTCGGTTTCTCAATTGCAGCGATCTCTTAACTCTCTGTGCCGAAACCGCCAAAGAGGGAGGAAAGCGCCTCCCTCTTTGATCTCCCACGCTTTTCCAAACACGCGCTATCGCGAAAACGATAGACATGTTCTGTGACTCCCGCGTGTGGCACAAAACCCTGCCGCTTCGCGGTGCCCTCTCTCGGTCCTGAAGCCTTAGGTCTTCAGGCCGCTCCGTTCGGCAGGATTTTTTAATCGCGCCATTTCACCATTTTTAAAAACAGAAACGAGTCGTCTTTAATTTTTTAGTTTTCCCTTTTCTTTTCTCATCCTGAGCCGGTGAAGTTGTGACCTAATAGCTCTGGCCGCGTTCAAAAATCACGCCGTAGGGAGCGGTGGAAAACCGCGCTTTTTTTTTCGCGGGTTGTAACCCGACCGGAGGGCACCGCGCAGCGGCGGGATTTTGCGGCAATAGCGGTAGTTGCTGAAACATAGCCCGTCTGCACGGCACGTGTTTTAAAGAGCCAGGGATTCTTAAGGGCGGCGGCGATAAGCCGCCCTTAAGGCCAGTGTGGGTGGCAACCCACGACCTTGAAGTTGATATTGATGTTGATGTTGATTTTAAAGCCCCCATTTTTGCCCCGCCCCCCAGATCCCTTTGTCATAAATCCGTCATCCTCCTGATTTACCCTCCCAGTAACAAAATAACTCAAACTGTGTATTTTTATTTCTGATGCTTTATAAAAAGGAGTTTTGACAATGCAACAACCTGTATCTCTGCTCGCTCGCGCCATCGCTGCCGCTTTGCTGCTTTCCGCCTCTGCCGGTTCCTACGCCGCTGAAGAAAATGCGTTGTCTGACCGCGCAGCAAAAGGTGTCCTGACCGAACAAGGTGGCGCTCGCCGTCTGAGCGGTGACCAGACAGCCGCGCTTAAGGCATCGCTCTCTGACAAAACGGTGAAGAACGTGATCCTGCTTATCGGCGACGGCATGGGTGATTCCGAAATCACCTCCGCGCGAAATTATGCCGAAGGCGCGGGCGGCTATTTCAAAGGCATCGATGCCCTGCCGCTGACTGGCCAGTACACACACTATTCTCTCGATAAGAAAACACAAAAACCTAACTACGTCACCGATTCTGCCGCCTCTGCCACCGCCTGGAGCACCGGTGTGAAAAGCTATAACGGCGCAATCGGCGTGGATGTGAACGGGAAGGACCATCAGACGATCCTCGAAATCGCCAAAGCCGCAGGCAGAGCCACCGGCAACGTCTCGACGGCTGAATTACAGGATGCAACGCCCGCGGCACAAATCGCGCACGTTACGTCCCGTAAATGCTACGGCCCGGAAGAAACCTCTGAAAAATGCGCCACCAATGCGCTGGAAAATGGCGGACGCGGCTCGATCACCGAACAGTTGCTGCACGCCCGCGCCGATGTCACGCTCGGCGGCGGCAGAAAATCGTTCAGCCAGCTGGCGAAAAGCGGCGAGTTCTCAGGCAAATCTCTGAAAGATCAGGCGCTGGCACAGGGCTATCAGTGGATTGAAAACGCCGACCAGCTCGCTGCCATTACCCAGGCCGGTCAGCAAAAACCCGTTTTGGGCCTGTTCTCAGAAGGCAATATGCCGGTGCGCTGGCAGGGGCCGAAAGCCTCTTATCACGGCAACATTGACAAACCCGCTGTTACCTGCGAAGCCAATCCACAGCGCACGGCGGACATTCCGACCCTTGCCGCTATGACTGAAAAAGCCATCGACCTGCTGAAAACCAATGAAAAAGGCTTCTTCCTGCAGGTAGAAGGTGCGTCAATTGATAAGCAGGATCATGCCGCCAATCCATGCGGACAGTTCGGTGAAACGGTCGACCTGGATGAAGCTGTGCAGAAAGCGCTGGAGTTCGCCCGCAAGGACGGCAACACGCTGGTGATCGTGACCGCCGACCACGCACATTCCAGCCAAATCATCGAAGCCGACGCCAAAGCTCCCGGCCTGACGCAGACGCTGACCACCAAAGACGGCGCGCCAATGACCATCAGCTATGGTAACTCCGAGGACGATTCACAGGGGCACACCGGAACCCAGCTGCGCATTGCGGCATTTGGGCCACACGCGGGGAATGTGGTGGGTCTGACAGATCAGACTGATCTCTTCTTTACGATGAAAGGGGCAATGGGGATCGAATAGTTTTTAATGCAGGGAGGACCCATTGCAATGGCGGCGTTTATATCGGACCGTGAAAGTTTCGGTTTCTCAATTGCATTAGGTTGGGTTTAAGACGGATCGAGTAAGTTTCGGTTTCTCAATTGCAGCGATCTCTTAACTCACTGTGCCGAAACCGCCCAAAGGAGGGAAGTACTTTCCCTCCTTTGGATTCCTCCCCGCTTTTTAAAACACGCGCTTTCGCTGGAACGATGGACGTGTTCTGGTACTCCAGCGTGTGGCACAAAACCCTGCCGCTTCGCGGTGCCCTCTCTCGGTCCTGAAGCCTATGGTCTTCAGGCCGCTCCGTTCGGCAGGATTTTTTAATCGCGCCATTTCACCATTTTTAAAAACAGAAACGAGTCGTCTTTAATTTTTTAGTTGTCCCTTTTCTTTTCTCATCCTGAGCCGGTGAAGTTGTGACCTAATAGCTCTGGCCGCGTTCAAAAATCACGCCGTAGGGAGCGGTGGAAAACCGCGCTTTTTTTTGCGCGGGTTGTAACCCGACCGGAGGGCACCGCGCAGCGGCGGGATTTTGCGGCAATAGCGGTGGTTGCTGAAACATAGCCCGTCTGCACGGCACGTGTTTTAAAGAGCCAGGGATTCTTAAGGCCGGCGGCGATAAGCCGCCCTTAAGGCCAGTGTGGGTGGCAACCCACGACCTTGACGTTGAAGTTGAAATTGAAGTGGTTTTAAGCGCCCCCCCTTTGCCCCTCCCCCAGCGCCCATAATTTCCGCCTTATCAGTTGCTTAAGCTTGAGCGCCGCCTGGGATACCGGCTGGTCACGCCTGTTCAGCAAAATCACCTCAAAGGGTAACGGCTCTGTCACCTCACAAATTTTAAGCTGACCGACATACCGCTGGGCAGTAAACGTGTCGACTACGCCAACGCCACCTCCGGCCAGCACCATATCGGCGATGACGGAATAGGTTTTGATATGCAAAGAAGACTGCGGGGTCAGGCCGTTTTCCCGCAGGACGCGGTTGAGCACCAGTCCGAGCGGATCCTGCTGCTGTAGCATCATCAGGTCGTTTTCACAGAGCCACGCCAGCGACACCGGGCCTTCGACCGGGCAATCCTTCGGTAACAATGCGACCATATTGCCCTGATAGATGGACTCCGAAACCAGCTCCTGCGTGGCGGGCTCACCGAAGGCCAGTGCGAAATCCATTTTGTATTGCAGTAAATCCTGACTCAGCGTGTTGAAGTGTCCGGTCACCAGTTCCACGCTGCCGCCGGGGGTCTGACGGCGGAAATCGACCAGTACCGGCGCCATCACGCTGTGACCCAGCGCGTGAGCGGAACCGATGCGCACATGCTGGCCTTCGCCCTGCCGCAACTGCTCCGCCAGCGCACCGATCGCCTGAATATGGCTGAACAACGCCTCGACTTCCGGCATCAGCCTGCGCCCTTCCGGCGTCACGATTAACCCCTGCGGCGTGCGGTCAAACAGCGTGAAACCCAGCTGCTGCTCGGCGTGATTGAGAACACGGCTGACGTTCGGTTGCGACACATTCAGCAAGCGCGCCGCGCCGCTGACGCTGCCCGCCTGCAAAACCGCCTGAAACACTTCAATGTGACGTAAGCGCATGTGTTGCCTTATTTCTGAGTCGTCGCCAGATACGAAAACGCACTCAGCAAGCTGATGATGTTCGCCACGTTCGGGCTGTGATAGCCGACGGTGACCGCATCCAGACGCTCAACCCCGGGGATCAGGCAGAACAAATCGGCCAGCACCGGTCGGGCGGTCATCAGTTCGAGATGATACGGCGGGCTGAATCTTCCGGCGGTGAGCGGCGCGGGCTTACTGACCGCCAGCGTGGCGTGTTTGCGGATTTTCGCACGTGCGATTGCCGGGCTGTCGGATTCGGCAGCGTTGGCGGAAATCGCGCGTTTAACGCAGACATATTGCGATTCAGGATAATGGCGACGGATCCAGGTTTCGAGATGATCATCGCCGGTCACCAGCCACAGCGGGACGTTCAGTTCAGCACCTGCGGCAGCGTACAAATCGCTTTCGCCGACCACGTTACCGTTGAGTTTGACGCGGTAAAAAGCGCGGCCATTAATGGTATGCGCCAGCACGCCATTTTCACCCGCGGCAGTATGAAAACCGACGAACATCAGGCCGTCGTACTGCTGTTGCTGCAACCCTTCCACCATCGAGAGACCGCGCGGTTTGCCCTGCACCAGACGGGCGCGCGGGTCGATTTTGTCAGCGCGCAGGTTTTGCATCATCGCATGGCTGTCGGCTACCGTGACTTCCGTCGCGCCACCGGCAAACGCGCCGTCAATCGCCGCGTTCACTTCCTGTTCCATCAGCGCCCGCGCTGCGTCGTAATCGGCATTGCCGGGGCTGCATTGTTCAGGGCGCATCACGCCCGCAATACCTTCGATGTCAGCAGAGATAAAAATTTTCATGATAGGTTCCCTTTTAAATTGGCCAGGTTGTCGAGGACGTCACTCAGCCCCAGCCGGAAATGTCCGTCGAAGCCGCAGACGGTTTCGGCGCTGAGCATGGCGTCAATAACTGCATGCTCGGTGGCGTCGGCGGCCAGCGCCAGTAAAGGCTCGAGCTTATCATCGGTGAGCGTGACACCGTCACGCTGCGTGGAAAATGCCAGCGCGATATCACCTGAACCATGCCCCCAGTAGCTGCCCAGACGCCCGAGCCCGGCACCGGCGCGTTTGGCGATGCGGCCGAGCTGGCGACTGTTGAGATGACGATCGCAGGCCATAATGATGATGACTGAACCGGCATCAATCGGCGGCGCGGTTTGCGGCGAAATCACTGGCGCGATCTTTGACAAGACATCGGCGATAGCATCACCGGCACGCACGCCGTCGAGCGTCAGTTCAGAGAGTGTACCGAAGTTGGCCAGTACCAGTACGCCAAGCGTGGCATTGAGCTCTTCGCACCAGCGCGACGCGGTGCCGATGCCGCCTTTCAGGCCGAAGCTGCTCATGCCGCGCCCTGCTCCCACGCTGCCACGGGCGAATGTATTTGTCGCGCCGTCGAGTGCGGTGAGTGCATCATCTTCGCTCACCGCCATGGCCTGAATATCGTTGAGCCAGAAGTCGTTACATTCGAGGATCACCGGGTTGATAGTCGCATCTGGGCGGCCAATCTGCGGAAACTGATGGCAACTGCGTTTTATCATGGCATTAAACAACGCGCCGGTAGCAAAGGTATTACTGAGCAGAACCGGCGTTTGCAGCTGCCCCAGCTCCATCACCTGAATCAGCCCCATTGGTTTGGCAAAGCCGTTAAGCACTGCCACGCCGCACGGTAAAGGCTGCTGATAGAGATTGTCGCCGGGCGGCACGATTGCCGTAACGCCGGTCTGTACGTCCCCCGCCGCCAGCGTGCTGTGACCGACGGTGACACCGGCGACGTCAGTTATCGAGTTAGTCGCCCCGCACGGAAAGCGTGGGCGAAAGATCTGACGCGTCGAGCGCCAGCGTTGCAGCAGCGCGGCCAGTGCCTGCTGCGTGAATTCATCGGGTTCTGGGTATTGCGGATGCATCTCTCTTCCATTTCAGCGGGTTAGTCATCAGGCTATTTCTTCAGTTTAGGATCCAACGTGTCGCGCAGCGCGTCGCCAAGTAAATTAAATGCCAAAACCGTGAGAAATATCGCCAGCCCCGGAAAAACGCTGACGTTCCATTTGCCCGCCATCATCATATTACGGCTCATCGCCAGAATATTGCCCCACTCCGGGACGTCCGGTTCCGGGCCGAGGCCGATAAAGCTCAGGCTGGCGGCGGTCAGAATACTGGTGCCGATGCGCATGGTGAAATAGACAATCACGTTCGACAACGTGCCCGGCAGGATGTGGCGCAAAATCACCACGCGATCCGGCGCACCGACGCAGCGCACAGCTTCCACGTAGGCACTTTGTTTAATGGAAAGCGTCGCGGCGCGCACGATGCGGGCGAAGACCGGCACGCTGAACACGGCGACGGCAATAATCACGTTGTTCAGGCCAGGGCCGAGGATCGCCACCACCGCAATCGCCAGCAACATGCCGGGAAATGCGAACAGCACGTCGGAGCCGCGCATGATCAGCATATCCAGCCATTTGCCGTAATAGCCAGCCAGCAAGCCGAGCAGCACACCGGCAATCATACCGAGCGTCACCGAAAAAATGCCGACATACAGAGAAATCCTGGCGCCAAAGATAATGCGGCTGAGCACGTCACGGCCTAAATCATCGGTGCCAAACCAGTGTTCTGCCGTCGGACCGACGCCGAGCGCCATCCAGTCAGGCGTCATCGGGTCATAGGGTGCCAGCCAGGGTGCGAACACCGCCACCAGAACCAGCAGCAAAATAAATCCGCCGGAAACCAGCGCCATCGGATGGCGTAAAAACGTGTGGAAAAAGTCATACCACGGCGAACGGATATCGTCGTGGTGCGCGGCAACCGCAGCCGGTTGGGTTTCTCCCAGCGGAGAGACGGGATCGGTCATGTGCAGCTCCTAGCGCAGGCGGATAGCAGGATTGACAACGGCGTACAGCATATCAACCAGCAGATTAATCAGAATAAATTCGAACACGAACAGCATCACCAGCGCCTGAATTACCGGCTGATCCTGTGTCTTGATCGACTCGATCAGCAACCAGCCCAGTCCCGGCCAGCTGAACACGCTTTCGACAATGATCGACCCGCCGAGGAGGAAACCAAACTGCAGGCCCAGCATGGTGATGATGGGGATCAGTGCGTTGCGCATGATGTGTTTCCAGATCACCAGCCGGGCGCGTAATCCTTTGGCTCTGGCGGTGCGCACATAGTCTTCCTGCGCGACGTCGAGAAATGCCGAACGGGTAAAGCGCGCCATGACGGCCGCTACCGAGGAACCGAGGGTGATCGCCGGCAAAATGATGTCGGTAGGCTGATTAAATCCACTGACCGCAAACAGCCCGAACGGCATCGCGACAAACTGAATCAGCAGCAGTCCGAGCCAGAACGGCGGCATGGAAATTCCGCCGACCGCCATGCTCATCAGCGTCCAGTCCTGCCATTTTCCGCGTTTGAGCGCCGACACGACACCAATCACCAGCCCCAGCACCACCGACCATGCGAAACCCGCCAGCGCTAACAAAAGCGTCGGCATAAATCCGCTTTCGATCACACCTGATACCGGCTGACGCGTGCGATAGGTCGTCCCCAGATCGCCATGCACCATGCCATTAAGCCAGTGCCAGTACTGTGCAGGCAGCGGATCGTTGAGGCCAAGCAGTTCCCGCGCGGACTCAACCGCCTCAATCGGCGCATCCTGTCCGGCGTAAATACGCGCAGGGTCACCCGGCAGCAGCTTAATAAAACCAAAGACCAGCAAGGAGACCACCAGTAAAACCGGGATCATCTCCAGTATCCGGCGAATAAAATAGGTCAGCATAGATGTGTTTCCCTGGTTTCCCTGAATTCAGTTAACTCCCTCCCCTGCGAAGGGGAGTGTTGGGGTGGGGTATTAATGGCAACTCTGAATCTGAAGTTGTCTGCTAAACCCTCTCCCAACCTCCCCCTTCGCAGTGGGAGGAGCAAAAAAATCACTTAAACTGTGCCTGATTGAAGACAAGCGAACCGTCCGCCAGCATGTAGACGCCGGTCAGATCCTTACTTTTGCCCACCAGATTGTCCGGCACGCCGAGGAAGGCGACCGGGGCATCGGCCCACAGCAGTTTCTGCGCATCGGCATAAGCGGCTTTACGTTTTTCGATATCGGCCGTTTGCAGCCCGGCGGTAATGGCCGCATCGACCTGTTTGTTGCTGTAGTAAGAGACGTTGTAGGCAGACGGGATCCAGGATTCAGTGGCAAACAGCGGACGCAGCGCCCAGTCGGCGTCGCCGGTAGAGGCCGACCACGCGCCATAGTACATTTCGACTTTGGCATCAGCCGGTTTCGGCGTGCTCCACAGACGCTGGTTGAGCGTACCGGAATCCATCGGCACCAGTTTGACGCGCACGCCGATAAGCGACAGCTGCTGTTTGAGGAACTGCGCGCTGCGGATGCGATCGGTTTTGTTCGAGCTCCACATTTCCACGTCGAAGCCCTTCTCGTATCCAGCTTCTTTCATCAGCTCTTTAGCTTTGGCGATGTTGTAGCTGTAATCCGGCGTGGATTGCTTCTGGTAGAACTGAACGTTTTTCGGCAGCGGCGACGTTGAAGGTGAACCCATCCCGGCGAAACCGACTTTCAGCCACAGATTGCGATCCACGGCGTAGTTGATCGCCTGTCGGACGCGCACGTCTGAAAACTCTTTTTTCTGGGTGTTAAACGCGATGTAGTACAAATAGATGCCCGGATTTTGCGAAATATCCAGCTTCGGATCGCTTTTCACGGTATCTACCAGGTCAGACGGCAGCGGATAGACCGCTTCCACGCCGCCGGATTTCAGTTTCGCCACCTGCGTGGAGTCTTCCGGCGTCGGGTACAGCGTCACGGAATCGACTTTCGGCCAGCCTTTCTGCCAGTAGTTGTCGAACTTCACCAGCTTGACGTCTTTGCCCTGCTGCCATTCGACGAATTTGAACGGACCGGTACCGACCGGATGCACGCTCAGATCCTGCTCGTTCGGATACTGTTTTAACGAGGCCGGGCTGTGCATGACCGCTGAAGGGTGTGCCAGCGTGTTGATCATCGCGCCGAACGGTTTGTTCAGGGTGATTTTGACCTGATACGGCGTCAGCACGTCCACGGATTTGATCATGCTAAACAGCGAATTACGCTTGAGTTTATTGGCCGGATTGGCAAGACGATCGAGGTTGATTTTTACTGCCTCGGCGTTGAACGGCGTGCCGTCCTGGAACGTCACGTCGTGGCGCAGATTGAGGGTGAATTCAGTCGCATCGGCGTTGCTGGAGTAATCGGTGGCCAGCACCGGTATCACAGCCATTTTGCTGTCGAACTGGAATAAGCGTTCAAAGATGCCGCTCTGAATGGAATAGCTCAGTGTATCCGTGGTGTCGTGCGGGTCGAAACCGGTCACGTCTGCATACATGGAAATGCGCAGGTCTTTGGCCTGTGCTGAAGCGGCGAAACAGAGCGCCAGACCGGCCGCGATAAGGCTTTTACGTAGAAACGTCGAGTGCATAGTATTCCCCTGTGTATTCAAATAATTAACATAGTGATGAATAACTTAGACAGACACCCAGTGGTGCGGAGCGACCTGACTGTATTTAATTTTTTCTATCTGAACGCCGGCCGGATGCACCGGCGATTTCACTTCCGCCTCGTCAAAATTGCGTAACGCACGCCGGGCAGGATCCGCGACCGGCACGGAGCTGAGCAGCCGTCGGGTATAAGGGTGCTGCGGGTTGCTGAACACCGAATCTCGCGGGCCAATTTCCACGATCTGCCCGCTGTACATCACCGCCACGCGGTTGGCGATACGTTCCACCACCGCCATGTCGTGCGAGATAAACAGCCACGCGACGCCGGTATCCCGCTGTAAATCCATCATCAGATTCACCACCTGCGCCTGAACTGATACATCCAGCGCGGAGACTGCTTCGTCGGCGATAATGACCTGCGGCTGTAATGCCATCGCACGCGCAATCGCGATGCGCTGACGCTGACCGCCGGAAAATTCGTGGGGGTAACGGCGGGCGAAGGACGGATCCAATCCGACACTTTTCAGCAGCTGGTTAACGGTCGGCGTGGCGTCGGCCAGCGACTTTTTCAGGCCGTGAAGTAATAAAGGTTCGGCAATGGAAAAACCGACGGTCAGTCGCGGATTCAGCGACGCATACGGATCCTGAAACACCATCTGGATCTGACGACGCACGGCCTGAAACGGCGTGTCGCGCATCAGCGTAATTTCTTTGCCTTTAAGGTGAATGCTTTCGGATTCGCTGCCGACCAGCCGCAAAATCGCCCGGCCAGTGGTGGATTTGCCACAACCGCTCTCGCCGACCAGCGCCAGCGTTTCCCCCGGCCAGATGGAAAAATCGATCTGCTCAACGGCATGAACTTCTTTGGTGATACAGGAAAGCAGACCGGAGCGGATTGGATAACAGACCCGCAACCCGCGTACGTCGAGCAGCGGAGGTGCATCGTAATTCGCGGTCTTTTGATCGTCATCAGGCAACAAAATGTGAGCCTCATCACCTGCAACCGATTGCCTTTCCGCGCCATTTTTTGGGCTCATGGCGGCACCGGCCTGAGTGCTCAGCAGCGGGAAACGGCGCGGCCACTTCAGCCCCTGCATATCGCCCAGTTTCGGGACGGCAGCAAGCAATGCGCGGGTATAAGGATGCTGCGCGTTGGCAAAAATATCGGTCACGCTACCCTGTTCCACCACCTTGCCCTGATACATCACCACCACGCGATCGGCGATTTCCGCCACCACGCCCATGTCGTGCGTGATAAACAGCACTGACATGTCGGTGCCTTTTTGCAGATCGCGCAGGATTTGCAGAATGCGCGCCTGCACCGTGACGTCCAGCGCCGTGGTCGGCTCGTCGGCGATTAACAGCGCCGGGTCGCAGGCCAGCGCCTGCGCTATCATCACGCGCTGACGCATCCCGCCAGAAAGTTCATGCGGATAACATTTAAGAATTCGTTCAACGTCCGGGATGCGAACCTGCGTCAGCAGTTCTCGGGCTTTGATCAACGCGTTAGCTTTGGTCGCCATGCCGTGATCGAGCAGCCCTTCGGTGAGCTGGTCACCGACGCGCAGCACCGGGTTAAGCGAGGTCATCGGCTCCTGAAAAATCATCGACATTTCCTGGCCGCGCAGCTTACGACGCGCCTCTGCCGACAGTGAATTCAGCGTATGCCGCGTGCCGTTGCGCCCGAAGAAATCAATGCTGCCCGCATCAATGTGCGCGGAATCGGGCAGTAATCCCATCACGCTCAGTGAAGTGACGGACTTGCCGGAGCCGCTTTCACCAACCACCGCCACCACTTCACCTTTATTAATAGAGAAGGAAACGCCTTTCAGCGCCTGAGTTTTGCCCTGCCGCCCGGAGAACGTCACCGATAAATCGTTAATCTGTAAGATGGTTACGGGCTCATTCATCAAAAAACGTCTCCTTTATTGAGGTCAGTAATGTGTGATTTGGGCAATTACAGCCAGACTTCGCCGTGCTCATAGCGCAACGCGGGTTCAGCGTCCTGCGCCAGCCAGATTGGGCCATCGAGGTCGACACGTTCCGCCTGCACCGCCACCGGCAATGCCGCTTCCATCGCAATCGACGAACCGAGCATGCAGCCGACCATAATCCGCAGACCGAGCCGTCTCGCCTCGGCGGTCATCGCCAGCGCTTCGGTCAGCCCGCCGCACTTGTCGAGCTTGATGTTGATCATCTCGTAGCGGTCAGTCAGCCCGGCGATATCGGTGCGTTCATGACAGCTTTCGTCGGCGCAGACAGGAACAGGATGCAAACAACGCACCAGATCCTGGTCATTGCCGGCGGGAAGCGGTTGTTCGATCATCGCCACGTTGAATTCGTGCAGCGCGTGGAACAGGCTTTCGAGATCCAATCCCAGCCAGGATTCGTTGGCATCGACCACCAGCGTTGCGCCCGGCGCGGCTGCGCGGATAGCCGCCACTTTCTCAATAATCTGCTCACGGTTAAGTTTGATTTTCAGCAGTTTTGCCCCGCCCGCTACCGCCACTTCAGCTGCCTTCGCCATGTTTTCCAGCGAATCTAGACTGAGCGTTTCTGCGGTAATGACGGACACCGGCGCTGCCATATCAAGCAGTTGCCACACCGTCTTGCCCTGTTTTGCCGCATCGAGATGCCACATTGCACAATCGAGGGCATTGCGCGCAGAACCTATCGGCAAGGCCTGTTGCAGTGCGTCGCGGTTCAGACCGGCTTCCACCTGCGGGCGGATCAGTTCGAGCTGTTCGCACACACTTTCCGGCGATTCCTGATAATGCGCGGTGGGCGTACATTCGCCGGTCGCCGTAAACTCGCCGTCGGTCAGGGTCACCCGCACCACCGTTACGGCAGTGCGCGTTCCGCGTGAAATTACAAAAGGCTTCGCCAGCGGCAATTCGACGGCGCCGAAACTCATGTGCATCATCAGCCGTTGTCCTTGATCCATTGCGCAATGTTTTTAATGCCAAAACGCACCGGATCGGTGGCAGGCACGCCAAACTCTTCGCTAATTTGAGCCAGCGCCGCTTTGGCTTCTTCTTCACTCACGCCGGAGGTATTAAGGGAGAAACCGGCGATTTTAACGTCAGGACTGGTCAGGCTGGCCGCGGCCAGGTTGGTATCGAGGCACTGGCGCAGCGTCGGCATAAACTGATGCGGGAGATGGCGCATATGCGGGCGGCCAAGCTCATGACACATCACCAGTAAATGCGCCTGTGCACCGTGGATCAGCCCCATGCTGACACCGGCGAAAGACGGATGGTAAAGCGAGCCCTGTCCTTCAATGATGTCCCAGTGATCGTCGTCATTGGCGGGCGCGAGCAGCTCCACCGCGCCGGAGATAAAGTCGGCAATCACCGCATCAATCGCGATACCCGCACCGGCAACCAGCACGCCGGTCTGGCCGGTAGCGCGAAAATCAGCGTTGAGATCCAGATCCGTCATCGCCGCTTCCAGCGCCAGTGAGGTGTACATTTTGCCGACCGAGCAGTCAGTGCCGACGGTCAGAATCCGTTTGCCGCTGCGCTTAATACCGGTACCGGTGTCCAGCTCCGGGCGCATATGACGCACGTCGAACAACTGAACGTTGTGTTCTGCGGCCAGTTCGACCAGCTCAGGGATATCATTGAGCCCCTGATGCAACCCGTTGGCGACGTTCAGTCCGGCGCGGATGGCGGTTTTGATGGAATCGATCCAGTGCTTCGGCAGTTTGCCGCCGGAGTTTGCGGTGCCCAGCACCATAGTTTTCGCGCCCTGCGTTTTGGCGGTGGCGATATCGAGATCCGGTAAACCGAGCGAAACGGAATCCGTCGCCAGACGAATCTGTCCGACACAAGATTCAGGACGCCAGACGTGAATACCACGCGCCGTTTTGGCTGCGAGCGGATCCATCACATCGCCCAGGAATAACAGGTACGGCTTCGGTATTTGCTGCATGTCAGTTTCTCCGTAAAGGTTTTTTAGAATGCGTTGTTGTAATGCGTACGCAGACTATTCCATGCGAAGTTCCGGCTGACGAATACTTGTTTAACGAGGGGGTATAACCTGAAGCTATAGGTTTAGCGCATTGAATTTATTGTGGTTATTTGAAGAGACAATGTGGCAGGGTAAATCAGACGGGCAGCGCAACAGCAGGCATAAAAAAAGGCAGAGCCAATGAACTCTGCCTTTGCGATTACCTTTTTCAGACACAGAATGGGGTAATAATTTCGTACACTAACTTAGAAGCGGTAAGTCAGCGCTACAGCAACAACGTCGTCAGAGCTCACGCCCAGTTTGTTGTTGTCGTCGATCTGGTTGATCATGTAGTCAACATAGGTGTACATGTTTTTGTTGAAGTAGTAAGTCGCACCGATTTCGAAGTATTTAACCAGGTCAGCATCGCCCACGCCGTTTTCAACGTCTTTCGCTTTGGACTGCACGTAACCGATTGACGGACGCAGACCATTTTCGAACTGGTACTGTGCAACTAATTCATAACCCTGAGTTTTGTTAGCGAAGCCGCCCGGGATTGACGCCAGGTTGCGGGTTTCGTTATACATTGCAGAGAGATAAATCTGGTTTGCATCATATTTCAGAGCGGTTGCCCATGCTGACGCTTTGTCACCGCCGCCGATAGCGGAGTTGGCTTGTGCGTTAGTACGGTCAGAAGAAGAGCCTGCGATAACCGCGCCGATGCCGGAACCTGCGATATCTTCATAATCGATGGATGCGCCGTAACCGTCGCCGTTCGCTTTGTTGGAAGCGCGACCGTCGTTTTCGTTTTTACCCTGATACTGCAAGGCAAGGTTCAGACCAGTGACCAGACCGAAGAAGTCCTGGTTACGGTAAGTGGCCAGACCGTTAGAACGACCTACCATGAAGTTATCGGAGTTAGCGGTATCACCACCAAACTCTGGCAGCATATCGGTGAAGCCCAGTGCGTCATAGACAACACCGTAGTTGCGGCCGTAATCGATAGAACCGAAATCTTTCACTTTCAGACCCGCAAAGCCCAGACGGGTTTTATTGCCCAGGTCGCCCTGAGATTCAGCGTGGTTAGCCTGAATGTTATATTCCCACTGGCCATAACCGGTCAGTGTGTCGTTAATTTGAGTTTCGCCTTTGAAGCCCAGACGTGCATAGGTCATATCGCCGTCAGAACCGGTGTCATCGGAGAAATAATGCTTAGCAGTAACGCGACCGTAGAGGTCCAGTTTATTACCGTCTTTATTATAAATCTCGGCTGCATTCGCGGTAGAACCCACTGCAATTAAAGAGACCGCTAAGGCCAGCACACTGCGCTTCATCATTATTTAAATTTCCTTGATTTTTTTATAAAGGATTTCTCATGTCCGCTTTCTTTTATATGACGGGAATATAGGACTATGAGTATTTGTACATGTTTTTAAATGCGTCTGTCTGTAAAACGACTTGAACCTTAACACTGCGCACAAAAAGTTAAAATGGAAAAGTTCGGCGTTCTGAGTCTTTTTTACGTAAAGATATGTAACATAATGTTTCTACCATAAGCCGCTAACCCACTGATTATATGCGGTTTCCGCATAACGTTTTGCACCAATATGATGCAATGCATTATATTGGTGCAAATTGCGTTGCGATTTGTAAAGTAGTTGCAAGCCAGATCACCATTCTCCAGGGATTATTTCCGTTAACAATCGTTAAGGAATTATCTGAAAAATACCCCCCTGTTGCCTTTTAATAGTGCATAGCAGGGTAATTATTTTCCTGTGAACTTCCTTATCTAATAAATAGGAAAAGCAGCCATAAGATTTTTGTACTACGCAATTTCATTGCGTTTAGGATTTTTAATAATGCTGCTGATTAAAATAAAGACAGATTAAAAGAAAATATAATTACGCAGGTGATTAAATTGAACGAAGAATCATAATTTCAATTGCCCGATTCGAATGTTTTTTATTCGATACGGGCTTTGATTAAATACGAAGGATTAAAAGAGAGATAATCTTTGAAGGGCGACTGAGAGATTTTAAGAACTTTTTGACCTTCTGAGTGGCTATTGATACCCACCCCTCCCCTTTGTGAACTGAACCCTTAAAGTTGGACTTCAGATTTACGTCAGGGGAACATATGAGTCCGGTATTCTACCGGACTCATACCGCCTAGTTTCATTTTAATCCTGTCGTGATTGTAGTACCCGATGTATTCCTCTATCGACGCTGCCAGTTCTTCTGTGCCCGCGTAAC
>NZ_CBCPJJ010000009.1:0-693255 GCF_965118895.1 Rahnella inusitata
CTAATTGCACAGACCCTGAATCGAAAGATTCAGGGTTTTTTGCATTTGTTTTTCGTGATTTAAGATGTGCATTACCTCTTTGTTTCAATTCTCACGCATTATTTTGAGTAATATCTGTTCAAAACTGACCTGATTGCAGACTACTACTAATCTGATTGCGAAATAATTAAGCCAAATTGAATGCTTAATGATTATTTTCTATTTCAGAATAATTATTATTCGCTATTATTTATGATTGGTCTGGTTAATTATTAAAGGTAGTTCGCGCTATATATCGTCATGATCCAGTTTTTTAAAATCTAATATTCAGTCATAATATATACAACGTTAAAACACGTTAAAGAAATTTTCGATCCGCTATGACTGGCCGATAGATTGCAGATGCAACGCTCAATCAAATATCATAAAGTCGTAGCTCGGCAAATTCATAAAGATAACTCATCATGAAATTTTCACTGGATATACTTGACTGGCGGGCTCTCGCTCCGGGAATCGACAGTTGCGAAAACTGGATCCAGTGGGCTAATCAGCCTGATATCAATATGTTTTCCGGGGAATTTCCGAAAACGTCCCACATCCCGATGATGTCTGCGCGGCGTATGAGTATCGGTAGCCGACTGGCTGTGAATACAGGGCTCTCATTACTCGCCTCGCATAATATTGATGCTGCCATTTTTACCAGCCGTCACGGTGAGCTCGAACGTACAGGACGAATCCTGCATGTTTTGGCCGATGAACAATCGACTTCTCCAACAGAGTTCTCGATGTCGGTACATAATACAGCTGCCGGCTGGCTGACGATTATTAGTAAGGATCCGCTGCCAGTCACCTCACTGGCGGCAGGTGACGACAGTTTTCAGCAGGGTTTACTCGAAGCACAATCGATGCTTGCTGGCGGTGCTCGCCGGGTAATGCTGATTGACTTTGAAGGTGAAATACCGCCGATGTATGACAAATCGGTGAATTCTGAGTTTTTACCTTATGCTGTAGGAATAATATTAACCGCGGGTGATACATTGCAATGTAGCAACGTACTCTCTCCGGGTGATATTCATGTGGTTACCCTTCCTCAGAGCTTGCAATTCCTGCGGGGTTACCTTACATCGTCTCCTAACTTTAACGTCAATGCGGATAAACGTCGCCGCTGGCACTGGGTGCGTACTTTGTGAGAAACGTCTCTGTATTGCCCTGCGAAGTTTCTTCCCTTGCGAACAGGATGTGGCGATGGGCCGCGACAGGCTTCTTTTTCGCGCTTTTCGGAATTGGCGGGCTGTTGCTTTCAATCATATGGTTTAACCTGTTGCGGCTGATCGTCCGTCAGCCGGAGAGGTTGCACCGTATGACATTGAACAGTATTCGTAACAGTTTCCGTTTTTTCCTTGGCGGATTACGGATGTTTGGGGTGATGGATTACCGGTTTATCGGCGATGATAAGTTTGAGCAGGATGCCGGTTGTCTGGTCGTTGCAAACCACCCAAGCCTTCTCGACTATGTGATCCTTGCGTCGCGTATGCCACGCTGTGACTGCATTGTGAAGCAGGCTTTATTGCAGAACCCTTTTCTGCGCGGCGTTATTAAAGCGGCGGGGTATCTGGTGAATGCAGGTTCGGATGCTTTGTTACTGGCGTGCGAGGCACGTTTGCTGGCGGGGGGAACGTTATTAATATTCCCCGAGGGAACGCGCTCTTTGCCCGGCCAGCCGATGACTCTGCAACGTGGGGCCGCGAACATAGCGGTACGAGCGGGGAGCGATGTGCGGATTGTGCATATCTCCTGCCATCCGCCGATGCTGACTAAGCATGGGAAGTGGTATGAAATACCGCCCGTTAAACCTCAATTTGTCATTACGATTGCCGATAAAGTGAAAGCAATGGATTTTTTGGATGACCATGACCTTTCACCGGCCTTAGCCGCCAGACGCCTGACAGAGCATTTACGCACAGAGCTGATGGGCTGTAATATTCAAGATAACGAGAAATAAGCCATGGATTCATTAAGTCACGAGATAAAAGAACTGATCATTACAACCCTCAATCTGGAGGGAATGACGCCGGATGAGATAGAGACAGAGGCGCCGCTTTTCGGTGATGGTTTGGGACTCGATTCTATTGATGCTCTTGAATTAGGTTTGGCTTTTAAAAAGCAATACGGCGTGACCCTTTCGGCAGAAAGCCAGGAAATGCGGCAGCATTTTTATTCTGTAGAAAGCCTCGCCCGGTTTATATCAGTGCAGCGTGGTTAAAGAGAGTCCTATGCAGAAGCAAGAAATTTACCAGCAAATTAGCGAGTTATTAATCAAGCTGTTTGAAGTGGACGAAAGTGATATCAAACCAGATGCTAAATTATATGAAGATCTGGAATTAGACAGCATTGATGCTGTGGATTTGGTTGTTCATTTGCAAAAAACCACCGGCAGAAAGATTAAGCCAGAAATGTTTAAGTCAGTGCGCACCGTTCAGGACGTCGTGGATGCCATTGATGAATTACTTAACACGCCCGCTGAGTAACTTACGTGTCTAAGGTCCGGGACTCTGTCGCCTCGATTATCCGGTGGATAACCATCCTGGCGATAGTTGCCTATCCGATAGCCGTTTGGTGCGGATTGAAAACCTGGGGGATGGGGATTCTTGCTCCGCTGCTTGGTAGCGTTTTTATTCTACGTTTGCTGACTTTTCGCGGAAAGCTCAGCCAGCTGACTTTTTTTGGTAAAGCGATCGCAATAGCGGGCATTGCTCTGGTGGCTATCAGCGTTTTGTTACGCGAAACCTCCCTGTTGTTGTATTACCCGGTCGCGGTAAATTTATTGCTGTTCATTTTATTTTCTAGTTCATTACGGGCAAGGCAATCAATTGTGGAACGTCTTGCCCGTCTCAGTGAACCGGATTTACCGCCCGCAGGGGTGAGGTATACCCGACGCGTCACGCAAGTCTGGTGCATCTTCTTTGTGTTAAATGGTTCTCTGGCTTTATATAGCTGCCTTAACGGCGATGTGGATCTTTGGGCGCTTTATAACGGCGGGATCAGTTATCTGCTAATTGGCTTATTAATGGGTATTGAATGGACAGTCAGAAAGCGTCTGCAGCGGTTATGACCATTCCAATGAGCCAATGGCTAAGTGCGCAAAGAGCTGATGATCATCTGGTCGCCTGGAGCGAAAGCCGGGAATGGCGTCAGAACGAATTCCGTCGTGATGTCTTGTCGCTGATCACGAAACTACACGCCTTACCGTCGTTGCGCTGGGCAGTGTGTCTGGAAGATAACTATGCATTTGCCGTTACGCTGCTGGCGCTTCTCTACAGTCGTAAAACGCCGGTGTTGCCCGGCCATTTTCGCCAGGCCGTGCTGGCTGAAAAGCGGGATGAATTCGATGCGCTGATCACCGACCTTCCGCTTGAGCTGGATTGCCCTACGCTCACCTATCCCGGTGAGACAGCAACTTTTCTTTCTCCTTTGCCCGAATGGCCATGCAACGCATCGCTGATTTTATTTACGTCGGGATCGACCGGTAAACCGCAAAAAATTATAAAACCGGTGGCCAGTCTGGAACGCGAAAGTCAGTGGCTCGCCGCACTCTGGGGCGAAGATCTCGACGGCGCGTATTTTGCCGCCACCGTTGCCCCGCACCACATGTATGGTCTGACGTTCGCTTTTATGTTGCCACTGTCTCTGGGGGTTCCGTTCTGTGCGAGAAGTATTGAGTACCACGAGCAATTGCAGACTCTTGCGCTTGCCCGTTCAATAGTGCTTACCAGCAGCCCGGCATTTCTCACGCGGCTGGATCCCTCACTGGCAACAGCAAAGTTGCGGCAAATCTTTTCGGCAGGTGGACCGCTGACGCGCGACGCCGCGGTATTAGCTAAATCCACCTGCGATTGTGTTCCCGTAGAAATCTATGGCACCACCGAGACGGGGGTCATTGCGCACCGTCTGCCGGATGCTCCCTGGACGCTATTCGACGATATACATTTTAGCCACCGCGCTGACGGCTCTCTGACCCTGGTGTCTCCGCTGATCCCGCAAGCAGGCGGCATAATTCTCAGCGATGAGGTTGAAATCCTGCCAGATCAGAGACAATTCAATCTGCTTGGCCGTAAAGATCGGGTAGTGAAGATCGCTGAACAACGGATTTCGTTAAATGAGATTGAACAGCGGTTGTGTGGACTGGTTTTTGTGTCCGAAGCTTTCACATTGACGCTCGAAAAGCAGGGCCGGGTCTGCGTTGCTGCCGTGCTGGTTCTGAGCGCAGCCGGTGAAGAGCAGCGGCGCGAATTGGGGCACAACCCCTTTATCGGCCAACTGCGCCAGACGCTGCGCACATGGCTTTCACCGGTTTCAATCCCACGTTACTGGCGCATTGTTCCAGCTATCCCTGTTAACCAACAAGGCAAACGCGCTGCGGCTGAATTACAGGAAATGTTTTTATGATGATGCCTGAAGTACTGAGCCAGCAAAAAATCAGCGACACCAGCCTGAGCCTTGAACTGCAGCTCTCCGCCGATTTATTCTGGTTCCGTGGCCATTTTCCGTCTTCGCCGATTTTGCCGGGCGTCACGCAGGTCAACTGGGTGATGGATTACGCCAGCGCGCTTCTCGGGCTGGATAAGGTATTTTACGGTATGGAGGTAGTGAAATTTCAGCGTCCATTACTGCCCGGTGAAATCGTTAATGTGCAAATCGACTGGTTGAAAGAAAAACATCGTCTGGTTTTCCGTTACAGCCTCGGCGATGCGGTCGCCAGCAGCGGGAAAATTATTCTATGTCCATGAATCAGCAAGATGAGTTTTCTCCCTGCCTGATTATTCCCTGTTACAACCACGGTGTCATGATGGCGGATGTGCTGGAACGTCTCCGGCCTTTCGATTTGCCTTGTCTGGTGGTGGATGACGGCAGTGATACGGCGACCGCCGATGAACTGCAACGTCTGTCCGCAATGACACCCGGGATGAGCCTGACGCGGTTGCCGTCGAATCAGGGCAAGGGCGGGGCGGTGATGGCAGCACTACAGCTGGCGGCGGAGAAAGGTTTTACGCATGCCATTCAGGTCGATGCGGACGGTCAGCATCAGCTTTCAGACGTGCCCGCGATGTTGGCGGAAGCCCGTCACCATCCTGAATGTCTGATCTCCGGCCTGCCGGTATATGATGACAGCGTGCCGAAATCGCGGCTGTACGGTCGTTACATCACCCATTTCTGGGTGTGGGTGGAAACCCTGTCTTTCTCGCTCAGAGACAGCATGTGCGGGTTTCGTGTTTACCCTCTGAGGCCATGTCTGGCGCTGATGGCGAAACACCGTCTGGGGCTGCGGATGGATTTTGATACGGAAATTATGGTTCGCCTTTACTGGCAGGGAACACGCAGCCGCTTCCTGCCGACACGGGTAACTTATCCCGTCGATGGCGTCTCGCATTTCGATGCGGTGAAAGACAACATTAAGATCTCCTGGATGCACACCCGGTTGTTTTTTGGCATGTTGCCGCGCATTCCGTTTTTACTGCGCCAGCGGCAAAGTTCGCAGATCAACGAACATTGGTCTGCGACGCCGGAACGTCAGGGATTGTGGGGCATCCGCCTGATGCTTAAAGTTTATCGCCTGCTTGGCTACCGCGCTTTCCGCGTATTGCTTTACCCGGTGATCGGCTACTTCTGGCTGACCGGCCGCACTCAGCGCACGGCTTCGGCCCGCTATCTCGACCGCATACGTGAAACAGCTGCACAGCGCGATATCCCGCTGCCTTATCCGCTCAGCACTTTCCGGCATTTCATGCGATTCGGTGACTCGATGCTGAGTAAACTGGCGAGCTGGCAGGGCGATAATACCCTGACCGATGCGGTGCTGGTGCATCCTGAAATATGCGAGGCGCATATTGCCTCCGGTCGCGGCACACTGATCCTGGCCTCTCATCTGGGCGATATCGAATCCTGCCGCGCCATAGGCGCACTTAATCATCAGATAACCGTTAATGCGCTGGTTTTCACCGATAATGCCGAACGTTTTAATCAGGTGATGAAAGAAATCAACCCGCAGGCGGTGGTGAATCTGATTCAGGTCAGCAGGATGGGGCCGGATACCGCCATCCTTTTGCAGGAAAAGCTCGATGCCGGAGAATGGGTGGCGATCGTCGGCGACCGTACCTCTGCCAGTTCGCACCAGCGCGGTGAACATGCCCGTGTCATCTGGAGTGATTTTCTTGGTAAGCCCGCCGCCTTTGCGCAAGGGCCGTTTATTCTGGCCGCCGCGCTGCGTGCGCCGGTCATGCTGATGTTTGGCATCATGCAGCAGCAGCGTCTGCACATTTATTGTGAGTCTTTTGCCGATCCGCTGATCCTGCCGCGCGACCAGCGTCTGCCCGCCTTACAGGAGGCCGTCGATCGCTACGCCGCTCGTCTGGAGCATTACAGCCTGCTTGCGCCTCATGACTGGTTCAATTTTTATGATTTCTGGCAGCATCCCGCGGATGACGCCTCAGAGAGGAAACCTGACTGATATGACGTCCAAACTGGATCCCCGTTTTAACCAGCCGCGTTTTTCCACCCGCGTTGAAATCACCGTGCCGTTTCATGACGCCGATGCCATGGGCGTGGTCTGGCACGGTAATTATTTCCGTTATCTGGAAATTGCCCGCGAACAGCTGCTTAAACAGTTCGATTATGGCTATCGCCAGATGCAGGCGTCAGGCTACGTCTGGCCAATTGTCGACACGCGCCTGAAATACATCGCGCCGCTGTTATTTGAACAACGCATAGAAGTCCGCGCGCAGCTGGAGGAGATCGAAAACCGTTTGCGGATCGGTTATCAGATCTTTGATATCGAAACGGGCAAACGCACGACAACCGGCTACACCCTGCAGGTGGCGGTGGATGCGCAAACTAAAGAGATGTGTTTCGTCTCGCCGCAGGTTTTGTTCGATAAAACGGGAGTCAGCCTGTGAAATCGCTTTTGCTCATTCTGCTAACGATTTTCAGCGTCACGGCTCAGGCGGTCACGCTGGAGGATTTACAACAGCGTTTCAGCCAGGTGCCGGTTTTGCGCGCCGAATTTGCCCAGCAGCGGACGATCAGCGGGATGGCGCAACCGCTGAAGTCCAGCGGAAACCTGGTCATCGCCCAGCAGCAAGGGTTGTGGTGGCAGCAGGATAAACCTTTCAGCCTGACCTTATTATTGACCGAGAGTCGCATGGTGCAAATCATGGCCGGTCAGGATCCGCAGGTCATCACGGCGGACACCAATCCGCAGATGTTCCAGTTCAACTCGCTGCTCAGTGCCCTTTTTCATGCAGACCGTCGCGTGCTGGAGCAAAATTTCACGCTCGGGTTTACTGACCTTGGAAAGGGCGCATGGACGCTGATTCTCACTCCGAAAGTCTCGCCGCTGAACCGTCTGTTCCGCAGCATCCAGCTACATGGCGAAAATTTCCTGAACGAGATTGATATCAACGATATGCAGGGCGACGCGACGCACATCCGCTTCTTCAATCAGAAAACTACGCCAGCCACGCTGACCGATGAAGAGAAACGCCATTTTGCGTCCTGATCTTCATCGCCGCGCGGCACAAGGCTGGCTGCTGATTATTGCGCTGCTGGTGGCGGCGTTATTCTGGCTATTGCCACGCAGCCAGATCAACAGCAGCGTGCTGGCGCTTTTACCTCAGCAGCAGGGAGAAAATATTCCCCAGGCCATATCTGATGGCTTTACTCAGCGTCTCGATCGCCAGCTGATGTGGCTGGTCAGCCCGCCACCGAACGCGGGCGTCGCCCCCCTCAACGACTGGCTGAAACAACTGCGGGCACTGTCTGAACTGAGTCAGGTGGAAGGGCCGATGGACGCGCAGCACCAGCAGGAATGGGGCAAATTCTTCTATCAGCACCGCAACGCGTTGCTCGACGATGCCACCCGCCAGCGCTTAACGACGGGCGCGCAAGCGCAAAGCCAGTGGATCCTCGGTCAGGTATATTCCGCGTTTGCCGGTGTCAGCGGGAAAGAGCTGACCAACGATCCGTTATTGCTGGTTCGCGCCTCGCAAATGGCACAGCAGCAAAACAGCGGCGGCATGACGCTCGATCAAGGCTGGCTGATGGCCCGCGACAAACAGGGACGCAGCTGGTATTTGCTGCATGGCGAACTGAAAGCCTCGTCGTATGACATCACTACCGGCAAGAAAACCGTCGCCAGCCTGAATGCGGTGAAGCAAGCTTTTGAAGCCCGCTGGCCGGGCGCGCAAGTGCTGGCGCGCGGCACGATTTTTTACAGCAACTACGCCAGCCAGCAGGCTGAACACGATCTTTCCACCCTCGGTATAGCGTCGGTTGTCGGTGTCTTCCTGCTGATCTTACTGATGTTCCGCTCAATTCTGCCGATGCTGCTCAGTCTGCTTTCCATCGCGACTGGCGCGCTCGCAGGCACGGTCTTTACGCTGGGGGTGTTTGGCGAAATCCACGTGATGACGCTGGTGCTCAGTACCAGCATCGTAGGAATTTCTGCCGACTACACGCTGTACTTCCTCACTGAGCGGCGCGTCCACGGTGAAAACACTACGCCGCTGGAAAGTCTGAAAAAGCTGTTTCCGGCGTTATCGATGGCGCTGTTGACCACGGTGGCCGCTTATCTGATGCTGCTGATTGCGCCATTCCCCGGCCTGCAACAGCTGGCGGTATTCGCCGCTGCCGGGCTAAGCGCCGCCTGCATTACCGTGATGTGCTGGTATCCCTATTTATCGAAACGTCTGCCAGTCGGCCCGACGCCAGGGCTGGCGCTGATCTTCCGCTGGCTTCTTGCGTGGCGTAGCCGCAACGCGGTGCGCATCGGTCTGCCGGTAGCCATTCTCGCGCTCGCGGCAGGCGGCATTGCACAACTCAAAATCAATGATGATATTGCCGATTTGCAATCCCTGCCCGCCGCGTTACAGCAGCAGGAACAACAGATTGCCGCGCTGACCGGCCAGACAAACGATCAGAAATGGCTGGTAGTGTACGGCGATAACGCGGAGCAAACGCTGCAACGTCTCGAAGCTTTAAGGCCGAAACTGGCGAAGGCCAAAGCCGATGGCGTGATCGACGGCTACCGGATGATCGGACTGCCGTCGCAGGCGCAACAGAAGCGCGATTTAACACTGCTCACGCAGCGCGCGCCACAGGTTGTGACCGAGTTACAACAGGCGGGCGTCCGTGTACCGACTCCCGATCTCAGCCCGCAAACCGTGGATTCCCAGGCGTGGATTAACAGCGTCGTCAGTCAGGGCTGGCGCCTGTTATGGCTTACCCTGCCGGACGGCCGCAGCGCCACATTAATCCCGGTGAATGGTGTACAAGACAGCGCCGCAATGGGCGCCCTGGCAGCGTCGGAAACGGGTACTGGTTGGATCGACCGCAAAACCGAATTCAGCAGCCTCTTTTCCCAGTACCGCGTATATCTGACCTGGCTACTCGGTCTGGCAGTGGCGGTGATTGCCGCGATTTATCTCTGGCGCTTTCGCCTGCCGCACGGGTTGATTTGTCTGGTACCAACCGTCCTTTCGCTGGCCATGGGTATCGCGGCGCTGGGCTACAGCGGCCACAGTCTTAATTTATTTTCGTTGCTGGCGCTGATTCTGGTGCTGGGGATTGGCATCAACTACACGCTGTTCTTCACCAATCCGCGCGGGACGCCGACCACATCGATGTTTGCGATTTTTATGGCTGTCGTGACCACATTGCTGACCTTCGGGATGCTGGTCTTCAGCGCCACGCTGGCGATCAGCAGTTTCGGCATAGTGCTGAGTTTTGGCATTCTAACCGCCTTTCTGCTCTCCCCGCTGACCCTGCCGGTTAAAAAAAGAGGACGCCAAAAATGACCCGATTCACTTTCCCGGCACTGGCTTTTCTGATACTTACCCTCAGCGGCTGCGCGACTCCACCTCCTGCACAAACGCTGCCACAAGCCTGGCTGAAACCCGGCATACAGGTGAAATTACCGTCGCCGCAGCTGGCAACACCGGTGAGTCAACAGCAGTTGCTGACCGCCACCGTGAAGGGCAAACAACAGTCGTTGCTGGTTCTGCTTAACGCCGATGGAAAATCATTGCAGCTGGCGGGTCTCTCTCCGCTTGGGATCCGCCTGTTCAAATTGGTCTACGATCAACAGGGGATCCACACCGAACAGGCGATAAAGATCGACGGTTTGCCTCCGGCAAATCAGGTTCTGGCCGATATTATGTTCAGCTACTGGCCGGCAGAAAGCTGGCAGCCGCTGTTGCCGTCAGGCTGGCAACTGAAAGATGAGCCGCTGCGCCGCACGTTATTAGATAACCACGGCAATACGATCACCCGCATCGACTACCTGCCGAAGGGCAATACGCGTCAGCCGGTGTCGATCGCCCAGCAGGCTTTTCACTACCAGATAACCATCCAGAATGTCGGTGACTAACATGATTTACTTTTCGGCCGTGGGCATGGTGAATGCGCTGGGCAATGACGTTGCGCAGATTGCACAAAGTCTTACGACGGGCAGTGCGCCGGGTATGACTTTGCAGGAAGGCTGGCTGACGGAAAACCGTCCCGTCTGGCTCGGCGCGGTCACCGCCGATTTGCCTGCGATCCCGACCGGTCTCCTGTCGCACCGCAGCCGCAACAATCAGCTTTTACTGGCCGCGCTGGCGCAGATAGAAACACAGATCCACGCGGCGATCGCCCAATACGGCAAAGATCGCGTTGCGGTGATCATGGGGACCAGTACGTCTGGAATTGCCGAGGGCGAAGAGGCCGTGCGCTATTTACACCAGCACGGTGAATTCCCACTGGGTTACGATTATTCCCAACAGGAACTTGGCGATCCTTCGCAGTTTATGGCTGAATTTTTGGATCTGAGCGGGCCGGCTTACACACTTTCCACTGCGTGCTCGTCCAGCGCGCGGGCGATCATCAGCGGAAAGCGGCTGATCGAATCCGGGCTGGTGGATGCGGCTATCGTCGGGGGGGCAGACAGCCTGTGCCGGATGCCGTTAAACGGCTTTAATAGTCTCGAATCTTTGTCGCACGGGCAATGTACGCCGTTCGGGCAAAACCGCGACGGCATTAATATTGGCGAAGCCGCTGCGCTTATCCTGCTGACCGGGGAACCGGCTGACGTGGC
Organism: Rahnella inusitata; assembly: GCF_965118895.1. Taxonomy (GTDB): domain Bacteria; phylum Pseudomonadota; class Gammaproteobacteria; order Enterobacterales; family Enterobacteriaceae; genus Rahnella; species Rahnella inusitata_A. The sequence goes on from NZ_CBCPJJ010000009.1 coordinate 11,105, forward strand.
GCTGCTGGGTGTGGGCGAATCCTCCGATGCGTGGCACATGTCTGCGCCGCACCCGGAAGGGCTGGGGGCTGAACGCGCTATCAACATGGCGCTAAACATGGCCGGGTTGAATGCGAATGACGTGGGTTATATCAACGCGCACGGCACCGCGACGCCGCTTAACGATCAGGTAGAGGCCGCCGTTATCCATCGTTTGTTCGGTGGTCGTACGCCGTGCAGTTCGACTAAACACCTTACCGGCCACACGCTGGGAGCGGCGGGCGCGACTGAGGCGGCGCTGAGCTGGCTTATCATTACGCAGAATCTAAGTCTGCCGCATCAGGATTTCGCGCTGACGCCGCGTGACGCCAGCCTGCCGGACATCTGGCTGGCAGAAGCCGGAGAGTCACTCGTCAAACCGGTTATCCTGTCCAACTCCTTCGCCTTTGGTGGGAACAATGCCAGCATTCTGATCGGAAGGCCGTCATGAGCACTCAACATGCTGCGCAATTCTTACCTCATGCCGCGCCGATGGTGCTGCTGGAAACCGTGATTGAAGTCACCACTGAAACCGCGCGGTGCAGCGTGAACGTTTCGAAAGACAGCGTGCTGGCGCCGTTTCTCAATGCGCAGGGCGCGCTGCCTGCCTGGTACGCTCTTGAACTGATTGCACAGACGATTGGCGTATGGAGCGGCTGGCATGGTGCGCACTCCGGCGAATCGCCGCAGTTAGGCATGCTGCTCGGCGGGCGGGGTCTGAAATGCACTGTGCCCGAATTTGCGGCAGGCAGTGAATTAGTGATCGACGTATCCATGGTATTACGTGATGAAAAAATCGCGAGCTTTGAAGGTGTTATCAGTATTAAGGGCGAACAAGACAACCTCCAGGTTGCCAAAGGACGGCTGAATACGTATCAGCCAGACAAGGATGAAATAATAAAATTAACTCAGGGGATGCAGGAATGACGCGTTCAGTATTAGTCACCGGCGCCAGTAAAGGGATCGGCAAAGCCATTGCCATTCAGCTGGCGAAAGACGGTTTTTTGGTAGCGATTCACTACCACAGCGATAAAACAGGTGCAGAAAGTACCTTGCAGCAGATCACTGAGTCCGGCGGTCACGGGCGCATTGTGCAGTTTGATATCAGTCAGCGCGCGCAGTGTCGTGAAGTGATTGAGGCGGATATTGAGGCTCACGGCGCGTATTACGGCGTGGTCAATAATGCGGGCATCACCCGTGATGCGGCATTTCCGGCGCTGACTGACGAAGACTGGGACGGCGTGATCCACACTAATCTCGACAGCTTCTACAACGTTTTACATCCCTGCGTAATGCCGATGATCGGTCTGCGCCAGGGCGGTCGTATTATCGCGCTTTCCTCGGTTTCTGGTATCACCGGCAACCGCGGGCAGGTTAATTACAGCGCGGCCAAAGCCGGCATTATCGGTGCCTGCAAAGCGCTGTCGCTGGAGCTGGCGAAACGCAAAATAACCGTCAACTGCATTGCACCTGGGCTGATTGATACCGGTATGCTCGACATGGAAAAACCGGCGCTCGACGCCGCCATGGGGATGATCCCGCTTAAACGTATGGGCAGCGCCGATGAAGTTGCGGGGCTGGCCAGCTATCTGATGTCGGACATCGCCGGTTACGTTACCCGTCAGGTGATATCCATCAACGGAGGCATGGTATGACGCATCGCGTGGTGGTCACCGGGATGAAAGGGATTACGGCGTTTGGCAACCACTGGGCCGACGTCAGTGCGCGCCTGCTAGAGGGGCGCAATGCTGTTCGCCATATGGATGAATGGCTGGTTTATCAGGGGCTGAATACGCATCTCGGTGCGCCAGTCGATGATTTTGTGGTGCCTGCGCACTACACGCGAAAACGCATCCGCTCGATGGGGCGCGTTTCGCTGCTTTCCACCCGTGCGGTCGAACTGGCGCTGGAACAGGCCGGTTTACTCGATGACCCGATCCTGACCGACGGCGAAACCGGCATTGCGTTTGGATCGTCTACCGGCAGCACCGGCCCGGTCAGCGAATTCGCGACCATGCTGACGGAAAAGCACACCAATAACATCACCGGCACAACCTACGTGCAGATGATGCCGCACACCACGGCGGTTAACGCCGGTTTGTTCTTCGGCCTGAAAGGGCGGGTGATCCCGACCTCCAGCGCCTGCACTTCGGGGAGCCAGGCCATCGGCTACGCCTATGAAGCCATCAAACACGGTTATCAGACCGTGATGGTAGCAGGCGGCGCAGAAGAGCTGTGTCCCTCAGAAGCGGCTGTATTTGATACCTTATTCGCCACCAGCCAGCAGAACGATCATCCTGAACGTTCACCCCGTCCGTTTGATGCACAGCGTGATGGGCTGGTGATTGGTGAAGGCGCAGGCTCGCTGATCCTCGAATCTCTTGAACACGCACAGGCGCGCGGTGCGACGATTTATGCTGAAATCGTCGGGTTTGCCACTAACTGCGACGCGGCACATATTACGCAGCCACAGCAATCGACGATGCAAATTTGCATCGAAAAATCGCTGAAAAATGCCGGTATTCCGGCGGCTGAGATCGGTTACATCAGTGCACACGGCACGGCAACCGATCGCGGTGATATCGCCGAAAGTCAGGCGACAGCAGCGGTGTTTGGCGACAGAACGCCAATCTCATCGCTGAAAAGTTACTTCGGCCATACGCTCGGTGCCTGTGGCGCGCTGGAAGCCTGGATGTCGCTGGAAATGATGCGTGAAGACCGGTTTGTGCCGACAATCAACCTGACGCAGCCGGATCCGCTGTGCGGCGAACTCGATTACATCATGAGCGAATCGCGACATATTCAGACTGAGTTTATTCAGTCGAATAACTTTGCCTTCGGCGGTATTAACACGTCGCTGGTTTTCCGCCGCTGGCCGTAACGGATGACTGCCGCGCGTCTGGTTACCGCCTCGCTGGATGACCGCTTTTCGCTGTCACGGTTGCCTGATGATCTTATTGTTCAAAGTGATAGCATGAACGCCGCCCGCCGCCAGCAATGGCTTGCGGGCAGAGCGTTGCTGGCCGAAGCGATGTTTACTTTCACCGGTTGCGAAATGCTACCTGCGATACAGATTTCGCCGCAGGGCAAACCTTCTTTTGTCGAACCTTCTCTTCCTTATTTCTCCCTCAGCCACAGTAAAAATTGCCTGCAACTGGTGCTTTGCACCGCAGGGGAAACTGGTTGTGATGTCGAGCAAATGCGCCCGCGTCCGCGCTATCTGGATATTGCACTGACCGCGTTCAGTAACACTGAATTTCAATGGCTTCTCGGGCAGGCGAATCCGCAGACGGCATTCTGGCAGTTGTGGTGCCTGCGTGAGGCGTGGCTGAAACAGCAGGGTGGCAGCGTCTGGCAGATGGACCGGATCCAGCTCGACCCCGCCGCCGGGCTCTTTACCTCGCAGCCGGATTCCGACAGCCGCTTATGGTGCGGGGCAGATGAGGCGGTGATGACCGCAGTTGCCGTCCCAGGAGGAGCGGGGGCACCGGAGGAATACCGGTTTGACGCGGGATCAGGATTGCTAAATTTGCAGACTCAGCGCGTCTGGGCGCAATTTGTGATGGCGCTTTGAGCGCTCAGTGGAGCGAGAGTATGGAAGCTCGCTGCGCGCGTTCAAAAATCCCCCGAAAGATAAGGCAATCACTGCTATCGAGAAACCGAAACGTTCCTAATCAAGTTCGATTACTTATCAGCTTTAGCGAGCTTTTCGCTCAGAAAATCAATAAAACACCGGATACGGGTACTTACCGCCTGGTCACTGTAATACACCGCATGCAGCGGCATCGCGATCCGCATAACCTCCGGCACCAGCATTTTTACCAGATCCCCACGCTTAACATCATCGTCGGTCATAAAATCCGATAAACAAGCGATACCGTTACCCTCCAGACACAGCCTGCGCAGTGTCTCGCCGCTGCCGGAGCTGATAAACGGCGTAATGGTCAACTGCTGGCCGTCGGCGCACAGCAGCGGCCATTTGTTCAGCGCAATCACTTCGTTAAAGCCCAGACAACGGTGCTTTAGCAACTCATCAACGCTCTGTGGCGTTCCCCACTTTTTAATGTAAGCGGGAGAGGCGAGTACGCTACGGTAGCTCAGCATCAGTTTGCGTGCCCGCAGGCTCGAATCCTCGAGCTCGCCGACGCGGATCGCTACATCCACTTTGTGGTCGATCAGATTGATGTTGCTCTCTGAAGAAAACAGCGCCAGCGACATCTTCGGGAAACGTTCAATAAATTCAGCCACCAGCGGCGTGATGACGTGCAGGATAACCGGCGTCGCGGCATCGACGCGTAACAGTCCCTGCGGATCGTCGCGGTTCTCCAGCAAATCATCTTCCGCGGCGGCCATATCATGCAGGATTTTTTGTACGCGGACGAAATACCGCTCGCCTTCGTGGGTCAGGCTGATCTGGCGCGTGGTGCGGTTGAGCAGCGTGATGCCGAGCTTTTGCTCAAGACGTTTCAGCGTCCGGCTGACCACCGAGTTATCCTGACCCAGCTGTTCTGCCGCACGACTGAAACTGCCGCTTTCCACCACGGTGACGAAAGTAATTAACTCCTCAGAACTGGCTCGCATTGTTGTTACTCCAGCATAAATAATTTCATACTTTGGCTATTTATATCATTTAATCACAGGCTCATAATTGCTGCCATCGAATCGAAATTCATTGTGGCCTTCGGCAATATCTGAGGAGGCAAACTGGCAACCGCCACGGTGCAGTAAAAGCCCTGACGATGATCTTCGCCTTCGCTAACGTGCCGGGATTACAGGTTTATATGGTGCAAAAAGCCGAAGAGATCGCACCAAACGCCGTGGATTGGCGTGGTCTATGCTAGCCTGTAGATATGGACAAGTTGTATACCAGTGTAAACAGATTTGGCCTGAGCTTTTGCGGGCGTATACTGAACGTTCGCTGAGAGAACGTCTCTCATATAGCATCAATAAAATGGGTGAACAGGCGATTAGCGTGCGAAAAAAAACATATGCAATGAGGTATGTCGCAGGTCAGCCCGCTGAGCAAATCTTTCCGGGAGCCCTCGCACACTTGGGGCCGGATTTGCCGCCGGGCGCGGCGCTGCCCAACTCGAATATTTTGCACGTCATGGTGTGGAATATCTTCAAACAACAACGTGCTGACTGGCTGTCAGTACTGCGGGATTTCGGCAAAGATGCCCAACTGGTGTTACTTCAGGAGGCACAAACTACGCCGGAACTGATCCGCTACGCCACGTCCAATTATCTGGCTGCCGATCAGGTACCCGCGTTCATGCTGCCTCAGCACCCCTCTGGCGTGATGACGCTGTCCGCTGCACATCCGGTCTACTGCTGTCCGCTGCGTGAGCGTGAGCCGCTTCTGAGGCTTGCTAAATCGGCACTCGTCACAGTGTACCCGCTCTTAGACGGCCGTTTACTGATGGTTGTGAACATTCACGCGGTGAATTTCAGTCTGGGTATCGACGTTTACAGCAAGCAGCTCGAGCCGATTGGCGAACAGATCGCAAACCATAGAGGGCCGGTGATCATGGCGGGAGATTTCAACGCCTGGAGCAAGCAGCGTATTAACGCGCTGTTCGGCTTTGCGGGGAATATTCATCTGGAGGAAGTGCGTTTCCCTGCCGATTACCGTAAACGCGCCTTCGGCAGGCCGCTGGATTTCATCTTCTATCGCGACTTAAGCGTCACCAACGCCTCGGTAATGGAAACCCGCGCCTCAGACCATAATCCGCTGCGGGTGGAGTTTCTGGCCGGTACTCCGTAAGTTAAGTAACAGCATCCTGCAAAAAAAAAGCATAAAAAAAAGCACCCGGAATGTTCAGGGTGCTTTTTTATGGTCGGAACCTGTCAGGTCTCCGGGCTCATTTTGTTGCTAACAAACAGCGTTAGCTTTTTGCCCGGCTGGAGGTTGTCCGCTGTCGCGTTCCAGCGCATCACATCTTTGATGTTGACGCCGTGACGCCTGGCAATGCTCGACAACGAATCGCCCTTACGTACCTGATACGTGATGCTGCCACCGTTCGCACTGGTATTACTGACGCTGTTATCCGCCACCTGCAGTGTTTGCCCAACTTTTAACGCGCCTGCTGAGCGCAAATTGTTCCAACGCTGTAGATCACGGGTCTTCACATTCAGCCGGGCTGCAATACTGGACAATCTGTCGCCGGGGCGAACTTTGTACTGTTTTGCACCTGACGGAGTGTTGCTGGCCAGTTGGGTTTTCTGCACTGCGGCGATATCGCCATCAGCCAGAGAATCTTTTAACTGGTCGGCATGCGCCTTCGGCAGAACAATGTAATGCGGGCCATTCGGCGCGGTTACATTTTTCTTGTAGCCAGTGTTAAACGACTTCAGCTTGGTCAGGGACATGCCTGCCATTTCCGCCGCTTGTGTCAATTGCATCTGCTGTCCGATTTCAACACGCGCCAGTGCGCGGTCTTCACTCGGTTTCGGCAAACGAATTCCATACTTCTTGTTATTTTTTAACAAATCGCTAAGCGCCAGCATCTTAGGGATGTAAATCGTCGTTTCACGAGGAAGCGACAGTGACCAAAAATCAGTCGGTAGTCCCTTTGCTTTGTTCGCTTTAACCGCTTGCATTACGCGACCTTCACCACTGTTATACGCAGCAACGGTCAGTAACCAGTCACCGCCAAACATTTTGTTCAGGCGTTGTAGCATATCAAGCGCAGCAGTTGTCGAAGCCACAACATCGCGGCGTCCGTCATACCACTGGTTTTGTTTCAAACCATAGTTCCGACCCGTCTGCGGCACAATCTGCCACAACCCGGCAGCGTTAGCTGACGAAGTTGCTTTGGGGTCAAAAGCGCTCTCCACTATGGGTAGCAGTACCAGTTCCATCGGCATATTACGTTTCTTAATCTGCTCGGTGATCCAGTACATGTACGGCTCTGCCCGTAATGTTACATCGTGGAGATAGCTCTTATGCTTTAAATATTTAACTCTTTGCTCGCGGATCCGGGGGTTATCCGGAACCTTCATCTTCAGCTCGTCGCCAATGAAGTTCCACAAATTTTGCTGAGAGGCTGCGTCGTTTCCATTCAACCATCCCCCAGAGGCCGCTCGGCCATCACCTGTGAACTGTCTTGCTTCTTCACTTTGACTTGCTGAAGACAAACTCTGCGCATATTGCTCGGGTTCTTGCGCGCCCTGCCTGGACGCCTGGCAACCCGTGAGCAACATGGAGGCGATTATTAGGATCGCATATGCCTTCATGTGTGTGTCATAGTTGCTTAAAAGACGAGCGATAATACTTTGCTTACGCCAAAAACACAACCTTTGGGTTCAGAAGCTATCTTTCAGAGCCCTTAAATGGGCGAAAACATGCCAGGTAGGTTTTAACGGATCGTTAAGGTTTAATTTGTTTTGTAAATCAATATCATCGCAACGTAAAAATAGGTTAATTTTACGCTCCAGACCGAGGGTTGAAGGCAGGGAAGATTGTCCCTTTTCACGCATTTGTTGCACTTTGTGCTCATGAGAATAAATATCATCATCGGCCGGTAAAACGGACCGTGCAAACTTAAGGTTTGAGAGAGTATATTCATGAGCAGCACAGATTAAAGTTTCATCAGGCAGTGCAGCTAACCGTTGAAACGACTGGTACATTTGCTCGGGCGTCCCTTCGAACAAACGACCGCATCCGGCGGAAAACATCGTGTCTCCACAGAACAGATAAGGCGCGCTATAGTATGAAATGTGACCTGATGTGTGTCCTGGCGTAGCAAAGATCTGCCATTTGAGACCGCCGATTTCCACTTTTTCGCCATCTTTAAGACTAATCTGACGAAATTTGTTCTCCGTTTCGTGAGGTCCGTACACTTTCAGAGCAGGGAAATGGCTGCAAATCTCGTTTACGCCATCAACATGGTCATGATGATGATGGGTCAGCAGGATGGCCGTCGGGGTTAAATTGTTCGATTTTAGTGCGGCTAATACCGGCGCGGCTTCGCCCGGATCGACAATCAAACAATGCCCGTGCTGGTCATCGAGCAACCAAATGTAATTGTCCTGCAACGCAGGAATGCTGATAAGATTCATGGCAACCTCTCTTTGGCAACTGCTTGAAAGAAGATAATAAAATATGCGACCCGCCCGCGCCCGTAAGAACATTGTTGCTCCGGCTTCATGGGATGAAATCCCGTGCGGCGACTACTACCGTGCCGCGCTTGAGCAACAACTGCAACCCTGGTGGGGGAAACTCTACGGTTTTCACCTGCTAAAAATCGGCGCATTAAGTGCCGAACTCAACGCCGAAGCCTGTCCTATATCGCATCAGGTGAATTTTGCCTCGCAGGGCGAGGGGCTGCATGTCAGGGGCGATCCCTATTATTTACCCTTCGCCGCGAAATCCGTCGATGCCTGCCTGCTCAGCCATACGCTGGCTTATGCCGAAGACCCCCACCGCATTCTGCGTGAAGTCGACAGGGTACTTATCGATGACGGCTGGATAGTGCTGAGCAACTTTAATCCGCTAAGCCTGCTGGGGCTGGGCAAGCTGATGCCATTTTTTCGCAAACGTCAGCCCTACACCAGCCGCCTTTTTACCCAGATGCGTCTGCTCGACTGGCTTTCATTATTGAATTACGAAGTGATGGTTCACCGGCGTTTTCATGTGCTGCCGTGGAAAAAGAACGGTGGAAAGCTGCTGAGCATGCATTTGCCCGCCCTGGGCTGTATGACGCTGATCATCGCCCGTAAGCGCACCTTCCCGCTGACGCCAACCGCCAAAAAGGCGCCTGCGCACAAGCAGAAAATCCCGCAGGCCGTCGGTGCGACCCGAAATTATCGGAAAGATCATCGGGACTAAGATTTATGCTCCTTCCCCTCTGGAGAAGGGAAGGATGAGAGGCGGGAAAAACGAAATTAACTTTCGGCCTGATAACCGACATCTTCCAGCGTCGGATTGCCCGCCGCTTCTTTTGCCAGTAAGTCACAGCGTTCGTTTTCCGGGTGACCGGCATGGCCTTTTACCCACATCCAGTTCAGCTGATGCGTCTGAATGGCGGCGTCGAGACGCTTCCACAAATCGACGTTTTTTACCGGCTTCTTATCCGCTGTTTTCCAGCCGCGCTTTTTCCAGTTGTGGATCCAGGTAGTAATCCCCTGGCGCACATACTGGCTGTCGGTGCTCAGTGTCACTTCGCACGGCGTGGAAAGCGCTTCGAGTGCCACAATGGCCGCCATCATTTCCATGCGGTTATTAGTGGTCAGCCGGAACCCTGCGCTGAATTCTTTTTCGTGCTGCTTATAGCGTAAAATCGCACCGAAACCGCCGGGGCCGGGATTACCCAGGCAGGAGCCGTCGGTGAAAATTTCTACCTGTTTGGTCATCTCTGGTAGACTCTTCCATCAAATGTAAAAGCCAAGTCTGACATAAACGAGCGCTGCGAGCACTGCAATATGATTTCTTCTCCTACCAGACAGATTGTTCTCGATACCGAAACCACCGGTATGAACAAACTCGGCGTCCACTACGAAGGACACCGGATTATTGAAATCGGTGCCGTTGAGGTGGTGAATCGCCGCCTGACCGGCCGCAATTTCCACGTTTATCTCAAACCCGACCGTCTGATCGACCCGGAAGCCTTCGGCGTTCACGGCATCAGCGACGAATTCCTCGCCGATAAACCGACGTTTGCCGACGTCGCCGACGACTTTATCGAATACATTCGCGGCGGCGAACTTGTCATCCATAACGCGACGTTCGATATCGGCTTTATGGATTACGAGTTCGACATGCTCGGACGTGGTCTGCCGAAAACTGAAACGTTCTGTAAGATTACCGACAGTCTGGCGATGGCGCGTAAGCTGTTTCCCGGCAAGCGTAATAACCTCGATGCGCTAAGCGATCGCTACCTGATCGACAACAGCAAACGCACGCTTCACGGCGCACTGCTTGACTCCGAAATTCTGGCTGAAGTTTATCTGATGATGACCGGGGGCCAGACCAGCATCAAGTTCACCCACGAGGGCGAGCAAAATACCGGAGCTGACGGGCAGGGGATCCAGCGGATTAAACGCCCGGCGTCGGGGCTGAAAGTGATTAACGCCAGCGAGCAGGAACTGACGTGGCATGAAGAGCGTCTGGATTTGGTGGTGAAAAAGGGCGGCAGTTGCCTCTGGCGTTCCTGAGTCATTATTTCGGGCTGTTGCACTTAAAATACGCAGGATGCAGAAAAACTGTGCAGTCGGTTGAAAACGAGAGGAAAAGCATTGACGCAATAGCGGCGATTCCTTAATATCCGCTTCGTTCTTAACCAGAACAAAACGCGGAGCGGTAGTTCAGTTGGTTAGAATACCTGCCTGTCACGCAGGGGGTCGCGGGTTCGAGCCCCGTCCGTTCCGCCACTATTCAGAAGCCCTGAGTGAGAAATCACTCAGGGCTTCGTCGTTTCTGCCGTCCTGGCAATGTTCCTTCCTGACAGGCCTTATTATTCCGTTTCGGTTTTCAGGTAGCCCACCTCGCCGCTGGTCACGCGATCGTGACGGGCGATAAAGCGATAACAGCCGCCGGAAAGCAACGCGCCAATAAACCAGCTGAAGTTCGCTACCTGATGAAGGCTCGGCGTAAAGCTGATGAGCAGGCCAATCACCACGGCGGGCACCAGCGCGGCGATGGCTTTCGGGTTGAACCCGTTGCGGTACCAGTACCGGCCGGACGGTGTGGCGTTGAATAGTGCATCGACGTCCATTTGGCCGCGTTTGATCAGATAATAATCCACCAGCAAAATCCCGAACAACGGACCGATGAATGCGCCCAGCACGTCCAGCGTGTAGTGAATAAGCTCTGGTGACTGGAACAGGTTCCAAGGTGTCAGCAATACGGAACCGACAGCGGCGATCATCCCGCCGGTGCGGAAGCTGATTTTCTGCGGTGAGCAGTTAGAGAAGTCGAAGGCCGGTGACACGAAGTTCGCCACGATATTGATACCAATGGTGGCGATGATCATGGTCAGCAAGCCGAGAGCCACGGCAACGCTGTTACCTACACGGCTGACGGTTTCGATGGGATCGGTGATCATCTGGCCGAACAGGGATTGTGTACCAGACACGATCACCACAGTCACAATCGAGAACAGCAGAAAGTTAAACGGCAGACCCCAGCGGTTGCCACGGCGGATTTCGCTCATGCTTTTGCCGTAGCGCGAAAAGTCGCCGAAGTTCAGCAGCGGGCCGGAGAAGTAGGAGACGACCAGCGCGGTGGCGGTCAGCATTTCCCAACCCTGCTGGCCGACGGTCAGCGTTTTGGTGGAAAGCGTGAACGAGATATTGCTCAGGCCAGTTTTATACAGGATCCAACCCGCCAGCATCAGCATCACCACGTACACCGCCGGGCCAGCTACGTCGATGAAACGCTTGATGGCGCTCATTCCATGCCAGAACACCATCGCCTGTAATACCCACATAATGCCGAAACAGATCCAGCCCAGCGCCGACAGACCCAGCCAGTGCGGTACGGTCAATGGCGTGATCGACGGGAAGAATTTCAGCAGCACCAGCATCAGTGCGCTGGCCGCCAGATAGGTCTGAATGCCGTACCAGGCGAACGCAATCAGTCCGCGAATGACCGCCGGAATATTGGCGCCAAACACGCCGAATGCCTGACGGCAAATCACGGCGTATGGCACACCGGCCTGCTGGCTCGGCTTCGCCATCAGGTTTGCACAAATCTGCACGATACAAATCCCGCACAGCAGACACAGCAACACCTGCCAGCTGGTCAGGCCGAGCGTGAAAAAGCTGGCGGCGACCACGTATCCGCCCATGCTGTGCACATCGGACATCCAGAAAGAAAATATGTTGTACCAGCTCCAGTTTTGGTGACGCGTTGGCGCTAAATCATCATTACACAGCCGCGGGCTGTAATAAGGCTTGATGATCCCGGCGCTCTGTTCAGAGGACGCCGTGGCGGAGGTGATTTCCTGATTTGGCATAAATCGTGCTCCTGTCATAAACAACATGTGAAAGTCGGAAGCCGGATCCCGGCTGCCAAAAGATGAAAGCAGTCACAGGAGCACTGCACGAATCAGGCCAAATTTCACTTTTTGTATACAAAAAATCTATTTCATGTATACGATTAATACACGAACGGTATACGGAGTAACGGCAATGACCAGTTGGAGCGGGCTGAATACGGCCTATTTTACCGAGGATAAGGACGACCATATTTATAACGCGCTGGTGAAATCGATTGTCGAGCACCAGCTGTTACCGGGCAGCAAATTGCCGGAAGAAGCGCTGGCGGAAGTCTTTTCAGTGAGCCGCACCGGCATCCGCCGCGTGTTGCAACGCCTTGCCGCAGTGCAACTGGTGACGATCTTGCCCAAGCGTGGTGCGCACGTCACCACGCCGGACGCAGAAGAATCCCGCGATGTATTCGCCACCCGAAAAATTCTCGAATGTGCCAACCTGCCGCTGGTGATTGCCCGCTGTCAGTCCACGCATCTGGTGGCAATGAAAAAACTGGTGCAGGAAGAAAAGCGCGCCCACGAAGCGCGCGACGGTGCGGCGGCGATCCGTCTTTCCGCCGCTTTCCACGTTCAGATTCAGGCCATATCCGGCAATAAAGTCCTGACCGAATCGGTCTCTCAGCTGACGCTGCGATCCTCACTGGCGATCGCCGCCTGGGGCGCGCCATGGCAGCAGGGTTGCCGTTGCCACGATCATGAGGATCTTCTCGAACTGCTGAAAAAACGCGATATTGCTGTGCTGACCGAAAGCATGGCGCACCACTTCGACAGCATCGTCGCCAGCCTGCGTTTCGAGCAGAACAACGGACAGATGCCGGATTTTGCACAAATCTTCGCCTCCCAAAGGGCGGTTAACGCTGGGGAGATACGCTGATGTCGCGTCCGCTTTGTATACAACTCATCAATCCGAACACCAGCCGTGCGATGACGGAAGTGATGGCACAAACCGCACGCTCGGTCGCGGCGCGGGATACACAAATCATGGCGGTGTGCCCCGAAGAAGGCGCGCCGTCGATAGAAGGGCATTTTGATGAAGCTATCGCCACGCTCGGCGTTTTACAGCAGGTGAAAGCCGGGCGTGATGCGGGTGTAGACGGCCACATTATCGCCTGCTTCGGTGACCCTGGTTTGCTGGCCGCCCGTGAACTGGCGCGCGGTCCGGTGATTGGCATCGCAGAAGCGGCGATGCATCTGGCGACGATGCTGGCGACACGTTTTTCCATCGTCACCACGTTGCCGCGCACGCTGACTATCGCCCGTCATTTGTTACATCAGTACGGTTTCGAGCGTCACTGTGCGGCGCTGCACGCCATCGATCTGCCGGTGTTATCGCTGGAAGACGGCAGCGGGCTGGCGCAGCAGAAAGTGCGTGAGCAATGTATTGCAGCGAAAAAAAATGACGGTAGCGGGGCGATTGTGCTCGGTTGCGGTGGGATGGCCGATCTGGCGCAGGAACTGACGCTGGAGCTGAATATCCCGGTGATCGACGGCGTCAGTGCCGCTGTCAAAATGGTGGAATCGCTGGCGGCGTTGCGCCTGACAACCAGTAAACACGGCGATCTGGATTATCCGCTGGAAAAACCCTTGTCTGGCCGTTTTGCCGGACTGAATCTGAGAGATCATTATGCCTGAGTCTGATTATGGTTTTACCGAAGCCTACCCGCGTGACCTGATCGGCTACGCCGGTCGCCCGCCGCATGCCAGCTGGCCCGGCAACGCCCGTATCGCGGTGCAGTTTGTCCTTAATTACGAAGAGGGCGCGGAGAATAACGTCCTGCACGGCGACGCCGGTTCCGAACAATTTCTTTCGGACATCATCGGCGCGGCCAGTTTCCCTGACCGTCATATGTCGATGGATTCGCTGTACGAATATGGCTCCCGCGCCGGGTTCTGGCGGATCCACAATGAATTTCAGAAACGCGGCCTGCCGCTGACCGTGTTCGGCGTCGCCATGGCGCTGGCGCGTAACCCGGAAATCGTCAACGCCATCAAAGCGGCGGATTACGACGTCGTCAGCCACGGCTGGCGCTGGATCCACTATCAGGATATGAGCAAAGCCGAAGAGGCTGAGCACATGGAAAAAGCCATCACCGTGCTGCGTGACTTATTCGGCAAAGTGCCGCTCGGCTGGTATACAGGCCGCGACAGCCCGAATACCCGACAGCTGGTCGCGCAGTCAGGCGGTTTCCAGTATGACAGCGACTACTACGGCGATGATCTGCCTTTCTGGACGCCGGTCAAACTGGATTCGGGCGAAACTAAACAGCATCTGGTGATCCCGTATACGCTGGAAACCAACGACATGCGGTTTGCCTCTCCGCAGGGTTTCAACACCGGAGAGCAGTTTTATACCTATCTGAAAGACACGTTCGATGTGTTGTATGAAGAGGGGGAAACGTCCCCGAAGATGATGTCGATTGGGATGCACTGCCGGATACTTGGCCGTCCGGGACGTTTTCGGGCTTTACAGCGGTTTCTCGATTACATCGGGTCACATGAGCGTGTTTGGGTATGTAAAAGGCAGGAGATTGCGGACCACTGGGGGAGGGAGCATCCGGCTCCGGTTTCGGCTAAAGGATAAGGTCAAAACCTTGGGGTGTTGCCCACTTCAAATTCAAGGTCAAAACCTTGGGCTCGCCGCCCAAACCGGCCCAAAGGACGCGTAAACGCGCGCCCTCTGGACTCCCGCGTTTTTTAAAACACGTGCCATGCAGACGGGCTCTGTTTCAGTAGCCACCGCTATTGCCGCAAAATCCCGCCGCTGTGCGGTGCCCTCCGGTCGGGTTACAACCCGCGCCAAAAAGCCGCGCGGTTTTCCACCTCTTCCTCCGGCGTGATTTTTGAAAGCGGCCAGAAGTTTTAGGTCACAACCTCACCGGCTCAGGATGAGAAAAAAGCCTGTTAAAATTTCGAAATGACGCGAGAAGTTATGACGAATAGCGATAACAGCAACATATAAATAAAAACCCCAAACCGCAGCGATGTTTTTAAGATCCCACTAAGGCGCGATAAAAAATTTTGCTGAGAGAGTGTTTCGAGACCTATGGCTCGAAGACCGATCGAAGGGACCGCGGAGCGGCAAGATTTTGCGCCTCCACGGAAGTCACAGAACACGTCCATCGGTCTGGCGACAGCGCGTGTTTGAAAAAGCGGGGAGAGATCCAAGAGAGGGAAAGCACTTCCCTCTCTTGGTCGGTTTAGGCGCGAAAAGTCAGGTGATCACCGGTATTGAAAAACCGAAATTTTCTCGATCAAACCATCAAACTCACATGCGCTGCTACAATCTTCCATCCGCTCAGCATTTTCACCCAGGTCTGCTGCTGCCGTCCGATCTTGTCCGTACCTTCCCGACGAAACTCAGTGCTGGCGATCGCCATGTCATCGCCAAAGGTGGTGATCGTCGTGTTGATCAAATCACGATCCAGCCCCTGAGAAGGGCGGGCGGCGCGGAACTCGCGAATGGCTTCGATGCCGTAGAGATTTTCCCCTGCGCCGTAACGCACGGTCCGCGGATCATGCCAGAACAGCTCATCGAGCACGGCGGTATCGTTGGTGATCAGCGCCTGCTCATAACGATAAAATGCCGCGTTCATTTCGGCGAGGATCGCCGGGCGGTCTATATTGTCAGTTTTCATGATTTACTCTCTTCACCCTGGAAAACGGTAATTTTAGATCACCGAAGAACTGCTGACTTTCACGATGCCTTGAAGCTCGAGCGCCCACGCGGCGCGCAAGCACAGATCTTCCCGCCACGGCGGTGCTATCAGTTGTAATCCTATCGGCAAACCCGTCGCGGTGGTCACTGGAACGGTCACCACTGGCAGGCCAAGGAACGAAATCGGCTGCGTCAGCATGCCCATACTGGCGCGTGTTGGCAGGTCCAGACCGTTGATGTGGATCGTTTCCTGACCGATTAAGGTCGCCGGACACGGCGTGGCTGGCGCAATCAAGATGTCCCAATGGTCGAACAATGGCAACACCTGTTGCTGAAACTGATGACGGAAACGTTGCGCCTGCACGTACCACGCCGCCGGGATCATCGCCCCTGCCAGCAATCGCTCGCGGGAAAGCGGCTCAAACTGATCCGGGATCGCTCGCAGTTTTGGCAAATACTGATTGCCGCCTTCCGACGCGCTGATGATAAACGCCGCAGAGCGCGCCAGTTCGGCCTGAGGGATCTCGAACTCTTCATGAGCCTCCAGCGCCTGCGCTACCTTCAGCACGGCGGCTTTGGCGTGCTCGTCGCACCATGTCGAAAAATAGCCACCGAGAACAGCGGTGCGTAAACCCTGCTGCCCGCGTTTTAACTGGGAAAATGTCTCGGTGTTAGGCTTATCTGCCTGAAAATGATCCTGCGGATCGGTGCCCTGAATGGCGTCGTAGACCTGTGAAAGATCTTCGCTGCAACGCGCCAGGGGCCCGAGATGATCGAGGCTGGCGACAAACGGCTGGCTGCCGCTGCGGGAGATCCGCCCGAACGTCGGTTTCAGGCCTAGAATGCCCGAGAGCGAGGCGGGCACGCGGATGGATCCGTTGGTGTCGCTGCCAAGCGTGAAATGCACCAGACCGGCAGCGACCGCAGCCGCCGAACCGCCGGAGGATCCGCCTGCGACGCGGGACAGATCGCGCGGGTTACGCGTCGCGCCATAGTGGCTGTTTTCGGTGGTGAAACCGTAGGCGTAAGCGTCCATGTTCAGCATGCCGGACAGCGTCGCGCCCTGTGCGGCCAGCCGTGAAATAGTCCATGCGTCGTGCCGCGCGGCGGCGTTGCTACTGTTGAGGCTGGCACCGGCCAGAGTGACTTCGCCCGCGACGTCCAGCAGGTTTTTCACCGCATAGGGAATCCCGGCCAGCGGCGGTAACGTCGCACCGCTGGCGCGGGTTTTATCGACTTTCGCGGCTTCGCTCAACATCCGTTCGCGGGTGATGTGGGTGTACGCGTTGATCACCGGATTGGCCTGGTCGACGGCGTCGAGCGTAATGGTGGCAACTTCGCTGGCGGAGATGTCGCCCTGCGCAATCGCCAGATGCAACTGGCTGATGGTGAAATTTTCCAACGATTTCATGCTCTGTATACCCCGGCGATTTCCAGACGCGGGTCGAGCGGTAAATCCATCAGCGGTTGCGCCATCTGCGCGATGCGGCTGAATTGCACCAGTAATTCCTGACGACGTGCGTCGTCGATTTCCAGCGCCAGAACGGATTCCATCTGGCGGACATAAGCGGCCCAGTCGGTCGCAACAGGTGTGTTTTTCATGGTGTTTTCTCCTTATCAAAAACCGGCAGCGCTGCCGTTGCTGCGCGGGTCGGACGCGCCTTCAAACATGCCGTTGGTGTGGCGCACAATTGCGCCCGCATGGCCGACGGCTTCGCTGAAATCCGGTAACAGCTCGACGTCGTGACCGCGCTGGCGCAGCCCGGCGAGCGTCGGATATTCGAAACGGCCTTCCAGTTTCAGTGAGTCTGAGCTTTCGCCCCAGGTGCGGCCGAGCAGCCAGCGCGGGCCGCTGATCGCCTGTTGTAAGGATTGCCCCTGCACCACGTGACGGATGAACACTGCGGCCTGCGTTTGCGGCTGGCCGTCACCGCCCATCGAGCCATACACCATCGTGCGACCATCGTATAAACGGGCGGCGGCCGGGTTGAGCGTATGGAAGGGTTGTTTGCCCGGCGCGAGCGCCAGCAGATGTTCCGGGTCGAGGCTGAACGAGGCACCGCGGTTTTGCCACAGGACGCCGCTCTCCGGCAACACCACGCCGCTGCCAAATTCGTGATAAATGCTCTGAATGAAGGAGACCGCCAGCCCGCTGCTGTCCATTACGCCCATCCAGACGGTATCGCCCGGCCCTTTGCCCTTGCCCCATTCGGCGGCGCTGTGGGGTTTGATGCGGGTGGCGAGAGCGTCGAGGTACTGCGGATCAAGCAGGCTTTGGGCGTCCTGCGTCATCATGCGCGGATCGGTGATGAAACGGTCGCGCAGGCCGAACGCCAGTTTGGTGGCTTCGACGATGCTGTGAATGGTGGCGCTTTCGTCCATGCCTTCAAGCGGCAGACGATCGGTCAGACCGAGGATCGCCAGCGAGACCAGACCCTGCGTCGGCGGCGTCAGGTTGAAGATTTCCCCTTTGCTGTGCCTGAGGCGCAAGGGGGTGCGGCGCTGGGGTTTATAGGCCGCGAGATCGGCGCGGGTGACCGGCATACCGAGCTTTTCCATGTCGGCGGCCATGCTGTCAGCCAGCTCGCCACGGTAGAAACTTTCCAGCCCGTCTTCGCACAGCATCGATAAGGTCTGCGCTAACTGCGGCTGGGTAAAACGGTTTCCGGCGCGTGGCACTTCGCCGTTGGGCAGAAATACGTCGGTGAAGGATCGGATGTCTTTGAGTTCGTGCTGTTTGGCACGGGTGGCGGCCTCCTGCGAGGCGGTCAGCGGAATGCCGTCTGAGGCGTAACGGATCGCGTCACGCAGCAGGCGCGACAGCGGTTTTTGCTCGCCGCCAAATTCAGCGGAAACGTTTAGCGCTTCCTGCCAGCCGCCGACGGTGCCTGCCACGGTCAGCGCAGATTTCGGGCCACGGTGCGGAATGTGCGTTTCACCGGCATAGAAATCGAGAGAAGCGAGCGATCCGGCTGCGCCGCTGGCGTCAATGGCGACAGGATTACCCTGTGGCGGCACAATCAGCCAGAAGCCGTCGCCGCCGAGGCCGTTCATGTGCGGATAGACCACGGCGATGGTCGCGGCGGCGGCCACCATGGCTTCAATGGCATTGCCGCCTTCGCGTAATACCGCAAGCGCACTCTGGCTCGCCAGATGATGAGGCGTGACCGCCATGCCTAACGGCGCGCTGTTACTGTTAATCATGCGATGTCCTTTGTTGCGTGTCTTTTCTTATGTGCTGATATCAGCCGCGCGTGCAGGGGAAGAGGGCGCGATGTCATTATGTTAAGCAAGAGGTGTTCCACATCCGCAGGATCCCACCAGGTTCACGGATAAATTCGCTTGCATTGGCAAGCATAGTGCATGGTATGTTCCGCCATTGACTGAAACTTCCGTTACAAAAGGGTCGGACATGAAACAAATTGACGAGCGTCTGCGCGAGCATTACCCGGCACTGACGCCGCAGGAACAACGCGTAGCCGATTTTATCCTCGCCAGCATTGATGACCTGATGAGCTACAATAGCGCAGAGCTGGCGCGGCTTAGCGGGGTGTCGAAGGCGACGGTAAGCCGCCTGTTTAAGCGGCTCGGTTACCCGAGCTATCGCGACATGCGCGATGAAATGCGCACGCTGCGCCAGAGCGGAATGCCGCTGACCGACAGCCGCGATGCGGTGCAGGGCAACACGCTGTTGTCCCGGCACTATAAGCAGGAAATGGCCAACCTGACGCAGTGGATTAACCAGATCGACGCCGCGCAGTTCAGCGCGCTGACCGCCGCGCTGAGTCAGGCGCGACAGGTGCGTCTGCTGGGCTTTCGCAACAGCTATCCGGTGGCGCTGCACCTGCGCCAGCAGCTGATTCAGGTGCGTCCGGGCGTGGTGATGATGCCGCAGCCGGGGCAGACGCTGGCGGAAGAGCTGGCGGATCTGACCGTGCAGGACGTGGTGATTTTCGTCGCTTTCCGCCGCAGACCACGCATGGCGAAGGCGATTCTCACGCAGTTACAGACGCTGGGCGTACCGGTGCTGCTTATCTGCGAGCCGCAGGCACAGACGCTGACCACGCTGGCGACCTGGCATCTGGCGACGCCGCTCGACAGCGTATCGGCCTTCGACAGCTATTCGTCGGCGATGAGTCTGGCCAACTTACTCAGCAACGCGTTGCTGCATGAGATGCTGGCCTCCGGCCGTCAGCGAATTCATCAGATAAACGATCTGTACAGCGATCTCGACGAGCTCGAACAGCGCTGATTCCCGATCCCGGTTCAAACAGGGCGCTTTTTTGGTGCCTTTGCACAGTTAAGGTGCGCCGGAATTTATCCGCTTAGCGTTTTTTTGCCCTGCCGCAGGGCAAAAAACGCGGCCATGAAAAGTTTCCATTCTTCATAATCCCTTGTCATACCGTGACTTCGCGCACATTTCTTCGGTTGAATCGCTTTTGGCACATTCGTTGCAGAGTCATGTTTATAAGAATCTATCGTTCCAAAAACCTTTCACCGGAGATAATCTATGAACATGAACAAACGGCTGTTGGCGTGGGCAGGTGCTGCAATGCTGGTTCTTCAGGCATCCAGCGTGATGGCCGATCAGTTGCAGGATATTCAAAAACGCGGCGTGCTGCGCGTGGCAGTACCGCAGGATTTCCCGCCGTTTGGTTCGGTGGGCAAGGATTTGCAGCCGGAAGGGTATGACATCGACATGGCGCAGTATCTGGCCGATAAGATGAAACTTAAGTTGCAACTGGTGCCGGTTACCAGCGCCAACCGCGTGCCTTATTTGCAAACCGATAAAGTGGATCTGGTGATCTCCAGCCTCGGGAAGAACGCCGAACGTGAGAAAGTCATCGATTTCAGCAACGCTTATGCACCGTTCTTCCTCGGCGTATTTGGCGCGAAGGGCGACAAGCTGGCAGATCTGAGCGCGCTTTCTGGTAAAACCATCGGCGTAACCCGTGGTGCGGTGGAAGATCTGGCGCTGACTGATGTGGCACCGAAAGATGCCAAAATTCAGCGTTACGAAGATAACAACACCACGCTGTCGGCGTACCTGTCCGGTCAGGTGGAATACATCGCAACCGGCAACCTGGTCGTCGCGGCGATTGCTCGCATGAACCCGGCCAAAGCGCCTGAATCCAAAGTGATGTTGAAAGATTCACCGTGTTACGTCGGCCTGCGTAAAGACGAACCGGCGCTGAAAGATAAAGTGAACGAACTGATTGCCGAAGGCGTGAAAGATAAGACGCTGAACACGTTGTCCGAAAAATGGATGAAGGCTCCGCTGCCGGCTTCCATCGGCGCGTAATCAGTCGTTTGACGAGGATCTTTCATGACCTATCAGCTTAACTTTAGCGCGCTGTGGCCGTACATGCCGGAGCTGTTGGCCGGTTTATGGACCACCATTGAGCTGACGGTGATGGCAACGATTGGCGGCGTCGCGATCGGGATTTGCGGCGCGGCCATTCGCTGCGGCAATCATAAAACCCTGCGCGCTGCGTGGGGTGTGTACGTCGAAGCCATCCGTAATACGCCGTTTGTCGTACAGCTGTTTTTCATCGTATTTGGTCTGCCGGCCATCGGTTTGAAAATGACCGCAGGCGAGGCCGCGTTGCTGGCGATGCTGATTAACCTCGGCGCGTACAGCACCGAAATTATCCGCGCCGGTATTCAGGTGACGCCGAAAGGCCAGTGGGAAGCGGGGCGTGTGCTGGGGCTGAGCCGCAGCCAGACGTTTCTGCGTATTGTTTTGCCGCCGTCGCTCAAACGCATTTATCCGTCGCTGGTCAGCCAGTGCATTATCGTGATGCTCGGCTCCTCTGTGGTTTCTCAGGTGTCTTACGAAGAACTGACGTTCGCTGCGAACTTAATTCAGTCGCGCACCTTCCTCAGTTTTGAAGTGTATCTGGTCACCACGCTGTTCTATTTATTACTGTCGGTTGCGATGCGTCAGTTATTGCTGCTGGCCGGACGCCGCTTCTTTGGGAGTGAAAACTGATGATGACGTTCTCCGACTGGGACATTGTGCGCAATCTGCTGCTGGCGGCGCGCTGGACAATCCTGCTCTCGCTGACCGCGTTCATCGGCGGCACGCTGGTCACCTTGCCGCTGTTGCTGATGCGCCTGACCAAACGCCGCTGGCCGTCATTGTTTGTGCGTTTATATTCCGAGCTGTTTCAGGGCACGCCGCTGCTGATGCAGCTGTTTCTGGCGTTCTTCGGCCTGGGTTTGTTCGGCATCAACGTCAGCCCGTGGACCGCGGCGGCGCTGGCGCTGACCTTATATACCAGCGCCTATCTGGTGGATATTTGGAGCGGCAGCATCGCCGCACTGCCAAAAGGCCAATGGGAAGCCTCACGCTGCCTCGGCCTGAATTTTGGTCAGACGCTGTGGCGCGTGGTCGCCCCGCAGGCGCTGCGTATCGCGATTGCGCCGACCGTTGGGTTTTCCGTACAGGTGGTGAAAGGCACCGCGCTGGCATCGATCATTGGTTTCGTCGAGCTGACCAAAGCCGGCACGATGCTCAATAACGTAACGTTTGAGCCGTTCAAAGTGTTCGGATTAGTGGCGCTGGGCTACTTCCTGATGTGTTATCCGCTGTCGCGTTACAGCCAGCATTTAGAAAAATCGTTGCGTGGAGATAAACAGTAATGCCGCTGATCACAATCAATCAGGTTCAAAAATTTTATGGTCAGAACCACGTCCTCAAAGGCGTGGATCTGGATATCGACAGCGGCGAAGTGATCTCCATCATTGGCCGCAGCGGTTCCGGGAAAAGTACGTTGCTGCGCTGCATGAACGGGCTGGAAGGCTATCAGGACGGCAGCATCAAACTCGGCGGGATGACCATCACCGATCGCGACTCGCAGGCGCGTGACATCAGCCGCTCGGTCGGCATGGTGTTCCAGAGTTTCAATCTTTTCCCACACATGACCGCGCTGGAAAATGTCATGCTGGCACCGCGCCGCGTGTTAAAAAAATCCGCCGCCGAATGCCGTGAACTGGCGGCGCAGATGCTGGCGAAAGTCGGACTGGCGGATCGCATGGATTATTACCCGTCCAACCTTTCCGGCGGCCAGCAGCAACGCGTGGCGATTGCCCGTGCGCTGGCGATGAACCCGAAAGTGCTGCTGTGTGATGAAATCACCTCGGCGCTCGATCCTGAGCTGGTCGGCGAAGTGTTGAAAGTGCTCGAGCAGCTGGCGAAAGAGGGCATGACGCTGGTGCTGGTGACACACGAAATGAATTTTGCCCGCGAAGTGGGCGACCGCGTGGTGTTTATGCATCAGGGCACCGTGTGGGAACAGGGCGAAAGCCGGGCGCTGTTTGCCAATCCGCAAACCCCGGAGTTAAAACAATTTATCGCATCGGTACGCGGCCTGAATGAAGCTGCGGTCTGATAAACCTCATACAAGGACACGCTATGCTGGACATCAAAACACTCGGACAAATCAACCCGCCAACCCGTCTGCTGATGGGGCCGGGGCCGATCAACGCTGACCCGCGCGTGCTGCGGGCGATGGCGAGCCAGCTGGTCGGGCAATATGACCCGGTCATGACCGGCTACATGAACGAAGTGATGGCGCTGTACCGCGCGCTGTACAAAACCGAAAACCAGTGGACCTTCCTGATCGACGGTACCTCGCGCGCCGGTATCGAAGCCGTGCTGCTTTCCGGCATCCGTCCGGGTGACAAAGTGCTGGTACCGGTGTTTGGCCGCTTCGGCCATCTGCTGTGCGAAATCGCCCGTCGTTGCCGCGCGGAAGTCCACACCATAGAAGCGCCGTGGGGCGAAGTGTTTGACCCACAGCAAATCGAAGATGCGATTAAATCGGTTAAACCCCGCTGGCTGCTGACCGTGCAGGGCGACACCTCGACCACTATGTTGCAGCCGCTGGAACAGCTCGGCGAGATCTGCCGCCGTCATGGCGTGCTGTTCTATTCGGACGCCACAGCTTCATTCGGCGGCAACCCGATGGAAACCGATGCGTGGGGATTAGACGCCGTGTCGGCCGGTCTGCAGAAATGCCTCGGCGGCCCGTCCGGCAGCTCGCCGGTCACCATCAGCCCGCGTTTTGAAGAACAAATCCGCCGCCGTAAATGTGTTGAAGAAGGGATCCGCACCGCCGATCACGCCGACGGAGACGAGGAGATGATCTATTCCAACTATTTCGATCTGGGCATGATCATGGATTACTGGGGGCCGGAACGTCTGAACCACCATACCGAAGCCACCAGCATGCTGTTCGCCTCACGCGAATGCGCGCGAATCATTCTCGAAGAAGGTTTGGATAACAGCATTGCGCGCCACAAATTGCACGGTGGTGCGCTGCTGGCCGGCATTCAGGGGATGGGGCTGGAAGTGTTTGGCGACCTGGATCACCGTATGAACAACGTGCTTGGCGTGGTGATCCCGCAGGGCATTCACGGCGAACAGGTGCGCCAGATGATGCTCAACGATTTCAGCATTGAGATCGGCACCTCCTTTGGTCCGCTGGCCGGAAAAATCTGGCGTATCGGCACTATGGGCTACAACGCCCGCAAAGATTGCGTATTGCAAACGCTGGTGGCGCTGGAAGCCGTACTGCATCGTCTGGGGTTTGCATCGAAATACGGTGCCGGTTCGCAGGCCGCCTGGGAACATTACGCAGGAGGTCAGTAATGGCAGAAGCCTTAACGCTGGCAGCGGTGTCCGAAAGCGCGGCGCGAGCGGCCGAACGGGTGATGGCGCGCTGCGATGCGCTGGCCGCCATCAGCGAAACGCCGGGTCAGCTGACCCGGGTGTATCTCTCGCCGGAACATTTACAGGCCAACCGTCAGGTGGGTGAATGGATGGCCGCCGCCGGGATGCGCGTCTGGCAGGACAGCGTCGGCAATATCTGCGGACGCTACGAAGGGCTGGATCCTTCTGCGCCTGCGCTGCTGCTCGGCTCGCATCTCGACAGCGTGCGTAACGCGGGGCGCTACGACGGCCCGCTTGGTGTGCTGACGGCGCTCGAAGTGGTGTCGTATTTGCATCAGAACGCCATGCGTTTACCGATGGCGGTGGAAGTCGTCGGGTTCTGCGATGAAGAGGGCACGCGGTTTGGCATCACTCTGCTGGGCAGTCGCGGACTGACCGGCACCTGGCCCGCCGACTGGCTCGAACGCCGGGACGCGCAGGGGATCTCTGTTGCCGAGGCGATGATTAATGTCGGGCTGGAACCGCTGCACATTGGCGCATCCCGGCGCGCCGTCAGCGATTTCTGCGCGTATCTGGAATGTCATATCGAACAAGGCCCGTGCCTGCAAACGGCCGATGTGCCGCTCGGTGTGGTGACCGCGATCAACGGCGCACGCCGCCTGAACTGCCAGTTCACCGGCCACGCCGGTCACGCCGGAACCGTGCCGATGGGGCAGCGCCAGGACGCCCTGACTGCTGCCGCCGAATGGACGCTGGCTATCGAAAGTATTACAGCCGCCACCGGCCGCAATCTGGTCGCGACCGTCGGCACACTGGAATGTCTGCCGGGCGCGGTAAACGTCATTCCGGGGCAGGTGAAATTGTCTCTCGACGCCCGCGGGCCGCGCGATGAAGATTTGTGTGCGTTGCTGAAAGTTTTGCTGGCGAAAGGCCATGAGATTGCCCAACGTCGGGGGCTGACATTTGAAGCCGAACAGTTTTACGGCATCAGCGCGACGGAGTGCGACGAAGGTTTGCAGCACCGGCTGAATCAAAGCATTTTGCCGTTGCAGGGGCAGGCGATGTCGTTGCCGAGCGGGGCGGGGCACGACGCCATTGCTATCGCCCAATGCTGGCCGGTCGGCATGCTGTTCGTGCGTTGCAAAGACGGCATCAGCCATCATCCGGACGAATCGGTCACGACCGGTGACGTGGCGTTTGCGGTGCAGGCGTACATCAATACGGTGCTGAGTTTCGGGGGAGGGGCATCTGTGACCCTCGGAGAATTTAATGCGCTGTCCGAGTTCGAAGCCGTCGCGCTGCTGCGCCCGCTGGTGAATATTCCCGCCTGGGCGAAACAGGTCAGCGACGCGCGGCCTTATTCTTCTGTGGAGCGGCTGATGCAGTGCGCTGAGGCGGCCTGCCTGCACTGGCGGGCGGCAGATATCACGCAGGCGCTGTTGGCGCATCCGCGCATCGGTGAACGGGCAGGCGGCAGCAGCAAAGAAGCACAGCTGTCGCGCGGCGAACAGGCGACGCTGAACATCAGCCATCAGGAGATTATAGATGCGTTGCACGAGGGCAACCTGCGTTACGAGCAGCGCTTTGGCCGGGTATTTTTGATCCGCGCTAAAGGCCGCAGCTCGCAGGAAATCCTCGAAAATCTGCAAAGGCGTTTACAGAATTCGCCGGAAACCGAAAGTCAGGAAACTGCGCAGCAACTCAAAGAAATCACCCTGCTGCGCTTAAAGGAGATTTTCAGTCATGACTAAAATTACCACGCATATTCTTGATACATCACTCGGCCAGCCCGCCGCCAGCGTCCGTGTATGGCTGGAGAAAATCGACGGGCAGAACGTCATCTTAATCAGCGAAACGCAGACTGACGCCGATGGCCGTGCGGCAAAATTAACGCCTGAGGCGGTGGATTCAGGCCATTACCGCCTGTGGGCAGATATCGGCGGCTACTTCGCCGCAACCGGCCGCGAGACGCTGTACGGTTCGGCGATCATCGACGTAACGATTGATGGCGGGCAGGATCACTACCACCTGCCGCTGCTGATCAGCCCCTATTCTTACTCGACGTATCGCGGAAGCTGATCTGCACATCTCACCCTAACGAAAAGTGCGGATGCCTGATCCGCACGCTTTGGGTCAGCGCTGCGTGGCTGACGTCGCATTCGCGATTGCTCTGACGGACCTGTTGCAGGAACGCCATCAACAGCGGATTCGGGCGCTCGCGGCGTGACATCAGTTCCGGCTGCCCCTGAACGCCGATGAAATACGGGTGATTCATCAGTTCCACCGCCTGCGCCTGTTCCCCGCTTTCATCCATTCCAGACACCCTCAGACCGGCGCTTTCCAGCTCGCTGAGGATGTGCGGATTCAGATAACGCCGCTGGTTATAGCGCAGCGTAAATTCCTCGCCCATCTTGTTCGCCAGCAGGCTGCCCGCACAGGTTTTCACCGGATGATTGCCCAGACGCGGTTGTGAGTACTCACTCAGCGGCAGCGCGGTTTGCAGGCTGCCAAGCATCGACGGGCCTTGCATCACCACGCGTTCCTGACCGAGCACCCGTTGCCCCAGCGCCGTCACCATCTGATGCATCCCCTGATTGATCCCCAGCAGCGGCGTCTGGTTCTCCAGCGCCCACGTGGCAGTCGCCAGCGGCGCGGCCTGATAGTCACTATGGGTCAGCGTCGTGCCCGGCAAAATAATACCGTCGACGTCAAACAGGGTTGAATCCAGCTGGCTGCCGAGCAGTGCAGGGGTTACCCAGACCACGTCGATGTTCATTGCCAGTGCATCGGCGGCATCTCCCAGTGCAGCGAGCATCGCCGGATAGCTGTCGCGCTGTTCAGTAAAATCCCCGACTAAGGCGACGCGAAGGGTTTTCCCGGCACGCATCACCGGTTGTGACACCGAGCCTAACGCCCAGCGCCCGAAGGCATCGCGCCCCCAGCCGTTACTGCGAACTTTGCCGGTGGTGCAGTCTTCCAGCTGGAATTTATCCTGATGGCGCACCACGGTTAATGATTCGATACCGATGCCATGCGCAGTGATTCTGGCGGCCAGTTCTGCGCAGAGAGGCTCACGCAGCGGCACCACGACATCCTCTTTAAGTGCCCGATAAATCAGCGCTTCCAGACTGGATTCAGCGCCCGCACCGCGCCCGGTCAGACGCTCAAGCCACACCAGTCCGCTGGTCAGAGAATGCCCCTGCGCCGTGACGTGCTGACGGGCATTCGGGAAACGTCGCGCATCATGACTGACGGAAAAGTGACACAGCGGCAACGCGCGCAATTCAGCAAGTATCGCTGCCATCGCGCCGTACAACGCAGGTTCGGGCGTGGAGTGTGCAATAAAGGTGATGGTCATCAGGTGTCCTCTGTCAGATGTTTTTGCGGGGGTATTGAATGCAAGAACTGATCCACACAGAGGCGTAGTTACATGTGTTGACAAAAAGAGCGCGGTGGCTCGCAAAAGTGATCTCCGGTAACACTTCACTACTACGAATCGCCACGCTGTTAAGACCATAACGCGCTAATCTATCGCTGGTTGTTCTAAACCCTACACTCATTAAGGAAGCATCATGTCAGCATCACTTTATGGCAGCACGGCGGCACAGTTTGTTCGTGGTTTACAGAATCTTTCCGCTCTGCTGGAGAAAGGCGCGGCCTGGGCGCAGGAAAATGGCAAATCCGAAGAAGAAATTCTGAACACCCGTCTGGCAGAAGATATGTATCCGCTGGCGCGTCAGGTGCAGATCACCAGCGATATGTCGAAAGGTGCAATCGCCCGTCTGGCGGGTCTCACCGCCCCGGCAATGGAAGACACGGAAACTACTTTTGCGCAGTTACAGGAACGTATCGCCAAAACCCTGCACTTCATCGAAAGTGTAAAACCGGAGCAGCTGGAAGGGGATGAATCCCGTCCGATCGTGGTGAAAGGCAAAAACTTCGAACTCAATTTTACCGCGCACAGTTACGTCACTACCTTCGCCGTGCCGAACTTCTATTTCCACGTCACTACGGCCTACAATATTTTACGTCACGTTGGCGTGAAGATTGGGAAGTCTGATTATATTGGCGCGATTTAATTTCTGCTTTTATTGCGTCACCCGAGAAAATTCCGGGCGACGCAAATTCCCTGCGTTAATCAAACAACTCCGGCGCAAACGGACGCGGATCGACATCCTGGAACGGCGCGCGGACGAAGCGGTCTTTCAGGGCGAAAGGCACGGTGCAGTCGAAAATTGTTTTACAGCTTATGCCGCGATCGCGGATGCTCGGGCTGTAATCCGGCATTTGTGACGGATCAAGCTGATGCCCGCGGATCCCCGGCAGAAACGTGGTGCTGACATCCCCCTGATAACGCGTAGACATCGCCCACAGCACATCGCTGCTGTCGAACAGATCCACATCCTCATCCACCAGAATGACGTTTTTCAGTTCCGAATAAGCCGCCAGCGCAATCAGCGCAGCCTGGCCCTGACGGCCTTCGTCAGTGGCAGTGCGTTTTTTTACCTGCAAGACAGCCAGAAATTTGCCGCCGCCTGCCGTGTGGGCATAGACGTTTTGCAGGAAACCCGGAATGGCGGCTTCTACCGCATTGTAAATACTCGCTTCGGTCGGGATGCCCGCCAGCGTGGTGTGCTCTTCGCCGGGACCGACCAGCGTTTGTAAAATTGCCTGATGGCGCATAGTCACCGCTTTGACTTTGATCACCGGTAAAGACGGATGAGCATCTCCGCAGTAACCGGGGAATTCCGGCATCGCGTGGCCGGTATGCGTGTGCTGATCTTCTTTCACACGGACGTTAGGGATCAGCTCGCCTTCAATCACAATTTCGGCACGGGCAATGGATTTTTGCGGCACGGAAACGGCATCCACCAGTTCTACAGGGCGGTTACGCAGCGCACCTGCGACGGAAAGTTCGTCGAAGCCGAACGGCGTGGTCGGCGCTTCGAAACAGGCCCCGATATAAATCGCCGGATCCAGCCCCATGTTGATGGTGACCGGCAACGGTCTACCGGCCGCTTCGGCTTTCTGGCGGAACACTTCGATATGACGCCCGGCGGCTAAAAACATCGACAGCTCATCTTTACCCTGCACGCACAAACGGTGGATAGTCACATCGCTGACGCCCAGTTCGGGGTCACTCGCCAGCACCAGCCCGAGGCAGAAAAACGGGCCGGCATCGAGCGGCGTGTTAGTCGGGGCTGGCAGCAGTTTGCGCAGATCAAAATCCGCATCCTCAGCGAGGAAAATCTGCTCCTGACAGGGCGCGGATCCGCTGGTCAGATTCACCGGTTCGACCGGGTTTTTCACCGCTTTGCCCATATGAAAGGCCAGATCTTCCGGCTTGCAGCCCAGCAGCATGCCGGCGCGCTGACGGCTGGCGTGAACGCCAACCAGTACGCGGGAACCCGGATAGCCTTTGATAGTGTTAAACATCATCGCGGGACCGATGCGCGTCGGGCGCTTCACCGTACCGCCTGCGCCAATATGCCGGTAAACCCCCGCCAGCTCGGCATTGGGGTCAACAATATGATCGGTTTCAATGTATTGGCCGTCGTGCTGTTTCAATAACGCAATGGCGCTGCGTAAGTCATTGATGTCGCTGGCCTGCATGGCCGGTTCTGACGTCTGATTTTTCATGATGATTTCCAGCGTAACTAAATTGCTCTTACTTTGAGCTTTTAACCACTGCCGATCAATTGCATCATTAACCTATTATTGATGCATTTTACTTATCGATTCCGCAGGCAGGCCCAGATGGATTTTAAACATTTACGTTATTTCGTGACGCTGGCGCAGGAGTTACACATGGGCCGTGCGGCGGAGAAGTTGTCGATCGCGCAACCGGCGCTGAGCCAGCAAATCAAAGCGCTGGAGGAGCGGCTGGACGTGCGGCTGTTTGTGCGCGCCAATCGCCGTCTGACGCTGACACAAGCCGGTGTGGCCTTTGAACAAAAGGCCCGGCTGGCGTTGCAGATTGCCGAGAGCGGCGTGCGTGAGGCGCAGCGCACCGCGCGCGGTGAGCAGGGAACGGTGGCGATGGGGCACGTGGCCAGCGCGATGTTCAACGGCCTGCTGCCGGAGCGGCTGAATACGTTCCACCGCGCAGCGCCACGCGTCACCATCGGCCTGTCGTCGTATCAGGTTGACGATATTTTCAAAGCGCTGGCAGATGAAATTCTGGACGTGGCAATTGTCCGTGCGCCTTTCGGCCCGTTGCCTGCGGGGCTGGAGCAACAGCTTTTCAGTTGCGAACCGCTGCTGATCGCCTTGCATCATCAGCATCCGTTAGCGGGCGAAAGTAGTTTGCCGCTGGCCGCGCTGGCACAGGATGAATGGCTGCTGATGGACGATAAACCGGGCATAGGGCTGGGACAGGAAGTACGCGACGCCTGCGATCAGGCGGGTTTTTCGCCGCAGTTGGTACAGCAGGTCAAAGATGTCGCCAGTATTGTCAGTCTGGCGGCGGCAGGGCTGGGCGTCGGGCTGGTTCCGGCGTCGGTATCGGTGATCCAACTGCCCGGCGTGCGATTTATTGTGCCGAAAAATCCGCTCAAAGAAAGTGAACTGTGGCTGGTGTACCGCCGGTTTGAGCAATCCCCGGCGGTGAAAAAACTGCTCAGCGTCCTGATGGAGCGCTGAGTTGCGATCGGATTAATCGTGCAGTAAAAATGTATCGGCATCGCGCCATGCGGGGAAGGCTTCGCGGTAATCCTGCAATGCTTCGAGCGACAGCTCGGCCTCAATGATCATCGCTGAACCCGGTTCGGCGCGCGCCAGCTCTTCGCCCTGCGGATTGATGATCAGACTGTCGCCGCTGTAGTGGTGGCCGTTGGCGTCATCGCCGACGCGGTTACATCCGGCGACGTAAGCCTGATTTTCAATTGCGCGGGCAGTGAGCAGCGTCTGCCAGTGATGGCTGCGACGGGCAGGCCAGTTGGCGACGTACAGCGCCAGATCGTAATCCTGATTATTGCGCGAAGCGACCGGGAAACGCAGGTCGTAGCAGACCTGCGGCAGGATACGCCAGCCGCGCCATTCGACGATTTCACGGCGTTTACCCGCCACATAATAGTTATGCTCACCGGCCATGCGGAACAGGTGGCGCTTATCGTAAAAATGGACTTTGCCCTGCGGTTCAACCAGCAGGAAGCGATTCACGGCGCCGTCGGGGGTGCTCAGCGCTACGCTGCCGCCAATCATTGCATTGAGTTTTTGCGCCCACTGTTGCAGCCATTGCACCACGCGAGACTGCGGCAGCGCGCTGCCCGGTGCCTGCATGGCAAAGCCGGTGGTAAACATTTCCGGCAGTAGGATCAGGTCGCGGTCAGTCAGCGCCCCGAGCAGGCTGTCGAAATGGGCGAGGTTGGCCTCGCCGTCCAGCCACACCAGCGGCTGTTGCAGTACGGACAGTTTTAAAGTTGACACAGGCGCTCCGAAGCCGCGTCCAGCGTGGCTTCCTGTTTGGCGAAGCACAGCCGGATCAGTTTATGTGGGAAAGGTGCGGCGCAGAATACCGACATCGGAATGGCCGCCACGCCCACATGTTCAGTCAGCCAGTGGCAGAATGCAACATCGTCTAAATCGGACACGTCGCTGTAATCGACCAGCAGGAAATAGGTTCCCTCACTCGGCAGTACCTTCAGGCGGCTGTTTGCCAGCCCCTGCGCCAGACGGTCGCGTTTGGCCTGATAAAACGCCGGTAATTCCTGCCAGTGCTCCGGCGCTTCCCGCAGCATATCCGCCAGCGCCAGCTGAACCGGGGTAGTGATCGAAAACGTCAGATACTGATGGACTTTGCGCAGTTCGGCGCTGATAACCGCCGGTGCGATGCAATAGCCGACGCGCCAGCCAGTCATATGATAAGTCTTACCAAACGACGAAACCGCGATAGCGCGCTGACGCAGTTGCGGATGGCGCAGCACGCTGGCATGGCCTTGCGGTGCGAAGCAGATGTGCTCGTACACTTCGTCGCTGAGTACAAAAATGTGGCGGTCGGCAATGATCTGCCAGAGCTGTTCGACGTCGCTGTCTTGCCAGACGGTCGCCGACGGGTTGTGCGGAGTATTAATGATCACCAGTTTGGTACGGTCGGTGACCTGATCGGCGAATTCCGCCCAGTTTACGTTGAACGCCGGCGGCTGGAGCTGAATACGTTTCATCACGCCGCCCGCCAGTTCCACCGCAGGGGCGTAGCAGTCGTAGCTCGGGTCGAAGGCGATCACTTCATCACCTTTCGACACCAGCGCCGTAATGGCGATGTACAGGGATTCCGTGGCACCGGCGGTGATGGTGATGTCGGTATTGGTGTCGGGCGCGAAGCCGTAAATCTGTTCGGTTTTCGCGGCAATGGCTTCACGCAGCGGCGCAGTACCGGTCATTGGCGCGTACTGGTTCGCCCCCTGACTGACGTGGTACGCCAGACGCTCGCGTAAATAGCCGGGGCCGTCGAAATCTGGAAAACCCTGCGAGAGATTAATGGCGTTATGTTTCTGCGCCAGGGCACTCATCTGAGTGAAAATCGTGGTGCCTAACGCGGGAAGTTTGCTTTCGGGGATCAGTGCGGCTGTGCTCATGGCGGGTCAATACTCCTGGACCGGTGCAGATAGCGATGTTGCTCACAATATAACACGATGTTAATATTTGGCAATCAAGACGCTTAGATGGCTAAATGCCAATTCAGTCTAGAACATATCAAATATTTATATATCGCGATTTTCATCTCAAAATCAGCCCATCAACGCACGGTTTTTCAGGAATACGATGACAGAAAATTTGCAACTGGGCGCGCTGCTGGCGGCCTGTCACTGGATTGGTCAGAAGGGCTGGAGCCCGGCGACCGGCGGCAATATGTCGGTGCGTTCGGGCGCGGAACATTGCCTTATCACCGAATCGGGCAAAGACAAGGGTTCACTGACCGCAGAGGATTTCCTGCTGGTCGAACTGGCAAGCGGTCTCGCGCCGGCCGGGCGTCGTCCTTCGGCGGAAACCGGTCTGCATACCATGCTCTATGCGCACGACCCGCAAATCGGGGCGGTGCTGCATACCCATTCGGTAAATTCGACGGTGCTGTCGCGGGTGGAACGCAGCGGCACGCTGGTGCTGGAAGGCTACGAGATGCAGAAATCTCTCAGCGGCCAGACGACGCATTTGGATCGGGTGCTTATTCCTATTTTTGACAACAGCCAGGAAATTCCCGCGCTGGCTGATAAAATTATGGCTTCAACAGAGCATGCGCCGTTGCAGTATGGTTTTCTGCTGCGCGGCCACGGGCTGACCTGCTGGGGCAAAGATGTGGCCGAGGCGCGTCGCCATCTGGAAGGTCTGGAATTCCTGTTCCAGTGTGAACTGCAACGTCGTCTGCTGGAGGCAAAATGATCCGCGCCATCGTCACTGATATTGAAGGCACCACCACCGACATCCGTTTCGTGCATCAGGTGTTATTCCCGTATGCCCGCCAGCGTCTGGCGGAATTCCTGCGTCATGCGCACGAACAGCCCGACGTCGCGGCTGCACTCGACGGCCTGCGCGCCGAAATCGACCGGCCACAGGCCAGCATCGAAGCGCTGATCGAGCAGCTTTTCACTTATATGGATAACGATGTGAAATCGACGTCGCTGAAAGTGTTGCAGGGCATTATCTGGCGTACCGGCTACGAGAACGGGGACTTTCGCGGACATCTGTATGAGGATGTCGGGCCGCAGCTGAGTGCGTGGCATGCAGATGGCCTGAAGCTCTGCGTCTATTCTTCCGGTTCGGTGGATGCGCAAAAACTGCTGTTTGGATACAGCGACGCGGGCGATTTAACGCCGCTGTTCAGCGGTTATTTCGATACCCGCGTGGGCGCCAAGCGCGAGACTGAGTCGTATCAGAACATTGCCGAGCAACTGATTTTACCGCCACAGGATTTACTGTTTTTATCTGACATCCGTCAGGAACTCGAGGCCGCGCGCTTAGCGGGCTGGCACACCTGTCAGCTGATCCGCGATGACGCCGACGATGTCAGCGATCACCTGCAAGTTAATCGTTTTGATCAGATAGCCTTAGAAACATTCTTATAAGAGGGTTGACCATGAGTGCATTGACGATTTTTAGTGACCAGGATCCTTCGGCCCCCGTCTGGGAAAGCCGCGACGGTGACACTATTGCCACCGAACTGAACAAAATTGACGTGCGTTTCGAGCGCTGGCAGGCCGATCGCGATTTAGGTGATAATCCGCAGCCGCAGGATGTCATTGCCGCCTATCAGCATGAAATCGATAAGCTGGTGGCAGAAAAGGGCTACCAGAGCTGGGACGTCATCAGCATGCGCCCGGACAACGAACAGCGCGAAGTACTGCGCACCAAATTCCTCTCCGAGCATACCCACGGCGAAGACGAAGTGCGTTTCTTCGTCGAAGGTGCCGGGCTGTTTTGCCTGCATCTCAACGGCAAGATTTACCAGATCCTGTGTGAGAAGAACGATCTGATTTCCGTTCCTGCGAATACCCGCCACTGGTTCGATATGGGCGGATCCCCGTCGTTCACGGCGATACGCGTATTTGATAATCAGGAAGGGTGGGTGGCGCACTTTACGGGCGATAAGATAGCGGATGCGTATCCGAGGCTGGGGGAGTAATGTTTTTGCCATTTGAAAGGCTATAAACATTTTAAGATTGAATTAGCGGCACAAAAAAACCGAAGGTGGTTTTTATGTGCCGCTCAGATTAGCAGTCTGCTGCCTGAACAGGCTACTTTGTGCACTGCGCAATACCTTAGCGTGCTTAGCGCGTGACCGTTTTGCCATATTCTGGTGAACGTGGGCCATACAGCAGGCTGTCAGTCTGCGTTGCACTCAGCAGGCGATAGCTGGTGAGCCCAGCAATATCATGACCTTTGTCGGACATTGTGCTGGAGATTTGCTTCACTGCCGCCTGCACCAACATTCCGATGATGCCGCCGTTATTGTTGCTGTTTTCATTGTCCGAGGCTGTGGCGTTGCCGGTCCATAACACTTTGCCATTACGCAAATCGACCAGTTTGGCATTCGCCGTCACGCGCGTTTCGCTGGAAACCACCATATAGGTGCTGCCATAGCTGGTAATATCAATGTACAGCGCAGCGTCCGCACCGAAGATCTCACGTAACTTCGCCGCGCTGACTGAGCGGATATCTTCCGCCGACGTCATGCCGTTCTGCTTGAAGGTTTCTTCCACCACGGCAACCGGGAAAACATAGTAGCCGTCTTCCGCCAGCGGCGTGGTTACGGTGGAAAGCATACTGTGGCTGGCATTGATGTCCGGTGAATGGTTTACCGGCGGCAGTACCAGAATCGATTTCGGCTTGCTCTCTTTAAACGCGGTGTAATCATATCCCGGTTTCTTTGCGCAGCCGGTCAGTACCAGCGTGCAGGCGAGTGTCAATAATACGAATAAACGCTTCATTTGGTTTTCCCTTTATTTTTCAGCAAAAAGTCCATGTAAGTTGCTGATTCAGGGAACAGCCTTTTTTCAGTATTGAATTCCTGAAATGCTAAATCAGTATGACCGGTGTTGGCATAAAGTAATCCCAGCTGGGCGTGCAGGCCCGGTGGAACCGCTTTATTCGTCGCACGGGATTTCTCAATCGATTCTTTCAGTGAGGCGATTTGCTCCTCAGGGCCAACTTTATCGCCCTGATAGTACTGGTATACCGTTGTCTGATAATTGTCCCAGTTATAGAGCGATTTATCCGCCTTTGGAGAACAGCCCGCTAATAATAACAGCAGGGTAATAAGTCCGCCTTTTGCCAGCGTACTTTGGGTTTTGCTTAAGGTCATTTTATAATATCCGTATTATTAATGAGTCGGGCGCCATGCACCGCTTTCGATACCGTTAACCAGATTATTCACCGCTTCACGAATCGCTAAATCCAGCACTTTGCCGTTTAACGTCGAGTCATAGCTTGCAGTACCGCCGAAGCCGATAATTTCGCGGTTGGACAGGGAGTATTCGCCTGCGCCCTGAGAGGAATAAACCACTTCTGAGGTCTGAACATTCACCACGTTCAGGCTGACTTTTGCATAGGCAATTTGTTGCTTACCGCGGCCAAGGATGCCCCACAGCTGGTTGTCCCCCACTTCTTTACGACCAAACTCGGTGACGTCACCGGTGATCACGTAGTTTGCGCCTTTCAGGGTCTGGGCCTGACCTTTAATACCTGCTTCTTCTTTAATTTCCGCCATGTTGGTACGGTCTAACACATTGAAGCGGCCGGTCTGTTGCAGATCGGTAACCAGAATGGTTTTAGACTGATTCCCCAGACGATCAACACCGTCGGAGAAAATCCCGCTCATATAGCTGGAACGGTTATCAAATTTACCGACTGAAATCGGGCTGCGTGGGCCGTTATATTGCGTGTTATAGGAAGCGACTTTCTGGACTTCCAGAGTACGCGAAGATTCTGTAGCACAGCCGGTTAATGTGCCTGCGGTAATCAATGCCGACAGGACCAAAACTGATTTCATCATGTTACTTTTCCTTGTCCATTTTATATATTCAACGAAAGATAAACGTCCGTTAATAATTAAATAACTTAACTAAAATTTTGTGTTTTTGTACGTACAGGTATTTCACTCAAAGGCGGACACAATAAACGAATAGCCAATTTCTGTTGGATGCACGTGCTGAAATAGCCTCAGCGATGGCAGGCAATAAAAATAAAATGGCTAAGAATAATATTAACAGAGAATCTCTTTCGGTTTCCTTACATTTGTACTGTTTTTTTACCTATTGCATAAAAAAACAGCACCCTTCAGGTGCCGTTATATTTAATGAATATTGTTCAAATCAGCGTCTGGTGGAAAATACCTTCTTTCACCTGCTCCGGCGTTACCACGCCGATATCCAGCACCCATCCGCTGATCAATTCCGCCGGTGTTACATCAAACGCCGGGTTGTACACCTGCGCATCCACTGGTGCCCACTGAACGGAACCAAAGCTGCCGGAAACGCCGGTAACTTCGCGCGCGCCGCGCTGTTCAATGGGAATGGCGGCGCCGTCCGGGCAGTGCGGATCGTGCGTGGTATGTGGCGCGGCGACGTAAAACGGAATGCCGTGATACTTCGCCAAAACCGCCAGACTGTAAGTGCCGATTTTATTCGCCACGTCACCGTTGGCGGCGATGCGGTCAGCGCCGACCCAAATGGCATCGACCTGTTTTTGTGCCATCAGGCTTGCTGCCATTGAGTCACAAATCAGCTGATAAGGAATGCCCAGCTCGCCAAGCTCCCAGGCGGTGAGACGTCCTCCCTGTAACAGCGGGCGGGTTTCATCCACCCAAACCTGCTGCACATGACCCAGTTCGTGCGCGCGACGGACAACGCCAATCGCGGTGCCGACGCCTGCGGTTGCCAGCCCGCCCGTATTACAGTGGGTCAGTAAGCGACTGCCGGGCGTAACCAGTGTCGCGCCGTGCGTCGCAATGCTCTCGCATAATGCGCGGTCTTCATCTACTAAACGCAATGCTTCGTCCACCAGCGCGGAAACGAAATCAGGTCGCTGCAAAGCAATTTTCATCCGGTCAAGATTGTTCATCAGGTTCACCGCCGTCGGGCGCGAGGCGCGAAGCCGGTCCAGTGAATGATGCAGCACATCCTGCGGCATGCCGTTTTCGGCCAGCAGTGCCAGAAGCAGGCTGGCGGATAAGCCAATCAGCGGTGCGCCCCGTACGCGCAGGCTGCGGATGTGATCCACCAGCTCACTGACGTCGCGACATTCGCGCCAGTCTGAGCGCTGCGGCAGGGCCTGCTGATCGAGGATCCACAGCTGATTTTCACGAATACGTAAACTGGTGGTTGTGAGGCTTTGCATGGTTGGTTAAATCCTTGTTGCCCGGTTGCATCTGATTACTTATTCTGCCAACATGTTTTATAGATGTATAGACGTCTAAACGCTTTTAAGGCTGAAAAAAGAATTCGAGAGGTCAGGATGTCGCGCTACTACACGTTTACCGCCGCAGATGCCGTTGAATATGCCCGCCAGTTTGGTGGCGTGGCGGATCCGCAATCCCTGGTGACCGCCGATGAAATCGGTGACGGAAACCTGAATCTGGTGTTTAAGATCCGCGATACGGCGGGGAAAAGCCGGGTGATCGTCAAACAGGCACTGCCTTACGTACGCTGCGTGGGCGAATCCTGGCCGCTGACGTTAGATCGCGCCCGAATCGAAGCCGAAACCCTGATTATTCACGGAAAATATTGCCCGCAGCATACCGTCACCGTTTTGCATCACGATGCGGAACTGGCGGTGATGGTGCAGGAAGATTTATCGGATCATCAGATCTGGCGCAGCGAGCTGGTGCAGGGGAAATATTTCCCGCAGGCCGCCAGCCAGCTGGGGGAATATCTGGCGCAGACGCTGTTCCACACTTCCGATTTTTATCAGAACGCGCAGACCAAGAAAGCCGAGGTTTCGCGGTTTACCAACCCTGAACTGTGTCAGATCACCGAAGATCTGTTCTTCACCGATCCGTATGTCGATCACGAGCGCAATAACGTTGATCCGGTGTTGCTGCCGGAAGTGATCGCGCTGCGTGAAGATAAATCGCTGCGTCTGGCGGTAGCTTCGCTGAAACATCGTTTTCTGAGTAAAGCCGAAGCGCTGCTGCACGGCGATATTCACAGCGGCTCGATTTTTGTCGCCGAAGGCAAACTGAAAGCGATTGATGCTGAGTTTGGCTATTACGGCCCGATCGGATTTGATCCCGGTTCGGCTATCGGTAACCTTCTGCTGAACTATTGCGGTCTGCCAGGGCTGGTGGGCGTGCGCGAGGCGGCGGACGGGCGTGAGCAACGCCTGAAAGATGTGCGCGAGCTGTGGCTGAGTTTCACCGAACGTTTCCTGCAGCTGGCGCGCGAGAAATCACAGGATCCGGCACTGGCGGAACCGGGCTACTCGGAGATTTTCCTGCAGGACGTCTGGCGCGATGCGGTCGGCTACTGTGGCGCGGAGCTGATCCGTCGCACCATCGGGCTGGCGCACGTTGCCGATCTCGATACCATCAAAGACGACGCGATGCGTGCCGATTGCCAGCGCCATGCGTTGAGCCTGGGGCAAAAGTTAATTATTACAGCATCACAAATTGATGACGTGGAGTCTCTCATCGCACGCATCCGTCAGTTCAGCTAATCCTGTGAGTTTCTTGTATAATGCCCGCCTTCGAGGTGCGTAGGGGTAAACCCGGTGGCATTTCCTCGGTTTACTTTTAACAGGAATACAGAATTATGATGCACAACCATGTCTTACGCAGCGTCCGCTACATGCTGGATATGAGCGAAGGTCAACTGATTGAGATCCTCAAGACAACGGGCACGCCGGTCAGCCCTGACGTAATGTCCCGTTATCTGAAAAAAGAAGACGAAGAAGGTTATATGGAAGTGCCTGACGAAGTGATGGCCAATTTCCTCAATGGCCTGATTACCTTCAAACGTGGCAAAGACGATCGCTTCCCGGCGCCGGAAGTGGAAAAACGTCTGACCAATAACATCATGCTGAAAAAACTCCGTGTGGCGTTTGAGCTGAAAACCGAAGATTTGATCGCCGTGTTGAATGCGGCGGACTTCAAAGTCTCTGAAGGTGAACTGAGCGCGTTCTTCCGCAAAGAAGGCCACAAGAACTACCGTCCGTGCGGCGATCAGGTTTTGCGCTATTTCCTCAAAGGTCTGACTGCGAAAGTCCGCCCTAAAAAAAGCTGAGTATTGTTGATTCAGCCGATAAATAATTAAATCGTATTTATCTAAATAATCTATTAACGGGGCGCTTTGAATAAAGGCGCCCCGTGTTACGTTTATTGGTTTTGTAGGTGCGAAATTTCGTTATACCAGTTTTACTTCACGTTTCATCGGATAGTATTTTGACAGTTTATTCCTCCCGCCTTTATCTTCTCATCTCGCCAATATTCCTCTGGCTTTTATTCATATAAATATTACAGCTCAATTTAATTAATTGATGAACGTCAATCTGGGTATAAGAAAAGGACATCAACACATGAGAAGAATTAAGCCGATTGCATTATTGATTGGTCTTGCTGTGTCGGGTTCCGCGCTGGCTTCTGGTTCGTCCTCCAGTCTGGAAGCCCGAATGGCACTGCTTGAGCAACGTCTTCAGCAGGCTGAGGCTCGGGCAGATACAGCAGAGAAACAGATCCAACAGTTGAAAAAACAAGATGTACAACGCGAGCAGGAAATAGCCAGCGTAAAAGAAGCGACGCCTGTCGAAGTAAAATCTGATGGTATTTCCACAACCAAACCTTTAACGCTTAACGGTTTCGATAATTTGAAACTGTATGGTGACGTGGAATTTAACGTAGACGGCGCAAGCCGCACCGGTCAATTAATATCGGCTAAAAGCGGTGACGGAAATAAATGGGCGGGCAGCAATGAACGCTGGGATGTTAACGGCCGTTTGTTGATTGGCCTTGATGGTTACCGCCGTAATGACAACGGACAATTCTCTGGTTTCTCCGTGCAGCCGACTGCGGATCTCAACGGGTCGACCAATGTCGATGATGCGGCATTCTTCTTCGGTGAAGAGAAAAACTGGATGGCGAAAATTGGACGCTTCGAAGCGTACGATATGTTCCCGCTGAATCAGGATACCTTTATCGAATACTCCGGTAACACCGCTAACGATTTGTACGCTGATGGCTACGGCTATGTGTACATGATGAAAGAAGGGCGCGGACGTAGCGACAGCGGCGGTAATATTCTGCTGAACAAAAATATCGGTAACTGGTATTTCGAGCTGAACACGCTGATGGAAAACGGCACCTCGCTGTTTGCCGATCAAAATTACCACGGCAACAAACTCGAACAGGATAAAAACGTCGCGTACCTGCGTCCGATCATTGCCTGGAAAGGGGATGCGTTCTCCATTGCGGCGGCAATGGAAACCAACGTCGTCAATAATGCTTACGGTTATAAAAACGATCAGGGTGAAACCATCGATCAGTCCAAACGTAACGGTTACGGTATGACGATGACGTGGAACGGTCAGAAAGCCGATCCGCAGGATGGCATTGTGGCGAACCTGAGTACGGCGTACATGGATGCTTCCGACGAGAAAGACTTTACCGTCGGCACCAATGCGCTGTGGAAGAACTTCGAACTGGGTTACATCTTCGCGCATAACCGCATTGAAGAGTTCAATGCCAACGGCCTGCGTCCGGTGGATAACTATAACGCCGGTGATGACTGGTTCAGCGAACCGGGCAGCTACGATATTCATACTATCCACGCGAGTTACCTGATCCCGAACGTGATGGACATGAAAAACTTCAACGTCTATCTGGGCGCGTATGTGTCGATGCTGGAAGCAGATAAAAACTACAGCAACGATAACGACAGCGATCAGCGGTATGGCGGGCGTGTCCGCTTTAAATACTTCTTCTGATTACCCGTCAGATTTCGCGCTGCCGCCTTTCTGCAACCCGAATTATTTAGGGTAATCCTCAGAAAGGTTGAAAACAAAAAGCCTGAGTGTGTGAACACCCAGGCTTTTTTGATCCGTTACTCTTTGGGATTACGCGGCTTCGGTATGACGCGGTTTCGCTTCATCCTTTTTTACGCTGGCTTCCTTTTGCTTTGGCTGGTGTGCGGCCAATTCGTGCGGTTCGAACTCGTCAACGTTGATAGACCGCAGACGGCTCTCTTCCGCGCGACTAAGAATACGCGCATCGTCGGCGCTCAGATGACCGGCATCCAGACCTTTTTGCGCCAGAATATCCAGACGGGTGAACGGCAGCTTTTTCCCCATCGCCTCGCACAGGCGTTTATGAACCGGTTCAGCAGCCAGAATATCTTCCAGCGCCTGCTCCAGCAGACCGACCGGGTTGTGCTCGCTTGGCGTCAGATACTGACCGCGACCGATGCGGCTGCGGGTTGCGGATGGCACTTGCAGAATACGCGCCAGTTCGTGATCCAGACGGTCGGACGGTGCCGCGTGAGTGCCGCCGAGCGGGAACACCACCAGACGCATCACGCCTGCGACCAAGCGGTTCGGGAAGTTACGCAGCAAATCGTCAATCGCCACTTCTGCCTGATGCAGACAATCCTGCACGCCCCAGTGAACCAGCGGTAAATCAGCTTCGTGACAACCTTCTTCATCAAAACGTTTCAGCGTGGCGGTCGCCAGATACATCTGGCTGAGGATATCGCCGAGGCGCGCCGAAATACGTTCACGACGTTTCAGGCTGCCGCCGAGCACGCCCATCGACACGTCGGCCAGCAGCGCCAGGTTGGCACTCAGACGGTTGATGTGCTGATAGTAGCGGGCAGTGGCGTCGTTCACCGGCGTATCGCTGGTACGGCCGCGGGTCAGGCCGAGCCAGAAACTACGCATCGTGTTGCCGCCGACGTGGCCAAGATGTCCGAACAGTGCGCGGTCAAAATCAACCAGATCGTTTTTCTCTGCCGCCGCCATTTCACGCAGAACGTAAGGATGACAACGGATCGCGCCCTGACCGAAAATAATCATGCTACGGGTGAGAATATTGGCACCTTCAACGGTAATCGCGATTGGCGCGCCCTGATAGGTACGGGCCACAAAGTTGCTTTTACCGAGCATAATGCCTTTCCCGCCGGTGATATCCATTGCATCCATCACGGCGCGCTGGCCACGGTGCGTACAGTGGTATTTCACAATCGCCGACAGCACCGCCGGTTTTTCGCCAAGCATGATGCCGTTGGTGATAAGCGTCGCCGCAGCGTCCATCACGTAAGCGTTACCCGCAATGCGCGCCAGCGGTTCTTCGATACCTTCCATTTTGCCGATCGGCAGTTTGAACTGACGGCGGATATAGGCGTAAGCGCCGGTCGCCAGCGCCAGTGATTTCAGGCTGCCGGTTGAGTTGGATGGCAGCGTAATGCCACGGCCAACCGACAAACATTCCACCAGCATACGCCAGCCCTGGCCGGCCATTTTCGGGCCGCCGATGATGTAGTCGATAGGCACGAAGATGTCATTACCACGCGTAGGGCCGTTCTGGAACGGGACGTTAAGCGGGAAGTGACGATGGCCGATTTCTACGCCTTTAGTATCCGTTGGGATCAGCGCACAGGTGATGCCCAGTTCTGTATCATTGCCGAGCAGGTGATCGGGATCTTTCAGTTTGAACGCCAGACCGAGCACGGTGGCAATCGGGGCGAGCGTGATGTAACGCTTATTCCACGTCAGGCGCATGCCGAGCACTTCTTTGCCCTGCCACTGGCCTTTACAGACGATACCGAAATCCGGGATCGCACCGGCATCAGAACCGGCTTCGGGGCTGGTCAGCGCGAAACACGGAATTTCCAGACCTTCGGCCAGACGTGGCAGATAGTGATCCTTTTGTTCTTCAGTGCCGTAATGTTGCAGCAGCTCGCCCGGACCGAGGGAATTCGGTACGCCGACGGTGATCGCCAGTATCCCTGATACCCCCGCCAGTTTCTGTAAAACGCGCGCCTGAGCGTAAGCGGAGAATTCCAGACCGCCGTACTCTTTCTTAATGATCATCGCGAAGAAGCGATGTTCTTTCAGATACGCCCACAGCTCCGGCGGCAAATCGGCCAGTTCATGGGTTATCTCAAAATCATTCGCCATGCGGCAGGCTTCTTCCACCGGCCCGTCGATAAAGCGCTGCTCTTCTTCGGTCAGGCGTTGTTCCGGGTAATCTTGCAACTTTTTCCAGTCTGGCTTACCGCCAAACAGATCGCCTTCCCACCACGTCGTACCGGCTTCAATGGCTTCTTTTTCCGTGCGGGACATGGCGGGCATGACCTTGCGGAAGGTGCGAAGCGCCGGTCCCGAGAATAATGCGCGGCGTACGGCAGGGATGTTCAGTGGCACCAAAATGATCGCCAGCGGCAGCAACAGCCACAGCGTCCACAGGTTGATTGCGCCCATCACGGCGGTAAACGCCAGCAAAATCAGGCTGCTAAGCGGGAGATTGACGCGGTGATAGAACAGCGCGCCCAGGATAACGACAAATGCAACAATGCTAAGAACCATCATAGTAAAGCCCCTGAGTAGTAGGAGGTCTGACCTGTTGTAGGGATATAATGGTTTTAGTCCATGCTCATTTCTTTATCAATGTGTTTACATACTAATTACAACACAGCTCACAAACCGGCCGCACGAAGCGTCAAAAATGGAAACTATCGGAATCATTACCGCTTCATTGCTTCTCGGCGATCCGCCGATCCGTTACACTGCACAGCGGAAAGTTTTATTGCTATCGGCCGCGTACAACACGGCTGCAAATGGACATAAAAGAGGTTGCTATGTACCAGGACATTATCCGTACTGAACTGAACGAAGCTGCTGAAACGCTGAATAAATTTATCAGCGATCCGGCAAATATTGAGTCTATTCAACGTGCAGCAGTACTGCTGGCAGATTCCTTTAAAGCGGGCGGGAAAGTGATTTCCTGCGGCAACGGCGGTTCCCACTGCGACGCTATGCACTTCGCGGAAGAACTGACGGGCCGCTACCGCGAAAACCGTCCGGGCTATCCGGCGATTG
The DNA here is from genome assembly GCF_965118895.1 of Rahnella inusitata. Taxonomy (GTDB): domain Bacteria; phylum Pseudomonadota; class Gammaproteobacteria; order Enterobacterales; family Enterobacteriaceae; genus Rahnella; species Rahnella inusitata_A. The sequence continues at coordinate 55,965 of NZ_CBCPJJ010000009.1, forward strand.
CGATTTCCGACGTCAGCCACATCTCTTGTGTCGGCAACGATTTCGGTTACGAATACATTTTCTCCCGCTATCTTGAAGCCGTAGGCCAGAAAGGCGACGTGCTGCTCGGCATCTCGACTTCAGGCAATTCTGGCAACGTGATTAAAGCCATCGAAGCGGCCCGTGCCAAAGGCATGAAAGTCATTACCCTGACCGGTAAAGACGGCGGCAAAATGGACGGTTCTGCCGACGTGGAAATTCGCGTTCCGCACTTTGGTTTTGCAGACCGTGTGCAGGAAATCCATATTAAAGTCATTCATATTTTAATTCTCTTGATCGAAAAAGAGATGGCGAAGGCATAAGACCTTTGTTGTAAAGGAGGCGGGAGATGTGCGAATTGCTCGGGATGAGCGCTAACGTTCCTACTGATATTTGCTTTAGCTTCAGTGGATTAGTGCAGCGCGGTGGCGGGACAGGCCCGCATAAAGACGGTTGGGGCATTACCTTTTACGAGGGGAATGGCTGTCGTACTTTTAAAGATCCGCTGCCGAGCTTTAATTCGCCCATCGCCCGCCTGGTTCAGGAATACCCAATCAAATCTTGTGCGGTAATTTCCCATATCCGTCAGGCAAACCGTGGCGAAGTGGCACTGGAGAATACCCATCCGTTTACCCGCGAACTGTGGGGCCGCAACTGGACCTATGCACACAACGGTCAGCTGCGCGGTTATCGCCAGCTCGATACCGGCACGCTGCGCCCGATAGGTCAGACCGACAGCGAATATGCTTTTTGCTGGCTGCTGCACAAGTTGACGGAACGTTATCCGCGCCGGCCTGCGAGCTGGCCTGCGGTATTTCGCTATATTGCGTCGCTGGCGGATGAGTTACGGCAGAAAGGGGTGTTTAACATGCTGTTGTCGGACGGGCATTTTGTGATGGCCTATTGTTCGACAAATTTGTATTGGATCACCCGCCGCGCCCCGTTTGGCAAGGCCACGTTGTTAGATCAGGATGTGGAGATTGATTTTCAGCAGCAGACGACACCCAATGATGTCGTCACCGTGATTGCCACGCAACCGCTGACTGCAAACGAAACCTGGAACAAAATTGCCCCAGGCGAGTTCGCGTTATTTCACCTGGGTGAACGCCAGCTGTGAGGACAGCGGGGTATTGGACAGCGGCTGAAGCACTTCATATTTACCGTCAGTCACCACCACGTTCGGTGCCTGATGGTGTTTCTCAAAGTACGCATATCCCGGCTGAAGTTGACGCCAGAAGTTAATGTAGCTTGAGTTTTTATGTGCCTGCATGTTGGCATCCGTCATACGGAACGGGTAAATGCTGATTTGCAGATTACGCTGACCATACTGGAAAGCGGCCTGAACATAGGTGAAAATTTCATCCATGTAGCCGTCGGTCATCGCATAGCAACCAATGGATTTACAGTTACCGTGGATCATCAGGTACTTGCCTGAGTAACCCTGGGAAATGTCATAGGCGTTCGGGAAACCGATATTGATCGCGCGATAAAAGCGGCTGTCTGGTTTCAGGTGGTGGATATCCACATTGTAGAAACCTTCCGGGCTTTTGAAGTCGCCTTCACGACGTTTATTCCCCAAACCACCAGAAAAGTCACAGATGCCATAGCTGCCGATCAGACGAAATTCGCCGTCGAGCTGGGCGTACAATTCGAGTTTACGTTCTTGCTTGAAAATCTGGATATATACCGGAGCGCCTAACAACTGCTTTTTAAGCGCAGCGTTAACCGGGACAGGTTCGCTGGCCACGGCGTAATTTGCTGTAAATAAAGGCAAACTGAGGAGCATCGCAAGGAACAGCGCGATTCTGATCATTCTAAATCCTGCTTAATAATAATTCTGATGTTTTGTCTGAAGATGTCACCATCTTTAAGACCGCCACTGATTGATTCTTATGTACTGACTGTCTGAAACGTTGCCATATTAATACTGATTAAATTTTTAGCAATCACCAAATAATGAATAATAGATTTCTTAATGTTAATTGTTTGTACTTGCCACCAGGCCTGATTCATTAAGTGAAATTAACCATTATTTTCTGTGTTTGAAATTGCATCTCTTAACTGTATACTTATACAGTTATCAGGGGAGGGCTATGCGTAAAATCATTCACGTGGATATGGACTGCTTTTTCGCGGCCGTTGAGATGCGCGATGATCCGTCCCTGCGCGACATTCCGATCGCCATCGGCGGCAGCCGCGATCGTCGTGGTGTGATAAGCACCGCCAACTATCCGGCCCGTAAATTCGGCGTCCACAGCGCGATGCCCACCGGGATGGCGCTGAAACTTTGCCCGCACCTGAAAGTCATCCCTGGCAGAATGGAAGCCTATAAAGAAGCCTCTAACCACATCCGTGAAATCTTTGCGCGTTATACGCCGCTTATCGAACCTTTGTCCCTCGACGAAGCCTATCTGGATGTCTCCGATGCCACCCAGTGCAACGGTTCCGCCACGCTTATCGCCGCAGAAATTCGTCAGGCGATCTCTGATGAAATCAATCTGACCGCTTCGGCTGGTATCGCGCCCATCAAGTTTCTGGCGAAAATCGCCTCTGACCTGAATAAACCCAACGGCCAGTTCGTGATCACGCCGGATAAAGTCGACGCGTTTTTACAAGATTTACCGCTGAGCAAAATTCCCGGCGTCGGAAAAGTGACTGCCCAGCGCTTGCAGGAACACGGACTTATTACCTGCGGCGATGTGCAACGCTATGATCTGGCCGCGTTGCTCAAAGGTTTTGGCAAGTTTGGCCGTGTCCTGTGGGAGCGCTGTCAGGGTATCGACGAGCGTGAAATTTCCGCTGAACGGCTGCGGAAATCGGTGGGCGTCGAGCGGACGCTGGCGGAAGACATACACAGTTGGGAAGAGTGTGCGGCGTTGATCGAACGCTTATATCCCGAACTGCATACGCGGCTGAGCAAAGTCAGTCCTACTCTTCGCATCGCGCGGCAAGGCGTAAAACTCAAATTCCATGATTTTCAGCAGACCACGCAGGAACACGTCTGGCCGGTGCTCAATAAAGAAGATTTACTGAAAGTGGCGCGTGAAGCCTGGGATCAACGGCGAGGCGGGCGTGGCGTCAGGCTGGTCGGGTTGCACGTAACGTTGCAGGATCCGCAGATAGAGCGGCAGTTGCTGTTGCCCTGGGAATAATGTTAGCTGCTCCCCTGCGAAGGGGGGGTATAGCAAACGACTTCTGAGTTGACCGCTAAACCCCCTCCCGACCTCCCCCTTCGCAGGGGGAGGAGCTAAAACAATTACTTACGCTCAGGAATCGCTTTCAGCAACGCCGTCAGCAGTTTCCAATACAGTTCAACGCTTTCGATTTCAACCTGCTCATCCGGCGAGTGCGGGCCGGTGATGGTTGGCCCGATGGAGACCATGTCCATATCCGGGTACGGTTTTTTGAACAGACCGCATTCCAGACCGGCGTGGATCACCATGATGTTCGGAGTTTTATTGAACAGCGTTTCGTAAGTTTCACGCACCAGCGTCATGACCGGTGAGCTTGGCTCTGGTTTCCAGCCCGGATAGCTGCCTTTTGCCAGACTTTTCGCGCCAGACAACGCGCTGAGTGAGTTCAGCATGCTGACCACGTACTCTTTCCCGCTGTCGATCAGGGAACGGATCAGGCTGTTGATCGCCACTTCGTCCTCTTTCATGGTAACAACGCCGACGTTCAGGGAGGTTTCGACCACGCCTTTCACGTCATCGCTCATGCGGATCACACCGTTTGGTGTGGCATTGAGCAGTGCGAGGAATTTGTCCTGTGAGTCGACAGTCAGCACTTTCGCCGGGCTTTCAGCCGGTTCAACCACCAGCGCGATTTTCTTCTCTACCGCAGACAGTTCGAACTGGATCGTCGCCAGGAATTCCTGCGCAGCCGCTTTCAGCGCGTCAGCTTTGTCAGAAGCAATAGCCAGCGTGGCGATGGCTTCGCGTGGGATCGCGTTACGCAGCGTGCCGCCGGTGAAGTCCAGCAGGCGCAGACCGAGGGATTGCGCGTGATCGGCCAGGAAACGGGCCAGCAGTTTGCTGGCATTGCCCAGACCCAGATGAATATCAGCGCCTGAGTGACCGCCTTTAAGACCTTTCAGGGTCAGTTTCAGCGTGCTGAAACCGGCCGGAACGGCTTCGCGGCTTAATGGCAGCGTGGCAGTGAAATCGATCCCGCCCGCGCAACCCATGTAGATTTCGCCTTCGGTTTCGGAATCGGTGTTGATCAGGATTTCAGACTGTAACCAGTTTGGTTGCAGGCCGAATGCGCCCGCCATACCGGTTTCTTCAGTCATAGTCAGCAGCACTTCCAGCGGGCCGTGTTCGACGCTTTCATCTGCCAGAACCGCCAGCGCAGAGGCCAGACCAATGCCGTTATCAGCACCCAGCGTGGTGCCGCGTGCTTTTACCCAACCGTCTTCGATGAACGGCTGGATGGGATCTTTAGTGAAATCATGAACGGTATCGTTGTTCTTCTGCGGCACCATGTCGAGGTGAGCCTGCAGGGCGACGGCTTTGCGGTTTTCCATGCCCTGGGTGGCCGGTTTGCGCAGCAAAATGTTGCCGACCTCATCACGCTCAGCGTGGATACCTTTTTCCTGTGCCCATTCAACGATGTGATTTGCAAGCGCTTCTTCATGATAAGAAGGGTGCGGAATTGAACATACTTTGGCAAAAATATCCCACAACGGTTGTGGCGAAAGCTGAGACAGTTCAGACACTATAAGTCTCCTGTAACAGTCAGCTCATTCAGGCTCCATGTGCAGGCGAACTGATTGAGATGCTGTAGGTTTAAGGTTAAGTAATCCCCGCCAGACGTTGTGGCGAGTGGCCTGACAGAATATCACTTAATCTTACGCTGTGCGCGTATGCGGGCAGAAAATCCAGGGTTTTTGGGCACCTGATGCCAGATAATCGCTGGTTTTTGTGAGCCAGAATCTCTATAATCCCGCGCAACCTTTTTTCCCCCGAATACATTCTTAGAAGCCGTCTTTTCACTGGCTGGGACACCTTTATGAGCGAAAAATACGTTGTAACCTGGGACATGCTGCAAATCCACGCCCGCACGATGGCTAAACGCCTGCTGCCGGCAGAACAATGGAAAGGCATTATTGCAGTCAGCCGTGGTGGTCTGGTTCCGGCAGCGTTGCTGGCGCGCGAACTGTGTATCCGTCACGTAGACACCGTCTGCATCTCCAGCTACGACCATGACAATCAGCGCGAAATGCAAGTGCTGAAACGCGCAGAAGGCGACGGTGAAGGCTTTATCGTAATCGACGATCTGGTAGACACCGGCGGCACCGCGAAAGCCATCCGTGAGATGTACCCGAAAGCTCACTTCATCACTATCTTTGCTAAACCCGCTGGCGCACCGCTGGTCGATGATTACGTGATAGACATCCCGCAGAACACCTGGATCGAACAGCCGTGGGATATGGGCGTGGTGTTTGTTCCTCCTTTAGTGGGAAAATGATTTACTGCGCTTGATAAAAGACGCCTGGCTCATTGCCGGGCGTTTTGCTTTCATTGACTTGAAATCCCTTCTGTTTGACCTCACTCCTGTCTTGTCGCACCGTTAACACGTTATAATCCCGTCATGAAAGGGTGGCCTGCGGGCGACCATCTGCTTGCTAACGGAGGATTACGCATTATGGCGCCAGTCAATCTCACGGAAAAACTGTTCAAACCTTCCTTCAAATACCCGGAAACCTCGACGCTGGTCCGTCGCGTTCATCATCACAATGCCAACCCGCCGATGCACTCTGCGCTGGAAGGGGATACGGTGAATTGCTGGTACCGAACCATTAACCGTTTGATGTGGATGTGGCGCGGCGTAGATCCGCTCGAAGTGGAAGAGGTGCTGTCGCGCATTGCGGTGTGCAAAGCCGAGCACAGCGATCCGCTGCTGCTCGATACGGTCATCGGCTATCGCAACGGCAACTGGATTTATGAATGGTCGAATCAGGCCATGCTCTGGCAGAAGAAAGCCGCAGAAGAGCAGGATGCGGATCTGGCCAGCGAATACTGGCTGAAAGCCGCCAACCTTTACAGCATCGCCGGTTACCCGCATCTGAAGGGCGATACGTTGGCGGAACAGGCCGAGGCGCTGGCGAACAAAGCGTTCGAGAAATCTTCCGAGCATTCGCCTTATGAACTCAAAGAGCTGGATTTTGCGATCCCCGGCGGCGCGCCGATCACCGGTTTCCTGCACCTGCCGAACGAAGGCAAAGCGCCGTTCCCGACGGTGATGGTCTGCGGCGGACTGGATACGCTACAAAGTGACCATCAGCGCCTGTTCCGGTCTTATCTCGCGCCAATGGGCATTGCGATGCTGACTATCGACATGCCGTCGATCGGGTTTTCCGCGAAGTGGAAACTGACGCAGGATACCAGCTTCCTGCATCAGCAGGTGCTACAGCAGTTGCCGAATGTTCCTTGGGTGGATGCCGGTCGCGTCAGCCTGCTTGGTTACCGTTTTGGCGCCAACGTTGCCGTGCGTCTGGCGTATCTCGAACCGCGCCGCGTGCGCGCTGTCGCCACACTGGGCGCGCTGGTGCACACGCTGCTCAGTGACCCAAAATGTCAGGAGCAGGTGCCGGATATGTACATGGACGTGCTCGCCAGCCGCATCGGCATGTCCAGTGCGTCGGACTCGGCGCTGAAAACCGAACTTAATCGTTATTCTCTGAAAATGCAGGGCCTTCTGGGGCGCAGAACGCCGACGCCAATGCTGGCTGCCTACTGGGAGAACGACGTGTTCAGCCCGAAGAGCGAAGCCAAGCTGATAGCGGATTCCTCCTCTGACGGCAAGCTGATGGCTATCCAGAGCGAGCCGCTTTATCAGCACTTTGATCGTGCATTACATGAGATTTGCGGCTGGCTGCAAAAGAGAATGCAATAACTTAATGGTTGCTTATTCTTAACGTTTTGCTAAAAAGGAGCGTCTATATATGGAGGTTGTACTATGACGTTACCAAGTGGTCATCCTAAAAGCAGGCTAATGAAACGTTTCGGTACGTTAGGGCCGTACATTAGAGAAGGGAAATGCGAGAACGACCGCTTTTTCTTTGACTGCTTAGCTGTCTGTGTCAACGTGAAGCCCGCGCCAGAGAAGCGTGAGTTCTGGGGCTGGTGGATTGAGTTACAGGCCGAAGCCGAACGTTTTACCTATGTGTATCACTTCGGTTTGTTCGACAAAGAAGGCGACTGGAAGGCTCAAAACATTAAGGATGCTGAAGTCCGCGAGAAGCTTGAGACGACGTTGGTAGGGTTTCACAAAAAACTCAATGCCATGATCGTAGAGATGTCGCTCAAACTGGAACCCGCTGATGATTTCAGCGAAGAACCGGTGAAGCTTTCCGCCTGATCTTTTGCACCATTGCGTACTACCCATTCCCATCATGAATGCTGCTATTATAGCGTTATGCCGGTTGGCATAACGCTTCTCTCCTGATACAAACACATCAAAGCAAAGCGTTTCATTTCAATCAAACACACTAATTAAACGGCAGATGACTATGAGTGGCAGCCAAACACTGGTTGTAAAACTGGGCACCAGCGTGCTCACTGGCGGTTCCCGCCGCCTCAACCGGGCTCACATTGTTGAGCTTGTCCGCCAGTGCGCGCAGCAACATGCGGCAGGGCATCGGATTGTGATTGTGACCTCGGGCGCGATAGCCGCCGGGCGCGAACACCTTGGCTACCCCGAACTCCCCGCCACCATTGCTTCCAAACAGCTGCTGGCTGCCGTCGGGCAAAGCCGTTTAATTCAGCTCTGGGAGCAATTGTTCTCTATTTACGGTATTCACATCGGCCAGATGCTGCTGACCCGTGCCGATCTGGAAGATCGTGAGCGTTTTTTGAACGCCCGCGACACCATGAATGCGCTGCTCGATAACCATATTGTACCGGTGATTAACGAGAACGATGCGGTTGCGACGGCGGAGATCAAAGTTGGTGATAACGATAATTTATCGGCGCTGGCGGCGATCCTGGCCGGTGCAGATAAACTGCTGCTGCTGACCGATCAGCGCGGCCTGTTCACCGCCGATCCGCGCACTAACCCCGAAGCGGAGCTTATCCGTGAGATCACTACCATCGATGACGCCCTGCGCGGCATCGCCGGTGACAGCGTCTCGGGCCTCGGCACCGGCGGTATGGCCACCAAATTGCAGGCGGCGGACGTCGCGTGCCGTGCTGGTGTTGATACCATTATTGCCGCCGGGAGTTTGCCGGGGGTGATCGCGGATGTGATCAACGGCGTGTCCGTCGGTACACGTTTCCATGCGATGGAGACGCCGCTGGAGAACCGTAAGCGCTGGATCTTCGGTGCTCCACCTGCCGGTGAAATCACCATTGATGATGGTGCGGTTGCGGCGATGCTTGAGCGCGGCAGTTCGTTGCTGCCCAAAGGCATCCGCGAAGTGAAAGGTGATTTCTCGCGTGGTGAGGTGATCCGCATCCGTAATCTGAACGGGCGTGACCTGGCGCACGGCGTCAGCCGCTATAACAGCGATGCGATGCGCATGATTGCCGGTCATCATTCCCAGCAGATCAGCGAAATTCTCGGTTACGAGTACGGCCCGGTGGCCGTTCATCGTGACGACATGATTGTCAGTTAAGGAGTTACCATGCTTAACGAGATGGGCAAGGCCGCGAAAGCCGCGTCCTGGCAGCTTGCCACCCTCAGCACCGCGCAGAAAAATCGCGCGCTGAGGCTGATGGCCGATATGCTCGAGGCCAACAGCCAGAGCATTATTCTTGCCAACGAGCTCGACATGTCCACTGCACGTGAAAGCGGCATGAGCGAAGCCTTATTAGACCGCCTGTTGCTGACGCCCGCCCGTTTATCGGCGATTGCCAGCGACGTGCGCGACGTCTGCCGCCTGAGTGATCCGGTCGGGCAGGTGATCGACGGTTCATTGCAGGACAGCGGTCTGCGCCTTGAGCGCCGCCGTGTGCCGCTCGGCGTGATCGGCGTGATTTATGAAGCGCGCCCGAACGTCACCATCGACGTTGCCAGCCTGTGTCTGAAAACCGGTAACGCGGTGATCCTGCGCGGCGGTAAAGAGACGCATCACACCAATCAGGCGACGGTCAAAGTCATTCAGCAGGCGCTGGAAGAGTGCGGATTGCCGAAAGCCGCCGTTCAGGCTATCGACAGCCCGGATCGCGCGCTGGTGGCCGAGCTGCTACGTCTGGATAAATACGTCGACATGCTGATCCCACGCGGTGGCGCGGCACTGCACAAGCTGTGCCGCGAGCAGTCGACCATTCCGGTGATCACCGGCGGTATCGGCGTGTGTCATACCTTCGTCGATGAGAGCGTTGATTTCGACAAAGCGCTGACCATCATCGAAAGCGCGAAAGTGCAACGTCCGAGCGCCTGTAACAGCCTGGAAACCGTGCTGGTGCATCAGGCTATTGCCGCGCGTTTCCTGCCGGAACTGAGCGCCAGAATGCACCGCGCAGGCGTGACGCTGCACGCCAGCGACTCCGCTATGGCGCATCTGCAAAACGGTCCGGCGAACGTGCTGGCGGTGACAGAAGAGGATTATCAGGATGAATGGCTGTCGCTGGATCTGAACGTCACCGTGGTCGCCGATCTCGATGCCGCCGTGGCGCATATCCGCACCTACGGCACCGAACATTCGGATGCGATCCTCACCCGTTCGATCAGCAGTGCGGACCGCTTCGTGCGTGAAGTTGATTCCTCGGCGGTGTACGTCAACGCCAGCACCCGTTTCACCGACGGCGGCCAGTTCGGTTTAGGCGCAGAAGTGGCGGTCAGCACGCAAAAACTGCACGCCCGCGGCCCGATGGGATTAGAAGCCCTGACAACCTACAAATGGATTGGTTACGGCGACGATTTAGTGCGTCCGTAATGCCGCTGCACCGGTGGATTTTTGTTCGTGAAACCGGTGCAAATTCATTAATTTGCGCAGAATGACGAGAAAACCAGCAAACGCACCTGTGGGGGCTTGACTGCGGCATCAAATTTCAATAATTTATCACCCCGTAGTTCCCCGGTAACACCTCAAAATGCCGACTTAGCTCAGTAGGTAGAGCAACTGACTTGTAATCAGTAGGTCACCAGTTCGATTCCGGTAGTCGGCACCATTTTAGTTATTCCCAATATTCTTTTTAAGTTCATCCGGTATAAAGGGTGGCGTTTTCTTGTGCAACAACGCATGGCATTTCAGGCATACAGATATTAAATATTTGGTGGATCGATTTGGTCACTTTCTTCAATTTCTATTTCATCGCGGCACTTCGCAAGAAAGGCACTATGCTGGCATCGGTTTGACGCGCTGCGGGGCTAAGTTCTTCAACGTATCTCCATGCTTTAGCAAGACCCTGGCCGGGCCGTTACTATGACAAGCCTGGTAATCTGATTGCCCGGCCGCCGCGCGCGCCGAACAAATCATAATCATGCTTACAGGTGACCAATTCCCTCCGTCGCCTGTCTCCCAATTCCTTAAACACGTTTTTACCCTCCTGTCACTCGATCGCACAATAAGTTAACACTCATTAAACAAATTGCTTGCGTAAACTTCCCGCACTCTCTATCATTTACTTATTGAACGTTAATTAATAACTAACGTTGACCCGAAACCGGGGTTGCTGAAGAAGGTAACCCGCACAACATTGACTGACAGGACAAAACATCATGAAAACCATCGCAATGACAATCGCCGCTCTGACACTGGCTACCGCTTCATTTTCTACTCTGGCAGCAACTGAAGTTCAGTCTGCTCCGGCCGGTCAGCAGGCAATCGGTGTGGTAAGCGCATCATCAGTGGGTGATCTTTCTGGTCTGCAATCAGAACTGAAAGCCAAAGCTAATGAGGCGGGTGCAAGTTCATACCGCATCATCGGTGCTTCCGGTAACAACCAGATGTACGGTACCGCTGAGCTGTATAAATAAGCTCAAATGAGTGATTTAACGAAGTAAGCAGAAGAGGCGGCGATTGCCGCCTTTTTCGTGTTTAGTGGAATTTATGAAAGTAATTATTTTGGATCTTGCGGTTGATAAAGGCGTGAAGTCCGCTGCCGGATTTTGCCATCGCCTTCATGAGGGTGACGTCTGTCTGACCTGGCCGGACGGCGTTGTAGATGTAATGCCAGCCATCTTTAAACTTCAGTGTGATTGAATCTTCCGTTATAGCGAAAGCGACGATACCTGAATTTCCTCCCCGATTTTGGTACCTTTCCATATCATCCCTCCCAAATTCATGACGTCATTAAGACAAAATCATCATAGCCCTTAAGTGGCTGCGGATTTGTGAGATGAGATGACTTTTGAAATGTCCGCACTTTCTGATGAGAGATGCAGCCGGTACGCAGGTACCGGCTGTGAGGAAGGGATCAGAAAGAGGAGCGTTTGTAAGGCAGATAGGTAGCCTGCCAGAATTCGGAATCCAGCCGGGTTTGCAGCGTTTCTTCTGAGACCACCGGCGCAACGCCTTCGCGCTGAGCCGTGCGGGCGACTTCCACAGCAATCACTTTCGATACTTTCTGAATATCCCCGAGCGCAGGTAACAATGAGCCTTCACCGGTGGTCGCCAGCGGCGACAGGCTTGCCAGCGCCTGACTGGCGGCCAGCAACATGCCGTCGGTGACGCGGCGCGCTCTGGAGGCCAGGATCCCCAGCCCCAGTCCAGGGAAGATATAGGCATTGTTACACTGCGGGATCGGGTAAGTGCGATCCTGATAATGTACCGGGGCAAATGGGCTGCCGGTGGCCATCAGCGCTGCGCCTTCGGTCCACGCAATCACATCCTGCGGACGGGCTTCGGCGCGGGACGTTGGGTTAGACAGCGGCATGATGATCGGGTGATGGCAGTGGTGATGCATCTCACGGATGATCTCTTCGGTGAACAGGCCCGGCTGCCCGGAAACACCAATCAAGATGGTTGGTTGGGAATGTCGCACCACATCGAGCAATGAGATGTTTTGCGCATCCACCGGCCACTGGCTGACTTTTTCTTTCGGCGTGACCAGTTTGCGCTGAAAATCGAGCAGGTTAGGCATGTCATCGGTCAATAAACCAAAGCGATCTACCATAAACACCTGACTGCGCGCTTCGTCCTCGGTGGCACCTTCGGCAATCATCTGCGCGATAATCTTCTCGGCGATCCCGCAACCGGCAGAACCAGCCCCTAAAAACGTTACGCGTTGATCGCGCAGCTGCGTGCCCGCCGCGTGGCTGGCGGCAATCAGGCAGCCCAGCGTGACCGCCGCCGTCCCCTGGATATCATCGTTAAAACAGCAAAGCTGGTCGCGATAACGCTCGAGCAGCGGCATCGCGTTGGTCTGAGCAAAATCTTCGAACTGCAACAGCACGTCCGGCCAGCGCGTTTTCACCGCCTGAATGAACAGATCCATAAACTCATTGTATTCGCCGTCGGTAATGCGCGGATGACGCCAGCCCATATACAGCGGATCGGCAATGCGCTGGGCATTGTTGGTGCCGACGTCCAGCATAATCGGCAAGGTATTGGCCGGATTGATGCCGCCGCAGGAAGTGTAGAGCGACAGTTTGCCGATCGGGATCCCCATGCCGCCAATCCCCTGATCGCCGAGCCCGAGAATGCGTTCGCCGTCGGTGACGACGATTACCCGGATATCGTTTTTGGAGAAGTTTTGCAGCATCTCGTCGATATGATCACGATCCGGATAGGCGATGAACAGGCCGCGCGCGCGACGGTAGATATCTGAAAAGTGCTCGCACGCTTCGCCGACGGTCGGGGTGTAAATGATCGGCAACATCTCTTCAAGATGGGAATTCACCAGGTTATAGAACAACGTTTCGTTGGTGTCCTGGATATTACGCAAATAAATGTGCTTGGAGATATCGCGTTTGAAATCAGAAAACTGAGAATAGGCGCGGTCAGTTTGCTCGCTGATGGTTTCAACCTGATTTGGCAACAAACCGTTAAGATTCAGCGCCAGACGCTCTTCGTGGGTGAAGGCGGAACCTTTGTTCAGCAGCGGATTTTCCAGCAACAGCGAGCCAGTGTAGTGCGTGTAGAGTGGGCGTTTTTTTAACATCATTTAAAGCCTTTTTGAGTATGAACTCAGTGATTTCCCGGAGCATGATTTTTGGTCTCCGGATCCCTCGCAGTAAAACCCCATGATCAATTGAAACAATGTGCAGATAGTTAATGCCGCATAGCCGACTGTTATTTTATCAGACGTCTTTTAAAAACATGTCTGTTCGATTTTTTATAGCACGCGGCAGGGTGATATTTCGATTACTTAAATTACAAAAGTGTTTTAATACTTACTTAGTGATTATTTACTACAGTATGTTGTTGGATTTTTCAGGATGTATCTGCGTCGATGGTTATATTTTACAATCTTAATGTAAATTCATCTAAATAATCTAAGTTATTGATTTGTATTGCAATGATGATTAAGTAATTATTGTTATTTCGGTTGGTTAATTGGATGTGATGATTATCACAATTGCCTGGTGTGTTAATGGATATAAATACTCGCCACTTTGTTCGCCCGATCAATGATAAAAATTAAAAAGGTTATATTATGCCAACGTTACTCTTATCCTCATTATTTCCTTTAGTTTTTGTAATGCTTTTAGGCTGGCTGAGTGGAAAACTCGGATATATGAAGCGTGACGACGCGACGGTATTAGCGACAGTGGTGATCCGCTTCGCCTTGCCTTTACATCTTTTTATCGGCGCGCTGCACACCGATCCTTCCAAATTACAGAATTTATCTTTTATGGCAGTTCTGGTCATCGGCCTGATGGGCTCCTACCTGCTGACGCTATGCATCTCCCGTTTCCTGTTCCGACACGATATTAAGACCAGCGCGATCCAGTCGCTGGTCTGTGCGTTTCCTGATATGGCCTACTTTGGTGCGCCTGTTCTCGCGGTGCTTATCGGGCCGGAAGGGTTCCTTGGCGTGCTGATTGGCAATCTGATCACCAGCGTGCTGATGATCCCACTGACCATTGTGCTGATCCGTATGGGCGATAAAAACAGTGAGCTGGCGGAGCAGGGTAGTCTGGGCAACATGATCCTGACCAATCTGTTTAAAGCGGCACGTAATCCGATTGTCTGGATCCCGGTGCTTGGCGTGGTGATGAGTCTGGCAGGGATTAAAATCCCTGAGCTGCTCTCCTCCTCCGTTGAAATGATGGGCAAAACCGCTGGCGGGATTTCACTGTTCGCGCTGGGGCTGCTGTTCTTTGGGGAACGCCCGTCGCTAAACATTCACACCTTCACCAATATCGGCATTAAGAACCTGATCCAGCCCGCGATCATGGCCGCCGCCGGGCTGGCGTTTGGGCTCAGCCACACGCTGATGCAACAGGTGGTGATCATCGGCGCGACGCCATCGGCCATCGCCGCGGGTATGTTCGCGGTGCGTAGCGATACCTACGTGGAATCCGCCTCGTCGTCGATCCTGATCGGCACCGCCGTCGGGATTTTTACGGAAGGGGTGATGATTTATATGATGTCGTAGCGGCGGTTTGAAGGCTGGAGCTCAGATGAGGTCTTTTACCGGCACGTAAACGCTCTGCTGCCCGTTTGTTTTCTGCTCGTCAGCAATCTTTTCGCTCACCAGCACCCGCAGGTCGTTTCTGGCGGTGTTGTCCGAAACCCCCAGTTTTTCACTGATTTCTGCCGCAGTAAATTCTTTATCGGGCTCGGCCAGCATGATATTGACCAGCGTCACCTGACGCTGGCTCAGCCGTTGTAGTGCGCCGGACTCAAACAATTTTCGGTCTATGAACGCCCGACGATTCACTATCTTCGCGATGTATTCTTCGAATTTATCCAGCGCGCGTTTCACAATCCCCATCTGATATTCCAGAAAGTACGTCAGATCCATTTCGTCGTTTTCTGTGTACTGATAGCTATGGGCATATTTCACTGGTGCGGCGTAGAGCAGGCTGCTGATCGATATATAGCGGAAAGCCTGATAGCCTGATTTCAGCATAAACCAGTAAAACAGCGCCCGGCTGGTGCGGCCGTTTCCGTCCCTGAAAGGATGTTCATGGGCTACCATAAAATGCAGAATGCACGCGCGCACCAGCGGATGAATATAGGTGCCTGACGCCGCATTAACCCACGAACAAACCTGTTCAAGCCGTTCAGTTATCAGCTCTGCCAGCGGCGGCTGATGGACGATGTTACCGTCGTAATCGGCGATTACCACGTTATCTGTTTTGCGGAACTTACCCGGCTGATACTTTCTGTCGTTAATGCCTGCCATACCGACGGCGTGAAAATGGCGGATCAGACCGATAGTCAGCGGTTCATCCAGATGCGCGGAAATCTCAGTCATCAGCCGGGCGTTTCCGGCAATCATCTGCTCGCCTTCAGTGCGCGGTTTCCGTCCTGATTCGAGCATTGCCCGCGCCATCAGCGTGGTGGTATTAGCGCCTTCAAGCTGCGAGCTGGTGATCGGCTCATCGAGCTGTAACTGGCTGAGCGTCGCGCCTATGCCCTGCAGCCTTTCCCGCTGTTGATTTAACGCCTGAGTGGTCGCGGTTTTATCCACCCGCTCGCAGGCCTGCGCCATTAACGGTGTCTTATTGAAGCCGGCCTGCTGGCCCTGAGCGTTAAAATACTCAATGAATTGCATCGCGAAAGCGCGCGTACGGCGGGTAAAACTCCAGGCCATCACTGGATCTGCGCCTTTGACAACGCGATATTGGAAATCGTCCCACGGCAAATAGCGCCCCTGCGCATCCACTAACCGGGAGTAAGTCAGGTATTGCTCGAACAGCTCACCGCTGATTTGATTCAGAGGGATTAACGGAGGGGGCGGTTTGATACTCATGGGTAAACTATCTCAAAAATAGAAATTATTGAGATAGTTTACGCCGCATTTTAGTGACGTCAAATTGTACACTCGTAAGTAAGGGCATAAAAAAAGCCCGCCGTCTTCGGCAGGCCTTTTGTTTATCTAAAGACTGACTTTTACTTCACGCACTTCGCGCAAGTATTGGCATGGATCTGCTCGAAGAAGTCATTACCTTTGTCATCCACCAGAATGAATGCCGGGAAGTCTTCCACTTCAATTTTCCAGATTGCTTCCATCCCTAATTCAGGGTATTCCACGCATTCCAGGCTCTTGATGCTTTGCTGTGCCAGAACCGCTGCCGGGCCGCCGATGCTGCCCAGATAGAAGCCGCCGTGTTTTTGACACGCGTCCGTTACCTGCTTGCTGCGGTTACCTTTCGCCAGCATGATCATGCTGCCGCCGTTAGCCTGTAGCTGATCCACGTAGGAATCCATGCGGCCAGCGGTGGTCGGGCCGAGGGAACCTGATGCATAACCTTCAGGCGTTTTCGCCGGGCCGGCGTAGTAAATCGGGTGATCTTTGATGTACTGCGGTAAACCCTCGCCGTTATCCAGACGCTCTTTCAGTTTGGCGTGCGCAATATCGCGACCCACGATGATGGTACCGGTCAGGGAGAGACGCGTAGACACCGGATACTCCGACAGCTGAGCGAGAATTTCAGGCATCGGACGGTTCAGATCCACCTTCACCACACCGGCTTCGCCTTGCTGACGCAATGCTTCAGGGATGTACTGGCCCGGATTATCTTCCAGTTTTTCGATCCAGATGCCGTCGCGGTTGATTTTGGCTTTGATGTTACGGTCTGCGGAACAGGAAACACCCATGCCGACCGGGCAGGATGCGCCGTGACGTGGCAGACGTACGACGCGGATGTCGTGCGCAAAGTATTTGCCGCCGAACTGTGCGCCCAGGCCGAGATTATTCGCCTCGACCAGCAGCTCCTGTTCCAGATTCACATCGCGGAACGCCTGACCGTGTTCGTTGCCTTCGGTTGGCAGGCCGTCGTAATAATGCGTGGACGCCAGTTTCACGGTTTTCAGCGTGGCTTCAGCGGAAGTCCCGCCGATCACAAATGCGATATGATACGGAGGGCAGGCCGCGGTACCGAGCGTGCGCATTTTCTCGACCAGATAGCCTTTCAGCTTCGCCGGCGTGATCAGCGCTTTGGTTTCCTGATACAGATAGGTTTTGTTCGCGGACCCGCCGCCTTTAGCGATGCAAAGGAATTTGTACTCGTCGCCATCGACGCTGTAGAGGTCGATTTGCGCCGGCAGGTTGGTGCCGGTGTTCACTTCTTTATACATATCCAGCGCGGCATTCTGCGAGTAGCGCAGGTTGTCTTCGATGAACGTGTTATATACGCCTTTCGACAGGCTGGCTTCGTCGCCGCCACCGGTCCAGACGCGCTGGCCTTTTTTACCCATGATGATCGCGGTGCCAGTGTCCTGACAGGTCGGCAAAATGCCTTTCGCGGCGATCTCAGAGTTTCTCAGAAATTGCAGCGCAACGTATTTGTCGTTTTCGCTGGATTCCGGATCGTGAAGAATGGACGCCACCTGTTGCTGATGCGCAGGGCGCAGCATGAATGAGGCATCATGGAAGGCGTGTTGTGCCAGCAGGGTTAGCGCTTCAGGTTCGACTTTTAACACATCCTGGCCGTCAAAGTTGCTTACGGAAACATGATCTTTGGTCAGCAGGTAGTATTCGGTCGTGTCTTTGGTAACGGGGAACGGGTCTTGATAATGGAATGGTTTGTTCGACATTGTTTTCTCACTTTATCCGTTATTGCCGCCACTAGCAGGACTTCTCGTTTCGGGTGAACAGGGATAAATCGGGCGACGTTTATATGCTTTCTCTATGTTGCCAGCCTTATACACAGGCTGGCAACGTGGTTTATATGTTTTCTTCCAGTAAATGTTCTGTTAAAGCTTTGTAGGTGATTTTATCCCCTATCTCAGAACATCATCATCATCCACGGATAACCAATCAGCAGCAGCGCGGCGAGGAAAATCGCACCAAAGATAGTACCCAGACGCCAATAGTCTTTGGTTGGCAGATAGCCGCTGCCGTAGTAAATCGGGCTTGGGCCGGTGCCGTATGGCGTGATGATCCCCATGATACCCAGCGATGTGACCATCAGCAGACAGAACACTTGCATGTTGATGCCCGGAATGGCAGCACCGATGGTCAGCATGGCCGGTAACAGCGCGGTGGTGTGCGCCGTGGTGCTGGCAAACAGGTAGTGCAGCAGATAAAACGCCAGCAGCAGCACGATAGTCGCGGTACCCGGCGAGATACCGCCCATAGTAGCCGCGCCTTCTTTACCCAGCCAGGCGATGAAACCGGTGCGGGACAAGCCGTCAGCCAGTGCCACCAGCGTGGCGAACCAGGCGAAAGTGTTCCAGGCCGGTTTGTTGCTGGTGATATCGTTCCAGTTGAGAACGCCGGTCCATAACATCAGAACCACTACCAGCAGGGCTGCCATGGCCGGTTCGATAAAGCTGGCGGCAAAAATCCACATAGCTAATGCACAGCACACGAAGACCAGCAGGAGAATTTCGTGACGGGACATTCTGCCCAGTTTGGCCAGCTCGGCGGTCGCCCAACGCGGCACTTCATCATTGATTTTCACTTCCGGCGGGTAGAACCAGTACGCCAGCAGCGGCATGGTCAGCAGCAGCAGCAAACCGACCGGCAGGAAGGCGAAGAACCAGGTACCCCAGGAAATGTTGATCCCGGTGATGCTGTTCACGATGCCCAGCGCCAGCAGGTTAGGAGCCAGAGCAGACAGGAACATGGAGCTGGTGATGCACGCGGCGGTGATCGCCACCCACATCAGGTATGAACCGATTTTACGGGCACTCGGGTCATTCGGCTTGGAGCCGTACAGCGGCGGCAGGTTAGCGATAATCGGGTAGATTGTACCGCCGCTGCGCGCGGTGTTAGACGGGGTGAACGGAGCCAGCAGTAAATCGGCAAAGGTAATGGCATAACCCAGCGTCAGGCTGCGGCGGCCAAGATATTTCACCAGAATCAGCGCCAGACGGCGGCCGAACTGGGTCTTATCGTACCCTGCGGCAAACATGAATGCACCGAAGATGAGCCAGACCGTGGAGTTACCGAAGCCGCTCACTGCCCATTTAAAGGACTGTGCCGCCATTTTGAATTTAGGGTCAGCGAGTTCCGCCGGGCTAAACAGCAACCACTGGCTGAATAACGCAATGACAACCACGCCGGTCAGGCCGATCACCGCGCCGGGTAAAGGTTCGAAGATAAGGCCCACGATCACACCGACAAAGATGGCGAAGAAGTGCCATGCATGGGGTTCTAAACCGTTGGGGACAGGAGCGAGTAACAACAACACTGCAACCAGCACAGGTAAGAACATCAGAAGAAGGCGGTTTTTCTTGCCTCCAGCTGGTTTGTTCGCCTGCGGTGTAACCGTAGTTTTTGAAATATCTGTCATTTTATTTGTCTACAAGTAGTTGAGAATAGGTTTGCTGATACATAGGTAAGATGATTATGCTTTTTTTAGTTACTCAAGTTTCTTTAGTTATTTAATGGTGGCATTTAAATTGCTCCATTATTGTTATTTGAGTTTAGTTATTCTCATTCCCCTTAAGAGGGAGGATATTTTTATATAATGCGTTTTTCGTAGTTATTACTGTTGATCTCGATCAAGAAAATACGGAGCTGTGTAAATTTAAGAAAAGATAATGAGAAAGGATGCCGTATTTGTTTTTATCAATTAATTCCCACTGTCTGGCAGGGTTATTTTCAGTGTCTACGCCCTGTGAAAAAAATGAGTAGTAAAACGGCCTTGAAATGCCACTTCTGATCGCACGGATCCACCAAAAACAGCCTCGGCGCGCTGTGCCGTGATGTCAGTTGCTCCTGCCTAAATGTAATATTTCAGCTTTTAATGACAGGTAAAACGGTTCGTAATTTAAATTAATGTGATCGTTTAATAACATGGTTAACATTAATTTAATAATGCGGGCATTCCATTAATGGATAAATAGTTAATAAACTAACGTTACACCTTTTGAAAGTAAAGATATCGTTATATTACTCCTATGACATCGGCCGAAAATAAAATTAATAAAATAAATCCGATAACGAATTCACAGATTATTAAATATTTCTAAATTTGGAGCTGGATATTATGAGCCATAACCCGCAATTATTGAGCCCGTTCACTCTGCCAAATGGCACCGTGCTGAAAAACCGTGTGCTGATGGCACCGATGACCACCTGTACCGGTTTTTTCGACGGCACTGTGACCAGCGAACTGGTTGAATACTACCGCGCACGTGCCGGCAGCATCGGCACGGTGATCGTCGAGTGCTGCTTTATCGATGACAAAGGGCTGGCGTTCCCTGGTGCGATTGGCATCGATAACGACAGCAAAATTGACGGTCTGGCAAAAATCGCCGACGCCGTGAAATCTCAGGGTTCCAAAGCGGTGTTACAGATTTATCACGGCGGCCGCATGAGCGAACCTAAACTGATTGGTGGCCAGACCCCGGTCGCACCAAGTGCACTGGCCGCGCCGCGTGATGGCGCAGCGACGCCGGTCGCGCTGACCGCAGAAGAAGTGGACGGCATGATAACCAAATTCGGTGAAGGCGTGCGTCGTGCCATCGAAGCCGGTTTCGATGGCGTGGAAATCCACGGTGCCAACACCTATCTCATTCAGCAGTTCTTCTCACCGAACTCAAACCAGCGCGACGATAAGTGGGGCGGCAGCCGCGAAAATCGGGCCCGTTTCCCGCTGGCCATTCTCGATATCACCCACAGCATGGCGCAGAAATACGCCGATTCTTCTTTCATCATCGGTTACCGTTTCTCGCCGGAAGAGCTGGAAGAGCCGGGCATCCGTTTCGCAGACACGATGTATCTGCTGGAGCAACTGGCGGCGCGCGGTCTGGATTATCTGCACTTCTCTCTGGGCTACTCGCTGCGTCCTTCTATTGTCGATACCACTGACCCGACGCCGCTTATCGACAAATACGTCACGATGCGCTCTGACACACTGGCGAAAATCCCGGTGATGGGCGTCGGCGGAATTGTTAATAAAGCCGACGCTGAACTGGCGATGGCCCACGGTTACGACATGATTGCCATCGGCAAAGCCTGCATCGCCTATCCCGACTGGACCGACCGCATTGCCAGTGACCAGAAACTCGAACTGTTCATCGACAGCACCCAACGCGAGGCGCTGACCATTCCTGAACCGCTGTGGCGCTTCTCGCTGGTGGACGCAATGATCCGCGACATGAGCATGACCTCGAAGAAATTCAAGGCCGGTGTGTTCCGGGAAAAAGTGCAGGATCCGGTCAATGAACTGGCGATCAACGTCAGTCTGGAAACTGACCGCATTGCCGATATCGAACTGCAAGCCGGCGCCGACGTTGACGTTGAATTCACCACCAGTTTCGACATCATCCGCACGCGTATTCTTGATGCCAACAGCCCGCACGTTGATGCGGTCACCGGTGCGACCGAGCAGAGTGAAGCGGTGAAAAAAGCCGTCTCCAAAGCCATCGCCAAATCCTGCAAAGCGCAGCTGCTGGAAGAGGGCGGCAGCCTGTCTGAACCGCAAAGCTACGACGTTGTGGTCGTCGGCAGCGGCGGTGCCGGTCTGGCAGCGGCGATTCAGGCGTGTGATGAAGGTGCGAAAGTGCTGATCGTGGAAAAAATGTCGACCATCGGCGGCAACACCATCAAGGCGTCGGTCGGCATGAATGCTGCGGATACCCGTTATCAGAAACTGAAAGGCATCGAAGACAGCAAAGAGTTGTTCTATCAGGAAACCCTGAAAGGCGGCCAGTTCAAGAACAACACCGTGCTGCTCAAAGAGTTCGTCGAGCGCGCTCCGCAGGCGGTCGAATGGCTGGCTGAGCACAACATTGAGCTGAGCGACATCACCATTACCGGCGGTATGAGCATCGACCGCACGCACCGTCCGGCAGATCGCAGCGCCGTCGGCGGCTTCCTGATCAGCGGTCTGGTGAAGAATCTCAACAAACGTAACATCGACGTGATGCTCGATACGTCCGTCACCGAAATTCGTTATCACGATGGTGCGGTGCAGGGCGTGGAACTGCTGAACGACGACAACGACGTGCTGATCGTCAACGCTAAAAGTGTGATTGTGGCGACCGGCGGTTTCAGCGCCAACAGTGAAATGGTGGTGAAATATCGCCCTGAGCTGGACGGTTTTGTGACCACCAACCACAAAGGCGCGACCGGCAGCGGCATCGCAATTTTGCAGAAAATCGGTGCAGGTACTGTGGATATGGGCGAAATTCAAATCCACCCGACCGTGGAGCAAACCACGTCCTACCTGATTTCCGAAGCCATCCGTGGCGGCGGTGCGATTCTGGTCAGTCAGGCGGGTAAGCGGTTCTTCAATGAGATGGAAACCCGTGACAAAGTGTCGGCGAACATCATCGCCCTGCCGGAGAAATTTGCTTATGTAGTCTTTGATGAGCAGATTCGCCTGAACAACAAAGCGGCGGATGAATACATCGCGCGCGGTTTCGTGATCAGTGCAGCCTCACCGGTGGAACTGGCGGCAAAACTGGAAATGGATCACCACGCGCTGCTCGCCACGCTGGAAAGCTATAACGTGGCCGTTGATAAACAGGACGACGTCGAATTTGGCCGTAAAACGGCGCTGCGCCATCCGATCAATCAGGGGCCGTTCTACGCGATCCGTATTGCACCGGGCGTGCATCACACCATGGGCGGTGTGACCATCAACACCGACACCTGCGTGCTGGATGCCAACGAACAGGTTATCCGCGGTGCGTTTGCGGCGGGTGAAGTGGCCGGCGGGATCCACGGTGCGAACCGCATCGGCGGGAATGCCGTTGCAGATATCATCATCTTCGGTATTCTGGCGGGACGTAATGCCGCCATCCACGCTCTGCGATAACGGTTAACAGCCTGCGTTGCGCCCTGTGGCGCAGGTTTCACTTCTTCAGTTCAGAGACTTTCTATGACGCCAGACGCCCGTATTTATGCTTATTCCGCTGTTTTGATGGGTTCCCCCATTCTTCTCAAGCTGTTTGAACATAATGAGGGTCTGGCGTCTCGCGTTTTCCGGCTCATCAAACAGCAGGAAAATATCTTCACGGTCAACCGGCACGATTCCGAGGTCATGGCAATCAACCATGCGGCGGGCAGCCATGCGGTGGCGGTCAGTCAGTCGGTGTTTAACCTGATCCGCTGCGCGAAGGCGGTCAGCGAGTTGCCGGACAGCAGTTTCAACTTCACCATCGGCCCGCTGGTCAAACGCTGGAAAATCGGCTTCAGCGGTAACAGCGTGCCCGACGCCGCCCATCTCCGTGCACTGCTCCCGCTGACAAATCCTCATGATGTGGTTCTTGACGGATCCACACGCTCGGTCTTTCTGCAAAAAGCCGGAATGGAAATCGACCTCGGGGCGATCGCCAAGGGCTATATTGCCGACGTGGTGCGGGATTTTCTGGTGCAGGAAAAGGTGGAGAATGCGCTGATAAATTTAGGCGGGAATGTGCAAACGCTGGGCACTGGCGGGGAAGGGATGTGGGTAATCGGCCTGAAAACGCCGTTTTCAGCACCGGATGCGCTGATCGGAGTGATTAATGTGAACGGTAAATCAGTGGTGACGTCCGGCATTTACGAACGATATTTTGAATGCGATGGCCGCCGCTACCACCACATTCTCGATCCTAAAACCGGTTACCCGCTGGATAACGAACTGCTCAGCGTGACGGTTATTTCTGATGACTCCATCGACGGCGACATTTACACCACGCTGCTGTACGGCATGGGCGTCGAAAAAAGCCTGCGATATCTGCGGGATATCCCGGATATCGAGGCCATTTTCGTCACCAAAGATCAGCAGGTGATTTTCTCCTCGCAGCGTCAGTTTAGCTTCACGCTGCTGGATAACGCTTTCCGTCCGGTTTACTGACAGTACTGTTTCAGCAACGAATAATGCTCCGCCTGCAAACGGTAGCGGTACACCGGTCGTCCGGTCACGCCGTAATGAATGCTGGTGAACAGAATGTGGCTGTCAGCCAGCCAGATCAGGTATTTACGGCAAGACACACGCGAGATATTCACGGAGTGTGCCAGCTCATCCGTTGAGAATTCCGTCTCCGGATGGGCATCAATCCACAGGCACAGCGTGCGCAGCGTCTGCGGCGTCAGGCCTTTTGGCAACTTTTTGGTGTCCGCTGTCGCCTGATTATTACCGTGAATTAACCGGTCAACGTCCGACTGCTCGTAATATTGCTGATTATCCATCAGCGCTTTCTTCTGCTTCCAGCCAGTCAGCGCCTCTTCAAAGCGCGAGAACTGGAACGGTTTGATCAGATAATCTACCACGCCGTAATTGAGCGATTTCTTGATAGTTTTAGCATCTGCCGCAGATGAAATCACAATCACATCCACCGGACGCCTGGCGTTTCGCAGCTCCGGCAGCAAATCCAGCCCATTGTCCTGCTGCATATAGACATCCAGCAGGATCAGGTCGATCGGCAGCTGATTATTCAGCACCATGTCTTTCGCCTGCTGTAACGTCGAAGCCGTTCCGCAGCACGTAAACCCGGCAATCTGGCCCACGTAGCAGCGGTTGAGCTCTGCGACCATGGCGTCATCATCGACTACCAGCACATTGATCATGCAGTTTTCCTCTCACCATCCCACGGAAGTTGAACAAAAAATTGAGTGTAAACGTCAGGTTCAGACTCAACGGCAATCGTTCCGCCCAGGTTTTCTAATTGTTGTTTTGCCAGGAATAACCCGACTCCGCGATCAAAGCCTTTCGACGAGACCCCTTTTTCGAAAATAGCCTCAAGGTCATCTGGTGGGATGCCGGGACCATCGTCGCTGACCACGCAGGCCAGCCAGCCATTCTGATAATGCAGTAATACGCTCACTTCTCCGTCCGGCTGTTCCGCCAGCGCATCCAGCGCATTCTCAATCAGATTGCCGAGCACGGTTATCAGCGCTGCCACCTGATTTTCGTTAGTGTTGTCGGGGAGCAGGCTGTCATCGCTCAGCGTCAGTAAATGGCGCGTGTCCGACGCACGGTTAATCTTGCTCAACAGAAAGCCCGCAATCACCGGTGATTTGATTTTCAACAGCAAGGAGCCAATTTCTGCCTGGTAGTTATTGGCCGTTTTGAGAATGTAATCTTCCAGCTGCGCATAGCTTTTCATGTGCAGCAATCCAAGAATCACATGCAGCTTATTCATGAATTCGTGTGAGCGTTCACGTAACGAATCGGCGTAGTTTACCATGCCGCTCAGACGCTGCATCAACTGGCTGACTTCGGTCTTATCCCTGAAGGTACAGATGGCCCCGATAATCACGCCATTGCTGCGCACCGGCACGGTATTACTCAGCAGATAGCGGCCTTTAAAGTTGATCTCTTCGTCGCGGCGCGGAATGCCGGTACGTAACACGTCGCACAGCGCGAGCAGCAGCGGCTGCGGCTCGCGGTTGTCCTCCGGACGGGTGCTTAACTGCGTGCCGGTTTCCAAAAACATCTGTCGGGCTTCCTGATTGATAAGCGTGACCTGCGCGCCGTCATCAATAGCGATCACCCCTTCCTTGATCGACTGCAACATTGCCTGACGCTGTTCAAACAGCGTCGAGATTTCATAGGGTTCCAGCCCGAAGAGAATGCGCTTGAGCATTTTCACTAAAATCCAGGTGCCCAGTCCGCCGACCATCATGCCGAACAACACTGTCCACAAAATGCTCCAGCGGCTTTTGTCGATCTGCTCGGTCACTTTCACCAGCGAAATGCCGATCGCTACCACGCCAATCTGGTGATGATTCTCGTCATAAATCGGCGTGAACACCCGCAGCGCTTTATCCAGCGTGCCTTTATTGATCGAGACGTTCTCTTTGCCCAGCAGCGCCGGATCGATATCGTTGCCGATAAAGTGATGGCTGATCACGTCCGCATTTGGATGTGAATAACGGATGCCGTCCATATTGGTCACGACCACGAACAGCAGATCATTACGTTTTTGCACAGCGCTGGCGATGGGCTGAATAATGCCACTGTCGGGCGACAGAGAGAGTGCGTGTTTGATTTCAGGCAAATCCGCCAGCGTGCGCGCCACGGCCAGCGCTTTATCTTTCACGCCGTCGCGGGTGGTATCACTGACCTGAACAAAGTACAGAAAATGCACCACCAGCAGGACAGAAATGATCACGGCGCTGATCATCAGGCTGACAGATGTGCTGAGTTTCATGGGGTGCTTACGCACGGGATGCGGCGAGTCGCTCATTGAAGCCCCGGTAACCATAATTGATGGCTTATGGTCTATGTTTGCGCCCCCGGCGTCTACCCCAATGCCGCATTTATCACGCTGCTTTGACATCCTTTTTCGCCATTGCTTTCACGTTTATCTGTTCACGCGCGAATGTGATACTTTGAACCAGCATATTGCCGCTGAGCGACTCGCTCCGGCAGGAATTCAGATCAGCACAGAGGGTTTATGGCAGTCATTTCCCGAGAGAATATTGAGCAGGCGAAAATCTGGCGCAGGGATTTCCACACCCGCCCCGAACTTGGACTGAAAGAATACGGCACTGCCAGAACCATCAGCGAACTGTTGTTGTCGTTCGGCCTTGACGTCCATACCGGCATTGCTGAGACCGGGATTGTCGCGACGCTTCGAAACGGCGAAGGCCCGTCGATTGGCCTGCGGGCAGACATCGATGCACTGCCGATCCAGGAACTCAATGAGTTTGACCACATCTCCCAGCATCCCGGTCTGATGCACGCCTGCGGGCACGACGGCCATACCGCCATTCTGCTCGGCACGGCGCGTCACCTGAGTGAAAACCGTCACTTTCGCGGCACCGTCCATTTCATCTTTCAGCCTGCTGAAGAGAACGTCGGCGGCGGTGAGATGATGGTCAAAGAAGGGCTGTTTGAACGCTTCCCGATGCAGGCGGTTTACGCGCTGCACAACTGGCCGGGTCTGCCGGTCGGCGAAGTCGCGGTCAGTCAGGGGCCGATGATGGCTTCGCAGGATAATTTCTACATCACGCTGACCGGAAAGGGCTGCCATGCGGCGATGCCTGAACTCGGCGCGGATCCGGTCGTGGCGGGCGCACAGCTGATTTTATCGCTACAAAGCCTGATTTCCCGCCGCCTGTCGCCGCTGGAACAGACGGTGATCAGCCTCACTCAGTTACAGGCGGGCGAAGCGATTAACGTTATCCCTGAAACGCTGCACATGTCAGGCACGTTGCGTTGCCTGAGCCGCACGACGCGGGAAACCTGCTGGCGGCTGATTGAAGAATACGTTCAGGCCGTGCCGCAACCCTACGGTGTGAAAGGCGAGGTGCGCTGGGAGTTTGGGTATCCGGTGACGCAAAACCATCCGGCGCAGGCGGCGATTTTGCGTGATGCAGCACAGAACGCGCCGGGCATTACACAGGTGCATTTCAACAATGCGCCGTCGATGGCCGCCGAAGATTTTGCTTATCTGCTCGAAGCCTGTCCGGGTGCCTATTTCTGGCTGGGCGCCGATGGCACCACGCCTTCCGCCTCACTGCACAGCCCACGCTACGATTTTAACGATGACATCATTCCGCTGGGCATCGGCGTGCTGGCTACCCTGGTGGAGCGGGAGCTTAAAGCCTGACCGTCAGTAAACCGGTTGCCGGTTAATTATAACTGGCAACCACTTCGACAATACTTTTGGCCGGGCCTTTAGCGTACGCGCAATTGAGTTGAATCGGCGTAACGACATTATTGCTGTTTTTATAACCTCGCCAGTTCCTGCGCGATATTCATGATTTTATACTGATGTTTACTTATTTCACCACGGGCTATTTTTTCTTCCATCTGTTGGATGAAATAAAGAATGTCATCCGACTGACTAACATCTGGCAGATCGGTAATTTTATAATCCCACCATTCAATCGCCTGAAGGCGTTCGATGATTTCTGGCGCAAAGCGGTATTTAATGATCTTAGCCGGAATACCGCCGACGATGGCGTAAGGCGGCACATCACCGGTGACCACGGCATTGGCCGCAATGATTGCGCCATTACCGATAGTGATGCCGCCTTTTAATACGGCGTGTTCCCCCACCCAGACATCATGACCTAATATCGTCGCCGGCGGCATATAGTCGAACCCGGCAATGTTCAGCGTTTCCCCAAATTGCTCCTGTGCCACTTTCGAGAAAAAATCATGATACGTCAGCGGGCTGGTGGTAAACCGGTGTATGGGATGTTGCGGCCCCATCACCCGCACGCCTGCCGCCAGGCTGCAAAATCGGCCGGTTTTGAGGTTATTAGGTAATTTACTGCACGCGTAAGAATACGCGCCCATCGAACAGAAACTTTTTCGCGGCATTGAGGCATATTCTTCGACCCAAACATCCGCGGTAAATTTTAGTTTCTCCCCTTTTTTTAAAAGGAATAAATTTCTCTTCTTATATATCCCTTCCACCATTTCCGGGAATTTAAGATGGACCTTATGTCGTAAACAATAATCCTCATGTTTTTGAGTCCATCGAAACTGAACGGGATACTTCATTCCTTATTCCTCAAAGGTTAAACGCTGTCTTTATATATTATTATCGAAATTCTAGCATAAAACAGACGTAACAAAAATCTGAGGTCGGCCGGAACAACCTCAGGAGGGCGAAGAAGTAAAGCCAAAACCCACCGGAGAATAAGGTCCCGGGGCTGTGATGATCGTTTCAGGCAGGCGGCGTGATCAGACCCGGAAATGCCCGACCGCGATGGACACCACGTTGGCCTGTTTTTGGAGGCGATGCCGTCAATAACACCGGGGATATCGCCGATTTTTGATGACTTTTTTTCGATACTTTCCATCGTTGTCAAGACTTAATTGACCACAATGTAACCGCGCGATGCAGCTGCAGACGCGGATTTCGTTATCTCGTTGGCCTGTCTGGCATAGCCGACGTACACGTTGACTAATTCTCCAGCAGTTGCAATCTGCGTCATCACTGGGATGAAATTCCAGGTCAGCGCCACTGGCTGAAGTGACAAAATTATCTTCGTTTTCAAACTGACCCATTCGCTGTTCCTTGCGCATGCTGGATGCCAGCGCATTCAGCGTGCTGCCGGTCTCCTGAGAATTGTATTTATTGGCAACGGTGTAACTCATGAACGTATTGATAACCAGCGAGAAAATCACAATTGAAAAGGGGCAACGATGATGCGTGATGGAGGGGCTTAAGTATGAGTATTTCCATGAGAGGACTTTTAAGATCAGAGTATTGACATAAAAGGGGGAAACTTGAAGAGTGTTACAAAAACAGACGATTATAGCTGAATGCATAAGCTTTTTCTTGATGTCATATTTTTTTTGTGGAGTATTTAGTCTTATGTTTTATTATAATTATCTTAAGAAAGCATGAATACTAAAATTTACACATACCTTAATAAATATATTGGAGAATTGATTTTTATTAGACTCAACTTTATCATGCCCCTGTGGGAGACTGGGAAGTCTTATTGTAATTAGGAATTGAATATCACAAAGCCATCCTTAAAGAATTATTTTCTCGTGTAAGTAATTTTTTTTGAAAATTGCATTAATAGTGAGTGGTGAATGAAATATAAATTCAACATTACTTGATATGTATAACTACCTTGAACCTAACTCAGGAATAAAGATGTCACCTTGCGAATTTTAACTGAGTTATTCAAAGTCATTACTATCATTCTTTAGTATAATATTCATTATGAAATTCCATAAGCTAATTTTAGTAATGTGTTTTGCGCATGTTCCAGTTGAATTGGTGTTGATCCAATCGTCGCGATGTAATTTCCAATGATTCAAGAACTTGGATTTGTCGTTACTGCTTTTAAATCTAATTGCGAAAACGCAGTCAGAAAGGACGGCACTACCAGTGAGTAAAAAATTAGTTTTTCCTAATACGCGCGTACCAACCCGAGAAATAATAACATCGCCTTGTTTGGCCATATTGTAACCTCCCATTTTTTGGGGATTGGTTATATTTAAAACCCCCATATCCGCACTCATATTTGTCGTGTGAATATAAGGTGCATTGAGCGATTTGCAAATTTTTCCTGAAATGTTTCCACGTATTATTTTGATGCGGTCAGATGGGTGTATTTTTTTATTTAATTCAACTGGATTATATAGAGCGGAAATGACGTATCTATGTTCTTTTTCTAAAAAGGCTTGAGAGTTCACCTTGATATGAGTATAGTCATAGATAATATCTGTAGTTTCCTTCTTTAAAAATAATATGTATGTTTTAGCTTCCGTATGCTTAAATGCTTTATGTGTACATTCAACTAAATACTGAAGCTTATATTTTGAAAAAAGGGATTGTCTAAATTCATTGTATTTTAAACCCTTGATTATTAATTCTGGTACTATGATGGCTAAAACTCCATTTTCTTTGATATGAAGAAGGTTTATTGCTAGGAAAACTATCTCAGCGCGTATTTTATGCTGGCCTTGGAAATCTAAGTCAAATGCTTTCTCAAGATACTCATTAATTGTTTTATTTCTACTGATGGTCTGGAACGGGGGGTTACAAACTGCTAAGTCGTATTTTTTTTCTCGAAGAATATTAATGCATTCATCACTTGTCGCATCAGTACAATGATGTTCATCTAAAGGGAATTTCTCTTGAAGAAGAGAATGATTAATGGGGTCAATATCGATGGTTGTACATTTGATTTTTGCCCATTTAGCTTTGATTGCATCAAGTAAAGCCCCTTCACCAGCACTGAGTTCTAGGCAAGTACGAGGATCTGTAAGTGATATAAATCTTGATAGTAGATCACTTAGTTTTTTACTTGTATAATACTGATTAAAATCGACCACGTTCTTAGCTTCATGTGTATAAATTTACAGTATTTTACTGTTTTTTTTCTACGAGGTAAAGGAGTCATCTCACTATGTCCGATAAATTAAATCTAAGCCTTTTCGATGAAGCTGAATATGAAGAACGGGCCGATTATATAACTAAAGAAGACCTAATTAGTTGGACTGCTACAAGCAAGCACTTCGATAACATTCAAAAAAAACTAATCCAAATCGGAGCTAAATTAATCGTCGGGCCCAGGGGGACTGGGAAAACTCATCAAATGCGGTGTGCTTATTTTAGTTGTAAGAATGATGCTAATCGACCATTACCGCTTTATGTTTCATTTAACCATTATCTAAGGCTTGAAACATATTTGCATGAAAATTCTAATGCAATAGATATTTTCCATGCTTGGGTGTTGGCTAAAATAGTAGTTGAGTGCGCAGGCGAATATGGTGTTTTTTTTGAAGATTTAGGCTTCAATTTAGATTTTTTGAAGAAATTCATCTTAGATATAGAGAAACAAAAATATAGCGAGGCTTATTCCATTGTTTTATCTGAGCTTAACATAAATATTGTTCAGGAGTTAATTGAAAAAGCAATTGATAAAAATGACCGAAAAAGAGCAGTGATTTTCTTGGATGATGCAGCTTTAACATTCACTAATGATTATATGATTGAGTTTTTCGATATATTCAGAAGCCTAAAAACAATAAAAATTTCACCTAAAGCATCTGTTTATCCAGGAACAACTCAATATGGCCCTCGTTTTCATGTAGGCCAAGATGCTGAAAGAGTTGATATTTGGATGAATGTCGAGGATCAAGATTATTTGCAGTTTATGGATGCAATAGTCTCTACACGATTTGGTAAGAGTTTAGACATTGATAAAGATATTCGAGAGTTGCTTATGTATGCAGCTTTTGGTATTCCTCGTTCTTATATTATGTACTTACGTTCATATATTGATTCAGATAGGAAAGGTCAGCAATCAAAGTTTAATGCTATTATTTCTGAGAAGTGCACAAATATTATGAATGAATATCGTTCAATCGCGCAAAAAATGCCTCAGTATAATAAAATTATAAACATTGGCGATGAGTTGATTTCTGAAATTGTTAAAACCATCAAAGCCTTTAATCATAAAAAAATAGATGAATCTCCTTTAGATTTCAAAAAAAATATCGTGATTGGAATTGATGACGTTGATACAAAAGCAGAACGAATGATTAAATTTCTTATTGAAGCCGGTATTCTTTATGCGCAAGATGATGTTTCACATGGTACAGAAAGAAAACTTAGGCGATTTATACCTCATTTAGCATTGCTAATAAAAGAAAGAGCTTTGACTAAAAGTAAAGGTTTTAACGCTGCTGGATTATTATTAATACTTAAAGGTCCATCAGAAAAGCATCCAGTCCGTAAAAAATTTGATAGACTCTTATCCAAAGAAAAAATAGCTGAAATTTCTTTGGATTTACCCCCATGTAGCAATTGTGAAACGCCAAGAATTACTGAGGGGCAAAGATATTGTCATATTTGTGGGACAGCTCTTCTTGAAAGTTCAACATTCAAAAATTGTATGTCAACAAAATTGACAGATCTGCCACTTTCGGATTTTCAAAAGCGAGTTGTAGAGAAAACTAAATACTTGACAATTGAAGATGTCTTGTCATCTGATAATACTGCCGCGGAACTTAGAAAAGTCAAAGGAGTTGGCGATAAGTACTCAGCAAAAATTGTTGGAAAAATCAATGAATGGACTAATGAGTTTCTTTACTAATGAATAAGAAAACTAAAAAAATATTTAATTATTGTATTTCTGGTGCTAGGACTACTTCTAGCATTAAATCATTAACATTTTTTGACGAGTCATATTCTGAGCCTGAAAAGCCACCAATTGATATTTTTAATGATAAGATTAAAAGTAATTTAAAATTACTAGGTGCAAGTTTGTACTCCCCACAAACCTTACAGTTTATTCCACTTGCGACATATGTAAATGATGAGTGGAAGCAACTTTCGAATTTAGTTATTCTCGGTTTGGTTTCTAGCGTGGAAACTTATTTTAGAAGTGTAATAAGAAAGCTATTGATTATAGATGAACACTCTAGAAAACATAGCTACGCTGCTAATGTTACTTATGGTGCCGCATTGCATCATCAAAAAAACCTTTTACCTGAAGCTTTATTAGAGAATGCATCTTTCACATCTTCTAGTAATATTGTGAAAAGTTTAAATGCTTTTCTTAATATTAATTTAGGAGGGTACTCTAAGATTCCCGCTCTAAATTCTGCTTTCATTGACTTTGATACAGTTTGTCACCTAAGACATTGTGTAGTTCATCGTTCAGGACATCTTGGGTCTAATAATGCGCTATCTCTTGGATTAGATGAGTATTGCCGTTACTTAGAAAAACCAATCTCTATCGATTTGTTAGGAATTCAAGAAATAGCTGTCGTATGTGATACTCTAGTGAAAGAAGTTAATGATAAATTGTTTCATGAAATAGTATCTAGGACAGTTAATGATATTAGTTGGAGTGGGGATTTAAGGAGTGATAAATTTATATTTAAACAGTATTTTGATCTGTTTTCTCCATTGTTAACAAGTTCAAGTGATAATTTACGTTCTTGTTATTATGAATTTATTTATGCCTATAATATAAAGGTGTAGCTTTAACTAATGGTAAGCTCGATGTTTTTCACTCTTCATTTATTTGTGTGCTTTTTTTATCAACAGGTTTAGTATGTTAAATTATCAATGTGTTTGTATGGAGTGTTATTATTCTAAGTGTCGGCTTTGATTTTTATCTTCTAATATAATTTCTCTATTTAGTTCTGAGTTATTACATCTTAATAATTGATATGGAAATCATCATGTTATTTTAGATAAGTCTATTTATTCGATGGAGTCGTTGTTAACTATATTCGATGTGTTATTTTTTTTGTTAAAAATATTTAACAAAAAAATTGGAAAGAGCTGCGAACTTGAATGCGACCCTGACAGTCTGCCGTTCCTCAACCATAAGTTCACCGAGATGAATATGAATCCGGGGCTTAAAGGGCGCGATATGCGCAAAGCGTTCGACAGCGATGATTATCAGGTGATGTTGGTTGCCAACAAATTCCAGACCGGTTTTGATCAGCCAAAATTGTGTGCGATGTACGTCGATAAACCGCTCGGCGGTGTCGAGTGTGTGCAAACCCTTTCGCGCCTGAACCGCACGTATCAGGGGAAAACGGACTCCTGCACCTTTATTCTCGATTTCTACAACCAGCCGGACGATATTTTACAGGCGTTCCAGCCCTATTATCAGACGGCGGCGCTGCTGGACGTCAGCGATCCGGCGCTGGTGTTTGAGCTGTTCGAAAAGCTGCGTGCCAGCGGTGTTTTCCTGTGGAATGAGGTTGAACAGTTTTGTACTGCGTTTTATGCGCAGAACAAATCCAGTGCGGCGCTGAGCAATATCTGCAAACCGGCCGTCGACCGCTGGGAAAAGCGCTATCTTTCGGTCCTTGACGCCTTTCTGCAGTCTAAAAAGATGTTCGAGCTAACCAAGGCTACGCACCAGCCGGTACTGATCGCCAATGCGGAAAACGCATTTAAAGAGTGCAAGCTGGAGAAAGACCGGCTGGAAATCTTCAAAAAAGATCTCGGCAGCTTTGTGCGTTTTTACGAGTTTATTTCGCAAATCGTCGATTACGATAATAAAGATCTGGAGAAACTTAGCCTGTTCGCCCGCCATCTGCGGCCATTGCTTAAAGATCAGAATGTGCAGGAAGATGACATCGATCTGAACGATGTGGTGATGAGTCATTACCGGCTGTCGAAAATCCGCGAACAGCACATCAAACTGCAAGCTGACGGCGAAAATCAGGGGCTACAGCCCGGCAACGACGTCGGATCGGCTAAACCCAAAGACAAGAAAGAGGATTTTCTGTCGCAGGTTTTGGCGCGGCTGAATGAGCTGTTTGTTACTGAAAATTTGACGGATAAAGACCTGATCAACAACTTACAAGCTCATTGCGACAAAATTTCTGAAAACCTGACGGTTATGACGCAGCTTGCTAATAACACGTCTGAGCAGGTCATGCTGGGAGATTTTCCGAAAGCGGTTGATGAGGCAATCATGGATTGTAACGTGGCCCAACAGGAAATGATGATGCAATATCTTTCCAATCCCGCCATCGCTAAAGGTTACGCAAGAGTCATTCTGGATATGCTGAAAGCAAAGTAAAACGTCCCACCACCGGAAGGCGTTTCACATCAGGCATAAAATCTGAAGGCAGGGCATTCCTGCCTTTTTCAATCAGTCCGCCTGCCCGTCCTCAGAAATTTTCTTCTTATCCACATGCCCAAGCGACCGCTCCGGAAAACAGATATCGCGCACCCGCTGTTTTAGCGCCGCCGCTTCCGGGAATCCGCCATCACGCTTGCGTTCCCAAATCAGTTCATCATCCACCTTAATTTCATAAATCCCGCCAGTGCCCGGCACCAGCGTCACCGAGGCCAGATCGGTACTGAACGAGTTCAATAGCTCCTGCGCAATCCACGCCGCACGCAGCAGCCAGTTGCATTGAGAACAATAAGTGATGGTGACAGCCGGAAGTTTTTCCATGTACGACCCTTTTTAAGATGGTTTTATCGATGTTTTACTAAGCAGATGAAGTTCCGAAAATAACACGTTATCGGGGGCTTTACTGCAACTTGCCAGTAACTGTAGGACATCAAAGGGCACCGATGGAATTATCCGTAAACAGGGAAAATATACGATTTCAAGGGAAGTTCAACGCGACCGTGGCCAGTTTTGCCTGACCACTACACCTGCCGGACGGTGTAGTGCGTGGAGTAAAACCACTTCTTTGCTCATCGCTTCCCCTGATTCTCTAACATTTTTATTTATAACTACGAAAACTACTATTTATTATTAACAACTGCTTTCTCTTCTGTGGTACCAGGCGATTGAAGAACTTATCTCATATTACGTTATTATTTTAATTTTCATGATTATCATCAATTCCATCATTGTTCAAATATGAAATTCTATGCGTCAGTTTAAACTTTAGTAAGAACTTTAGTAAGAAGTTTAGCAAAACTTCAGCAAGGACTTGAGTGAAACTTCAGTAAGGACTTTAGTAAGAACCGATCTGTTATTTCCAATCAAAAAATATAAAAAGGATGTTGTATGAGTTCAAAATATATCGCAATTTGTGGATCACTAATGAGTTTGTTAGCATTTTCTAACAATGTTATGTCTGCAACAGATGTTCAATACTCCACTATTATGAGTAAATACAAAGGAGACGTAGGAAAAGGTAAATGCCTAAGGACATTTTCAAATGATAATTCAGTTTCCATAGGGGACTGTACGGCTCAGGGAGGCGAATCAGATGATGCCTCCATGCGACAATGGGAAGTGGCAGAGCAATCCAATGGGTATTTTTTATTAAAAAACAAATATAAGCAGGATGCTAATGAAGGTCAGTGTATAAGAACGTTTAACAAGAGTGACAGACTAGAAGTTGGTGATTGCGTGGCGAAAGGAGGAGGATATGATTTCACATCAATGAGACTCTGGAAAATAGTTGAAGATGGCGCTGGCTATGCTCTTTTGCAAAATAAATATAGAATGGATGCCGTAAAATCAACTTGTATCAGAACATTTAGTAATAATAACTCTACTTCAATAGGCGATTGTACAGCACAAGGAGGGTCATCGGACTATACCTCAATGAGGGAATGGAGTTCAGAGGCATTTCCTTTTGGTACACCATGGGGCCCAACAGGGATAGTAAACATAGGTTACACGATACCAAACTCACCAGCATCAGGATTTAATAAAATAACTTTCCCAATGAAGATAGATGAGTCCCCGGAAGCACGAGGGTTCTACTATGCTATGCAATATCAATTTATAAACGGTAATTCGGGCTATATTGGTTTGCAGCCAAAATCGAAAGACTCAGGTACGGCTGTATTCTCTGTATTTGGTAATGGAGTAACACCAGTAGCCCAAAATTGCTCGGGGTCAGCGGATGGTGGAGAGGGTTCCAGCTGTTCAAAAACAATAAGTTTAGTTTATGGTCACCAATATAACTTAACCGTCAAGAGAGATGATGAAAATGCTAAAGTATGGCGAGGTTATGTAGAGGATACCACCACTGGTGAAATTAATGAAATAGGAGCCTGGCAACCTCGTGATGGCTCGCAAGGTATAAAAAATTCACAAGTTGGCTTTGTGGAGTATTATCCACAGATTAATTCATGCTCAAAAATACCCTATACGAAAGTTTTCTTTGGTTCCCCAATAGCAGATTCAGGTATATCAGGAACACTTAAGACACCGTACACTTATGGAAGATGCCAAGACCATGTTGACTTTACTACTCAGGGAGATTCTGCGGGTTGGATTACTAGCGTGAAAGGAATTAAATAATAGATGACAGCCGAACCTTAAGGGTGCGGCTGTTTCTACAACTTTTGCACGCCGTAGCCACTTTCCCCGGCTCTGCTAAAGAGTGTAAATATCCCACCAACACAGCCCATTCACTTTTAGAGTTTTTCCGACATACTGATTATGTCACCTGAGGAGATCTCTATGCGTAAGATCCGATTCACCTTACACCAGATCATCGCCGTGCTGAAATCAGTCGAAGTTGGCAGGACCGTCAAAGATGTGTGCCGCGAAGCCGCTATTTCCGAAACCTGTTATTACAACCGGAAGGCAAAATATGGCGGGATGTAAGCCGTTGATATTAAAAAGATCAAAGAACTTTAGGACGAGAATCGTCGTCTGAAGCTGAATTTTACCGATCTGAGTCTGGAATACCAGACGCGGAAAGACGTCATCAAAATTTGCTGACAGCGACAGCGTTAAGTTCATATCGCGCTGCGCCTGTAACTGTGCGTCCGAGCCCATTTTGAAGCACTTTGCCATCAGCTTCAGCGGCCATCTGTCCGTCAATCGTGGCAACGGGGTGGTGCAAAATGATGTCGCCATCAATGGTCAGCACGCTGTTTTCGTGCTGGTAAAGGGGGCTAAGTTCTGCGAAATGCCCTGTGCGCCTTTCGCTTCGTCCCCGATGTTGAGGGTGCTGGCCGTGAGATCCAGTTTCCTTCCGGCCAGCAGTTGCCCACCCTGGTTGAGATGCAGGGAGTTGCTCGTGAATGTCAGGTCTTGCTGAGCGCTAAGAGTGCCGCTCAGTTTGGTATTCAATACTGAAATTTCCAGCGTCCCGCCGAACAACAGCTGCCCGGTGCCTGTGCTCTTTTGTCCGCCGTTGTCAAACCCGATGCCGGCACTAAGAGGTAACTCCTGCGTTGGAGTGAGATTCACGATGGAGTAGACAGGCTGTGCGGCGGGAAGAATTTCAATTTGTACAGACGTCTGGCGCGGGCGGTTGATCTGCTCCATACCCTGTTCGATATCGCGAAGGTTAGGGATCTTACCTTTCAGGCCGGGGAACGCCATCGCCAGAATACGATTACTGCGTTTATCTAACTGAATTTCCTCAAGCTTTCCTTTCATTACCGTAATATTCAGCTCACCACGGGAAAGATCCTGCTCGGGAAGAAACGCACGGCTGGTTATATATCCGCGGTGGATATACGCACCAGATATTTCCTGCACCAATTGGGTAATTTTGTGAATGCCTAAACACTTTCCAATAAAAATTTTCGTTAACGTATTTTCATCACCGGAAGATAAATGTTTGTCCTGCTGGATATTGATAGTGGAAATAGTAAAACATGGCTGATCACCAGAATCGGCGGACGCGGACGGCGGTACGGAAACAGTCTGGCCTTTCTCCAGTTCATCGCGCTGAATTTGCTGTTGTTGTAATAAATCTCTCTGTTGTTGCTC
This sequence comes from Rahnella inusitata, assembly GCF_965118895.1. Classification (GTDB taxonomy): domain Bacteria; phylum Pseudomonadota; class Gammaproteobacteria; order Enterobacterales; family Enterobacteriaceae; genus Rahnella; species Rahnella inusitata_A. The sequence goes on from NZ_CBCPJJ010000009.1 coordinate 94,538, forward strand.
AATATTTCCCCTGTCTGCCGGGCTGAGCAGGGCGGCTTGTACCGGACAGACTGCCAGGAAAATAGCCCAGCAGATAAATTTAACATTCATTGTAAATATCCTTATTTACCAATCCATTCTTTATGGTTATGCGATGAATAACTAACGCAGATTTTATATCAGTTAAGTTTTCATTACACAAAATGTGCTTTCTAAAATGGCGATAAATTCGGAAATTTATTTCTATTAAACAGAAAATTATTGAGTAATAGAATGATAATGTAAAAATCTTAATGAAAACTAATTGATTGACTAACGAAATAGTCGGTGAAGTGATAAATCCGTATCTTTCACTGTCAGGCATTCAGTCTCCGCAGTCCCGGCCTCTTTTCCTTCCAATCCTTTTCAAATCAACGCAAAATCTCTCTCCTCAACCGGCGATAACAAGGGATGCGAGCGTGAATTCAGGTTTGATGGTGTTACACGGCAATCACTCAGAAGCGCTGAGGGACGTGCTGATCACGTGGATGGCGGCGCATCCGCTTCCGCCGCTGGAAAATGAAGTGATTCTGGTGCAAAGCAACGGTATCAATCAGTGGCTGAAACTGGCGCTGGCCCGTGACCCGGAGGACGGCGGCTGTGGCATTGCGGCGGCGCTGGACATCAAACTGCCCGCACGTTTCTTCTGGCAGGTTTATCGTGCTGTGCTCGGCAAAGAGCAGGTGCCGGAATCTTCGCCGTTCGATCGCCCGCTGCTGACCTGGCGGCTGATCCGCCTTTTACCTCAGTTACTCACTGAACCGGTTTATGCGCCACTGGCGCGTTTCTTAAAAGACGATGGTGACATGCGAAAACTGCACCAGCTGGCGCAGCGTCTGGCGGATTTGTTCGATCAGTATCAGGTGTACCGTGCCGACTGGCTGGAAGACTGGGGTAACGGGCAGGATGTGCTGCGCACCAGCCGTCAGGGTAGCGAGCCGTTGCCGGAAAACCTGCTGTGGCAGCCGCAACTGTGGCGCGCGCTGCTGGACGACGTTGATGAAAGCGAGCGCAACACCAGCCGTGCCGCGCTGCACCAGCGTTTTCTGCAACATGCGCTGACTATCCCGGAAAATGAGCGCCCGGCCGGTCTGCCTGCGCGGCTGATCGTCTTTGGTATCTCTTCATTGCCGCAACAATCTCTCGAAGTGCTGGCGATTCTTGGCCGCTGGACCCACATCTTTATGTGTGTGCATAACCCATGTGAGCACGACTGGAGCGATATCATTGCCGATAAAGATCTGCTGCGCGCTGAACGCATCCGTCAGCTGCGTAAGCCGGGCATGCCGCAGGTGATCGCCGAAGATGAACTTCACCAGCACGCCCATCCGCTGCTGGCGGCGTGGGGCAAGCAGGGGCGGGATTACATTGGCCTGCTCAATGAATACGATAATCACGAATCCTATGCTGCGCAGCTCGCGCCGGTGATCCCGCGCATCGATCTCTTCACCTCGAACGGCACCGATACGCTTTTACACCAGTTGCAGGAAGATATTTTGCAGCTGCGCCCGCTGGCGGAAACCCAGGTTCACTGGCCGCAGCTGGATGCGCAGGATGATTCCCTGCGTTTTTACATTACCCACAGCGCCCAGCGTGAAGTGGAAGTGCTGCACGACAGGCTGCTGGCCGCGCTGGCTGCGGATCCGACGCTTAAGGCGCGCGACATTATCGTGATGGTTCCGGATATCAACGGCTACGCGCCGCACATTCAGGCGGTGTTTGGTCTGATGGAGCGCAGCGATCTGCGCTATATCCCGTTCACCGTCGCCGATCAGGGGCCTCGCCAGAATAACTCGCTGCTTGGCGCGCTGGAGCGATTGCTCAATTTACCGCAGTCGCGGTTTGCGGTCAGCGATCTGCTGGATTTACTCGACGTGCCGTCGGTACGCGAGCGCTTTGCCATTGAAGAAGAACAGCTGCCGCTGCTGCACCGCTGGATAAGCGCCGCCAATGTGCGCTGGGGGCTGCACGCGGAACAGCGTCAGAGCCTCGAACTACCGCTCTCACCGGAGCAAAACAGCTGGTTCTTCGGCCTTCAACGCATGCTGCTGGGGTATGCCGTGGGCAGCGGTGAGGCGTGGGAGAATATCGAACCGCTGGATGAAATCGGCGGGCTGGATGCAGCGCTGATTGGCCCGCTGTCGCATCTTTTAAACTGCCTCGATGAAACCTGGCGTCAGCTGCGCGAACCGGCTGCACCGGCGGTCTGGGGCGAACGCCTGCGCGACATCCTTTCCCGGTATTTTACCGGTGATGACGGCGAAGACGGCTTTATTCTGGTGCGTCTGCACACCGAGCTGGAAACCTGGCTGGAAGCCTGTGAAAGCGTCAATCTGCAAGCTGAACTGCCGCTTTCCGTGGTTCGGGATCACTGGCTGGCGCAGTTCGACCAGTCCGGCCTGACGCAGCCCTTCTTCGGCGGCGCGGTCACTTTCGCTACGCTGATGCCGATGCGCGCCATACCTTTCCGTCACCTTTATCTGCTTGGTATGAACGACGGTGATTATCCGCGTAACCGCGTGCCGATGGATTTCGATCTGATGGGGCGCGATTACCGTCCGGGCGACCGTTCACGCCGCGAAGATGACCGCTATCTGTTCCTCGAGGCGCTGCTTTCCGCGCGTGAACGTTTACATATCAGCTGGGTTGGCCGCAGTATTCACGACAATACCGAGCGGCCGCCGTCGGTGCTGGTGGCGCAGCTGCGCGACCATCTGGCGGCAGGCTGGAAACTCAACGACGACGGGGATTTGCTGCACGCGATGACCGTCGAGCATCGTCTGCAACCGTTCAATCGCGATTACTTTACGAAAGACGGCGCGTTGTTCAGTTATGCCCACGAATGGCGCGCCGGACTGGACGCCGATGCTCCGGTTACCGCATTCGCGCCGCTTGAATCACTGGAACAAGAGAGTGCGCTGACGCTGCGTCAGTTGTCTGATTTTCTGTCGGATCCGGTGCGCAGTTTCTTCCGCCAGCGGCTGAACATCTATTTTGAGATGGAAGATCCGGGAAGCGAAGATCAGGAACCTTTCGATGTGAATGCGCTGGAAAACTGGCGATTGCAGGATGAACTGATCCGCGCGCAGAAGTGGGCGCTGGAGGCGGGTGTTTCGCGTCAGGATATATTGCGCCAGCAGCTGGAACGCATCGAACGGCGCGGCGAACTGGCGCCGGGCGAATTCGCTGCGGTACTGAGTGAAGATCTCGCCGAACCGATGGACACGCTTTTCGCCAGTTATCAGCAGGTGCTGGAGGCGTGGCCGCAGGCATTGGGCAACGAAGCGCTGTCGGCAGATATCGGCGGCATCAATGTCTCCGACTGGCTCAGCGATCTGCGTGCTAATCAGAACGGCGAGCGCGCGCGCGTGGTGCTGGAAAGCGGCGGTCTGATGACCAAAGAGCGCAGCTACCGGTTCGACAAACTGCTGCCGTACTGGGTGGCGCATCTGGCCGGACACCTGAACGGGCAGCCGATGCACAGCATTATCGTCAGTAAAAACGGCACCGCTGAACTGCCGCCGCTGGAGGTTGCGCAGGCTCAGGCGCTGTGGCAAACGTTGATCGAAGCCTGGCACTTGGGGCAACGGCGACCTCTGCCGCTGGCGGTGAAAACCGCGTTCGTCTGGCTGAAAAAGGACGGCAATGAACACAGCGCGCCGGACAGCGACGCGTGGTTTGCGGCGCGGGATGCTTATGAAAATCACGATCCGGCCAACATGAAATTCGGCGAGCGCGACAGCAACCGCTATCTGGCGCGCGCATGGCCGGACTTCGCGACGCTGTGGTCTGACGGAGAATTCGCATTGCTCGCGGACAGCCTGCTGGCACCGCTTCGCAATCATCTTTCCCGCAGTAAGAAAGGAGGCAAGGAATGATGGATCGCACTATGTCCTCTGCCGGGACTCGCCCATCAGCGCTCAACGTGCTGAATTTTCCGCTGACCGGCAGCCGCCTGATTGAAGCCAGCGCCGGTACCGGGAAAACCTTTACCATTGCCGCGCTGTACGTGCGGCTGGTGCTCGGCCACGGCGGGAAGAATGCTTTCAACCGTCCGCTGACGCCGCCTGAAATTCTGGTGGTGACCTTCACCGATGCGGCCACCAAAGAGTTGCGCGACCGTATCCGCGTGCGTCTGTCGCAGGCAGCGGAATACTTTTTAAATCTGGACGGGGCCTCTTCTGAGGGCGACGAATTTTTGCAGACGCTGCGCGCTGAATATCCTCCTGAACAGTGGCCGGGTTGCGCCCGCAAGCTGCAACTGGCGGCGGAATGGATGGATGAATCGGCGGTCTCTACCATCCACGGCTGGTGTAACCGCATGCTCGGCGAGCACGCGTTCGACAGCGACAGCCTGTTCACCCAGACGCTGGAAACCGATCAAACCGAACTGCTGATGGAGGTGGTGCGCGACTACTGGCGCAGCTTCTATTTTGCGTTGCCGGAATCCGATATCCGCACCCTGCGCGCATGGTGGCGGACGCCGGAAGAGTTACACAGCAAGGTTGCGCCGCTGCTGGAATACGCCGAAGAACTGGGCTCAGACGAAACACCCGCACAGATCTGCGAAGCGGCCAGTCAGCAGAAAGCCGCCGAACTGTCGGCGCTGAAACAGGGCTGGCCGGAATGGACGCAGGAACTGCGCACCCTTCTTGAAGGCGCGGTGGCAGCGAAAGTGGTGGATGGCCGTAAAATTCAGGCGCGGTATTTTCTGCCGTGGCTGGAAAAACTGCACATCTGGGCGACGACCGATGAGGTTGCGCCGGATCTGAAAACCGGCTGGGAACGCCTGACGCCGGAAGGCTTAGCGGAATGCTGGAAGCAGGGCGAACCCCCTGCGCATCCGGCGATCACCGCCATGGAAACCCTGAAAGCGCGGCTGGAAAATCTGCCGGATGCCCGCAGTGGTTTGCTGCAACACGCCTGCCGGTGGATAGAAAACCGCTTCGACGCCGAGCAGCAAAAACGCGCACAGATGGGTTTTAACGATTTGCTGACCCGCCTCGACGCCGCGCTGCGCAGCGACAATGGAGAACGGCTGGCGGAGATCATCCGCACTCAGTTCCCGGTGGCGATGATCGACGAATTTCAGGACACAGATCCGCTGCAATATCGCATTTTCGACACTGTTTACCGTGTGGCGCAAAACGCCCCTGAGCAAGGGCTGATCCTGATCGGCGATCCAAAACAGGCGATTTATGCCTTCCGCGGCGCTGATATTTATACCTATCTGCGCGCCCGCCGCGACACCGGCGGACGTCACTACACGCTGGCCACCAACTTCCGTTCTACGCGCGGGATGGTGGCTGCGGTGAATGAAGTCTTTGGGCTTGCCGAAAATCGTCCTTCCGGCGAGGGGGCTTTCCTGTTCCGCCGTGGCGATGAAAATCAGGTGCCGTTCCTGCCGGTAGAAGCCAAAGGGCGTGCCGACACGCTGATAATTGATGATGCCGAAGCCGCCGCCATGACGCTGTGGTATCCGGAAAATCAGGCCGACGTGCTGCCGAAAACGCAGTATATCCAGCTGATGTCCGACGGCTGCGCGACAGAAATTGTCCGTCTGTTACGACTTGGCCAGCAGGGCGTGGCTGGCTTCGGGCTGCCCGGCGAAACGCTGAAACCGGTGATGCCGGGCGATATCGCGGTGCTGGTGAATACCGGCCGTGAAGCCACGGCTGTCCGCACGGCGCTGTCCAAACGCGGCGTGCGCAGCGTTTATCTGTCTGATAAAGAATCAATCTTTCAAAGTGCGCAGGCGGGCGAATTACAGTACTGGCTGGCGGCCTGCGCTGCGCCGGAAAACGATCGCCTGCTGCGCGCTGCGCTCGGCACGCCGTCGCTCAATTTAAGCTGGGAAGCGCTCGATCGCCTGAATCAGGATGAGCAGGAGTGGGAGCGCTACGTTCGCCAGTTTCAGGAGTACCGCATTTGCTGGCGCAAACAGGGCATTCTGCCAATGTTGCGCCGCCTGATGTGGGAATTTGACGTGCCGCGTCGTTTGCTCGGACGCGGTGACGAACGTGCGCTGACCGATCTGCTGCATCTGTCCGAGTTGCTGCAACAGGCGAGCGTTCAGCTCGACGGCGAACACGCACTGATCCGCTATCTGGCGGAGCAGCGTCAGGACGAACATCAGGGCGGCGATGCGCGCAAACTGCGTCTGGAAAGCGATGCCGAACTGGTGAAAGTGGTGACGGTGCATAAATCCAAAGGTCTGGAATATCCTCTGGTGTTCCTGCCCTTTGCCTGCGCCTTCCGCGCAGTGAAAAAACAGGACTCGCCGCTGAAATGGCACACGCCGGAGGGCGAACTCGAAGTGGCGTTAAGCGCCACCGACGATCAGTTGGCTCTCGCCGATCGCGAACGGCTGGGGGAAGATCTGCGTAAATTTTACGTCGCGCTGACCCGCTCACGTTACGCGCTTTGGCTCGGCATGGCACCGCTGAAAGAGTTTGAGAAGAGTGCTCCCGGCTATTTATTTTATAAGGACAGCTTACCCGACGGAGAAACCCTCGCGGCCGACGCGCTGCCTGCCTGTTTACAGGCGCTGGAAACGGCGAATATCCGCGCATGGCCGCTGCCTGCGCCGGACGGCGCGGTGTTCCGTAATGAACAGGCGCTGCCTGCGCTCGGGCCACGTCCGCCGCTGCGCACCCATAAAGCGCCGCGCTGGTGGATATCGAGTTTCTCCGGCCTGCAAATTGCGCCCGCCGGGACATATATCGCCTCCGACGTGGCGACCTATGAGCCGCCGGTGGAAATCGAAAGCGCGGCGCAGGATACCTATTTAGAGAGTACGGGGCTGGAAGATCTGGAACTGGCGGAAGGCGTGTTACAGCCGATGACCGGCGCGGATCTGTATGCGTTTCCGCGCGGCCCGGCACCGGGTAATTTCCTGCACGGTTTGCTGGAATGGGCGGGGGAAGAAGGGTTTGCCGCACTGACGTCGAAGCCGGAAAAAATCGCCGATCAGGTAGCGCGGCGCTGTAATACGCGCGGTTGGGAAAAATGGATCACATCGCTGACGCAATGGCTGACCGCGTTGCTTACCCAGCCGTTACCGCTGCCGGCTGGCGACGCGTTTACGCTGGCAGGACTGCCGCCGTATCAGGTGGAGATGGAGTTCTGGTTCGCGCTGACGCAGGTATCGACCCGCCGCCTCGACAAACTGGTGTCGCAATACACGCTGGACGGCACACCGCGCGCGCCGCTGCTGGCGGAAGATCTCAACGGGATGCTCAAGGGCTTTATCGATCTGGTGTTCGAACACGACGGGCGTTATTACGTACTCGATTACAAATCCAACTGGCTGGGTAGCGATGCCAGCGGATACGATCATACGTCGATGATCCGGTCGATGCTGGATCACCGCTACGATCTGCAATTTACGCTGTATCTGTTCGCGCTGCATCGCCTGCTGAAATCCCGTCTGGCGGATTATGACTACGACCGCCATATCGGCGGCGCAGTCTATTTATTCCTGCGCGGCAGTCATGCGCCGGGTAACGGCGTCTGCGTTCAGAGGCCGGATAAAGCCTTAATGGAAGAACTCGACCTGCTGTTTAGCGGTAATCAGGAGAAACGCGCATGAAAATCAACAGCCGTGAAGATATCGCACACCTGCTGGCAAGTTGGGTAGAGTGCGGCTGGCTGCGTGAGCTGGATCGCGCACTGGTGACATTTCTGGCGAAGCAGACGCCCGACGCGCATCCCTTGTTATTGCTGGCAACGGCGCTGACCAGTTATCAGCTCGGGCGCGGCCATGTGTGTCTGGATTTGCAGGCCACGCTCGACGACAGCGCCTTTTCGCTCTCGCTGCCGCCGGAGGGCGACCACGCCGACGGTGCGGTGATCCGCCCGGCTGCGGTGCTGGAAAATCTCAGCCTGACAGAATGGATGGCAGCGCTGGGACACCCGCAGCTGGTGGGCCACGGTGAGGGAAATTCGCCGCTGGTGCTCATCGGCCATCGCCTGTATCTGCGCCGTTACTGGCAGTATGAGCAGAATGTACGCGGCGCGATTGAACAACGTCTGGCGCGCAGTCAGCCGGACGCGTTGCCGGTGGCACCTCTGCGCGCGGCGCTCGATGCGCTGTTTCCTGCCGGCGGCAATAGCGGGCAAGCCAACTGGCAGAAACTGGCCTGTGCACTGGCGGCAGGCAGTGCGTTCAGCATCGTGACCGGTGGCCCCGGCACGGGGAAAACGACCACTGTGGTGCGTCTGCTGGCGTTGCTGCAAACGCTGGCGCTGGAAGACCACGGCCAGCCGCTGCGCATCCGTCTGGCGGCACCGACCGGTAAGGCGGCGGCGCGGCTCAATGAGTCAATTGCCGGTGCGGTATCTCAACTGGATTTGAGCTCGATCGGCAACGGCGACGCCGTGCGTGAAAGTATCAATACTGACGTAGTGACGCTGCACCGCCTGCTCGGCAGCCGCCCGGATACGCGGCACTTCCGCCATCATCCGGGCAATCCGCTGATGCTCGACGTGCTGGTGGTGGATGAAGCGTCGATGGTCGATCTGGAAATGATGGCTGCGCTGCTGGCGGCGTTACCGGATCAGGCACGCCTGATTCTGCTTGGCGATAAAGATCAGCTGGCATCGGTGGAAGCGGGCGCGTTGCTCAGCGAACTTTGCCAGCGTGCGGCGGGCGGCCATTATTTGCCGAAAACCCGCGACTGGCTGCAAACCGTCACCGGGGAGAACATTCCGGATGCTCTGGTGGATGCGCACGGAACCGCAATGGATCAGGCAGTGGTGATGTTACGTCACAGCTACCGTTTTGATGCACAAAGCGGCATCGGGCGGCTGGCTGAAGCGGTCAACGATGGCGATGTGAAAGCGCTGAAGCAGGTGTGGAAGCAGGGGTACGGCGATCTGGCGCAACTGACGCTCAGCGTGGCCGACGATCAGGCGCTGCGCGACTGGGTGATTAATGGCGCGGTTGGGCAGTTTCCTGCTGCCACGACGCGGGCAGGCGTTTCGCCGCCGGTCGGTTATCGTCACTATCTGACGATAGTGAAAAATGAGCGGCCTGAAATCGACGAACCGATGGAATCCTTCCACCGTTGGGCAACCAAAGTGCTGCAGGCCTACAGTCAGTTCCAGCTGTTATGCGCCCTGCGCGGCGGGCGGTGGGGTGTTGAAGGGCTGAATCTGCGCATTGCTGAAATTCTATGGAAAGAAGGGCTGCTGGAGGCTGCGGCAGGCTGGTATCCGGGGCGTCCGGTGCTGGTAACGCGCAATGATTACGGCCAGCGGCTGATGAACGGCGATATCGGCATTACGTTGCAAATTCCGCAAACGCTGGCGGATGGATCGACGGTGTGGGTATCGCGCGTTGCCTTTCTGGCTGGCGACGGCACCCAGAGTATCCGCTGGGTGATGCCAAGCCGTTTGCAGGCGGTAGAGACGGTGTTCGCGATGACGGTGCATAAATCGCAGGGCTCTGAATTCACCCATACCGCGCTGCTGCTGCCGGAGAATCTCAGTCCGATCCTCACCCGTGAACTGATTTACACCGGCATTACCCGTGCGCGTCACTGGTTCAGTCTGGGCTGTGTCGGAGGAATGAATGCGGTGCTGCCGGATGCGGTACAGCGCAGGGTACTGCGGGCGAGCGGACTGATTGAAACGGTGTGATAGCCTGAAAGGCAGGATCAGTAATCGTACTGCGGGATGCGGGAAGTTTTAGCGATGGCCCGGGTTTTGGAACCGGGCACTTTGGTGGCTTTGAGCGGGTCACCGGCGACAAATTCCAGGGTCGGGGAATAGTAAAACGGCAGCCAGCCGCCATAGCCATTCTCCCACTCCCAGCGAACCGGGCAGGGCCACAGAATGTCTTCGTACATAATGTAGTAGGTCCATCGCCCATGGGGACGACGCGGTTTTGGGGTTTTCATAGGGGCGTCAACTTAACTCAAAATAGTATCGCTAACAATATCAGCTCAACCCCAAATCATGGCCGCCCAGCGGAGTAACAGCAGGCCGCCGCAGATGCATAACAACACGACGACCATTTTCCAGTGTTTACTCATCATCCTTTTGGTGACCATCGGATCCTCCCTGTATTGAGCTTAGGTGTTATTGAATCCACGCTAACCGGTGATGTGCCGGTCAACGTAGTGAACCACATGTTCCTTTAACTCGGGAACGGTCTGATCGGCAAGCCACTCGAAAGCCACCAGCAGTAAGGCCGTAGTGGCGAGTACAGTCAAAATTATAGCGGCTTTTTTATGGGCTTCCATGGATCTCATCGTCTTTGCATTGCCTGTTTTTTACTCTATCAGAAAGGGCTCCCTCTGAGGAGATTTCAGGCGTTTGGTTCTGAAAGGGTTTAGGAAATTATACCCGCTCAGACGCTGCGAAACTTTGATCCTGTCCCTCCGCGACCGGATCCTTAGGATTTTCTGCATATCGGGCACCTGGCTTAAAACCGTCACGTTTCGCGCACCAGGCAATTATCAGAGCAGCCAGCAACAGAATCAGCATCGCCCACGGGAAAATGCCGATCCCGGGGGTGTTAAGCAGAATGCCGCCGGACAAGCCGCCGCCGGCAATCGCCAGATTCCACGACACCACGACCAGCGATTGTGCCATATCCCCCTGCTCGCCGGCGGCGTCAGCGATGGCAGTTTGCAATAACGTCGCCGCACCGCCGAAAGTCAGCCCCCAGATGGCGACGCACAGCGTCACCATCAGCGGTGAATCGCCGTCGAGCGCCAGTCCGAGGGAAATCAATGCAAACAGTGCCAGGCTGGCCAGCAGGGTTTTCCGCAGGCATTTATCCACCTGTAAACCGGTGAAACCGATACCCGCCAGCGCGCCGATGCCGAAAACCAGTAATATCTGGTCAGCCCGTTCTGCCAGGCCGGAGAGGGCAAGGAACGGCACGATGTAGGTATAAAGCAGGTTGTGCGTCAGCATCCATAATAAGATCACCGCCAGTATGCTGCGCACGCCCGGCATTCTTATCACGTGACGCAGTGACTGGCGCTGGCCAGCCGCCTGTCCCGGATAATCTGGCACTTTGCGCATCACCCATACGACCAGCAGCAACGTGATAGCGGACATCACGCCAAACGCCATCCGCCAGCCGAGCAGGGTACCCATCCAGGTGCCGAGCGGGACGCCGACGGACAGCGCCACCGGCGCACCCAGCATCGCCACCGACAGCGCGCGCCCCTGCTGATGCACCGGCACCATGCGTCTCGCGTAGCCCGCCAGTAATCCCCATGCCAGACCGGCGGCCGCACCGGCCATCCAGCGCGCGAACAGCGTCACGAGGTAATTCGTTGAAAACGTGGTGAGCGTGTTAAACACCAGAAAGCCGAGGATCGCCGTGAGCAGCGCGGTGCGCCGGTTCCAGCCGCGCGTCATCGCTGCCAGCGGGATCACCGCCATCAGCGAACCCGCGGCGTAAAGCGTGATCAGCTGTCCGGCCATTGCCTGCGAAACATTAAGTCCCGCAGCAATTTGTGGTAATAGCCCGGCGGGCAACGTTTCGGTCATGATGCCGATAAAACCGGTCATCGCCATCGCCAGCAGGGCGGAAAGCGGCAACGGTGAGGCGGACTGGGGGGAATTCATAGTGATTTCTCAATGAAAGAATGTGTTCGATCACAATAGAGATCTCCCCGGTGCGGAAAAAGTAGGGTAGATTTCCAGAGTATACGGACGTTGGTGTCCGTAATCGGAGGTGGCGGTGGAAAGTCTGAGCAGTCTGAATGTGTTTGTGCACGTCGCGGAAACCCGCAGTTTCGTCGCCGCAGGGCGGATACTGGGCGTGTCGGCATCGGCGGTGGGTAAAAGCATCGCGCGGATGGAGACCAAGCTGAAGGTGCGTCTGTTCCACCGCAGCACCCGCAGCGTTACGCTGACGGCGGAAGGCGCGCTGTTTCTCGAACGCAGCCGCCGGATTGTTGCGGAGCTGGAAGCCGCGGAAAGCGAGCTGTCGCAGCTCTCAGAAAATCCGCGCGGCAGGCTGCGTATGAGCCTGCCGCTGCTCAGTACGCTGCTGCTGCCGGTGCTCGGCGAGTTTATGCGCCGTTATCCGGACATCGAATTGGATCTGGATTTCACCGATCGCGTGGTCGATGTGGTCGAAGAGGGATTTGATGCGGTAGTGCGCACCGGGCAGATGGTGGATTCACGGCTGTCGATGCGCAAGCTGGGCACGTTCCATCATCTGCTGGTCGGGTCTCCTGGCTATTTTGCAGAGCACGGCTGGCCGCGCGAGCCGCAGGATTTGCTTACGCATCGATGCCTGCATTTTCGTTATCCCAACAGCGGTAAGCTGGAGCCGTGGCCGGTTCCGGCGCATGTAGATGTCGCGCTGCCAGTGTCGATGGTTTGCAATAACATTGAAACGCGTCTTTGTTTTTCGGTACAGGGACTGGGTATCACCTGCCTGCCGGATTTCAGCGTCCGCAAGGAACTGGCGCGCGGACAACTCGTGACCGTATTAGACGAGCACGTTAAACGCAGTGCAGATTTTTATATTCTGTGGCCGTCTGGCGGTTACATGACGCCGAAGCTTCGGGTCTTTATCGATTTTATCAGCGAGAGATTGTTCCCGGAAAAGGCGGATCTGGCGCTGGTATGCCCGAATATCTAGAGGGGAGTCAGGGTGGGGGAATATAAGGCTCAGAGTGCGTCTGAGCCTTTTGATGTTTTCACCAATTAACGGCTGCCCGGCAGCAGAGATTCGGTGCATTTAAATACGTCTTCGCGGAATTTGCGGGAAGCGTCGTCCAGATCGGTCTGGTTTGCCACATCGGCGCGGTTAGCTTCAAGCGCCTGATTCACGGCTACCGTGAAGGCATTTTCCTGGCTGGCGTTCAGCACGTTGCCCACGCTGCCAAACAGCAGGCGCATGGCGGAAATTTGTACCAGAAGTTCACGGTTTACGCGCTCAAGCTGGTCCACGCGTTTGGCAAGAATTTCGTCACTCATCGGTGTCTCCTTAGTTAAGTGCCGCACACCATAACAAAAGCGCCGTCATGAAAAAACCGCCTTGCGGCGGTCTGAACGTTCGGGTGGTGGTTTAGCGTACCATTTGCTGCATCTGGCGGCTGAGCTGCATCAGCTGCGCATTCAGCGGCACCAGCTGTTGTTGGATCGCGTTGTATTTATCCAGCTGTTTCTGGTTGGAGAATTGCAGACGGTTGCCGGTAATGGTGACCTCTTTCCCCTGATTCTTGATGAAATCGGCTTTGGCGACGATTAGATTCAGCACCTGCGGCAGCAGATCGAAGACCTGTTCGGTGATTTCAGAGGGTTTGATCACCGTTTTCTCGTAAGCCTGATCGTAAACCTTTTTCAGATCATCCGGCTGTTTCAGCGCCGCGCGCTGGGTATCCGCCTGCGTTCTGAGCGTGATGATTTTCTCTTTCCAGTTCTGGCTGCTGTCGGCCATCTTTTTGAGGTCATCGCGCTGTTCGACCAGCGCATTGACGCTGTTGACGCCGTTCATACCGGCAAACACGGGTACCAGCGAGGAATCGAGCTCAGTGTTCATCTGGTGATGGAAACCGGTGATGATCGCGTAATCTTTACTGTAATCCCCGAACTGTTTTTTCTCCGCCTCCGACAGCTGCGGCACAGCCAGCACCTGTTTGTCGAGAATGCGCGACTGGAGGAAATCCATAAACGCTTTGCGCTGCGCAGGCTCTTTATCACCACAGCCGCTGACGGCAAAAATCATCATCAGCAGCATTAATGGCATCAGGAAAGTGCGGTTGAAGTGAGAGGTTTTGATCGCGTATTGCATAGATTCCTTGCTCCTTTTGCTCCATATTCAGAAGATTAACCTTAGCGTAAAAAGCTGAAATTTTAACTAGAAAGCCGCGCTTATCTTAGTTAACGTCACGAAAGTACACACGTAACTCCCTCTTCAGGAAATGTATGATTTTGAACGGTAAGCGATTTTCCACACCCTGCACGCTCGGTGCGCTAGCGATTTTGATCCTCGCCGGGTGTACGTCGAATAAGAAAAACAACGCGCCGGTGAAAAATCCGCAGGACACCAAAGCGGACATCATACGGCTGATGCCTTCCACAGCACCGGATCGCAAGGGCTGGGCGACGGATATTACCGCCGCGTTTTCTGCGCAGGGCATCGCGCCGACCACCGAGAATATCTGCTCTGTGCTGGCGGTGGCGCAGCAGGAATCTAACTTCAACGCCGACGCGCCGGTACCGGGGCTGGGTAAAATTGCGTGGAAAGAGATAGACCGCCGCGCAGATGCCGTCCATGTGCCGAATTTCCTGGTACACACCGCTCTGTTGCTGAAATCGCCGAACGGCAAATCCTACAGCGAGCGGCTGGATAATGTGAAAACAGAGAAGCAGCTGAGCGCGATTTTCGATGATTTCATCGATATGGTGCCGATGGGACAGAAGCTGTTTGGCAATCTGAATCCGGTGCATACCGGCGGGCCGATGCAGGTCAGCATCGCGTTTGCCGAACAGAATGCCAAAGGGTATCCGTATCCGGTGGAGAGCTCGATTCGCAACGAAGTGTTTAGCCGTCGCGGCGGCGTCTATTTCGGCGTGAAACATCTGCTGGGATATCCGGCGAATTACACTCAGCCGCTGTATCGTTTCGCCGACTTCAATGCGGGCTGGTATGCCAGCCGTAATGCCGCGTTCCAGAGTGCGGTCAGTAAGGCCTCGGGTATTCCGCTGGCGCTCGATGGTGACCTTATCAACTATGGCACCGATAAGCCTGGCAGCACTGAGCTGGCGGTGCGCACGCTGAGCAAGCGTCTGGATATGAGCCACTCGGCAATCCGCAAGGCGCTGGAGAAGGGCGAACAGCTGGAATTCGAAGACACTAAACTCTACAAACAGGTGTTTACGCTGGCGGATAAAACCACCGGGAAGCGACAGCCGCGCGAGATGCTGCCGGGGATCACGCTGGAAAGTCCGAAGATTACCCGCACGCTGACCACCGCGTGGTTCGCCAAACGGGTGGACGGACGCCGCGCCGATTGTGTGAAAAGAGCCACGGCGCGCTGAGTTTGATTCATAACAGGGTGAGAATCGTCTTAATGCCTGCCTGAATTGGGCAGGCTTAATTATTGATTAATCTGGCTACAGCCACCGCCCTGCGTGCCCTGCGGGTTATTCTTTTAACAAATATAAAGGCTATAAATAGAGTTGCTTTGAAATAAAGGCTTGCTTAATAAATCCTGCTGTGTGTAAATAGCGTCAACGGTTTGTGGTTAAGACC
Source organism: Rahnella inusitata (assembly GCF_965118895.1). Classification (GTDB taxonomy): domain Bacteria; phylum Pseudomonadota; class Gammaproteobacteria; order Enterobacterales; family Enterobacteriaceae; genus Rahnella; species Rahnella inusitata_A. The sequence goes on from NZ_CBCPJJ010000009.1 coordinate 109,791, forward strand.
TATTTATGTAAGACATTTAGTAAAGCAGTTCCTGGTTCAAGTGATATAGCAAATCCTTTCTCCGACGAATTTCCTTCTCTGATGCATCCATAAGTATTTCAAATAAAAACAGACCTATATTGCCCTATGGCATCATAAAATAAAAAAAGAAGGTATTTTCTATGTCTACTAAAATGACTGGTTTAGTAAAATGGTTCGACGCTGGTAAAGGTTTCGGTTTCATTAGCCCTGCAGACGGCAGCAAAGACGTGTTCGTACACTTCTCTGCAATCCAGAGCAATGATTTCAAAACCCTGGACGAAGGTCAGAACGTAGAGTTCACCATCGAACAAGGCCAGAAAGGCCCTTCAGCGGGTAACGTTGTCGTTCTGTAATGTCGCCTGATATTGAAGGCAAATCACCTGCAATAGCGAAGATGGGTTAAGCCCGGAGCAGACAGGAATCGTTGTTTCAATATCGACATTATGAACCACAAAAATAAACCCTGGCCAACGCCGGGGTTTATTATTTAAAAGCTTCCAGAATTATTTCGGGAGCCACAACAGAAAAGCCGGTTTCTTTTTTCTCGTCATGTTTATCGAAATAAAAAAATAGATAATCAGGGAATAAAAAACTCAGCCGTTTTTTCTGTTGTGATAAGGCCGCGCTCAGGCCGCGTAATGTAGGAGTGTACGATGGACGCTTACGCCGCAATATGACGGCCGGGAAAGCACCGGCAAATTCCCTTCATACTTCGAGTTGCAGATGCGTTAGCTGCACTCAGTCACACGAATCACTTTCTTGAGTAAGCTCATCGGGACTCTTTCCCTTGCCGCCTTCCTGCAACTCGAATTATTTCGGCAATTGGCTTCTGTGGACTTTTATCTGAAAAAAAAACAAAAAAAAGCCCGCACGCGGCGGGCAAATAACAGGGTTCTACAGGGGTATTACACAGGGACATCACACAACATTTGATGGACTTACGATACCAAACGCTGTGTATGGTTTTGTCATCGCCCGGTAAGGTTACTCCAGCAGTTGTAAGCCTTATTTGTCTGCGTAATGACCAATCACCTGATCAATTTTGGCGTCCGCCATCGCAATTCCCTTCTTAATCAATGACTCCGAGCCGATGCTTGCCAGCAGAATAACGACAGCCACCACCAGTAATCCCTTGTATGTCATGTTTCTTATCTCAATAAGTGTGATGTTTGGATCAGGTTTTCAGGCAGGCATTATGCGGCGAGACCTTGTGTATCGCCACGGGTTCTGAAGACAGGAAAACCTTAAACAGCCAGATGGCCGACGGTGAAGTAGGTCACCAGACCAACGATGACCAGCAGCGCAATGGCCGCAGCAGTATAAAGAATGATGCGCCTGGGGCTGTAAAATGCCATAGATATGTCCTTATCGAAAAGGGCGGAACGGCGTCAGACGTTACAATAGCTCCATCATCAGCGCCATCGCGTAGCCAATCGCTACGGAACCTCCGGCCATGATTAACCAAAATGCAGTTGCTTTCATTTCACACTCCTTGTGTCGGGACGGCGTGTCCCATTGATCAATTTCAAGGCGTAATTATAACAAACATATAAATCGCATGGATAATTACGTGTTCCTATTTTAAGCACTTTGTTTGAAAAAGACCTCCCGTAAACTGTGAACCGCCTCGCTATTCCATCTAAAAAGGGAAAAACCCCTTAATCATCAGTTGTGCTTATGCACATCATTCAATTCATTGATAATGTGAATTAATAGTTGTCGCCTGTCTTTGCGGGTGATCAAACATTGGGCGAGTGCACAATGGCAATTCACCGTGTTCGCTTCTTAAGTAGTGTTGCAGTTGTTCATTATTTCAACGCTAAGGGAACACCATGAACGGTCATGAAAACAAAGCGGTAAGAAGTGCAAACCGCAAATTCTTTGCCCGCACCATTCCGATGCTCATCCTGATGTTGATCATTAACCAAATCGATCGCACCAACGTCGGTTTCATCAAACACAGCCTGGAAACGGACGTCGGCATCAGTACCGCCGCCTTCGGTTTCGGTGCCGGTCTGTTTTTCGTCGGTTACGCGCTGTTTGAAATCCCCAGCAATATGCTGATGGATAAGTACGGCGCCCGCGTCTGGCTGACCCGCATTATGATCACCTGGGGCGCGGTGGTCTTTGCGATGGGTTTTGTTACCACACCAATGCAGTTCTACGTGCTGCGCTTTTTACTCGGCGTCGCCGAAGCAGGTTTCTTCCCGGGGATCTTATTTTATTTCCGCAAATGGGTGCCTAACGTCTATCGCGGGCGTGCCACAGCGTTGATCCTCACCGGTTCGGCGGCGGCCTATCTGTTATCCGGTCCGGTCACCGGCGGATTACTCGAATTGCACGATTTTATGGGATTACCGGGCTGGCAGTGGGTGCTGTTCATTGAAGGCGCGCTGTCGGTGTTAGTTGGGATCGTGGCCGCATTTTTCCTGGTTTCAAAACCGGAGGAAGCCAAATGGCTGACCGTCGAAGAAAAGCAGGCGCTGAGCACTGCGCTGCTGGAAGAGGCGAGTTCGCGTGACGTCCATACGCAGGGACAGTCACGCTGGAAACTTATCACCGACGGCAAAATGGCCTATCTGTGCTTCCTGTTCTTCGTGATGTGCATGACCGGCTACACGCTGGTGTTCTGGCAGCCGGAAATCATCGGCCGCATTCCGGGGCTGTCATCGTTACAGATCGGCTTGCTGAATTCGGTACCGTGGATTTGCGCGATTATCGCCATCAATATACTTGGCCGCGTCAGCGACCGATTCCGTGGCAACCGGGAAACCCTTCTGGCGCTGGCGCTGATTGTCGCCGCCATCGGCACCTGTTTGTGTACGCTCGGCAGCCCGTGGTTTGGCCTGTTTGCGCTGTGCGTGGTGTGCATCGGCACGAAATCCAGCGCTGTGCTGTTCTGGCCTATTCCGCAGAGCCAGCTGCCGTCTTCTATCGTCGCGCCGGGCATTGCGCTGATCAACTCGCTGGGTAATCTCGGTGGTTTCTTCGCGCCGGCGGTGTTTGGCTATCTGCAACAGACGACCGGCAGTACGACTGCCGGGCTGTATATCCTCAGCGGCGTTTCCGTCTTCGCCGCAATCACACTGTTTTTCACCAAAACCCACCGCACGCCAACGCAACCTGACTATCATGCCCCGCAGGGATTGGAGCCAAAACGCCATGTCTGATACACCAAAAATTGTCGAAATGCAGGTCATCCCGGTTGCCGGTTACGACAGCATGTTGCTGAATATCGCCGGTGCGCATAATTGCTATTTCACCCGTATCCTGCTGGTGCTAAAAGACAGCCAAGGGCACACCGGCGTCGGCGAGTCGCCCGCAACAGGCGTCGTGCTGAAGATCCTCAATGAGGCGATCCCGCATATTGTCGGTCAGGAGATCGGCAAAATGAATCAGCTGGTCAGCGATTTGCATAAACGCGATCTGGAAGAAAACCTTGCGCCGCAGCCCGTCCTGCCTGGCTTTCGACCGTGGGATCTCGAGCGGCACCACAACGCGGTTGCCGTACTGGAAACGGCGCTGTTGGATCTGATGGGGCAACATCTTAATCAGCCGGTTGCACAGCTGCTTGGACCGGGTAAACAGCGCGATGAAGTGCCGGTGCTCGGTTATCTGTTTTACATCGCCGACCGGCAGAAAACCGATCTGGCCTATCAGCAAGGGAAAGCACAGCCGGGGCAGCATCCGTGGTATCACCTGCGCCATCAGGAGGCGATGACACACGAGAAAGTTGTGCAACTGGCCGAAGCCGCGCAGGACAAATACGGTTTTAAGGATTTCAAACTCAAGGGGGGCGTGCTGGCAGGAGAAGCAGAGATTGATACCGTGCGGGCTCTGAAACAACGTTTTCCACAGGCGCGGATCACCGTCGATCCGAATGCGTCGTGGTCGCTGGATCAGGCGATTGCGCTGTGCAAAGACATGCACGGGATTTTGTCTTACGTCGAAGATCCGTGCGGTGCCGAGCAGGGATTTTCCGGGCGTGAAACGCTGGCTGAGTTTAAGCGCGCCACCGGATTACCGGTCGCGACGAATATGATCGCCAATGACTGGCGGCAGATGAGCCATGCGTTGCAGCTTAACGCCATCGATATTCCGCTGGCGGATCCGCATTACTGGTCGATGCGTGGCGCGAATACTATCGGAACGTTATGCAATGCGTGGGGGCTGACGCTCGGCTGTCATTCCAATAATCACTTTGACGTATCGCTGGCCATGCTGGCGCATCTCGGTGCGGCCGCGCCCGGTGACATTTCGCCGTTTGATACGCACTGGATCTGGCAGGAAGGCCAGCATCTGACGAAAAATCCGCTGCAAATTAAAGACGGTAAGCTGGCGCTTAACGAACTGCCGGGGCTCGGCGTGGAGCTGGATATGGACGCGGTAGGGATTGCCCACCAGCGCTACAACAATATGATGCAAAAAGACCGCGATGACGCGATCGCGATGCAGTATCTGATACAGGGATGGAAATTTGACGGCAAGCGCGCGACGCTGGTGCGCTGATTACAGGTAATCGCTGCCGGAAGTCAGTGTACTGTGCGCGCTGGCATCAAGCGTCGTAGACGGCTGATTACTGCTTTCGCTGGCTTTACGGCTCAGTTCTGAAGCGACTTCCTGCGCACTGGAAGGATAGGCTACGGCAAAACTGTTAAAAGCGGTAAGGCTGAGCATCAGGCTGAAAAGAGCGAGGGTGGTGCGTTTCATGGTCGGGTGTCCGGTGTATTCACGTTTGGTCGTAAGTGTTGTGTGAATCAGCCACTGAACAGATATGCTTTACTCATAAGAAACGGGAGCTAATTACGCTCCCGTTCATCATTTATGATGCGCTCAAGTGCTGGTTTACACGTGCTGGAGCGTATTATGACCTGCTTCTGATTTATTCGGTAAGCGAATCGTGGCAGAAAGAACCAATGACACCATCAATAATACTGTGATGATACTGAAGGTCACTGCGAAACCACCGAACAGCGAAGCCACCAGAGAAGCGAAGATGCTGCCGATACCGAAACCGAGATACAGCAGACCGTAGTTTTTGGTCATGTTGTTCAGGCCGAAGAAATCGCTGACCAGTGACGGATACACGGTGATCGTCCCGCCGAAGCTGAAGGCGACACAGGCTACGGAGATAAAGAACATGGTTTCATTCATGTGAGTGAACAACATCATGCTCATCCCGGCCAGTGAGACGATCTGCGCGATGGAAATCACGCGGATACGCTGCATTTTGTCAGACAGTACGCCGAGCACCAGGCGGCCACTCAGGTTAGCAATCGCGATGACGGTGACGGCGTTGGCGGCGGTCAGGGCGTCCAGTTTCACCAGACTTTGTCCGATATCCTTTGCCACACCAATCACATACAAGCCGCTCATGCAGGCAGTCAGGAACATCAGCGCCAGCATCCAGTACTGCGGTGCGCGAACCGCTTCGGCCAGCGTGAATTCGCGGCTGTCTTTGCTGTTATCGTTCAGAGAGTTCTCTTCACGAGTCACATCGGCGGTTTCCTGTTTTGGCGCATCTTTCATCATCAGTGCACCGGTAATCACCATCACCATCGCCACGCCGCCCCAGATCATGAAGGTGTTTTGCAAACCTTCAGTCGCCAGCAGATGACCGCATACGAATTTGAACAGCAGGCTGCCTAAACCGTAGGCACCGATAGCGCAGGCTGAGATCATCCCTTTACGCTCAGGGAACCATTTTACGCAGTTGGAAAGCGTCAGCAGATAACCGGCACCGTCCGCCAGACCGACCAGCACACCGGCGCTGATATACAGCATGATGACGTTGTCAGAATGCGCAGTCAGGAAGAACCCGGCAGCCATCAGCACACCAGCGGCAATAGTAACGTTGCGAACGCCGAAACGTTCCTGAAGTTTCCCCGCGACGGAAGAAGAGATAGCCAGACACAGGCTGAGGATCCCGAAGGTCAGTGCGACGCGACTGACCGGCTCACCCAGTTTTTCAGAGAGCTGACCGTTGAACAGACTCCAGGTGTACACAGATCCCAGTGCGAGCTGAGTCAGAATTGTACCGGCCAGAGTCAGCCAGCGGGTACGGTTGTAGTTCGGCATGCCAGATGTGTCACTCATAGTGGGTTCTCCCGAGCGAAGTAGATTCAATTAACTGTGGCTATGATAGTCCTCACGAATATGTGCGGTTCATTTGCGGCGTGAGATGCACGAGTTGCGGAATGAAATGCATTGCTGGCGGTATGAGACGCCATTTTTAACCCAAAAACGCCTCGAAATTCGACTTAAAACGCCTCTGCAGCCCTTGCGGGGCGCGGGGTTTAGTTGATCTGGATCACTAATCGGTTATTTAGTTTTTTGGGCAAGAACGTTCGGGGGGAAGAGGGGGCGCAAGGGGCAGGAAATTGCCCCCTGTTATTCATTCAAACTAAGTGACTTACATTACTTCGGCATTCAGCGCCGTGTTGATCGCCGCGGCCACGCCGGTTGGGTTTTCCCACATCATCGAATGGCCAGCCTGTGGGACAACGGCGGTGTGAATGCCGTGCTGCGGCAGAATCGCGACATCGGGCTCCGGCAGGGAGAACTCACCGAATAATACCGTGGCGGGCATTTCCAGCTGATAAAGCTGCTCACGCCACGAGCGTACTTCTCCATTGACCAGACCGACGGCCTGACGATGGATTGCCAGCGGTGAAGCGACCGCCATCGAACCCGCCCAGACCTGATCATCACCACGCACCGCGATCTCAATCAGACGCGCATGCCCTTCGTCGAGATAGTCTTCTTCAGAATATTTCGCGACAGCGCGACTGAACGCGCCGCCACCGGCATCCAGATTTGGCTCGGCGACGATCAGCCGCTGGATGAGATCCGGACGCTGGGACGCGACCATGATCGCAATGCTGCCGCCCATGCTGTGGCCGATAAGATTCACCTGCGGTACGGCAAGATTTTCCAGCCAGGCGATTACGCAGTCAGCATGGGCCTGCAGGCTGTAGCTGAAACCCTGCGGTTTATCGCTGAAACCTGAACCGGCTAAATCGAGCAGGAAGGAACGGCGCGGGCGCAGTGATGCATCGGTCGCCACGCGTGGAAAATCGCAAGATGATGCGCAACCCAGACCGTGTATAAACACCAGCGGAACACCAAGCCCTGAGAGTTCGTGGTAACGCAAATAGAAGTTTGCCCCGGGTACTTTGAAAGATCTCATCTCAATCCTTTGTTTTTATAAGACAGTAATGTGCGGATTATAAGCAGGTTTTTTCTTAAACACTGTATAAAAAACGAGTCATTATATGAGCGTTTAGAAACCCATTATTTATGAGAAGTAATTTGGCTTAAGACATTCTGCATATGAATATTTATTTGCAGGCTCTTCCCACTGGGCGGGCAAGTGTTAGCATGGCGTTCTTACTCACTTTATGGATTTATCTGATGGTCAGGTCAGGCGGTTGTGTGGCGGTGATGTTGGCGCTGGCGTCGTTTTCAGCATCGGCTGTTACGCAATATCAATGTGTTTTAACCCATCATACGCAGTCAGATGATGGCAGCGATGTCTCTGAAGTCGTGAATAAAAACGCGGCGGTTTATGATGCGGGCAATACGTTCAGCTTTTCACCGGATGGTAGCAAACTGATCACCAGCCCTGAACTGACCGACATTATAGGTCAAGACAATCAGCCGATGAAAGCGGGCGCGCAGGATAACCTGATGTATATCCACACGAAAGACAGCTTTGTCGTCGCTACCCAGACCGAAGGTTACGTCTACGGGGATTGTAAACTCAATACCGCCAAATAAAAGGCGCTGGCTTTCAGGAAGCAAGTGCGTTGGCGGGATCCGCCACGCACTGCACTATGTCTGCAATAAGCCTGCAATAAATAGAAACACTCCTGCTACTTCATTAGCACACTTCTTATAGTCGCCTGTTGCAGGGCGGGCTATCCTTTCGCACTTTTCCAGACTCCACTCTTTTTCATTTCGCCCGCTTTAAAAGCAGACAATAAAGGTAGTTGCCCGATTATGGCCTTACTTAATGACGAAATTCGCGACCATACCGCCGAGTCCGTCCTTTTCGTCCGCCGCGCCGTGATTGCTTTTATGGTCGTGTTTCTGTTGTCCACCGTGCTGGTGCTCAATCTGTATCATTTACAGGTGGGAATGCATGATTTTTATCAGACCCGCTCCAATCAGAACGACATTAAGATGCTGCCGATTGCCCCCAGCCGCGGGCTGATTATGGATCGCAACGGCGTCATACTGGCGCAAAATATCACGCTGTATCAGTTGCAGATGATCCCCGGAAAAGTCCCGGATTTGCAGGCAACGCTGAATGCGCTTAAACCGATTGTCGATCTGACCCAGGACGATCTCGACAGTTTCCACGACGCGATGATCCACGGTCGCCGCTTTGCGCAGATTCCGCTTAAGTTGGCGCTGACCGATGTTGAAGTCGCGCGATTCTCAGTAAACCAGTTTAATTTCCCCGGCGTCTCGATCAGTACTTATCAGCAGCGACGTTATCCGTATGGCGCGGAACTGGCGCATGTGGTGGGTTATGTCTCGAAGATTAACGATAAAGATGAAAAGCGCCTCGACGCTGATGGCATTTCCGAAAACTACTCGGCAGACCACGATATCGGCAAGCAGGGCGTGGAAAAGTATTACGAAAATATTTTGCATGGCCGAACCGGCTATCAGGAAGTGGAGGTCGATAACCACGGCCACGTGGTGCGTCTGCTGAAAGAAGTCCCTCCGCAAGCCGGGCAGAATATTTATCTGACGCTGGATCTCGGTTTGCAGCAGTACATCGAAAAAGTGCTGAAAGGCCAGCGTGCCGCGGTGGTGGTGATGGATCCACGCGACGGCGGCATCAAGGCGATGGTGTCCAGCCCAAGTTACGATCCGAATCCGTTTGTGAACGGTATCTCCCGTAAACAGTACAGCGCGCTGCTGAAAAATCCGGATCTGCCACTCATCAACCGCGTGACGCAGGGACTGTATCCACCGGCCTCGACGGTAAAACCGTTTATGGCGACGTCGGCGTTGTTTGAAGGTGTTATCACGCCACAAACCTCTTTCTTCGGCGCGCCGACCTGGACGCTGCCAGGCACGCAGCGCCATTACCGCGACTGGCTGAAAACCGGCCACGGTATGCTCAACGTCACCAAAGCTATTGAAGAATCAGCTGATACCTTCTTCTATCAGGTGGCATTTGAAATGGGCATCGACCGTATTCACACCTGGCTGTCCAAATTCGGCTACGGCAAATCTACCGGCATCGATCTGGACGAGCAATATAACGGCGTCCTGCCAAGCCGTGAGTGGAAAATGAAGGTTCACAAGAAGGGCTGGTATCAGGGCGATACGGTATCGGTGGGTATCGGGCAGGGTTATTGGGTCGCGACGCCGATTCAGATGGTGCGGGCGCTGAGTGCGCTGGTGAATAACGGTAAGCTGGAAACGCCACATCTGCTGTATTCGTCAAAAAGTGGCAAAACGATCACGCCGTATAAAATGCCGCCGACACAGCAAATTGCCGATCCGAAATCGCCAATCTGGGGCATCGTCAAAAACGGCATGTTTGGTATGGCGAATCTGCCGAACGGCACTGGTTATAAGCTGTTCCACACCGCGCCTTATCAGATCGCAGCGAAATCCGGGACATCTCAGGTATTCAGCCTGCGCGAGAATCAGGTCTATAACGCCAAAATGACCCCGGTTCGACTGCGTGACCATATCTTCTATACCGCGTTCGCGCCGTATAAACATCCTTCGGTGGTGATGGCGCTGATTCTGGAAAATGGCGGAGGCGATGGCGTTGTCGCCGGGCCGACGGCGCGGGCGATCCTTGATCATATATTTATCCCGCAGCAGGCCACTCAGTGCGATCCGGCCAAAGTGGATAATCCGATCGACTGCGAACAGCCTGTGCCGACGCCAAACTCTCTCGGTTTTAGCGAACACTGATCCCAAACTGTCAGTAAATGACGACAATCGCGAAAAAGGGTGTCTCCATTTGGGGACATTTAAATGATTGATTTTAAAGAAATATAATAATAAGTGTGGTTAGTGTTGTTTTCTGACGACACCTTGGTCGTTTTTAGAACGACTTGCAGTGATTGCTTTTTAAGCATAAAAATCATTTTTAAATAAAAAACAATAATATTCAAAGTGATATGATTATTATTTAAATGTTGGCATGCTTCATGCTAGAATCATGTCAGTTGCTCATTCACCTGATTATGATTGGCTCACGCGAAAGCGTTGATATGCTCATAATGCCCGAATGACGCCTAAGAAACGGTGCCTATCGTTCACCAGACCGATAATCGTTGCGCAAGCACGTTATCAAGCATCGAACGACACGTTGAGTGAGGCACCACCTCTTCCGGTTTGCAGAACATCCTGATGGATGTTCTGCAATACCACCCCTCTGAAATTTCCTGTTTTCTTAAATCCTTAAAGACGATTCGCTGCGGCACTGGCTGTTCAAACCTTTGTCAGCTAGCATGACTTCATCTGTTGAAAATGAGATGAATGCGTTGAAAAGAGGACGTTTATTCCCCGGTTCTTTACGCCAGCTGGTATTGATGGCTTTCCTGTTAGTCCTGCTGCCATTGCTGGTGCTGGCTTATCAGGCCTATGACAGTCTCGACCAGCTCAGCCGTCAGGCTGCCCGGATTAACCGCACTACGCTAAGCGATGCCCGTCGCAGCGAAGCCATGTCCAGCATCGCGCTGGAAATGGAGCGCAGCTATCGTCAGTACTGTGTCCTTGACGATCCGACGCTTTCCCGCCTTTATCAAAATCAACGCAAACAATATTCGCAGTTACTGGATGCCCATTCTTCTGTGTTGCCGGATTTGCGTTATTACCAGACGCTGCGCACGTTGCTGACCCAACTGACAACGCCGGTTTGCGACAACAACTCGCCGGATGACGATTCCTCAGCGCGGCTGGAGAATTTCTCGCGCACCAATGCTGAAATGGTACAGGCCACCCGCGAAGTGGTGTTTTCACGCGGTTTACAGTTGCAACGAGAAATTGCGGAGCGCGGCCAGTTCTTTGGCTGGCAGGCGCTGGTGTTGTTCCTGCTCAGCGGCGCGCTGGTGGTGCTGTTTACCCGCATGATTATCGGTCCGGTGAAAGGGGTTGAACGTATGATCAACCGGCTGGGTGAGGGACGAAATTTGGGGGATGTTTCGCGTTTTAAAGGCCCGCGTGAAATCCGCTCGCTGGTGCAGCGTATTGTCTGGTTGAGCGAACGACTGGCGTGGCTGGAATCGCAGCGTCATGAATTCCTGCGCCATATCTCTCATGAGTTGAAAACCCCGCTCGCCAGTATGCGTGAAGGCACCGAACTGCTCGCCGATGAAGTCGCCGGACCGTTGACGCCGGATCAGAAAGAAGTGGTGGCGATCTTAAACAACAGCAGTCGCCATTTGCAGACGCTCATCGAACAATTGCTCGATTACAACCGTAAACTGGCGGATGCGCCAACGCTCAGTGTGGCTGTCGATCTTAAAGCGCTGGTCACCGACGTGGTGGCAGCCAACAGTCTGCCTGCGCGCGCGAAGAAAATCCGCAGTGAAGTGATTATTGATGCGCCACAGTGTCTGGCCGAACCGACGCTGCTGCGGCGGGTGCTGGATAATCTCTATTCCAATGCGGTGCACTACGGGGCTGAATCCGGTACTATTTGGGTCCGCAGCCGGTATGGTGAAGAGCGGGTGATTATCGAGGTGGCGAACTCCGGAGCCCCGATCCCCGACGCCGAGCGCGCGATGATTTTTGAACCTTTTTATCAGGGTAGCCAGCAGAGAAAAGGGGCTGTAAAAGGCAGCGGTCTGGGGTTAAGCATTGCTCAGGACTGTATTCGTCGTATGCATGGAGAGCTGCAACTGGTTGCCGTTGAGGATGCGGACGTCTGTTTTCGTATCGAATTGCCCCTGACGGCTGAGAAGAAAAAAATAATGACGATATTTGCTAGCGGGTGCGACCAATGAACGCATTCACCTTACTGATTAAATCTGTTCGCCGATTTTTATCGATCGGTACCGCACTGGTACTGGCGGGCTGCGTGCAGCACACCGCCGATAACCGCTATTATCAGCAAGTTTCCAGTAGTGTTGTTCCTGAAAGCAAAGTGACTGATTTTCGTATTGCGCCCTGTGAGACCCTCTGGGCGTTGGACGATGGCGACGCACTGACCAATTCACTCTACTGGTTGCGTGCGATGGATTGTGCCGATCGCTTGAGCGACGTGCAGGCGCGTTTTCAGGCGCAGCAGATCCCCGCCAGTAGCTGGGATCAGATTTTCAAGCAAAGCATTTTGTTAGCCAGTGCCGAACCTGATCTGCCGCAGCGCCGCGCCTTACTGAATAAAGTCAGTCAGAATCGCGGGCAGATGCCAGGATCGATCCGCCCGCTGGTACAGCTGTGGCGCGAACGTCAGAATTTGCAGGTGGTATTGGGGGATGAAAAAGCCCGCAATCTCCGCCAGCAGTCAGCAAATGAAGAAAAGCTTCAGGCGATGACTGCACAGCAGCAGACACTGGAAAATAGTCTGGCGGATACGCGTCGTAAGCTTGAAAACCTGACTGATATCGAACGTCAGCTCTCCTCGCGCAAACAAATTCAGGGTGATTTACCGGATAACGATCCTGCAACACCGGCGAAACCGGCTTCTGAATCCTCCGTAAAACCGGCTGAGACTTACACGCCGCCTAAGGATCTGAACGCAAAATGACGCTACGAAAAGCTGCCAGTTTATTGCTGGTCGATGACGATCCCAGCCTGTTAAAGCTGCTGGGCATGCGCCTGACCAGCGAGGGTTTCCGTGTCACCACCGCCGAAAGCGGTGCCGAAGCACTGCGTGTGCTGCATCGTGAACGTATCGATCTGGTGCTGAGCGATTTGCGCATGGACGAAATGGACGGCATGGCACTGTTCGCGGAGATTCAAAAATTCCAGCCGGGTATGCCGGTGATCATTCTCACCGCGCACGGTTCGATCCCAGACGCGGTCGCCGCCACCCAGCAGGGCGTGTTCAGTTTCCTGACCAAGCCTGTCGATCGTGATGCGCTCTATAAAGCCATTGATGAGGCGCTGACGCAGTCCAGCCCGTCGGCGGATGAAAGCTGGCGGGAGGCAATTGTCACCCGCAGCCCGGTCATGCTGCGTCTGCTGGAACAGGCTAATATGGTCGCGCAGTCAGATGTGAGCGTGCTGATCAACGGCCAGAGCGGCACCGGTAAAGAAGTGCTGGCTCAGGCGATCCACGGTGCCAGCCCGCGCGGTAAGAAAGCGTTTATCGCCATCAACTGTGGTGCGCTGCCGGAACAGCTGCTGGAATCCGAGTTGTTCGGCCATGCCAAAGGCGCGTTTACCGGGGCGGTCAGCAGCCGGGAAGGGCTGTTTCAGGCGGCAACCGGCGGGACGTTATTTCTTGATGAAATTGGTGATATGCCGCTGTCATTGCAGGTAAAACTGCTGCGCGTATTGCAGGAGCGCAAAGTGCGCCCGCTCGGCAGCAATCATGATATTGATGTCGATGTCCGCATTATCTCTGCCACCCATCGTGATTTACCGAAAGCGATGGAGAAGGGCGAGTTTCGCGAAGATTTGTTTTACCGTCTGAATGTCGTCAGCCTGAAATTACCGACGCTCAGTGAAAGGGCGGAAGACATTCCGCTGCTCGCCAACCATTTGCTGCGCATTTCGGCGCAGCGGCACAAGCCGTTTGTGCGCAGTTTTTCCACCGATGCTTTGAGACGCCTGATGGCGGCCAGCTGGCCGGGGAACGTGCGTCAGCTGGTGAACGTGATCGAGCAATGTGTCGCGCTCACCTCTGCGCCGGTGATCAGTGAAGCGCTGGTTCAGCAGGCGCTTGAGGGGGAGAACACCGCATTGCCGACATTTGCCGATGCGCGTAATCAGTTCGAGCTGAATTATCTGCGTAAACTTTTACAGATCACCAAAGGTAACGTCACGCAGGCGGCGCGTATCGCCGGGCGTAACCGCACCGAGTTCTATAAATTACTGTCGCGCCACGAACTGGAAGCGACCGATTTTAAAGAGTAAAGACTGTAAAGAATATCAGCGCCATCGGGTACATCCCCGCCCCTGAACTATGATACCTTTAGCCCCTTCGTACGCCACGCGCCTGCGAAGCCAGATTGTGAACCATGCTGCCGCTCAGGAAGGCGGAGAGCAAACGAATGATAATAAGGGTCCGCCATGAAAAAGATCGATGCGATTATTAAGCCATTCAAACTCGACGACGTCCGTGAAGCACTGGCAGAAGTCGGGATTACCGGGATGACCGTCACCGAAGTGAAAGGTTTTGGCCGTCAGAAAGGTCACACCGAGCTGTACCGTGGTGCTGAATACATGGTCGATTTCCTGCCAAAAGTGAAAATCGAAATTGTGGTGGCGGATGACATCGTGGATACCTGCGTGGAAACCATCATGACTACCGCGCAGACCGGTAAAATCGGCGATGGTAAAATCTTCGTGTTTGACGTGGCGCGTGTGGTACGTATCCGTACCGGCGAGCAGGACGAAGAAGCGATCTGATCCGCCGTACGGAGCAGAAACGAAAAAGGCTGACATTGCGTCAGCCTTTTTGCTTTAAAGCCTTTCAGATTCAGATCACTTTGTGCGGGCCGAAACATTCATAGTGAATTCTGTCTTCGCTGATGTTCATCGCCAGCAACTGTTTCGCGGCGAATTGCATGAACCCGACCGGGCCGCACAGGTAAAAATGCATTGCCGGATCGGCCAGTTGCGCGCTGACTTTGCTTAAATCCATCAGTCCCCGATGCTGGAAATCTTCGCCCGGGAGATCACTTTCCTGCGGCTGGTTATACCAGACGTGGTTTTCCAGCAGCTGCAGTCGCGCACCGGCACTTTTCACTTCACCGGCGAAAGCATGAACTGCGCCGTTTTCGGCAGCGTGCAGCCACTGGACAGGGGCGTTATGCCCGCGCAGCGCCAGTGTATTCAGCATTCCCAGCATCGGCGTCTGGCCGACACCGGCAGAAATCAGCGCGACCGGCGTGGTTTCGCCAATATCCATGAAGAAATCACCGTGCGGTGCGGCGAGGTGGATGATGTCACCAGGCTGAGCGTGGTTGTGCAGGAAGTTCGATACCGCGCCCTGATCTTCGCGTTTCACCGCGATACGATAGTTTTTACTGTTTGGTGCCTGCGTCAGGGAATACTGACGAATTTCCTGATTCTCCAGCGAGGCGTCGCGGATATACACCGCCAGATATTGCCCCGGCTGGAAGTCAGCTACCGGCTTGCCATCGACCGGTTCGAGCAGGAAAGAGGTAATCAGACTGCTTTGCGGATGTTTCTCGGCGATACGGAATTCACGAGTGCCGCTCCATCCTCCGGTTTTCTCAGCGCTATCCTGATAGATTTCTGCTTCACGGTTGATGAACACGTTCGCCAGCACCCCGTAAGCTTTGCCCCACGCATCCAGCACTTCCTGACCCGGACTGAACATTTCATCGAGCGTCGCCAGCAGATGTGTACCAACAATGTTGTACTGTTCCGGGCGGATAGTGAAACTGGTGTGCTTCTGCGCAATACGTTCTACCGCAGGCAGCAGTGCGGCAAGATTTTCGATGTTGGCGGCATAAGCGCAGATGGCGTCAAACAGCGCCTGACGCTGATCGCCGTTGCGCTGATTGCTCATATTGAAGATGTCTTTCAGCTCAGGATTATGGGCGAACATACGGTCATAGAAGTGCGCGGTGAGCTTCGGGCCGGTCGCGGCGAGCAAGGGAATGGTGGATTTAACGGTTGCGATAGTCTGGGCATCTAGCATAGTGAACTCCGTGTCATTTTGATTTAACTCTATAACATGCATTTTAAATGCATCTTATATAAACCCACAATTTCTGTAAACCCCCCTAAAGGAGTAGGTCTATTATCGGGTGAGGGATGGCTCACAAAGCTGAAATTTGTACATGATCATGTGAATAAAACTCCCTTGATTATGGACAGAGGTTCGCAGATCAAAGCCTTGCTGTATCTGGAGCCAATCGTTTGCCTAAAAACCTTAAACAGCCCCTATCCGAAGCCCGCTTAAACATTTACACTGTGGCGCAGAACCCGTGAGGGGCGTTTATTTTTAGTTTGTTGAGTCAGGAGATGCGGATGTTAAAGCGTGAAATGAACATTGCCGATTATGATGCTGAGCTGTGGGCAGCAATGGAAAAAGAAGTTGTTCGTCAGGAAGAACATATCGAGCTGATTGCGTCAGAAAACTACACCAGCCCGCGTGTTATGCAGGCTCAGGGCTCGCAGCTGACCAACAAATATGCCGAAGGTTACCCTGGCAAACGCTATTACGGCGGCTGTGAGTACGTCGACATCGTTGAACAACTGGCTATCGACCGTGCAAAAGAATTGTTCGGTGCTGATTTCGCTAACGTTCAGCCACACTCCGGCTCACAGGCGAACTTTGCGGTTTACACCGCACTGTTACAACCGGGCGACACCATTCTGGGGATGAACCTCGGTCACGGCGGTCACCTGACGCACGGCTCACCGGCAAACCTGTCCGGTAAACTGTACAACGTGGTGCCTTACGGTATCGACGAAAGTGGCGATATCGACTACGAAGATGTGAAACGTCAGGCCGAAGCGCACAAACCCAAAATGATCATCGGCGGCTTCTCCGCGTTCTCCGGTGTCGTTGACTGGGCCAAAATGCGTGAAATCGCTGACAGCGTTGGTGCCTATTTCTTCGTCGACATGGCACACGTTGCTGGTCTTATCGCCGCAGGCGTTTACCCTAATCCGCTTCCACACGCGCACATTGTCACCACAACCACACACAAAACGCTGGCTGGCCCACGCGGTGGTCTGATCCTGGCGAAAGGCGGCAGCGAAGAGTTCTATAAAAAACTGAACTCCGCCGTCTTCCCTGGTGGTCAGGGCGGCCCGCTGATGCACGTGATTGCCGGGAAAGCGGTAGCACTGAAAGAAGCGATGGAACCTGAATTCAAGGTCTACCAACAGCAGGTGGCGAAAAACGCACAGGCGATGGTTGCCGTGGTTCTGGAACGTGGTTACAAAGTGGTTTCCGGCGGTACGCACAACCACTTGTTCCTGATGGATCTGGTTGACAAAAACCTGACCGGTAAAGAAGCTGATGCCGCTCTGGGGCGCGCCAACATCACCGTGAACAAAAACAGCGTACCAAACGATCCGAAGAGCCCGTTTGTGACTTCTGGCGTACGCATCGGTACTCCGGCTGTGACCCGTCGCGGCTTCAAAGAAGCCGAAGTGCGTGAACTGGCTGGCTGGATCTGTGACGTGCTGGACAACGTGAACGATGAAGCAACTATCGAGCGCGTGAAAAACAAAGTTCTCGACATCTGTGCACGCTTCCCGGTTTACGCATAATATTGCGGTAACCGTCAGGTGCTAAAACCCGCTTCGGCGGGTTTTTTTATACGTATGAATCAGAATTTGTGAGCTGGCAGACATTCTTCTGTTATGGAGAGGTTTGCGGATTGCTAGCGATTGTGAGCTCTGTCAAAGTATTGGCCTCACACCGGAGGATCTATGGAATTGCGTTCCACACGCTGGCTGTCACTCAGTTATTTCACCTATTTTTTCAGTTACGGTATTTTTCTTCCCTTCTGGGGGTTATGGCTTAAAGGCGAGGGGATTTCTTCCGAAAATATCGGCCTGCTGCTCGGCGCAGGATTAGTCGCACGCTTCCTTGGCACGTTAATCATTTCTCCTTCCATCAAAGACCCCTCTCATTTGATAACCGGGCTGCGCATTCTGGCATTGCTCACACTGGCTTTCGCCGTCGGCTTCTGGTTCGGCAACGGCTGGGCGTGGCTGATGATCAACATCGCCGGTTTCAGCCTGTTCTTCGGGCCGCTGGTGCCGCTGACCGACGCGCTGGCGGGCACGCTGCAACGTCAGATCAATATGGATTACGGCAAAGTGCGCGTCTGGGGCTCGATTGCGTTTGTGATTGGCTCGGCGCTGACCGGAAAACTGGTAGAAGTCTACGGTCATAACGCAATTTTATACACGCTGACCGCAGGCGTGGCGGCGATGCTGCTCGGGATGTTATTGCGTCCGAGCGTGAAGCCGGTGGGGGAGCCGCGCCAGAGCGGCGCGCCGACCATCACCTGGAAAGCGCTGCTGGGCGAAACGCCGGTCTGGCGATTCCTGTTATGCGTCACATTGTTGCAGGGGGCGCATGCGGCCTATTACGGCTTCAGCGCCATCTACTGGCAGGACGTCGGCTATTCTTCGACGACTATCGGCTATTTATGGTCACTTGGTGTGGTGGCGGAAGTGCTGGTGTTTACCTTTAGCAAACAACTGTTCAGCCGCTGGTCGGCGCGCGATCTGCTGCTGCTGTCGGCGGTGTGCGGCGTGGTACGCTGGGGGCTGATGGGCGAATTTACCGCGCTGCCGTGGCTGATTGTGATTCAAATCCTGCACTGCGGCACGTTCACTGTCTGTCATCTGGCGGGAATGCGTTTTATTGCAGCACGGCCGCGCGATCAGGTGATTCGCTTACAGTCGGTGTATTCTGCACTGGCAATGGGCGGCGGGGTGGCGATTATGACGATGGTGTCCGGCTTCCTGTTTGAACATCTGCATGCCGGATTGTTCTGGGTGATGGCATTGCTGGCGGTGCCGGCGATTTTCCTGCGCCCTAAAGTCACGCCTTCCGCACCGGCCGCACCTGTCCGTTAAGGCGCTTCGAGCAGCGAGCGAATACGTTTTCGCTGCTCTTTCGCCAGCGGCAGTTGGGTGTGGATCACCAGCGGATCGGCGTCGGTGCTGCGGGTGGCGTAGGGGGTGACAATCATCGCCACGCCGCTCGGAGCACCGAATTTATAGAAATCAGCCAGCGTCTGATATTTGATGTTCAGCGGCAGCAGCGTTGCCTCACGGATTTGCTGCTCGACCGCCTCTTCCAGCGCCGGATTATCGTGCGTCAGTAACAGGATCTGCTTTTCCTGCAACGCATTACCCTGCATCAGCCAGGCACCAAACGTGATCGCGACCAGCCCGATTTCATCTTCAGAGAGCTGAATCAGATATTCCTGCTCAAACCCTTCCAGCGCTTCGCGGGTGGTTCGTACCAGACGCGGATACATCCGGTTCACTTCTTCCTGCATTAAATTGTCGATACCAATACCGAAATGACAGCGCTCGATGGCCGGGCCGAGATGGGCGAAAAGCTGGCCGACCAGACCTTCGTGACTGCTAAACTTCATGCCAGCGACATCCTGAAAGCGCGCCACCAGATTTTCGATTTGCAGCAGCAATCGCCGATCTTCGGTCGAACCGGAACTCTGGTAGCTGTGCGTTTTGAGCATGCGTAGCATCAGCGTGAAAAACTCACACTCGCTGTCATCGAGCAAGCCGTGACTCAGGGTTTGCAACTGCGTAAACAGCGTTCGCGCCGCCGGATACTCCGCTTTTTCGCGCAGCCACCGACGCTGTTGTTCGGTGAACCGTAGGCCGCTGGACGGCGCGCTTTGCCATGCACCGTTCTGCCACAGACAATATTGCAAACAAATGCGTATCAGCTGGCAATCGTGCTCGCTCAGCCCTTTCGGCAACAGCGAGGCGCAATCTTCGATCATGACCCCCAGAATATCGGTGCGCAGTACCACCTTTGGGCAAGGCTGGCCTTCGAACGCAATATGTAACCAGGGCAGAAAATGACGCGGCACAAAATCTGGGGAAATCCGCAGGGTGCGGCGTAATCCCTGAAACAGACACAGGCGCTGGGCGAGGGTGTCACCCTGAATGCGGCACTCTTTTTCGCTGTATTGCAGCACGTCCAGCCGGTGTATCCGCTGGATCTCGCAGGTGACTTCCGCCAGATCGTCCCACGTCGTTTGCAGGTCAACCCGGTTGATTTCGCTGATAATCTCCAGTTGCACAGCCGTCAGCGGCGCGTACAGCATCAGCAACACGTGGCAGCGACGTTGCGAAGCGGAAAGCGCGGGAGCAGGTTGTGGATCCAGAGTCATATCACCTTCTGTAATGGTGTCACTTGAAATTATTAGTCAAGCATAGCAAACCGCCCGCCCGCGACAGGTCGCGGCCATCGGGTTTTACTCCGGCTTACAACTCAGATCACAGATATTTTTGACGACCGCTTAAATGCACAGCAAAATACTGTTACTAAGTAACAATTTAATGATGCTTTACAGGAGAGTGACGTTGCGAAAAACCAGGGACAGGCTCTCAGGACTCAGTATGCGCTGGCTGGCGCTGGCGCTATTTTGCCTGCCGGGCACGGCGTCTGCGCACCCGCACAGCTTTATTGATATGCAGACTACGCTGGTCGCCGACGAGACTTCGTTAACCGGTCTGAAAATGGTCTGGACGATGGATGAAATCACCTCGGCAGATTTGTTGTATGACGCGCAAAATGCCAAAACCGGTTCAGATATCTGGAAGAAGCTGGCGGCAGAAGTGATGGCGCGCGTGCTCAGTCAGCATTATTTCACCAACTTTTATCGTGAGGGAAAACCGGTGAAATATCTGGACTTACCGAGTGAATATCAGCTTTCCCGAAAAGGCGATCAGGCGGTGCTCGAGTTTGTTCTCCCGCTCGCCCGACCTCAGCCACTGACCGGGAAACCGATGGAGTTTATGACGTTTGACCCGTCCTATTTTGTCGATATGACCTACAAAGATAAAACCGCGCTGCATTTGCCGCCGGCGCTGGAAAATCGCTGCACGCTGGCGCTGTTTACGCCAAAGCCAAATGCCTCGCTGCAAAGTTACGCGCTGTCGCTCGATAAAGCCGATGCGCCGCCGGAAAGCATGGATCTCGGTCAGCAGTTCGCTCAGAAGGTCACGCTGGAATGTCATTGATCTCAACGTCGTCGAAAACGATTTCCTGGCGCGATCTGTGGCCGCTGGCGGTCTTTCTTATTCTGCTGGCGGCAGGCGGTTTCCTGCTGATGCATTACTGGCCGCGCATATTGCTCAGCAGCATTATGTGGCAGCGGGATTTACATCAGGAACTGGCGGGGCTATTGCGCCAGGTAAAAGAAAATCCGATGCGGGCGGGTTTCACACTGGCGGGCTTTAGCCTGATTTACGGCGTTGTCCACGCCATCGGGCCGGGGCACGGAAAAATCGTCATCACCACCTATCTTGCCACCCATCCTTCCCGGCTGAAAAGTAGCCTGAAACTGACCTTCGCTTCGGCAATAGTGCAGGGACTGGTGGCGATATTGCTGGTCAGCGTGGTGCTCGGCGTGTTGCAACTCTCTTCCCGCCAACTGCATCAGAGTAGTTTCTGGATGGAGCAGGGGAGTTTCATTCTGGTGATCCTGCTCGGTCTTTTGCTGTGCTGGCGGGCGCTGAAAGGCGTTTATCACACGCTGAAAAGTCTGCGGCCAGTACCCGCGATGAAGATACGCCGTATTTCATCGCCGGCCGCGCTGCCGCATGTTCATGACGATCATTGTGGTTGCGGGCATCAGCATGTGCCGAGTGATAAACAGTTGCAGGCGGGTGGCGATCTGCGTACACAAATTGCGATCGTGCTGGCGATGGGGCTGCGGCCATGCTCAGGTGCGATCATGGTGCTGTTGTTTGCCAAGGTGATCGGCGTATACAGCTGGGGCGTGATTTCTGCTATCGCGATGGCTATCGGCACCTCGCTTACCGTTTCCCTGATTGGCGTGCTGGTATTTTACAGCCGGGCGCTGGCGGTGAAGCTGAGCGCCAGTCGGACGCCAGCGGTCTGGCAACGCATTACGTGGTCGCTGCTGGCACTGGGCGGAGGAATTGTGCTGCTGGTGGCAGGCATCCTGCTTTACTGCGCGGGGGGCGGAGAGGCTTCATCGGGGCTGGGCGGCCCGTTCGGTCGCTAAAACAGGCATAAAAAAACGGACGCCCGCAATGGACGTCCGTTTTTTTTAACTGATAAGCAGCGGAATTAACGCTTCAGCGCTTCGCTCAGTTCTTCACGCATGGTATTGAGAATACCTTTAACAACGCGCGGGTTACCGGCAACGATGTTGCCAGAAGAGTAATGGTTGTGGCCGCCAACGAAGTCAGTCACTACGCCGCCTGATTCACGAACCAGCAGCTCACCACCGGCGAAATCCCATGGTTTCAGGGCCACTTCGAAGAAACCGTCAACGCGACCCGCGGCGACATACGCCAGGTCCAGCGCAGCAGAACCGGTGCGACGGAAATCCGCACACTCGGTGAACAGCTTGCCGATCACATTGATGTAGCTTTTTGCGTGCTGTTTGGCTTTGAACGGGAAGCCGGTCGCCAGAATGGTGCCGTCGAGGTCTTTGGCGTTGGTGCCGCGCAGGCGGTAGCCGTTCAGCTGTGCGCCCTGACCGCGGGTCGCGGTGAACAGTTCGTTACGCATTGGATCGTAAACTACCGCGACTTCAGTGCGGCCTTTGATGCGCACGGCGATAGATACAGCGAAATGTGGGAAGCGTTTAACGAAGTTGGTGGTGCCATCCAGCGGGTCGATAATCCATTGTACATCTTTGTCTTCGCCTTCCAGTTCGCCACACTCTTCACTGATGATGGTGTGTTTTGGATAGGATTTGCGAATGACGTCGATAATCATGTGCTCGGCTTCGCGGTCTACATTGGTAACAAAATCATTGGTACCTTTTTGAGTCGCTTCTACAGAATCTGGTGTTTCGTAATGTTTGGCAATCAGGTTACCGGCCTTGCGCGCAGCGCGCACGGCGATGGTGAGCATCGGATGCATGGATATCTTCCAACTAGGATGTTAAAGAACGGGAATACGGGAAACGGCGCGCAGTATAGCAGGGGTTCTGAAAATTAACTACCGTTGTGATAGGCTGTTGTGATTTTCCGCCACGCTCAGAGTTTGTATGCTGCCCAATATCCGTATTGTATTAGTTGAAACCTCCCACACTGGCAATATGGGCTCTACCGCCCGTGCCATGAAAACCATGGGATTATCCAGCCTGTATCTGGTCAATCCGCTGGTGAAACCTGACTCTCAGGCCATCTCTTTGTCTGCCGGTGCCAGTGATGTTATCGGGAATGCGAAGATCGTTGATACGCTGGACGAAGCCCTGGCGGGCTGCAGTCTGGTGATCGGCACCAGCGCCCGTTCGCGCACGTTGCCGTGGCCGATGCTGGAACCGCGTGAATGCGGCGAGCACAGCGCCATCGCGGCACAAACCGCGCCGGTCGCACTGGTGTTTGGTCGTGAACGCGTTGGTCTGACCAATGAAGAACTGCAAAAATGTAACTACCACGTCTGCATCCCGGCGAACCCTGAATACAGCTCGCTGAATCTGGCGATGGCTGTACAGATCATCGCATATGAAGTGCGCGTGGCGCACCTTGCCTTACTGGAAGCTGCGAAGCCGCAGGTAGAGTATGAAGAGTCACCGTATCCGCTGGTCGATGACCTCGAGCGTTTCTATCAGCATCTGGAACATACGCTGCTGGAAACCGGCTTTATCCGACAGGCACATCCCGGTCAGGTAATGAGCAAATTGCGTCGGTTATTTACCCGTGCGCGACCTGAATCTCAGGAGTTGAACATCCTGCGCGGCATCCTGACGTCGATCGAAAAGACTAAGAACAGCAAGGAATAAGCCTCGCTTTCTGATAATAAAGGCAGTTTTTAGTCTGATTATCATTGAGTTGCGTTTTCTCTTCTACATCGTTCTTACGGCTCTGTAATACTTGAGTAAATTACTAGGTTAAATAGTTGACTGTTTTACTCGGGAATGGCAGACTCATTTGCATATTCCGAACCATTGTATTTTTAAGTAATTCAACACAGGTAACCATGCTATGAGACTGACATCCAAAGGCCGTTATGCCGTGACCGCTATGCTTGACGTAGCGCTGCATTCACAGGAAGGACCGGTACCACTGGCTGACATTTCTGAGCGCCAGGGCATCTCCCTCTCTTATCTGGAGCAGCTGTTCTCGCGTCTGCGTAAAAACGGTCTGGTTGCCAGCGTTCGTGGTCCGGGCGGTGGTTATCTGTTAGGTAAAGATTCAGCGGATATCGCTGTTGGCGCAGTCATCACTGCCGTTGATGAATCCGTTGACGCAACCCGTTGTCAGGGTAAAGAAGGGTGCCAGAACGGCGAACGCTGTCTGACTCATACTCTGTGGCGTGATCTGAGCGAGCGCATCAGCGGTTTCCTCAACAACATTACGCTGGCAGAGCTGGTCAATAACCAGGAAATCCTGGAAGTGGCCGACCGTCAGAATGGTGAAGTCCGTCGTCAGCCAAATGGCCGTCAGATGGAAACGATCAATGTGAATTTAAGAGCGTAATCTCTTTTTCCACTGATGATCGACGCTTAAAAAAGCCCGCGGGAAATTAATTTCCGCGGGCTTTTTACTTTTACTGACGTCAATTCTTACCGATTAGTGCCCGCAAAACGTCATTTCCCTTTTAAGAATCCGTGAAGCCGTTTTAAACTGGCTGTCGTTTTTCATTCTTTCGTTCGATAACGAACGCGCAGTCCGGAGCTTGCCTGTCATGAAATTACCTATCTATCTCGATTATTCCGCCACCACGCCGGTCGATCCGCGTGTGGCGCAGATGATGATGCAGTGTCTGACACTGGACGGTACTTTCGGCAATCCGGCCTCCCGCTCGCACCGCTTTGGCTGGCAGGCCGAAGAGGCCGTGGACGTGGCGCGTAACCAGATAGCTGATCTGATCAATGCCGATCCGCGTGAGATTGTCTTCACCTCGGGCGCGACAGAATCTGACAATCTGGCTATCAAAGGCGCAGCCCATGCGCAGCGTGCGAAAGGCAACCACATCATCACCAGCCAGACCGAACACAAAGCGGTGCTCGATACCTGTATTCAGCTGGAAAGTGAAGGTTTCGAAGTCACTTATCTGGCCCCGCGCGAAGATGGTGTGATCACCCCAGCGGCAGTGGAAGCGGCGATGCGTCCGGAGACGATTCTGGTGTCAATCATGCAGGTGAACAACGAAATCGGCGTAATTCAGGACATCGCGACGCTCGGCGAACTTTGCCGCAGTCGCGGCGTTTTATTCCATGTCGATGCGACCCAGAGCGTGGGCAAGATAGCTATCGATCTCAGCGAGTTGCCGGTCGATCTGATGTCGTTCTCCGCACATAAGATTTATGGCCCGAAAGGCATCGGCGCGCTGTACGTGTGCCGCAAACCGAAAGTGCGTATCGACGCACAAATTCACGGCGGCGGCCACGAGCGCGGTATGCGTTCCGGGACGCTGCCGGTGCATCAGATTGTCGGCATGGGCGAAGCGTACCGCATTGCCAAAGAAGAAATGATCGCTGAAGCAGAACGTCTGACCGTACTGCGGGATCGCCTGTGGAAGGGCATTCAGCAACTGGATCAGGTGCATCTCAACGGATCGCCGCAGCACGCGGCACCCAACATCCTCAACGTCAGCTTTGCCGCCGTGGAAGGGGAGTCTCTGATCATGGCGCTCAAAGATCTGGCAGTGTCTTCCGGTTCCGCTTGTACCTCCGCCAGCCTTGAACCTTCCTACGTTTTGCGTGCCATAGGATTGAGCGAAGAATTGGCACACGGTTCCATCCGTTTCTCGCTGGGGCGCTGGACCACCGAAGAAGAAATTGATTATGCCATTGCGCTGGTAGTGAAATCTGTCCGCCGCCTGCGTGAGCTGCCACCGGTTTATACGAAATGAAGTAACCCTATAAAAGGGCGATTTACCTGTCATCATTGAAGATAAAAACAATCAGGAGTGCTGTTATGAGTTCCGAAGTAACGACCAATGAAGCCATGCCCGTTTTCCTTTCTACTCAGCCAGCCGATGCGCGCTGGGGCGAAAAAGCCGCACTGAGCACCGATTCTGCGGGCATGACCATTCATCTGAATGGCGGCGACGCGCTGACGGCAATCTCCCGAGCGGCACGTCGTATCGACGGTCAGGGCGTTAAAAATGTTAAACTGGCCGGTGAAGGCTGGGATCTCGAAAACAGTTGGGCATTCTGGCAAGGCTTCCGTGGCCCGAAAGGCACCCGTAACGTCGAATGGGCCGAATTATCAGAAGATGATTCGAACACGCTGAAGCAGCGCCTGAAAATCATCGACTGGGTGCGCAACACGATCAATACCCCAGCAGAAGACTTGTCACCAGAGCAACTGGCAACGCGCGCTGTGGATCTGATGTGCGAATTTGGTAACGACAAAGTCAGCTACCGCATCACCAAAGGTGACGATCTTCGCCAGCAAAATTATAACGGTCTGCACATTGTTGGCCGTGGTTCAGATCGCGCTCCGGTTCTGCTGGCGCTTGATTACAACCCAAGCGGCGACGCAGAAGCGCCGGTTTACGCCTGCCTGGTCGGCAAAGGTATTACTTTCGACACCGGCGGTTACAGCCTCAAACCGAGCGGCTCCATGGATTCCATGAAAGCCGACATGGGCGGCGCAGCCACCCTGACCGGTGCGCTGGCGCTGGCCGCGGCCAACGGCCTGAATAAACGCGTGAAGCTTTATCTGTGCTGCGCGGACAACATGGTCAGCGGCA
The DNA here is from genome assembly GCF_965118895.1 of Rahnella inusitata. Lineage (GTDB taxonomy): Bacteria > Pseudomonadota > Gammaproteobacteria > Enterobacterales > Enterobacteriaceae > Rahnella > Rahnella inusitata_A. The sequence goes on from NZ_CBCPJJ010000009.1 coordinate 136,351, forward strand.
ATGCGCTCAAACTGGGTGATATCATTCGCTACCGCAATGGCAAAACCGTTGAAGTGATGAACACCGACGCGGAAGGCCGTCTGGTGCTGGCCGATGGCCTGATCGACGCCTCTGCACAGAATCCCGAACTGCTGATCGATGCGGCAACGCTGACCGGTGCGGCCAAAACGGCGCTGGGCAACGATTACCATGCGCTGTTCAGCTTTGATGATGCCCTGGCCGCCGACCTGCTGGAAAGCGCCAAAGCCGAACACGAACCGTTCTGGCGTTTGCCGCTGGAAGAGTTCCACCGTTCCCATCTGCCGTCTAATTTCGCTGAACTCAATAACATCGCCGGTCCTTCCCACACCGCCGGTGCAAGTACGGCAGCGGCGTTTCTGTCTCACTTTGTGACGGATTACAAAAAGGGCTGGTTGCACATCGACTGTTCCGCAACTTACCGCAAAAGCGCGGCTGACCAGTGGTCTGCCGGTGCCACCGGTCTGGGCGTGCGTACTGTAGCTAATCTTTTGTTAAACAAAGCCAAATAATCCAATATTGTTTTCGTTGTAAGTTTACGGGGCGCTCACGGGCGCCCCGTTTTATACCTTTACCGGAGTAAAGAACCATGAGTGTCCCACACGATCATCTCCCTGCGGGTAGCGCTGCGACGGAGGGTGAAAACGAGCTGGAGCGACTGCTCCGTCTGTCCGTGACCGCTGCCGCCTGGCGTCCGGCGTTTTACCAGATGCTGCTGGATTCCACCGTGTTTGTTCTGGGCGATGCCGGTCAGGATAATGCGCAAACGCAGGGCAGTGTGGCGATCACTGCGGGCAGCGAACTGAATATCCTGCACTGGGAAAAACAGGACGGCAGCTCGATCATTCCTTTCTTTTCTTCCGTCGACGTTCTGGAAAAAGCCAGTGCAGGCGAAAGCCCGGATGAGCAGGCCTTTGTGGCACTGCCCGCCCGCGTGCTGTTTGAAATGACGCAGGGCGAGGAGCTGTTTCTAAATCCCAAATCTGAATACGGAAAAGAGTTTTACCCGAGCGAAGTGACGCAGTTGCTGAGCAACGGCGGGCTGAATGCGCCATCAGAACTGGTGCTGGATAAAGAAAGCCAACTGCTGATCGGCCAGCCGGAAGAGTATCCGTCGGCGATGATTGACGCACTGACCACGCTGTTCACGCAGAAAAAACCGGTGCGCAGGGCATTCATGGCACTGATCCACGATAAAACTGTCGACGATCAGCCCAACTTGTTGATCGGCGTGGAGGCCGACGGTGATGAACACGAAATTGATGCGCTGATCCGCGAAGCGGGCAACGTGGCGGCCGAAACCTCACCGGACGACCGTCCTGTGGATTTCTGTATTGTTTCTGAAAAGGAACGTGGCATCAGCCATTATCTGATCAGTCACACGCAGCCGTTCTATCAGCGTAAGTGGGGAAGCTGGCTGCGTAATATTATTCCTTCGTCCGGGCAGGCCTAAAACCGCAAGGGGATCTCGACGTAAATCCCCTTATTGCCCCTGTTTTGTTTAAGGGGAATAGGCAGTTTGTGCATGATCGTGAATCAATGCCGCATTTTTTTAATTAAATGTTGTGATTCGGGTAGGCAATCTTAACTTCGCTCCCTATAATCACCGCCATTTTACGGCAGGTATAACATTAAATTAACCGGCCCTACCTATAAAAGTCAGACAGAGGTTTTTCCATGACTATCCAACGTACTTTCTCCATCATCAAGCCAAACTCCGTTGCTAACAATGACATTGGCGCAATCTACGCTCGTTTCGAACGCGCAGGTTTCTCCATCATTGCTTCTAAAATGCTGAAACTGACCAAAGAGCAGGCTGAAGGTTTCTACGCTGAGCATAAAGGTCGTCCATTCTTTGACGGTCTGGTTGAGTTCATGACTTCTGGTCCGATCGTTGTTCAGGTGCTGGAAGGCGAAAACGCGGTTCAGCGTAACCGTGACATCATGGGGGCAACTAACCCGGAAAACGCACTGGCCGGTACCCTGCGTGCAGACTTCGCTGACAGCTTCACTGCCAACGCCGTTCACGGTTCTGATGCAGTAGAATCCGCACAACGCGAAATCGCTTACTTCTTCGACGAAAGCGAAATCTGCCCGCGTTAAGATTTTCGGGCGTCATTGCCGGAATACAGACCGCAAATTCGCAAGAATTTTGTCAGCGTCACCTTCCAAACATGGCAACTCTGCCCTAAAATTTGTACAATGTTGCGCCCCGAATGAGCCAGCCTCTTCGGGGCGCAATTTATTGCAGGCCACCTGAATGCCGCTTGTGCGCGCAGACAGTGACGGTTCTGCACTTCCCTGGCGCCATAACGTGTAACAACGAGGCCATATTTCATTATGTTAGAATCAACAACTCCCGAGCAAAACGTGTCTGAAACCTTCCCGATTTCTGCAGAGGAAGTGAAAACTGTTGCTCCTGCTGCCGCAAAAATTAACCTTCTTGATCTTAACCGCAAACAAATGCGTGAGTTCTTTATCAACATGGGCGAGAAACCGTTCCGTGCTGATCAGGTCATGAAGTGGATGTACCACTATTGCAGCGATGATTTCGAGCAAATGACCGATATCAATAAACCGCTGCGTGACAAGCTGGCGCGCGTGGCTGAAATCCGCGCTCCGGAAGTCGCTTCCGAACAACGTTCTACCGATGGCACTATCAAATGGGCGATTCAGGTCGGCGGGCAACTGGTCGAAACCGTGTATATCCCGGACGGCGACCGCGCCACGCTTTGCGTCTCCTCCCAGGTCGGCTGCGCGCTGGAATGTACTTTCTGTTCCACGGCTCAACAGGGCTTTAACCGTAACCTGCGCGTGTCCGAAATCATTGGTCAGGTCTGGCGTGCGGCGAAAATCATCGGTGCTGCCAAAATTACGGGCACCCGTCCCATCACTAACGTCGTGATGATGGGCATGGGCGAACCCTTGCTGAACCTGACCAACGTCGTTCCGGCGATGGAAATCATGCTTGATGACTTCGGGTTTGGCCTGTCTAAACGCCGCGTGACGCTGTCTACCTCTGGCGTCGTGCCTGCGCTCGATAAGCTGGGCGACATGATTGACGTTGCGCTGGCTATCTCCCTGCACGCGCCGAACGACGCTATCCGCGATGAAATCGTGCCGATTAACCGCAAGTACAATATCGATACGTTCCTGGCCGCCGTTGAACGTTACATCAGCAAATCCAACGCCAACCAGGGCCGCGTGACCATTGAGTACGTTATGCTCGACCATATCAACGATGGCACCGAGCACGCGCATGAGCTGGCTGAGCGTCTGAAAAATACGCCGTGCAAAATCAACCTGATCCCATGGAACCCGTTCCCTGGCGCGCCGTATGGCCGCAGCTCAAACAGCCGTATTGATCGTTTTTCTAAAGTGCTGATGGAGTATGGTTTTACCGTCATCGTGCGTAAAACCCGTGGTGATGACATTGATGCCGCCTGTGGCCAGCTGGCCGGTGACGTCATTGACCGCACCAAACGTACGTTGAAGAAAAAGATGGCGGCTGAGCAGCAGATTTCCGTTAAAGCCGTTTAATCGTCAGAAGGTCAGCGCAGGGCCTGGAGGTATCCCTCAAAGCCCTGCGTTTTATTGTCGGTGGCAGAATAAAGGGAATTAAGCATGGCAATGAAAGACAGTACGAAAATGCTGATGGCTGCCGGTTTGGCGGTTTCTCTGTTGACGGGGTGTTCAAGCTCCCCGAAAGAGACGCAGGCAGCAACCGGTGCCTCCCAAACGCGTCTTGAACTGGGAATGGCGTATCTTTCTCAGGGGAATATGGATGCGGCGAAACAAAATCTGCAAAAAGCCGCAGACAGTGCGCCGGATGATTATCGTACTCAGTTGGGCATGGCACTTTACGAGCAAAAAACCGGCGATCAGAAAGCTGCTGAAAGCCGCTATCAGCAAGCGCTGAAGCTGGCTCCGCAAAATGGGACCGTCTTAAATAATTACGGTGCGTTTTTGTGTAGTTTAGGGCAGTATGTACCGGCACAACAGCAGTTTAGCGCCGCAGCCAATGCGCCTGATTACGGTCAGGTGGCAGACAGTCTCGAAAATGCAGGCTACTGTTTTCTGAAGGCAAATCAGAATGAGGAAGCGCGAGTGTTACTGAGCCGGGCATTAAAAACCGATCCCGATAAAGGCGCACCCTTGCTGACAGAGGCAACCAAAGAATTTGAAGAAGGGAATCGCGCTCAGGCGAAACTTCTACTGGATATCTACCAGCATGTCCTGCCAGCCACGGCTGACAGCATTATGTTACAAATTCGATTCGCTGCGTTAGCGGGCAATCCGGACAGCGTTCAACGCTTCGGTAAGCAGCTTGCGCGAAGTTATCCACAATCCAAACAGTACCAGCAGTTCTTAGCTAATGAATACTGAAGCCTCCCAAGAAAATAAAGTTAAATTGACCGCAGGCCAACGCCTGGGTCAGGCACGTGAAGAGTTAGGGCTCAGCCATCAGGCCGTTGCAGAACGCCTGTGTCTGAAAGTCTCTACGATTCGCCAAATTGAAGAAGATGCGACGCCGGCCGATCTCGCGCCGACTTTCCTGCGTGGTTATCTTCGTTCCTATGCCAAACTGGTTCATATCCCGGAAGAAGAGCTCTTAAACCTGATTGGTAAGCAAGCCCCGATTAAAGTGCCGAAAGTCGCTTCTATGCAGGGTTTCTCTCTCGGTAAGTCTCGCAAAAAACGCGATGGCTGGCTGATGGGCTTTACCTGGCTGGTGGTATTTGTGGTGATTGGCCTGACCGGTGCATGGTGGTGGCAAAACCATCAGGCGCAGCAGGAAGAAATCGCGACAATGGCCGATCAGTCTACGGCCCAACTGAATCAGGATAACGGCCAGGGGCAAACTATACCTCTGGGCGGTGGTGACAACGCTAATTCTGCACCGACGACAGAAGATCCCTCTTCTGCGCCTGACGCAGCAGCGACGGCACCACAATTACAGAACTCAATTCCTTTGAACACGGCGCAAACGCCAACGGATAACAGCGCACCGGCTTCCTCCGGAACGCCTGCAGCACAAGCACCTGCTGCGGTATCCACCAGCCAGCCAGCAACGGCTGAGAATGGTCTGCCAACCGGTGATGCACAAACTGCTGCTGCAGGTGCTGATCCGCAAGCTGTCGCTTTGACATTCAAAGCCGATTGCTGGTTACAGATCGATGACGCGTCAGGTAAAACCTTGTTCAGCGGCATCAAAAAAGGCGGCGAAACCCTGAGCGTGAAGGGAACTGCACCTTATAAGCTGAAAATCGGCGCACCGGGTGCAGTGGATATTCAATTCCAGGGCAAGCCGGTTGATTTAAGTCGTTTTGTAAAATCAAGCCGTGTTGCGCGCCTGACTATCGCTGCCGAGTAATCGGCAGCTTGTCGGACGATTGCAACGATGGAGAGTGAAGTAATGCATAACCAAGCACCCATTACCCGTCGCAAATCAACCCGGATTTATGTCGGCAAGGTGCCTGTAGGTGATGGCGCGCCGATTGCTGTGCAATCGATGACCAACACCCGCACCACAGATGTCGCGGCGACGGTCGCCCAGATCAAATCGCTGGAACGCGTGGGCGTCGATATTGTCCGCGTTTCTGTGCCTACCATGGATGCCGCTGAGGCGTTCAAGCTTATCAAGCAGCAGGTGGATGTTCCGCTCGTTGCTGATATCCATTTTGACTACCGTATCGCGCTGAAAGTGGCTGAATACGGAGTTGATTGCCTGCGCATTAATCCGGGCAACATCGGTAATGAATCACGCATCCGCTCCGTGGTGGACTGCGCCCGTCACTACAATATTCCTATCCGTATCGGTGTGAACGGTGGCTCTCTGGAAAAAGATATCCAGGAAAAGTTCGGCGAACCTACGCCGGAAGCGCTGCTGGAATCTGCGATGCGCCATGTCGATATTCTCGACAGACTTAACTTTGATCAGTTCAAAGTCAGCGTAAAAGCCTCTGATGTGTTTCTTGCCGTCGAGTCTTATCGTCTTTTGGCGAAGCGTATCGATCAGCCTTTGCATTTGGGCATCACGGAAGCCGGCGGTTTACGCGCCGGTTCGGTGAAATCTGCCATCGGTCTCGGCCTGCTGTTGTCTGAAGGTATCGGCGACACGTTGCGTATCTCGCTTGCCGCCGATCCGGTCGAAGAAGTCAAAGTCGGTTTTGATATTCTGAAATCGTTACGCATCCGTTCCCGTGGGATCAACTTTATTGCCTGTCCGACCTGTTCGCGCCAGGAGTTTGATGTCATCGGCACCGTCAATGCATTAGAGCAGCGTCTGGAAGATTTGATCACGCCAATGGATGTTTCCATCATCGGTTGCGTGGTGAACGGTCCGGGCGAAGCGCTGGTTTCTACGATTGGCGTCACTGGCGGTCATAATAAAAGCGGTTTCTATGAAGACGGCGTTCGTCAGAGAGATCGTTTTGATAACGAACTGATGATCGATCAGTTAGAAGCCAAGATCCGCGCCAAAGCGGCGATTATGGATGAGAGTAAACGTATCGTTATCAATCATCTTGAAAAGTAACATCGGTTGCGGGCGTCAGAGTAAGCCCGCATTATATTGAACCCGACAGGGGTGATGGCGTCTGTGCGTTGAACCGCAGACCACAAACCCCCTATAATCGGGTTCATTTTTTATAAAACGATAGAGAACTGACGTGGCAAAGAATATCCAGGCCATTCGCGGCATGAACGACTACCTGCCGGAAGACACCGCGCTGTGGCAGCGTATCGAAGGTACTTTGAAACAGGTACTCGGTGGTTACGGCTACAGCGAAATCCGTATGCCGATTGTAGAGCAGACCCCATTGTTTAAACGCGCTATCGGTGAAGTGACCGATGTCGTGGAAAAAGAAATGTACACCTTTGAGGATCGCAACGGTGAAAGCCTGACGCTGCGCCCTGAAGGGACGGCTGGCTGTGTGCGCGCCGGTATCGAGCATGGTCTGCTGTACAATCAGGAACAACGTCTGTGGTACATCGGCCCGATGTTCCGCTACGAGCGTCCGCAAAAAGGACGCTATCGTCAGTTTAATCAGTTGGGTGTCGAAGTCTTCGGTCTGCAAGGCCCGGATATTGATGCTGAACTGATCCTGCTGAGCGCCCGCTGGTGGCGTGCGTTGGGCATCTCCGAGCACGTAACGCTGGAACTGAACTCTATCGGTTCACTGGAAGCCCGCGCGAACTATCGTGACGCACTGGTAGCTTTCCTTGAGCAGCATAAAGACAAGCTGGATGAAGACTGCAAACGTCGTATGTACAGTAATCCTCTGCGTGTTCTGGATTCCAAAAATCCGGACATTCAGACGCTACTGAACGATGCGCCAGAGCTCGGTGACTATCTTGATGATGAATCAAGAGAACACTTTGCAGGTCTGTGTGAACTTTTAGAGCAGTCTGGTATCCCATATACGATTAATCAGCGACTTGTGCGCGGTCTGGATTATTACAACCGCACCGTGTTCGAGTGGGTAACCAGCAGTCTGGGCTCACAGGGTACCGTGTGTGCGGGTGGCCGTTACGACGGGCTGGTAGAACAATTGGGCGGTCGTGCGACACCTGCCGTCGGTTTTGCGATGGGGCTTGAGCGTCTGGTATTACTGGTTCAGGCCGTAAACCCGGACTTCAAAGCACCTGCGACGGTAGATGCTTACGTTATTTCTTCCGGCGCGGGTACACAAGGTGTAGCCATGAAACTGGCTGAAACGCTGCGTGATGCCATGCCGGAACTGAAAGTGATGACGAATTACGGTGGCGGCAACTTCAAGAAGCAATTCGCCCGTGCTGATAAATGGGGTGCGCGCGTTGCCCTGGTATTAGGCGAAGATGAAGTCGCTAACCAGCAGGTTGTAGTCAAAGACCTGCAAACTGGAACACAAGAAACGCTGACGCACAGTGAAGTTGCTGGGCGTCTGGCTTCGATGTTGGGTTAAGGAGAAGGACACTGTGGAAGTCTATACCACTGAGAATGAACAGGTTGATGCTGTACGTCGCTTCTTTGCCGAAAACGGTAAAGCGCTGGCCATTGGCGTTGTTCTGGGTATTGTAGCCCTGGGCGGCTGGCGTTTCTGGCAGAGCCATCAGGACTCTGCCCTGACGGAAGCTTCTGCGTCTTTCCAGAAAGCTAATCAGGCAATGGCCAGCAAAAATGCGCAAGGCGTGGCCGAGCTCGAGAAGTTTGCTCAGAGCAATGACAACAATTACGGTGTGTTTGCCGCTCTGCAACTGGCCGATCACTTTGTCGAAACGAAAGATTTCGCCAATGCTGAAAAGCAGTTAACGCAGGCGCAGGGGCAGGCCAAAGAAGACAATTTACGCTCGCTGGTGAATTTACGTCTGGCACGTGTCCAGATGCAGCAAGGCAAATTTGATGATGCACTCAAAACGTTAGACGGCGTGAAGGGTGAAGGCTGGGCAGCAATGCAGCAAGGCATCCGTGGTGATGTTCTGCTCGCTAAAGGCGATGCGAAAGGGGCTCGTGATGCCTTCAGCAAAGGTCTGGAATCTAAACCCTCTCAAACGCTGCAAACGATGCTGCGTATGAAATTGAACAACTTAGCCAGCTAAGGGGAACCCCGATGCAATTGCGTAAAACACTCTTGGTAGGATGGGTTTCTGTTGCCCTGCTGAGTGGCTGTTCATTGTTTAACAGCGAAGAAGATGTCGTCAAAATGTCCCCGCTGCCAAAAGTTGAGAATCAATTTACTCCGACGAAAGTCTGGAGCAAATCCGTAGGCGATGGCGTAGGTGATTTTTACTCCCATCTGCGTCCGGCCTGGCAGGACAGCACCATTTACGCAGCCGATCGTTTTGGCATTGTGAAAGCGCTGGATGCTGACAGCGGTAAAGAAAAATGGAGTGTTAACCTGTCTGAAAAAACTGGTTTCCTCTCCAGCAATCGTTCGGCACAGCTTTCCGGCGGCCTGACCGTTTCCGGCGGCCATGTGTACGTCGGCAGTGAAAAAGCGGTGGTTTATGCGCTGAATACTGAAGATGGCACCGTGGCATGGCAGACCAAAGTGGCGGGCGAAGCATTGTCCCGTCCTGTGGTCAGCGATGGTTTAGTGCTGGTACACACTGGCAACGGTATGTTGCAGGGTCTGAGCGAGTCTGATGGTAAAATCCAGTGGACCGCTAACCTCGATATGCCGACGCTGTCTCTGCGCGGTGAATCTGCCCCGGCGGTTGCCTTCGGTGCAGCCATTGTCGGCGGTGATAACGGCCGCGTCAGCGCCGTGCTGATGAAAGAAGGTCAGCTGATCTGGCAGCAGCGTATTTCACAAACCACCGGTACGACTGAAATCGACCGTCTGAGTGATGTGGACACCACACCGGTTATCGTTGATGGCGTTGTTTATGCGCTGGCTTACAACGGCAATCTGGTGGCGATGGATCTGCGTTCTGGTCAGGTGATGTGGAAACGTGATGTCGGCTCTGTGAATGACATCATCGTCGATGCGGGTCGTATCTACATGGTCGATCAGGATGACCGTGTGATGGCGCTGGATACGCAGGGCGGCGTGAGCCTGTGGCGTCAAAGTGATCTGTTGCACCGCAATCTTACCGCGCCAGTGCTGTATAATGGGTATATCGTAGTCGGTGATTCAGAAGGCTATCTGCACTGGATCAACACCACGGACGGTCGTTTCGTTGCTCAGCAGAAAGTCGACAGTGATGGCTTCCTGAGTGCGCCGATTGTGGCAAGCGACAAGCTGGTGGTACAAGCGAAAGGTGGCGAAGTCTACTCCTTCACCCGCTAAAACCGCGCCCGGCGTCTGGCCCTGAGATCGTTTGATCACGGGCTTAAAAACGGCTCCTGAATTGCTCAGGGGCCGTTTCGTATTCTGAAAACCGTGCAATTTGAAATCTGGATTGCGCTGTAACAAATTGAATTATAGCTGTTTGTCCGAAACAGAAGGGCAACAGACTATTTGCGTTTAGCTATAAATAAAAACACTGAGGCTTCAAAATGATACCTGTCGTTGCGCTTGTTGGGCGCCCGAATGTGGGTAAATCCACTTTATTTAACCGTTTGACCAAGACGCGTGACGCGCTGGTTGCGGATTTCCCGGGGCTAACGCGTGACCGCAAGTATGGTCGTGCTGAGATTGAGGGTAATGAATTCATCATCGTGGATACCGGCGGTATAGACGGTACCGAAGATGGTGTTGAAACCCGTATGGCTGGCCAGTCTCTGCTGGCTATCGAAGAAGCGGACATCGTTCTGTTCATGGTCGATGCGCGCGCGGGCCTGATGCCTGCCGATCAGGGCATTGCCCAGCATCTTCGCAGCCGTGAAAAAGCGACTTTCCTGGTGGCGAACAAAACTGACGGTATTGACCCCGACAGCGCCGTCGGTGACTTCTACTCACTCGGTTTAGGCGAAGTCTACCCTATCGCGGCCTCGCATGGCCGTGGTGTGGCACAATTGATTGAGCACGTACTGGTACCGTTCGTTGGGGCTAAACCTGAAGAAGTCGAACTGACCGAAGAAGAGGCTAACGCCGCTTACTGGGCAGAGCAGGAAGCCACCGGTGATGAAATCCCGGAAGACGAAGAAGACGATTTCGATCCGCAATCTTTGCCAATCAAACTGGCTATTGTCGGGCGTCCGAACGTGGGTAAGTCCACACTGACTAACCGCATTTTGGGCGAAGAGCGCGTCGTGGTTTACGACATGCCGGGTACCACCCGCGACAGTATTTATATCCCGATGGTGCGCGACGAACGTGAATACGTTCTGATCGACACCGCCGGTGTGCGTAAGCGCGGTAAAGTTACCGAAACTGTTGAAAAATTCTCCGTCATTAAAACCCTGAAGGCAATTGAAGACGCGAACGTCGTGATGCTGGTGATTGATGCCCGCGACGGTATCTCCGATCAGGATCTTTCGCTGTTAGGCTTCATCCTCAACAGCGGGCGCTCACTGCTGATTGTGGTGAATAAATGGGATGGCATGAGTGAGGAAGCGCGTGCTCAGGTGAAAGATCAGCTGGATCTGCGCCTTGGCTTCGTCGACTTCGCGCGTATTCACTTTATCTCTGCTCTGCACGGCAGCGGCGTGGGTAACCTGTTCGAATCCGTGATTGAAGCCTACACTTGCGCGACCACGCGCGTCAGCACTTCTATGCTGACCCGTATCATGCAGATGGCTGCTGACGATCACCAGCCTCCGCTGGTAAACGGTCGTCGTGTGAAACTGAAATATGCCCACGCCGGGGGTTATAACCCGCCAATCGTGGTGATCCACGGAAATCAGGTGAAAGATCTGGCTGATTCTTACAAGCGCTATCTGATGAACTACTTCCGTCGTTCACTGAAAGTGATGGGTACGCCGATCCGCATCCAGTTCAAAGAGGGTGAGAACCCTTATGAAGGCAAGAAAAACACGCTGTCACCACATCAGCAGCGTAAGCGCAGACGCCTGCTGCAGCACCTGAAAAACAAATCCTAAAACTGATGGGGTGCATGAAAATGTACCCCATTTTTTTGTCTCAATTTTGCGCGAGGAGTTGGCTGGATGTTCTGGCAGACCTGGAGTTTTGCATTTGGCGTCACGGTACCTAATTTATTAATTTTGTTGTTGGGCATGGTGCTGCGCCGTACTGGCCTGATGGACGATAGTTTTAATGAGAAAGCCAGCCGGTTAGTTTTCAATATCGCGTTACCTTGCCTGCTCTTTTTCAGCGTGGCGCAGGGGCATGATTCTTCAGGTTCCAATCTGCCGCTGGCCATTTACGGTGGTGTCGCGACGGTTATTTCTTTCCTGCTGCTGGAACTGGTGGCGCTAAAACTGGTGAAAGATCCGCGTGAGCGTGGCATTTTTGTTCAGGGAGGATTTCGCGCTAATACCGGAATTGCGGGGCTGGCTTACGCTTCGCTGGCGTTTGGCAGCGAAGGGATCGCGCTCGGTTCGATGTACCTGGCGGTGACGGTGATTCTGTTTAACGTCCTGTCGGTGATCACGCTGACGCGCAGCCTGAAGGGCGGGCAGGGCAAACGTATCGGGATAAAGCCGATTTTATACGGCGTAGTAACCAATCCGCTGATCATTGGTCTGGTGCTCGGGCTGATCTTCCAGCATAGCCATTTGCCGATGCCAGCTACCCTTGCCAGCACTGGCGCGTTTATCTCCGGCATGGCTCTGCCGCTGGCGATGTTGTGCGCGGGTGCCAGCCTCGACTGGCGGGCAATGTTTCGCAGTTCAAACGTCGCAGCCTGGTCATCGGCTTCGCGTGTGATATTCGTTCCGGCGCTGATGACTGCCGGCGCCTGGGCGTTTGGTTTTCGCGATGCGGCGCTTGGCGTCATCTTTCTGTTTTCCTGCACACCAACGGCGGCGGGCAGTTATGTCATGACCCGCGCGATGGGCGGCAACGCGACGCTGGCGGCGAACATTATTGCCGTCACCACGCTGGGATCATTTTTCACCACCGCGCTCGGCCTGTATTTATTGCGAACGCTGGGCGTTATTTAGAGGAGAAATACGATGGATGCCTGTTGTCCGGTTTGCGACCAGCCGATGAGCTGGGTGAGCGGTCACTTTCGATGTGAAACATGTCAGACAGAGTATCAGCAAACAGCGTTATGCCCGGATTGTCAGCAGCCGTTGCAGGAACTAAAAGCCTGCGGAGCGGTGGATTATATCTGCCAAAACGGGCATGGGATGATTTCTAAAAAGCGGGTGATATTTACGTACACCCCTTACTCAGAAGGGTGATCGTCGGGCTGGGCCTGTTTCCATAAATTCACCAGTTCTTCCGGCGCTTCGGTTTCCGGAATGATCACCACCAGACTGGCCGTATGCTCCGCCGACGCAAAGTAAATCTCGATGCGGAAATAACGCTGGTCTCCATGACCGGCGTTTTCTTTTTCCTGGGCATAGAGCATCGCCTGGTTGATAAGTTGACAGAGTTGCTGCCGCTTATCATCGCTCATGTCTGAAAGCTCAACCCTTCGCGGCCCGCTGAGTTTAGGAATAAACGCGATACCACCTTCACGGTAAATCTCGATAACCGCATTACTTTCCAGCGACTCTAAAGGTTTCATTTACATCACTCCGACTTGCTCCCAGGCTTCACGGACGGCCTGCGCGACGGAGGCATCAAACCGTTTTTCGGCATGCTGAACCGTCAGTTGGGCAAACGTCACAAAGTCTGCATTTTTAGGCAACGATTTGTCACACACCGTATCGTACCAGGCATATCCTGCGCGTTCCCAGGCGTTACCGCCCAGTTTAGTCGCGGCAAGGTAAAAGGCACGGTTCGGGATGCCGGAATTGATGTGGACACCGCCGTTGTCATCGCGGGTATTCACATAACCGCTCATGTCAGCGGGCTGCGGATCTTTGCCGAGCAGCGGATCGTCGTACGCAGTGCCGGGGTGCGACATTGAGCGCAGTCCGGTGCCGTGAATGCCTTTGGCCAGCAAGCCCTCGCCGATGACCCAGTCCGCTTTCTCGGCGGTTTGTTTCAGGTGGAACTGTTTGACCAGCGAGCCGAACACGTCAGACAGTGATTCGTTCAGCGCACCGGATTGACCATTATATTCCAGCCCGGCTTCGCTTTCCGTCACACCGTGCGAAAGCTCATGACCGACCACGTCGATGGCAATCGTAAAGCGGTTGAAGATCTCGCCGTCACCGTCGCCAAACACCATCTGCTGACCGTTCCAGAAGGCGTTCTGATAGCCTTTGTCATAGTGAACGGTGCCGGCCAGCGCCAGACCTTTTCCGTCGAGAGAATTACGCTGGTACGCTTGCCAAAAGAAATCATAGGTGACGCCGAGATAATCATAGGCTTCATCCACTGAGATATCGCCGTTACTTTTCTGGCCCTCTTTACGCACCGATTCGCCCGGCAGACGGGTAGTGTTTTTCGCATCATAAATATTGCGCTCCACCTGTCCGGCTTTGGCGGTTACGATCTTTTGCGGTTTGGCGTAAGGCTGTGCCATCAGGGTGTTTACATGCACCAGCGTTTGCCGGGCACATTTGCGCTGAGGTTCTGAGCCGTGTTCGATAATGCGGTTGAGCATGTAGGGTGGAATGACGCTGTTGTAACGCTTCGCTGAACTGTGATTCATCATGAATCTCCTTATCAAGGGTCACCCGCAGGTGAAAGAAAGGTGTTCTGAATGTCTGATACTGAAAAGCGGCTAATGAATAGTCGTCACAACTCAGTATAGAACCGCGTCACGTTCCTCCCGTCAAAGATGAGATTTATCTGTCCGGCTGCCGCTCTTACAACGTGTGATTCATCAGATTTGTTGATCATAAAGCTGATGGGCGCGGGGCGTGACTGCCCGGCCAGAAGCCTTACGTACCGAATCCCGCACCACCAGTTTTCCCTGAAGGAGCTGGTTAGTGCAGGGGGCGTCAGGGCGCAGCATACGCCGTTGCAACAGCGCGATGGCTTCGGTTCCCAATTCATCACGCGGCACGTGGACGGCGGTCAGCGGCACGTCGTGGATTTCTGCCAGATTAAACCCGTCGGTACTGAGCACGCTGATATCGCCCGGCACTGAGAAGCCTTTTTTGCTGAGCGCCGCCACGACACCGGACGCCATAAAATCACCGCCCGCCAGAATTGCCGTTGGCAGCGGCTGACCCGCCGGCAAGGCATCCAGATAGTTGAGCATTGCCTGCTCGCTTTCCTGCGCGCCAAAACCCGAGGTGTTCAGCAGATGATGGCTGTCGCTGAAGGTCTGATGATGACGGGCGAATGCCTGTCTGATGCCACTCAGACGTAGTTCCATGGTATGACGACGCAGACATTGCAACGTCACGATGTGCTGATGCCCCTGAGCGAACAGATAATCGCAGGCGAAATCGCCCATGGTCTGATGATCGGGGCTGACGCTGTCGTGGCGCATATACCGGTCATGGCAGTTCACCAGCACGCAGGGCTTGCCCATTTCGGCGGCGAGCTGATGGATATGTGGATCGTCGATGCCAACCAGCAGCGCGGCTTCGGTCAGCGGGTCGGTCATTTTGGCGATAAAGAGTGCGGCGTCGGCGTTCTCTTCTTCCATCGCGCAATAGCGCACGCGCACTTCATGATGGGCGGTTGCCGCCAGAATCCCCTGCACCACTTTGTAATAGAAAATATCGCTGCGAACATCGAAGGCGCGGGCCGGGGCGAAAATCATGATGTTATTGAGCATCAGGCGGCCGGTAGAAAGTCCGGTGAAAATGCCCTGCGATTTGGCACATTCCATCACCCGCTCGCGGGCCCTGGTGCTGGTATTATTTTTCCCCGCCAGAACCCGTGAAACGGTGCTGATCGACAGCCCTGTCTGGTCGGCAATTTGCTGGATATTTAACTTTCCTTTCAAACTGTGATCTCCTTCAAAATCGCCTGTGCAAAATTTTTCACCTCATAAGATGAAGAGCGCACAAGCTTCTGCCTGCCGTGATGCCGCTAAGCAGTTATAGCGTGAAAGCTTTTGCAAAAAATCACGTTTCGCTCACAGATCCGTCTGCCTACTCTGCCGAAGTACCTTACATAACACATCATCTGCGGCAATGGCCGACGGGTGGGAGAACAGGCATGACAATTCAAATCAGCACTGAGAAGACTGCGGTAACAGGGCGCAGGAAAATAAAAGCGTTACGCTGGTGGATGCTGGCGCTGTTTTTACTCGGCGTGACGGTGAACTACATCACCCGTAATTCGCTGGGATTACTGGCTGCGGAACTCAAAACCAGCCTGAACATGACCACCGAACAATATTCTTACATCGTCGCGGCCTTTCAGGCGGCGTACACCATTTTCCAGCCGCTGTGTGGCTGGCTGATCGACGTGATCGGCCTGAAGCTCGGTTTCCTGATCTGTGCTTCTGTCTGGGCAGTCGTGTGTATGCTGCACGCCGGTGCCGGAAGCTGGATCCAGCTGGCGATTTTGCGCTTTTTCATGGGCAGCGCAGAAGCGGCGGCCACACCGGCCAACGCCAAAGCGATTTCCGACTGGTTCCCGCGTAAAGAACGGCCGGTCGCCGCAGGCTGGGCGGGTGTGGGTTTCTCGATTGGCGCGATGCTGGCACCCCCGATCATTCTGGTGGCACATCTGTCTTTCGGCTGGCGCGGGGCGTTCCTGTTCTGCGGTGTGCTCTCGATGCTGTGGGTTTTGCTGTGGTGGAAGTTTTACCATTCACCGGAAACCCACCCTAATCTGAGCAAAGATGAACTGGCGCTGATCCGTCAGGACAATGAACCGCAGCAAACGCGTCTGCCGTTTATTCAGTCGCTGAAAATCGTCTGCAAAAACAAAAAATTCTACGGTATCGCCATCCCCGCCTTTCTGGCCGAACCCGCGTGGGCGGTGTTCAGCTTCTGGGTACCGCTGTATCTGGCCAACGAACGCGGGATGGATTTGAAACACATCGTGATGTTCGCCTGGCTTCCGTTCCTGGCCGCCGATCTCGGCAGTATCGCCAGCGGCTATCTCACCACGCTGTATCGCAAAGTTTTCGGCTGCACCCGTATCAACTCCATCGTCGCCAGCTCCGTCACCGGCGCATTCATGATGCTGTCGCTGGCGCTGGTAGCGCTCACGCAAAGCCCGTACGCAGCGATTGCGCTGATCTCCATCGGCGGCTTCGGCCATCAGGTAATTTCCTGCATGTTGAGCGCAGTGGTCGTGGAGACCTTCGATAAAAATCAGGTAGCGACAGTAAACGGAATGCGCGGTTCCTCCGCATGGATCGCCAGCTTCCTGTTTTCTCTGCTGATCGGCGCCGTTGCCGACACAATCGGTTTTAACCCGTTGTTTATCGCCATGGGATTCTTTGATTTGATCGGAGCGGTCTTCCTGATTGCTTTGATCGCTGAACGCCGCAATCCGGCAAAAAGGGAGCACGTATGAAGACGTTGAAATACTGGGAGCTGGCCGGGCAAAACGACGCAGGTGTGGATCTGTGTGTCGAAGGTAAACATCTGTTTTGTCTGCGGGTGCTGGAGCACGGCTTAATCCGCGTGTTTATTCAGCGTCACGGCAAGCTGGCACTGGATCGCACCTGGAGCATCGCACCGCAAAATGATGTGCCGTGGGAAGGGCGCGACCGTCTGAGCAATGAAGGTTTTACGCTGCCGGGTTATCAGATGACGCAGGGCGAAAATACCCTGATCGTTACGACCGAAGCCCTGCGCGTGACCGTCCATCAGCCTCTCTGGCTGGAATGGGAACATAAAAACGCGGCGGGTGACTGGTTGCCTTTGGTCAGCGACCGTAAAACCGGTGCCTATATGCTCTCGGTGCAAGGCGACGCGTCGGCGCACTATCAGCGGCGTGAGGCGCAGGACGGCGTTTACGGACTGGGCGAAAAAGCCGGTGATCTCAACCGCAGCGGCCGCCGCTTCGAAATGCGCAATCTGGATGCAATGGGATACAACGCGGCCAGCACCGATCCGTTGTACAAACATATTCCGTTCACGATGACCCGCCGTAACGACGTCAGTTTTGGCCTGTTCTACGATAATCTCAGCAATGTCTGGCTGGATCTTGGCAAAGAGCTGGATAATTACCATCTGCCATATCGTCGTTTCAGTGCCGAAGCGGGCGATCTGGATTACTATCTGTTTATTGGCCCGACCTCCCTGGACGTCACTAAAAAGCTGGTCAGGCTGACCGGTAAAACCCTGTTTGGTCCGAAATGGAGCCTGGGTTACAGCGGCTCGACCATGTATTACACCGATGCACCTGACGCTCAGCAGCAGCTGATGAAATTCATCACACTGTGCCAGCAACACGAGATCCCCTGCGATTCGTTCCAGCTTTCGTCGGGTTATACGTCGATTGGCAATAAACGCTACGTCTTCAACTGGAATTACGAAAAAGTGCCACAGCCGGAAGTGATGTCACAGGCGTTTCTCGACGCCGGTATCCGTCTGGCCGCTAACATCAAGCCGTGCCTGTTGCAGGATCACCCGCAGTATCAGCAGGTGGCGGAGCAGGGGCTCTTTATCCGCGACAGCGAAAACAATGTGCCTGAGCGATCGGTGTTCTGGGATGACGAAGGTTCACACCTCGACTTCACTCATCCGGCCGCCGTACGCTGGTGGCAGAAAGGCGTCACGCAGCAGTTGCTGGAAAAAGGCATTGGTTCGACGTGGAACGACAATAACGAATACGAAGTCTGGGACAGCGACGCGCGCTGCCACGGATTCGGTAAATCTATCGCCATTAAACACATTCGACCGGTGATGCCGCTGCTGATGATGCGTGCGTCGTTCGAAGCGCAGCAAAGCTTTGCACCGGAAATCCGCCCGTATCTGATTTCACGATCCGGCTGTGCGGGCATGCAGCGCTATGTACAGACGTGGAGCGGCGATAACCGGACTAACTGGCAGACGCTGCGCTACAACACGCGTATGGGTATTGGCATGAGCTTATCGGGGCTGTACAACGTCGGGCACGACGTCGGCGGTTTCTCCGGCGATAAACCCGACGCCGAACTGTTTGTACGCTGGGTGCAAAACGGCGTGATGCATCCGCGCTTTACCATTCACTCGTGGAATGACGATCACACCGTCAACGAACCGTGGATGTACCCGCAGGTGACGCCGCTTATCCGCGATGCCATCCGTCTGCGCTACCGTCTGCTGCCGTACTTCTACACGCTGCTCTGGCAGGCACACGCCGATGACGAACCGATGCTCAGGCCAACGTTCCTCGATCACGAGCATGATAAAAACACCTTCGCCGAAACCGACGATTTCCTGATGGGCCGGGATTTACTGGTTGCCAGCGTGGTCGATGAGGGGCAGCGCGAGCGCGCGGTCTATCTTCCGGACAACGGCATCGGCTGGTGCGATTTCTATAGCGGAGAATGGTTCGCAGGCGGTCAGACGATTATCCTCGATGCGCCGCTCGATCGCCTGCCGCTGCTGGTTCGCGCCGGTGCTGCATTACCGCAGTCTGCGCGTCTGGCATACGTGGACAGCAACAAGGACATGGCGCGCGAGTTGCACGTTTATCCGGCGCCAGGAGCGGTGACATCAGCAGGCATGTTGTTCGAGGATGACGGCGAAAGCCACCGCTGGCAGCAAAATCAGGCGCTGTGGCTCAACTGGGACATTGTCAGCGGCACGCAACGTATCGATATCACGATCACTCAGCGTGGCGAATTCAAACCAGCGTGGAAATCTCTGGATATCGTTCTGCCGGAAGGTGAAGCGCGTGAGGTGTGGATAAACGGGGAACGGACAAAAAGTTACTTAATCTGATAGTAAACCAGGGGCCTGTTTCAGGCCCCTTTCACTGCCCGTTTACGCGCCTTCTTTTCCACCACGATCGATTTCACTTCGCTTTCAATCCAGCCATCGGCCAGACGTGTTTTGAGCGTATCGCCCGGTGCGGTCTGCGTGGTTTTCTTCAACAATGCACCCTGCGGCGTCGTCGTCACGCTATACCCACGAGCCAGCGTCGCCAGCGGGCTGACGCCCTCAAGCTGCGCACAAGCTTTGCCGAAACGTTCACGGTGTTCACCCAGTTGCTCAGACATCGCCTGTTGCAGACGGTATTGCAACTGCTGAACCCGCTGTTGCGCACGGTGAATGCGCGGCTGTGGTTGCTGTTGTGTCAGACGTTGCTGCAGCCGGTCGGTATGGCGAAGGATCTGGCGCAGCTGATTTTGCATCGCTTCATCCAGACGGCGGCGCAGTTTGAACAGCGCCGTCTGCTGACGCGCCAGGCGCAAATGCGGATGCTGCTGTTGCAGACGATGGTTGAGACGGCTAAAGCGCTGCGCGAGTTGCGCGAGGTAATAGTCCATCGCCAGTTCAAGACGCTGCTGCTGAGACTGGATCTGACGCAATAATTCCAGCTGATTGCGGCTGATAAGTTCTGCGGCGGCTGATGGCGTGGGGGCGCGCAAATCCGCAACAAAATCGGCAATAGTGACGTCGGTTTCGTGGCCGACAGCGCTGACGATAGGAATGCGGCTGGCGAAAATGGCCCGCGCCACGCGCTCGTCGTTAAAGCTCCATAAATCTTCCAGCGAACCGCCGCCGCGCCCGACGATCAGTACATCCACCTCTTCGCGAGTATTCGCCAGCTCAATAGCCCGGACGATTTGCATTGGCGCATCCACACCCTGAACGGAGGTGGGATAGATAATCACCGGGAGTGATGGATCGCGTCGCTTTAATACGTTTAACACATCATGCAATGCCGCACCGCTGGCGGAGGTGATCACTCCGACGCATTTCGCAGGCGAGGGTAGCGCTTGTTTGAACTGAGTATCGAACAGACCTTCGGCCGCCAGCTGTTGCTTAAGCAAATCGAATTTTTGCTGCAACAGACCGTCACCGGCTTCCTGCATACTTTCGGCAATCAGCTGATAATCACCGCGCGGTTCATACAGCGTAATGGTCGCGCGCACTAAAACCTGCTGGCCGTTTTGCGGGCGGAACGTCGTGCGGCGGTTGGTATTGCGGAACATGGCGCATTTGACCTGCGCGCGGTCATCTTTGAGGGTGAAATACCAGTGGCCGGAAGAGGGCTGAGAGAAATTTGAGATCTCACCGGAGAGCCAGACCTGACCCATTTCGTTTTCCAGCAACTGTCGGACCGTCTGATTCAGGCGGCTTACGGTAAAAATAGGAGGCGAAGAAGGTAGCGACATGTGATCCAGATCAAATTCAAAAACAGAGACTTAATCGAACGATACTACATGCCCGAAAAAGGTAATCAAGAAGTTTTTGAAATAGTTCTGGTCGGAATACCTACTCACCTGTATACTCCCGCTGCAATATTTTATCTTTTCCGCATCCACCTTGGTGAGATATTGCCCATGCTACGTATCGCAAAAGAAGCACTAACGTTCGACGACGTTCTCCTTGTTCCAGCCCACTCCACAGTTCTGCCTAATACTGCCGATCTCGGTACTCAACTGACCGCTAAAATCCGTCTGAATATCCCTATGCTGTCCGCAGCGATGGATACCGTGACTGAAGCGAATCTGGCGATTGCTCTGGCGCAGGAAGGCGGCCTCGGATTCATCCACAAGAACATGTCTATTGAGCGTCAGGCGGAAGAAGTCCGTCGCGTGAAGAAGCATGAAAGCGGCGTTGTTGCTGACCCTAAAACGGTTACGCCACAAACCACTCTGCGTCAGGTTAAAGAACTCACTGAAATTAACGGTTTTGCCGGTTATCCGGTTGTGACCGAAGAGAACGAACTGGTCGGTATTATCACCGGTCGTGACGTGCGCTTCGTGACCGATCTGGAACAGCCTGTCACCGCAGTCATGACGCCGAAAGAACGTCTGGTTACCGTGAAAGAAGGCGAAGCCCGCGAAATCGTGTTGCAGAAAATGCACGAAAAACGCGTAGAAAAAGCGCTGGTTGTTGACGCGCAATTCCATCTTCTCGGTATGATCACCGTCAAAGACTTCCAGAAAGCCGAACGTAAACCTAACGCATGTAAAGATGAGCAGGGCAGCCTGCGCGTCGGTGCTGCGGTTGGCGCGGGTGCTGGCAACGAAGAACGTATCGACGCACTGGTTGCGGCGGGCGTTGACGTTCTGTTGATCGACTCCTCTCATGGCCACTCCGAAGGCGTTCTGGAACGTATCCGCGCTACCCGCGCAAAATACCCGGATCTGCAAATCATCGGCGGTAACGTCGCGACGGGCGCAGGTGCTCTGGCACTGGCAAAAGCGGGCGTGAGCGCGGTGAAAGTCGGTATCGGTCCAGGCTCAATCTGTACCACGCGTATTGTGACCGGCGTAGGTGTTCCACAGATCACTGCCGTTTCTGACGCGGTTGAAGCGCTGGAAGGCACCGGTATTCCGGTTATCGCCGACGGCGGTATCCGCTTCTCCGGCGACATCGCTAAAGCTATCGCTGCCGGCGCAAGCTGCGTGATGGTCGGCGGGATGCTGGCGGGGACTGAAGAATCACCGGGCGAAATCGAACTCTATCAGGGCCGCTCGTTCAAATCCTACCGTGGTATGGGCTCTCTGGGCGCGATGTCCAAGGGCTCTTCTGACCGTTACTTCCAGACCGATAACGCCGCTGACAAACTGGTGCCGGAAGGTATCGAAGGCCGCGTTGCTTACAAAGGTCGTCTGAAAGAGATCGTTCACCAGCAAATGGGCGGTCTGCGCTCCTGTATGGGTCTGACCGGTTGTGCTACCATCGACGACCTCCGCACCAAGGCTGAGTTTGTTCGTATCAGCGGTGCCGGGATCCAGGAAAGCCACGTACATGACGTGACCATCACCAAAGAGTCACCGAACTACCGCATGGGTTCCTAATCCCTTAAGACAGCGAGCAACGAGCTCGCTGTCTGCTTTTAGTGCATTAAGAAAAAATTAACCTGTTGTTTTAACGCTTTTATTGCTTTCTGGAAAACGCCCCTCATGAGCGAAAATATTCACAAGCACCGTATCCTGATCCTCGATTTCGGCTCCCAGTACACTCAACTTGTTGCACGCCGCGTGCGCGAGCTCGGTGTCTATTGCGAACTCTGGGCCTGGGACGTAACCGAAGCCCAAATCCGCGAATTCAACCCGAACGGGATCATCCTGTCCGGTGGCCCTGAAAGTACCACCGAGCATGACAGCCCGCGTGCGCCCGACTACGTCTTCGAAGCCGGTGTGCCGGTGCTGGGCGTGTGCTATGGCATGCAAACCATGGCAATGCAATTAGGCGGCCATGTTGAAGGTTCTAACGAACGCGAGTTTGGTTATGCACAGGTTGAAGTTCAGACTGAAAGCGCGCTTATCCGCGACATTCAGGACGCCCTGAGCGATAACAGCAAGCCGCTGCTCGACGTCTGGATGAGCCACGGCGATAAAGTAACGGCCATTCCGTCTGACTTCGTCACCGTTGCCAGCACCGATACCTGTCCGTTTGCCATTATGGCGAACGAAGAAAAACGCTTCTACGGCGTGCAGTTCCACCCGGAAGTGACGCACACCCGTCAGGGCCTGCGCATTCTGGAACGTTTCGTGATGGACATCTGCCAGTGCGAAGCGTTGTGGACTCCGGCTAAAATCATCGAAGACGCCATTGATCGCCTGCGCGTTCAGATTGGCGACGATCATGTAATCCTCGGCCTGTCCGGCGGTGTGGACTCTTCCGTGACCGCGATGCTGCTGCACCGCGCCATCGGCGACCGTCTGACCTGTGTCTTCGTTGATAACGGTTTGCTGCGTTTGCACGAAGCCGATCAGGTGCTGGAAATGTTTGGCGACCGTTTCGGTCTGAACATCGTTCACGTGGCAGCGGAAGAGCGTTTCCTCTCTGCGCTGGCGGGTGTTGATGAGCCGGAAGCGAAACGTAAAATCATTGGCCGCGTGTTTGTAGAAGTCTTCGATGAAGAAGCCTGCAAGCAGGATGCGGTGAAATGGCTGGCGCAGGGCACCATCTACCCTGACGTGATCGAATCCGCTGCCTCTGCGACTGGTAAAGCGCACGTGATCAAGTCCCACCACAACGTGGGCGGTCTGCCAAAAGAAATGAAACTGGGTCTGGTTGAGCCGCTGAAAGAGCTGTTCAAAGACGAAGTGCGTAAAATCGGTCTGGAACTCGGCCTGCCGTACGACATGCTGTACCGTCACCCGTTCCCTGGGCCAGGGCTGGGCGTGCGCGTGCTGGGCGAAGTGAAGAAAGAGTACTGCGACCTGCTGCGTCGTGCGGATGCTATCTTCATCGAAGAACTGCATAAAGCCGACCTGTACAACAAAGTCAGCCAGGCGTTCACCGTCTTCCTGCCTGTCCGCTCCGTTGGCGTGATGGGTGATGGCCGCAAATACGACTGGGTTGTTTCACTGCGCGCAGTTGAAACTATCGACTTCATGACTGCGCATTGGGCGCACCTGCCGTACGATTTCCTCGGCCGCTGCTCCAACCGCATTATCAACGAAGTTGATGGCATTTCCCGCGTAGTGTATGACATCAGCGGTAAACCACCGGCGACGATTGAGTGGGAATGATTTGACGTCTGGCACTGGCTGCCACCACAAATACAGACCTTATAAGCCCGCGTAATCGCGGGTTTTTTTATTTTAACTCCCCTCTGCTGGCAGGCGTTTTTCAGCATCGCCAAATCTCCCTTTTCCGTGATATGTTCATCTGTATTATTTGTAAGCGTTAATGCAAAACAGTATGGCGCTAATGGGCGGCGGATATCTCTCAGGAACGCGGTCGTACTCCCTTTTCTCTTCAGGCCTTAATTTCTCTATGGAACCGAATCCTCACGCGCCGTTGGCCAGTTTTATTGACCTCATGATGGATGCTGTTTTTGCAGTGGATGCCGAAGCCCATATCGTTTTTGCGAGCGCTTCGTGCGAACGTATTTTCGGGTATACGCCGAAAGAAATGATCGGCAAAAATATGTTCGACCTGATGCTGCCTGAAGATCGCGAACTGACCCGTAACTCGGTGGTGGCGGTGATGGCAGGCCAGCCTCAACTGCATTTTGAGAACCGCTATCTGCACAAGAACGGGCACGTCGTCCACATCATGTGGTCAGCGCGCTGGTCACCGGCCGACCAGTTACGTATTGGGGTTGCGCGCGACATTACCGAACGCAAGCGATCCGAGTCCTTGCAGTCTGCGCTCTATTCCATATCCGAAGCCGCACATACCGCCGAGGATCTTCTCAAGTTATTTCAGCGTATCCATCAGATCGTCGGCACACTTCTGCCAGTAGAGAATTTTTCTGTAACGCTCTACGACGATGAAACAGACCAGCTCAGCTTTCCCTATCACGTGGATGAATATCTGCAAACGCCAGAACCTTTCAAACTGATCCCGGGGACGCTCTACGCAGAGATTATTCATTCCGGTCAGCCGCTGCTGCTGACGCCTGAGACGATGGTCGATCGTCTGAAAGCGCTGCGCGTCTCCTTTGGCATGAACCCCTTTTCCTGGCTGGGTGTCCCGCTCAAATCCCACAAAGGCACGATCGGCGTGCTGATGGTCAAAAGCTATCCCGGAGGAGTCTGCTACAGCGAACAGGATCAGGAGTTACTGCAGTTCGTCTCAACGCAAATTGCCACCGTCATTGAGCGTCAGCAAATGCAAGTCCGGCTGCAATACATGGCGCAATATGATCAGCTTACCGCGTTGCCTAATCGTGGTTTTTTGCACGATCGTCTGAACGTTGCGCTGGCGGCTGCACGACGAGATCATGGGCAATTGTCTTTGCTTTATCTTGATCTGGATAAATTTAAACAGGTGAACGATACGCTGGGTCATGGGATCGGAGATTTATTGCTGCAAGAGGTCGCCGCTCGCCTGAAGCAGTGCGTACGTGAATCGGATACTGTCGCGCGCGTTGGTGGTGATGAGTTTGTTGTTCTGCTCCGCGGCACGTCATTGTCAGAATACGTCGCGCGGGTGGCGGAAAAAATGCGTGATGCTTTTCATCATCCTTTTATTCTCGACGGCCACAGTTTGCACATCGTGCCCAGTATTGGGATTGCGCTTTACCCTGAGCATGGTGAAGACGAACGTCAGCTTCTCGAACATGCCGACAAAGCCATGTATTTTGCCAAGAACATCAAAGGGCATTGACGGGAAAATACAGTAGCTTTCGTTGAGCATGATGAAATGCAGCATTTGGGATGACTAAGTGCTTACCATTTTTGGATGAAATCTGAGAGCCGGATCCATGAAAACGCCAGTGGGATAGCGATATCCACTGGCTTTTTTTATGCGATTTTCTCTTTGTCCGCCAGGCAAATTGGCGCATTTCATTAAGTGTGCGGGTTACCCCGGTGAGTCAGAGAGGAATAATCAGGCCATTAACCAGGCCGCGCCGGCGGCTTTCATGTCTTTTTCTAACTCGCTCCCGCGGGTGGCAAAAATACGTTTGACCGGGAAACCGCTTTTTTCCAGCATATAGGCCAGCGCGGCATATTCGCGTGGATATTTCGCCACGACGACGCTATCGATCTCGACCGGCCCCATCGGGAAGGTGAAAGTCGCCATATCGTAAATACTTTGGCGGTGCAGGAGTTTCCAGATACCTTCACGCTTTTCCACCAAATCGTAAAAACGGTTATGGCCGACACAGCCTACATCCAGTGTGACGTTCTCGCCGATGATCATGGCATTGGTCTCAACGATAGCTTTCGTCGCTGTCTGATTGAAGGTCACAACGGGTGTGCCGATCAGGTGTTTAGTGCGGGCATCTGACGCACCCATTTTCATCGATCCATCAATAAACTCGCTTGCGAGTCCTTCAAACCACGTCACTTCGATAGTGCCGTCAGGGTGAAAAAGCTCACGAAGGGCATCCCACTGGCCCAGATCGCGATGGATCCAGCCGGTCATCAGGTCGGTTATCTGGAGACGATCTTCAAGATGATGTTGCATGGCAAAGTCCTTAAGCAGAAGGCATCACATGTGCCGATGGAACAGAGCATCCTCTTTAACTTTAATAAATTCCAATGTGTTAATATTACCAATCAATCATTTAAAATGATTAATGAGGGTGTGATGGAATTGCGTCATCTGAGGTATTTTCTGGCGGTTGCTGAAGAGAAGCATTTTGGGCGAGCCGCAGAGCGCCTTCATATCGTGCAACCGGCCTTGAGTATGCAGATCCGTGCGTTGGAGGAAGAGTTAGGTGGACCGCTGTTTGAGCGTACCAGCCGCCGGGTAGAGCTGACCGAAGCGGGCCAATTACTGCTTGCCCAGGCACGTAACACGCTCGCTCAGGCTGAACATGCCAAATTGACTGTCCAGCGCGCCATACGTGGTGAGCTGGGGAGCATACGGGTGGGGTTTGCCGGGAACGCCGTTTTTAGCGGCAAGCTGATGCGCGATTTACGCGCCTTCCACAAAGCCTATCCTGATGTCGAATTGATCGTTCGGGAACTCCCCCCGCAGCAGCAGGCCGACGCGATTCTGGCAGGGCAGTTGGACATTGGGTATACCCCCGATCACGGCAAGTTGCACGATCGGGCGCTGTTGGCTGAACGAATCGGTTACTGGGAAAGACGGGTGGCCATGGCTGACGATCATCCTCTGGCCAATATTCCCCTGCTCAAAGTGGCGATGCTCGCGACAGAACCGCTAATTTTCTACGATGCACACGATGCGGATGAGTATTTACTTCACAGGCTTATCGAGATGCTGGGGCATCCACCTAATATCGCTCATCGTACCTCCAGTACACTGAGCGTTCTGGCTTTGGCAGCGGCCGGACTGGGTATTGCATTAGTACCTGAGCCTTTGGAACAGGTACATATACCGGGTCTGGTATACCGTGTGCTGGATGAACCCGGTCTGGCTGCCAACCTGATGCTGGTGAGCCGCGCCGGTGAGACCAATGGCGCCGCCTGTGCTTTTCTTGCGATGGCGCGAGAGGGTGAGGGTCGTGATAAGTCTATGAGTCACGATGCATGAGACAGCGGGCAGGAAAGAAAAAAGGCAGCCCTCTGGCTGCCTCATAAAATACTCACTCACGCGTCAGGTTTAGTTCGCCTGGAACAACTTGGTGTCGTTTGCCAGACCATCGACCACGACTTTCAGATCGTTCGCGGTGACTTTCTGGGTGTCGTTGGACACTTGTTTACCGAAGCCTTTACGCACAACTTTGAAAACCGATTTGCCGGTACTGGCGTCGATCAGTTCGCCTTCGAAATACACTTCGGTATCACGGGTACGGTGGCCGGTAGCCGTTTCGGTACCTGCAATCACCAGGGCAACCGGGATCACCTCATAGAATTGCAGACCTTCTGCTGACGTATTTACGCCAGTGATCGCGCCTTTAAAGATAAGCGTGCGCGGGCCTGCGTGATCGGTCAGTTGCAGATGTTCAGCCATTGCCGGTTTCATGCGGCTGTTGGCATAGTCCAGCACGCCCTGCAGCGTTTCTTTACTAATTTGCGCCGTAGGTTGTGGTTCAGGGTAGAATTTAATCGGCTCATACATCAGGTAAGAATAGTTTGATGCTTTGAAGGAAGGATCAATCCAGCGCAGCACCGGCGTACCTGAGGGCAATTTCTTTTCTTTCAGATTGGAATAATCGCCAAGGAAGCCGGAGTATTTATCAGCCTGGGTAACGTGGTTCGTACACCCCGCTAAAAGCAGGGCACCGGTGATCAGCGCGGCCTGCAGCAGTTTTATTTTTTTCATTCGTACCCTCAAAAAGTTTAAAGAAGACAACGTATGTATAGCACTGCTGGGAAATTTAACCTCTTAACAACAAAGAAAATTTGATAAAGAACAGAATATTGATATTTGTGAGATGAGTTGCTAATAACTCACCCTTGTTTTATTTAGCAGATGAATGAAAGAGATAATATTCACCTTTCGGACTATCCCCCGTGGCGACTACGGTCCAGCCCTTTGATAAATAGAATCCCACCGATTTTTTACTCTTTACTAAACATTTCAGCGAACCGGTACGTGTAAAAGTTTTTTCGGCGGCATGTAGCAATGCACTGCCAGCACCCGTTCCCTGAAACTTTGGATCGATAAACAGATTATGCAGGAAGTTTTCCTGAGTAAAAATCGAGGCAAACCCCAGCAAAAACCCGTCGCGCTCGGCAACCAGAATCGTCTCGCCAATCACCGCACGGTCGAAATCCTCCAGCTTATAGTCAGCATTTTCCAGCCAGGTCCAGGTGTCTTTGCGTGCGGCCAGATACAGCGTGCGTAAAAAAGGGCGATCGGCTTCTTTGTAAGGGCGAATGTGTAGTGGTGATACCAAAGAGTGAACCCCCTCAAAGATTGTGTGGATATTGTCGACTATAGTGCGCGTCTCACTTAATGATACTGCCAGCGACTATGTATGAGTTCAATTTGGTTTTGTTGCTGTTGCAGCAAATGTGCGTTTATTTAGTTATCGCTTACTTACTCAGTAAAACTCCGCTGTTTATTCCGCTGATGCACGTCACCGTTCGGTTGCCGCACAAACTGTTGTGCTATTTCATGTTCTCGATGTTCTGCATCATGGGCACCTATTTTGGCCTGCATATTCAGGACTCTATCGCCAATACCCGCGCTATCGGTGCGGTGCTCGGCGGTTTACTCGGCGGGCCGGTGGTCGGGGTGCTGGTCGGGCTGACCGGTGGGTTGCACCGGTATTCGCTGGGCGGAATGACGGCGCTGAGTTGCATGATTTCGACGGTGATGGAAGGGCTGCTCGGCGGTATCGTTCACCGGGTGCTGATGCGGCGGGGGCGTATTGACCGGCTGTTTAATCCGCTGACGGTTGCAGGCGTCACGCTGTTTGCCGAAGTATTGCAGATGGCGATCATTTTGATGGTCGCACGTCCTTATGACGAAGCCCTTAGGCTGGTAAAAAGTATTGCCACGCCGATGATGGTGACCAACACCATTGGCGCGGCGATGTTCATGCGCATTCTGCTCGACCGGCGGGCGATGTTTGAGCGCTACACCACGGCGTTCAGCGCCCGGGCACTGAATATTGCGGCCTGTACCGAAGGGGTGCTGCGCCAGGGGTTTAATCAGGAAAACACCGCGCGGGTAGCGCAGATCATCTATCAGGAACTGGATATCGGCGCGGTGGCGATCACCGATCGCGAGAAGCTGCTGGCGTTTGTCGGGATCGGCGACGATCACCATCTGCCAGGCTCGCCGATTTTGTCCGAGCATTCTCACCGCGCTATCGAACATAACGAAGTGGTCTACGCCGATGGCAATGAAGTGCCGTATCGCTGCACGCAAAGCCCGTCGTGCAAGCTCGGGTCGACGCTGGTGATCCCGCTGCGCGGCGAGAATCAGGAAGTGATCGGCACGATCAAACTTTACGAAGCCCGCAACCGGCTGTTCAGTTCGATCAACCGGACGCTGGGCGAGGGGATCGCCAGTTTATTGTCGGCGCAGATCCTCGCCGGGCAGTATGAGCGCCACAAGCAACTGCTGATCCAGTCGGAAATCAAACTGCTGCACGCGCAGGTGAATCCTCACTTTCTGTTTAATGCGCTGAATACTCTGGTGGCGGTGATCCGTCGCGACAGCCAGCAGGCGGGCGAACTGGTGCAGCATCTTTCGACTTTTTTTCGCAAAAATCTCAAACGCCCGCAGGAAGTGGTGACACTGGCCGACGAAATTGAACACGTGGAAGCCTATCTGCATATCGAACGCGCGCGGTTCAGCGACCGGCTGAGCGTCACGTTTGATTTTCCCGACGCGCTGCAACAGCTGTTTTTACCCGCTTTTACGCTGCAACCGCTGGTGGAAAACGCCATCAAGCACGGGACGTCACAACTGCTGGGCGCCGGGCACATCCGTCTTTCCGCCATCGGGCAGGACGATTGTCTGATGCTGACCGTTGAAGATAACGCCGGGCTGTATGCGCCGTCGGCTTGCGGAAATGGTCTGGGCATGAGTCTGGTCGATCGCCGTCTGCGCGGGCGTTACGGCGATGAATTTGGTCTGCATGTGGAATGCGAACCGGAACAGTTTACCCGTGTCATTTTACGGTTGCCGTTAAGGAGTCAGCATGCTGAAAATATTGATTGTTGATGACGAGCCGCTTGCGCGTGAAAATCTGCGTTTTCTGCTGCAGGATGCGGCGGATATCAGCGTGATCGGCGAGTGTGAAAACGCGGTGCAAGCGCTGGGTGCTATCAACCGGCTGCAACCCGACGTGGTTTTTCTCGATATCCATATGCCACGCATCAGCGGGCTGGAGCTGGTCGGGATGATTGACGCTGAGCGTATGCCGCACATTGTTTTTCTCACCGCCTATGACGAATATGCCTTGCAGGCGTTCGAAGAGAACGTGTTTGATTATCTGCTAAAGCCGGTACAGGCATCGCGGCTGGACAAAACCCTCTGCCGTCTGCGCAAGCATCTGCCGGAACAAAATATTACTGCGCTGATGGCCGGCGAACCGGATCTGGCGCTGATCCCCTGCTGCGGCCAGAATCGCATTTATCTGCTTGCCTTCGATGAGGTGATTTTTGTCAGCTCGCGGGTCAGCGGAGTCTTCGTAAACCGCGCCGACGGCAGTGAATGTTTTACGGAACTGACGCTGCGCACCCTGGAAAATCGGACGCAGCTGCTGCGTTGCCACCGGCAGTTTTTAATCAACATAAGCCATCTGCGGGAAATCCGTTTTGACGACAGCGGGCTGGCGGAGCTGGTGATGAAAAACGAGGTGCGCGTACCGGTCAGCCGCCGTTATCTGAAATCCTTGAAATCTCAACTCGGGCTTTGAACCACGCCGTTCATCCCTGCGTTTTTGCCGCTTAAATCGCTATACCGCCGCTGACCTAAACAGCGGACGCGCTTTCTACAGAGCTTTGCTACGTTGCACCTGATTATTCCTTATCCGGAGAACAATAAGATGCAACACGCACTGACTTTTGTCATCGCGACTCTGTGTATCCTGACTATCTGCTACCGGTTTTACGGCGTGTTTTTTGTCCGTAAAGTGCTGAAAGCCGATGATGCTCAGGTCACGCCGTCGCATTTACTGGAAGACGGGAAAGACTATGTCCCGACGAAAAAATGGGTGAACTTTGGCAGCCACTTTGCGGCAATTGCGGCGGCGGGGCCTCTGGTCGGCCCTGTGCTCGCGGCGCAGTACGGTTATCTGCCCGGTATGTTATGGCTTCTGATCGGTTGCGTGGTCGGCGGCGCGGTACACGATACCGTGGTGTTGTTCGCCTCGATGAAACACCGGGGTAAATCCCTGTCGGAAGTGGCTAAGCGTGAACTCGGGCCGGTAGCCGGCTGGTGTACCGGGCTGGCGATGTTATTTATCATCACCATTACCATGGCTGGTTTGTCGATGGTGGTGGTACATGCCCTTGAGCGTAACCCGTGGGGCACGTTTGCCGTCTTTATGACTATCCCGGTGGCGATTTGCGTCGGCCTGTGGGAGCGTCTGACCGGCAGCATGAAAGCCGCTTCGTGGGTGGGTATTATTGCGATTATGGCCTGCGTGGTGATCGGGCCGTACATACAGGCCTCGGCGTTTGGCGAATGGCTCAGCCTGCGCGCCTCGACCGTCAGTCTGGTTTTACCTGTCTACGCCTTCTTCGCCACCGCTCTGCCGGTATGGATGTTACTGACGCCGCGCGGTTATCTCTCCAGCTTCATGAAAATCGGCGTGTTCGGTGCGCTGATCGTCGGCGTGGTGTTCATCAACCCGGAAATTCAGTTCCCGGCGATCACGCAGTTTATCCACGGTGGCGGCCCGGTGCTGGCGGGTCCGGTCTGGCCGTTTATCTCGATCACTATCGCCTGTGGCGCGATATCAGGTTTTCACGCATTTATCGGTTCCGGCACCACGCCTAAGCAGATAGACAAATGGAGTGATATTTTGCCGGTCGGTTTTGGGGCGATGTTAGCGGAGTGTGTGGTCGGCGTGATGGCGCTGATTGCTGCCACCGCGTTGCATCCGGCGGATTATTTTGCCATTAACTCCGCGCCGGAAGTGTTTGCCGGTCTGGGCATGCAGGTGGTGAATCTGCCGGCGCTTAGCCAGGAAATCGGTCTGGATCTTAGCGGGCGCACCGGCGGTGCCGTGACGCTGGCGGTCGGCATGGCCGATATCTTTACGCGCATTCCGTGGTTCAGCCATTTGTCCTCTTACTTCTTCCAGTTCGTGGTGATGTTCGAGGCGGTATTCATCCTCACGGCGGTCGATTCGGGCACCCGCGTGGCACGCTATTTGTTGCAGGATTTCTTCGGTGACCTGTGGGCACCGCTGAAACGTACCGACTGGTGGCCGGGCGCGGTGGCGTGCAGCATCGTCGCCTGCCTGCTCTGGGGATATCTGCTGAACTCCGGCGATATCAATTCGGTCTGGGCGCTGTTTGGCGTCTCCAACCAGCTGATGGCTTCAATCGGTCTGATGATCGGCGCGACCATTATTCTGCGTCTGGCGGATAAGCGCCGCTACATGCTGACCTGCCTGATACCGCTGGCGTATCTGTACGTCACTGTGAACTACGCAGCGTACTGGATGGTGGCTCACGTCTATTTCAATCCACTGGCCAAAGGCTTCAATCTGTTCAACGGCACAATTTCCATCATTATGGTCGCGCTCGGCGCGGTAATTATGGTGGCATCAGTCCTGCGCTGGATAAAACTGTGGCAGGCGCGCAGTGAAGGCGGCGTACTGGAGGATGTGGCGGCGACGGTGTAAATCAGGGTTATCTCATCAGCCCTGTCAATGGACGGGGCTTTTTGGTATCAAATGCTGATTGATCTTCCCGCCGTCCGCACCAATAATGCTCCCTTGACTCGGGGTGCCGCTCTTGCAAAAGAAAGGCTGAGATTTTACCCGTATTACCTGATCTGGATTATGCCAGCGTAGGGAAGTCAGGTATCTCTCCCGATGCCGCCTTCCTGAAAGCCGGTTGGGAGACTTATGAACGTCCGACCTTCCGTATTTCCCGGTGCGATTGCCGCCGGTTCTTTGCAACAACTCCGCCACTCATCACCGCTGGTCCACTGCCTGACCAACGACGTGGTGCAATCTTTTACTGCCAATGTTTTGCTAGCGCTGGGAGCGTCTCCGGCGATGGTGGTTGATCCTGCCGAAGCGGCGCAGTTTAGCGCCATTGCTGATGCCTTACTGGTCAACGTCGGTACGCTGACGCATTCTCACGCCGAGGCGATGCTGGCGGCTATTGAGGCGGCGAATCAGGCCGGAAAACCCTGGGTGCTGGATCCGGTGGCCGTGGGCGGCCTGCGCTGGCGCACTGAATTCTGTCTCAACATCATCAAACTCCAACCCGCCGCCATTCGCGGTAACGCCTCGGAAATCCGCGCGCTCAGCGGTCTGAGTGCATCCGGTCGTGGTGTCGACAGCGGTGACAACTCTCTTTCTGCCTTGCCCGCCGCGCAGCATCTGGCGCGTGAAACCGGTGCGATTGTCGCGGTCACCGGTGAGACAGATTATGTGACCGGCGGCGATCGCTGTTGGGCAGTCGCGGGCGGCCATCCGATGATGACCCGCGTGGTCGGCACCGGCTGTGCGCTGTCGGCGGTGGTGGCTGCTTTCATTACGTTACCGGGCAACCGGCTGGATAACGTCGCAGCAGCTTGTCGCGTCATGTCCTGTGCCGGAGAACGCGCCTGCGCAACGGTGAAAGGGCCGGGCAGCTTCACGCCAGAGTTACTCGATAATTTGTACCTGATTAACGGGGAATGGTTAAACGGGGAGGCGCAGCCATGAAACGGATTAATGCGCTGACCATTGCAGGCACCGATCCGAGCGGCGGTGCCGGGATCCAGGCCGATCTCAAAACGTTCTCGGCGCTCGGCGCCTACGGTACCAGCGTGATCACCGCGCTGGTGGCGCAAAACACCTGCGGCGTGCAGTCGGTTTACAATATCGAACCCGAATTTGTGGCGGCACAGCTGGATTCAGTGCTCAGCGACGTCCGCATCGACAGTGCGAAAATCGGTATGCTGGCAAACAGTCAGATTGTGGAAGCGGTCACGGAACGGCTCCGGCACTATCAGCCGCCGTTTGTGGTGCTCGATACCGTTATGCTGGCGAAAAGTGGCGATCCGTTATTGTTGCCGGAGGCGGTGGATGCAGTGCGCCGGTTGCTGATCCCGCAGGTCTCGATCATCACGCCAAACCTGCCTGAAGCCGCAGCGTTACTCGAATGTCCGATAGCGACCAGCGAAGCGGAAATGCGTGAGCAGGGTGAAACCTTGCTGGCGATGGGGTGTGGCGCGGTGTTGATGAAGGGCGGTCATCTGAGCGATGAAGAAAGTCCTGACTGGCTGTTTGTGGCCGGTTCCCGTGAGCGTTTTACCGCGCCGCGTGTCAATACCCGCCATACCCACGGCACCGGCTGTACATTGTCTGCGGCGTTGGCAGCACTGCGCCCGCGTCACAACAACTGGGCGGATACGGTGCGCGAAGCCAAAGCGTATTTGCAACAGGCGCTGATGCAGGCCGACTCTCTTGAAGTCGGGCACGGCATCGGCCCGGTGCATCATTTTCACCGGTGGTGGTAGGGCGGTTTGAAATCCATCAGGCGCGGCGTTGAGCTTCTCCCAGCGCCTGCTCAGCCTGATGAAACATCGCCAGCGCCCGTTGTAAGTGCAGGGCATCGAACGGATTCAGCGGATAGAACTTTTCGTCTTTGCGCGGGCGCAGCATCACGCGGATTTTATTGGCTGACATCCTTTCATAAAGATAGCTGGCGATGTCCTGATTCTCTTCATCCTTCCAGGACAGCACCAGTGCAGCATGCTCACCGCTGCGACGGCCAATAAACTGCTCGTTCAGCCACAGACCTTCCAGATCGCCATCATGTTGCAATTTTTTGCCGCTAAACCACGGCGAATCTGCCAGCATCCACAGCGCCTGCGGTGTGATTTCTTCATGCAGCTGTCGCCACATAGGACGGTTATTGTCCATCTGCCAGCAGGCCATCCCAAGATAGTCATTCAGCTCGCGCCAGTCATTTTCCAGCCGCTCTTTCAGCTCGGGATCTTGCACGTGCATAAACTGCTGCAGACCGCTGGCCTGTTCGCCCAGCTTGTTATAGGCGACCACCGTCATGGTACGAGGCGTGCGGCGAAAAGTGACCCAAAGCAGGATTTTTGGGATACGAAAAGTAATGGCCTGAATGGTCAGCTTGTAACGATTACCGCGAGACATTACCAGGCCGTTCGCGGTACCGCGTTTGTCCTGATAATTGCGCACCAGCACCACGCTGTTCTGGCCCATCCATCCGGTAAGGTAATGTTCTTTCTCGCTTTCCGCCACGTCGAGATCGCGGGCAATCTGGCTGATTTTTTCTTCATCCAGCTGGGCGAGGGACAGTGACTCTTCAGCACTGTAAAAGCTTTTCTTCAGGGGGGCAGTAGCAGGCATAAAAATTTCCACGGTATCGATGTGGTTTACAGCTTACCTCAAGTTGTCATACAAATTTTGGGGTTAACCCGCAAAATTAATCTAAAACGGTCTGACAGCAGATTTATTGGGAATAATGCCTTTTACTCCGCATCAAACCAGTCGCTGTTTTGCTCGGCTATCGGGGTAATGGTAGATATCATTTCCTGCAAATGAATGCGGATGGCATTTTCAGCGGCGTCCGGATCATGTGCTTTAAGAGCGTCGAAAATGGCGTAGTGCTGCGCGATAAGATTTTCCGGCGGGGAGACTTTGCTCAGTGTCAGGAAACGTACGCGATCCATCGTCGCTTTGATATGTTCGACGGTTTCCCAGGCCAGGCGGCAATCGATAATTTGCGCGATCGTGCGGTGAAAATCATCGTCGAGCAACAAAAATTCCTGTGTTTGCTGGCTTTTTGCCGCAAGCCGCTGACGCTCAAGATTGTGTTCCAGCAGCGCCAGATCTTTATCCGTGGCAACCATAGCAGCACGACGAACGACGGCGGTTTCTACGGCTTCACGAATGAAACGGCCATCGGCGACGCGCTTGGATGAAATCTTCATCACATATGTACCGCGCTGCGGTAAGACCTGAACCAGCCCGGCTTCGGCCAGTTTGATAAAGGCTTCGCGAACCGGCTGGCGCGATACGTTAAAGCGTGTGGAAATTTCTTTCTCCGACAGGAACGCTCCCGGCGCAATGGCACAGGTGACGATGTCCTGACGCAAGGTGCGATAAATCTGCTGATTCACCGGCACATTACTGAGAAATTCAAAGGCGTCTGTCATGGGCAAAAGTTGTCTTCAAGGTCGGGAGTTCACAATACTACCATGAGTTTTCTCAGGGTTTTGAGATTGTTAGCGCAAGGTTGTGACAGAAATTTGGGATATATCATAGAAACTAATCCGAATTGATATGCTCACGGCAGTAAAGTTTTTTATAGGCTGCCGGGGTAATGCCCAGCAGTTTGCGAAACACCCGACGAAAATACGCTGCGTCGTTAAAACCGGTCAGCCGTGCGACATCAGCGACGTTCCCGGTATTGGCCAGCAGCAGTTTCTCGGCGGCGGCGACGCGGTGTTTATGCAGCGCATCTGTCAGGGTCATCTGGAACGTCAGACGAAACACGCGTCCGAGATAATCGGCATTACAATGCAGCCTTTCCGCCAGTTCAGAAGCCCCCAGCGGCAGATGAAACTGGGTAGTGATGAGTTGCCGCGCCTTGTAGGCCAGCGCGACGCCGGGCCCGCCGGGTTCCACATTTTCCGGCCAGGCGCGCGCAACTTCCTGCAACAGCAAAATCAGATACAACTCCAGCGAATTGCCACCTCTTTCCTGCTCATATAAAAATAGTCTGAATAGCGTTAAGAGTGTTTCACGATCCCTGACTTTACAATGCTGTGGAATATTCAGCTGTAAAGAGGGATTATTTTTCCGAGAATCTATTAACGTGCGATTGCTCTCAATATCGAAGTGTAACCAGTAAAATTTTAATTCAGGATCAAACGTCGTTAACCCTTTATGTTCCCTGCCGGGAAATAACAGTAAACTTTCCCCTTCACGCAGATCAAAACGCGTATTCTCTTCCTGCAATGACAGGCTGCCGCGTACGACATACATCAATTCATACGAGTTAAGTCTGCGTGTCGGATGTGTGCCAATTCCTCGCGAGATAAAGAGTCCGCCGTTCTGCACATTAACCGGATAATTCACAGGAAAGGAGAGTACATCAGTCATTTAGCCGTCTTGCCAGCAGCGAATAAAGCGTGACAGTAGCACAGCGCGCAGCGGGTACCAGTCCTGCCGGAAGACGTTTTGATCTGCCTCACATATTCCATGCATGAGTCGGAATTGTCCCGTTTAACTACTTTATCCTCCTCTTGTTGGCATCTTTTTCCCGTGCCAGATTAAATACGCACCCTATAAAAAAGGCTGATATTACACCCGGCCTGATATCCCTGCATTCCTGACGGCTTATTGATACCCATATAAAAGCGAGGAAATATAATGCCAACAGATTCTGTTAATACCGGTTCAATACCGGGAGAGAAAGCAGAGAAAATAATTTCTGCGAATGCCAAACTTTCCGTCAGTGAGAAAATAGGTTATGGATTAGGGGATGCCGGTGGCACGATCATTACCTGCCTGATCACCAGTTTCCTGACCTTCTTCTATACCGATGTATTCGGCCTGACGCCGGCGATTGTCGGTACATTATTTATTTCCCTGCGCGTTATCGATGCGATTTCCGATCCGCTGATGGGTATCCTGGCCGACCGTACGCAAAGCCGTTGGGGCCGTTTTCGCCCGTGGCAACTGTGGATCGCGCTGCCAATTGGCGTGGTTGGTTTTCTGACGTTTACCGTGCCAGGTTTGAGCGGTGACGCCAAAATTGCCTATGCCTTCTTTACGTATTTTTTGCTCTCGGTGTCTTACACCGCGATCAATGTGCCGTATTGCGCGCTGATAAACACCATGACCACCGATCATCGTGAGGTCATTTCCTGCCAGTCATGGCGCTTTGTTCTATGCGGCGTGGCGGGCTTTATGGTATCCGTCGGGCTGCCGTGGCTGGTGCAGATTTTCGGCAAAGGCGATGCGGTGCTGGGCTATCAGCAAGGCGTCGGCTTGCTGTGTGCCATCGCCGTTGTGATGTTCCTCTGGTGCTTCTTTACCGTACGCGAACGTCTGCCGCTGGCGTTGCTCGGCCAGTTCAGCATTCGTGAACATATACGCGGAATGCTGAAAAACGATCAGCTGCTGCTGGTATTGCTGATGTCCTTTCTGCTGATCAATGTGTTCAATCTGCGCGGCGGCGGCTATATGTATTTCATCACTTACGTGCTCAAAGGCGGGGCCGGATACGCCTCGATGTTCTTCGGCATGGTGACGCTGGCGTCGATTCTGGGGGCGGTCATCGTCAATCAGCTGACCAAATTTATCGACAGCGTCCGTCTCTATTTGCTCACCAATCTGGTGCTGGCGGTATTTTCTCTGCTGCTGTGGTTTGTGCCGGTGGGAGAGCAATTCCAGACGCTGTGGCTGGGTGTCATCTTTGTGCATTGCGTGATCCTCGGATTTACGCTGCCGTTGCACTTTTCCATCATGGCGTTCGCAGACGACTACGGGCACTGGAAAAATGGTATCCGTTCCTCGGGCATGAACTTCGCCTTCAATCTGTTCTTCATCAAGCTGGCCTGGGCGTCAAGTGCAGGGATCATCAGCCTGGTATTCATTTGGGTTTCTTATCAGGCGGGTGCTGAACACCAGACCCCGGCGTCGCTCGGCGGCATCACGTTGCTTGAAACACTGCTGCCTGCGGCAATGCATCTCCTGCTGGCGGGAACGCTGATGTTCTGCAAGCTCGATAACACACTGCTAACGCGGATGTCGCACGATCTGGCGGCAAAAATTTAACGAAGGTCATTATTTAAGGGGGTTGTATGTCATTTTCTCCGGTTGAATCTCTAGAAGTCCCTTTGCAAAAAGTGAATATTTCCGATGCGTTCTGGCTGGAATATCAGCGTCTGGTGAGGGATGTGGTGGTGCCTTATCAATGGAAAGCACTGAACGACGACGTGGCAGACGCCGAGCCGAGCCATGCGATTGAGAATTTCAGAATTGCTGCCGGGCAGAGCGAGGGGGAGTTCTATGGCATGGTATTTCAGGATAGCGATGTCGCTAAATGGCTGGAGGCGGTCGGGTATTTGCTGGCTAAAACGCCCGATGCTGAACTGGAAAAAACGGCTGATGCGGTCATTGAGCTGGTCGGCGCGGTGCAGCAACCTGATGGTTATCTCAATACCTATTTCACTGTCAAAGAACCGCAGCAGCGTTGGACGAATCTGGCGGAGTGCCACGAGCTTTACTGCGCCGGACATTTGATCGAAGCAGGCGTGGCTTACGCTCAGGCCACCGGAAAAGCCCGTTTGCTGGAGATCGTTTGCAAGCTGGCGGACCACATCGCGCAGGTATTTGGCCCAGGCCAACAGCAGTTGCACGGTTATCCCGGTCATCCGGAAATCGAACTGGCGCTGATGCGTTTATATGAAGCGACCGGCGAAGCCCGTTATCTGGAACTGACGCGTTACTTCGTCGAACAGCGTGGTGCAGAGCCGCATTTCTACGACAGTGAATATGAAAAACGCGGTAAAACGTCACACTGGAATACATACGGTCCGGCGTGGATGGTGAAAGACAAAGCCTACAGCCAGGCGCATTTGCCGATAGCGTTGCAGACCACGGCTATCGGCCACGCGGTGCGATTTGTGTATCTGTACGCCGGCGTCGCGCATCTGGCAAGGCTGAGTCAGGATCAGGAAAAACGTGAAGTCTGCCAGCGGCTGTGGGAAAACATGACTCAGCGGCAGATGTACATTACCGGTTCGATTGGCTCGCAAAGCAGCGGCGAAGCGTTTTCATCAGATTACGATTTACCCAATGACACCGCTTATACCGAAACCTGTGCCTCAATTGGCCTGATGATGTTTGCCAACCGCATGTTGCAACTCGAGGCCGACAGCCGTTACAGCGACGTCATGGAGCGCGCGCTTTACAACACCGTCCTGGCCGGTATGGCGCTCGACGGAAAACATTTCTTCTACGTTAATCCGCTGGAAGTGCATCCGAAAAGTATCCCGTTCAACCATATTTACGATCACGTCAAAACGGTGCGTCAGCGCTGGTTTGGTTGTGCCTGTTGTCCGCCGAATATCGCACGTCTGCTGGCTTCGCTCGGCCATTATATTTACACCCAACGGCCTGACGGCGTTGACATCAATCTTTATATCGGCAGCGATGTGGAAGCGACGGTCGGGGGCAAACCGCTGCGTCTCAAACAGTCCGGCGGCTATCCGTGGACCGAACAGGTGCTGATTGACGTCAGCACCGATGAGAAGCTTGAGGCCACGCTGGCGCTGCGTTTACCGGACTGGTGCGCCAGCCCGCAGGTGATGCTGAACGGCAAGCCGCTGGAGCTGGCCGGTCTGACCCGGCGCGGATATTTGCGTCTTACGCAGCAATGGCAGCAGGGCGATCGCATTGAAATGACATTACCGATGCCGGTGACGCGTGTGAAGGGGAATGCGTTGCTGCGCCATGTTGCCGGAAAAGTGGCAATCCAGCGCGGTCCGCTGGTTTATTGCCTCGAACAGGCGGATAACGGCAGCGAACTGCACAACGTCCGGTTGCCATACGATGCGCAGTTCCGGTTGATCGCCGGAAGCGGACTTTTCGCCGGTAAAACGCTGCTGCAAACGCAGGGACAACGGCGTGTATCGGCTCAG
Source organism: Rahnella inusitata (assembly GCF_965118895.1). Lineage (GTDB taxonomy): Bacteria > Pseudomonadota > Gammaproteobacteria > Enterobacterales > Enterobacteriaceae > Rahnella > Rahnella inusitata_A. The sequence continues at coordinate 177,476 of NZ_CBCPJJ010000009.1, forward strand.
GCCGGTGAGCAGCCGCTCTACCGCTTCAATCCATCAGTTGAAGAGACCGTCGCGCAAACCATGACCTTTGTGCCGTACTTTACCTGGGCAAACCGTGGGGAAGGCGAGATGCGGGTATGGATTGATGAAGCATAGAAATAATATCCGTTCGTGATAAAAGAAAACCCGGCGCAGTTGGCCGGGTTTTTCATATTGATATTTGGATTTTAGCTATGAGAGAGTTTTGGTTCGACTGATTGCTTTGGGGGTTTAATCACAAAGAACACCAGAATGGCACCCAGCGCGGCGACGCCGCCTGCGAGCATAAAGGCGCTGTCGAAACGGCCTGTATTCTGCACGATGAAGCCAGTGACGATCGGCCCGATGATCCCGGACACGCTGCCGACCAGATGAATAAATCCGCTGGTGCCGCCGACGCGGGATTTATGCACCACATCCTGAATAATCGCCCAGTAAATTGCACCGGTGGTATACAGGAAGAAAATAGAAACTGACATTAGCACTACAGCGGGCACCACGCTGGTGACGATACCGGCGAGCGCCACGCAAACGGCTGCCGCTAACAGGCTGACGACCAGTATAATTTTACGCGAAAGCAGTAAACGGCCGGTGATATTGAAAATTTTATCCGAAATATAACCGCCTAATGCCAGACCAACGAAACCGACAATCCACGGAATGACGGTGGTTAAACTCATTTCTTTAATATTTAATCCGTGCGCCTGCACTAAATATGCCGGGAACCAGCTCAGGAAGAAGAATAAAATATAGTTATAGCTGAAGAACGCAAAGGCGGTGACCAGAATAATCGGCTGTTTTAAATAATAACCCAGACCGTGTGCTGCCTGTGCCAGATCTTCCTCGGCACTTAAATGCTCATTTTTCATGGCATCGACCAGACGCAATTCTTCCTGGGAGACGCGTTTACTTTTCAGCGGATTATCTGCCACCGTAAAGAACCAAATAGCCATCCACACAATGCCGATAGACGCGATGACCATGAATGCCGGACGCCAGCCGAAGGAGATCGCCAGATACCCGACGATCGGCCCTGCTACCGCGCCGCCGAGCGGTGAACCGGCGCTGAGTAACCCCATCGCGGTGGCCGCCTGTTTCTTCGGGAACCAGCCGTTAATCATCTTATTTGCCGACGCGCATATGGGGCCTTCGGCCATGCCGAATAATACCCGTAAAATAAGCATGGAATAAAAACCGGTGGCGATGGCGGTCATTCCACAAAATACGGACCACAGCCCGACAGCTAAACCCATAACAATCGTCGGGCCGAATTTATCCACCGCTAAACCGCCGAGGAAGTTAAATATCGCATAACCAAAGAAGAAACTACCAAATATCAGGCCGAACTGTTCGGGATTAATGGTCAGTTCTTTTTCTATCATCGGGACAGTAATCGACAGCGCGACGCGGTCGAGGTAATTGATCATGTACACCATAAACAGCAGGAATACGATAATCCAGCGCAGATTCTTGAACATAGGTAAGTGCTCCACTTGGTGTCGTTTTAATAGTGTTGCGTTATTTGTAGGTTGAATCTCAGGTACTCAGTGGCAGGAAGGATGGCGGGCATCCTTCCTGAATTTCCAAATCTTATAAATTTTCGATCACATCAGAACGTCAGTAACACTTTGCAGCAGGCACGCTGATCCTTTTCAAACAGCGTCAGAGCGGCTTCCACTTCGCTGGCGGGCATCCAGTGCGTCACCAGTTTTTCCGGTGCAATTCTTCCTTGTTCCATCCATTCAATCACCTGAGGGAAGCGGTGGCTGTTCAGACGCGATGAGAACAACGAGATTTCTTTGCTGGTAATACTTTGCTGCGTGAATGCGCTCGGTTCGCCGGAGAAGCCCATCATCCCGATACGCGCTGCCGGTGATGCCAGCAAAATAGCCTCCTGCAAAATCGCCGGATGGCAGGCTGCATCGACAATCAGCGTCGGTCGGACACCTTCTGCGGCGAGCACATCAGCCACGCTGCGTTCGGTATTATTGATAGTCCAGTCGGCACCGCTTTCCTGTGCCATCTGTAACCGTTCTTCGATGCGGTCGGTGACAATCACTTTTTGCACACCGTACACGCCTTTCAGTACCTGAATCACCGTCAGCCCCATCGGGCCAGCGCCGTACACCAGCGCGGTATCCTGCGGTGTTGGTTTTAAAAATGCCGTGATATTGGCCGCAATGGTAAAGGGTTCGACCATGCTGGCGAGTTTGTCAGGGATCGCCGCGGGCACGACATACGCATTTTTAGCCGGTGCGCAGGCGTAATCACTAAAGCCGCCGTCGCGATGCACACCGATCACCTGCAATTCGGTACAAACGTTGGGGCGCCCGATGGAGCAGGGATAACAATGTCCGCAGCTGACCACCGGATCGATAACGACGCGCTCGCCAATGCGCGATGCGTCAACGCCTTCTCCGACGCTGTCGATATGGCCGAAAAACTCATGGCCTATTACACGCGGATATTTCGCGAACGGATTGTGACCGTGATAAATGTGCACATCCGAGCCGCAGATCCCTGCGTGACTGACCCGAACTCGTACCTCACCGGCGGCAGGTACCGGCAAGGCACGTTGCTCGATCACCAGTTTTCCCGGTTCTTGTATAACGACGCTGTTCATTTTTCGCTCCCTTACCAGTTCCACAGAGTACCGTCTTCCAGACGGGCCACCGGCAAATACGCCGGTTCATACGGATATTTCGCTGCCAGTTTTTCGTCGAACTCAATGCCCAGCCCCGGTTTGTCGCCCGGATGCATATAGCCGTTATCAAACGTCCAGTTATGCGGGAACACTTCCAGCATCTGCTCGGAATACCCCATGTATTCCTGCACGCCAAAGTTTGGCACCCACAGATCGAAATGCAGCGCAGCGGCCATGCACACCGGCGAGAGATCTGACGGGCCGTGCGAACCGGTGCGAACCTGATACAGAGAGGCAAAATCGGCGATCCGGCGCATACCGGTAATGCCGCCCGCGTGGGTGATGGTGGTACGGATATAGTCGATAAGCTGTTCTTCGATAAGCTGTTTACAATCCCAGATGCTGTTGAAGACTTCACCGACCGCAATCGGCGTCACAGTGTGCTGGCGGATTAAACGGAAGCATTCCTGGTTCTCCGCCGGGGTCGGATCCTCCATCCAGAACAGACGATAGTCTTCGATGCTCTTACCAAAGCGTGCGGCTTCGATAGGCGTCAGGCGGTGATGCATATCGTGAAGAAGATGTTCGTCAAAACCGAATTTGTTACGTACGGCTTCAAACAGCTTTGGCGTGAAATCGAGGTATTTTTCGGTCGACCACAGTTGCTCTTCCGGCCAGTTACCTTTGGTCGCAGGTTCGTAGGCCAATCCCTTGCCTTTCGACATCCCGTAAGTCGTTTTCATGCCTGGCACGCCGCACTGCGCGCGGATCGCTTTGAAGCCGAGCTCTTTGTGTTTGGCGTAATCATCCAGCACTTCATCCACTGAATGGCCGGTAGTGTGGCAGTAAACCATCACGCCGGTACGAGATGCGCCGCCGAGCAGCTGATACAGCGGCATATTGGCAGCTTTGGCTTTGATGTCCCACAGCGCCGTGTCCACCGCCGAAATCGCCGACATAGTGACCGGCCCGCGACGCCAGTAAGCCCCTTTGTAGAAGAACTGCCAGATGTCTTCGATCTGGTGTGCATCACGCCCGATAAGCTGCGGGCAAACATGGTCTTTCAGATATGACGCCACCGGCAGCTCTCGGCCATTGAGCGTGGCATCACCAATGCCAGTAAGGCCGCTATCTGTGGTGATTTTCAACGTCACAAAGTTGCGCCCCGGGCAAGTAACAAAGACTTCAGCATTCACGATTTTCATCGGTTACGACCTTCTGCAGTAAAGTTGGATGCATTTCCTTTGGCTATAAATACGCCACATGACAACTACCATACAAGTATGTTTATTGGTTTTTGCCGGAGGGGATCACACTTTGTTGCGCGAAAGTTGTCTGAAGGGATGACGCCTTCCAAAATAGTTTTTGATTGCATTACATGACGCCAGTCTCGGGAACACACCTCTTAAAATGACAAAGCCCGCAAAGTTTGCGGGCTTTGTCAACTGGCAAGGAGTTTACCCCAGTAGTTCACAATGCGGCGGCAGGCGGCACTGAATGATGTCGGCCAGAACTTCAATGCGAAAATGCTTACCGGTCAGCGGTTCGCCATCGAGGTTGAAGGTCATGTCATGCGGCGCGGTGATCTCCAGCCAGGGGAGATGGGCGGAGACGATATTTTTGTTTTCTTCGTTATTGAGCAGGCTGCGCAGGAACGAAGGCAGCAGCTCTTCGGAGGTCAGGAGACGTAGCTGCAACAGCCCGTCGTTGATCAGCGCTTCCGGGCAGATTTGTTGGCCGCCACCGGCCTGACGACCGTTACCGATGCCAATAACCAACGCGTCGCCTTCCCAGCTGAAATCCGGACCTTTGATTTCACAGCGGTCAGCCTTCAGCGTATCAAGACGTAGCAGTCCGTGGATAAAATAGGAGACGCCACCGAGTGCCGCTTTCAGCTTTTCCGGCGTTTCGGTGGTGATACGCGTACCAAATCCACCGGTCGCCATATTGATGAAATAGTGCTTATCATTCACCCGGGCAAGATCGATGGCTTCTGCCCGGCCTTTTATCGCCAGCAGCAACGCCTGTTCAGGGGCCAGCGGAATATTACAGGCGGTCGCAAAATCATTCGCCGTCCCCAGCGGGACAATACCCAGAGCCGGGCGCGGTTCTTCAAGCTGTGCCAATGCTCCGGCGATTTCATTGATGGTGCCATCGCCGCCTCCGGCTATGACGGTGTCACAACCGCGCTCTACCGCCTCGGCGACGTAGCGGGCAGCATCGCCATATTCCCAGGTGACGCGGACTGTCAGTTCCACACCTTCTTTTCGCAGCGCACCGACCGCCACGCGAAGTTCCTCATTGCCTGCGCCTTTTCCATTCAAAATCAGCAGTGCTGTGGTCATGTATGCTCCTTTTCTCTAAACATCATTACCATAAATGATTAAACGGATGCTTGGCTATCAGATAAATGATCGAAAATCCTCCATGAATAGAAGAGTGCCTGTTAAATATATTACAGGGATATTATTTTCCAGAAATGTATTATTTTGATTTATATGTTGGAAGAGAAGAATAACTTTTTCAGCCAAAGAGGCATGTTGAAAGGATTGAATTCAAAAAGAAAAGCCAGCTCAAGGGAGATTGAGCCGGCCAAGGAGGTGGTTCCTAGTGTAGTCCTGTGCTTTATTTTGCATTCGAAGTAAATTGCGAATGCATATTATCCAGCCACGCAAGAAATAGATGTGATCAGTTTCTTGTTTTCAACAAAAGCCTTATTTCGCGTGCGGATTGCGTGTGTCAGTTTCTTGCAAATTGCGCAACAGAATGGCGAACTCGAGGTTGATGTCGTCAGGCAACGCGGCGTATACAATGTGTCCGTTACCCGGTGCGACGTCCGTTGGCTGGCCTTTCTTGTTACGCAGCGCTTCCAGGGTGAACTGAATATTGCCCTGTGGTGTCATCATTTCCACGCTATCGCCGACGCTGAATTTATTTTTGACGTCGATCTCTGCCCAGCCATCCACGCGGTTACCGGTAAATTCCCCGACGAACTGCTGACGGTCGCTGACTGAGAAACCGTACTCATATGTCTGCTGAGCATCGTGCGTATGGCGGCGCAGAAAACCTTCGGTATAACCGCGATGCGCCAGGCCTTCCAGCGTGGTCAGTAGTGTTGGATCGAAAGGTTTACCGGCCACGGCGTCGTCGATAGCGCGGCGATACACCTGCGCGGTGCGGGCGCAGTAGTAGAAGGATTTGGTACGCCCTTCGATTTTCAGCGAATGGACGCCCATTTTTGTCAGGCTCTCGACGTGCTGGATAGCGCGCAAATCTTTGGAATTCATGATGTAGGTGCCATGTTCATCTTCGAACGCACTCATGTATTCGCCCGGACGCAGCGCTTCTTCCAGCATGAACACTTTGTCCGTCGGCTGACCGATGCCCAGAGTGGGTTCCACAGCTTCCACCTGTTGCACCGGGATCGGCTCGTGCTGATGCACAATACTGCCGATATCGTTCTCTTTACCTTCCTGAACTTTGTATTCCCAGCGGCAGGCATTAGTGCAGGTGCCCTGATTCGGATCCCGTTTATTGATGTAACCAGAAAGCAGGCAGCGGCCGGAATAGGCCATGCACAGCGCGCCGTGAACGAAGATTTCCAGCTCCATATCCGGCACCTGTGAGCGGATTTCGGCGATTTCTTCGAGTGACAGTTCACGCGATAAAATCACGCGAGTCAGCCCCATTTGTTTCCAGAATTTCACTGTAGCCCAGTTCACCGCGTTGGCCTGTACCGACAGATGAATGTCCATCTGCGGGAACGCTTCGCGCACCATCATAATAAGACCCGGATCGGACATGATCAGTGCGTCCGGCCCCATGTCGATAACCGGTTGCAGGTCGCGCAGGAAGGTTTTCAGTTTGGCGTTGTGCGGCGCGATATTGACTACCACGTAGAATTTTTTACCCAGAGCATGAGCCTCGTTGATGCCGATTTCCAGATTCTGGTGGTTAAATTCGTTGTTACGCACGCGCAGGCTGTAGCGGGGTTGTCCGGCGTACACGGCGTCTGCGCCGTAGGCGAAAGCATAGCGCATGTTTTTTAGGGAACCGGCTGGGGAGAGCAGTTCAGGAACAAAAGCGTCGGGGGTCAACATAGTCAATCTCAGTCTGATCACAAGTCAGGGCCGTCCCGGATGCGGGGCGACGAAAGGCCAGAATTGTAACGTCTGAGTTGATCAAAAGCAGCCGGTTAGTGTGGGTATTTGGGGTTTTACGGGGTCAGATCAATTTTTAACTTCTGAGGGTGCCGCAGGAAATGCGACAACCTCAGTAAAAGGCATCAGGCGGGTTGTTGGGTTGAATCTCGGATATCGACTGTCGCCCCGTTTTTCACCACTGACTGTACGCCTTTTCTGGCCGCGCTTTCGGTGGTGTACATTTCACTGACGCCAATCACCTGATGATTTTTGGCTTTCAGCACAAAATAAAATTGCCCGTCTTTTGACGGTTTTATCTCGTATTGTTCTTCATGTGGCGCGTTGTTTTGCACAGACGTAATGCCATTTTCTGCCGAGGCTTTACTGGCATACATTTCACTGGTGAGAATAATCTCTCCGTTCCCGGCCTTCAGGTTAAAGTGAAACTGTCCATTCTTCGCTTTTTTCAGATCATAGTGACCAGTCGCCATAAAGGTTATCTCCAGCAAGGGGGTTATTTTCCACAGCTAAGTGTAGTTAAAGGAGAATCTTTCGCGGCGATAAGAGGAAGTTAAGGCATGAAATGTGAACTGGCCGACAGACTTTCAGCAACTTTACAAAACTGAACTGTCGGCCCGGAAAGAACGGCTTTGCGCGTCAGGCGAGGTGGCAGGGCTCCGCCTCCCACCGATAACCGACGCCGTAGACCGCGCGGATAAAGGCTTTCTCGCCGTCCAGCGACTCCAGCTTGCGGCGCAGATTTTTGATATGGCTGTCGATGGTGCGGTCAGTGACTACGCGGTAATCATCGTAGAGATTATTGAGCAGCACTTCACGGGTAAACACATAGCCAGGTTTTACCGACAGGGTTTTCAGCAGGCGGAATTCTGCTGGCGTCAGCTCCAGTTCATGCCCCTGAAAAGATGCCTGAAAGCGCGCTTCATCGATATGCAGGCCGTGGCTTTTGGTGATGTTTTCGTCCGGACGCACGCAGCGGCGCAAGATAACTTTGACGCGTGCCACAACTTCACGCGGGCTGTACGGTTTGCAAATGTAATCATCCGCCCCGATTTCGAGCCCCAGCAGGCGATCAATTTCTTCGGTTTTCGCCGTAACCATCATGATCGGCACGTCGGAAAACTGGCGGATGTCACGACAGATCGACAGTCCGCTGCTGCCCGGCAGCATCAGATCCAGCAAGATCATCGCCGGCGGGCTGGTTTTGACCTGAGTTATCACGTCGTGGCCGTCAGGCAGCCACTGGGTGACATAACCCGCCGCGTCGAGATAATCGATCAGCAACTGAGCCAGTTTCGGCTCATCTTCCACAATCAAGATTTTTAACGGCGCGCGGCCGGATGCTACTAAATCGTTCATCAGTTTCTCGGTCCATGTGGAACAGAAAGCGGCAGGACGACCGTGATACGCACGCCGCCTGCGGGAGAGTGGCTGGCGCTTATCTGCCCGCCATGTGCTTCGACGATATTCTGACAAATCGCCAGACCTAAACCGGAGCCGCCACTGGCGCGGTTGCGCGAGCCTTCGGTGCGATAAAAACGTTCGAAAATGCGGATCAGTTGTTCATCGCTGATACCTGGTGCAGTGTCCTGGAAAGTCAGAATCAGCGATTTATCACGAATTTCGCCCAGAATTTCCAGCCCGCCGTTGGGATCAGTATAGCGCAGGCTGTTTTCCATCAGATTATTGAAAAGCTGCGAAAGGCGTTGCGGATCACCGAACACCTCCGCGCTTTCCGGCAGTTTGCTGATCAGCGTTAACTGCTTGCTGTGAAAACGATCCCGCGAACCGGCTTCCGCCAGCTGCACCAGATGCACGACGTCGGTATCGACTTTGCGGTACGCCAGCGCTCCGGCATCAGAAAGGGAAAGCTGGTGTAAATCATCCACCAGCTTGGTGAGAATCGATACTTCCGACTGCAATGATTCCAGCGAGCCGAGCGTCATTTTTCGCACGCCGTCCTGCATCGCTTCCAGTTCACCACGCAGCACTGCCAGCGGGGTGCGCAGCTCATGGGAGATGTCGGCCATAAACGCCCGACGCATCTGCTCGTTCTTTTCCAGCGTCATTGCCAGCTGGTTGAAATCCTGCGCCAGTTTTCCCAGCTCATCTTCACTGTCGACCTCCACACGGGTGCTGAAATCCCCGGCGGCCAGCTGATGGGTGCCGTTGACCAGCCGTTTAACCGGCGCGAGCATACCGCGCGATAACAGCCAGGTCACGGCGGCGGCCAGAAGTGCGGTAAAGGCGACAATCATCCAGCTGGTGCGGCTTTGCTGACGCTCGAAGTTGATGTCTGCGTCGCGCGTCAGGCGTTCAGCCGGGGTCGAAATCACCGAACCAATCACTACGCCGTTGACGGTCATCACGCGGCGCGGTCCCTGCAAATCAGGCGGAACCGGCTGATCGTATCCGCCGATCCGCCGATCGTGACTGTCGAGGATCCAGAATTTTGTTCGCCATCCCTGTGGTGGCATTCTCGGACTGCTGTTTTGTTCAAATGAGCGCATCAGCTGATAGATCAGCCGGTCGTTAGTTTCTAAAAACTCCCAGCTACCGTGCTGTTTATATTGTTCCTGCAAGGTGTCGGCCAGCAGTTCGACGCGCTGTTCGTTACTCTGGCGGATGTAATCAATAAAGCCGCGCTCGAAGCTCATCCGCACGCCCCAGTTCATGGTGATTAACACCAGCGCACAGGTGCAGAAGATGGCCATGAACAGTTTGGCGGTAATTCCTGGTTTCATGATTTTCTCATTGGATCGGGAGAGCCTGCCGCCGCACGACGACGGTCAATAAGGGCATTTTTCTGGGCATCCGCCGGCACGCGGGAAAAGACCCAGGCCGGCAGGGCGATAATCACCGCCATCGACATATAGCAGTAGAGAAACGCGGTATGCATTGCGCCGCTGCCGACGTCTACCTGCTGATGTGCGAAAACGCCGATGAGGATACCCGCGACGCTGACGCCCAGACTCATCGACAGCTGCATGATCATCGACAACAAACTGTTGCCGCTGCTGGCAAGGCGCGGCGGCAAGTCTTTCAGCGTCAGGGTATTCATCGACGAGAAACGCAGTGAATTCACCATCCCCTGGAAGAACAGCACAATTGGGATCATCCACACCGCGCCGTAAATCGCCACCAGCGGGAAGATAAGCGTAATCAGCGCCAGCAACAGCGTGGCGGTTACCAGCGCAGAACGGTAGCCGAGCTGATTGACCAGCCGGACCACCACGCGCTTCATTCCCATGCTACCGAGCACCATCGGGATCATCATCAGCCCGGCGTGAAAGGGTGTGAAGCCCATGCCGAGTTGCAGAAAGACCGGCGTCATAAACGGCAACATACCGCTGCCGATGCGACCCAGAAAACTGCCGGTCAGGCCGATTTTGAACGTCGTGGTGTGAAACAGACGCAGTGAAAACAGGGCGGACAAATTACCGCGTGCGTGCATCCAGTAGATACCGAGCGCGCCAAACCCAACCACTACCAGCAGCAGTAATTCCAGCGGCGTCAGCCCGAGGCCACGGCTGCCGTCGAGCGCCAGCGTCAGGGTCGCCATACATACCGCCAGCATCACAAACCCGCTGATATCAAAGCGGCGTGTCTGCATTTTGTAATTGGGCATGATCATCAATGTGGCGATACAACCGGCAATGCCGACCGGCAGGTTGATCAAAAATATCCAGTGCCAGCTTGCGTACTGCACCAGAAAACCCCCGAGTGCCGGGCCAAGCAGCGGGCCGACCTGACCGGGTAATGTCACCATGGTCATCGCCGCCATATATTCACTGCGCGGCACGATTTTCAGCACCGTCAGCCGCCCGACCGGCACCATCATCGCGCCGCCAATCCCTTGTACCACGCGGGACATCACCAGCTCGCGCAGGCTGTCAGATTGTGCGCAGAGCAGCGAACCCAGGGTGAACAGCACGATGGCCGAGAAGAACACCCATTTGACACCAACTTTATCCGCCAGCCAGCCGCTGGCGGGCAGCATCACCGCGACTGTCAAAACATAAGCGACCACCACCGAATGCATGTGCAGAGGGTTTTCGCCGAGGCTTAGGGCCATCGACGGCAGCGCAGTGTTGACGATGGTGGTATCCAGCGCCTGCATAAAAAAGCCAAACGCGACGATCCACAATTGCCAGCGCACAGAAGGCGGCAGCGGCTCGGAGGGCGGTACAGTCTCAGTATTTTCAGATTTCATCGGGTTATCGCATCAGTACAATCATTGTCGCGGCCTGGTGACGGCAACCGTCAACAGGCCAGACCCACAGTGTAGCCAGAATGCTCCGGCAGAAAATGGAGGAAATAAGGAGAGTCCTTCTCAATCTTCTCAACATTTTTGAAATGACTTATGACAAAAAGGTCGGACGGTAAGCCACTCATTTTATATCAAAATGCTAAGGTTAACCCTGAATCACAAACCGTTTGCACGCGAAGCAAGTTTAAACTGACCGTTATAGGGAGAGTGTGATGAGTAAAAGAGAATTAGGCCGTTCAGGTATTCAGGTACCGTTGCTGACTTTTGGTGGCAACGTATTTGGCTGGACAGTCGATCAGCCCGCCTCTTTCAGCCTGCTCGATGCCTTGCTGGATAATAACCTGAACTTTATCGATACCGCCGACGTCTATTCCCGCTGGGTCGATGGTAATCACGGCGGCGAATCTGAAACGATTATCGGCAACTGGTTGAAGAAAACGGGTAAGCGCGACCAGATAGTTCTGGCGACCAAAGTCGGTAAACCTATGGGCGAAGGCAAAGTCGGCCTGTCGCCGCGCTATATCAAAGAGGCGGTTGAAGCATCGCTGAAACGTCTGCAAACGGATTATATCGATCTCTATCAGTCCCATGATGACGATGCTGATACACCGCTGGCGGAATCGCTGGCAGCGTTCGATGCGTTAATCAAAGAAGGTAAAGTACGGGCCATCGGTGCTTCTAACTACAGCGCACCGCGTCTGGCCGAAGCGCTGAAAATCAGCAAGGACAACGGGCTGGCGCGTTATGAAACGCTACAACCGCTGTACAACCTGTATGACCGCAAAGTGTATGAAGAAGCGCTGGAAAAAGTCGTCACGGAACACGGTGTCGGTGTGATCAACTTCTACGGGTTGGCCAGCGGCTTCCTGACCGGGAAATACCGCACCAAAGCTGATGCCAGCAAAAGTAAGCGTGGCGAAAGCGTGATTGAGCGCTACCTCGACGATCGGGGTTTGAAAGTGCTTAAAGGGCTGGACCAGGTAGCTGAGAAGCACGGCGTGCAGCCGGGGCAGGTGGCGTTAGCATGGCAGATTGCGCGCCCGAGCATTACCTCTCCGATTGTCAGCGCGACCTCTTTGCAACAGCTCAATGAGCTGGCGCAGGCCGCGACGCTGAAACTCGATGAGGCGGATATTCAGACGCTAAATGACGCCAGCGCCTGGTAATTAACGCCGTTCCCGAAATAAAAAAACCGCCAGGAGAAATCAGGCGGTTTTTATTTAGTACTAAAGTGTCGGCAATCTTGCGCTTAACGGAACAGTGTTTGCGCCCAGCGCGCCAGACCGGCGGTGACAGAGCCAAAGTCGTTGCCACCGACCAGCGGAATGCCCGGCAATTGTGCCTGCAACGCGGCCCGCAGCAGAGGAGAACGTGCGCTGCCACCGGTCAGATAAATCACGTCCGGCTTAATGTCACTGCTCGCCAGCGCCAGATTCACCTGTTCCTGAATGCGCTCCAGCGGCTGTGCGATAGCTTCGCTCAGCTGCTGCTGGCTGATAGTCTCTGCCAGACCCGCCTCGATGAAGTCCATTGCCGCCGTGACGCTTTCGCGTTCGGAGAGCGCAATCTTGCTCTCTTCTGCCGCGCGCACCAGACGATAGCTCAGACGCTGTTGCTGAACTTTCAGCAGACGTTTGATGAGGTCCGGCTGTGCGGCATCGCGGATCAAATCACGCAGCATGCGGCCATTGGCGACGCTGTAAAAATCGATCTGAGCAGGGACATCGTTAGTCGCTACCGCATTCCAGTAAGGCAGTGCGGGGATCGCGATACCTTTGTGGGTTTCGCTGCCCATGCCGAATTGTGGCGTCAACTGTTTGAACGCCGTCATGATATCCAGATCGTTCCCGCCCACGCGGCAACCGCTGTGGCCGAGCAGGCTGTTCTGACGTTCAGCCTTATCGCGCCACTGTGGCCCCATCAGCAATACCGAACAGTCGGTGGTACCACCGCCGATATCTACCACCAGCACTGTTTTCTCGTCTGTCAGCGTCGCCTCAAAATCCAGCCCTGCTGCTACCGGTTCGAACTGGAAAGCGATATCGCGGAAACCGGCGCGTTCTGCGGCACGTTGCAAAATGCCCTGTGCCTGACGGTTGGCGTCATCGCCGCCCATACCCTGGAAGTTGATCGGGCGGCCAATAACGGTCTGCTCAATGGTGTGCTGTAATACGGATTCTGCCTGACGTTTGATGTGATACATCATCGCGCAGACCAGATCTTCGAACAGAGCAATTTGTTGCGGCTTCAGGCCATTTGCGCCCAGGAAGGATTTCGGTGAGCGGACAAAGTACACCTCTTCCGGATCTTCCATATAGGTGGCGAGCGCCTGCAAACCAAACTGCACGCTGTTGGCGTTAACCGGAATATCTTCCTCGCGGTTAAAGCTGATACTGCGACGCAGCAGCGCCAGATTTTCATCACTGCCCGTTGGCACCTGTCCGTGACGGTTCAGCCATTCGCTGACCGCTTCGCGAGTTGGCGCACAAAGCATGGAGGGTAAATAAGGATCGTTATTTTCTAACGCCAGCAGTTGGGCGTTATTGTCGCGCATCACCGCAACTGAGCAATTCGCTGTACCGTAGTCAAATCCAATAAACATCACTGATCCCCATGCCAAAGAAGGGGCGGGACTTTACCGGAGCGAGGGATTTAGAGCAAGACCAAAGCGAAGGGATTTTAGCCCTGAAAAATGCAAGGTGTTTGCAATGATGCCCCCAGCCCGGCCCTCCCCTTAGCAGGTGAGGGAGCAGACCCAGCCGGTTTTGAATTTGCTCCTCCCCTGCGAAAGGGGAGGCTGGGAGGGGGTATGGCAGGCGACGACGTTATTGCAGCAACGCCTGCGCTTTGGCGACAACGTTATCGATAGTAAAGCCGAACTCTTTGAACAGCTGTTCTGCCGGAGCCGATTCGCCGAAGCTGGTCATGCCGACTACGCCGCCGTTGAGGCCAACGTATTTGTACCAGTAATCCGCAATACCAGCTTCCACCGCCAGTCGCGCCGTGACGCCTTTCGGCAGCACAGATTCACGATATGCCGTGTCCTGTTTGTCGTAAACGTCAGTGGACGGCATCGAAACCACGCGTACTTTGGTCCCGCCTGCGGCCAGTTTATCGGCGGCTTCGACGGTAATACCCACTTCAGAACCGGTGGCAATAAGAATGACGTCAGGCTTGCCTTCGCAATCTTTCAGCACATAACCGCCACGCGCCACGTTGGCCAACTGCTCCGCAGTTCGCGGTTGCTGGGTCAGGTTCTGGCGGGAAAAGATCAGCGCGGAAGGGCCGTCGTTACGTTCGATGGCGTATTTCCACGCGATGGCAGACTCAACCTGATCCGCCGGACGCCACAGACTCATGTTTGGCGTCACGCGCAGGCTGGCCATTTGCTCGACCGGCTGGTGCGTTGGGCCGTCTTCGCCCAGACCGATGGAGTCATGAGTGTAGACGAACACGTTACGGATCTTCATCAGTGATGCCATACGCACCGCATTACGGGCGTATTCGACGAACATCAGGAAGGTCGCCGAGTAAGGCAGGAATCCGCCGTGCAGCGCGATCCCGTTGGAGATAGCCGTCATGCCGAACTCACGCACGCCATAGTGAATGTAGTTACCGGCCAGATCATCCCCCAGCGATTTAGAGCCGGACCACATGGTTAGGTTACTTGGCGCAAGGTCAGCAGAACCGCCGAGGAATTCAGGCAGTATTTTACCGAACTCTTCCAGCGTGTTTTGCGAGGCTTTACGGCTGGCAATGTTGGCCGGTTTAGCCTGTAAACCTTCGATGAATTTCTGCGCGTCGGCCTCCCAGTTCTCCGGCAGCTCACCGCTCACGCGGCGCTTAAACTCTTTCGCCAAATCAGGATAAGCGCTGGCGTAAGCCGCGAACTTATCATCCCAGGCTTTTTCTTTCGCTTTACCCGCTTCTTTGGCATCCCAGGCGGCATAAATGTCCTGCGGAATTTCAAAGGCAGGGTAGTTCCAGCCCAGCGCCTTGCGGGTGGCAGCCACTTCATCCACGCCCAGAGCAGCGCCGTGCGCATCGTGCGTGCCTGCTTTATTTGGTGAACCGAAACCGATGACGGTTTTACACAGCAGCAGGGAAGGACGGTCGGTGACTTTGTGGGATTCTTCGATCGCCGCTTTGATGGCGTCAGAGTTCTGGCCATCAACATCGCGAATCACATGCCAGCCATACGCTTCGAAACGTTTGGCCGTGTCATCGGTGAACCAGCCTTCCACGTGGCCGTCGATGGAGATCCCGTTGTCATCATAAAACGCGGTCAGTTTGCCGAGTTTCATGGTGCCGGCAAGCGAGCAGGCTTCGTGGGAAATCCCTTCCATCATGCAACCGTCACCCATAAAAGCGTAGGTGTGGTGGTTGACGATATCGTGGCCTTCGCGGTTGAACTGCGCGGCCAGCGTGCGTTCGGCGATAGCAAAACCAACGGCGTTGGCGATGCCCTGACCCAGCGGACCGGTGGTGGTTTCAACGCCCGGCGTATAGCCGTATTCCGGGTGGCCTGGCGTTTTGGAGTGCAGCTGGCGGAAGTTCTCCAGCTCTTTCATCGGCAGGTCATAGCCGGTGAGATGAAGCAGGCTGTAAATCAGCATCGAACCGTGACCGTTGGACAGCACAAAGCGGTCGCGATCGGCCCAGTGCGGGTTAGTCGGGTTGTGATTCATGTAATCGCGCCACAGAACTTCAGCGATATCCGCCATCCCCATTGGTGCGCCGGGGTGGCCGGAATTCGCTTTCTGCACCGCATCCATGCTTAAGGCACGGATAGCATTCGCTAGCTCTCTACGAGAAGGCATATTTTTCTCCGGTGAATGAATGGCCACGCCAGCAGGCAGCAGCCATTGGAATTTCAGTGGGTGAAATTACAGTTGAGCAGACAGTACATCTTCGAGTTTCTTCTGATCGACGGCGAACTGGCGGATACCTTCGGCCAGTTTATCAACGGCCATGGCATCCTGATGATGTTCCCAGAGGAATTCGGCCTGAGTCAGCGGCGCAGGCTGCTTGCTGCCCGAAGCAGATGACGGTTGCAGTTTGCGCTCCACTGGCGCATCGCTGGCTTTCAGCTCTTCAAGCAGGTTGGGTGAGATGGTCAGGCGGTCACAACCGGCAAGTGCCAGAATTTGTTCCACTTTACGGAAGCTGGCACCCATGATGACGGTCTCATAGCCCTGCGCTTTGTAGTACTTGTAGATCTCACGAACGGATTTAACGCCCGGATCTTTTTCCACGTCATACGTCGCATTTGGTTCTTTGGCTTTGTACCAGTCATAGATACGGCCAACGAACGGGGAGATCAGATACACACCGGCTTCGGCGCAGGCGCGTGCCTGAGCAAAAGAAAACAGCAGCGTCAGGTTACAGTTGATGCCTTCTTTTTCCAGCTGTTCGGCTGCTTTGATGCCTTCCCAGGTGGAAGCCAGTTTGATCAAAATGCGGGATTTATCAATCCCCTGTTCCTGATACAAACCAATCAATTCACGCGCCTTGGTCAGGCACTTTTCGCTGTCAAAGGACATGCGCGCATCGACTTCTGTCGAGATGCGGCCGGGGACGCTTTTAAGAATTTCGACACCAATATTCACCGCCAGTTTATCCGTGGCGTTGATCACCTGATCCTCTTTACTGCCACCTTTTTTACGTGCGTAATCCAGCGCGTCTTTGATGAGGTTTTGATACTGAGGCAGGTCGGCGGCTTTGAGAATTAAGGATGGATTGGTGGTGGCATCCTGCGGTTCGAAATGACGGATGGATTCAATATCACCGCTGTCGGCAACGACAGTCGTTAGCTTTTTGAGGGCGTCTAACTGGTTCATTTCAACATCTCCTTAGGAAGAAAAATGATACGAGAAGAGAAGCGTGGTCTCTTTTCACAGGGCTACTACCCTGCATCATTCTGTTAACAATTTGAATGCGCTTTCTCTGATTGTTGTAATGGGTCAGAGCAATGAAAAAGCAAAAGCCTACGCAAGGCTGAACTTTCAACCTGTGTTGCGCAAGGGGGAACTTTAAGCTTAGTCGAAATTTGCGAGACGTCTTCCGCGAACGAAAAGCAATCAATGTAACGCGCAAGTTTTGGTCGTGCTTCGCCCTCTGTCGTGGCAGGTTATCTATACTGTTGTGCGGGAAAACTGAAAGCGTTGGTGAATCAAATGTTGCGGGTTTCCCGGTCTGTGCCCCTACAAAAAATAAGAAACACAAAAAGGATCCTACGATGGACGAACAACTGAAACAAAGTGCGCTTGATTTCCACGAATTCCCCGTGCCCGGAAAAATACAGGTTTCACCCACCAAACCGCTTGCCACGCAGCGCGATCTGGCGCTGGCGTACTCTCCCGGGGTGGCGGCTCCTTGTCTTGAAATCCAAAAAGACCCGCTGGCGGCCTATAAATACACCGCTAAAGGCAATCTGGTGGCGGTAATTTCTAACGGTACGGCGGTGCTCGGGCTGGGCAATATCGGGGCGCTGGCAGGTAAACCGGTGATGGAAGGCAAGGGCGTGCTGTTTAAGAAATTCGCCGGTATCGATGTGTTTGATATCGAAATAGATGAGCTGGATCCGGACAAACTGATCAACGTGATCGCTGCGCTTGAGCCGACGTTCGGCGGCATCAATCTCGAAGACATCAAAGCGCCCGAATGTTTCTACATTGAGAAAAAACTGCGCGAACGTATGAACATTCCGGTGTTCCATGACGATCAGCATGGCACCGCGATTATCTGTACCGCGGCGGTCCTGAACGGCCTGCGTGTGGTCGGGAAAAATATTTCAGATGTGCGGCTGGTGGTTTCAGGCGCAGGGGCTTCGGCCATCGCCTGCCTGAATTTGCTGGTGGCGCTGGGGCTGAAACGCCATAACATCACGGCCTGCGATTCACGCGGTGTGATTTATCAGGGTCGCGAAGAGAATATGGCCGAAACGAAAGCGGCCTATGCAATTGAAGATAACGGACAGCGCACGCTGGCTGATGCGATCCCACAGGCTGATATCTTCCTTGGCTGTTCCGGGCCGGGCGTGCTGACGCAGGACATGGTGAAAACCATGGCCAAAGATCCGCTGATTCTGGCGCTTGCTAACCCTGAACCGGAAATCCTGCCGCCCCTGGCCAAAGCTGTGCGCCCGGATGCGATTATCTGCACCGGCCGGTCGGATTATCCAAATCAGGTGAATAACGTGCTGTGCTTCCCGTTCATTTTCCGCGGGGCGCTGGACGTTGGTGCAACCACCATCAATGAGGAAATGAAACTGGCCTGCGTGCATGCGATCGCCGACCTTGCGATGGCCGAACAAAGCGACGTTGTGGCTTCGGCGTATGGGGAAGAGGAGTTGTCTTTTGGGCCTGAGTACATCATTCCTAAGCCCTTCGATCCGCGGCTTATCGTGAAAATTGCCCCGGCAGTCGCTAAAGCGGCGATGGATTCCGGCGTAGCGACGCGTCCAATCACCGATTTTGATGCTTACATTGAGAAGTTGTCGGAGTTTGTCTACAAAACCAATCTGTTTATGAAGCCAATTTTCTCACAGGCCAAAAAAGACGCCAAACGCGTGGTGATGGCCGAAGGGGAAGAGGAGCGCGTACTGCAGGCGACGCAGGAGCTGATTTCCCTTGGGCTGGCGAAACCGATTCTGGTAGGGCGGCCGAGTGTCATTGAGATGCGCATCAAAAAACTCGGTCTGCAACTTGAGGCGGGAAGGGATTTTGAAGTGGTGAATAATGAATCCGATCCGCGTTTTAACGAATACTGGCGCGAATATTATGAGCGGATGAAACGGCGCGGCGTCTCACAGGAGCAGGCCCGCCGAGCGGTGATCGGTAACCCGACGCTGATTGCCGCGATAATGTTGCTGCGTGGCGAAGCCGACGCGATGATTTGTGGCACCGTCGGCACTTATCATGAGCATTATGACATTGTGGAAAACGTGTTCGGTTTCCGCGAAGGCGCACACGTTGCCGGGGCGATGAATGCCCTGCTGTTGCCGAGCGGGAACACCTTTATCGCCGATACCTACGTCAATGACGATCCGACGGCGGAACAGCTGGCGGAAATCACGTTGATGGCGGCCGAAACGGTGCGGCGCTTCGGTATCGATCCGAAAGTCGCGTTGTTATCGCACTCCAGTTTCGGCACCTCTGACAGTCCGGCGGCGTTGAAAATGCGCAGAACCCTGGAACTGGTGAACGCCCGTGAGCCGGATTTGGAAATCGACGGAGAGATGCACGGCGATGCCGCACTGGTGGAAAGTATCCGTCAGGACATCATGCCAGACAGCCCGCTAAAAGGGGCTGCCAATATCCTGATCATGCCAAACATGGAGTCGGCGCGTATCAGTTATAACTTGTTGCGGGTTTCCAGTTCCGAAGGGGTGACCGTCGGGCCGGTGCTGATGGGGGTGTCGAAACCGGTGCATATTCTGACGCCAATTGCCTCGGTCAGACGCATTGTAAATATGGTGGCACTGGCGGTGGTCGAGGCGCAAACCGAGCCACTATAAGTTTTGTTAAATAAGCAAAAGGGCGTCCCGGAGGAAGCCAATCAGATTACTAAGCCCAATCCCCACAGTTGAAGACAGGCAGAAGGGTAAAGCGTCCGCGCCATGGATGGCGCGGTTCGAGCCATCAGGGATGATTTCACGTCGTCTTTACGATCTGCCGGTTTTCACCGCTGCTGACAGTTTCTTATCTAACTCAAACATCATTATGTCAATATTCCACTTCGCCGATCCGCTCAAGTGCATCGACGATCAGATCCCAGAAACGCTGATGATCGAGTTTCACCGCAACCTGGGTATGGCAATCAGGCGGCGGCGGGGCGCGGAAGTCTGCCACGGTCATGCCCAGCGTAAGCGTACCAGTCAGCTCGATATCTACCGGCACTTTGCACACCGTCATCACGTTCGGATCAATCACATAAGCCACGGCGCAGGGGTCATGCACCGGCGGGGAATCAAAGCCTTGCCTGTCTTTGTAGCTCAGACCGAAGAAATCGAGCAGCTCGCCGACGAATTTTGCCGGTTGCGTACCGACGGCGGCGATGCGTGCCGCAACTTCCGGCGTCGCCAGCGCCTGATGGGTTAAATCCAGCCCTACCATGGTCAGCGGCCATTTTTCGTTAAAGACGATGTGCGCGGCCTCCGGGTCAATTTTGATATTGAATTCTGCCACGGCGCTCCAGTTACCGACGTGATAACCACCGCCCATCAGCACCACTTCTTTGACGCGTTCGGCAATGCGCGGCTCTTTGCGTACCGCCATCGCAATATTGGTCAAACCACCGGTCGGCACCAGTGTGATGGTTTTCGGCGGATGCGTCATGATCAAATCAATGATCAAATCAATGGCGTGAACCGGTTCGAGGGTAATGGCGGCTTCCGGTAAAACCGGACCATCGAGGCCTGAGTCACCGTGGATTTCATCAGCGATTTCCACCTGACGCACCAGCGGGCGGGTCGCGCCTGCGGCAAATGGCACGCCGGTCAGGTTGATGACCCGCGCCACTGCTAAGGCGTTGCGGGTGACTTTTTCCAGTGTCTGATTGCCGACCACCGTAGTGACGGCGAGCAACTCGATCTCCGGATTTCCGTGCGCCAGCAACATCGCAATAGCATCATCGTGCCCAGGATCGCAATCGAGGATAATCTTTTTGACCATTTCTTATTCCTTTAATGTGTAGGGTAAATCGGTTTGCCCGACCGGATTTAGCGTTTGGCCTGTTGCAGCCATTTATCCAGTTCATTGGCGAATTGCTGACGGTCGCGCTGATTGAGCGCAGGCGGTCCGCCGGTCTGTACGCCGCTGGCGCGCATGGTGTCCATGAAATCACGCATGTTCAGTCGCTCTTTAATGGTTTCCGTGGTGTAACGTTCGCCGCGCGGATTCAGCGCGACGCCACCTTTTTCGATCACTTCAGCCGCCAGCGGGATATCAGCGGTGATCACTAAATCTCCCGGCTCAGTGCGCCGGACGATTTCATTATCGGCGACGTCAAAACCGGCCTCGACCCGCAGCGTGCGCAGGAATTTGGACGGCGGTGTTCGGATGATTTGGTTAGCCACCAATGTCACCATCATCCCGGTGCGCTCGGCGGCGCGGAACAGAACCTCTTTGATGACGTTCGGACAGGCGTCGGCGTCGACCCAGATTTGCATTATTGTTGGTCTCCGTCAGCCAGCCAGTCGCGCACCGGCAGGAAATCGCTGTACAGCGCGGCTTCCGGGCTTCCCGCCTCTGGCTGATAACCGTATTCCCAGCGCACCAGCGGCGGCATCGACATCAGAATCGATTCCGTGCGGCCACCGGTTTGCAGGCCAAACAGCGTGCCGCGATCCCACACCAGGTTGAATTCCACATAGCGGCCCCGACGGTAGAGCTGGAACTGACGCTCGCGTTCGCCCCACGGCAGCGCTTTGCGTTTTTCAACAATCGGCAGATAGGCGTCGGTAAAGCCGTTGCCCACGGCCTGCATGAAATCGAAGCAGGTGTCGAAATCAGGGGTATTCAGATCGTCAAAGAACAGGCCGCCGATGCCGCGCGCCTCGCTGCGGTGTTTGATGAAGAAGTAGTCGTCGCACCACTTTTTGTATTTCGGATAAACGTCGTCGCCAAATGGCTGGCAAAGCTGCTGCGCCGTCAGGTGCCAGTGGCGTGCGTCTTCTTCAAATCCGTAGTAAGGCGTGAGGTCAAATCCACCGCCGAACCACCACACCGGCGCCTCACCGTCTTTTTCAGCAATGAAAAAACGCACGTTAGCATGACTGGTTGGCACGTAAGGATTCAGCGGATGAATGACCAGCGAAACACCCATCGCCTGAAAGCTGCGTCCTGCCAGCTCGGGCCTGTGTGCGGTGGCGGAGGCCGGAAGCGTGGCGCCTGACACGTGCGAGAAGTTGACGCCCGCCTGTTCGAAGACTGCGCCGTCGGTTAACACCCGGCTCTGGCCGCCGCCGCCTTCTTCGCGCACCCATTGATCTTCGGCGAACTGGCCCTGACCGTCGGCGGCTGCCAGTTGCTCAGTGATGTGCTCCTGCAGTTTGAGCAGGAAGGTTTTAACTTGCTGGATGTCGGGAATCGATTGGCTCACGGGCAAACTCGCAGACGTTGACTGAAAAGACATTCAGCGCCTTGCGGGCGCTGAATCAAAAAAATAGGAGGTCAGTATAACGTGATTTGTGCTCAGGTTGGCAGATCAGCGGGGTTTGCGTTCGTTGGCATCGAAATAACTGAAGAAATTGATAATCCCCTGTGAAATCGCCTGCGCAATCTCTTTACGGAACGCCGTGGTGCTCAGCAGTTGCTCTTCCTGATGGTTGGTGATGAACGACGTTTCCACCAAAATCGACGGAATAGACGGAGATTTCAGTACCGCGAATGCCGCCTGTTCGGTCTGCTGGCTGTGCAGATGGTGGATCGGACGGATGCGGTCGAGCACGTGGTGGCCGAGCGTCAGGCTGTTTTTAATGGTGTCGGTTTGCACCAGATCGAATAAAACCTGTTGCAGATAATTATTGTCTTCTTTGGCATATTTCGCCCCGGCGACCAGATCGGCGTCGTTCTCTTTTTTCGACATATATCGCGCCATCGCGCTGCTGGCTCCGCGATTTGAAAGGGCAAACACCGAGGCGCCGGATGCGCTCGGGCTGGTGTAGCCATCGGCATGGATCGACACAAACAGATCTGCCTGATGCTGGTGCGCCAGCTCGACGCGCTGGTACAGCGGAATAAAGTGATCAGAATCGCGGGTCAGTTTGACTTCAATATGGCTCTGCTCACCGAGGATTGCACGCACGTAATTGGCGATTTCCAACACCACGTGTTTCTCTTCCGAGCCTTCATGGCCGACGGCACCGGAATCAATGCCGCCGTGGCCCGGATCAATCATCACCAGCTTTTTGGCGCCGGGTGGTTTGGGTGCCGGAGCTGATTTGGTGATGTGTTCTTGCTGCGCGGCGCTGGCGGAGCGGGAGCCAAAAGCGGCAATGGCCAGACCCAGGCCGGACAACAACAGTTGGCGACGGGTAGCGGCAGCAGGCAGAGGCTGGAAATGCAGAAATTTGTTCAGAGGGTTTAACATCAGTCCATTACCGTCAGAATAAGTGCAGAATGCCCTATGTTATAGAGTATCTTTTTTATAGTTTCGATCTGAGAACTATTACTTTTTATGAATTTTGTGTCGCGAATGAATATATTGCCGCGCAAATATTTCTCAGGGTAATGATTAATTCTCTGCCGGGGGGATGAAAGCGACCGATAAGTTGCGGTTATAAAACACACAATTTTAGATTTTGATGTTGCGTATCAAACAGATCACGCGATAATTAGGTTATCCCTTTATTACCCGTGGCGACAGTGATGGAAATTCGCGTATACCGTCAAGAAGATTTCGAAGAAGTACTGACCTTATGGGAGCGCTGCGATCTGTTGCGTCCGTGGAATGATCCTGAACTGGATATTGAGCGTAAAATTAACCACAGCCCGGAGTTTTTCCTGGTAGCGGAAGTCGGCGGGGAAGTGGTTGGCACGCTGATGGGCGGCTACGACGGCCATCGCGGATCGGCGGGTTATCTCGGTGTTCATCCGGATTATCGCGGGCGCGGCATAGCCAATGCGCTGGTGAACCGTCTGGAAAAGAAACTCATCGCGCGCGGTTGTCCGAAAATCAATTTGATGGTGCGGGCTGAAAACGATGCGGTAGTCAGTATGTACGAAAAGCTCGGCTATGAGATTTCAGATACGTTATTGCTGGGAAAACGGTTGATCGAAGATCAGGAATATTGATCCCCTCAGGCATTCAGTAAAAAGCCCCGACAGCTTTCACTGTCGGGGCTTTTTTACGTCAGGGCGTGATTACTTGATCACTTTTACACTTTTGACGTCCACTTCTACAGAGTTCCAGTCTTTATCGACTTTACCTTCGATGCGGATTTTATCTTTTGGCGATACGTTCTGTCCCTGCCAGCGTTTGCCATCAATCTCTACGTTGAGGGTGCCGGTGCTGTCGCGGAAAATGTATTTATCGTGATCGATGCGCTGATCGATAAAACCTTCCAGCATTACCCACTGATCGTCTTTCATAGTTTGCGCATCTTTGACCGTGCTCAGGGCGGTGGTTCCGGTGAATCCGCCCTGCGGTGCGGCCTGAGTTTGAGCGTCCTGCGCCGAAGGTCCGTTAAAGCCGCCGGTCTGTTGTGCAAAGGCAGTCGCTGAACAAAGTGCGATGAGGGTTGCCAGAGTGATCTTCTTCATCATAATAGGTCTTCCTTAATTAACTGTTTCTGGTGAGTGTCAGCAACTATGGCATCTTTTCGATGTGTTGCTGCGTTGAGAACCATTAAAACAGAGTCTTCTTAACGGTTTCTTAAGCTGCCCTGATTATTGTTTAATTTCCCTTAATATGCAGGAACGTTGTCCTCTTTTATGAACCCGGATGATTATAACGACCACGGTATGTTGCGATTGCCGCTGTGGTTCTGGACGATTTTGATTTTACAGGCGCGAACCTGGTTACTGTTTGTGATGGCAGGCGCGTCCCGTCAGCAGGGCAGCGATTTACTGGCGCTGTTCTATCCTGATACCCGCAGTTTCTGGTCAGGCATTTTGCTCGGCCTGCCGCCCGCGATGATTTTTCTGCTGAGCGGTCGTCGTCATTTATTCCCGCGAATCTGGCAGGCCGGTTACTGGTTATTGCTGGCAGGTATGTTCGTGACGTTCGCGTTGCAGGCGCTCGGGCTGTGGCAAAGTACTGATATGATTTCGGGTGTCGATATCGTGCTGGCACTGCTCGATGCCGCCGCGCTGGCGTACTGGCTGCTGAGCCGCCGTCTGCGCGCCTGTTTCGATGCCGCGCGATGGCTGGTGTGAAGCTTTTGAACTTTTACATAAAGAAAGCACTCGAACTGGCGCTGATGTTGAAAAGCTGATAACTGAAAAATATCCCATTTTTATGCTGCCGGTTTATCCGTCAGGCCGCACCGGCCAACGGGAACGGGCCGTCAAGGAGTGTACTGAATGACTGTTCGCCTACAGGTTCGCCCGATGTTGCTGGCGCTGCCTCTGATCCTCACCGGCTGTTCGTCAATGTCACATATGTCGATGCCGAGCGTGTCCTGGTCATCTTTCAATCCGCTTAACTGGTTCGGCAGCAGCCTGACCGTTTCCGACAAAGGTGTCGGCGAGATAACCGCCAGCACGCCGCTGACAGAAGAGGCCATTAAAGACGCGCTCGATGGTGATTACACCCTGCGCAGCGGCATGTCGATGAGCAACGGTAAAATGCTGAGCTTCTATCAGGCGATGAATGATAAAGACGTGAAAATGTCAATCAGCGGCGAGCCAAAGGGTTCCGTGCAGCGTGTTGACGTAGTGGATCCTAAAGTCGAAAGCGAATGGGGTGTCAAAATCGGTACGCCGTTTAGCGATCTTTACACCAAGGCGTTCGATGTGTGCGTGAAAGGTGAGGGCGATGATGCTCAAAACATTGAGTGTAAAGCGCCACAAAGCACGCACGTCAGCTACGTGTTCAGCGGCATCTGGCACGGCCCGGATTCTCTGATGCCTGCGGATGATTCACTCAAAGACTGGAAGGTCAGCAAAATTATCTGGCGCGCGGATCCTGCGGCGGCAACTGCGCAGTAAAGCCTGAATTTTTGCCTCACTAAATCCTCAATGCCTTGCCTTCGCGCAAGGCATTTTTATTGACATCCGGTATGATATCGCCGGTCAAATTAACGAGGATGAAAACATGACTCAGGTTCAGAGCGGCATTTTGCCCGAACATTGCCGTTTCGCCATTTACATAGAAGCGAAAGCTCAGGGCGACCTGGATGCGCTCCGGCAGGGCTGCCGGACATTTGTTGCTGCGCTCGAAGAGTTGCAGCAAAAGTTTCCTGATCAACATCTCGGCGCTGTGGTGGCATTTGGTCACGACGTCTGGCGCGATCTTTCCGGTAATCAGGGCGCGGACGAGCTGAAATCTTTCGTGCCGCTCGGTAAAGGGCTGGCACCGGCCACGCAGCGCGATATGTTGTTGCACATTCAGTCTCTCCGCCATGACGTGAACTTTGCGCTGGCGCAGGCAGCGCTGAAAGCCTTCGGGACATCTATTGTGGTAGAAGAGGAAACCCACGGTTTTCGCGGAATCGAAGAGCGCGATCTCAGCGGTTTTGTCGATGGGACTGAAAATCCGAAAGCCGAGGCCCGTGCGCAGGTGGCGATCATTCCTGAAGGCAGCGTTGATGCCGGTGGCAGCTACGTGATGGTCCAGCGCTGGAAACACAATCTGGTGCAGTGGGAGCGCTTCTCCGTGCAACAGCAGGAAGAGGTGATTGGCCGTACCAAGCTGACCGACGAAGAGCTGGATTCAGAAACGCGTCCGGACACCTCTCACGTCAGCCGCGTTGATCTGAAAGAAGAGGGCAAAGGCCTGAAGATCCTGCGCCAGAGCCTGCCGTACGGCACCGTCAGCGGCGAGCACGGTTTGTACTTCATCAGTTATTGCGCGCGGTTGTGGAACATTGAGAAACAATTGCTGAGCATGTTTGGCGACCTGGACGGTAAACGCGACGCCATGTTGCGCTTCACCCGACCGGTGACCGGCAGCTATTATTTCGCACCTTCCCTGACGCGTTTGCTGGCGCTGTAAATTCTCCCCGCGCGTCCGTTCCGGGCGCGCTGTATTCCTTTCATCCTTATTGCCCACCTTGTTTGTCCCCTCGATTGTTAATGCCTTATAGCTTTTCATGCTTGAAAATCACTAAATGGTATATAAAACCGTTACAGCCTGACCCTCAGTTATAAATACACTGTGTGATATTGAGCGGCATTTATCAGCGTCGCATATCGGTTCACTCACCTAAGGCTAAGCATGAAAACTATCGGGTTTGCAGAAACGGGGTTGGGTAAAGCGTGGTTTAGAGGCAACGTGCTGAAAGGTTCCGTGATGGCGATGTTGCTGGCCAGCGGCGCGGCATCCGCCACCGAATTGCTGAACAGCTCTTATGATGTCTCCCGCGAGCTATTTGCTGCGCTGAATCCTCCGTTTCAGAAACAGTGGGCTGAGCAAAATAACGGCGACAAACTCGAGATTAAGCAATCGCACGCCGGTTCATCCAAACAGGCACTGGCGATTTTGCAGGGCCTGAAGGCCGATGTGGTCACTTACAATCAGGTGACGGACGTGCAGATCCTCCATGATCGTGGTGATTTAATCCCCGCCGACTGGCAAACACGTCTCCCGAACAACAGCTCGCCGTTCTATTCCACCATGGCGTTCCTGGTGCGTAAGGACAACCCGAAGAATATTCACAGCTGGGATGATTTAACCCGTGCCGATGTGAAACTGGTGTTTCCGAATCCAAAAACCTCCGGCAATGGCCGTTATACCTATCTGGCCGCCTGGGGTGCTTTTAATATTGAAGATAAAAAAGACACCGCAAAAACCCGCGCCAAAATGGCGAGCTTCCTGAAAAACGTGCAGGTCTTTGATACCGGTGGTCGTGGCGCGACCACGACGTTTGTGGAACGCGGTCTGGGTGATGTGCTGATAAGCTTCGAATCCGAAGTGAACAACATTCGCAAACAGTACGGCGACGATAAATACGAAGTGATTGTTCCGCCGGTGGACATTCTTGCTGAGTTCCCGGTGGCGTGGGTCGATAAAAACGTCGAGAAAAATGGCACCGGGAAAGCGGCTAAAGATTACCTGAATTACCTGTGGAGTCCGCAGGCACAGAAAATTATCACCAGCTTTAACTACCGCGTGTATGACAAAACGGCGATGGCCGCGGCGAAAGGGCAGTTTCCGGACACCCAACTCTTCAAAGTAGAAGACCAGTTTGGCAGCTGGAAACAGGTCATGGACACCCATTTTAGTACCGGCGGTGAGCTGGATAAACTGTTAGAGCAAGGTCACAAGTAATGTTGTTGTCGAGCAAACGCGTATTACCCGGATTCACCCTGAGCCTCGGCAGCAGCCTGCTGTTCGTGTGTCTGGTGCTGCTCTTACCGCTGAGCGCGCTGGTGATGCAGCTGTCACAAATGACGCTGTCGCAATATTGGGATGTGATAACTAACGGTCAGGTTGTCGCCGCATACAAAGTGACGCTGCTGGCGGCGGGCGTGGCCAGCCTGTTCAACTGCGTGTTTGGCATGCTGATGGCGTGGATCCTCACACGTTATGAGTTTCCGGGCAAAAGCCTGATCGATGGCCTGATGGATTTGCCGTTTGCGTTACCGACTGCGGTAGCGGGGCTGACGCTGGCGGGGTTGTTCTCGACTACCGGTTTTTACGGCCAGTGGCTGGCGCATTTTGATATTAAAGTTTCTTATACCTGGCTTGGTATCGCGGTGGCGATGGCATTTACCAGCATCCCGTTTGTGGTGCGTACCGTTCAGCCGGTGCTGGAAGAGTTAGGCCCTGAATATGAAGAAGCGGCCGAAACACTGGGCGCATCGCGCTGGCAGAGTTTTCGTCGCGTGGTGTTGCCGGAAGTGATGCCTTCGCTGATGGCGGGTACAGCGTTGTCGTTTACCCGCAGCCTTGGGGAATTCGGCGCAGTGATTTTCATCGCCGGCAATATCGCATGGAAAACTGAAGTAACGTCGCTGATGATTTTTATCCGCTTGCAGGAATTTGATTATCCGGCGGCCAGCGCCATTGCCTCGGTCATTCTCGCGGCTTCACTGATTCTGCTGTTCGCCATTAATACATTACAGAGCCGCTACGGCCGTCGTCTGGGAGGCCAATAATGTCTGATGTTCCGGCTTTTGCGGGCGCATCCCGCCAGCGTATCGACTGGGTGAAATGGGCGCTGATTGGCACTGGTGTGCTGATTTGTATCTTGCTGTTAGTGATCCCAATGATCAGCATATTTGTGCTGGCGTTTTCCGACGGTATTGCCGCTGTGTGGAAGAACCTGTCGGATTCCGACATGTTGCACTCCATTTGGCTGACCGTGCTGATGGCGCTTATCACCGTGCCGGTCAATCTGATTTTCGGCACGCTACTGGCCTGGCTGGTGGCGCGCTTTAACTTCCCCGGCCGCCAGCTGTTGCTGACGCTGATCGACATTCCGTTTGCGGTCTCGCCGGTGGTCGCCGGTTTACTGTATCTGTTGTTCTACGGCACCAACGGTCCGCTGGGCGGCTGGCTGGACGCGCACAATATTCAGTTTATGTTTTCGTGGCCAGGCATGGTGATGGTCACGGTATTTGTCACCTGCCCGTTTGTAATCCGTGAGCTGGTGCCGGTCATGCTCAGCCAGGGCAGCCACGAAGATGAGGCCGCAGTATTACTCGGTGCTTCCGGCTGGCAGATGTTCCGCCGCGTGACATTACCGAATATCCGCTGGGCACTGTTGTATGGCGTAGTGCTGACCAACGCTCGCGCTATCGGGGAATTCGGCGCTGTCTCGGTGGTGTCCGGATCGATTCGCGGCGAAACCTATACGCTGCCATTACAGGTTGAATTACTGCATCAGGACTACAACACCGCAGGCGCGTTTACTGCCGCAGCGCTGCTGACCCTGATGGCCATCGTTACACTGTTTCTGAAAAGCGGCCTGCAATGGCGTCTGAAGCGCCACAACGACCGTCTTGAGCGGGAGGAAAGTCATGAGCATTGAAATTAACGGTATCAACAAATATTTTGGTCGCACGAAAGTGCTTAATGATATCTCGCTCGATATTGCTTCCGGAGAAATGGTTGCGCTGCTCGGGCCCTCGGGCTCAGGGAAAACCACGTTGCTGCGCATTATCGCCGGACTGGAAAATCAGAGTGCTGGCCATCTGAGCTTCCACGGCAAAGACGTTACGCGTCTTCATGCCCGCGACCGCCAGGTCGGTTTTGTGTTTCAGCATTACGCACTGTTCCGCCATATGACGGTGTTCGACAACATCGCTTTTGGTCTGACCGTGCTGCCGCGTCGCGAGCGTCCGAACGCTGAAGAGATCAAGAAAAAGGTCACCAAATTGTTGGAGATGGTTCAACTGGCGCATCTGGCCAACCGCTATCCTGCCCAGCTTTCCGGCGGCCAGAAACAGCGTGTCGCACTGGCGCGTGCGCTGGCCGTGGAACCGCAAATCCTGCTGCTCGATGAGCCTTTCGGCGCGCTGGATGCGCAGGTGCGTAAAGAGCTGCGCCGCTGGCTGCGTCAGTTACATGAAGAACTGAAATTTACCAGCGTGTTCGTGACGCACGATCAGGAAGAAGCGATGGAAGTTGCCGACCGCGTGGTGGTGATGAGCCAGGGCAATATTGAACAGGTCGGGGCTCCGGAAGAAATCTGGCGCGAACCGGCAACCCGTTTCGTACTCGAGTTTATGGGCGAAGTGAATAAAATCAGCGGTGACATCCGCGGCTCGCAGCTGTACGTCGGTGCGCACCACTGGCCGCTGGAAAACCCGCCGCTGCATCAGGGGCCGGTTGATCTGTTCCTGCGCCCGTGGGAGATGGAAATCACAGCGCAAAGTAATGCCCGCTGCCCGCTGCCGGTGAAAGTACTGGAAGTCAGCCCACGCGGACATTTCTGGCAGCTTATCGTGCAGGCCGAAGGCTGGCATGACGAACCACTTTCCGTTGTGCTTACGCAAACCTATGGCGTCAACGTGCCGCAGCGCGGCGATCGATTCTACGTCGGCGGCCTTAATGGACGCCTGTATGCCGGTGATCAACAACTGCAACCCGTTGCGTTAGCGAAGAGTGCCTGATATTTTTTAATCTGCACGTTTACAGGGCGGTCATCGGGCCGCCCTTTTTCTCGTCTGATATCTGTTTATGCGTTTTTTCTCAGTCAATAGTTCTTTTTGATATAAGGCCAGCCCCGTGAGTACGCTCGAAAAATTTATCGGTAACACCCCTCTGGTGAGATTACAGCGCCTGACCAAAGGTCTGGACAGCGAGATTTGGGTCAAGCTGGAAGGCAATAACCCGGCCGGATCGGTAAAAGATCGTGCGGCACTGTTCATGATCGAGCAGGCGGAAAAGCGCGGAGAAATTCGCCCCGGCGATACGCTGATTGAAGCCACCAGCGGAAACACGGGAATTGCACTGGCTATGATTGCCGCACTGAAGGGCTACAAGCTGAAATTGCTGATGCCTGAAAACATGAGCCTCGAACGTCAGGCTTCAATGCGGGCTTACGGCGCAGAGTTGCTGTTGGTGAGCCGGGCGCAGGGGATGGAAGGCGCACGGGATCTGGCGCTGGACATGGAAAAGCAGGGGCAGGGCAAAGTGCTGGATCAGTTCAACAACCCGGACAATCCCCTGGCTCATTTCACCACCACCGGGCCGGAAATCTGGCAGCAAACTCACGGGCGCGTAACGCATTTCGTTTCCAGCATGGGCACCACCGGTACCATTACCGGCGTCAGCCGTTATTTGCGCACCCAAAGTGCGGGTGTCACGATTGTCGGCCTGCAACCTTCCGAGGGAAGCAGTATTCCGGGTATTCGCCGCTGGCCGAAGGAATATCTGCCGGGCATTTTCAAACCTGAACTGGTCGATGAAGTTATGGACATGGGCCAAACTGAGGCCGAAGATACCATGCGCGCACTGGCGCGTGATGAAGGTATTTTCTGTGGCGTCAGCTCCGGCGGTGCCGTGGCGGGGGCACTACGTGTGGCAAAAAGCCACCCTGGTAGCGTGGTCGTGGCCATTATCTGCGATCGCGGCGATCGCTATCTATCGACTGGCGTTTTTGATCTCTGATCCTATATTCATCTGTAGAATGTAAAATTAGAGTAAAAGCGGCTGCGCAATGCAGGCTTAGTGGTAAAAATGACCAGAATTTTAGCCAGGCGGAAAAATAATGAAAATTTTGTTAGTCGATGACGATCTCGAATTAGGCACCATGCTCAGCGAATACCTTATTGCCGAAGGCTTTGACGCTTCTCTGGTGCTGACCGGGAAGGCCGGGGTGGAGGGGGCCATGTCTGGCGAGTATACCGCGATGATCCTCGACATTATGTTGCCGGACATGAGCGGTATTGATGTACTGCGTCAGGTGCGTAAAAACAGCCGTCTGCCGATCATCATGTTGACCGCCAAAGGCGACAACATCGATCGCGTCATTGGTCTGGAAATGGGCGCGGATGACTACATGCCGAAGCCGTGCTATCCACGGGAGCTGGTCGCCCGTCTGCGTGCCGTGCTGCGTCGGGTAGAAGAACAGCAGGAATCACACTCAGATTCCTCATCGGTCAACTACGGAGATCTGACGCTCAATCCTGCCACCCGCAGCAGCGAATGGCGCGGTGTGCCTTTTGATCTGACCGCTTCCGAATTCAACTTGCTTGAGCTGCTGTTACGTTCCCCGGAGCGTGTTGTGTCCAAAGATGAATTGTCCGAAAAAGGTCTGGGGCGTCCGCGTGAAGCATACGACCGCAGCATTGACGTGCATATCAGTAATATTCGTCAAAAACTGGGGTCACTGGATGGTGGTGATATTCTGACTATTGAGACGGTGCGCAGTATTGGTTACCGGATCCGATAAACGTATGCGCGGAAGGTTGTTCTGGAAAATCCTCTTAGGATTTTGGTTTACTTTCGTTGCCATCACCCAGGGTCTTTGGGTGGTATTCGCCTTCTATAATCCGCATGAACCGCCGGAAAGTGGTATCGCACGGCGTTTTGTTAAGTTGCAAATCAACTCGGCCGTCTCGATGCTGCACACCGGTGGAATGCCCGCGCTCAATGACATGATGGCCAACTGGCCGGAAAGCGATCGCAAACTCTTCTCGGTCACCGCTTCACTGCTGCCCGCTAAGGGGAGTGGCGTCCAGGATCTGGAACCGGGCAAAATTCCCCATGAAGTCGTCGAATTTGTTCAGGGACCGGACGGACAAGGCTATCGCCTGCGTTACGACGTGCAGGGGCTGATGCATGAGTACCGGCCAAAACGTCACAGAGATCTGCTGAACATGCCGCCGCCGCTGTTGTGGCTCGGCGGGCTGGGCGGATTGCTGTTCAGCGCCGTGCTGGCGTGGAACCTGACACGGCCGATGCTGCAAATGCGTAAAGCGTTTGGACGCGTGGCGCAGGGTGACTTGTCTGTGCGGCTGTTCTCCAGTATGGGGAAACGTCATGACGAGCTTTCTGAAGTGGCGCGTGATTTCGATTCTATGGCGGAACGTTTACAGGTGCTGGTGAAAGCGCGCGAAGAACTGCTGCACGATGTGTCGCATGAGCTGCGTTCGCCGCTGGCCCGATTGCAGCTGGCGATTGGTCTGGCGCGGCAGAATCCGTCGAACGTGGAAACGTCTCTGAGCCGCATAGAGCATGAAGCAGGGCGCCTGGATAAGATGATCGGTGAACTCCTTGCGCTGTCGCGAACAGAAAGCAGCGAAATTCCTGACGAAGAATATTTCGATCTGTTCGGGCTGGTCGAAGCGGTGGTCAATGATGCACGTTATGAAGCGCAGTTACCGGGTGTGGAAATTGCTATGCATCCTGAAACACCGGATGACGCGGATTACACTGTGAAAGGGAACGCGGAGTTGATGCGTCGTGCAGTTGATAATGTGGTACGTAACGCGTTGCGTTTCTCAGCGCGCGGCCAGACGATTACCGTTTCGCTGGCGCATTTTGAAGACTTTTTGCAGATTGAAGTAGCCGATCAGGGGCCGGGTGTGGAAGAAGACAAGCTCTCGAGCATCTTTGACCCGTTCGTTCGCGTGAAGTCGCCGTTGTCAGGCAAAGGTTACGGGCTGGGGCTGGCAATCACCCGTAAAGTGATGGTGGCGCACGAAGGTAAAGTCGATGCCCGAAATGCACAGCCGCACGGCCTGGTGATTAGTCTCCAGGTTCCGCACTGGAAAATCTGATCTCCCGTCATAATTCACGCTGCAGATGCGTTTGACGCCTTCCTGATGTTCGAATTATTTTGGGGGAGAGATATTTTGGGCAATAAAAAACGGCGCCTTAGCGCCGTTTTTCTTTATCGCTGAGCGATTTACTTCTTGATGCGGATGATTGGGGTTTCGCCCACAGTCACGCTACCAGTCAGTTTAATCAGCTCTTTGATCTCGTCCATGTTAGAGATGACAACCGGAGTCAGGGTAGACTTCGCTTTCTCTTCCAGCAGAGCCAGATCAAACTCGATAATCAAATCACCTTTCTTCACACGTTGGCCTTCTTCAGCGATGCGTTTGAAGCCTTCGCCTTTCAGTTCCACCGTATCGATACCGAAGTGAACAAACAGTTCGATGCCACTGTCGGATTCGATTGAGAAAGCATGGTTAGTTTCAAAGATTTTACCGATAGTGCCGTCAACCGGAGCAACCATTTTGTTGCCAGTTGGTTTGATTGCAATACCGTCGCCGACGATTTTCTCAGCGAAAACAACGTCTGGCACATCTTCAATGTTGACAATTTCACCAGAGATTGGCGCTACGATTTCAATAGTGCCAACGTCTTTTTTATCATCAGAAACCAATGATTTCAGTTTATCGAACAAACCCATGATCTTCTCCTAAGCATTAGTTTGGGCAGCTTTACAGCATCGCGCAATTAGCAGAGTGTTTTTTCTTCAATGAACTTGTTAACCAGGTTCATCAACTCTTGCGCCGTAGGTTGAGCCAGAGCCTCATCTGCCAGCGCTTTCACATCTTCGAAGTTTGTATTGCGAATAATTTTCTTGATGCGTGGGATTGAGATAGCACTCATGCTGAACTCGTCTAATCCCATGCCCAATAGAAGAAGTGTAGCACGTTCGTCACCGGCTAGCTCGCCGCACATCCCCGTCCATTTACCGGCAGCATGAGATGCGTCAATAACTTGCTTGATTAAACCAAGCACAGACGGAGACATTGGGTTGTAAAGATGAGAGATCAGCTCGTTACCGCGATCCACAGCCAAAGTATACTGGGTAAGATCGTTTGTACCAATACTGAAGAAATCGACTTCTTTTGCCAGATGGTGAGCAATCACGGCAGCCGCCGGTGTTTCAACCATCACGCCAACTTCGATGGTTTCATCGAATGCCTGGCCTTTCTCGCGCAGCTGAACTTTCAGCATCTCGAGTTCTGCTTTCAGTTCACGCACTTCTTCTACAGAAATGATCATCGGGAACATGATGCGCAGTTTACCGAAAGCAGAAGCACGCAGGATCCCTTTCAGCTGGTCGTGAAGAATTTCTTTACGGTCCAGACAGATACGGATTGCACGCCAGCCCAGGAACGGGTTTTCTTCTTTTGGCAGATTCATGTACGGCAGGTCTTTATCACCGCCGATGTCCATGGTACGCACGATAACAGCTTGTGAACCCATCGCTTCAGCAACGGCTTTATAGGCCTGGAATTGCTCTTCTTCGGTAGGCAGGCTGTCACGATCCATGAACAAGAATTCAGTACGATACAGGCCGACACCTTCAGCGCCGTTGCGCTCTGCACCGGCGACATCACGCACGGTACCGATGTTGGCACAGACTTCAACCTGATGACCGTCCAGTGTAATGGCCGGCAAGTCTTTCAGTTTAGTCAGTTCGTCTTTTTCAGAGATGTACTGGTTCTGAACCGCTTTCAGCTCGTCAATAATATCGGCCGTCGGGTTGACGTAGATTTTATTGTTTACGGCGTCGAGGATCAGATAGTCATCATTTTTGACTTGTTTGGTCACGTCGCTGGTACCCACGATAGCAGGCAGTTCCAGTGAGCGGGCCATGATTGAGGTGTGAGAAGTACGGCCACCCAAATCAGTAATGAAGCCGAGTACCTTGTTCAGGTTCAGCTGTGCTGTTTCTGAAGGTGTCAGATCGGTCGCAACCAGAATGACTTCGTCCTGGATGGAGCTCAGATCGACAATCGCCATGTCCAGAATGTTGCGCAGAAGACGCTTACCGATATCACGCACGTCAGCCGCACGTTCTTTCAGGTACTCATCATCAAGCTCTTCCAGGGCTTTCGCCTGGCCTTCAATGACAGAGAAAGCAGCTGCGTCAGCAGAGGCATGCTCGTCTTTGATGAGGGCTATGATTTCCTGCTCAAGTTCTTCGTCTTCCAACAACATGATGTGGCCTTCGAAGATGGCTTCTTTCTCTTCACCGAAGGTCTCACCGGCTTTGGTCTTGATCACTTCCAACTGGGCGGACGCTTTCGCACGGCCAGTGAGGAAACGTTCAACTTCCTGATCAACGTGATCGGGAGAGATTTTTTTCCGGTTGATGACAATTTCATCTTCTTTCAACAGAAGTGCTTTGCCGAAAGCGATACCGGGAGATACTAAAATGCCTGAAATCATAACCCTACCTTTCTCTTGACTGGTTTAAACGATATAAGAGCGGCTTGTTGTTACTCGAGCTCTGCCATCAGTTTTACCAAGTGTTCAACGGCTTTCTGCTCGTCTTCACCTTCAGCTGAGAGGGTCACAACGGTACCTTGGGTCAGGCCCAAAGTTTGCAGTTTGAACAGACTTTTAGCACTGGCGCTTTTACCGTTAGAAGTCACGGTAATGTCAGAAGTGAAACCTTTCGCTTCTTTCACGAATTGTGCTGCAGGGCGAGTGTGCAGACCATTTGGTGCAGTGATAGTAACTTCTTGCTGGAACATTGTTGTTTCCCCAACTTATTAAAGTAATGTTGTGGAGCTAAAGTTTAGCGTATTAGCTTCACTTTGGCCTGAGAGAATCGCGCCTGACTATGTTTCAGGGGCTGGTTCTGATGCAACAGAAAAGAGAAAATACCGCACTCTGCGACAAAACTCTTTGCCCTAGATCTAGGCTTTCCTGTATCACCCCATTATGCCGTCTTTTTCCCTCATGTAACAAATCGGTAAATCGATTCAGCGGGAGGCAGGATGGAAGTGATTAATTTCGCGCACCGAAATAATTGTCCGGTTAAATACTAAAACTGGCGGGTAAAATCAATGACAGAGTGGTGTAAAGTTTGACGTAGCCCACAAAAAAGCACCCATTAAGGTGCTTTTTTGAGCGTTTTTAGCGATGTAGCATTATTGTTGCAATTCTTTTTCAGTGAATAAATCAGCAAACAATGCGGTACTCAGATAGCGTTCACCAGAGGACGGTAAAATCACGACGATGGTTTTATCAGCAAAGTCCGCTTCTTCGGACAATTTAACCGCAGCAGCTACTGCGGCACCGGAAGAAATCCCGGCCAGAATCCCTTCTTCTTCCATCAGACGGCGTGCCATTTGAATGGATTCGTCATTTGTGATCAACGTCACACGGTCCAGCAGGTCTAAATCAAGATTACCCGGAATAAAGCCGGCACCGATGCCCTGAATTTTATGCGGGCCCGGTTTCACTTCTTCGCCGTTCAGCGTCTGGGTGATAACAGGGGAGTCCGTAGGCTCAACGGCTACCAGCGTCACGCTGCTTTTTTTGCTTTTCAGATAACGGCCCGTGCCGGTGATGGTACCGCCGGTGCCAACGCCTGCGATCAGCACGTCCACGTCGCCGTCGGTATCTTCCCAGATTTCAGGACCGGTAGTTTGTTCGTGGATGGCCGGGTTCGCCGGATTACTGAACTGCTGAAGAATCAAATAACGCTGCGGATCGCTGGCCTGAATTTCTTCAGCTTTAGCAATCGCGCCTTTCATGCCTTTCGCGCCTTCGGTCAGTACCAGATTGGCGCCAAGCGCTTTGAGCAGTTTACGACGTTCAACGCTCATGGTTTCCGGCATGGTCAGCGTCAGCTTGTAACCGCGCGCGGCCGCGACGTACGCCAGTGCGATGCCGGTGTTGCCGCTGGTCGGTTCCACCAGTTCGATATCTTTGGTCAGGATGCCGCGTTTTTCGGCGTCCCAAATCATGTTGGCACCGATACGGCACTTCACGCTGAAGCTCGGGTTACGCGACTCGACCTTAGCCAGGATCCGACCATTACCGATGCGGTTCAGGCGAACCAGTGGCGTATGGCCGATTGTTAATGAATTGTCTTCATAGATCTTGCTCATAACCCGTCCTTTAACTGTATGAAATATCCACGGTGTGAAGCTTTCAACACTATGAAATTAGTGGGAATCAGAAAAGCATACGCGAACGGCTTTTCCAGTGAAGTAAGCTTTTGGTATTTGGTATATCGATAGGTTATTAAGAAATAAGTTTGAGAAGCAAAAGTCAAGCTAAGCCAACAGCCGCATAACGCGGCTGTTGCGATAAAAAGCAATAAAAACAAATCCCGGCGGCGCTTATCCCCGTGTCGGGTTGATGTCCAGATTATTTCTGACGTACACCGAACGGTAGCGGTCGCACCACATCGCCGTTGCGCCACACACCGCCACCGGCAAGATCACCAGATTCAATACCGGTATCATCGTAAACAGGCTGACCAGCGCGCCGAACTGCATGTTATCGATGCGGTTTTTGCCGAGCGACCGGCGCATGTCGGCAAAACTCACTTTATGATTATCAAAAGGATAGTCGCAGTATTGGATAACGACCATCCAGGCGCTGAACAGGAACCACATCACCGGCGCGGCGGTTTGCCCTATCACCGGAATGAAGTACAACGCAAACAGCACCAGCGCGCGCGGAATGTAATACGCCAGCTTTTGCCACTCGCGTTTCATGATGCGCGGCAGGTCTTTCATGATGTCCCAGATGCCGGTATCCGGCGGTGCTTTTCCGGTCAGCCGCGCTTCGAGCTGTTCTGAGAGCAAGCCGCTGAACGGGGCGGCGATCAGGTTGGCAATCGTGCTGAAGAAATAGCTAAATACCAGTACCACAGAAATTACCGCAACCGGCCAGATCAGATAATCCAGCCAGCTTAGCCAGCCGGGCACGCGGCTCATCATCGCCGGGATCCATTCCCCAAGCTTTGTGAACAACCACCAAAAGGCACCGCCCATCAGAATGATGTTGACCGCGAGGGGTAAAATCACAAAACGTCGTATTCCGGATAAGGAAATGAGCGTCCAGCCCTGTTTGAAATAATGCACACCGTTATGGGTTGCGGCGTTTCGCGATGAAGTCATAAAAGAAATTTTCTCTCTGAGTTGAATGACATGGACTATCATATCGGTATGATTTTCTACTGGCTAGCCGCGTATTGGCTGAAAAAGCAGCAAAAAAAGGTGCAACTATGATGTTTATTACCAGAAAGTAGTGTCCAGACTTGCACTTATCTACGTGGGCAAATAGAGTTAAACATGTATATGTTTGCCGTGGTGGCAATGAATTAGAACAACAGAGATAGCAATGATGCAGGATTTGCGTCTGATATTAATCGTTGTTGGCGCGATCGCCATAATAGCGTTGTTATTGCACGGTTTGTGGACCAGCCGTAAAGAACGCTCTTCGCTGTTTCGCGATCGTCCAGCTAAACGTATGAAAAAAGAACGGGACCCGTCTCCGTCTGACGATTTTGTCGATGGAGTGGGAGAGGTGCGCGTGCGTCCTGCTCATTCTCAGGACGAGCCGACTTTTGGTCAGTACGATGAACCAGAACAGTCTGCACCGCCACGTCAGCCGCAGGCACCCCCTGCGCAGCCAGCGCCTGTTGCACGTGTGCAGCAGCCTGCTCAGCCTCAACATCATGCCGTGCAAGAGGATCCGTTGTTAAGCGGGTATTCTGCTGCTGAACCTGAAACCGGATCCCGCCGTGAACCTGCGGTTGATTTCGCCCCTTCAGCGCCACAGAGAGCGCAGGCTCCGGTTCCTCCGCAGGAAATTCATGCGGACGCAGCACCTGCGGCAAAAGCAGAGCCTCAACCCTCACCGTTTGCCCCTGCTGAGCCAGAAGCGCCGGCAGAAAAAGCCAAACTGAAAGAGACGGTTCTGGTGCTGCATGTTGCAGCGCATCAGGGGGGGGGGATTGGCGGTGAAGTGTTGCTTAACAGCGTGCTTCAGTCCGGCTTCCAGTTCGGTGCCATGAATATTTTCCATCGTCATGTCAGCCCTGCAGGCAGTGGCCCTGTGCTGTTTAGTCTGGCAAATATGGTCAAACCGGGTTCTTTCGATCCTGACAATATGTCCGACTTCTCGACGCCTGGGATTACGTTGTTCATGATGGTGCCTTGCTACGGCGATGCGCATCAGAACTTCAAACTGCTCTTGCAGTCTGCACAACGTATTGCAGACGATGTCGGTGCGATGGTGCTCGACGATGAGCGTCGTATGATTACGCCGCAGAAGCTCGAAACCTATAAAGCGCGGATCCGTGAGGTCCTCGAGGCAACTGCCTGACTCAGGCAGTTGTGACATCCTCCTTTTCAAGACCCCCGCTTGCGGGGGTTTTTTATCTCCACGGTGAGTCATGGCCACTATCGAAGAACAAATCAATCATTTACGCACTCAGTTGAATCACCATGAGTATCAATACCATGTCATGGATGATCCTCAAATTCCAGATGTTGAATACGATCGCTTAATGCAACAACTGATCCAACTTGAAAACGAAAACCCAAGTCTCGTGACAAGAGACTCTCCTACTCAAAGGGTAGGCGCCCAGCCCTTAAAGTCGTTCAATTCTGTCGATCATGTTCTACCAATGCTTTCGCTAGACAGTGTGTTCACTGAGGAAGACTTTATTGCTTTTTATCAGAGAGTTAAAGAGCGTTTGGATACTGCTCGTGAAGTAAGTTTTTGCTGTGAATTGAAACTTGATGGAGTTGCAGTCAACCTATTGTATGTCAATGGGTGGCTCGAAAAAGCAGCGACGCGCGGAAATGGCATCACTGGCGAAGATATTACAACAAATGTTCGCACCCTTAAGTCAGTCCCATTAAGATTATTTACTGCGAATCCCCCAGAAAAGATCGAAATACGAGGGGAAATAATCATGAGGCAAAAAGAGTTCGAACATTTAAATGAGACAGCCCGGAAAAATGGTACTAAGTCTTTTGCTAATCCCAGAAATGCAGCAGCAGGGTCATTACGCCAATTGGACTCCTCAATAACTCATGATAGAAAGCTATTTCTATTCTGCTATGGAGTAGGGAGTGTCGAGGGAGGGAGTTTACCCAATAGCCATTTCGAAAGATTACAACTTTTGAAAGAATGGCGTTTACCTGTTAACCAGTATGTAAAAGTAGAAAAAAGTTGTGATGGTGTCATTGAATATTATAGAGAAATAGAAAAAATACGCCCTGAGCTAGGGTTTGATATTGATGGCGTTGTTATTAAAATTGACGACATCTCTTTACAAAATTCGCTGGGCTTCGTGGCGCGAGCACCGCGCTGGGCGACGGCGTTTAAATTCCCGGCGCAGGAACAAATCACGCTGGTAAAAGACGTCGAGTTTCAGGTTGGCCGTACTGGTGCGATTACGCCGGTGGCGCGTCTGGAACCGGTGCTGGTCGCCGGTGTGATGGTCAGCAATGCAACCCTGCACAACGCCGATGAAATCGAACGCCTCGGTTTGCGCATTGGTGACACGGTGATTGTCCGCCGTGCTGGTGACGTGATCCCGCAGGTCGTCGGGGTGGTAATGGACGAACGCCCGGAAAATGCCCGTGAAGTCGTGTTTCCGACACATTGTCCGGTGTGTAATTCCGACGTCGAGCGTGTGGAAGGCGAAGCGGTGGCCCGCTGTACCGGCGGTCTGATCTGCGGTGCGCAACGCAAAGAAGCGTTAAAGCATTTTGTTTCCCGCCGCGCACTGGATGTTGACGGCATGGGCGATAAAATTATCGATCAGCTGGTGGAAAAAGAGTACGTCAAGAATCCGGCGGATCTGTTCCGCCTGACGGCCGGCAAACTCACCGGTCTGGATCGCATGGGGCCGAAATCCGCACAGAACGTCGTGAATGCGCTGGAAAAAGCCAAAGAAACCACGCTCGCGCGTTTCCTGTATGCGCTCGGTATTCGCGAAGTGGGTGAAGCGACGGCGGCCAATCTGGCGGCGCATTACGGTTCTGTAGAGGCGCTGAAAGCGGCGGATATTGATTCTCTTAAAACCGTGCCGGATGTCGGTGACGTGGTGGCGAAGCACGTGGTGAATTTCCTGTCGGAAGAGCATAACCAGCAGGTGATCGACGAGCTTCTCAGTCCGGAAATCAACATTCACTGGCCCGAAGTGCAAGTGATTGTACCTGAGGAAATCGACAGCCCGTTCTCCGGTAAAACTGTGGTGCTGACCGGTTCTCTGTCTGTCCTCTCGCGCGATGAGGCCAAAGACCGCCTGACGGCGCTGGGAGCGAAAGTCTCCGGCAGCGTATCGAAAAAAACCGATCTGGTGATCGCCGGAGAAGCGGCCGGATCCAAACTGACGAAAGCGCAGGAGCTGGGAATTGCCGTTATCGACGAAGCGGAGATGATCCGCCTGCTGGGTGAATAAGCGATGGAAAAAGAAGATCTTATCCAAATCGCCAACATGGTGATGCCGTTTGGCAAATATGCCGGGCGGGTGCTGATTGACCTGCCGGAAGAGTATTTGCTGTGGTTCGCCCGCAAGGATGAATTTCCGCAGGGCAAACTCGGTGAGCTGATGCAGCTGACGTTGACCATCAAAAGCGAAGGGCTGCAAAGCCTGATTAATCCGCTGCGTCGCAACGGGCCAGGTTTAGGCGGCACTGACGATTAACGTCAGCCCCAATAATGAAGAAAGGCGCGGATATCAGCGCCTTTTCTGTTTCTAAGAGTCTGTCACCGGCTCCTTTTTCAGCACCATTTCCTGCTTTTTCTTCTGATACCTTTTCGCCAGCACCGCACAGGTCATCAGCTGAACCTGATGGAAGATCATCAGCGGCAGCACCATCATGCCAATCGCGCTGACCGGGAATAGAATATTGGCCATCGGAATACCGTTCGCCAGACTTTTCTTCGAGCCGCAGAACACAATGGTGATTTCATCCGGTTTACTGAATCCCATCCAGCGCGCCATGTAAGTATTGATAACCAGAATCAGCGCCAGCAGAACCAGGCTGACCACCACGATAAACAGCAACGATCCGATGCCCACCTGATGCCAGATCCCCTGCGTGACGGCTTCGCTGAATGCCGAATACACCACCAGCAAAATTGATGTCTGGTCGGTTTTGCCGATC
The DNA here is from genome assembly GCF_965118895.1 of Rahnella inusitata. Taxonomy (GTDB): domain Bacteria; phylum Pseudomonadota; class Gammaproteobacteria; order Enterobacterales; family Enterobacteriaceae; genus Rahnella; species Rahnella inusitata_A. The sequence continues at coordinate 220,523 of NZ_CBCPJJ010000009.1, forward strand.
ATTTTGCGGTGACGTTCTACAAACCCGCCAATCAGCGGTCGCAGAAGATGCCCGGCAATAAACGGTACCAGCAGCTGCAGGACGATGTGCCCGACCTGCTCCAAACCGTTACCGGTTGTACCCTGGACGTGCATCAGCAGGCTGACCAGAAGCGGTGACACAAAAATTCCCAACAGGCTCGAGGCCGAGGCACTGCAGACCGCTGCGGCGACGTTTCCGCCCGCCAGTGAGGTGAAGGCGATTGCCGATTGTACGGTCGCAGGCAGAATACACAGATAGACGAAACCGCTGTAAATCTGCGGGCTGACGTCCACCGGATGCCACCACTGAAACAGCAGCCCGAGCACCGGGAACAAAATGAAGGTGCTGAACATCACCCACAGATGCAGCCGCCAGTTATTGCTGCCCTGAAAAATCGCCTCACGGGAAAGCTTGGCGCCGTGCATAAAAAACAGCAGGCCGATGGCGAAGATGGTCAGATTATTGAAGAACGCAACGAACATGCCGCTGGCCGGGAAAAATGTCGCCAGCAGCACGGTGGCAATCAGCGTAAGGGTAAAGCGATCGGGTAAGAAGCGCATGAGCATATCTCAGATTTGTAATCATATCGTGAGCGCTATTCTGAGCGACTGCGATACAATTAAAAAATTGATTTATTTAATCCATTAATGCGGAAAATTCATGAATTACTCCCTCAGACAGCTTCGCGTGTTTGTCGCCGTTTCACGCCACGGCAGCTTCAGTCGCGCGGGCGAGGCTATCGGCCTGAGTCAGTCGGCGGTCAGCCACAGCATGAAAGAGCTGGAAGTGGAGATGGGTGTGCGGCTGCTCGATCGCACCACGCGCGAAGTGGCACTGACCGATGCTGGCCGTCGTCTGGCAAATCGTGTAGAACCGCTGCTGGATGAATTGCACGCCATGCTGCTCGATACCCGCAGTTTCGGTACGCAGCACAATGGCCGCGTGCGAATTGCGTCCAGTCAGACCATTTCTGCCCAACTGATGCCGCAATGCATCGCCAGCGGTGAACAGCTTTACCCCGAAATCCGTATTTTACTGCGCGATCAGGCGCAACAGCTGGTACTGAACAGCGTGCGGAATGCCGAAGTGGATTTCGGTATTGTGATCGATCCCGGTGAAAATACCGATCTCGACTGCGAGCCGGTGTTGCATGAACCTTTTCTGCTGATGTGCCGGGAAGATCATCCGTTCGCCCGTCAGACATCTGTGAAATGGCAGGCTCTAAACGGCTGCAAACTTGTGTTACAGGATTATGCCTCGGGTAGCCGCATACTGATTGATAGCGCGCTGAAATCGCAGGGCGTGAAGGCGGAAATTGCCCAGGAAATCGGGCATACCGCCACGCTGTTTCCGATGGTGGAAGCCGGGATCGGCATCAGCGTATTTCCGGCGCTGGCGCTGCCCGTTCCGCAGGGCAGCAGGCTGGCGATCAGGCCCCTGGAGCCGGAAATCAACCGCGTGCTGATGCTGGCAAAGCGCAAGAACCGTTCGCTGTCGCCGGCCGCGCAGGCCATCTGGCAGGTGGTGAAAGATCAGGCGTTAATACTGAGTGAAAAACGCAGCCAGCAGGGCGTGTTCAAACCCTGACACCATGCCGGCTGTTTCAGGCTGAAAGTCGGTTAAACGTAAATATCAATCGCATTGGTATCGGTCGGCTTATTCACGCCTTCCTCTTTTTTGATGTCAGTGGCTGCTTCAGCTTTTTGCTGCTGCTCCAGCGCTTTCTCCGCCTGCTGCTGCTGGATTTGTGCGATCTGTTGCTGCAGCATTTCGATTTGCTGCTGCAACAGTTCCTGCTGCTGTTTCACGTCTTCAGAGTCGCCGCCTGAATTGCTCAGATTCTTGACCTGTTCGGTCAGTTTCTGGATCTGTTTAGTCAACTGTGCAATCTGACTGCTGCTGCCCGCATCACTGCTTGAAGACGAACTCACTGCACTGCCGGTGGCACTGATAGTGCTCATAATAGCCTCGCTTAGTGTGAATAAATTTTGCACGTAAGGGTGCTTAAGCGTTATCGGCGGCGATTGGCCCGGCTTTATTGTTTTTGCATATTCCTTACAGTGTTAACGCATTTCTTGTACTTCAAGCCTTGGCCACAGTCTCAGCCAGCCTTTATTGCTCACGCGTTCAGCAAATACTGCCGGGATCGCGTGGCGCGGATTTGGCGTGATAGTTAAGTGGAACAGATTCTCCAGCCCGAGCGGGGCGTTCAGTTCGATCTGTCCCTCAGCATTCATTCGCGCGCCAATGGCGGTTTCCACTTCTACCCAGTAACTGATGGCCTGCGCGCTGCAAGTGTAAGGCGCATGGCCGTGACGTTCATGCATTCGAGCCTGATTCTTCACTGACCACGGCAGTTCAGGCGCGGCTGCACGCAAACGCTGCTCTAACCGCTCATCTGTCGCCACGGAACACTCAGCCGGATTGAAATACACCACGTCGATATCGTTGAGTGGTGTGGTGTGCGGATAGCCATGCAGCCGGTCCCACACCAGATTGCGTACAAAACCCGCCGCCAGCCACGCATCGTTCAGCCCCAGTTTTTGCACTTCATTCAGCGCCCGCAGATGCATCGGTTCGTCGCTGAGCCAGGTGATAATTTGCTGCTCCATCTCTTTCACGCACGGTTCTCCTCAGGAATGGGATCTCATTGTAGCCAAACTTGATGACAGCGCGTCAACGCACCGTTTCGGATTTTGCTGCAACCCGGACGCGCCAAAATGAAGCAAACCACCCGGCTGAAAGGTGTCAGGCCGCATGTTTGCTGGATTGGTTAAGTGGTACAGCCTTTGCAGGATGGGTCATACCGCAGAAAAATAGGGCAGAGCTGCGGCAGTCTCTTTTCCAACAAAAATTGAGTTATCACCGGGCAGGGGATCACACATGCAAACCACGAAAGTCACTCCCGTATTAAAGCGGACGCTGGGCAGTTTTAAACTCTGGGGCATCGCCGTCGGGCTGGTCATCTCCGGCGAGTATTTTGGCTGGAGCTACGGCTGGGCGCAGGCCGGTACGCTGGGCTTTCTTATCACCGCACTGGTGATTGCCGCCATGTATTGCGCCTTTATTTTCAGCTTTACCGAACTCACCACCTCAATTCCTCATGCGGGCGGGCCTTTTGCCTACGCCTATCGCGCCTTCGGGCCGACGGGGGGATTCGTCGCGGGATTCGCCACGCTGGTGGAATTTGTTTTTGCGCCACCGGCGATTGCGATGGCTATAGGTGCTTATCTCAACGTGCAGTTTCCTTCCATCGAACCGAAATGGGTGGCAGTCGGCGCGTACATTGTTTTCATGGTACTGAATATTCTTGGCGTCAGCATTGCCGCGACATTTGAACTGCTGGTGACGTTGCTGGCGATTTTTGAACTGCTGGTATTTATGGGCGTGGTTGCACCGGGCTTCCAGATGTCAAACTTCATGCACGGAGGCTGGGCCGGCAGCGATACGTTCAGCCCGGCGGCGTTCTCCGGCATCTTTGCGGCGATCCCTTTTGCCATCTGGTTTTTCCTGGCCATTGAAGGCGCATCAATGGCCGCTGAAGAAGCCAAAGATCCGCAGCGCACCATTCCGAAAGCCTTTATCGGCGGGATCCTGACGCTCACCGTGCTGGCGCTGGGCGTGATGTTATTTGCCGGCGGTGTGGGCGACTGGACCAAATTGTCGAATATCAACGATCCGTTACCTCAGGCGATGAAACTGATTGTCGGCAGCAACAGCGGCTGGCTGCATATGCTGGTCTGGCTGGGGCTGTTCGGACTGATTGCGTCTTTCCACGGCATCATCATGGGCTATTCCCGTCAGATATTTGCGCTGGCGCGAGCAGGGTATCTGCCCAAACGGCTGGCGACGGTGAATGCACGTTTCCAGACTCCGCATCTGGGCATTATCGCCGGTGGCGTGGTAGGCATTGCGGCGATTTTCTCGGATTCACTGATCGTGATCGGCGGACAGCCGCTGACCGCGAATATCGTGACCATGTCGGTGTTTGGTGCGATTGTGATGTACATCATTTCGATGGCGGCGTTGTTCAAACTGCGCCGCAGCGAGCCGAATCTGATCCGGCCATTCCGTGCGCCACTCTATCCTTTTGCACCGGCGCTGGCTCTGGTGCTGGCGGTGGTGTGCCTGGGGGCTATGATCTATTACAACACACTGCTGTTTTTGATCTTTGCCGCCATGATGCTGCTGGCCTACGCCTGGTTCCTGCTGACACATCAGGCGCGTACCGATGCAGCGGAAGACCCGCAGTTACGTGGACTGCGACCGGCATCGGCCAAAATTGGCAAATAACCCGGTTCGCTAAGGAGCGTTATGTTTCAAACCACATTGAGCCATCGCAGCTACCGGTTTAAGGATTTACGTGAGCTGATGGCAAAAGCATCCCCCGCGAGGTCGGGGGATTATCTTGCTGAAGTGGCGGCGACCAGCGCGGAAGAGCGGATGGCGGCAAAAATGGCGCTGGCCGACGTCCCGCTGAAAACCTTCCTGCAACAGCTGCTGGTGCCGTATGAAGATGATGAAGTCACGCGGCTGATTATCGATACCCACGACGTCGCGGCATTTGCCGCGATTTCACATCTCACCGTGGGGGATTTTCGTGACTGGCTGCTGAGCGAAAAAACGGACAGCGCGGTACTGGCGGCGGTCGCGTGGGGAATTACACCGGAAATGGCGGCGGCAGTCAGCAAGCTGATGCGCAATCAGGATCTGATTCTGGTCGCTAAAAAATGCCGGGTGATCACTCAATTTCGCAACACCATCGGCCTGCCGGGGCACATGAGCGTGCGCCTTCAACCGAATCATCCGACGGACAACTTGCAGGGCATCGCCGCCAGTATGCTCGACGGCTTGCTTTACGGTTCAGGCGACGCGGTTATCGGCATCAATCCGGCCAGCGACAGCCTGCCGCTGCTGGAAAATCTCAACTACATGCTCGATGACATCATCACGCGCTTTGAAATCCCCACGCAGTCCTGCGTGCTGACTCACGTCACCAATACCATCAAACTGGTGGAACGCGGCGCGCCGGTCGATCTGGTGTTTCAGTCGATCGCAGGAACGGAGGCCGCCAACAGCGGGTTTGGCATCAATCTGGCGCTGCTGGAGGAGGCGCAACAGGCGGCGCTGAGCCTGAAACGCGGGACGCTTGGCGATAACGTGATGTATTTCGAAACCGGGCAGGGGAGCTGTTTGTCTGCCAATGCGCATTTCGGTGTCGATCAGCAAACCTGTGAAGCGCGCGCTTATGCCATCGCCCGACGATTCTCGCCGCTGCTGATCAATACGGTAGTTGGCTTTATCGGGCCGGAATATCTCTATGACGGCAAGCAAATCATCCGCGCCGGGTTGGAGGACCATTTCTGCGGGAAACTGCTGGGCGTGCCGCTGGGCTGCGATGTGTGTTACACCAACCATGCCGAAGCCGATCAGGACGATATGGACACATTGCTGACGCTGCTGGGCACCGCCGGGCTGACGTTCCTGATTGGCGTGCCTGGCGCGGATGACATCATGCTGAACTATCAGAGTACGTCGTTCCACGACGCGTTATATATCCGCGAGCTGCTGGGGCTTAAACACGCGCCGGAATTTGCCGTCTGGCTGGAGAAAATGAAAATTATTGATCCGCAGGGTGTATTGCAGGATACCCGCGCGTCGCATCCGTTACTGCGTCAGTTGCCGCAATTAAGCTGAGGAAAGCCTGTGACCGATAAAGACAAATGGCTGTCGCCGCTGGTCCATAACAATCCGTGGGAAACGCTGCGGCAGTTTACCGCGGCGCGCATTGCGCTGGGGCGAACCGGCTCTAGTCTGCCGACGGATGAACTGCTGCGTTTCGGATTAGCCCATGCGCAGGCGCGTGACGCCGTGCATCAGCCTTTCGACAGTGATGCGCTGGAAACCGAACTTCATCAGATGGGGTTGGAAACGCTGACCGTCGCCAGTGCTGCGCCGGACAGGGCAACTTATCTGTGCCGTCCGGATCTGGGGCGCAAACTTTCCGAAGAAAGCCGTGAGTCGCTACAAAGCTTCGCGCTGAAGCCGTCGGATATCGTGCTGGTCGTTGCTGACGGATTATCTTCCAAAGCCGTTCATCGTCAGGCCGTGCCGCTGATTAAAGCGCTGCTGCCGTATTTGACGGCGCTGGAGCTGACGTTAGGGCCGGTGGTTCTGGCGCATCAGTCCCGCGTGGCGCTGGGGGATGATATTGCGCAGCTGATGAAAGCAAAGGCAGTGGCGATTTTGATCGGCGAACGTCCGGGATTGTCCTCACCCGACAGTTTAGGCATCTACATGACCTGGGGGCCGCATACCAAAAGGCTGGAGTCGGAGCGCAATTGTATTTCGAACGTGCGACCGGAAGGCCTGGATTACCCGCAGGCCGCGTTTAAGCTCGCCTGGTTGCTGGAACAATCTTTCCACCGGCAGCTGTCCGGCGTGAATCTGAAAGACGAAAGCGATAATCCGGCGCTGCACAATAAAGTGGTGCCGATGTTTACCCTGAAGTAGGAAGGAGGAGATATTAGCACCAGCAGCGGGTTCGCCTCCGTCACGGGGTGATTTCGAATTTCACATACGAAAAAAGCGCCAAAAGGCGCTTTTCTCTCTTCTTTATCAATAAAGAGTGGTGGGCCGTGCTGGATTGATTCGGCCTCCATCACGGGGTGATTCCGAATTTCACATACGAAAAAAGCGCCAAAAGGCGCTTTTCTCTGAATTGGTGGGCCGTGCTGGATTCGAACCAGCGACCAATTGATTAAAAGTCAACTGCTCTACCAACTGAGCTAACGGCCCGCAGAAGTGGTGGGCGATGACGGGTTCGAACCGCCGACCCCCTCCGTGTAAAGGAGATGCTCTACCAACTGAGCTAATCGCCCACTTCTGGGTACTCCACAACGTAAGTCAGAAACTGCTGAGAAATGGTGGGCGATGACGGGTTCGAACCGCCGACCCCCTCCGTGTAAAGGAGATGCTCTACCAACTGAGCTAATCGCCCATTTCTCATTCCTGCTTACTATCACAACGCGTCCACTCTAAGAGTGGTGGGCGATGACGGGTTCGAACCGCCGACCCCCTCCGTGTAAAGGAGATGCTCTACCAACTGAGCTAATCGCCCCCGTCGTGATGGAGTCGCATTATAGGGATACTTGAAATTACGTCAACGCTTTTTAAAAACAAAAATGATCGTTCGGCTTATTTTTAGACAACATGACGTGTTTCTCGCCCGCGTAGTCGATTCTTTACGCATTCATGGTCTTAAACCGGTCGCCTTACCCTGTATCGGCGTTGAGGATTCAGGGCAGAGTGGTAGAATGTCAGCCACTTTTTGTTAATTGATAGCAGCGTTTCGTAGCGTTGCATGATTAAGGTTGCACCCGGATGAAAATCAAAACCCGTTTTGCCCCAAGCCCGACCGGCTATCTGCACGTCGGTGGCGCCCGTACCGCACTCTATTCCTGGCTCTTTGCCCGCAACCTTGGCGGTGAGTTTGTGCTGCGTATCGAAGACACCGATCTCGAGCGTTCCACTCAGGAAGCGATCGACGCGATTATGGATGGCATGAACTGGCTGAATCTGGACTGGGATGAAGGCCCGTATTTCCAGACCAAACGTTTTGACCGCTATAACAGCGTGATTGACGAAATGCTGGAAAACGGTACCGCCTATAAATGCTACTGTTCTAAAGAACGTCTGGAAGAGCTGCGTGAGCATCAGATGGCGAATAACGAAAAGCCTCGTTATGACGGCCGTTGCCGCGATAGCCACGAACATCACGCCGCTGATGAGCCGTGCGTCGTGCGTTTTCGTAACCCGCAGGAAGGTTCTGTTATCTTTGATGATCAGATCCGTGGGCCGATTGAATTTAGCAACGACGAACTGGACGACCTGATCATCCGCCGCACCGACGGTTCTCCTACTTATAATTTCTGCGTCGTGGTCGATGACTGGGATATGGAAATTACCCACGTTATCCGTGGCGAAGACCATATCAACAACACCCCGCGTCAGATCAACATCCTGAAAGCACTGGGCGCACCAGTACCGGTTTACGCGCACGTTTCCATGATTCTGGGTGACGATGGCAAAAAACTGTCCAAGCGTCATGGTGCGGTCGGCGTGATGCAGTATCGCGATGATGGTTATCTGCCGGAAGCGCTGCTGAACTATCTGGTTCGTCTGGGCTGGTCTCATGGCGATCAGGAAATCTTCAGTCGCGATGAAATGAAAGCGCTGTTCTCACTGGAAAACGTCAGCAAGTCTGCGAGTGCGTTTAACACTGAAAAACTGCAATGGCTGAACCATCACTACATCAACTCGATGGACCCGCAATATGTCGCAACGCACCTGTTGTGGCACGTAGAGCAGGCTGGTATCGAAACCCGCAACGGCCCGCAGCTGTTTGAAATCGTGACCCTGCTGGGCGAGCGTTGCAAGACCCTGAAAGAAATGGCGGAATCCTGCCGTTACTTCTACGAAGATTTTGCAGAGTTTGATGCCGATGCGGCGAAGAAACACCTGCGTCCGGTTGCCCGTCAGCCGCTGGAAGTGGTTCGCGCTAAACTGGCTGCCATCACTGACTGGACGGCTGAAAACATTCACCATGCCATTCAGGGCACGGCGGATGAGCTGGAAGTGGGGATGGGTAAAGTCGGCATGCCGCTGCGCGTAGCCGTCACCGGCGCGGGCCAGTCTCCTGGTGTGGACGTCACCGTTCACGCTATCGGGCAGAGCCGTGTGCTGGCGCGTATCGATATGGCGCTGGCTTTTATTGCTGAGCGTGAAACGCAACAGCAGTAATTCCATCGTTCAGACGTAAAAAAAGCCAGCCGGTTTCCCGCGCTGGCTTTTTTATTACGTTAAAGGACGAGGATTAACGTTGTTCGGTCGCAGGCGCGGCCACGGTAGGGCGGTAAGCCAGAAAATACATCAGACCGACAAAGCCCGCACCGCCGACCGCGTTACCGAGGAATACGGCAACGAAGTTCGGGAAGTACTGAGACCAGCTCAGCGCACCGGCAAAAATCGCGGCAGGAATGATGAACATGTTTGCCACCACGTGCTGGAAGCCGATCGCCACGAATGCCATCACCGGGAACCACATCCCGATCACTTTACCGCCCAGTTCTTTACTGGCGAAAGCCAGCCAGATCGCCAGACACACCAGCCAGTTGCAGCCGATGCCAGAAATGAACGCGTGCATAAAATCGGCGTTCACTTTCGCAGTCGCAGTGGCCACCGTTTTGCTCAGGAATACGCCTTCGGTCAGCCCCAACACATGGCCGAAAAAGTACGCCACGGCCAGGCTGCCCAGCAGGTTAGCCAGTGTGACCCAGAACCAGTTACGCAGCACGGCGAACAGGCTTATCTGACGGGCGAACCAGGCAATCGGTAAGGTCATCATATTTCCGGTCAGCAGTTCTCCCCCTGCTAAGACGGTCAGAATAATGCCGACCGGGAATACGGCCGCGCCCAACAGATTACTGAAAGAACCCCAGGATGCAGGTAACGTCCCTATTACGTGCAGATCCAGCAGGAAACCGGTGGCGATGAATGCGCCCGCCAGGAAACCCAAAATTAACAAATTCAACACGGAGGAATGGCTTTTATTAACGCCTGCCGTAACAGCGATGGATGCGATTTCTTTAGGTGAATACAAGGACATGAGATTGCTCGAAGTAATGGATTATGATTATTGCGCGAGCAGTCTATTCTGAGATTTCTCTCAAAACAAGGCGATTTTAATAGTCTGCTAACATTTCATTAATCATTAAATCCTGCTTGTTAAAGAAATGTGTAGGCTGATCATAAAGCTAGTCACAGTGCGGGCTGCCGGGGAGATGATAAAACAAAGCATCCTGCTGATTATTTGCTTAAGGGCAGAGGGTTTTTTCCAGCCAAATGGGGTATTTGGCGGCTTTTTCAGCGCTTGGTTACATAAACGGATTTAGCCGTTGACAGGGTAGACACGGTTTCATATCATGCGCCCCGTTCACCGGTTTTTACTGGTTTGAATTGGGGGTATAGCTCAGCTGGGAGAGCGCTTGCATGGCATGCAAGAGGTCAGCGGTTCGATCCCGCTTATCTCCACCAACTTCCTTTCCAGAGTCAGTTGGTCGTTTCCTCAAAGGGAAACAGAGATGTGAACGTGAAGTGAAAAAAGAAGTACCTCGTGTGGGGGTATAGCTCAGCTGGGAGAGCGCTTGCATGGCATGCAAGAGGTCAGCGGTTCGATCCCGCTTATCTCCACCAAATATTAAAGAAACCCGCTTCGGCGGGTTTTTTGCTTTCTGCATTTCCCTACTTTTGCGTGCTTTACTCCCGGTATTTCCCCCATTGCAGGCATAAAAAAAGGCGCCGAAGCGCCTTTCTTGTCGTTCTGTCGTTCGCTTACTTACGCCAGTACCAGACCCGCGATAGAAGCAGACAACACGCTCACCAGCGTTGAGCCGTACAGCAGTTTCAGGCCGAAGCGTGAAACCACGTTGCCCTGATGTTCGTTCAGGCCTTTGATAGCCCCTGCCACGATACCAATCGAGGAGAAGTTAGCGAAGGACACCAGGAACACGGACAGGATACCGACGCTGCGTGGTGACAACTCTGTAGCAACTTTCTGCAAATCCAGCATCGCAACGAATTCGTTGGAAACCAGTTTGGTTGCCATCATGCTGCCGACCTGCAAGGCTTCGTGGCTAGGAACGCCCATCATCCATGCAAACGGATAGAAGACATAACCCAGCACACCCTGGAAGGTGATACCGAATACCACGTCGAACAGCGCATTCAGGCAGGAAATCAGTGCGATGAAACCAATCAACATGGCTGCCACAATGATAGCGACTTTGAAACCAGCGAGGATGTATTCCCCCAGCATTTCAAAGAAGCTCTGGCCCTGATGCGTGTTACCGATCTGCAGGTCTTCTTCTGAATCCACTTTATACGGGTTGATCAGTGACAGCACGATAAAGGTACTGAACATGTTGAGCACCAGCGCAGCGACAACGTAGCGCGGTTCCAGCATGGTCATGTACGCACCCACGATCGACATAGAAACTGTCGACATTGCCGTAGCGGCCATGGTGTACATACGTTTTTCAGACATTTTGCCCAGAATATCTTTATACGCGATAAAGTTTTCTGACTGACCCAAAATCAGGGAACTGATGGCGTTGAAAGATTCCAGTTTTCCCATGCCATTAATTTTCGACAGTACCGTACCGATGATACGGATGACGAAAGGGAGTACGCGAATGTGTTGCAAAATACCGATCAGTGCAGAAATGAACACGATCGGACACAAGACTTTCAAGAAGAAGAACGCTAATCCTTTATCGCTCATGCCCCCAAATACGAAGCCGGTTCCTTCCGCAGCGAAGCCTAATAATTTCTCAAACATGTTTGAGAAGCCTTGCACAAAACCTAAACCGATAGAGGAGTTCAGGAAGAAATAGGCTAATAGGACTTCGATCACTAACAGCTGAACGATGAACCGTAAACGGATACTTTTACGGTCACGGCTCACCAGTAAAGCGAGTACTGCGACAACGGCCAACGCTAATACAAAGTGCAAAATGTTAGACATGGGTGCTCCAAATTAGAGGCAGGCTATATTTCGACGGACATTCTATGTAACGCGTACATTTAAAACGTGAAGTCGCTTGCAAATATAGAAATTGCAGACACGAATTGCAACAAATCCCATTCCACCACACAAAAAATCAAGATGTTAAGAAAAATAGGCACAGTTTGCTTTCCTGTGCTAGCTTTATCATGTGCCGTAATGCGTTCTAAATCTGGTCAAATAGCCTCTGTTTTAGGAAAGCGCGCGCGTCCGGATTGAGAAAGCCGGGCGGGCGAATAACCACACAGTTATCACGTCGTCGCTTACTGCCTATCAGAATCATCGCTCAAATTTATCTAAATGCACTTGATAATCATTATCATTTAGACGATATTTGTGTAAGCGCAATAATTGTAGGGGTTAACACTTTATGTTGAACAGCCGGACCGAATCTTCAGGCCGCGCATCCAGAAAGATGAAGCTTTCGCTGATGGGACCGGCTTTTATCGCCGCCATCGGTTATATCGATCCGGGTAACTTCGCGACAAACATCCAGGCCGGTGCCTCTTACGGCTACCAGCTGCTGTGGGTCATCGTCTGGGCCAACGTGATGGCGATGTTGATCCAGCTTCTTTCTGCCAAGCTTGGCATCGCCACCGGTAAAAACCTCGCTGAACACATTCGCGATCGCTTCCCGCGTCCCGCCGTCTGGGCTTACTGGGTGCAGGCAGAAATCATTGCGATGGCCACCGATCTGGCGGAATTTATCGGTGCGGCCATCGGCTTCAAATTACTGCTCGGCGTATCGCTTTTTCAGGGCGCAGTGCTGACCGGCATCGCCACCTTCATTATTCTTGCCCTGCAAAAGCGCGGACAAAAGCCGCTGGAACTGGTGATCGCCGGTCTTCTGCTGTTCGTGGCTGCCGCCTACATTGTCGAACTATTCTTCTCGCAGCCGAGCATGGTCGCGCTGGGTAAAGGGATGTTAATTCCGGCGCTGCCGACCAGTGATTCCGTTTATCTGGCCGCCGGTGTGCTGGGGGCGACCATTATGCCGCACGTCATCTATCTGCACTCTTCGCTGACCCAGCGCGGGGGCAAGGCGTCGAAAGCGCAACGTTATTCTGCCACCAAGCTGGATGTCGGTATCGCCATGACCATCGCCGGTTTCGTGAATCTGGCCATGATGGCGACCGCCGCTGCGGCTTTCCACTTTAGCGGGCACAGCGGTATCAGCGAGCTGGATGAGGCTTATCTGACGCTGCAACCTTTACTCGGCCACGCCGCCGCCACCACGTTTGGCCTGAGTCTGGTTGCCGCCGGGTTGTCTTCAACCGTCGTCGGAACACTGGCCGGACAGGTGGTCATGCAGGGCTTTGTGAAGTTCTATATCCCAATTTGGGTGCGTCGCGTCGTCACTATGATGCCGTCCTTTATCGTCATCCTGATGGGGCTGGACGCCACACGAATTCTGGTGATGAGCCAGGTGTTGCTGAGTTTCGGGATTGCGCTGGCGCTGTTACCGCTGCTGGCATTTACCGGCAACCGCAGCCTGATGGGCGAGATGACCAACACCAGAACCGTTCAATGGGCGGGGCGGCTTATCGTGCTGATTGTTGTCAGCCTTAACCTTTATCTGCTGATCGGGATGCTGAAATAACCGCAGCGACGGCGTAATAAAAAACGGGACAGCGCAAACTGTCCCGTTTTTTTATCTCAACTCTTCGCGGATTAATGGCGGTGATCGCCATGACCCCGGTGGTCATCATGTCCGCGATCCGGGCCACGCCCTCTGTCGTGACCATGACCCCGGTCCGGCCCGCGACCATGATTATCATAGTGCGGACGCCCGTAATAGCGCGGCGGAGGCGGACGATGATGAGAGCGGTTGTCCCACCAGCCGCGATCGCGCCAGCGGCCGCCATCCCAGTAATAGCCGCGATGGCTGCGTTCGCCGTAGTAACGCCCGCGGTGATTGTTCCACCAGCCGGCATCACGCCAGTCATACCCATCCCAGTAATAACCACGACGGTCGCGGTCACCGATATTGATTGAAAGCCCCGGAGTACTCAGGCTAAAGCTGCTGGCCTGCACAGCGGGAGCCGCAGCAGGAAGCAGTGCAAACAATAATGTACCGAACAGTAAAGGCTTAATCATAATGCCCCCAGATTCCTTATAATTTATGCTGACAGTTATAAGGCTAAGGGGCCCTCTATTCTATTGGTCGCAATCCTGTTTTGATTGATTTACGCGCCTTAACGGAATCCTTACTGAGTCTCCATAAAGGCGCATTTTTTGCTCATTTGCGTAAACGTTTACACTAAAATCGCTTCAATCGCCGCCAGTTCTTCCTGCGTGAAATGACGGTTAGCGACCATGCCAACTGCGTCATCAATCTGACTGGTTTTGCTGGCACCAATCAGTACGGAGGTCACGCGGTCGCCTCGCAGCACCCACGCCAGCGCCATCTGCGAAAGCTTCTGCCCGCGCGCCTGCGCGATGTCATTCAGCTTGCGGACTTTCGCCAGTTTTTCTTCAGTAAGCGAATCGGTAGTGAGGAATTTACTGCCGCTGGCGGCGCGTGAATCCTCAGGAATGCCGGCCAGATAACGGTCAGTCAGAACGCCACCGGCCAGAGGAGAGAAGGCGATTGAACCGACGCCGTTATCTGCCAGCGTCTCCAGCAAATCAGCCTCCACCCAGCGCTCAAACATTGAATATTTCGGCTGATGGATAAGGCATGGCGTACCGAGCTGTTTCAGGATTTCAAACGCTTCTTTGGCGCGGTCAGCCGGATAGTTGGACAGCCCGACGTACAGCGCTTTGCCCTGACGCACGATCAAATCCAGCGCGGCCATGGTTTCTTCCAGCGGTGTGTCGGGATCCGGGCGGTGATGATAGAAGATATCCACGTAGTCCAGGCCCATACGTTTCAGGCTCTGATTCAGGCTGGCGACCAGATATTTTTTGGAACCCCAGTCGCCGTAAGGGCCGTCCCACATGGTGTAACCGGCTTTTGAGGAGATGATCAGCTCGTCGCGGTACGCCAGCAAATCTTCCTGCAAAATGCGGCCAAAATGCTGCTCTGCCGAACCCGGAGGTGGCCCGTAGTTGTTGGCGAGGTCGAAGTGGGTGATCCCGTGGTCAAAAGCATGGCGGATAAGTTTGCGGCCATTCTCAAAATGCGCGTTATCGCCGAAGTTGTGCCACAGGCCGAGGGAAACGGCGGGCAGTTTCAGGCCGCTATGGCCGCAGCGACGATATTCCATCTTTTCGTAACGGTTTTGACTGGCAAGATACGGCATAAGAACCTTTCTGATTGAGGTAGAAATAATGTAAGGATGAGGTAAATGCTGTTTTAGTGTATGCGTTTTCACTCGCAATTCCAGCTACTCCGATCACAACCAGAACAATCCTTACTTTCCGTTTCCGTTGAAAAGCGGAGTTATTATCATCGTCCATTACTTTTATTGCTGAATCTGCACCGTTGCAAGATCTCAGTGCAATGCTGTAACTCTGCGTTGCCACGTCTTATTTCGGATAATAAATATCCTATTCCCTGTTTTGGCGTAATACTTAGGCTAGTGGGATTAACTGTTTGCATTCTATTTAACAGAGGATCGTCATGGATAATGTATACACCGTAGGTGACTATCTCTTAGATCGCTTGTCCTTTAGCGGTATCTCCGAACTGTTTGGCGTGCCGGGCGATTACAATCTGCAATTTCTCGACAGCGTCATCAACCATCAGCAAATTACCTGGGTTGGCTGCACCAACGAGCTCAATGCGGCCTATGGCGCGGACGGTTATGCCCGCACCAAAGGCATAGCCGCGCTGCTGACCACCTTTGGCGTCGGTGAACTCAGCGCGCTGAACGGCATTGCGGGCAGTTATGCCGAATATGTTCCGGTGATCCACATCGTGGGCGCGCCACCACTTTCTGCACAGCGTAAAGGTGAATTACTGCATCACACGCTGGGCGACGGCGATTTCAGCCATTTCATGCGCATGTCGCAGCCGGTGAGTGTGGCACTCGGCTCGCTGACCCCGGAAAATGCGCTGACCGAAATCGACCGCGTTATTGAGGAAGTGATCTACACTTCGCGTCCCGGCTATCTGTTGTTGCCGAGCGATGTCGCCGCCATGCCGGTCAGCACGCGGGCGCACGCCGTCCCTGCACGGCAACCGGCGTTTTCGGCGTCTTCGCTGGAAGCCTTCGTGGCGGCCGCCGATGCTCAACTTCGTCGTGCAGGACGCGTTGCCCTGCTGGCGGATTTTCTCGCCGACCGTTTTGGCGTGCAGGCCGCACTGGAACAGTGGATGGAAGAAGTGCCGATGGCGCACTCAACGCTGCTGATGGGCAAAGGATTATTCAACGAACAGCAGCCGAATTTTGCCGGTACATACTCCGGCGCTGCCAGCGCTGCTTCCACCCAAGAGGCGATTGAAGGCGCTGACGTGGTGATTACCGTTGGCGTTAAATTCACTGACACCATCACCGCCGGTTTCACCCAGCAACTTCCCGCCGAAAAATGTATCGATCTCCAGCCGTTTTCCGCCCGCGTCGGTAATCAGATCTTCCATCACCTGCCGGTCGCCAAAACCGTCAGCGTGCTGCACCGGCTGACGGCTGAACTGGCCTCCCTGTGGCCGCCGTATGCCGTGAAGCGCATGACGCTTCCTCAACCGGCGGATGGCACGCTCGATCAGCATGCCTTCTGGCAACAGATTCAGGCCTTCCTCCGGCCCGGCGACGTGCTGGTAGCCGAGCAGGGCACATCCTGTTTCGGCGCGGCGGCGCTGACGCTGCCACAGGATTGCCAGTTTGTCGTCCAGCCATTGTGGGGGTCGATCGGTTTTACGCTGCCTGCCGCGTTTGGCGTGCAGATTGCGGTGCCGGATCGCCGTGTGGTGTTGCTTATCGGCGATGGCTCGGCGCAGCTGACGCTTCAGGGCTTAGGCGCAGCGATCCGCTACGGACTGCCGCCGGTGATTTTCGTGATCAACAATGAAGGCTATACGGTAGAAAGGGCGATCCACGGTGAGACGCAGCGCTACAACGACATCGCGCAGTGGAACTGGACGCAGTTTCCGGCGGCGTTCGGCGGTAAAACCGTATTCAGCGCGCGGGCAGATTCCCCGCAGGCGCTGAAAGCGGCAATTGAACAGGCCAGCGCCGAACGGCGGATGGCGTGGATTGAGGTGATCTTGCCGAAAATGGACATTCCTGAGTTGCTCGATTCTGTCACCAAATCGCTGGCGAAGCGTAACTCAGGGCAGTAAGTCCGCATCCGGCGACGGCGGGTCAGTCAGCTGGTCGATGAACCAGCTTCCCGCCGGTCCGGGCTGATTATTCTTGCTCCAGACCGCATCCACCGAAATTTTTTTGGGCCAGCCGCGAAGTGGAAGGGCGATCAGCTTGTCATGCCCGAACTGCTGCACCAGCCAGTGGGGTAACGTCGCCCATCCAAATCCTTGTTCCGCCATTTCCAGCAGCATCAGATAGCTCGGTGCAGACCAGATCTGTCCCTGTGCGCGCGGCATTTCCCGGCGGCTGTAAGGTTGCAGACACAGTTCGCGGAAGGTGTGTAACTGCTCGGGTTGCAGCTGCGGGATCTTTGCCAGCGGATGGTTTTTGCTGCAAAAAATAGACATATCCGTCTGCTCCGGCAGTCGCGCCACACCGATGTCCGGCGGATAGCTCTTCTGAACTTCCACCATGCCGATATGGGCGCGGCCCGACTGCAACAGATCAATGACGTCCTGGTCTTCCGCTATCTGGCACTCAAATTCGATATCGGGATAACGCCGTTCGAACCGGCGCAGCAGCGCTTCGTGATGGGTGGGCTGATACGTATCTGAAAGGACAAACGTCAGGCGCGTTTCCACCTGGGTGGATAACCGCACCGCCAGTTCGTCGAGGCGTTCACTGGCGGCAAGGATCGCCTGAACGTGGCTCAGCACGCGCTGTCCGGCGGGTGTCAGCACCGGATGGCGGCTTTGGCGGTCGAACAACGTCACGCCTAAATCGACTTCCAGATTAGCGATGGCGGTACTGACGGTGGACTGGCTTTTGCGCAACTTTCTGGCGGCGGCGGAAAAGGATCCGGCGTCGGCGGCTTCCACAAAGGCCATCAGGGCTTCCGGCGAATAACGCATGATCAGTCTCCTAAATATTGAAGTATCTATTTTATCGATACTTACTATCTTTTATCTATCTCATTTTATGATGATACTGCCTGCCTGTGACAACCGTCACCCATTAACATTCAGGAATCAGGCAGGTTTTTATGTCTAAGCAAACACGGAACATTTCTCAGAAAACCTACGGCGAGCGCATTTTTCATGCGGTGGGCTTCGAAACGCTGGCCGTGCTGATCTCAGCCCCGGCGGCAGCCTGGTTGTTAAATAAACCGGTCTGGGAAATGGGCGCGCTGGCCATCATGTTGTCGACCACGGCGATGGTGTGGAACATCGTCTACAACACCATTTTTGACCGGTTCTGGCCTGTATCGCGCGTGGTGCGGACGTTTAAAATCCGTGTGGCTCACGCCCTGGGCTTTGAAGGCGGCTTTATCCTTATCGGTCTGCCGATTGCCGCGCTGTGGCTGGGTATCAGCCTGCTGGACGCATTCATGCTGGAAATCGGGTTCTTCCTGTTCTTCCTGCCGTACACCGTGGCGTACAACTGGATCTACGACACCCTGCGTCATCGCTGGATAAGCCGTCGTCAGACAATGCAGGATTGCCCGGCGAAGCATTGATCGGCGCAGTGATGTCATACCGAAAAGCCCGCAGACATTTCCTTTGTTTGCGGGCTTTTTGTCGGTTATGGTTTTGCACATCACACACATTCAGGGGCGAACATGAAGACCTTAGGGCTGATTGGCGGCATGAGCTGGGAATCCACCGTGCCGTATTACCGTATGATCAACGAACACGTAAAGCAGCAGCTCGGCGGCTTACACTCAGCCAAACTGTTTCTCTACAGCGTCGATTTCTATGAAATTGAAAAACTGCAAATGGCCGGAGACTGGCAGCAGGCGGGCGAACTCCTCGGTAATGCAGCCAATGCGCTGGCCCGCGCCGGGGCAGAAGTGATTGTGGTCTGTACCAACACCATGCATAAAGTGGCGGAAGATATCGAACGCATCGGCGGCCTGCCGTTACTGCATATCGCTGATGCGACGGCAGAAAAAATTAAAGGGCAGGGGCTGCGAAAAATCGGCCTGCTTGGCACCCGTTTCACCATGGAACAGGATTTCTATCGCGGGCGTTTGCAGGATATTCATCAGATTGAGGTCGTGACGCCGGATGAAGCCGACCGCGCAATTGTCCACCGGATCATCTACGAAGAGTTGTGTCTGGGGATCATTAATGACGCGTCACGGGAAGAGTACCGGCGGATCATTGGCAAACTGGAACAGCAGGGCGTTGAAGGTATTATTCTCGGGTGTACTGAAATCACCCTGCTGGTCGGTGTCGCAGACGCCAGCGTGCCGGTCTTCGACACCACCGCCATTCATGCGCTGGCGGCGGCGGAGTTCTCTCTCAACGACGGTACTTAAATATTACGACTCAGGATCTGGCGGCTGGCGGCGCAACTGCTGTTTTGCCACCAGCATCAGCGGTTTCCCTGCCAGCATCAGCCAGGCTGGCAGCATCACGATGCACAGCAGCGGCAGTAATTTCAGCCCCGGCACCACGGCGGCGGCCATAAACAAACTGAGCCAGCCGTCGCGCGTGACCACCAGCACCATGCCCATCACAGCGCAGGAAACCGTCACCGCCGCCGGCACATCTGGCGCGTATTGATGCAGCATCAGGCCGAGCGAGACGCCGACAAACACCGCCGGGAAGATGCGCCCGCCGCGAAAACCACAGGCCGCCGCGACCACTAAGGCCGCAAGTTTGGTCAGGGTGATCGCCAGCAGCGGCCCCATCTCAAACAGCTGGTTGGAGTGCGCCAGTTCCTTCATTTCATCCAGCCCTTTGAACAGCGTGATTTCCCCGCCAATCAGCGCCAGCAGGCCGAGCACAAACCCGCCGATACCCAGTCTCAGCACCGGATTATGGATGCTGTTGAATAGCCGGTGAAGGTGCGGGAACAGCCAGACGGCGATCATCCCCAGCGCGACGGCGATCAGCACCACAACGGAACCGCTGAAAATGTCGATGAGACGGGAACTGTCATATGCGGGAATGCTCAGGGAGAAATCAGGTTCGAAGAACTGATCGGTGGTGATCGCCCCTGCGCCTGCCGCGACCAGCGGTGCGAAAAGACGATCCCACAGCGGCACGTCTTTATTGGTGCCGAGCGATTGCGAGAATATCAGCGCTGCGGCAACCGGTGTGCCAAACAGCGCACCGATGGTGCCCGCTGCTGCCAGAATCACCCAGTCGGTGGTCGGCACTTTCGGCATAAACCGCGCGCCAAAGGCTGCGGCCAGCGCGATATTGATCACCGTAATCGGATATTCAGGGCCGAGGCTGACACCGCCCGCTAAACCGAGCATCAGCGCCAGTGCCAGACCGGGTAAGGCATTCACCGTGACTGGCGCGCCAATCAGCGATTCCGCCGCTGGATCCGGCCCGGCGTGTCCTGGCATATACTTAATCAGCGCGCCAACGCCGATCCCGGTCATTGTCAGCATGAACAACGTCCAGCTGGCAGACTGCGTATTCAGGTGCAGTACGGCGGGAATGTGCTGCCACAGCAAAGTTTGCAGCGCTCCGGCAATCATCATGACCGCCACCAGAATCAGGCTCGATAACACGCCGATAATGAGAGCAGGCAGGGCAAAAGCCAGCATGATTCTGGCGCGGGGATGAAACATGCAAATATTTCCTTATAGTTATACTTATCTGATAGTTCCGATGAATCTAAGCGCGGTCGGGTTGCGGATCTTCGACATTATTTTGCGTGACATGCCGCATAAATGTACGTTGGTTCAAAACTGCGTTGCAGCGTATAGCAAATACGGCTATTTTGCCCACACGATTATGTAAGCACTTTTACCTTGTATAGCCTTGTTAGCAGGCTTTAGCCAGTCGCAATCATTGATGAATACCGCTTACATCGTGACGTCTGGCAGCGTACTCTCTGGCCCAGCCGTTTTGACGCGGGTGCGCAGTATAACTACATTATTTTCGTGGAGAATAACATGACCAAATACTCCCTGGTGGGCGATGTCGGGGGCACTAACTGCCGTCTGGCGCTTTGCGCTTTAGACAGCGGCGAAATTTCACAGTCACAAACCTTTTCCGGGCTGGATTACGATAGCCTCGAAGCGGCAGTGCGTGAGTATCTCTCGCAGCAGCATCAGGAGGTTGAGGATGCGTGTATTGCTATTGCCTGTCCGATCACCGGTGACTGGGTGGCGATGACCAACCATACGTGGGCGTTCTCCATTGCCGAAATGAAAAAAAGCCTCGGCCTGCAGCATCTGGAAGTCATCAACGACTTCACCGCCGTTTCCATGGCAATCCCGATGTTGAAAGAACAAGATTTGTTGCAGTTTGGCGGTAAGAAAGCGGTGGATGGCAAACCGTCGGTCATCTACGGCGCAGGCACCGGTCTTGGCGTCGCGCACCTGATCCATGCCGATAAAAAATGGCTGAGCCTGCCGGGCGAAGGCGGTCATGTGGATTTCGCGCCAAACAGTGAAGAAGAAGATATCATCCTCGAGCAACTGCGTACTGAAATGGGACACGTTTCTGCCGAGCGTATTCTCTCTGGTCCGGGATTGGTGAATCTGTATCGTGCAATTGTGAAATCCGATAACCGCATCCCCGAGAACTTCAAACCCAAAGACGTGACTGAGCTGGCGCTGTCAGATGAAAACGTCGACTGCCGCCGCGCCCTGTCGCTGTTCTGTGTGATCATGGGACGTTTTGGTGGCAATCTGGCGCTGAACATGGGCACGTTCGGTGGTGTGTACATCGCGGGTGGCATCGTTCCGCGCTTCCTCGAATTCTTCAAAGCGTCAGGTTTCCGCGCTGCGTTTGAAGATAAAGGCCGCTTCAAAGATTACCTGATGGATATTCCGGTGTTCCTGATCACCCACGATCAGCCTGGACTGCTAGGCTCAGGAGCATATCTGAGGCAGTCGATGGGTATGACCATCTGATTTTATTTCCTCCCCTGAGAAGGGGAGGAAATCCTATTAAAAACGCATTAATTGCCTGAACTCTTTCACTTTGCTGCGGCTCACCGGCACTTCAAAATCCAGATCGCTTAACCGCAAAATGTACGTGTTGTTAAACCACGGCACGATCTCGCGGATCTTTGACAAATTCACACAATACGACCGGTGGCAGCGGAAAAAATGCTCTTCCGGCAGGCGGTTGCACAACTCTGTAATATTCATCGGCATGGTGAATTCTTCTTTGCGGGTATATACCTGCGTCACCTTTTCCTGCGCGGCGGCGTAATAAATATCGTTGATGTCAGTGACGATAATGCGTTCGTCTTTAATCAGATTGATACTGTGACTCATGCGGGTGGCGCTGCCCTGAGCCGGCTGAACGTCTTCCGGCTTATTCACGCTCTGCTTATCGCGCGCAAAATGCGATTCCAGCTTTTGCAGCATGGTTACAATGCGCGACTCGTGATACGGCTTGAGAATGTAATCGAACGCCTCGATTTCAAAGGCTTCGGCAGCGTGTTCTTTGTAGGCGGTGATAAACACGATGTAAGGCTTATGGGCGAATTTACTGATGTTCTGCGCCAGTAGTACGCCGTCGAGAGAAGGTATGCTGATATCAAGAAAAATCGCATCTACTTCATGCGTTTGCAGATATTTGAGCACGTCCAGCCCGTCGTCAAACGTGGCTTCAATTTTGATGCTGCTGTGCGTATTGATGAGGTAACTTAGCTCTTCCTGAGCCAGCACTTCATCTTCGACGATAATAGCGTTCATGGAATTATCCCCCGTGCGAACGCCCGAAAAGCGGACGTCAGTAAAATGTGTAAAGAGTTCTTCCCTCGACGGGGTCAGGCTATATCGCTCTCGAGGGCTGCCGTGACTTTTGCCGGGGATTGGGTTATCAGAAACGAAATATCGGTGCCTGGTTCCAGACGGCGGATCACCAGCCCCTGACCATACAGTAAAGAGACGCGGTGATGCACATTCAGCAGTCCAATTTTAATGCCCGGCATTTCATTACGCGCCACGCGGTCAATGGTTTCCTGATTAATCCCGTGGCCGGTGTCTTTCACAGAAACCCAGATCCCCTTTGCATGGTGCTTGACTGAAATCACCACCACGCCTTTGCCGCTGCATTTTTGAATGCCGTGCACGATGGCATTTTCCACCAACGGCTGGATCAGCAGGCTGGGAATTTTCACCGAAATATCATCATCAATATCGTAGATAACCGTCAGTTTGCTGCCAAAACGCGCCTGTTCGATGGCGATGTAATCCTGCACCTGATGCAGTTCCTTGCGCAGGTCGATCAGCTCGTCGTTCAGCTCCAGATTGTAACGCAAATAACGGGAGAGATTGATCACCAGCTGGCGTGCGACGTCAGGTTTGGCACGGATCGATGAGGAAATCGCATTCAGTGCATTAAACAGGAAGTGCGGATTGATTTTGCTCTGCAACGCGCGCATTTCAGCTTTGTTCGCCATTTCGCGCAGCTGTTCGGTGCGGGACACTTCCATCTGCGTCGACATAATCTGCGACAGCCCGATCGCCATGACTTTCAGTGAATAGGTGATGCGGTGCGGGTCGCAATAATAGATTTTCAGCGAACCGGTCACTTCCCCTTTTTCCCACAGCGGAATGATAATTAGTGAGTGGATTTGCGGCGTGCGGTCCATTTCGTCGTTATTTCTGACCGTGATTTCGCCGCTTTCCAGCGTGGCTTTGGTCATGTCACTCAGCGTTTCATGGCCGATATTGTATTCTTCCGCGCCCACCCCGACGTACGCCAGAATGTTTTTATTGTCGGTGATCGCTACGGCATCGGCGTCGATATCATCGCGGATAATGCGGCAGATGCTGGCTAACGAGTTGGCGTTGATATCGCGGCCTCCTATATTACGAAAATAGGGCAGCGTTTTATTGGCGATATCCAGCGCCAGCCTTGCCTGCCGGGCGGCAATCACCTCTTTTTCATCCTCGACGCTTTGTACCAGCAGTACGATTAGCCCGATAGAACTGGCACCGAGGATCAGCGGTGCGGCGATGTTCATCACGATATCCAGCCCGAGTGAAAAAGGGCGTGCCATCAGCAGAATGAGGACCATAGTCAGCGTTTCGCACAACATTCCGGCGAGGATCCCCACCTTCCAGTGCAGCGCTTTTTTGACTTTCTTATTGATGTAGCCTGAGAGAAACCCAGCGGTAATGCTGGTGATCAGACAAGGAATGGAGGTCGGGCCGTGAATGTCGATCAGAAATCGGTGCGTACCGGAAATCACGCCGGTGATAATGCCGACCCACGGACCGAAGAGGATCCCGCCGGACATAATGGCGATGGTTCGCACGTTAATCAGCGATCCTTCGACGTTGATACCTGAGAGCGTACCGAAAATGGCAAACAGCGAGAAAATTGCCGTGACCGCCGCCAGCTCAAGCGCAGTGTGGTTTTCGTTTTCTTTGTGCAGCAGTTTGCGAAACAGCGGGGTACGCGTGAGGAAGAACAGGCAGATCAGCATCAGCGCTGCGCGGTCAAAGACCGCCAGCAGCATATCGAACATGTGTTGCATGGCAGGTTCTCTGCGCGACATTGTATAATCACGCTAAATTAATTCGTGGTTTATTATAAGTAAAAGGCCCGCGATTAACCACCGGACAGACCCTCCGTAGTCTGTGATGGCACGATAAAATCAGGGACAGTGATCAGACTGCAAGGGAGTTTTCGACATGATTTCGTTATCCACCTCAAGGCTGGTGATGCAGCCGCTTCAGGCCGACGACTGGGCTTTTTTCCTGCGGTTGTATCAGACCCCTGACGTCATGCGTTTTATCGGTAATCTCGAAACCCCTGCGCAGATCCACAGCCGGTTTGAGCAGCGTCTGGGTAACTGGGATCGCTACTGTGATTTCTGGCTATGCTTACTGATCCGCGAAAAAGAGACCGGTGCTGCTGTGGGGCTGACCGGATTCTTCCCCGACTGGCGACCCTATCAGCAGGCGGAGGTGGGGTTTATTCTGGCACCTGAACATCAGGGCAAAGGCTATGCGGTGGAATCCCTGCGTGAAGTGCTGAATTTCGCCTTCGATCACTGCGATTTTCACCGCTTACAGGCCAACGTGCTGGAAGGCAATCACGCCTCGCGCCGCGTGCTGGAGAAATGTGGTTTCCAGATGGAGGGGCTGTTGCGTGACAGCTACCGCATCGGGGAAGAGTGGAAGAACGACTGGCTACTGGGGCTGCTGAAAAGCGATCCGCGCCCTTAGTTAAAAAAATGTTGCTCACTCTCTCGACAGTTTTTTGCGACTGCGATATGTTCGTGGAAGGCCGCAAAGCGGCCAGCGTCGCTCGGACGGTCCGGGCGCTTACGTATCCTCGAGGAATTTATGGCTGACTCACGTTCACCACGTCGTTTTTCACGCATTGATCGTCTTCCCCCTTATGTGTTCAACATCACCGCTGAGCTGAAAATGGCTGCACGCCATCGCGGCGAAGACATCATCGATTTTAGTATGGGTAACCCCGACGGCCCGACGCCGCCGCACATCGTTGAAAAACTGGTGCAGGTTGCCCAACGTGAAGATACTCACGGTTATTCGACCTCACGCGGTATCCCGCGTCTGCGTCGCGCCATCTCCCGCTGGTATGCGGATCGCTATCAGGTGGAGATTGATCCCGAAAGCGAAGCCATCGTTACCATCGGTTCGAAAGAAGGTCTGGCGCATCTGATGCTGGCCACGCTGGATCACGGTGACACCGTGCTGGTGCCAAACCCAAGTTATCCCATCCACATCTATGGTGCGGTGATAGCCGGTGCGCAAGTGCGCTCTGTGCCACTGGCCGAGGGGGTGGATTTCTTCGCTGAGCTGGAAAAAGCCATTCGCGAAACCATCCCGCGCCCGAAAATGATGATCCTTGGTTTCCCGTCTAACCCGACGGCGCAGTGCGTGGAACTTGATTTCTTCGAACGCGTCGTTGCGCTGGCGAAACAGTACGACGTGCTGGTGATCCACGATCTGGCGTATGCCGACATCGTCTATGACGGCTGGAAAGCACCGTCGATCATGCAGGTGCCTGGCGCAAAAGATATCGCGGTGGAATTCTTTACGTTATCGAAAAGCTACAACATGGCGGGCTGGCGCATCGGCTTTATGGTGGGTAACCCTGAGCTGGTCAGCGCGCTGGCACGTATCAAGAGTTATCATGATTACGGCACCTTTACGCCGTTGCAGGTCGCCGCGATTGCCGCGCTGGAAGGCGATCAGCAGTGTGTGAAAGATATCGCCGAGCAGTACCGTCAGCGTCGTAACGTCCTGGTACGCGGTCTGCACGAAGCGGGCTGGATGGTGGAAAACCCGAAAGCATCGATGTATGTCTGGGCGAAAATCCCGCCGGCGTATGCTCACTTAGGTTCACTGGAATTCGCCAAACGTCTGCTGGCAGAGGCCAAAGTCTGCGTGTCACCGGGCATCGGTTTTGGTGATTATGGCGATACCCACGTGCGTTTCGCGCTGATCGAAAATCAGGACAGGATCCGTCAGGCGATTCGCGGCATCAAAGCAATGTTCCGCGCAGACGGTTTGCTGCCGCCGAAGAAAACCGCCGGAGAATCTCCCCTGGAACAGGATCCGGCAGCCCATCCGTAAGCTACCCCTTCTGCACTAAACCGGGCTGGTCCCGGTTTTTTATCTTTTGTTTTCATAAAGTCTGCATCTTTCCGCCCTATACTCACTCCGATACCCCTGTATTTATTGTGTTCACTGCCCAGGAAATGACTATGAAAACCCGTTATTCGCTGTCTCAGATAAGCCTGCACTGGGCGACGTTGCTGATGATTATCCTGACCTACGCCGCGATGCTTACCCGCGATTATTTCCCGGAAGATAATCAGCCGCTGGTAAAGCTGCTGCACTTCAATTTTGGGATTTGCGTCTGGCTGCTGATGTTTGCGCGTATTTTTCTGCGCACCCGCCACGCCACGCCTCCGGTTACGCCACCGTTGCCGCGCTGGCAAAATGCCGCTTCGCACGCCGTTCATGGCATTTTATATCTGCTGTTTTTGTCTTTACCGGTGCTGGGCGTGCTGACGCTGGAGTTTGGCGGAAGAGAGTGGTTTTTACTGGGCTGGCAGGTGCCGCAGTTTGTGACGCCGGATCCCGATACGCGCAGTGCGGTGAAAGCAACGCATGAGTTTCTGGCGAACTGCGGTTATTACCTGATTGGCTTACACGCGCTGGCGGCGATTTATCATCATTACGTTCGTAAAGACGATACGCTGTTACGCATGACGCCTTAATTTTGATAAACCGGCAGGCGGGTGCCTGCCGGTGTATAACATAAAGAATTACTCGTTTTCGCTGCTGTAATGGATCACCCGACGTTTTCCCTGAATCTGCACATCCGCCCATCTGCGCTGGACCGGTTTCACTTCACCGTTGCGCAGAGCCTGAATCAGCCCGTTTTTATCCTTATCATCATAAAGATACAGCTCGCCGGCTTGCTGCCATTTGCCTGCCTGTTTGGCGTAAATACGGCAGTTGATGGAAACGGTATTGAGCGTATTACACAGGAAAATTTCTTTCTGTTTGTCATTATTGAGCTCGAGCGTATTCAGGATGCATGCGCCCTGCAGGCCAAGACAATCGCGCAACGTGCTGCTGTATTTCTCCAGCTCCGGCAGGCTGTTCCACCAGGCATCCTCGGGTGAAACCGAGCCTTTCGCCAGCTGAAACATTTTCTTCGCGTTTTCCGGACGATAATTTTTTGCCGCCTGAGCGGCATCTTCCACGCCGTAAGATCCCCAGCGCGACGTCTGAGAAATCGTATTTTTCAATATTGCCATCAGGCGTGGATCGGTCATAAACGCCTGGTTTTGCTGTAAATTTTTCAGCGCCTCATTTCCACGACGACCGGTGTCAAAGCGCAGCATGCGCAGATCGAGATCTTTCGCCTGGGTTTTTCCTTCGTCTAGACGGGCAATCTGATTATTCACACTGATGCGATAAGGATCGAGCAGCGGGCTGTTTACGGCGATCAGCAGCAGCACTACCAGCAGCGAAAGCGGTTTGTTGAACTGCGTAATGTGCGGCAACCACTCGGGGCGTTTATCGATAACCGACAGGCTGTAACAAACCGAGGCCGCCAGCGTCACACCGATGGTCAGTACCGCCCACATGCGCTGCGGCGTCCAGCCGTACTGCGCGATGCGCAGCCCGGTCGCGTACATCGCCAGCGCGGTATACACCGGCAGCAGCAGAATAGCGGCATTGACCATCAGGCGTATGATGCGCGGATAAGGCTTCATCGGACTGTCCGTTTCCCGCACCACGTTGACCAGTATCAGAATGCTCATCGCCATCACTGTCAGCAGACTGGCGGCTGACCAGGCCGTCGACAGGGCGCTCAGGCCGGTAAACGGTAGAGTGCAAAGGAAGATCAGTGCAACGAACGCCACCAGCGGCAGCAGACATTTCAGGATAAGGCGGATGATATTTTTAGTGACATTCATCAGCGACGGCTGTGTGCGACAGGTGACAATACTAATCCCGAGCAATACACCGTAAAGCAGCCACATAAACAGCGGCGTGTTGAAGAATAGCTCGTGGAAATAGTCAATGCCGATCAGCCGGAACAACGCGCTGCACAGAGCCAGCACGCCCACGGTCAGCTGCATCAGCAGCAGGGTGAACATCAGGCACAGCGTGTTTTGCGAGTAGCAGGCGGCCAGATTGGCATAGCGGTAGCGCGTCTCCGACGGGAAAGACTGCACCTGCAACCACGGCAGCACAAAATAGATAAGCAGGATCAGTGAAAGATAGAAAGGCAGGAGCAGCGAGTCCGCCGGCGTTGCCGTGCTGTTACTTTGAACCCATGCCGACATGCCCGCCAGCAGCAGCGTGAGCACTGCGATACAGCCCCAAAAACGACGATCATTCAGTCGCACCACCGATAAAGAAACCAGCACCGGTAATGTAAATGCCATCGTCTGGCCGTAAATATTATGGCTAAGGGATTCGAGCGCGGGTGATGCGTGGTACGAAAGGAAGAAATACAGCAACAGCCCCTGGAGTACACAAATCGCGAGGATCAATGCGCGGGCGGCAGAGGGAACAGGTGGCATAACGCTACCTGCGCGGGTGAACTGAGACATCCGTGACTCTCCAAGATGTAAGGGCAAGTAAATTAAAAAGTGCTGCCAGTGTAATGGGTTCCGCGAAGGAGTGCAGAAAACTCTTTAATCTGGCCCGGCTGTCATTTTGTGACCCAGGCTGCATAACTGGCAAATTCAGCGACAGTCACTAGGCTTGAGGCTGGGGGAGAGAATTCGAGGTGAAAATGACAGAACAACAATTGAAAGATAAACGTATCGACGTTGTGAAGAATTTTTACGCCAAACTGGATCAGGCAGATGCTTCCTTATTAGATCTTTTTGCGGAAGACGTGCAGCTGTTCTTTCCTAAGTTTGGCACCGCTCAGGGCAAATCCTCACTGGGAGAGTTAGGTAAGCGTTTCGCGCTGGAGATCGACAAAATTCAGCACATTCAAGATGAGTTCCGGTTTGTCTGTGATGGCGATACCCTCGTGCTGGAAGGCCAGATGCGCGGGGTGATGCAAAACGGCGATCGCTGGCCGACGTCACAAACCGGCAGTCATCATTTTTGTACGGTGTTTGAGTTTGACGCGTTACTGATTAAACGGGTGAGTATTTATCTCGATCCTGATTTCAATCTTGAGGACAAAAAACGCGTCAATAATTACCGGCAGGTGGTGAAAACGGAGGAAAATAAAGCCTGACGTTAAAAAAGAAAGATAGCCGCCTCAACCAGCGGCTATCTTTCGCCAACTGCCTCTCATCAGGATTCGGCAGGGACAATAGTGTTCTTGTAGCGTTGCAGAATCGGTGAATTGATCTCTGAAGGATTCTGCAACTGCCACAGATTGCGATCGATGCCGTCATTGACCAGATAAATGACCCCGGATTCAATGGCTGACATCAGGCAAAGCATCACCGGCTCGTTGGTGGTATAGCCCAGTTCGCCTTCAAGCAGACGCTGATAGTCGATAAAGCGGAACACCCCGGCCTGCACTTCATATGACAATATCGTCTTACTGGTATTCACTGACGACAGAACTTCCCCGGTATTGACGTCGACAGCGCGCAGGTTCACGGCTATCTGGTCCAACTGGTATTGGGTGCTGGCGCCGATCCCGAAGTAACGCGCGCCAATTCCCCCTGATTTCACATTACTTTCATAACCGATGATTGAGCCTTCAATCAAAATGTTCGCTGCCACCAGCGAAGAGAGCGGTCGCTGGTTGTTGATGGCGACGCTGCCATTTTCCTGCGCAGCGCGGATAATCTTGCGTTCGTTGAGCAAGTTTTGCAGCCCCTGACGTTCCAGCGGGATAAACCATTTCGAATCTTTTAGCGCGGAGACCAGCATCGCCGTGGCGCTCTGCGGCACAGCCGTCGAGAAGTTACTCGCCGGATACGGTTTAAACTGCCCGGTTTCATCCTGAATGTTATACACAGAGACAAAGATCCGGCCTTGCGGGGCAGGGAGATGTGTCAGGTCGGTGTAGCTGGGCGCACGCGGTAATAATGTCGGTCTTGCGGCTTCTTTAGGTGCTGCTGTGAGGCACCCGCTCAACACAAAAACTGCGATGAGTAATAAATAATTGCGCATGATCTGATTCCCATTTTTCCCTTCTTATTTCGATTTCATATCGAATTATTTTGGGGATTTTGTTCTTCGGTATTAGTTCGTCGTAGAAGACAAACCCTGAACCTGAATGGTGGATACCTTGCCGGTCTGGCGATCGGTGACATTCATCACCAGCTGCCCGTCGGTATTCTGGATATCGACTATAAAGTCCTGCGTCACCAGCCGCCCCGGTTTGCCCTGATTGATGTTGCCCATCAGGCTGCCCAGCAGTTGCGACTGAATCGATGCCGTGAAGTTATCCAGCGCCGAGGTGCCTGATGACCCAAAGTCATAGCTGTCAGGGTCTTTATACGAGTTCTGCGCCTGCGCCTCGTTGAGTAAAAACGAGCCGTTATTCGGGTTACCGCCAAAATTCGGATTCACAAACTGGAATACCATATTGCCGCCCCAGGAAAGTGGGGACGCCGTCAGCAACGCCAGCAGCATCACCGAGCGGGGGACTGAAACTGGAATATTCACGATGCTCTCCTTACAAGAGGCTGTGCATTAAAATTCATCATGGGCAAGATCCCCGGTGCCAAGTAACGCCTTGTCTAACTGGCGACGTGAAAGCGCCTCGGTGACGCCATCTATGGCGGTGTTGACGTCCTGATTAAAATTGCGACGGTTTGGGAACAACAGCGTCTGATAGAGCGTGTCCTGGCCTATTTTGATGCTGATCCAGCTGCCCCAGCGCGCGCTGGGTCTTTCGGAAATAGTGATGGTTTCCGGGTAGTTGCGATCCCACTTATCGGTAAAACCGCGATAAAAATCATGGCCGACCGAGGTTACCGTGTGGTCAGTAATCAGGCCGGGGTCTTTCACATCTGCTGCCTGAACATGCAGGCAGGAGGCGCAGAGCAGCGCCAGCCACAGCCAGAAGGTCTTCCTGCAAAGTGTCATGATGTCAGCGCTTGAGATTGTCGTTGGCCCAGGACGCCGCCTGAGTGCGGTTTTTAACCGAGATTTTTCTAAATAAATTATAGAGATGCGTCTTCACGGTGTTTTCACTGATAAACAGCAACCGGGCGATTTCAGTGTTCGAGGCGCCGACGCGTAATTTATTAAGGATCTCTTTTTCACGATGGGTCAGTCCTGTGTCCTCAGAATGCAGGTGGCGAAAGGCACCGGACTGGTTGATCAGATAGCTGGCGAAGCCCTGCGAGAAGTAGCACTCTCCGCGGATCACGCTTTTAATTCCTTCCACCAGATTGTTTTCATCGGTCGAGAGATAAAATACTGCGCTTATCCGGGGCCAGGTTTCAATTTCCCGAAAATGATATTCGTCAGGCGTGTTTAATAATAATAACTTCACGCTATCGTTATAATGATGTAATGCTGATTGCCAGTGATCAATCGTGCGACGATCGGCTTCCATCATATCGAAGAGAATTAATGTCTGATGAAGATATTGATCCTCTAAGGATTTATGAATGTTGTGAAGTCGCGTGTTGACACAAAGTTGCTGTTTCAATTGTTGCAATAAAGCACTGGCCTGTAATGACGGTTTTGTCACTAATAAAAGGATATTATTATTGATCGCCGCTTCATTAAGCATAATCAAACCCTGCCCTGATTTTTATCGCCACGGCCTGCTGCCATCCGTTATAGGGATGCAGAAAATAGGCCGATAACTTATTTTGCTAAATCTATAGCTGGTTGTTTGCTGTGTATATCTAAAAAGACAAAATAAACACAACCTGGTGCACATAATAATTCAGGTCGTTTTATGTGCGGTACAGACTCAATTTAGCGTTTGGCCCCTCTTACGCAAGGCTCATTTGTGTTTCAAAATGTAACACTAAATGTATGAAGTTTTCCTAATGTATTGCGAATATTCTCTGTGAGCCTGTTAAATTAAATTTAAGTAACTGGGTTTACATAATCTTAACGTTTGCCGTTGTTAAGCCTGTAATTTTAACCTTATGCTGGCCAGAAAAATTCTCCTGAAACTGCAATACACTGCATGTTTCTTCTTTAATAACGCAAATACCGCCCCTGTTAATAATCGATTTAACTTAGGTGGCGGGTAGGAGAACCTCATGAAATGGGGTGAAAAGCGCTGGAAGTGGCGTTGGAATGGGGTTTTGTCATCCCTGCTATGCGTCGGAAGTGTGGTGCAGATCGCTTTATTTGAAAAGGGAACGTTCCCTAAACATTAAGAATAGTTGCATTTGTGTGATTATTTAAACGACTCTTTCTCGTTACTTTAGGATTAATGCCATACGGCAGATTAGCGATATTGACCTTTAGCCGAAATCGTCTGGTCAATCCGCATGAGACAGGGCAACTCATACTTTTTGATGAACTGTAAAATTAAAATACGCCGTGTGGGTGAGTTTCTTATTTGCCGTTAACTCCATAATCAATTCGTCAACAGCAATAAAACCGGTCAGCAAGAAATTGGTTTCCGGCTTTAATACAGGGTGACGCAATGAAAAAGATTTTATTGACCCTGGCGTTACTTTCAGCATCCTGGGCCGTCCACGCACAACAATATGATATGGCTTTCCCGGAGATAAACTCCGGCAGCGCCGAACAATATTATACCGGTGCGGGAAGTTCATCAGGGAATACATCAATGATTTATCAGAACGGTAATAGTAATGCGGCCTACAGCAATCAAACGGGTAATGGCAGTTCCAGCGTTATCCGGCAGTCGGGCTCAGACAATACCGCGTTGATAAAACAAAGAGGTAATGGAAATAACGCGGATATTTCTCAAAGCGGCAACGATAATTTTGCCTATATATCGCAAACCGGCGGCGGGAATTCATCCATTACGCAACAAAATTTTGGTAACACGGCTTACATTCTGCAAAAAGGTCGGAGTGTAACTGAGATACGCCAGAATGGTACGAACCAGACCAGCGGTGTTGTACAAAACTCGTCAGGAATGGCGATTAGAGTGACACAGCATTAAAAACATACGTTCTTATGACATCCGATATTTAACTAATGGGGTAGCATCATGAAACTTTGGAAAATTGTGGCAGTCTCCGCTTTAGTCGTCAGTGGCAGTGCATTCGCAACCGGTAGCAATCACGGCGGTGGTGGTGGTGGCGGTCCGTCTACTCCTCCATCAACAGTGCCGACGTTTACGGCGACCCAGTGGAATTCTGAAATTCAGATTTACCAGCAGGGTACTGCAAATCTCGCGAATGCCACTCAGGCAGGGGCTCAAAAATCGCTGACTGCGGTTAATCAGGATGGATACAGAAACAGTTCCGGCACCAATCAGACCGGTGATGGCAGCCTGATCAGCGTGGTTCAGAAAGGTGACTATAACAGTACTAACGTGGCGCAAAGCGCAAACGGCAGTAAGGTTCTGGTCTCCCAGAATGGTTCAGGCAACTATGCGCAGGCTTCTCAGGGTGCCAATGGTTCTCTGACCAGTATCACTCAGGTCGGTACGGCTAACCTGGCGTACGCGTCTCAAAACTAATTTCACTCCCTCCGTTGCTGGAGGAGTTAAAAACAGGGCACTAGCCCTGTTTTTTTTCGACTGTTTTAACGACGAGTCTGAGGATAAAAATATGCACTTACTCCTGATCGCCGCTGTCATGTCGAATCAGCTTTGGTTCGATACCCACAGCGATGCACAAAGTTATGTCGTAACGCCGATGGTCAATCTCACCAAAGCCTGTGCCTGTAAAGTAGCGGTGTCGGTCTCGCAGGAAGGCGGTGCCGGAAACAGTACCAGCCAACAGAGCAGCAACGTCAACCTCTCTGCCAATCAGCCTCAGTCGCTGGGACGTATGCGTTTTTCGGTAACGCCAGGCAGCAAAACGCAAATCATGATTACCGTCACTGACGGTGGCACGTTGCGTCTGGAAAAACAGATCACTTTACCGGGTGATGCATAACGGCATCAGACCGCCAGATTATCGTAGCCTTTGCGGCGATAATTGAGCGCCGAGATCCCCCAGAACACCACAAACACGGCCACCGCGGCGTAACCGACGCTGCCCATATTGTCGTTCAGTTGCTCAACCACCGACCACGCTCCGCCGTGCAGTTCGAGCTTATCGGCCATCAGTCCCAGCGCTTCCAGTCCGCCAATAAACAGCGCAATCACCACGCTGGTGGCAGTAATGGTCATATTGTAATAGAGCTTACGAACTGGCTTGTCGAACGCCCAGCCGTAGGCACCGACCATCACAAAGTTATCGAGTGAATCAATCAGCGCCATGCCGCTGGCGAACAGCGCCGGAAACACCATGATGCTCCATACCGACATCCCGGAAGACGCGCCCGCCGCTGAAATCCCCAGCAGACCGATTTCCGTAGCGGTATCAAAGCCCAGCCCGAACAAAAATCCGACCAGATACATTTGCCAGCTCTTATTCACCATATTGAAAGCGAAGCTGAATAGCCTGCTCATCACGCCGCCCTGAATCTGGTGCAATTCCTCTTTGCCTGTGAAGGTTTTACCCTGTTTCACTTGCTGAAAACGACGACAGACATCGCGCAGGATCAATGCATTCAGTAGCGCCATCATCAATAAAAATAACGCCGAGACCAGCGTGCCGATGGTGCTGCCGTAATCGTGCAGCCAGCCGATTTTATCGCCGAATACCAGCGATGTGGCGGCGATCGCCACGCAGGCCAGGACCACAATGCTCGAATGGCCGAGTGAGAAAAACGCCCCAACCGCCACCGGACGCTGGCCTTGCTGCATCAGCTTACGGGTGACGTTATCGATCGCTGCAATATGGTCGGCATCTACCGCGTGCCGCAGGCCATAACCGTAGGCCAGCAGCGCCGCCGCAATCAGTGCTGCATTATGGCGAAACGCCGCCAGCGCCCAGCCCCAGGCCAGCAGATTGACAGCTACGAGCCCTATAAAAAGCCAGAAGGCACGGCGATGGGTATGAAAAAACACGCGGTTAATCATGGGGATCCTTATTTATCATTCAGTTAATTCGCAAACAGATTGAAGACGGGCACAGGCGACAACCGCCTGACCCAGCGCCAGCCCGCCGTCGCCTGCCGGATAGGCGAGCGGCATTAATACGTGCAGCGGTGCTAACGCCTCGTATAAACGCTGGCGCAGCAAGCGGTTATGCAGCACGCCGCCGCCGAGCGCGACCGTGCGGGTGCCGGTTTTCGTACAGTGATAGCGGGCGAGGGCAGCAAAGCCTTGGGCCAGCGCGTCATGAAAGGCAAAAGCCCGCTCCGCCGGTGTCGCCTGCCAGCCGAGCCACTGCTGCCAGAAGACCGCCAAATCGAGAAACGTCCCCTTGTCTGTATGAAGCAGCGGCAGGGTGACCGGATGTTTTACGCCATATGCCCGCCGCGCCAGTGCTTCCAGGCGGCAGGCGGCTTCGCCCTCCCAGCTGAGTTTTTCCGGCGCGCAGCCGAGGGCGGCCGCAACGGCGTCGAATAAGCGCCCGCAGGATGAGGCCAGTGGTGAATTAATCCCGGCGGCGATCGCCTTAGCAAGCGGCTGCCACGGATGCACCAGCAGCGCCTGTGCCTCGGGAAGTTGTTCCCAGCCGGGCACGAACGCCATCCACTGTGCCAGCAGATTACGCCAGGGTTCCCGCGCAGCGCGGTCGCCGCCGGGCAGCGCTACCGCCGGTAATCCGCCCAGATGTTCACAGCGCAGATAATTCACGTTCAGACATTCGCCGCCCCACAGTTCACCTTTCTGACCGTATCCCAGACCGTCAAGCGCCAGGCCGATGACGTTTCCGCCGTCCAGCGGCCAGCGGTGTTCTGCCAGGCAGGCGGCGATATGCGCGTGATGATGTTGAACGTCAATCACCCGTGTTGCGGTGGTGTCGGCGTTAACATGGCTGATGTATGAGGGATGTGCATCGCGCGCGATGACAGCCGGCGTACAGGCATAGAGATGCTGAAAGTGTGTCTGTCCCTGTTGCTGTTGCAGGGCAATATCGCGATGCGCCA
The DNA here is from genome assembly GCF_965118895.1 of Rahnella inusitata. Classification (GTDB taxonomy): domain Bacteria; phylum Pseudomonadota; class Gammaproteobacteria; order Enterobacterales; family Enterobacteriaceae; genus Rahnella; species Rahnella inusitata_A. The sequence continues at coordinate 256,869 of NZ_CBCPJJ010000009.1, forward strand.
GCGAGCCAAAGTGTGCGCTAAGCACTGCCTGACCGCTGCGTACCAGGCAAAAGGTATTTTTGAGATCGCCACCCAGCGCGAGTACCGGCGGCGGCGCGATGAAACCCGGTGGGAGCGACAAAGCATCAGGGACATAACCTCTGGTGCGGCGTAATACTTCGATGCCCTGAGGCGTCAGGCGCACCAGCGAATCATCAGCGCGCTGGACGATATCGCGGTTGTGCAGCAGCCACAGATCGGCGATGCCGTCGAGCTGGCTCAGTGCATCCGCGTTGGTTAATGCAGGAGCGCAGCCTGCGGAATTCCCAGAAGTCATCACCAGCGGCGTCTGGCAGGCCTGCATCAGCAAATGGTGCAGTGGCGTAAAGGGCAGCATCAGGCCGACTTCATCGAGTTCCGGCGCAATGGCCGCGCAAAGTGGTGTGATCGCACTCTGCGGCGTCAGTACAATCGGCGCGGCGGGAGACTGCAACACTTCCCGCAGCGCAAACTGTGGGCTTTCGTCGCTGCAACGCGCCAGCCAGACGATGTCCGGCAGCATGACGGCCAGCGGTTTTGTCGGGCGATGTTTCCGCTCACGCAGCCGCATCACGGCGGCCTGCTCTGTGGCATCACAGGCCAGATGAAAGCCGCCGAGCCCTTTGATGGCGACGATTTTTCCGGCGCGCAGCGCAATCACTGCCTGTTCGATGGCCGCCTGACCTTGTGCCACGGTTTGGCCATTTTGCAACGTGGCGCTGACTTGCGGACCGCAGTGTGCACAGGCCACGGGCTGCGCATGAAAGCGCCGGTCGGCCGGGTTTTGATATTCCTGCTGACACGCCGGGCACAGCGGAAATTCCGCCATGCTGGTAGACGGGCGGTCGTAGGGCATCGCGCGGATCAGGGTAAAGCGCGGGCCGCAATGGGTGCAGTTAGTAAAGGCGTAGCCAAAGCGACGATCGCCGGGCTGATTTATATCCTTCAGGCATTCCGGGCAAGTCGCGGCGTCGGGCACTACCTGAGTATCCATCTGCGCTTTTCGACTGCCGGTAATGGTGAAGTTTTGCGGGGGGCTCTGCCAGTCGAAAGGGGCGAGAGTCATGCTGTCGATTCGTGCCAGCGGCGGGCAGTCGCGTTGTAATTGTTCGATAAAAATATCGATATTGACGGGTTGAAGCAGTCTGATTTCCACACCCGCGCTGTCGTTACTGACTTCGCCACGAAGCCGTAAACGGTCAGCCAGTTGCCAGATAAAGGGCCGAAAACCGACCCCCTGAACCTTGCCATTGATGCGGATGAGTAAAGAATCAGACATAAAACCTCTGAGTTTTTCAGGAATGGCGGGAAGGTCAAAACACACTTCAACTTAGTGATTGACCTTAATACCCCCCAACCCTCCCCTTCGCAGGGGAGGGTGCCGACCGGCCACTTTCAGAGTTGTCTTTTAGCGCCTCCCCCTGCGAAGGGGGAGGCGGGGAGGGGGTATAGCAGACGATGCCGTATTAATGCTGTCACCCCATCCAAACCCGCCCTCGCCAAAGGACAAAGAGCAAAAAACTACACCTCAACCACCGGGATCACATCTTCAACGGCACTGCGCAGACGCGCTTTCATATCGCTGTAGGTTTGCTGAGCATAGTCTTCAGCCCAGCGTTGATCGGCGATTTGCTCGACGTTGACCGCGCAGTATTTGGTTTCCGGCGTTTTGGATATCGGATCCAGATTTTCCTGCGTCAGTTCATTACAGGCGCCGATCCACCACTGATAGGTCATATAAACCGCGCCAATGTTGATGCGCTCGTTATAGTTGGCGCGGGAAATGACTTTGCCACGGCGTGAGGCAACCCACACCAGTTGCTGATCGCGAATGCCCAGCGCCTGCGCATCTTGTGGATGCATCTGCACAAAACCCGGTTCGTCGGCCAGCGTTTGCAGGGCGGCGCAGTTACCGGTCATGGAGCGGCAGGAGTAGTGACCAACTTCGCGCACGGTACAGAGAACCAGCGGATAATCACCGTCTGGCACTTCAGCTGGCGCACGCCATGGTGCAGCAAACAGCTGGCCCTTGCCGGTTGGCGTATCGAAACGATTGTCCTGATACAGGTACTGCGTTCCCGGACTTTCCAGCGTGGTACACGGCCACTGTACATGCCCGAGCGTGCCCATTTTTTCGTAGGTCGCGCCGTAAAACAGCGGGCACAGCTCACGCATTTCGTCCCAGATTTCCTGGTTGTCGTTGTAATGCATCGGATAACCGAGTTCGGTCGCCAGCAGACTGATGATTTCCCAGTCGCGCTTCACGTTGTACTTCGGCTCGATGGCTTTCTCGAAACGCTGGAAACCACGATCCGCACAGGAGAACACGCCGCCGTGCTCACCCCATGAGGTGGCAGGCAAGATCACATCGGCCTGTTCGGCAGTTTTGGTCATGAAGATGTCCTGCACCACCACAAATTCCAGCGCTTCAAAACCTTTGCGTACCAGACTCAAGTCCGCTTCGGTCTGCAACGGATCTTCGCCCATGATGTAATAGGCTTTGACGTGGCCTTCCAGCGCAAGATGCGGGATCTCCGTGATGCGATGACCAATCTCCGGATCCATCTGGTTCACGTCGATCCCCCAGGCATCGGCGAATTTCGCACGCACTTTCGGATCGGTAACTGACTGGTAACCGGGGAATTCGTTGGGCAGCACGCCCATATCACAGGCACCCTGCACGTTATTCTGCCCGCGCACTGGCCCAACGCCGACGTTCGCGCGTCCCAGATTACCGGTCAGCAGCGCCAGACCCGCCAGACCTTTCACCACATCCACCGCCTGACCAAACTGCGTCACGCCCATACCCCACATGATGGTGGCTGAAGGCGCGGCAGCATAAGTCCGCATCGCCTGACGAATTTGCTGGGCAGTCACACCGGTCTGCTTTGCCACCGCTTCCGGCGAATAATTCGCCACGTTTTTGCGATACTCCTCGAAACCTTCGGTGTATTTGGCGACGTAATCGTGGTCATACAGATTTTCTTCGATCAGCACATAGGCAAACGCATTAACCAGCGCCATGTTGCAGCCGTTGGTGATTTGCAGATGCTGATCGGCGATGCGGGCGGTTTCGATACGGCGTGGATCACAGACAATGATCTGCGCACCTTTCTCTTTGGCTTTGATCACCCGGCGGGCGACGATCGGGTGCGAATCGGCGCAGTTATAACCAATCACCAGCAGACATTTGGAGTTTTCGATATCGCCGATGGAGTTACTCATCGCGCCGTTGCCGAGCGTGGCCTGCAAACCGGCAACAGATGGGCCGTGACACACTCGGGCACAGCAGTCGACGTTGTTGGTGCCTATCACCGCACGGGCGAATTTTTGCATCACATAGTTGGTTTCATTACCGGTACCACGGGAGGAGCCGGTATGCATTATCGAACGCGGGCCGTGTTTTTGTTTGATCTCTTTCAGGCGCTGCGCGGTGTAACGGATGGCTTCATCCCAGCTGACGGCTTCGAATTTTCCGCCTTTCTGACGGCGGATCAGCGGCTGCGTCAGGCGCGGGGTCAGCAGTTTGGTGTCATTGAGGAAATCCCAGCCGTAGTAGCCTTTCAGGCACAGTTCGCCCTGATTGGTCACGCCATTGGCGGCTTCTGCGCGGATAATTTTGCCGTTATCCACGATCAGATTCATTTTGCATCCCGCCCCACAGTATGGGCAGACAGTGGTGACTTTTTTCATGTTCTTCCTTCCTCTATTCGAGGTTAAAACAGCAGGGGGGAGGTGCTATCGAGCGCAGCGCGGCGGCGTTTTTCTGCGTTCATTTCCTGTAAGTGATTGCGATCGATGGCATAGAGCGCCTTGGTCGGGCAGATCTCCATGCAGGCCGGGCCGCCAGCGCGGGCATGGCACAGGTCGCATTTATGCGCTTCGGCTTTGTCAGAGGTGGCGGTCATGGCCGCGCCGTTCTGGCGGAAAATCGGCTTGGTGACGACTTCCATCGCGCCGTACGGGCAGGCGACGACGCAGGTTTTGCAGCCGATGCAACGTTCCTGCATCACCTGAACGCGGTCGCCGACGCGGCTGATGGCGCCGTTCGGACAGACATTGGCGCAGGGCGCATCTTCACACTGGCGACACATCACGGCGGTGCTCAGATTAACGCCTTTAATCACGTGCAAGCGCGGCGCGAACGTGGCGGCGTTGAGCAGGGAGATATCCTGCGATTCACTGTGAGCCATGACGCAGGCGATTTCACAGGTACGGCAGCCGATACATTTTTTAGGGTCGGCGATAATAAACCGGTTCATCTTCAACTCTCCTGATTCCGGATTTTCTTATGAAGCCGGATGACACCGGCCTGACGACATTGCTGCACTGGCTATACATAAACCGTGCCAGTTGCGGTGGTTAATTTTTACTGATTATATTCAATGATTTAGAGAGTGATGTTTTGGCAGTGACGAAATGTGTCGCTGACGTCCTGTCCGTTTCGTCACTACCTCGACAGTTGTGTCGAAAGCCGGCGTCAGGCTATATCCGCTCTGTAAGGGGCGATGCCCAGCCCGCTTTCCAGTCGGGGTAAGAGCTGATGCAAGCGGCTAACCGCCTGTTCCACCACCGGGCTCATCGGGTAATAAAACGCCACAACGTCCGGCTGGATGCCGACAAAGGTGATTTGCGGAATGTCCTCGCGTAGTTGCTGAATAAGGAACGTCAGCGGCAAGTTGTGGGTGGTCATCATGAACATCTCACCGATGTCATTTTCATCGATGATGCGCATCTCACCGGGTGCCAGCCCCATGTCAGTGGCATCGACAATCACCAGATAATCCGGGCGCAGTTCACGTAAAAAACCGATGTCGTTTTCCGGCGCGGCACCGCCGTCCACCACCGTCCAGCCGCTCAGCGGTTGTTCCGCACAAATTTCTGCCAGCCGTGGGCCCGCGCCGTCATCACCCATCATGCTGTTGCCGACGCACAGCAGGGCGAAGCGCGAAGTGGTATCAGGCATCGTATCTCCTGACCATCAGGTACATGGCGGGGTCGTTTTCGATTTGCTGAAGCAGCGCAATCAGTGCGTCGCTCCACCCTTGCTGCTGCGTGTTCATCTTTTCACGGGCATCGCGCAGCGCCAGCGCCAGAGAATGGGTGTGGTTACTGTCGATGTTGATTTCGCCAAAGCGCTGCACACCGGCCAGTTTGCGACGCGCCTCGCTGTTTTCCGTCAGGCACTCCATCCACTGACTGTAGCCGTCGAGCGGGCATTCAAGGCGTGACTTCAGGCAGTCGATTACCCCCAGGTGATGGCCGATCGCCAGGCTGTAATAAATCACCTCCTGTACTTTTTGCGAGCTGCGTTTCTGCGCGCTTTTCTCATCGACGAACTTGCTGCTCAGCGAATAGAAAATCACTTTGTTTTTCTCTGCTTTCACGCCCGCCATGGTCTGGTGTCGGGCGTAACGCTGGTCGTTGGCCGGGGTCATCACAGGCGAATCTCCCCGCGCAGTACCTGCTGATAAATCTGTTGCAGGTTGCCGACGATTTCATTGAGACGCATATCTCCCTGTTCCTCAAGATATGCCGACACGCGCTCATCCACCGGTTGCAGGCCGGGGGCGGCGACCAGTTGCATAAACCGGTCGGCAATCTGGCGACCATAGCGATAACCAGCCATGCGGCGCGCTTCGCGATCGAGTAATACGCGCAGCGGCTGTGGCAAATCCGGGTGCAGCAACGCCGCCGGAAGGGCCGCTTCTTCATCGTGCTGCTGGCCTTTTATTTTTTGATCGAGCAGGCCGAGCGCCATCGCAAAACCATAAATCGTGGCGGCGGGCGTCGGCGGGCAGCCGGGAATATAAACGTCCACTGGCACGATTTTGTCGGTACCGCCCCAGACGCAATACAGGTCGTGGAAGATGCCGCCGCTGTTGCCACAGGCACCGTAAGAAATGCAGATTTTTGGATCCGGTGCAGAATCCCAGGCGCGCAGTGCCGGGACACGCATGGCGCGTGTCACCGCGCCGGTGAACAGCAAAATATCGGCGTGACGCGGCGACGGCACCACTTTGATCCCGAAGCGTTCAGCATCAAACAGCGGTGAAATTGCGGCGAAAATCTCAATTTCACAACCGTTGCAGCCGCCGCAGTCCACGCGATACACATAGGCGGAGCGGCGGATGCGGGTGAGCAGGGTGGATTTAAGTTTGGCGATGCTTTCGTCAAGTGTGACGGGCACCGGCAGACCATTTTCGTCACGCGGGCCGATCAGTGTCTGGCTCATGGCTGCGCCTCCGTGGTCATATGACGGCCGATATCAATCCGGTCGGTGGATGAAAGACAGTGCAGTTTTTTGCAGGCCGGGCAGGTTTCATACTGCGCCCGGCGGTCAGCGATTTGTCTGTCGCTCAGAGCCCCATTTTCCTGTAGCAGGCTGAGCGCGAAGTCGATTTCCTTTTGCGCGGCGTAAGGTTTGCCGCATTCACGGCAGTGGCAAACCGGGAAATCGGCAGTTTCGTATAAGTCTTCTTTGCGCCACACCGCCAGCTCGAACTCCTGCGAAAGCTTAATGGCCGCCGTCGGGCAGACTTCCTCACAGCGGGCGCAGAAAATGCAGCGTCCTAAAAACAGTGACCAGCGGATGCTTTTGCCGTCTTCGGCGGTGGTCATGGTCAGCGCGTTGGACGGGCAGGCGTTAGCACAGGCACCGCAGGCGATACACTGTTGCGCGTCGTACTGCGGTTTGCCGCGAAAATTCGGGGCCAGATCCAGCGGTGTGAACGGGTAACCCACTGTCGCCTTGCCGGTCTTCAGAACTTTTTTAATCAGTTTCAGCATGATTGGGCGGCTCCTTAAAGCGGCGAGTTTTTACGTTCAATGCCGTAACGTTCGATCTCTTTGTAAGGCACGACGATGGTCGTTTTCTTACGCACATCCACCACCGTCATGCGGTCGGTGCACGAATAACAAGGATCGAGACTGCCGATGATCAGTGGCGCGTCGGACACGGTGTTGCCGCGCAGCATGTATCGCAGCGTCGGCCAGTTGGCGTAGGTCGCCGCGCGGCAGCGCCAGCGGAAGAGTTTCTGGTTGTCGCCGGTCATGCTCCAGTGAATGTCATCGCCGCGTGGCGCTTCGGCAAAGCCCAGTGCAAAGCGATGCGGAATATAGTTAAAGCCCTCCACCGCCAGGGGGCCACCCGGCAGGCTTTGCAGGCCGAACTCGATCATATTCAGGGAGTTGAACACTTCATGGATGCGCACTTTCAGGCGGGAATACACGTCGTTGCCGGTTTCGCTGCAAATTTCAAACGGCAGTTTGGCGTAACCGGCGTAAGGATGATCCTGACGCATATCGCGGCGGTGGCCGCTGCCGCGTACCATCGGACCGACGTTGCTGAAATCGCGCGCAACCTGCGGATCAAGAAGGCCGACGCCGACGCTGCGCTGTTCGGTATTCGGCGTACTGAGCAGAATGTCCACCAGCTCATGCAGGTCACGGCGCATGCTGCCCGCCAGCGCAATGGTGGCTATCATGTCGTCCTTGAGAATGTCGCGACGCATGCCACCGATCAGGTTCATACCGTAGGTTTTGCGCGCGCCGGTGAGGATTTCGGCCATTTTCATGGATTGCTCACGCACGCGGAAAAATTGCATGAAGCCGGAGTCAAACCCGACGAAATGGCAGGCCAGCCCGAGGTTCAGCAGGTGGCTGTGCAGACGTTCGACTTCCAGCAAAATTGAGCGGATCATCTGCGCGCGTTCCGGCACCACAATCCCCATCGCATTTTCCACCGATGAGGTGTAGGCCACGCTGTGTGTAAAGCCGCAGATGCCGCAGACGCGATCCGACAAGAACGTCACTTCGTTGTAGCCCATGCGGGTTTCGGCCAGTTTTTCCATGCCGCGGTGAACGTAGAACAGGCGGTAGTCGGCGTCGATAATGTCCTCGCCATCGACAAACAGACGGAAATGTCCGGGTTCGTCAGAGGTGACGTGCAGCGGGCCAATCGGCACGATTTTGCTGCCTTCTTTGGCTTCGGAAATAAACGGATAGGTTTCTTCGTCAGTGGTCGGCGCGGGCCGCTGGCGATAATCCATGGCATCTTTGCGCAGCGGATATAAATCGTCAGGCCAGTCATCGGGCAGCACCAGACGGCGTTCATCCGGCAACCCGACCGGACGCAGGCCGTACATATCGCGCACTTCGCGCTCGCCCCAGACCGCGGCAGGCACTCGCGGCGTCACGGACGGGAATTCCAGCGAAACCGGATCCACTTCGGTGCGTACTGTAATCCAGCACTTCACGCCTTGCTCCATCGAGAGCACGTAATACAGTGCGTAATTACCACACAGTGTGCGTTCGTCATTGCCGAACAGTACCGACAGCCAGCCGCCCTGTTGGTAGTAAAGCCACTCAACCACTTCCGGCAGGGCGTTCAGCTTGATGGTCACGGTTGCCTGCGTGTCGGTTTGCCATTCACTGCCTAAAATCGCCGACGGAAACTGTTTCGCCAGCGCCGCCAGATAATGCTTACCGACCGGATTTTGGTTTAACGCGGTATTGAAATCACTCATTACTAAGCCTCTTCCCGCCGCAGCGGGACAAGAAAAATGTCAGGTCAGCCTGCGACCAGCCAGGACACCAGCGCCAGAAACGCCAGCCCGAAGCCCGCCCAGGTGGTGCGGGAAGTTTTAAGAAAGCGCAGACGGGCAACGCTGTTTTCGAGCAGCGCGACGACAAAAACGGCAATCAGCAGTTTCAGCAGGCACAGCATCGCGGCGACGAGCAGCGTCAGAGGCGTCAGGTGTTGTGCCAGCCCGAACGGGAAAAACAGGCCAAGGAACAGCTGCAACACCACCAGCTGCTTCAGGCTGATCCCCATTTTCAGCACGCCCAGTGCTGCGCCGGAATATTCGGTCAGCGGCCCTTCCTGTAACTCCTGCTCGGCTTCCGCCATATCAAACGGCAGTTTGCCCATTTCGATATAAGTGGCGAAAGCACAGGCCAGACCGGCCAAAATCAGCGTTAAGGAAGAAGAGACCGGCCAGTGGCGCACGCAGTCAGCAATCGCGCCGAGGGACGTTGAACCGGCGACCAGCGCGGCTACCCACAGGCCGAGCAGCAAAATCGGCTCGACCAGCACGCCGAGCACTGCTTCACGGCTGGCGCCGATGCCAGTGAACGGGCTGCCGGTATCCAGACCGGCGATGGCAAACACGAAACGCACGATAGCGAAGAGATAAATGACCGTGATCAGATCGCCCGCCGCGCCCATCGGCGACGCCAGCGTCACCACCGGCAAGGCGGTGGAGATAGCCAGCAGGCCGCCAGTCAGCAGATAAGGCATGCTGCGAAACGCTGCACCGGAGGCCGCTGGCGCTACGCTTTGCCGTTGCAGCAATTTGGCGATATCGCGATATTCCTGTAACACGCCCGGCCCTTGCCGGTTATGCATTTTGGCGCGCATCACGCGGCTGAATCCGGCGAACAGCGGTGCAACCGCCAGCAGCGTAATAGCCTGAATCAGCGCCAACGGCCACAGCGTGTTACTCATCAAAACGGGAAAATTCATCATCAGTTCCTCAGGCGAAAGCCACGACCAGCAACACGGCCAGTTCGATGAAAGCCAGACGGCGGCAGAAAGCACCGAGCCAGCCCTGATGCAGCGCGGCCACCAGTGCAGCAGGCGTAGCGCGCTGACGCAGACGGTACAGCGGCGCAAACATCACGCGCAGCGGCTGGGCGAAACCGGTCGCAGTCACCACCATGTCAGGTGAATGCCCGTAGCCGCAGGCCCAGGCATCGCCGCGCAACCGGTTCGGCAGACGTTGGCCGCGCAACAGAGTGGCGATAAGCCACGGCAACACCGGCATCGCCAGCAGCAGCAGGGCTATCATCGGCGCAGATACGGCGGAAGTGCCGGTCGCCGCCGCGCCCTGACGGGCGAACGGCATCAATGGCGCGTTAAGCACCGACGCTGCCACGGCGGAGAAATGCGGAATAAGCCACGGCGATGCGACGCCAAAAATCACGCACAGCAGCGCCAGTAACACGCTGGCAAGGGTCATCGGAAGCGGTGCCGGTGTGGCATCGGCGGCGGCCTGACTGCGCGGTGCGCCGAGAAAGGTCACGCCGAACACTTTGGCGATACACATCAGCGCCAGTGCGCCGGTCAGCGCCAACCCGACCGCCAGAAGAGGCCCGAGCAGACGAGCGATAAACGCATGACTGCCGCTCAGCTGGAACAGCGACTGATAGAGCAGCCATTCACTGGCGAAGCCGTTCAGCGGCGGCAGCGCGGCCATCGACATCAACGCAATCAGCATCGCCACGGCCGTCCACGGCATCAGACGCGCCATCCCGCCAAGCTTTTCCATATCCTTGATGCCGGTCTGCATTTCGATTTCACCGGCACCGAGGAACAGCGCGGTTTTGAACAGGCCGTGGTTGAAGAGATGGAACAAACCGGCCAGCAGTGCGAGAGATGCCAGCACCGGCAGATTCAGCGTCACGCCGACCATCGCGCCGCCGACGCCGAGCAGGATAATCCCGACGTTTTCCAGCGTGTGATAGGCCAGCAGACGGCGGATATCGTGCTCCATCAGGGCGTACAACCCGCCAATAAACGCGGTCAGGATTGCCAGAAGCAACACCATCAGGCCCCACCAGAGTGGTGGTGCACCGAGCAGATCCAGACCGACTTTTATGACGCCCATGATGCCAATTTTCATCAGGGCGGAAGAGAACAACGCGGCGGCGTGAGCCGGTGCGCTCGAATGTGATTGCGGTACCCAGCCGTGCAGGGGAATGATCCCGGCGTACAGCCCGAAACCGATCAACGCCAGCAGGAAGGCGAGGGATTTCACGCCAGGGTTAAATTCTGTATGGCGCAGCACGTCAAAATTCACGCTACCACTGGTGTGATGCAGCAGGGCGAAGGCCAGAATCAGGCACAGTGTGCCGAGACGACCGGAGAGAAACTGATTCAGACCGGCACGACGGCTTTTTACATCGTCGGTTTGCACGATCAGGAAATAGGCGCACAGCGCCGCCAGCTCCATCACCAAAATCAGCAGAGCGGCATTGGCTGAGACTGCCGCCGCCGTTAACGCCGCCAGCAGCAGATTACACAAAAGCCCGGTGCGCGCGCGCTTGCGCTTGTTCACGCCGTTAAGCCACGCGCAGGCATACAGGCTACAAAACAGCGCCGGAACCGCCATCGCCAGCAGTAACAGGCCGTTGAGCGGGCTGAATTCGGCAGCAAAGTGCAGCGCCGGTAAGGTGATGCTTTGTGCTGGCCCGCTGTGCAAAATCTGCAACGCGGCGATAATGACCGCCAGCGAAGCCAGCATGCCGCCCGCCCCGGATATCAGGCTGCTCAGTCGGGCGAAAGCCGCCACCAGCGAGCTCACTATGCCGCTCAGCAGCCAGATCAACAGCGCCAGCGTCAGCAGAGAGGCGGGCGTAAGAGCCAATAAAGGAATCATAATTCTGCCTCCGCGTCAGGGGCGGTGAAGGTCGTCAGTTCAACAGGAAGTTCTGCCGGAAAAACGTTCATGGCGTTCAGGCGTTTTTGCTGGCTGGCGCGCTCAGAGAGACCGGCGGTGACCAGAGTGATCGCCTGCGTCGGGCAGGTGGTGATGCACGCCGGACCGTCCGGACTGAAGCTGCACAAATCGCATTTCACCGCCACGGCGCGGATGCCGGGAACGCAGTCGAGAAACGGGCTGACAGCGCGCGGCGCACGAGGGGCGGGCAGCGCTTTTGAGGTATTGCAGTTGCTCGGGATATCCACGGGCGTACTGCCGGAAAACGTGATGGCCCCAAACGGGCAGGCGATACCGCACAGCTTGCAACTGACGCACAGACTTTCATTGAGATGAATGGCGTTATTCTCGCGGGTGATGGCATTGACCGGACACACCTGCGCGCAGGGCGCATCTTCACACTGGTGGCACATCACCGGCGCGGAATCCAGACGGTTACGCATCACCTGCAAACGCGGTGCAGACTGTAAGCCGTGGCGCTGATGTTCCTGCGAACAGCTGGCCATACAGGTATTGCAGCCGATGCAGAGCTTTGGATCGGCGATCACATATTGATTCATGGCAACGGCGGTGCGGCTCATGAAGTCTCCTCTCTATTTCGTCAAAGATGACGAAATCGGCACTTAAAATGACATTTCGACACTTATGTCAGAATGAATTGCATTAACTCAACGGCAGTTTGGCGATGTTTAATTTCATTTTCGCCATGCTGTGAAAATGTATTCAGGCGAATGTTTACGCCTGAATTAATAATTTTTCTAATTGCGGTAAAACGGGCTGATTGTTATGCAGGGAGTCAAACAGGCACTGATAAATGGCGGAAATTTTATTCAGGTAATGTTCCTGTACGGCATTTTTATCGCGGATATCCACGGTGCCGTCGAGACGCCCGTCTTCACTCAGTTTGGCGTGGGCGAAGGCTTTGAAATCAGGCTCTTCACTGGCCGGGGTCATATTCAGACTGTAGATAACATCCTGACTGTAAAAATCGTCGCTCAGATGGATGCTGACTGAGAAATGGTTAAACAATGTGAAGCGGATGTCCTGTTCTTCACTACAGGTAAACTCATGATTTATTTTCTTATTCGACGTGGTGATCGCCTGAATCAGGCTGTTCTGATAGGTGTGCCATTGCGATTTCAGGTGATTATTTTTGCTGGCAATGTAATCCGCTTTGCTGGTCAGTTCGCTGAGAGTGCTCATGGTGTTTACCCGTTATTGAGTTCTTTATGGGTGCCATTTCGAAATGTCAGATGACGACGAAAATACGGCGCATAAGGCTCTATTGGCATAAAGCGTGCCAGTTACATAAATTTTGATATAACAGATTTAAAATCAACAGTTTGATGCGTTAATAACTTTTTAATGTCTTCTGCAGGCAAAGAAATGACATGTCGATGACACCTTATTTCGACATATATGTCGGGACGTGAATTTAACGTCAGTCACGGATTTAATTCGCGTTAAAAACTCTGGCATTAATATTGCAAACACTTTTCATCACTTTCCAAAAAGAGCGGAAATCATGCACGAAATAACCCTGTGCCAGAATGCCGTGGAAATCATGCAGGAATTTGGCCGGCAAAATAATGCGCGCAGAATTACTGCCGTCTGGCTTGAAGTGGGCGCATTTTCCTGCGTTGAACCAGAGGCGCTGACATTTTGCTTTGAACTGGCTTGCCGCGAAACGCTGGCACAAGGCTGCGAGTTGCATCTTGCGACGCCCGCCGCCGTTAGCTGGTGCCACGATTGCCAGCAGGATATCCGCTTGCTCAGCCCCGGCGTGCTGCTCTGCCCGCAGTGCGGAGGCCGCAATCTACGGGTCATTGCCGACGATGGCATGAAAATCAAACGTATTGAAATCGAATAACGGGCACGATGTGCCCGGGGAGAAAACTATGTGCAGTACCTGTGGTTGTGCCAGCGGCGAGCTTCGGATTGAAGGCGTCAGCAGCGAACATTTTCATCATCACTCTTCTGACGACGCTTCCCCGCATTCTCATTCTCACATTCACGATCATTCGCATGCGCTGCCGTTCGCGCCGCGTCGCCTGATTGATATCGAAATGGGCGTGCTGGCGAAAAACAATCATATCGCCGCTCATAACCGCGAGCATTTTGCGCAGGCGTCGATTCTGGCGCTGAATCTGGTGTCCAGCCCCGGCTCAGGTAAAACGACGTTGCTGACCAGCACGCTCACCCGGCTGGCCGCGCAGTTTGAGTGCGCGGTGGTGGAAGGCGATCAGCAAACCGCCAACGATGCCGATCGCATCCGTGCGACGGGCGTTCCGGCTGTCCAGGTCAATACCGGTAAAGGCTGCCATCTTGATGCGCAGATGGTGCACGATGCCGTTCATCAGCTGGCACCGAAAAATAACAGCCTGCTGTTTATCGAAAACGTCGGCAATCTGGTGTGTCCTGCCAGTTTCGATCTGGGGGAACGTCATAAAGTCGCGGTGCTTTCCGTCACCGAAGGCGAAGACAAACCGCTGAAGTATCCGCATATGTTCGCCGCGTCGCGGCTGATGATTCTCAATAAAATCGACCTTCTGCCTTACGTCACTTTTGACGTTGGCACCTGCATTGCCAATGCGCGTCAGGTGAATCCGCAAATTGAAGTCATTCAGCTTTCGGCCACCACCGGCGAGGGCATGGAACAATGGCTGGCGTGGCTGGAGCAGCAGCGATGTGCATAGGCATTCCGGGACAAATTGTCGCGCTGCACGAACAGCAGCCCGATCATGCCTGGGCAGAAGTGTGCGGAATGCGTCGTGAAGTAAATATTGCGCTGGTATGTGAAGGGAAACGGGACGCGTTGATCGGCTGCTGGGTATTAATCCACGTGGGTTTTGCGCTCAGTAAGCTGGATGAACAGGAGGCACGGGATACGCTGGCAGCGTTACATGACATGGAAGAAGTGGAAGCCGACGTCGCGCTGTTTCTTGGCAAAGGAGAGGCAAGATAATGCGGTTTGTCGATGAATTTAGAGATCCCAAACTCGCTAAAACGCTGATCGAACGTTTGCATCAGCGGGCGGCGCAATTGCCTTACACCGCCGAAAAACCGATGCAGATCATGGAAGTCTGCGGTGGCCATACTCACGCTATTTTCAAGTTCGGGTTGGATAAACTGCTGCCGCCGCAGCTGGAATTTATTCACGGGCCGGGCTGTCCGGTATGCGTTTTACCGATGGGACGGATCGATGCCTGTTGTGAAATCGCTGCTCATCCGCAGGTGATTTTCTGCACCTTCGGCGATGCGCTGCGCGTGCCTGGGAAGCGCGGCTCGCTGCTGACAGCGCGCGAACGCGGCGCGGATGTGCGCGTAGTTTATTCGCCGCTCGATGCGCTGAAACTGGCGCGTGAAAATCCGCAGCGCAGCGTGGTGTTTTTCGCCCTCGGTTTTGAAACCACACTGCCGGTAACTGCCGTCATGCTGCAACAGGCGCGCCGCGAAGGACTGACAAATTTCAGCGTGTTCTGTCAGCACATCAGCCTGATCCCGACGTTGCGCAGCCTGCTGCAACAGGACGACGTGCGCATCGATGCGTTTCTCGCGCCAGGCCACGTCAGCATGGTGATCGGCACTTCGCCCTATCACTTCATCAATGAACAGTTCGGCAAGCCGCTGGTGATAAGTGGCTTCGAACCGCTGGATATATTGCAGAGCGTTTTGATGCTGGTGGAACAAGTTTGCGAGGCATCGTGTAAAACCGAAAACCAATACCGTCGGGTGGTGCCGCAAGAGGGTAACCTGCTGGCACAGGAGGCGATGCGGGAGGTGTTTGTGCTTTCCGGCAGCAGCGAATGGCGCGGGCTGGGGCTGATTGAGAACTCAGGAATACAACTGACCGTCGCCTATGAGGCTTTTGATGCCGAACGGCGTTTTAATCCTCAGGTGCAGTCGGTTTGTGATGATCCTCGCGCACGCTGTGGCGAAGTACTGACCGGGCGCTGTAAACCGCATCAGTGCCCGCTGTTTGGCGCCGGTTGCACCCCGCATAACGCGTTCGGCGCGCTGATGGTGTCCTCAGAAGGTGCCTGCGCCGCCTGGTATCAGTACCGGCATCAGGAAACTCAATACGTGCAATTTGAAGAAAATCAGAAGGTGGCAGGATGAGCGTGAGCAATGACGTGGTGACAATGGCGCACGGCAGCGGCGGACGGGCGATGCAACAGATAATCGAACGGATGTTTTTGGCCGCATTTGATAATCCGTGGCTCAATGAACGGGAAGACGGTGCGCGGATTAGCCTCGCCGATCTCAGCCGTCAGGGCGATCGCCTGGCATTTACCACCGACAGCTACGTCATCGATCCGATTTTCTTTCCCGGCGGCAATATCGGCAAACTGGCGGTTTGCGGTACGGCTAACGATCTGGCGGTCAGCGGCGCGACACCGGCTTATCTTTCCTGCGGATTTATTCTGGAAGAGGGCTTTCCACTCGGCGATTTACAGAAAATCGTCAGCACCATGGCGCAGACTGCCAGGGAAGCGGGCATCGCGATTGTCACCGGCGATACCAAAGTGGTGCAACGCGGCGCAGCCGACAAAATCTTCATCAATACCGCCGGGATCGGCGTGATACCCACGGCGGTGAAGTGGGCTGCGAAATCTGTTCAGGCCGGTGACAAAGTGATCGTCAGCGGTACGCTTGGCGATCACGGTGCAGCAATTCTGAACCTTCGCGAACAGTTGGGGATGGATCTCGGTGTGCAAAGTGATTGCGCCGTACTGGCACAGATGATTGCGCCACTGCGTATGCTGGCGGGTGTCCATGCTCTGCGCGACGCAACGCGCGGCGGCGTGAACGCCATCCTGCATGAATTCAGTGATGCCAGCGGTTTCGGGATTTGCATCGACGAAAATGCCTTACCGGTCAAAGAGGCCGTACGCGGGATTTGCGAACTGCTCGGGCTGGAGCCCTTGAATTTTGCCAACGAAGGCAAGCTGGTGGTGGCGGTCGCCCCGCAGGCAGAAGACGCTGTGCTGAACATCCTGCGCGACCATCATTTAGGGACTGATGCAGCCACTATCGGTGAAGTGACTGAACATCCGCAGGTTTGTTTACGCGGGGCGCTGGGTGTTGTCCGGCAGCTGATGTTGCCTCATGCGGAGCCATTACCTCGTATTTGTTGATCTCATCAGGGAGTGGTCTGCGACGAAAGGGGTAGAATTTTTGCTTATCGCCCCTTCGATGAAATTCCTGTTACCCAGAATCATGTTACTCATCTTCTTTTTTCAAAAAACAGGTTCCCAGAGCTAACGCTATGCAGAGTGCAACAATGAGCATCACAAAACATAAAGGATTACTGGAACTGACGCGTACGTTGCTGCTGCAACAGACCATGACATCGCTGCTGGAAACCCTGACGCAGGTGGTGCAAAGCGCCGGTATCGCCGAAGCCGTCACGCTGGTGTTGTTCGATAACAACAGCGACCGCGTCAGTTTTTATGGGATCGACCCGCATCATCAGCCGGTCAGCTATGAAGATGAAACTCTGCTGGCAACCGGGCCGGTGCATGCTCTGCTCAATAACCCGAAAATGCAGGTCTGGCGTAGTGAGGCGCTCAATCTGCGTTATCCGCAGCTGACGGCGCTGAATCTTTATCCGGCATTTACCGACTACTGTCTGGTGCCGTTGCTGGCCTCCTCCGGCCTGCTCGGTGGCTGCGAATTTACCCGTCAGCACGAACATCCGTTCAGTGAGGAAGATAAAGCCGGATTGCATGAACTCTGTATGCTGGCCGCGATTGCGGTGGAACAGATCCAGCTGCGCGAAAATGCGCTGTTTCAGCACTCCCTGCTGCGCCACGAACGCGATGATTTTCGGATCCTGGTGGATATCACCAATGCCGTACTTTCAAAATTAGATCTGGACGAACTGACCGGCGAAATCGCAAAAACTATTCATCATTTCTTCCACATCAACGCCATCAGCATTGTGCTGTGCGATGGCGAAAAAGAGAGTGAACAGGCGAGCGTTTATGCCACGCATTACGTGCAGACGCATGTTGCAGAACGCGAACAGTCGCGGATGGCGCTGGCCGGAACCGTGGAACAGCAGGTGATGAAAAGCGGTGAGATGCTGCTGACTAACCTGCGGCCAGATAGCGAAGGGGAGAACGACGAGAGCACGCTGTTCCATCTTCTGTGGCGCGAGCAAACCAAAACGTTGTGCATTCTGCCGTTACGTTTCGGCCATAAAACGCTGGGCGTGCTTAAGCTGGCACAGTGCCAGCCGGACAATTTCAATTCCGCCAATCTGCGGGTGTTGCAGCAAATCGCCGAACGTATAGCCATTGCGGTGGATAACGCGCTGGCTTATCAGGAAATCAAAAGCCTGAAGGAAAAACTGCAACACGAAAACCTGTATCTGACCGAGCAGATCAACAGCAACAACCCGGATTTCAGCGACATTGTCGGACGCAGCCAGAGTATGTCAGCGGTGCTGAAACAGGTGGAGATCGTGGCGAAAAGCGATTGCTCGGTGCTGATCCTCGGGGAAACCGGCACCGGCAAAGAGCTGATCGCCCGGGCTATCCACAATCTTGGCGACCGCCGCGATCAGCGCATGGTGAAAATGAACTGCGCCGCGATGCCTGCAGGGCTGATGGAAAGTGATCTCTTCGGCCATGAAAAAGGCTCATTTACCGGCGCGACTGCGCAACGAATGGGGCGTTTCGAACTGGCAGACAAAGGCACCTTGTTTCTTGATGAGGTGGGTGAAATTCCGCTTGAGCTGCAACCCAAACTGCTGCGGATCCTGCAGGAACAAGAGTTCGAACGCGTGGGCGGCAATAAACTGATTTCAGTGAACGTGCGAATGATCGCCGCAACCAATCGCGATTTGCAGCAGATGGTCGCTGACAAAGAATTCCGCAGCGATCTGTTTTACCGCCTGAACGTGTTCCCGATTATCATTCCGCCGCTGCGCGAACGCCCGGAAGATATCCCGCAGCTGGTAAAATTCCTCACCTATAAAATCGCCAAACGGATGAAGCGCACCATCGACAGTATTCCGGCGGAAACCTTGCGCCTGCTGAGCCGCATGCCGTGGCCGGGTAACGTGCGCGAACTGGAAAACGTCATTGAGCGCGCCGTCCTGCTGACCCGTGGCACCGTGCTGGATCTTCAACTCCCTGAGCTGAACTATCCGCAAATCACCTTGCCGGTAGTGGCGGCTCAGCTGGTGAGGCCAGAACCCGAAACACCGCTCAGCGAAGAGGATGAACGTGAGCGCATTATCGCAATCCTGAAAGAAACGAACGGCGTCGTTGCCGGCCCGCGCGGTGCAGCACAGCGTCTCGGGCTTAAGCGTACGACACTGCTCTCCCGAATGAAAAAGCTGGGGATAGTGGCGCGATAATAAATATCTTAACTTAAAAATAATGTAAAACCCTGGCATGAGGTCAGGGTTTTTTTATTTTAAAAAATAGGCATTTATTAATCAGTACGTCCTGTGAGTTACCAGCGGACGTCAATCACTTTATCAAATCTGTGACTGGCTTCAGTATTGGATTTGTCGGCAACGCTTCGGTCTTGAATATAAATGAGCGCAGTGAAACCGGCAAGTTACTTAATTGAAGTCTTTTTAATTTTATAATGATGAGGTGGTTTATGAATAATGTAACTGAAAGTGGTTTAAAAACGCTGGCGGCGAAAAAACCGAGTGTCTGGACGCGTGCTGATGCGCTCAAAGTGAATGAGAATGACCCGACCACCACGCAGCCCTTGGTGAACGGTGATTTCCCGGTGATGAGTAATGAGGTCTTTATCTGGGATACCATGCCGCTGCGCGATATTGACGGTAATGTGCTTTCCGTAGATGGCTGGTCAGTCATCTTTACCCTGACGGCTGAGCGTCAGCCTAATGATCCCGCCAATATTGATGCCAACGGGAATTACGATATAACGCTGGACTGGAATAACCGACACGGGCGCGCAAAAATTTGCTATTGGTATTCTAATACCGGTAAGGATTGGGTATTTGGTGGCCGTGTTATGACGGAAGGTGTTTCTCCAACCGTACGTGAATGGGCTGGTTCGCCGGTATTAGTGAATAATAAGGGCGAAGTGGATTTATATTACACGGCAGTCACACCGGGTGCGACGATTGTTAAAGTCCGTGGCCGCGTGATTACCCATAATCAGGGTGTCGACGTCGCAGATTTTATTTCGGTAAAACCGTTGTTTGAAGCCGACGGTAAAATTTATCAAACCGAAACGCAAAACCCGTACTGGGGCTTTCGCGACCCGTTCCCGTTCCGTGACCCGAAAAGCGGCAAGCTGTATATGCTGTTTGAAGGAAATGTGGCGGGGGATCGCGGTTCCCACGTGGTCGGGCCGGAAGAGATCGGCGATGTGCCGCCGGGTTATGAAGATGTCGGCAACTCCCGCTATCAGACCGCCTGCATTGGGATCGCGCAAGCGGCTGATGAGAATGGCGACAGCTGGACGCTGCTGCCCCCTTTGCTGACCGCCGTGGGCGTTAATGATCAGACCGAACGCCCGCACTTTGTGTTCCAGGACGGTAAATATTACCTGTTCACCATCAGCCATAAATTCACTTATGGTGAGGGAGTCACCGGTCCGGACGGCGTTTACGGTTTCGTGAGTGATGAACTTTTCGGACCTTATGTGCCTCTGAACGGTTCCGGTCTGGTGCTCGGCAACCCGCCATCTCAGCCATACCAGACTTATTCTCACTATGTGATGCCCAACGGTCTGGTAACGTCTTTTATCGACAGCGTACCGGTTGATAAGGCCACTACCGGGATGGATTATCGCATCGGCGGCACAGAAGCGCCGACCGTGAAAATCAAACTGAAAGGTGAACAGACTTTTGTGGTCGGCGAATACGATTACGGGTACATCCCGCCAATGGCCGATGTGATTCTGGACGCGTAATCTGATAATAAACCTGATTCAGGCTGCCTTCGGGCAGCCTTTCCTGTTTCTATGTTATCTGAAACATTTCTCCATGGCTGAATGACCAGTCTTCCGGTTGGGTAAAGCTCACGACAATCATTACGTCGGCCGGCGAGATCCCAAGCGTAACGTGAAGGTTTTCGGTCAGATGACGGTACAACGCCTGCTTCTGATACGAGTTGCGCGGTTTGCCTGCGGTGATGTGAAACAGCAAAAAATCCTCAGAACGTAAACAATCGTTACCCGCCAGATAACCCGGATGAATGACTCTCTGGCTGGGGCTGGCGGGTTCAAACAGCTGGAAACAGTCGTCTTTTGGTACTGAAAAGGTATACACCAGCGCGTTTTGCAGGACGGCTGAGATCGCAGCCTGCCACTCTTCCAGACGATGTGCAGGCAGTGAAATTCGGGTAAACGGCATAAAAAAACCTCTGTTTATTCTTCACTTAGCGCAGCAAAGCGGGTGAGCGCCGAGGCGGCGGCAGGCCATCCTGCATAAAACGCCAGATGGGTGATCAGTTCGCCCATTTCGCTGTGCGTGACTCCGTTTTTCACCGCCAGTTCCAGATGGAATGGCAACTGTTCAGCGCGGTTCAGCGCTACCAGAGCGGCAACGGTGATCAGACTGCGGTCACGCGGTGACAGCTCGCGTCTGTTCCACAGATCGCCAAACAGCACCTGTTCGGTCAGTTCTGCCAGCTTTGGCGTCAGGCGCACCATGTTTTCAGGTGGCTTCATTGGAAAGGGAATTGTGCTCATATCAGGCTCCTTTTATGGATGTGAAAAGAAGCTAAGACGTTATGATTATCCGTAAAATCGAAAATATCAGCAGCATTGATACATTAAAACGGGATGATGAATGTGGCGAGAAGACCGATAACATTTGATGCTGAAGCGTTGCGAAGTTTTGTCACCGGGATTGAGCTCGGCAGTTTTGTCCTGGCCGCTGACCGCCTGGGGCGTTCGACTTCGGCGGTCAGCGCTCAGCTAAAAAAACTCGAACAGCAGGCGGGAACGGAGCTGGTACAAAAATCAGGGCGGCATCTGATACCCACTGAACGCGGTGAAGTGATGCTGAGCTATGCGCGGCGGATCCTCAGCCTGAACGATGAGGCCAGCGCCGCACTGCTGGCGAGCGCGCTGGGCGGAAGCCTGAATGTGGGGATGCAGGAGGATTTCGGCGAAACCCTGTTACCGGCGATCCTCGGTAACTTTACCCGCGCGCATCCGCAGGTGCAGGTTTCTGCCAGCATTACCCGTAACCGGCAACTGCTCGACGGTATTCGTCACAATGAATTCGATCTGGCCGTGTGCTGGCAGACAAACGACGCGCCGCTTTTCCCGTCAAGCCAGTCCCTTGGGCGCGTGCCTTTACGCTGGGTAGGCGCGAAGAACTTTCCGCTGAGCCACTATCTGGCGAGCAAAGATCCCTTGCCGCTGCTGGTCTTTGAGGCGCCATGTCTGATGCGCAGTGCGGCAACGGCGGCGCTGGACCGCGCGGGAATTTCCTGGCGCATTGCTTTTACCAGCCGTAGCCTGAGCGGGATCTGGGCGGCGATGTCGGCAGGTTTGGGGGTGACGTTGCGTACTGATTTCGGAAAGCCTGAATCATTGCAGGTCCTGGAGGAACTGCCTGCGGCAGGGGATATCGGAATCAGCCTCCATCAGAGCGAAACGCCGCCGTGTGAGGCCGCAACGCATCTGAAAGAGGCGATTATCGACTTTTTTACCGCGACTATTTTCACCCTGAAGAAGTGAGCAGAGAAGTTTACTTTTTTGCCGGTTGCTGGCGATAGTGCGCCAAACGTTCGCGGAAGTAGGTGCGCAGATGTTCCGGTTGTTCCATCTCCACCTGATCGGCGTTCACCGGCAGGTTGTTGCGCTCACGCACCGCCACCGTACCGGCAGCCAGCCCGGTACTCACTTTATCCATTTCTTCTTTACTCAGACCTGCGAGAGTGTTGTTCATAGGGTCTCCTTTATTCTTCAACTGCAACGGTAAATAAGGTTTATTTTAGCGCAGATCCAACCAGTGTTTTTAGCATCCCATCTGCGCAATATTTATCTAACAGCCCCCTCTCAATCCCGGGGGGGATGACCTCAATGAAATCAGTTATCCGTTCGACATTATCTTCCCCCCAAATGAATATCCGGTCCGGGTGATAAAAATCATGCGTCTTTACCGATACATTATTTGTGATCAGCTTTTTATTAAATGCCATTGCTTCCAGCGCGCGTAACGTTAATCCGGTTTGCCCAGGTTTATTAATTTCCACAACAATGGAGGACTTTTGGAGCTTTTCAATATTTTGCTGATAGGTCAGTTTTTTATTAACGCAAACAGAAGGATAGTCGGAATTGTTCTCGTCGCCGTCAACCAGATAAAAATCGGGATGGCAATGATTTTTTTGCAACAAGGGGGCCAGTTCCCGAAGCAATTCTGCACGATAACGGTCGTATCCCCCCACGTAGAAACACGAGGGTGGGGAACAAATTTTCTGCGGTTCTTCAGCGTGGGCACGGATTTTACTGAGAGTGAAAGGTAAAAACTGATCCACGTACGAAAGATTATATTTAAGACAATCTTGCGGATCGAAACTGTATATGACGTCGAAAACAGAACTCACTCTGTCCAGATAATTTTCATTATCAGAAAGTAATTTCAGGCGTCGTCGTTTGGATGTCAGGGCTACAACGGAGTCTCGCAGTACGAGTATTTTTTTACAGCGCAGAGGAGCAATCAGATCCAGCATCAGGAAGGCGCTGTAAGCATTAGAAATAACAATGTCGTCATCGGCAATGTGCCGGAATTTTATCGCGATTTGCAGTTTTCGATGCCAGCGCTTTAGCGTTTTTCCCGGCAGCAATTTATGCACAGATTTAAAATGCTGTTTGACGCGATAAATCTCAACGACGTTGAAGTCTTTTTTGAGCGCGGAAGTCATCATTTTTTCGTATTCTGAGTTCCATTCAACAAAGTGTATTTTCACCGGTTCCCTAAGATTATTGCTCATCATGCCCCCCTTTTTTCCCTGCAGTTTAGCATCTCCCGCAGCGAAAATGTCTGCGGTTCCTCTACGCCACCGGTCTGTTATTTCACAATTAGTTTACAAAATCGCCAAAGTCAGGTCATTATTCAGGCTTCTTTTGCACTGAGTGGAGCCTGAAGATGACGCGAATGACAGCCAAAGACTTTCCTCCTGAACTCCTCGAATACTTTGATTTCTACGTGCACGGCAAAATGACCAAGCGGGAATTTCTCGATCTTTCGGCCAAATTTGTGGTCGGTGGATTATCGGCTGCGGCGCTCACTACGCTGATGACGCCGAACTACGCCTACGCCGAGCAGGTGGAATTCACCGATCCGGACATTGTGGCCGAGTATATCCAGTATCCCTCGCCGCAGGGGCACGGCAGCGTGCGCGGATATCTGGTGCGTCCGGCAAAAGCCACCGGCAAAGTGCCGGGTGTGGTGGTGGTGCATGAAAATCGCGGGCTGAATCCCTATATAGAAGACGTGGCGCGCCGCGTGGCGAAGGCCGGATTTATCGCCCTTGCGCCGGACGGGCTGAGTTCCGTCGGCGGTTATCCCGGCAATGATGAAAAGGGGCGGGAACTGCAAAAGAGCGTCGATCCAACCAAACTCATGAACGACTTTTTTGCCGCGATTGAATTTCTGATGCACCATGAAACGGCGACCGGCAAAGTCGGGATTACCGGTTTCTGCTACGGTGGCGGCGTGGCAAATGCCTCGGCGGTGGCCTATCCCGAGCTGGCCGCGGCAGCACCTTTCTACGGCCGTCAGCCGAAAGTCGAAGACGTGCCACGCATTAAAGCGCCGTTATTGCTGCATTATGCCGAGCTGGATAAACCGATTACGGAAGGCTGGCCTGCGTATGAAGCGGCGCTCAAGGCTAATCACAAAGTGTACGAAGGGTATGTGTATCCCGGCGTCAATCACGGGTTCCATAACGATTCCACTCCGCGTTATGACAAAGCGGCAGCGGATCTGGCGTGGGACAGAACGGTGGCGTGGTTCAACAAATATCTGGCGTAAACGAGTTTTCAATGAAAAGGGCGGGAATCGATCCCGCCCTTTTTCCGTTCTGCAAACTGGTTATGACTTCAGTTTGTCGTCGAAATCGGACGCGTCGTGACGCTCTTCGAGTTGTTCATCGGTCTCGCCCCAGGTGCGGTTGACAATCCGCCCGCGCTTCACCGCCGGACGGCTGGCGACTTCATCGGCCCAGCGCTGGAAATGCTTATATGAAGCAATGTCGAGGAACTCGCCCGATTCGTACAAGCCGCCTTTGGCCAGGCTGCCGTACCAGGTGAAAATAGCGATATCGGCGATGGTATATTCTTCACCCGCGATATAGCGATGATCTGCAAGTTGTCTGTCGAGCACGTCTAGCTGTCGTTTGGCTTCCATCGTAAAGCGGTTGATGGCGTATTCGATTTTCACCGGCGCGTAATGGTAGAAATGCCCGAAGCCACCGCCCAGATAGGGTGCGGAGCCTTGCAGCCAGAACAGCCAGTTAAGGGTTTCGGTGCGGCCAGCGAGATCTTTTGGCAGGAACTTGCCAAATTTTTCTGCCAGATACAGCAGGATGTTGCCGGATTCAAACACGCGGATCGGCGGGGTGGCGGAGTTATCAAGCAGGGCAGGGATTTTTGAGTTTGGGTTTACATCCACAAAGCCGCTGGAGAACTGATCGCCTTCATTGATGCGGATGATAAAAGCGTCATATTCCGCGCCGCTTACGCTGAGCGCCAGCAGCTCTTCCAGCAGGATCGTTACTTTCTGGCCGTTCGGCGTGCCGAGAGAGTAGAGCTGAAGCGGATGTTTACCCACTGGCAGCGTCTTCTCATGCGTCGGACCGGCTACCGGGCGGTTGATGTTCGAGAACTTACTGACTTCGTCTTTATTCCACGTCCAGACTTTCGGTGGCTGGTAGTTATCTGACATTGAAAGCTCCACATCGGTTTTTGAGGATAAGACAAAAAGTCTAGCAGGAGAACCCGATGTGCGATGCTGAGAATGTGCCCTGCGATCTGCCTCCCTGCGTGACATGTCAGGCCTGCTGCGGATAAAGCCCTTTGCGCTTCCATTTCACATCGGCCACCGACTGGCCGGGGTATATTTTTCCCTGTAACAGCAGATTGAATTTCGCTCCCGTGGCGCGCATCAGGCGGCTTTGCAGAATGTAGACGGCCTCGGTACCGAGTTCCCTGCAGGGCAGAAGCATCGCGCTGAAATTCATCGGCGACGCCACTTTCATTTCGTGTTCAAAATCCATACTTAACAGCGAAATGTCTTCCGGAACTTTTATGCCAAGTGCCGTCAGTGCTTCCAGCGTCGCATGCGCAATGGGCGTACTGCCGCAGATAATGGCGGAAGGCAGTGATTCACGTTGATGCATTTTCAGATACTTTTCAACACTTTCCCGCGCCTGTTCTTTGCCATTGCCATGATTAATCAGCAGATGTGTGGCTTCGTCGAACACCACATGATGCTCAAGACAGGCACGCTTAAAACCATCCAGCCGCTGCATCATGGTTTCCCTGCGCAGATCGGTGAACAGTAAAACCGGCCGGTGGCCGCGCTGAAACAGATAATTAGCGGCACTGTAGCCAAGGGAATAGTGATCTGCCGACACACAATCAAGGCGCATTTCGTTGTCCCTGGCGTTGATCATCACCACCGGTTTATTCGATTCTGCCGCCAGCCGGTAGAGCATCACGTCGTCGATGCCGATAATAATAATGCCATCCACGTCTGACTGATTAAGCGCCTGCATAAAGTTGGCGATATCCGGTTCGTTGACTTCCAGCGCGCATTTACGAACGTGGATATCGAAACGGGTGACCTCAGCCGTTATTTCCTGAATGGCTTCATAATAGTAGAGATCTTCATGAGGAGAGAATGCCGCCGGTGGAGCGCAAATTAACAGGGTATTCATTAACAACCGGCTGGCCGGAATGTCACGCAAGATACCCATGTTTCGTGCATGGTTAAATACCTTCTCTTTTGCCTGCGGGCTGACATTCGCTTTACCTGCTAATACCCTGGAAACGGTGCTGGGAGAAAGCCCCGTTAACTCGGCTATTTGCCTGATTTTTAATTTTCCTGTCATTTTGTGATCAATGCCTCATTAGCTTATGGACTTATTACCACAGTTAACTGTTTGTAAATCATCAGCTATTCATCATCATATCAAATCCAAAACGCCACGCTGCAATTCCTGTCACAAATACCGGTTGTTGGAAAAAAATGTCATTACTATTCTCAATCCAATTCGTATCAGAAAAGAAATAAAGTATTTATCCGCGCCTGATTTAATAATGGATTAATTAAAATCGTCATTAAATCAGCAAGGTGACGGCTGCCCGTCAGTCTGAAATCAGGAATGAAATAATGTTGAGAATAGCAATTATCGGTACTGGTAATATTTCACACAATCATATTCAGGGATATTTAGAGTTTGCTGACCGTTGTCAGATAGTCGCACTGGTCGATATTTATCCCGAAAAAGCAGAGGAGAAAAAACGGCATTACGGTCTCGCGGCGGCGAAAGTGTATGCCAGCCATCAGGAGATCCTCAACGATCCGGATATCGACGTGTTTGATATCTGCACTCCGCCATACGTACATGCGGAAATTTCCATTGATGCGCTGAAAGCCGGCAAACACGTATTGTGCGAGAAACCGATGGCGGCGTCGTTGCAGGAATGCGATGCCATGATTCTGGCGGCAAAAGAGAGCGGAAAAACGCTGTCTATTATCGCGCAGAACCGCTTTACCGATGCCTTCTGGCGGCTGAAAAAAGTCATCGATTCCGGCGAAGCGGGCAAAGTCTGTCATGCACAGGTGGATTCCTTCTGGTGGCGCGGTCACTCCTATTATGATTTGTGGTGGCGTGGTACCTGGGAGAAAGAGGCGGGGGGCTGCACGCTCAACCATGCGGTTCACCATATCGATGCTATCCAGTGGATGCTCGGTTTTCCGTCTGAAGTGGTTTCGATGATCACGAATGCCGCTCACGATAATGCCGAAGTGGAAGATCTCTCGGCGGCAATTTTCAAATATGACTCGGGCGCGCTGACGCAGCTGACCGCTTCGGTGGTGCATCACGGCGAAGATCAGAAGATGGTGATTCAGGGCGAAAAGGCGCGGATTTCTGCACCATGGGACAAATTTGCCAGCATTTCTGCACCCAACGGCTTCCCGGTGGAGGCGCGCGATACGGCGCGGGAAAACCGTCTCGACGATATTTATCAGTCGATCCCTAAACTGACTTACACGCTGCACACCGGCCAGATAGACAATTTCCTCACCGCACTCGAGACCCATACGCCGCCGCTGATCGACGGCGTTCAGGGCAAGCGATCGCTGGAGCTTATCGCCGCCATCTATAAATCAGCCATTACCCGCAGCATCGTGGCGCTGCCGATCCTGCCGGAGGATCCGTTCTATCAAACCGGCGGGCTGGTGTCGCTGGCCCCGCACTTTTATGAGAAATCTGCCTCTGTAGAAAACTTCGCCAATGAAGAGGCGATCCCGCTCGGCAAAGACATGGATAAAGGAGCCTGAAGATGAGTAATAAAGACGGAATGAATTATGCGCCGGTCGGGAAACCGCAGCCGGTGGTGAAGCCGGGCGAATTTGTGATCGCCGCCGCGGCGCTGGATCACGGGCATATCTACGGCATGTGCAACGGACTTATCGAAGCGGGTGCCAGCCTGAAATGGGTTTACGATCCGGACCCTGAAAAGGTGCAAAAATTTGTCAGCCAGTATCCGCAGGTGGCGGTGGCTGATTCACTGGACGTTATTCTCGGCGATAAAGAAGTGCAGCTGGTGGCGGGCGCAGGGATCCCTTCCGAGCGTTGTGATCTCGGACTGAAAGTGATGGACGCCGGGAAAGATTATTTCGTCGATAAAGCGCCGCTGACCACCCTTGGGCAACTGGCCGCCGCGAAAGCCAAAGTGACCGCTACAGGGCGAAAATATGCGGTGTATTACAGCGAGCGGTTACACGTTGAGAGCGCGGTATTCGCCGGACAGCTAGTGCAGGAAGGGGCGATCGGGCGGGTTGTGCAGACGCTCGGCACCGGACCACATCGCGAGGGTGAAGGCCGCCCGGACTGGTTCTATGAAAAGGAAAAGTTCGGCGGGATCTTGTGCGATATCGGCAGCCATCAGATAGAGCAATTCCTGTTTTACACCGGTAACCGCAATGCGCGCGTGGTGGCAGCGCAGGCGCTGAATTTCACTCATCCTGAGTCACCGCGTTTTGAAGATTTCGGTGATGCGATGCTCGAAGGCGACAACGGCGCGCGCGGGTATTTCCGCTGCGACTGGTTCACGCCACAAGGGCTGAGCACCTGGGGTGACGGGCGACTGACGCTGCTGGGTACCGAAGGCTATATCGAGATCCGCAAATATGTCGATCTTACGCGCGGGGAACAGGACGTGGTGTATCTGGTGAATCAGCGCGGCGAGTTCCGCTATCCGGTGTCAGGCACCGTCGGCTTCCCGTTCTTCGGCGAACTGATCCTCGACTGCCTGCACCGCACTGAAAATGCCATGACGCAGGAACACGCGTTTAAAGCCGCCGAGCTGTGCGTGCGGGCGCAGATGCTGGCGAATCAGCCGGTTTAATCCGGGAGGCGCACCATGAAAATCACCAATGCGGCGATCATCGGCTGCGGGGCGATCCACACCTGCCACGCAGAGGCCATCCGGCAAAATCCGGCCAGTCGTTTGCTGGCTATTGCTGAGTGCGATGCAGGTATTGGACTGCTGCTGGCGCAGCAGTATCAGTGCGATTTTTATACGGATTATCGCGAGATGCTGCGCGATCCGCAGATCGACGTTGTGCATATCTGTCTGCCGCATCATCTGCATCAGGAAGCGATCCTCGCCGCGCTGGCAGCAGGAAAGCACGTTTTTACCGAGAAACCGGTGGCGCTCAATGCCACCGAAGTGAAAGCGATCCGGCAGGCCCAAAGCCGTTCCGGAAAGTTGCTCGGCGTGTGTTATCAGAACCGGCTGAATCCGTCGAGCCAGAAGATCCGAACGCTGCTGGCAGGTGGGGAACTGGGAAAAATGCTGAGTATTAAAGCGGTGCTGACATGGTCGCGCGGCGGCGCATATTACACCGAAAGCCCGTGGCGCGGGCGGTTCGCCACGGAGGGCGGCAGCCTGCTGATCAATCAGGCGATCCACACGTTGGATCTGATGCAGTGGTTCGGCGGCGGCATTCACGCGCTCAAAGGCGTGGTGGACAGCCATTTTCTGACCGACGTGACCGAAAACGAAGACACCGCGATGGCCAGCATGAAACTGGCGAACGGCGCCCGCGGCCTGTTTTATGCCAGTAACGGGCACACCACCGATTCACCGCTGCTGCTGGAAATTCACTGCGAGAAAGGGCTGCTGCAACTGCACCACAACGCGCTGTGGCTGATCGAAGGAGAAACCAGAACGCTGCTGGTGAACGATCTGAGTCCGGCGGGGAATACGAAACGTTACTGGGGCGACAGCCATCGCCAGGCCATCACCAATTTCACGCACGCTGTGCAATATCCTGAAGATAAAAACTATACCTCGCTGGCCGATGCGGAAATTTCTTTGAATATGGTGGAGGCGATTTATCGGTCCTCACAATTAAGACAATGGATAACGCTTTACGAATAAATAATTTTAATAATAACCCTACATTCACAGGATAATAAAAATGAAGCCTACTGAACGCAGAGTCGGTTACGGCACGGCCATAGGATATGGCGTGACGGATTTATTTGGTGGCGGTGCATTCGCCGTGATCGGTACCTGGCTGTTATTCTTTTACACCACCTATTGCGGATTATCTGTTTTAGAAGCGGGATCGATATTCGCTATCGCCCGCGTGATCGACGCCATATTAAGTCCGATCATGGGCTATATCACCGATAACTTCGCCAATACCTGGCTCGGGAAAAAGTTTGGCCGCCGACGTTTTTTCCTGCTGATAAGCGCGCCACTGATGTTTCTGTATGCGCTGGTCTGGGTGACCGACATGAGCTACTGGTATTATCTCGGCACCTACCTTTCTATCGAGTTGCTCTCTGCCATGGTGCTGGTGCCGTGGGAGACGCTCTCTTCTGAAATGACCAACCGCTTCAGCGAACGCACCCGTCTTTCGGGCGTGCGCATGATTTGTTCCCAACTCGGTGGCCTGCTGGCGGTGTCGATCCCCGGTGTACTGATGCAGTTCACCGGGAAAGATAATCCGATGACCTACACTTATACCGGCATGATTTTTGCCACCATTTTTTGCATCGCCGTATTCACCACCTGGATGTGTACCTGGGAAGCCAAAGACGTGCGGGAAGAGTATGAGCCGGAAGTGCCCGGCGCGCGCAGCGGTAATCTCTGGCATCATTTGAAAAGTCTGGTTGTCGATCTCCTTTCCTCTTTTAAAATACGCATGTTTCGCCAGCATATTATTATCTATATCTTTTCATTTACCGCGCTGGATGTTTTCGGTGCCGTATTTACCTATTACGTGGTGTACGGATTACATCTTGATGCATCGGCGGTGTCCGGTTATTTAACCGTGGCTGCGCTGGCCTCGGTGCCTTCGACTTTTGGTTTTATGATGCTGCTTTCAAAACTGAATATGACACCGTCCGGGGCGCTGCGTCTGGCATATGGCATTATTTTTTGCGTGCTGGCTTTTTTATTCTATGTCTATATCACCGAAATGGCGGTGTCTGTTCTGTTATTCTCAGCGGTATTTGCCGTATTCGGTTTTGCCCGCGCCGGCCTTTATTATATTCCGTGGAATATTTACAGCTTTATTCCCGATGTTGATGAGATCGTCACCAAAAAACGCCGTGAAGGGATCTTTGCCGGTGTGATGGTACTGACCCGTAAAAGCACTGTGGCGCTGGCGATTATGCTGATCGGTATCGTGTTGCAGGAAAGTGGTTTCGTTAAAGGACAAGGGGTGCAACCTGACAGCGCACTGGATGCGATTATCGGGCTGCTGGTTTTCGCTACCGCAGCCTTACTGGCCGTCAGCTTTTACATGACCTTCAGGTTCAAACTAACGCGCGAAACCCACAAAATGCTGATTCAGGAAGTCGCCCGCCTGAAGTTAGGGGGGAATCTGCAAGACTGCACACCGGAATGTCAGAAGGTGATTAAAGACCTGACCGGCTATGAATATCAGGAAGTGTGGGGCGGAAATGCCACCGGCAAAGCGGTACGCAAAGACGTTGCGCTGGGGTAGTCGTTATCGAAGCGGGCAGTTCGGCTGCCCGCTTTGAAGTTAAAATAATTCATCCAGTTTATTTAGAAAATGCTAATAAGAAGTCGGGAGGCCAGATAGTGACTTCGCCATATTCTGCGATAAATAATCAACGTCATGAACCCGAGGTTAAAAAGTAAAATAATCGCAAAGGAGTGTAAGAAAATTCTGTAAATCACGTGGTGAATATGTCCTTTGTGATCTATATTTAAGGCAAATGTATTGGGGTTTATCATCTAAACTCGGTCATTTTTCCTGCTAATATAACCAGCGATAAAATATGAATTCACCCAAACCGCGCTCTCCTTTTCGTCCCCGTACCCATCGTTTTGCGCTTGAAAGCCGTCAGCTTTTTGACGGTGCCGCAGTGACCGAAGCCGCACAACATAATGACACGCATCCCGATGGTAGTCATGGGGTCGCCGAGACGTTAATTCGCCCGGTTACGGTGGAGCGGGCGGCATCCGCACAACCTGTCACACCTAAAGAGGTGTATGTCATTGATAGCCATATCAGCAACTGGCAGTCGCTGGCAAAGCAGTTGCCGGAAAACAGCAAAGTAGTGGTAATCAATGATGTGTCCTCCGGCCTCGGGCAACTAAACACCGCCCTGGCGGGTGAGCGTGGCATTACCGCTATTCATATTATCAGTCATGGTGCAAATGACGAGATTACCCTCGGCAGTGATCAGATCACGGATAAAAACGTGGCCGACTGGCAGTCACAGCTGGCTGAGTTGGGGGAGAAACTCTCGCCTGAGGGTGATATTTTGCTTTACGGCTGCTCCGTCACTGGCCGTGACGGCTTGCTGCTGAACAAAATAGCCACATTCACGCAGGCCGATGTGGCTGCTTCTGATGATGCAACCGGCAGCACTGACCACGGTGGAAACTGGGTGCTGGAATCTCATACCGGCGAGATTGAAACACGCACCCTGACGTTCGATTACGACGGCATTCTTGATAATCCGGAACTTGAAAATACGCACGGTGACCTGATCGTCAGTGAACCGACGACGTTATATCCCGGAGGCGAAAAAGGGCAGTTTAGTGGCTGGACGCTGACCTCTGACGATCCTTCCCGTGTGTTTGTTGTTAACGTGTATCTCGATGATCATGATACCGGGACGCTTAGCAATGGCGCGCAAAGCGGCACACTGCTCACTTTTGGTGGCTCGGCAACTGAGGTGCAAAACTGGCTTAACCAGATCACGTTCACCGCCAGCAACATTGAACTCGGTAACCAGACCCGTACCACTGACGCTTCTGTTTATGTGTTTGGCGACAATGGCGGTATGCAATACGTTCGTCAGGGCATCATTATTACTCCCGCTAACGATCCAGCCACCATTAATAACGGTTCCCAGACAGTGCCTGAGCGTGGCAGCGGTGGCACGGTGATTGATAAAAATATCCTAAGCGTCATTGATCCGGATTTAACCGCCGGTGCCCAGACGCCTGCGCAAATGGTCTATAGCCTTACCGCATTGCCGGTATATGGCTATCTGACCCTTAA
Source organism: Rahnella inusitata (assembly GCF_965118895.1). GTDB lineage: Bacteria > Pseudomonadota > Gammaproteobacteria > Enterobacterales > Enterobacteriaceae > Rahnella > Rahnella inusitata_A. Next base: position 290,133 of record NZ_CBCPJJ010000009.1, read on the forward strand.
CGGTCAGCGGCTGGGGGCGGGCTCCGTATTTACCCAGCAGGATGTAAATCAGGGCAATCTGCGTTATTTCCACACCGCTACCGGGCTGGATCAAAACCAGACTGACAGTTTCTCTGCGCAAGTTAATGATGGCGCAACGCCGGTGAATCTGTCGGCGTCGTTCACCTACAGTCTGGTGATAAAGCCTGAAAACCAGCTGCCTTCAGTGTCCGGCAGGGGTACGGTGCTGGAAGGACAGCCACAAAATTCTATCGTCGACAGTATTGTCGGCAACTATATTGAGGCCAACGGCGGCGGCGATCCGCAGGATCTTGACCTTACGCTGACCATTACACGTCTGCCCGATCACGGCATTTTGTATTTTAACGGCCAGCCGGTGCAGGTCGGGACCCGGTTTGATTATGCTGACCGCAGTTTACTGACCTATGCCAACGATGGTGCGGAAAATGTGGCTCAGGATACCTTTGGTATTCGGGTAACGGACCAGGGGGGCGGAACGGGGATCCCTGCCAGCAGCGATGGTGTAGTGACGCTCGACATTAACAGTATCAATGATGATCCGCTGTTCGACAGCAACAGCACCCTGCAAGCCATTGTCGATACCGGTACCGGCAGTGTCGTGCTGACGCCGGACATGCTGAACGCTACTGATGTTGATTCCACCGACAGTCAGGTTAGCTTTGTGGTAAACACCGCCAACATGACTCACGGTTATCTGACCCTCAACGGCCTGAGGTTGCAAAATGGTGATACCTTCACCGTGGCCGCAGTGAAAGCCGGGCAGATCGCGTATGTGCAATACCGCAACACGAGTGCCGTGGGTGAGCAGGACAGTTTCGATTTTCAGGTGATCGACCACACGCTGTCGGTCTACTGGACACAGGATGGAGTGATCCATTCGCGTCCTGGTGGCGTGTACAGCGGTGATACGCCGCAGGATATATTGTCGCGCTATCGTTTCACTTTATCTTTGACCGATAACGTCGCCAATGCGGCGCCGGGGCAGGTACCGACGCTTGATCAGCCGGTAACCTCCGTCATTTCACCTGTTTTTGGCACAGACGTTAACGATCCCAACGCTCTTTCGCACGGTACGCTGACCGAAGGAGGAACGCTGGTGCTGGCCGGAACCGGACAAATTAGCGATGCTAATCCGGGGCTGAGCTACGTGGTTCCCAACGTTTCGCCGGATGAAGTCGTTTACACCTGGCAGGGAATGGCAGATCTCAGCACCAGCCTGAGCCTGCAGAAAAACGTCGGTGGCGTCTGGCAAACCCTCGGTCTGCTGGGGACTTTTACGCAGGCTGATATCAATAACGGATTGATCCGGTTTGCCCACGACGGGGGCGAATCATTCAGCTTTACCGGCCTCTTTGAGGTGACGGCCGGGAAGGTGACGCTGGATCCCAACGGTGATCCGGTGCTGGTTGTCTGGGAACCAAGCGTCGACATCTACGTCACGCCAGTTAACGACCTGCCCACAATCAGCGGTTCTTCCAGCAACGTTTTAGCCGAGGGAGATACGCTGGTGATAACCCTCGATATGCTCTCTGCACGCGATCCTGATGATGCAAACAGCGGCTCGCCGTGGGAAACCAGTCCGGCCTTAAATGGCAATCCTAACTATGCCCTGAATAACGATGCTACCGGTGCAGACGCCCTTAAACTGGTGTTCAAAACTTTACCGGCAGGCGGGACGCTGCAATATTTCGACGGCGCTGACTGGCAGGATATTACTGCTGCGGATATTAATACGCTGCAGCTGGATGCTTCGCTACTGACCAATGATGCCACCAGCCGTCTGCGTTTTGTCAGTGATGGCAGCGAAGTCAGGAGTGCGTCGTTCAGTGTGTCAGCAGTCGATCGCTGGGGAGCCGAATCAGCCACGGCGGCCAGCGTGGGGTTGATCATTACCAACGTTAATGATGCACCACAAATTGCCGCAGATCCCACTCAGACTGATCCGTCCGTTCCTGTGGATTCCCCGAACATGGCGGGCGGGTTGCCTGCCAATAACCCGCTGACGGTGACGGAAGGCAGTTACGCGAAAATAACCGATGCGATGTTGCAGGCTTATGATCCAGACAGCAGTGCTGAACAGGTTCAGTACACGCTGAACAGCACACCTGCTTATGGCCGTCTCGCCCGATCAACCGATGGTGTCAATTTTAATGTCATCAGCACCGGATCCTCCTTCACTCAGGCGGAGATTTCGGCGGGCTATATTTACTATCTGAATAACGGCGTTGACCGTGCGGTGGCCACCGACGGTTTCAGCTTCACGCTGTCAGACGGCAATAAAGAACAAACCAATAACCAGTTCGTAATCAACATCAGCCCGGCAAATGATGCGCCGGCGGTGGTCTACAGCGGCGGGGCAGTGAATGCCGGAGCCGGTGCGACTGGCGTGGGCGGATTCACGGTTGATGATCCGGATCTCGACGCCGGAGCAGGCAACGTCAGCGATTTCCTGCAAACCACGGTGCGTTTATTACACAGTGACGGCAGTGCTTTTTCCCGCAGCGAATACAGCGACGTAGTCCTGCAGGTGGCGAATGTGTCGGGGCTGAGCGTGACGGGCGGAAATGGCGAACTTTTGATGCTGACCGGCACAGCGGCGCAGATCAACAGTGCTCTGGCGGGACTGAGCATTTCTTTTGCCAGTGACCGTAATGCGATTTATCAGTTGCAGGTTCTCACTGACGATCGCCTGCGAGACGCGAGCGGCGTTCTGACCGGCAGCGCAAACGGTGGCCCGGTGAATCAGCCTGCCGTACCGGCGTTTGGCACGCTGCCAGCGCCGGTAGATAACCGTTAGTACAACTGGTACAGCGATGTCGTGCCAGCGAACAGCGGGAACCTTGCCGCCAGTGTTGCGCTGCTGCGCGCCTCCAGCATCAATGACCCCGGCACGCTGAGTGCTGGAAACGGTAAAGTGGTAAATGAAGATCTGCCGACCTTTATCGGCGGAGATTTCGTGGTAAGCGATACCGAATCCAACGCATTTGGTCTTCCGGTCACCGTCACACTGAGCGTTGCGCAAGGGACGTTGGGCATCGGCGGTGACGGGGTACAAACTGAGTTTAACGGCGTAACTGTTCAGGGAGACGATAGCGGAACCCTGATACTAACCGGTCAGGCCAGCGCGATTCAGGCATTGCTTAATGATCCCGTGAACGGTTTGACGTACCTCAGCGCACTCAACGCTAATCAGGATCAAAACGGTGCCGCCGCCGGGGATGTCACTCTGACGGTGAATCTCGATACGCAGGCGTCTGATGTCGGCGCAGCCAGCGGTGTGTCTCCGGCCAATGTGTCGATAGCGCTGGTGATCCAGCCGGTCAACGATGCGCCGACGGTCACGGCAGCGACCGGTATCATTAATCTGGATAACGACAAAGCAGGAGGCAACAGCGTTCCGGGCTTTGTGGTAGATGATCTGGATATCACTCTCGATGGCGGCATTGCCAACGGCGAAACCGATCATTTACGTGTCACAGTCCGTGTGACTCAGGCAGATGGTACGCCGTTGCCCGTAGGGTTATACCGCGACCAGCAAAACTCGGCGATCACCATCACCTCTGGCAATACTGCCAGCGGCGTGACTGTTCAGCAGATCAGTCAGGACGGCGTGAATCCGCCTTCAAACGGCGTCAATGCACCGATTGTTATTGATGGCACTAGGGCGCAGGTTCAGGCTTTTTTAGATCAGCTGCAGGTGACCATGCGGGGTATCGCCTTTGATGATGCGGATGAATATTACCGCGTCGAAGTCATTGTTGACGATCGTAACCGTACCGCCAGTGGCGCGCTCACCGGGCTGGCAAATGGCGGAAATAATCTGAACGCTGCGGGTGATAATATCTCAAGCGCTCCGGCCACTGAGATTGACCCTTATGCCGCGCTTCCGGCGGGCCTGGCTCAAAATGTGGCATCAGCATCGCGTCTGGTCTTCCAAAGTAACGCTAACGATGCGGCGCAAATCACGCTGGGGAATACTCCTTCGATTTCCCGGGATGAAGGCAGCGCTACCATCACCTTACCGAAAATAACGGTTTCCGATGTCGATGCGGCAGATGGCAATTTGACGGCGACGGTGAAATTGCCCGCCGGTTTTGTCTTTGTCTCCGGTGGCACGGCGAACGATCCTTCTGTCATGACCCTCACCGGTACGCTGGATCAAATCAACAACCGGCTGGCGAACTTACAGGTGAGATTGCCGGATGTTGCCGGTGTCGCGACGGCCGCAGACTGGAACGGCAACTTTGCGGTCACGGTGACTGTCAACGACAACGCCAATAGCGGTGAGCGCCCGGCGACATTACCCGCAGATATGAACAATGCCCAAAGCGATCCGGGTAAAGCGGAGTTTGCCGATGCGACCTCGGCGGCCATTATGACTACCCGGCAATTTACCTTCACGGTTAACCCGATGAACGATGCGCCGGTGGCGACGGATACCACCGCACAGCTGCCCGCCATTAGCGAAGATGCCCTCAATTCCGGCATTGTCGGCGATTCAGTCGCTCATCTGTTCGGCAATAAATACACCGATGGCAAAGACAGCATTGATAACAGCACGAACGGCGGCAGCGGCGGCTCACAAAGCGATACCTTCTGGGGAGTAGCAATAAGCCAGTCTGCGGCGAACGCCCGGCAGGGTGAGTGGCAATACTCTGTGGATAACGGCAATAACTGGGTAGCGGTAGGCTCGCGCAGCGACAGCAACGCGCTATTCCTCAACGGTGCGGCACTGTTACGTTTTGTTCCTGCGCAGAACTTTTTCGGTACTCCGAATACGCTCGGTGTGCGGCTGGTGGAAAATAACAGCTACACGGATAAAACCTCTTCCACGGTACAACCTGGCAATGGTGTGACGAGCAGCGCCAGCAACAACGGTGGCTCATCGCTGATTGGCAGTCAGGTGATTTTGCTGAGTACTTCTGTCAACAATGTTAACGACAGCCCGACGCTGAACAATGCGCAGTGGAGTTTTGCTGAAGATGGCAATACGCCGCAAACGCTGGGCTCACTGTTACAGAATGCCTATAACGATAACCTTGATAACCAGTCCGCGATCGCTGGCGGTGGCAATGTCAGCCAGCCACTGAATTATGTTGCGGTGTACGGCGACACCACAGATGCAGCCAGGGGGCACTGGGAATATTTCTATAACACCCAGTGGAACAGGCTGCCGGCTGATCTGACGCAGGACAGTGCCCTGATCCTCGACAGCACTACACAGATGCGTTTTGTGCAGACCAGCGATTATAACGGTGCCGTGAGCGGTGGCCTGCAATTGCGGGCATCGGATTCCCGTGACCCGTCGTTGGTAGGCGGAAATGGCGTCAACACGCGGGTCAGTCTGACCAGTTACGCACCGAATTACTCCAACTCTACCAACCACTGGTCCGATACCGCGCAGTTGTCGGTGTCGATCACGGCAGTCAAAGATGCGGTGAATGATCAGGTGCAGGTGCATGCAGGTAACCCGCTGAACATTACCGCTGAGCAGCTGCTGGCCAACGACAGTTTTGAGAATGCCGGGCGCACGGTCACCAGCGTCAGCCAGCCTTCACACGGGACACTGACTTTTGCCAATGGTGCGATGGTGTACCGTCCGGCCACAGGCTACGTCGGACAAGATACCTTCACCTATACCGTCACCAGCGGTGGGGTGACCGAAGCGGCGACGGTCACGATTGATGTCACCAATATTAAACCGGTAGCCGTCAGCGACAGCCGGACACTGGCAGAAGACAGCCCGGAGATCACGGGTAATTTGCTCAGCAACGACAGTGATGCCGATGGCGATCGCCTGACCCTGACGACGTTCAGTATTAATGGGCAAAGCTACGCGCCAGGCCAGATCCTCACCCTCGACAATCACCGGGGAACGCTGCTGATCAACAGCGACGGCACCTACCGCTATACGCCGGTCAGCGACTGGAATGGCAGTATTTCGCTGACCTACACGGTTTCTGACGGCAATCTTGGCGGTACGACCAGCGCTGAATTTGTGCTGACGGTGAGCGCGGTCAGCGATATTCAGGATGACGTGTACTTCGCCCATGCGGGTAACCCAATCACCGGCGATGTGCTGGCAAACGACACTTTCAGTAATGCGGATCGACAAATCACCGGCGTCACTAACGGCGCGCACGGTACGGTAACCATCACCGCGAACAACCAGGTGATTTATACCCCGGAGCCGGGTTTTGCAGGGCTTGATGAGTATACGTACACCGTGACCAGCGGCGGAGTGACCGAAACCGCGACGGTGTATGTGCAGATGCTTAATCAGCCACCCAATACCAATAACTTCTTTGTGACCACGCCGGAAGACAGCGCGGTGCAGGGCAATCTGCTTAGCGGCATCAGCGATCCGGACGGGGATCCGATTTTCATTCAGGAATTTACCGTCGGTGGCCAGACTTATCAGGCCGGTCAGTCCGTCTTTCTGACGGGCAGCGGAACCTTGACGATGGGCCGTGACGGGAGTTACCGGTTCATTCCGGTCAGTGACTGGAATGGCCAGGCTCCGACCGTAGGGCTTATCATCAGTGACGGTTATCCAGGGGGAACTAATCACGCAACGCTTGATATTACGGTCACTCCGGTTGCCGATATCGCCGGTGATTTCGCGACCGTACATGCGGGAAAATCAGTCACTATTGATGCGCTTAATAACGATAGCTTTGAGGATCCGGCACGGCTAATTACCGGCACCGGCCCGTCGGCGCATGGCACGGTGCAAATCGTCAATAACCAGCTGGTTTACACCGCCAGCGCGGGCTATGTCGGTACGGACAGTTTCACCTACACCGTCACCAGCGGTGGGGTGACAGAGCAGGCGACAGTCAATATTACGGTGACCAATGCTGTGCCCGTTTCCACAGATTTGACGCTGCTGACGCCGGAAGACACGGCCCTGAGCGGAAACGTCGTGCAGCTGGCTTTTGATGCCGATAATGATCCTCTCACACTGACCGGATTTACCCTCAATGGCACGCAGTATAATGCCGGCCAGACTGCCACTATTGAGGCGGGGTCGCTGACCATGAGCAGTGACGGTAGCTGGCGCTTTACTCCTTCTGCTGACTGGAACGGCAGCGTGCCACAGGCCACCTTTACCCTGTCTGACGGTAATACGGGCGGACAGGTGACCAGCCAGCTGTTGATCACCGTTGTACCGGTAGCGGATGTGCTGGATGACCTGACCACCGTCCACTCTGACAATTTTGTCGATATTCCGGTGCTGGATAACGACAGCTTTACTGACAAACAAATTGTCATTATCAGCGCCGGAATTCCGGTGGTGAACTCGATTTATTCGCTCAGTGACCAGGGCGGCCGTGTGCAGGTGCTAAGTGACAATACGGTGCGCTATCTGCCTCCGGCTGGCTTTACCGGTACGGATACTTTCACCTACACAGTGACCAGTTATGCGGGAGTGACGGAAACCGCTACCGTCACCATTCTGGTGACCAACGCTGCGCCGTCTGCCGGTAATACCGCGATTTCAACCGCAGAGGACACGAGCATCCTCAGCCAACTGGACGTGACTGATCCTAATGGCGATGTATTGCAGGTGGTGACCTTTACGGTCGATAACGTCAATTACGATTTTTCCAGTGGGAATACGCAAACCGTGAATATCACCGGCGTCGGCCAACTGGTGATGAACCGTGATCTCACCTATTCCTTTACGCCTGTCAGCGACTGGAACGGTGTCGTGCCGCCAATTGCCTATACGGTGAGCGATGGCAATGCTGGCGGCGAAGTTAGCGGATCGCTCTATATCGTCGTGACGCCGGTGAGTGATGTGCACAATGACAGTATCAGCCTGCAGGCCGGCACATCGGACACCCGAAATCTGTTAGTCAACGACAGTTTCTCAAACAGCGATCAGCGGGTTACGGCGGTCACGCAAGGCCAGCACGGCACTGTATTGATCAACACCGACGGCACCGTAACCTATACCCCTGCCAGCGACTATGTGGGCAGCGATATCTATACCTATACCGTGACCAGCGGTGGCAAACAGGAAACGGCGACGGTCTTCGTCACGGTGACCAACAGCATACCGGTGGCGCAACCGCAGCCCGTGAACTCTGGCCCGGAAGACGCTCCGCTCAGCGGAAATGTGTTTGACCATATCAGTGATGCCGATACCACGGATACTCTGAAGGTAGTGAGCTGGAATCTGCCCGGCGACACGGCGCCGCGTCCTGCCGGGATCAGCATTCCTATTCCCGGCCAGGGCACTTTCATTATAAATCCCGATGGCAGTTACCTGTTTACTCCGACGGCCGACTGGAATGGTGCGGTGCCGGTCATCAGCTTCTCGGTAAGCGACGGCCATGATGGCGGCAGTATCAGCAGCCAGCTGACACTGAACATTACGCCGGTCGATGACATCGCGCCGGACAGCGTGCGCGTGCATTCCGGTACGTCAGTCATCATTGATGTGTTGAAAAATGACACCTTCAGTAATGCCGATAAACAAATTGTTTCGGTAGCGAACGGAACTCACGGCCAGGTCACCATTGTGAACGGCAAAGTCGTCTATGTGCCGACAGCCGGATTTGTTGGCACAGATACGTTTAGCTACACCGTTATCAGCGGTGGACGACAGGAAACGGCGTTGGTGACGGTTGAGGTATGGAACACCGCGCCTCAGTCTGCGCCGGATTTTGTCAGCGCTGACGAGGACCATGTGGTGACGGGCAACGTGCTGGCTAATGACAGCGATCTGGACGGCGATCAGCTGAAAGTGGTGAGTTTTACCGTCGGCAGCGATCTGACTGTCTATCAGGCTGGCGGGGCGGTCACGCTGGCGGGGATGGGCACCTTTGTCTTACAAACCAACGGAACCTACACATTCCGTCCGGTAGCTGACTGGAACGGCAGCCTGCCGGATATTCGCTACACTGCCACTGACGGCAACACCAATGGTGAAAGCAGCAATATTCTGCGTATCTCGCTGCGGCCGGTGCAGGATGCCCGCGACGATCGGGTAAGCACTCATTCAAACGTGCCGGTAGATACCGACGTCCTGGCCAACGATAGCTTCAGTAACAGCGATAAAACGGTGAGCGCCTTTAGTCAGCCCGCGCATGGCACCGTATTACTGGTCAATGGTCAGCTGCGTTACACCCCGTCAGCAGGATATGTGGGGGATGACCAGTATACCTACAGCGTTACCAGTGGCGGGATCACTGAGACGGCCACTGTCCGGATTCAGGTATTAAACATCGCGCCTGTCGCCTCGCCGGATATCAGTAATATTACCGAGGATGGGGCCGCCTTCGGCAACCTGTTGCTTAACGACAGCGACCCGGATGGCGATACTTTGAGCGTAACCGGCTACAGCGTGGGCGGACAAACTGCGCTGGCAGGCGTACCGCTACAAATTTTGGGCGTTGGTGCTGTGCAAATTAACGCCAACGGTGACTGGTTGTTTGTCCCTGTGCCCGACTGGAACGGTGACGTACCGGAAATTACCTATACGCTGACTGACGGCAATGATAACGGCGTGCGCACTCAGACGCTTAACATCGGCGTAAGTGCGGTCACCGATGCGCATCAGGATCAGGTGTATACCCATTCGGGCCAGCCGGTGAACGTCGACGTGCTGGCAAATGACAGCTTCAGTAACCCGGATGCTACGCTTACAGGCGTCACCTCACCGGCCAGTGGAACGGTTGCCATCGTCAACGGCCTGGTGGTGTATACGCCGCGTGCAGGCTTTGTCGGCTACGACAGTTTTGAATATACGGTGACCAGCGGCGGTATTGAGGAAAGCGCCACGGTAGTGGTCTGGGTAACGAACCAGCAGCCGGTCGCCAGCGATATTCATGCGGCGATGAATGAAGACGGTGGCACCTTAAGCGGGCGTCTGACCGTCAGCGACGGTGACAACGACGCGGTATGGCTGACATCCTTCAGTCTGGCGGGGGACGCCACACAGTATCAGGTGCCGCAGTTCGGCAGCAGGACGATTAACGTGCCAGGGGCGGGCGAGCTGACACTGACCAGCGATCGTCAGTTTATTTTCCGTCCCTTGGCTGACTGGAATGGCACTCTGCCGGTCATTACCTGGCAGGTAACGGATGGTAATGAAAACGGAAATACCGCCGGGCAGCTGGCGATCGTCATCAATCCGGTGGTCGATATCGCTGACGATCGCGGCACCTTGCTGGCGGGCGGGAGCCTCACCAGTAATGTGCTGGAGAATGACAGTTTTGAAAACCCTGACCGTCAGATAACGTCAGTCACACAGGGACAACACGGGCAGGTGACGCTCCTGGCCAATGGCCAGATTCGTTACGTGCCGGACGCCGGTTTTATCGGAACGGATCGCTATACCTACACCGTCACCAGCCACGGCGTGACCGAAACCGCCAGCGTACTGGTGGTAGTAAAACCGGTGCAGGAGGTCACGGTCTACGAATCAGGATTACGTAACCCTGCCAGCGGAAATGCCAGCGTTGAGGGTACGTTCGACGTTTCTTCATTGGATGCGACCCGCTCACTGACCATCAATGGACAGTCATTCACCCTTGCTCAGTTACAGCAGCTTAATAACCAGCATCCGCTGACGCTGGATATCGGGGGAGGTGCGCTGCAGTTGCTGGGGTTCAGCGCCCGTGATGGGGCTTCCGGCACACTGGCGTATCGCTACATACAACATTCTGCGGTAGATCATCACGGTGCCAGCGTGGTAACGGTCAGCTTTAACGTGTCGGTAAACGGAGAACTGGCCGGTCGGCTGACGGTGAATATTGTCGACGATGTACCACAGGCACAGCCGAATGAGGCGGAGATCTTACAGGATCGCGGGCAAACATCCGTCAGCGGCAATGTGTTTGCTGATGATGTGATGGGGGCAGACGGGCCGGCAGCACAGGGGCCGGTCGTCGGCGTGATGTCGCAAAATACCGGTCGTATCGGGAGTATCAACGGCGTCAGCGCCGGTGCCTATGGCACGTTGCAGCTCGATGCGCAAGGCAACTGGCGTTATGACATCAACCGTGGGGATCCGCGCGTGGCGGCACTTGATTTCAATGCCAGCCTGCGCGAGGTGTTCGTTTATACCCTTGAGGACGGCGACGGCAATACCAGCCGCTCGACCCTGACCATCGTTATCCACGGTGTCACGGCCATGCCGAATGTTGCGAAGGACGATACCTGGCACGACGCTTTATTCAGCAGAAATGAGACATTGCAGACCCCGCGACCAGGCTTCACGCCGGGGCTGTTCATTTTGCCGATGATCCATGAAATAGAAGATCTTGAGCAGAAAGACGTTCTACGGACTACTTTCAGATTAAGCATGCTGGGATATGGTCCGGAGTATCTTCAGGCACCCATACTGGAGCAGGGGATCTTGTCCCCGCGCTGGATTGACAGTACGCGGCAAACGCGCGACGCCGCTACCCTGCAAGGCAATGGTCTGGGGCAGAATCTGCTATGGGATGCGTTCAGTCCGTTCAGTCTGCGGCAGGTCGAAAAACGGGAAGTATTACGGGGGCCGGAGGGTGAGAAGGCCGCACCCGTTCGGGAACCGGTGCAACAGCCTGAAAATCAGGCGCACGACCTACAACCTCTGGCGGCAGGACATGAGCCAGGCAGTATCAACTTACAACGATTAACGACATCGGTTCACGGCGCCCGGTCATTGTCAGCGCAGCTTGCTGCACTACACCGACCTGCGTCTGACCACTCTATTGTGCTGATACCTGCCGCTGTGGCGAAGCAGGATAAGTAATTGTAAAGGGATTAATAAATGAGAATAACCCCTGTTCGGAACACTGCTGTTGTTGCGGATAAAGGGCTTTTTGCCCCTCTGAGTATGCTGGTTGCCGCTCTGGTATTAAGTGGTTGTGGCACCATCAAACCCACGCCTATGACGCAGGATGAAATCAGTGCGCGAGTCCGTGAAGATCGCGCAGCGATGTACCGTGGTCAGGAATCGATCAGTCAGACTCTGACGTTGTCGGACGCGATGGCCCGAGCCCTTAAATACAACCTCGATTACCGTCTGAAGCTGATGGAAACCACGCTGGCCCGCAGTCAGCTGGATCTTACCTCGCAGGATATGTTGCCAAAACTGATGACGGACGCCGGTTATCGCTGGCGTAATAACGATTCCGGCGGTACCAGCGTCGGCATCGACGATCGCGTGGTCAGTTTACGACCTTCCACTTCAGAAGAGCGCCGGCACTCGCTTGCCGAAGCGACTTTCTCCTGGGATGTGCTGGACTTCGGTCTGAGTTATTTCCGCGCCCGCCAGCAGGCGGACGAAGTGAATATTGCCGAAGAACGCCGCCGCAAAGTGTTGCAAAACATCGTGCAGGAAGTCCGTGACGCCTACTGGCGTGCGCTGGGGGCACAGCGTTTGCTGGGTGAAACCGAACCGTTGGCTGACCAGATAGCCTCGGCGCTGACGAAAACCCGCGAAGCAGAACAAGGGGGAATATTGCCACCGGTCGAGGGGCTGGAATACCAGCGTGCTCTGCTGGACGCCATGACGACGCTTAATCAGAAGCGTCAGCAGATGGAGATGGCCAAAAGTGAGTTGCGCGCACTGATCAATGCCCCGCCGGGCAGCCAGATCGTCCTCGAAGATCAACCGCGACCGTTGATTGCGGTGCCGCAGGACGTCAATAAACTGGAACAGATGGCCCTGGAGCGTCGACCTGAGCTGCGTGAGGAAGATTACAAAGCGCGTATCGACAGCTACGAAACAAAACGTCAGATTGCCTCACTGCTGCCGAACCTGAATTTGTTCGCCGGTGTTAACTATGATTCTAACGATTATTTGTACAACGACAGCTGGGTGCAGGGAGGCGTCGGCGTGTCGATGAACCTGTTCAAGCTGCTGAGCATTCCGGCCATCAATAACAACAACGATGCGCGCAAACAGACCGATGATGCGCGGCGTATGGCACTGAGTATGGCGGTATTGACTCAGGTTCGGGTCTCGGTCGAACGTTACAAACTGGCAGTGTACGACTTCCAGATTGCCGATCAGTCCGCGCAGGTGGATCAGCGTCTGGCCAGTATTTCTCAGGTGGGTTCCGATAACTCGCTGACCAGCGATCTGGAAACGCTGCGCACGCAGGCGCGTTCGATAGTGTCCCGCTTCCAGGCGGCCGGGTCTTACGCCGAAGCGCAAGCCGCGTATGGCAGAGTACTGAACTCGGTGGGGATTGACCTCCTGCCAGAACACATCATGCAAACCGATGTTGCCAGTCTTTCGCGGGAAATATCATTCAGTCTGGCCCGTGAGGAAAATAACGTCTACACCCGCGATAGTGCGGGAGTGGCGCAATCGCAAAGCGTGCAGGTATCGATACTTCGCGTACCGAAAGGCGTTGATCGCAATGCCGTACTGAGCGCGGTCAAACAAGTGATTGCCGCCAACCAGATGACGCTCAGCGACGATCCGAAAAGTTTACGTCTCGAAATGCGTTTCAGCATGCTGGCCAGCAATACGGCCCGAAAAGGGCAGTGGACGATGACGTTGATTGACCACGACGATAATGTGCGCATGACGCGGGAATATCAGAGTTATTTACCTGAGGTTCCGGACACCCGAGCTCTCAGCGCGCTTGCCCAGGCGGCGGCGCTGTCGGCAACGGACGATATTCAGCGCATCAGCGGCAGCCGTGCACAACGGATGACGTTACCGTAATTTCAGGCTAAGGATTTTTATGAAGCGTTTTATCTTGGTGCTGAGCGTTATCGCCAGCGCTGTGTTTTTTCCGGCGCATGCGCAGGAGTCTGATACGCAATCCAGTCCGGTGCGTTTTCTGGTGCAGGCAAACCAGGAGAGCCCGCTGTCGAGCGTCGTGGCCGGGCGGGTGGCGAAAGTCAACGTCCAGCTTGGTGATCTGGTGACCAGCGGTAAAGCGCTGGCCAGCCTTGACTGCAGCGATCTGACCGCACGTAAAAATGCGGCGCAGGCAGAATATCATGCCGCACAGCTGCGCTATGAAGCTAAGGCCAAGCTGCAGGGGCTAAAATCGGCAGCGCAACTGGAGGTTGGGCTGGCGGCGGCGGAAGTTGACCGCACCAAAGGGCAGATGGCTATTTTTGACGCCCAGCTGGCACAGTGTCGCTTTGTTGCCCCCTTCAATGGCCGCGTGGCGCGCATTTATGTGAAAGAGGGGCAGGGTGTCGCAGCCGGTGCGCCGGTGATTGATTTGGTCGGCAGCGGTACACCGAAAGCGCGCCTTAACGTGCCATCGGGCTGGATCGGCTGGTTGAAAACCGGGGTTAAACTTAATGCTACGGTCGGTGAGACACATAAGCAGTATCCTCTGACTATTACCCACATCAGCGCGCGTGTGGACGCCGTCAGCCAGACCATTGAAATCGAAGCCCGCTTCCCTGACGGGACAAGCGATGTATTGCCGGGAATGAGCGGGCAGGCGGTGCCCTTATGTGACGCGACAGAAGTCACCTGCCCGAAAACGGCTAGCGGGCCATGAGTGTCAGCACCGCTTTTTACCGCCTGTCTGCACGGATCGGACAGGTTCAGGGGATTAACGAACTCGGGTTCGTTATCTGCAACGATACCCTTCAGCTGGTGAATTACCGTCAGGCGGCGCTGATGCGCATCACCGGCGTGAAACAGGCGCGCCTTTTCGCCCATTCAGGCCTGAGTGATACCGATCCTAATACCCCTTACGCACTGTGGCTGGCGGAAGTCAGTGCCGAAATTGCGCCACGATGTCGCGAATTGAAGCAAGGGGCGCGGCTGCTCCCGCTTTCCCCCGAGATGCTCAGTGAACCGCTTCGGGCTGCCTGGCAGGAGTGGTTACCGGAACATGTGTGGATATTTCCGCTGACCGGACCGCAAGGTGAACTGCTGAGCATATTGTTGATTGGCCGGGATGAGCCCTGGCCCGGTACGCTGACGCCTGACTCTGCCGAATTTGCGTTACTGCAGCTGTGCGGGTTGTACGGCTATGCCTGGTGGGCACTGGCTGCGCGGCCATCCCGCCTGACTCGCCTCTGGCAGCGCAGCGGGGGTAAACGTCTGCTTTGGGCAGTGTTACTGCTGCTGGTAATTTTCTGCATTCCGGTGCGTGAATACACTCTGGTGCCAGCGGAAATTGTATCGCTTGAAAGTGAAGTCATCGCCGCCCCTGAACAGGGCGTGATCAACCGTATTGTGGCGCTGCCTAATTCAGCGGTGAAAAAGGGAGACGTATTGGCGCAGATGGACGCCACGACATTGCAGAGCCGGCTGGCCGTCGCTCTCGCTGAGCTCGCAACAGCTGACACAACGCTGCACCAGACCACGCAAAAAGCCATTGAGGATCAACTGGCCAAAAGCGATCTGGCGATGGCGGAAGGGCGTTGGCGTGAAAAGCAGGTCGAGGTAGCTTCCCTGCGGCGTGAACTGGATAAACTGACTATCCGCGCGCCGCGTGACGGCGTCTTTGTCTATTCCGACCCTGATGAATGGGCCGGGCGACCTGTGCAAACCGGCGAACGCATTGGCCTGCTGGCCGATCCGACCAAGCCCGGCGTGCGTGCGTGGGCACCGGTCAGCGAATCGACCAATCTGAACTCAGGTGCGCCGATGACGGTGTTCCTGAAAGTCGCCCCCCTTAGCCCTCTCACCGCAACGCTTGATTACGCCGGTTATCAGACCGTCGAAGCACCCAATGGTGTGGCGAGCTATATTTTACGGGGGACCCTGACCGGCGATCAGGCTGAGGCACGTATTGGCTTACAGGGAACGGCGCGCATCTCCGGTGACTGGAAGGCGTTGGGTTATCTGTTGCTGCGTCGCCCTATTGCCACCGTTCGTGCCTGGAGTGGCTGGTAATGGTGGGAGAAGTTCAGGCTGCCTGGCCGTTGCTGCGCGATGAACTGCAATTGTGTGCAGCGGGTAATAACCGGGACGGTTCACCGGCCTGGCACCTGAATGACCCGGTGCGCAATTTGTGGTTTCGTCTGGGATGGCTGGAAATCGAAATGCTGAAGTACTGGCCACTCGGTGATCCGCAGGCTATTGCCCAGCAGATCGGTCAGCAGACGACCCTGCAGGTCGAGGGCAGTGACGTGGAGGCATTTGCTGCCTTTTTACAGCAGCAACAGTTGTTGCGCACTGCCCGTTATCGTCCGGTCAAAAGTCCCTGGAAAACGCTGCTGCACAGCTATTTATTCATCCGTATTCTGCTGATTCATCCAGGTAAACTGCTGCAACGCTTACTTCCATGGGTGAGCTTTTTATTCACTCGAACATTTCTAAAACTTACTGCTGTGATCGGCGTTCTAGGAATGATACTTGCTGCGCGCCAGTGGGATGATGTGGAAGCCAGGGTGCAGAATCTTGTCAGCTGGCACGGTGCGGTGGGTTTTGTTATCGCGCTCATTTTTTCAAAATGCTGGCATGAGATGGGACATGCGCTAACCGCCACGCGCTTCGGTGTGAGGGTGGGGCACATGGGCGTGGCATTGCTGGTCATGTTGCCGATGGCCTACACCGACACGGGGGAAAGCTGGAAGCTGAGCCGTTCGCGACAGCGCTTCAAAATTGCCTGTGCCGGGATCGCTGCGGAACTTGTGCTCGCTGCCTGGGCGACGCTGTTTTGGTCATTTGCTCCCGAAGGGGCGGCCAAAAACGCCTTATTCTTCCTTGCCACGTCGGCATGGGTAATGACGGTGGTGGTGAATGCCAGTCCGTTTATGCGTTTTGACGGTTATTACATTCTTTGCGACTGGCTGGATTTTCCTGGAATGCATGAGCGTGCCGGAAACTGGGCAAAACGCGCTATGCGCTGGCATTTGCTGGGCATAGAGGATCCTGCCCCGGATAACGTTTCGCCTGGTTTTGCACGCTTTCTGACTCTGTTCGCTTTCGCTGCGTGGATTTATCGTCTGTTGCTGTTTGTGGGGATCGCTGTGGTGGTCTATCACGCTTTTTTCAAAGCACTGGGCGTGCTTCTGTTTTTAGTCGAGATAATGACATTTGTGGTACTTCCTATGATCAAAGAAGTCAAAGTCTGGTGGCAGCGACGCCGAGAAATACGTCGCTTGCAGGGACTGCGCATCACCTTGCTGCTCTTGGTAACTCTCGCTATCTTGCTGGTGCCATGGTCGCGTTCGGTGACGATGAATGGCGTGATTGACGCGGCGGTGACGCAGCCTGTCTATACGCCATTCGGGGCGCAAATGACACGCGTGCTGGTGCACGAGGGGGAACAGGTGAAAGCCGGGCAGGTTCTGTTTGAACTGGATGCACCTTTGCCAGAAACCGATGAGCATCGGGCCGTTGCCATGCGTAATGCGTGGGAAGTGAGTGCACGGGGTGCTCTGGGGTTGGAGAAGGAGAGTGCGGCGAAGCAGGTCATCGCGGAAAGGATGGTGCAGCAGTTTGCTCTGCAACAGTCGGCTGGCAGCCTTGAGATGCGGCGTTTGCGGTTGGTGGCAACCAGCAACGGCGTGGTGCAGGATCTGGACATGACACTCCAGCCAGGCAGTTGGATTTCGCCTAATTCGCGGATCGCGACGGTGATAAATCCACATGGCTGGCGCGTTGACGCACTGGTGGGGGAAGACGATCTCCAGCGCCTTGAAACCGGCGCTCAGGCAAAAGTATTCCTTCCGGGAAACTGGCAACCGCTGGAAGGCAAGGTCATCTCGATTGAATACAGTGCGGTCACCCGTTTGCCGTCTCTCGCCATGGCGAAAAATCACGGTGGTGACCTGCCACTGAATCCGCGTACGCCGGCGAAAGAGCTGAAGCCGGAAGATGTCTGGTATCGCGTAACCCTTTACGGTGAAACGCAAACGGCGTCCATTGCCCGCGAAACGCCGGTCAGCTCAGTAGTACAAAGCGCCCGGCAAAGTCTGGCCCATCGCTGGCTCAACAGCGCCATGCTGATGCTGATTCAGCAAAGCGGCTTAGGGAAAGAAGGATAAGAGCAATTAGCGCTTATCCCTCTGCCTTAGCCGGAAGCGTCTGATTTCCCTCACCTAACGCACGCTGCATAAAGACCGTATCCAGCCAGCGTCCGTGTTTGAACCCCACCGAGTGCAGCGTGCCCGTGACGCGAAATCCGGCGGCCAGATGCAGGCCAATTGACGCGTTATTTTCGCTATCACCGACGTTGGCGATGAGCTGACGGTAGCCGTGGGTATCCGCCCAGTCTATCGCGCGGCGAATCAACGCTTTCCCCGCACCGCGTTTCTGAAAATTGGGATCGATATAAATCGAATCCTCCAGCGTATGCCGGTAAGCAAAGCGCTCGCGGTAATGCCCGAGATAGCAGTAACCTTTTACTTCCCCGTCCTCCAGCACCACCAGCCAGAGCAGCCCGGCGTCTTTAATCTTCTTCAGGCGCGCGGACATTTCTTCTTCGCCCGGAGGCTGCGTCTCGAATGACGCGGTTCCATGAATAACGTGCCAGGCATAAATTTTCTGCATTGCTGGAACATGTTTTTCATCCGCTTCAATAATTTCCATTCCTACTGCTCCGTGGAGGGGGATGCGAGACAACTACTTTTTGCGATAACAGGGCATAAAGGCAAATTGTTTCTTGCTGTTATAAGTAAAACATATGGATAACGTTTCCTGATGGTAAACAAAGAGCGGGATGCTCCCGGCAATCCACATTATTCCTTGTATAGACTTTTTTCTTCTTACCGATGCTTTTTCGTTTTTTAATCCGCCAAAGTCTTCCTGCTATAGTCATTTCTTTGCTCATTAACGCTTATTTTTTAAGGATAAAAAGTGAAACTGACGACCTCTTATTTCCGGACCGGCGCTGCGGTCTTACTGGCGGGTTTACTGCTGGCGGGCTGTGATCAAAAAAGCAGTGATACGAAGCATATCAAGGTGGGTGTGATTAACGGTGCCGAGCAGGATGTTGCGGAAGTGGCGAAAAAAGTCGCCAAAGAGAAATACGGTCTCGACGTGGAACTGGTCGGGTTCAGCGGTTCTCTGCTGCCTAATGACGCGACCGATCACGGCGAACTGGACGCGAACGTCTTCCAGCATCGCCCGTTCCTCGAGCAGGATAATAAAGCGCATGGCTATCATCTGGTGGCCGTCGGCAATACGTTTGTTTTCCCGATGGGCGGATATTCGAAAAAAATCAAAACCATCGATGAGCTGAAAGATGGCGCAACCATCGCGATCCCTAATGACCCGACCAATCTGGGCCGCGCGCTTTTGCTGCTGCAAAAAGAAAAACTGATCACCCTCAAAGAGGGCAAAGGCCTGCTGCCGACGGCGCTGGATATTACTGAGAATCCTCACCATCTGAACATTATGGAGCTGGAAGGCGCGCAGCTGCCACGTGTGCTGGATGATCCGAAAGTCGATGTGGCGATCATCAGCACCACTTACATTCAGCAAACCGGATTATCGCCGGTGCATGACAGCGTATTTATCGAAGATAAAAACTCGCCTTACGTGAATATTTTGGTCGCGCGGGAAGACAATAAAGATGCAGAGAATGTGAAAGACTTTTTGAAGTCTTATCAGTCGCCAGAAGTGGCGAAAGCTGCGGAGAAAATCTTCAACGGCGGTGCCGTGCCAGGCTGGTGATGAAGGTGCCTGACAGGGGCTTTGCGCCGCCTGTCAGGCCACCGCGTTAAATCATTAACGCCGGTTTATTTATGCTGTTTCGCAAATTCTTCTTTCGCTTTCTTCAATTGCTGCTGGAAAGCATCGTTGGTATGCAGCGTGGCCACCACTGCGGAGCCGACGATACGAGCGGCATCCACATCGCTCTGCCAGTGGTATCCGCAAATCACGCGGCTCTGCCCTAAATCGTAACCGCGCTGGAGGATCTGATCCTGGCGCTGCGGATTGATTTCTGTGAGCACCAGCGCGGTCGCCCAGCCGATAGAGGTGTGGCCGGAAGGATAAGATCCATTCTTCGACAGCTTATCTTGCTCGGTGGTGTTGCAGGTCGGGACGCCGTAGAACGCAAACGGACGAATGCGCATGTACTTCTCTTTGGCCGAGCGTGTCGCCAGATCGCCCGCGTCTTCAATCATATTGGTCAGAAGTTTATGCAGCTCCGGCGTATCTTTCGCCGTAATCGGTGAACCGAACGCACCGGAGAAGGCATTTGCCACGCCACCACCACTCAGGTTCGCATCTTCAGCCGCCTGCTTGCCGCGTTCGGTCGAGCGCAGCAAGCGGCCCTGCTCATACATCGCCTGATCGTTTAGAAATGCAATACTGCCAACCGCTGGCGGCGGCGGGAGCAGCGTCAGGCTGTTGATCGCCTGATCATTTTTCAGATAATAAAGGTCTGGTTTGGTGGTCGCATCGTTGCCGGCGAGGGCAAATGCATTGACAGAGAAAAGGCTGGCGAGGCAAAAAGTGGTCAAAGTCTTCATTAAAAGTTTCCTTACTTACGTCATAGATGTCATTACGAACTCATTTCCGTAACATTTCTTAACATGTGCAAGTAAAACAAATTTTTTGCAGAAAAGTTTGCGTGAGGTCTCATAATTCGAAATTTGTGGAGATAGCGTTTAATTAAGCCATTCCGCTACGCCACCGTGTCTTGAACAGGTTCCCCGGCGGTGCTGGCTGAAACTGTACGTGCCGTCCCTGCACTTAGCGGAGGCGCCGTCAGGGGCATTTCCCGACCGGGTATGCGCCGGGCTGTGGACATCCTGCCCGTCCGAGTTTATGTAATCCCCTTGCTCAATGAGCTCATTATCCTGAGAGGCTGACGGGGAGTACTGACTGGCAATGGCCGTGTTGAATAAAAGCGTTACTGCGAAAAAGATAAGTCCAGGCAAACGCATGATCTTACTGCATCCTTGTGATGAGTACTTTTGTCCAGTTGAGTTGGCGACGAGAGTACGCCTAATAACCACACAAACAAGGCTGATATTTAACCAGTGTCCGGATATGCGATTCCGACGTGAGGAATAAGGGAAATTAATGACAGACGAAGAGGATCAACAGGGGGTCGATTTATTCGCTGAGACAGCTGAGAAATTTATAAGGAGGTAGCAACGTTATGGTGTCCCCTACAGGAATCGAACCTGTAACTAGCCCTTAGGAGGGGCTTGTTATATCCGTTTAACTAAGGAGACACGGGCGCCTGTGGAAAGCGCCCGCGTAGTATACTCGTTTTTCTCTCAATAATAAGGCGTTAGCCTGCCGTTTGGTCGTTTCATCGCCAGTCTTGCCGTTTTACCGGTTTCTAAGGCTTGGCGGCTTCTTTCTTTGCGGCTTCCTGTTCCGCTTTTTTGGCCTTGGCTTTCTTCTGGTTGCTCATGTCGTTGCGGATCTGCGCATGGCTTATCAGCGCGAAGATAAAGGTACCGCCGGCAATGTTGCCTGCCAGCGTCGGCAGGGCGAACGGCCAGATGAATTCATACCAGGGGATCGCGCCGGAGAAGACCAGATAAAGGACTTCCACCGAGCCGACCACGATGTGTGTCAGGTCACCGATCGCCACCATATACGTCATCAGCATGATCACCCACAGTTTGGCCGTACCGGCTGACGGGATCATCCAGACCATCGTGGCGATTAGCCATCCTGAGACCATGCCGCCGACGAACATCGCTCCCGGCCCCTTTTCCATGATCTCCATGCTGATGGTGCGAAATGCTTCGTCAGTGTCTGTATCAAAGAACGGCACCAGATGGAATGCCAGCGCTGCAATCCCGCAACCAATGATATTTCCCCCCAGCACCAGCCCCCACAGACGCAGGAGAAGCAGGATGTTCTTACCGGTCAATTTTTGCATCACCGGTAATACGGCGGTGACGGTGTTCTCGGTAAACAGTTGCTGGCGCGCCATAATCACAATTATGAACCCGACGGTATAACCGATGTTTTCGATGAAAAACCGTTCCGGGGTATCGGGCAGACGGGCGTGCAGGATGCCTTTCGCCATTAATGACGCGCTGATCGAAAGCCCGGCGGCAATGGCTGACCACAGTAAAGCCTGTCCGTCGCGATCCAGCTCTTTTTCGCCTTCCATGCGGATAACTTCATGCACCGCCGCGGCTTTGGAGGGTAAATTCTCCTCACCGGTCTCGATCTCCTTGCCTTGTGAGTGCTCGTCGCTGTCGACGTCGCTGGTGTCCTGTTTTTTATTTTCTACGTTCATGGGTAATCCTTCGGTGTGCCGCAAGGCGGCTTTTAAAGTGTTCACGGATAAGCATAGGCGAGGCGTGGGATTTATGAAGAGGTATACCGAAAAGTTACAAATCATTAACCCATGAACCTTATGGGTCAATTTGCACAATAGCTGCTGGATTTCAGGGATTTCAGCCATGTAAACTGTGGCACCTTGCACTGCGTCGTGCCTGACGCCTGTGATATGATGCGCACTTGTGAAAAATAAGAGACATCCTCATGTTTGAAGCCCTAAATCTGAGTTGCGTTCGCGATGAGCGGACCCTGTTCAGTGGCTTAAGTTTCACTGTCGAACCGGCTGAAATGGTGCAGATTGAGGGCCGCAACGGCGCCGGTAAAACCAGCTTATTACGCATTCTGGCCGGGCTTTCCTCACCGGACGCCGGTGAAGTTCGCTGGCAGGGTGTGAACACCCGCCGCCAGCGTGACGTTTTTCATCAGCAGCTTCTGTATCTCGGCCATCAGCCCGGCGTTAAGTCAGTGCTTACTGCGTTTGAAAACCTTGCCTTCTATCAGTCTGTGAACTGCCAGTCTGTGAACCGTCAGTCCGGAAACCGCAAAAGTGACGCCGATGCCATCTATCAGGCACTGGACAATGTCGGATTACTGGGTTACGAGGATGTCACGGTCGCGCAGATGTCCGCCGGGCAGCAGCGGCGTGTGGCGCTGGCGCGTTTATGGCTGAGCGATGCGCCGTTGTGGATCCTCGACGAACCGCTGACCGCGATAGATAAAGAAGGCGTGGCGACACTGATTGCGCTGTTTGAACAGCACACGCAGCAGGGCGGTATGGTGCTGCTGACCACGCATCAGGATTTGCAGGGCGTGAGCCGCGACGTGCGAAAACTCCGTTTGACCAGCGAAGCGCTGGCGTGAAGCACGAAGGAATGAGACGGAATGTTTACTAAAGTCCTGCGCCGCGAGCTGAAAATTGCCTTTCGCAAAAGCGCCGAAATTATTAACCCGCTGTGGTTTTTCCTGATTGTTATTACTTTGTTTCCGTTAGGCATTGGCCCGGAACCTAAACTGCTGGCGCGCATTGCGCCGGGGATTGTCTGGGTCGCCGCGCTGCTGTCTTCGCTGCTGGCGCTGGAAAGGTTGTTCCGCGATGACTATCTCGACGGCACCCTCGAACAACTGCTGTTGTTGCCTTCGCCGCTGGCACTCACGGTTCTGGGGAAAGTGTGTGCTCACTGGGTGGTGACCGGTTTGCCATTGCTTATCCTCTCGCCGCTCATCGCGTTACTGCTTTCACTGGATTTTGAAACGTGGAAAGCCGTGGCGCTGACTATTTTATTGGGTACGCCTACGTTGAGTTTTATCGGTGCGATTGGCGTGGCGCTCACCGTCGGGCTGCGCAAAGGCGGCGTGCTGCTGAGCCTGCTGGTGCTGCCGCTGTATATTCCGGTGCTGATTTTTGCCACCGGCGCGATTGATGCGGCGTCGATGTCGATGCCCATTGGTGGCTATCTGGCTATTCTGGGCGCGATGCTGGCGGGCAGTGCGACGTTAGCGCCTTTTGCCACGGCGGCGGCATTAAGAGTGAGCGTCCACTGACAAATGTGTCAGTTTGCCGCGCACAGCGGAATTATTTTACCTGTCGTTACAATACGGAAGAAAAATCGCAACCTTTGACTAACATCACATTTCTCTATGCGTAAAAATAGAGAGATTGCTAAGTAAGTGCGGAAGATTCGTGTCTGACCGCGCAAGAGCCCGATGAGGCTCCACGGCAACCCACACAGTGACTTTTTAGAGTGAGCAACGATAACAATGTGGAAATGGTTACATCAACTCGCAAGGCCGGAACGGCTTTACCACGTCTGCGGGCGGTTTATTCCGTGGCTCGGGCTGCTCGGTCTCGCCTGCCTGCTGACTGGCTGGGTCTGGGGATTTGGCTATGCACCGCCGGATTACCAGCAGGGTAACAGTTACCGGATTATGTATATCCACGTCCCGGCGGCCATCTGGTCGATGGGCATTTACAGCGCGATGGCGGTCGCGGCATTTATCGGCCTGATATGGCAGATGAAAATGTCCGATCTGGCGGTGGCAGCGATGGCGCCGGTCGGGGCGGTCTTCACCTTTATCGCGCTGGTTACCGGCTCCGCCTGGGGTAAACCGATGTGGGGAACCTGGTGGGTGTGGGACGCACGTCTGACATCCGAACTGGTGTTGCTGTTTCTCTATCTTGGCGTGATCGCCCTGTATAACGCGTTTGACGACCGCCGTCTGGCAGGTCGCGCGGCCGGAATTCTGGTGCTGGTCGGCGTGGTGAATATTCCTATCATTCATTACTCCGTACAGTGGTGGAACACGCTGCATCAGGGTTCCACCAATATGCAGCAAACCATCGACCCGAGTATGCGCTACCCGCTGCGCTGGGCGATTTTCGGTTATCTGTTCTTCTTTATTACCCTGACGCTGATGCGTTTACGTAACCTGATCCTCATTCAGGAACGTCTGCGTCCGTGGGTGGCTGGCCTGCTGAATAAGGAGCGCCGCGGATGAGCCCTGCATTCTCAAGCTGGCACGATTTCTTTGCGATGGGTGGCTACGCGTTTTACGTCTGGATATCTGTGGCCGCGACATTGATTTCCCTGCTTGCGCTGGTGGCGCACACATTTGTGCAGCATCGCCAGATCCTCGGTGAAGTCCGCCGTCGTCAGGCACGCGAAAAACGCATTATTCAGTCTCAGTCTAAAAAACAGCAAGGCGCACAGACGTCAGCGCTGGAACCGGACAACTCCCCGGAGAAGTTATTGTGAATCCACGTCGTAAAAAGCGCCTGACACTGGCGCTGCTGGTGCTGGCCGGTCTCGGCCTGAGCATCACGCTGGTGATGTACGCGCTGCGCTCCAATATTGATTTGTTCTATACCCCGAGTGAAATTCTGCAAGGCAAAGGCGAGAACCACGAAATGCCGGAGGTTGGCCAGCGGCTGCGTATCGGCGGCATGGTAATGCCCGGCTCGGTGAAACGTGACCCGAAAAGTTTGCAGGTGAGTTTTAAAATTTATGATGCACGCGGTGCGATTGCGGTGACTTACAACGGCATTTTGCCTGACCTGTTTCGTGAAGGGCAGGGCGTGGTGGCGCAGGGCGTGATGGAGCCGGGCAACGTGGTCAACGCCATTCAGGTGCTGGCGAAACACGATGAAAAATATGTGCCGCCGGAAGTTGCCGACGCCATGAAAGAAAACCACAAAGGACCGGCGTCGGCCTACGTGGGCAATGATAAAGGAAACGATCGCTCATGATGCCGGAACTGGGAACATTTGCACTTTGTCTGGCGTTAGGTCTGGCGGTGTTACTGAGTATTTATCCGCAGTGGGGTGCCGCGCGGCAGGACAGCCGGATGATGGCGATGGCGCGCCCGCTGGCTTACGGCATGTTCGCCTGCATCGTGCTGGCGTTTATTATTCTGGTCCACGCATTTGTGGTGAATGATTTTACCGTCGCCTATGTGGCTAACAATTCCAATACCCATTTGCCGGTGTATTACCGCGTGGCGGCAACGTGGGGCGCACATGAAGGTTCTCTGCTGCTGTGGGTCTTGCTGCTGAGCTGCTGGACGCTTGCGGTGGCGCTATTCAGCCGTCAGATGCCGCAGGACGCCATCGCCCGCGTGCTGGCGGTGATGGGGATGATAACCGGCGGCTTCCTGCTGTTTATCCTGCTGACGTCCAATCCGTTTATCCGCTCTTTGCCAAATTTCCCGGTCGACGGCAGCGATCTGAACCCGGTCTTGCAGGACATTGGCCTGATTTTCCATCCGCCATTGCTGTACATGGGATATGTCGGTTTCTCGGTTGCCTTCGCATTTGCGATAGCTTCGCTGATGGCCGGACGGCTCGATACCGCGTGGGCGCGCTGGTCGCGTCCGTGGACGCAGGCCGCGTGGGTGTTTCTCACCATCGGCATCGTGCTGGGTTCTGCCTGGGCATATTACGAATTAGGCTGGGGCGGCTGGTGGTTCTGGGATCCGGTTGAAAACGCCTCCTTTATGCCGTGGCTGGCGGGAACGGCGCTGATCCACTCCCTTGCCGTGACCGAAAAACGCGGCACGTTCAAAGCCTGGACGGTGCTGCTGGCGATCACCGCCTTCTCGCTGTGCCTGCTCGGGACGTTCCTTGTGCGCTCAGGCGTTCTGGTGTCGGTTCACTCGTTTGCCTCCGATCCGGCGCGCGGCATGTTTATTCTGGCATATCTGGTGATCGTCATCGGCGGCTCGCTGCTGCTGTATGCCATTAAAGGGAATTCGGTGCGTGCGCCAAGCCGCCACGAATTCCACTCGCGTGAAAGCTATTTGCTCAGCAACAACGTGCTGCTGGTTGCTGCCATGTTAGTCGTGTTGCTCGGCACGCTACTGCCGCTCATCCATAAGCAACTGGGCATGGGCAGTATTTCCATCGGCGAGCCTTTCTTCAATACGATGTTTACCTGGCTGATGGCACCGCTGGCGCTGCTGCTGGGGATCGGGCCGCTGGTGCGCTGGCGTCGCGATGAGCCCAGCAAACTGTGGCGTCGTCTGGGCGTGGCGCTGGTGGTTACGCTCATCCTGTCGATCGCTTTGCCGTGGCTGTTGCAGGACAAAATCGTTGGCATGACCGTCGTCGGCCTGCTGATGTCAGTGTGGGTGATTGTGCTGACGCTGATGGAATTGCACGAGCGCGCCACGCATCGCCATACCTTCTGGCGCGGCCTGACCAAGCTGTCGCGCAGCCACTGGGGCATGGTGCTCGGGCATCTCGGCGTGGCGGTGACGGTTATCGGTATCGCATTCAGCCAGAACTACAGCGTTGAGCGTGATGTGCGCATGAAAGCCGGCGATACGGTGGACATCCATGATTATCACTTTATCTTCCGCGACGTTCGCGACATTACCGGCCCCAACTATACCGGCGGCGAAGCTAATATCGACGTTGAGCAGAACGGCAAAAAAATCACTACGCTGCACGCCGAAAAACGTTTCTACAGCGTGGCGCGCAGCATGATGACCGAAGCGGCGATCGACGGCAATCTGGCGCGGGACCTGTATGCGGCGCTGGGTGAAGAGATGGACGATGGTTCGTGGGCGGTGCGTTTGTACTACAAACCGTTCGTGCGCTGGATCTGGCTGGGCGGCATCTTCATGGCGGTCGGTGGCGTGCTCTGTATTCTCGATCCACGTTATCGGATGAGTAAAAAACTCAGGAAACAAGGTAAAGCGGAGGCTGAAGCATGAACCGTAAACTCTTCTTTATTCCGCTGTTCCTGTTTCTGGCGCTGGCGGCGGCTTTTTTAGTTCAGCTGACGCGCAACGCCAACGGTGACGATCCGACGCTGCTCGAATCGGCGCTGATCGGTAAACCGGTGCCGGTGTTTAAGCTCGAATCGCTGGCCGAAGCCGGGAAAACTTACGATCAGTCGGTGCTGCGCGACGGTAAACCGCTGCTGCTCAACGTCTGGGCGACGTGGTGCCCGACCTGCCGCGCCGAGCATGATTATCTGAACCGGCTTGCCGCCACCGGTGTGCGCGTGGTCGGGCTCAATTATAAGGACGATCGCCAGAAAGCAGTGAACTGGCTGAACACGCTGGGCAATCCTTACATGTTGAGCTTGTACGACGGCGACGGCATGCTCGGGTTAGATCTCGGCGTTTACGGTGCACCGGAAACTTTCCTTATCGACGGGCAGGGCATCATTCGCTATCGCCATGCCGGTGACTTAAATGAGAAAGTCTGGCAGACCGAAGTCTTGCCGCTGTACAAGAAATACGGAGGTGGCGCATGAGACTGTTTTCGTCACTGCCCGGATTACTGCTCGGCATGCTGTTGAGCGTCAGCGCGTTTGCGGCTATTGATACTTATCAGTTCAAATCGCCGGAGCAGGAACAGGCCTACCGCGACATCACCGCGCAGCTGCGTTGCCCGAAATGCCAGAACACGAATATTGCGGCGTCGGATTCGATCATCGCCGCAGACATGCGTACCAAGGTATTTCAGCTGCTCAATGAAGGGCAAAACCGCCAGCAAATCGTCGCCTATATGGTGGCGCGCTACGGCAATTTCGTGACCTACGAACCGCCGGTTACGCCATCCACCCTGATCCTCTGGCTGGGGCCGGTGCTGGTGGTGATTATCGGCGGCGGCATGATTTTCATGCGTTCGCGCCGCGGATCTGTAAACACCAAAACCGCCGCAGAAGAAATGTCAGAACAAGAAAAACAGCGCCTGGCGCAGTTACTTAAAGACAGCGACAGGAAAGGAACATGAGTATTTTTTGGCTGTGTATTGGGGTGATGCTGTTTATCGCGCTGGCGCTGTTTATCGTGCCGGTGATACGCGGTGACCGCAGCGAACACACGTCGCGTGATGCGCTGAATAAGGCGTTTTATCATCACCGGTTGAGTGAGCTGGAAGAAGACGAAGCGCAGGGCGTAGTGGATGAACGTCCGGCGCATATTCAGGAATTACAGGAAAATTTGCTGACCGATATTCCCGCCGGGCAGACGCCAGCACCCGCGCAGCCGATTGGCCGCTGGACGCTGGTGCCGGGCGCGATTTTGCTGGTGGTTATCACGCTCGGTGTTTATCTGTATGCCGGTGGTCTGGGGCAGGTGAGCGCATGGAATCAGGTAATGGAGCGTATGCCGGATCTGCGCCAGCGCATTGCCAGCGACAAAGGTGCGCCGCTGACCGCGATGGATGTGCAGGATTTAGGTCTGGGGCTGCGCACCGATTTGCAGTCCGATCCGAAAAATGTGCAGGACTGGGTGATGCTCGGCCGTGTCGGTATGGCGCTCAATAATGGCGCGACGGCGACGCAGGCTTACGCTCATGCCTATGCGCTTTCGCCGGACGACGTGGCGGTCAAACTCGGTTATGCCGAAGTGTTAACCCGCTCAGCGGATCCGCAGGATAACCTTACCGGCGGAAATCTCCTGCGCGGTATGCTGGAAAAATCTCAGGGCGACCTGCGTGTATTAAGCCTGCTGGCCTATAATGAATATGAACAGGGTCACTACCCGCAAGCGATTGGTGCGTGGGAAGTTATGCTGAAAATTCTGCCTGCCGGTGACAAGCGTGTTGAAATGGTGCAGGCCAGTATCCAACAGGCGAAACAGAAGTCCGGTGCCGATCAGGCCAGACTGTCGGTAAATGTTTCGCTGTCAGAGGACGCGGCGAAGCAAATTCCGCAGGATGGCACGGTCTTTATTTCCGTGACCGACGGCAGCAGTCCGGTGCCGGTAGCCGTGAAAAAACTGCCACTGAGCCGCTTCCCGCTGGCGGTCACCGTGGACGACAGTAATGCAATGATGCCGGAACGCTTGCTTTCTTCGCTGCAAAAATTAAAAGTACGCGTTCGTATTTCACGAAATGGTCTGGCAACGCCAGCCTCAGGTGACTGGTACGGCGACAGTCCGCTGACAGATTTTGCCGGTAACGGTCAGGTCAGCATTGAGATTAATCAGCAGGTTCCGTAATCAGAGAGCCGAAGATCAATAAAAGGGAGATATCCATGAACTTACGCCTGACTGGGCTGGCGTTTGCATCAGTTATGCTGGTCGGTTGTGCCGGCACGTCCGGATCATCGGACAGCGAATCGCAGGGACGGTCTGATCCGCTGGAAGGTTTTAACCGGACAATGTTCAACTTCAACTACAACTACGTTGATCCGTACGTTCTGCGTCCGGTCGCTGTGGCATGGCGTGATTACGTACCGCAACCGGCGCGTAACGGCACCAGCAACTTCCTCAGCAACTTAGACGAACCGGCCAGCATGGTGAACTCCTTGCTAAAAGGCGATCCGTACCGCGCGGCGATCCACTTTAACCGCTTCTTCCTCAATACCTTGCTGGGGATGGGCGGCCTGATTGATGTGGCTTCGATGGCGAACCCGAAACTGGCACGCGAAGAAGCGCAGGGCTTCGGCAGTACGCTCGGACACTACGGCGTCGGTTACGGCCCGTACGTTCAGTTACCGGCCTATGGCAGCTTCACCGTGCGTGACGAGGGTGGCGATTTCGTTGATACACTCTATCCGATGCTGAGCTATCTGACTTTCTGGATGTCAGCCGGTAAATGGGCGCTTCAGGGCATCGAAACCCGTGCCGAACTACTCGATTCCGACGGCATTCTGCGCAACTCTTCTGACCCTTACCTGATGATCCGGGAAGCGTACTTCCAGCGTCATGATTTCCTGGCGAAGGGCGGTCAGCTGACACCTCAGGTGAACCCGAATGCGGCACTGATTCAGGGCGATCTGAAAGATATCGATTCCGAATAATATCGGGAATGCTCTCTCTGTATAAAAACTGAAAGCCAAAAAAAAGCGCCTCGCGGCGCTTTTTTCATTTCTGAATCTGAAAGAGTTATCAGAAGCTGTAGTTAAAGTTGGCGCCGTACAGCATGGCGGTGCCTTTAGCCTGGAACTCATATTTAGGCGCTCCGGCAGCAACCTGTTCGCTGATGTTCACCGTCTGGCCGTGCATATAGGAAACACCGACATCCACTGACGCATCTTTATTGAACGCGTAAGTTGTACCGGCTGAAACCCAGAAACGGTCCTGATCCGGAATAGAAATGGTGCGGTTATCCGCCGGAACCGGGCTGTCATCGAAGGCCACACCGGTACGGAAGGTCCAGTTTTCGTCGTAGTAATAGGTCGTACCAAGCGCGATGCGGTAAGCGTCGTGATAGCCTTCGTCTTTCTGGAACAGCGTCTGACCGTTAGATCCGGTCGCTTTCAGCTCCTGGAACTGGCTCCAGCTGGTGTACGCCAGGCTGTAGTGAACCGCCCATTTTGGCGCAACGCGGTTATAACCAGACAATTCCCACATTTCCGGCAGGTTCAGCGTCAGTGAACCCGGAACGGTGTGACCGCCCGTGCCGCCCAGTGCCTGAGGAATGCCGTTGCGGTATTCGCCGTCGAAATCAATTTTCACTTCTGAACGGTAAGTGAAGCCATAACGGTTGTTGTCATCGACTTCATACAGGATACCGGCGTTCCAGCCGTAGCCCCATTCGTTGCCTTTCAGTTTCGCCGCTTCGGTATCTTCGGCGATCAATCCGCCGGTTTTCAGCGGTGCAAGTTCCCCTGCGGTACGGCGAATTTTAGCCTTGGCGTAAACGGCATCAAAGCCCACGCCGAAGCTGAAGTGTTCGTTAAAACGATAAGCCGCGCTAATGTTGTTATTGATAGTCATCAGATCGGTTTCGCCACCGATAGGACCCGCAGGATAATTATCGTTAAATTCTGTCGCCAGACCGTAGTTGGAGGTGGCTGACGCGCCGAGTGCCCACTGATCGTTTAGCGGCATAATAAAGTGGATATTCGGAACCCACTGGTTTGGCGCAATGTTACCGGCATCCGTGCTGGCACCGGTGACCGGAGAATTACCGGTCACGCTTACGTCCGGGTCAACGTAAACTGCACCGATAGAAAATGAAGGACGACTGAACATCGTCATGGTAGCCGGGTTACGGCTGCCGGAAGCCGCGGTGTCCGCAATCGCACCTTCACCAGAGAAGGAACGACCTAAACCCGCAGCGGTATATTCGTTGAGCTGAAAACCTGCCGCGTATACGTTGGAAGAAACAATTGTCACTGCAGCTGCCAGAGCTGATCTTTTTAACAGGTTTTTCTGGTTCATGACCAAAACCTCAATTTTATGTTTTTTATCAAACAATGTTACATAAAGTAACAATGAGCGCGGGATTGTAGGGTCCGTTATCAGTCTGACAAATCAGACCAGTGAGCGAAGTATAGGTCTGACCTGTGGTGTAGTTGCAATGATGTTTCATTGATATTTCTTATTTGATGCGAGAAATTGGATCCACTTAACAAAAAACCAACAATAAAAGTTCAATTTAGAAACGCTAAAGTGAGAAGAGTGACTTAATTTTAATCTGATGTTCACAATATTGTGATTCAGATCACTTTAAACACCCATAAAAAGTAAGTGCTAGTCGAAGCTGATGGGGTGGCGTAAAATACCCGCGGAAAATAAATCTTAAATTCGCAAAAAGGCCAGACGGTGGACGTTGCCGTTGGTGCCGGGGAGAAAATTATGTCTGACGTAACCATGTCCTCCAAATCCACCCAACCTCTGCATTCCATCAACAAATGCGGCGCAGAAGAAACCGCCGCCTGCTGCTGTGTTGATGTGGGTACCATCATGGATAACACCGACTGCACTGCGACTTACAGCCACGTTTTCGAAACTGAAGCGCAGGCCAAAGAGACGTTGCAGGCACTGACCGAACGCGCGCGCGGCGTTGAATCCGAACCGTGCGAGATAACCAGCCGCATTGAGAAAGTTGAAGGCGGCGTAGAGCTGAATATCGACTTCACATTCTCTTGTCAGGCCGAGACCATGATCTTCCAGCTGGCGCTAAGATAATCTCTCTTATCCATTTCAAATACCGCTGCCCAAATGCAGCGGTATTTTTTTGTCTGTTATCTTTCCCTGCCCGCATTCCTTCTCATTCTATTTTCAGAAAAATTTGCTGTTGCTCGCACTTCGGCGGGTTTCGCTTTGCCAAATGTAAATACATAGTTAAAACTGAGTTATCAGGTCAGACCTCTTAAGACCCTCTTTACTCAGGAGCTTGTATGAACAACGTCATTCCACTGGTCACGCGTGAAGGCGATCGCATTGCGATTGTCGATGGTTTACGCACGCCATTCGCGAAACAGGCTACCGCCTACCACGGAATTCCCGCCGTGGACCTGGGCAAAATGGTGGTCAGCGAGTTGCTGGCGAAAAGTGGGATCGACCCGAAAGTCATCGATCAGCTGGTGTTCGGTCAGGTGGTACAGATGCCGGAGGCGCCCAATATCGCGCGTGAAATCGTGCTCGGCACCGGCATGAATGTGTCTACCGATGCTTACAGCGTCTCGCGCGCCTGCGCCACCAGCTTTCAGGCGGTGGCAAACGTCGCTGAAAGTATTCTCAGTGGCACCGTGAGCGTCGGGATTGCCGGTGGTGCCGATTCTTCTTCGGTGCTGCCGATTGGCGTCAGTAAACGCCTCGCCCGTACGCTGGTGGATGTCAGTAAAGCCCGCACACTCTCACAGCGCCTCTCTCTGTTCAGCAAACTCAAACTGCGCGATCTGATGCCGGTTCCTCCGGCGGTGGCGGAATACTCGACCGGCCTGCGCATGGGTGATACCGCCGAGCAGATGGCGAAAAGTCACGGCATTACGCGTGAACAGCAGGATGAACTGGCGCACCGTTCGCACCAGCTTGCTGCACAGGCGTGGGAGCAGGGATATCTCAACAGTCAGGTAATGACCGCGCAGATCCCGCCATACCGCGAGGCGCTGCAAAAAGATAACAACATCCGCCTCAATTCGGAGATCGGACAGTATGCGAAACTGCGTCCGGCTTTTGATCGCAAACATGGCACCGTGACGGCGGCGACCAGTACGCCGCTGACCGACGGTGCCGCGGCAGTGCTGATGATGAGCGAATCCCGCGCCCGGGAACTCGGTTTACAGCCGCTCGGTTACCTGAAAAGTTTTGCCTTCGCCGCTATCGATGTCTGGGAAGATATGTTGCTTGGGCCTGCTTACGCCACACCTATCGCTCTCGATCGCGCCGGTCTGACCTTTGCCGATCTTGATCTGATCGACATGCACGAAGCCTTTGCGGCGCAGACGCTGGCCAACATCAAAATGCTGGGCAGCGAACAATTTGCCCGTGAAAAGCTGGGGCGCAGTGAGGCTGTCGGCCAAATCGACTGGGATAAATTTAACGTACTGGGCGGATCGCTGGCATACGGGCACCCGTTTGCAGCCACCGGTGCACGAATGATCACCCAGACATTGCACGAATTGCGCCGCCGTGGCGGGAAATACGGGCTGACGACGGCTTGTGCCGCCGGTGGTCTGGGCGCGGCAATGATTCTGGAGGCGGCACAATGAGTGACAATATGGACAATCCAAACACAACGTCGGATTCCGCGTTTTCACTGATGTTTACGACTGAACAAGTCGGCATTATCACCATTGACGTACCCGGTGAAAAAGTGAATACCTTAAAGGCTGAATTTGCTGAACAAATTTCCTCTATTTTGCATAAAGCGCAGCAGTATCCAAATCTGAAAGGTCTGGTGCTTATTTCTGGCAAACCTGAGTCCTTTATCGCTGGCGCCGATATTACAATGATTGCTGGCTGTAAAACCGCCGCAGAGGCCAGCCAGCTGGCGCTGAAAGGCCAGACGGTAATGTCGCAGATTGCCTCGTTCCCGGTGCCAGTTGTGGCGGCTATTCACGGTGCCTGTCTCGGCGGTGGTCTTGAGCTGGCGCTGGCGTGTCATGCCCGTATCTGTTCACTGGATGATAAAACCCAGCTCGGTCTGCCGGAAGTGCAGCTCGGCCTGTTGCCGGGGTCCGGTGGTACGCAGCGTCTTCCGCGCCTGATTGGCGCACCGAAAGCGCTTGAGCTGATGCTGACCGGTCGCAGTCTGCGGGCGAAGCAGGCGCTGAAGCTGAGGCTGGTGGATGACGCTGTGCCGTATTCTATTCTGTTGCAAACCGCGCTGGAACGCGTCGCCCAAGGCCGCAAAGCCCGTCCGCCGTTACCCTGGCAGGCGCGGCTGGCGGGCGGTCCGCTCGGCAAAAGTCTGTTATTCCATTTCGTGCGCAAGCAGACGCGCGCAAAAACCCACGGCAATTATCCGGCCACTGAAAAAATTATCGACGTGGTGAAAACCGGGCTGGATCAGGGCAGTGGCAATGGTTATCAGGCGGAAGCTAATGCGTTTGGCGAACTGGTGATGACGCCGGAATCCGCCGCGCTGCGCGGGCTCTTCTTCGCTTCCACCGCACTGAAAAAAGAAAAGGGTGCGGATGCCGAACCGCTGCCGGTTCGACGCGTCGGCATCCTCGGTGGCGGGCTGATGGGCGGGGGGATCGCCAACGTCACCGCGACCCGTGCCGGGCTGCCGGTGCGCATTAAAGACGTCAATCATGAAGGCATCCGCCATGCATTGAAATACAGCTGGGATTTGCTGGAGAAGAAAGTTCGCAGCCGCAGGCTGACCCGTAACGAACAGCAGCGGCAGATGATGCTTATCTCCGGTACCACCGATTACAGTGGTTTTGCGCAGGTGGATCTGGTCGTCGAAGCGGTATTCGAAGACTTAGCCCTCAAACAAAGCATGGTGGCGGAGATCGAGGAAAACGCCGCGCCGCGCACTATTTTCGCCTCAAACACCTCTTCTTTACCGATCCATCAGATCGCCGCGCAGGCTACCCGCCCGGAGCAGGTCATTGGTCTGCACTATTTCAGCCCTGTGGATAAAATGCCGCTGGTGGAAGTGATCCCGCACGCGGGCACCAGTCCGCAGACCATTTCCACTACCGTGGCGCTGGCGAAGAAACAGGGTAAAACTGCGATTGTGGTCGGTGACAGTGCCGGGTTCTTCGTAAACCGCGTTCTTGCGCCCTACATCAACGAGGCTGCACGCTGTTTACTGGCCGGCGAACCCATAGACCACATTGATAAGGCGCTGGTGAATTTTGGCTTCCCGGTCGGGCCGATCCAGTTGCTGGATGAAGTGGGAATCGATGTCGGTACCAAAATCAGCCCGATTCTGGTGGATGCTTTTGGACAACGATTTGCAGCGCCCGCCGGTTTTGACGCGGTACTGAAAGACGATCGCAAAGGTCGGAAAAACGGCAAAGGTTTCTATCTCTACGGCCAGAAAGGGCGGTCTGCGAAGACAAAACAGGTTGATCCGACCATTTATCGCTTACTCAACGTCACGCCAAAAGCGCAGCAATCAGAAACAGAGCTGGCGCAGCGTTGCGTCATGCTGATGCTCAATGAGGCGGTGCGATGTCTGGATGAAAAAGTCATCCGCAGCGCACGCGATGGCGATCTGGGCGCGGTGTTCGGCATCGGTTTCCCACCGTTTCGCGGTGGACCGTTCCGCTATATCGATACGCTGGGCGCAGCCAACGTGGTGAAAACGCTGCAGCAGCTGGCGCAGCGTTACGGTGAACATTTCACTCCCTGCGAGGGTTTGTTACGCCGCGCAGAGTACCATGAGCGGTTCTATCCGCAAGGGGAAACGAAGGAAATTGCCGACGTAGTGTGACCTCTATCACTGCGTGACAATGAATTTCGCGAGAATCTGGAACAGATCCTGCTTACAGCCATACTTAAGCCTGCGGGATCTTTTTTTAGGCGAGGCCCGTTTTGTACAAGAACAAACCCAAACGATTGATCTACAACCCGAGTGGTTAAAATTTCGCCGCAATGATTTACATGCGGTACGGGTTGGTGTAAAAAACAGCGTTTTCTTTACGCGAACTTTCAGGCAAAATGCCCGACCGCTGATGCTGACCATGCAAAGCATGTGGGCTCGGTGGGTTAAGTGGATGTACTGCCTTTCAGCTTTTTTACCGTTAATACGACGATGAAAAAATGCTGGGCAATGGGTGATACAGCACGCAAAGCGTTTCTGTATAGCGCTATTTTTGTTAACAAAAGCGGTGCAATATGCAAGTTGTAATTATGCGTCACGGTGATGCGGTTCTTGAAGCTGCAAGCGACTCGGTTCGCCCATTAAGCGAATGCGGATGTGACGAATCAGTACATATGGCAGCCTGGCTAAATGGCCGTGGCGTTAAAATTGACCATGTTCTGGTCAGTCCGTACCTGCGTGCGCAGCAGACGCTTGAAAAAGTGCGGCAGAACCTGTCACTGCCTGAAAACGTTGAAATTGATACTCTGAAAGAACTGACACCGGGCGGCGATCCTGCTTTGGTGGCCAGCGAGCTGCAACATCTGGCGCTGACCGGCGCGAAAGCCGTGCTGGTGGTGTCTCATCTGCCGCTGGTGGGTTATCTGATTGCCGAGCTGTGTCCGGGCATGTGCCCGCCGATGTTTGCCACTTCCGCGATGGCCAGTGTGGAACTGAACGGTGAAACAGGGCAGGGCAGCTTTGACTGGCAGTTTAGTCCGTGTCAGGTCATGGCAAAGGTTTAATTTTTCCGGGACGGGAAGATTAAACAAAAGAAAGGCACAGCGCGTACGTACTCGCTGTGCCTTTCTGCTTTGTGTTATTCGCAACGGCGGTTAACTGATTTTATCGTCAAGCTCGATGAGCACCAGCAATGAGGCGGTGCCACCAAACTCCTTCGGGGCCTGATGAAAGGCTTCGACGTCGGGATGCTGGGCCAGCCACAGCGGAGTTTGCTGCTTGAGAATATGCTTGCCGTGGCCATGCATCACGCAGGCGCAGTGCACATGTTCGCGGCGGCAGGCGGCGATCAGCGCGCCTAACTCCTGCTTCGCTTCCATCTGCGTTAAACCATGTAAATCGAGAAACAGCTCGGGAGAGTAATCTCCACGTCGCAGTTTTTTCAATTCAAAATGGCTGACGTCAGGCCGTACATGGCGTACCGGACCCTCTTCCTGCAACATCGGCTGGAATTCGTCAGAAAAATAATAACTCGCATCCACCTGCTCCTGAATCAGCTTTTTGGGAGACAGTTGCATGGCTTTTTTACGCGGCGGGCGGTGAGTAATAGTGTCATTTTTCAGTTGCTTGACGCCCGGTACCGCCTCGCGGAATATCGCTGCTTCTTCCGGGCTGAGCAGGTGCTTTTTCTTCATCTTCTGGTCGTCTTTTTCGCACAATACGGACAGTGTACCTGCGGGGACCCTGTGGTTTAAAGAAAACTCAGGGTTAAATTCTTCGAGACATCGCGCAAGTGCGTTGAGTAGCTGCTGATTTGTGGCGGGCTTCGTGGCAAACTATGCGGCAAATTATGGGTTAAACCTATGTTAAAAACCCGTGCACTGCCTGGAGAATAAAATTGGACAAAATTTTCGTCGACGAAGCTGTCAGTGAACTGCATACCATTCAGGATATGCTGCGCTGGACCGTCAGCCGCCTGAACGCGGCCAATGTCTATTACGGTCACGGCACCGATAATCCGTGGGACGAAGCAGTGCAGCTGGTGTTACCAAGCGTATTTTTGCCGCTCGATATTCCCGAAGATATGCACACGGCGCGCCTGACCTCCAGCGAGCGTCACCGTATCGTTGAGCGCGTGATCCGCCGCGTCAATGAGCGCGTACCGGTGGCCTATCTGACCAATAAAGCCTGGTTCTGCGACATGGAGTTTTATGTCGATGAACGTGTGCTGGTGCCGCGTTCACCGATCGGTGAACTGATCACCAACCGCTTCTCTGGCATTTTGCACAACCAGCCTGAGCATATTCTCGACATGTGTACCGGCAGCGGCTGTATTGCGATTGCCTGTGCCTACGCATTCCCGGAAACCGAAGTCGACGCCGTCGACATCTCTGCGGACGCACTGGCCGTGGCTGAGCGCAATATCGACACGCACGGGATCGAGAACTGGGTTACGCCTATCCGCTCTGACTTATTCCGCGAACTGCCGCCGCTGCAATACGACCTGATCGTCACCAATCCACCGTATGTGGATGAAGAAGACATGTCTGATTTGCCGCAGGAATATCGCCACGAACCGGTGCTCGGTCTGGCTTCCGGCACCGACGGACTGAAACTGACCCGCCGCATTCTGGCCTGTGCGCCGGATTACCTGACCGACGACGGCGTACTGATTTGTGAAGTGGGCAACAGCATGGTACATCTGATGGAACAATATCCTGAGATCCCGTTCACCTGGCTGGAATTTGAAAACGGCGGTGACGGTGTCTTCATGTTGACCAAACAGCAGCTTGTAGAATGTGCCGAGTACTTCACCGGCTATCGCGATTGAACACTATTTATGGCCGGTATATCACCGGCCATTCAAGAATAAAACATCAACATAATGGTTAAGGAGCCGTGATGGCAGGGAACAGTATTGGGCAGTTTTTCCGCGTCACCACGTTTGGCGAATCCCACGGTGTGGCACTGGGTTGTATTATTGACGGCGTGCCGCCGGGTATTGCGCTGACCGAAGCAGACCTGCAACACGATCTCGACCGTCGTCGTCCGGGCACCTCGCGCTACACCACGCAGCGCCGTGAAGCCGACGAAGTGAAGATCTTGTCCGGCGTGTTCGAAGGTGTGACCACCGGCACCAGCATTGGTCTGATCATCCAGAATACCGATCAGCGCTCGCAGGATTACAGTGCTATCAAAGACGTGTTCCGTCCGGGACATGCGGATTACACCTACGAACAGAAATACGGCGTGCGCGATTATCGCGGCGGTGGTCGTTCCTCAGCCCGCGAAACAGCGATGCGCGTTGCCGCAGGCGCGGTGGCCAAGAAATATCTGCTGGAAAAATTCGGCGTAAAAGTACGCGGTTATATGTCCCAGATGGGCGATATCACCTGCGAGCTGAAAGACTGGGATCTGGTCGAAACCAACCCGTTCTTCTGCCCGGATGAAAGTAAGCTGGAAGCGCTGGACGAACTGATGCGAGCGCTGAAAAAAGAAGGCGATTCGATTGGTGCCAAAATCACCGTCGTGGCGGATCACGTGCCGGTCGGCCTTGGTGAGCCAGTCTTTGACCGTCTGGATGCCGATCTGGCGCATGCGCTGATGAGCATCAACGCGGTGAAAGGCGTGGAAATCGGTGACGGTTTTGCGGTTGTCGCCAAACGTGGCAGCGAGAATCGTGATGAAATCACTCCAAACGGTTTCGACAGTAACCACGCAGGCGGCATTCTCGGCGGGATCAGTAGCGGCCAGCCGGTTATCGCGCATCTGGCGCTGAAGCCTACTTCCAGCATCACCGTACCGGGGCGCACCATCAACCGTGAAGGCGAGCAGGTTGAGATGATCACCAAAGGCCGTCATGATCCTTGCGTCGGTATCCGTGCGGTGCCGATTGCCGAAGCGATGATGGCAATTGTGCTGATGGACCATTTACTTCGACAGCGCGCTCAGAACGGCGACGTCCATTCTACCGTGCCACGCTGGTAAGCCTTAGATGAAATTCTTACGCGAAATCCCTGCTTTCAACGTTGCCTGCGCCAGTCTTCTGGCGCTCGCTCTCTGCGCACCCGCTATGGCGGCAACGCCTTGGCAGAAAATTACTCAACCGATCTCAGGTACACCGCAGGCTGTGGGCGGCTATGCCAACGGCTGTCAGATTGGCGCGCAGCCGCTGCCACTTAATTCACCGGATTATCAGGTGATGCGTACCGATCAGCGCCGTTATTTCGGTCAGCCGGATTTGCTGGCCTTTATCACCCGTCTTGGTACCCAAGCGCGTGAAAAAGGGCTGGGCACCATGCTGGTCGGTGATATGGCGATGCCGGCCGGCGGGCGCTTTAGCAGTGGTCACGCCAGCCATCAGTCCGGGCTGGATGTGGATATCTGGCTGCAATTGCCGCGTCAGCGCTGGAGCGAACAAATGTTGCTCAAACCGCAGCCTATTGATCTGGTCAGTGCTAATGGTAAAAACGTCGTGCCGAGCCAGTGGCAGCCGCGTATTGAAACGCTCATCAAAATGGCCGCGCAGGACAAAGATGTGGTCAGGATTTTCGTTAATCCGGCTATCAAACAGCAGCTTTGTCTCGATGCCGGAACTGACCGCGAATGGTTGCATAAAGTGCGTCCATGGTTTGGTCATCGCGCGCATATGCATGTGCGTCTGAGCTGTCCGGCCGGAAGTCTGGAATGCGAAAATCAGGCACCGCCTCCGCCGGGTGATGGCTGTGGTGCTGAGCTGCAAAGCTGGTTCCTGCCGCCGAAACCGGGTAGCGGATCGGTCAAAAGCGAGCCACCTCCGTTGCCGCCGACCTGTCAGGCACTGCTGGATAAGCACGTTCTTTAATCACGCATGAATACTTCAATAATTCTTCGCCACGTAGAGCGGGACTGATAGAAAAATGGACTGGTTGATTGTTGCCCCTTGGGTAGTAGGCGTTCTGTTTTTAGTGGCTGTGGTGGCGGGATTTATTGATTCAATCGCAGGCGGCGGTGGCCTTATCAGCCTGCCTGCGCTGCTGGCCGCCGGGGTTTCCCCGGCACAAGCCATCGCCACCAATAAGCTGTCAGCCGTCGGCGGTTCGTTCTCTGCCAGCCTTTACTTTGTGCGGCGCGGCGTGGTCAATCTTAACGATCAGAAGCTCAATATCGCCTGTACCTTTGTGGGGGCGGTGCTGGGCGCGATTTTAATTCAGCGGTTGCAGGCCGATATGCTGCGACAGGTCTTGCCGCTTTTGATTATCTGCATCGGGCTGTATTTCCTGCTGACGCCAAAACTGGGCGAAAGCGATCGCCAGCGTCGCCTGTCAGCCTTGCCGTATGCGCTGGTCGGCGGCGGTTGCGTCGGATTTTATGACGGCTTTTTTGGCCCCGGCGCGGGTTCCTTCTATGCTTTAGGCTTTGTGACGTTGTGCGGGTTTAACCTCGCCAAAGCCACGGCACACGCTAAAGTCCTAAACTTTACCTCGAACTTCGGCGGCCTGCTGTTCTTTATCCTCGGCGGAAAAGTGGTATGGGGATTGGGTTTTGTGATGATGACCGGGCAGTTTATCGGAGCGCGACTCGGCGCGCGGATGGTACTGAGTAAAGGCCAAAAGATGATCCGCCCGATGGTGGTGGCCGTGTCCGTTGTGATGAGCTGCAAGCTGATTTATGACAATCACGGCGCAGATATTCACCACTGGCTGAGCCTGCATTTATAATCTTTCAGGCAAACCGGATATCGTTCTCCGGCTTGCCCGAGGTCATAAAAACGCGCGATTAAACAGGGTTATATTGTCGCCCCTGATCTTACTTACAGAGTTTCACAGCAAATATGTCTGATTCGACCGCAACACATAACTACCATCAATTGATCGACATTTTTGATTCCTGTTTCTTTGAGGAATTCAACGTGCGCCTGATCAAAGGCGACGACGAGCCGATCTACCTGCCCGCCGACGAAGTTGAGCCGTTTAACCGTATCGTGTTTGCCCACGGTTATTACGCCAGCGGAATGCATGAAATCTCCCACTGGTGCGTCGCCGGTGCTGAACGCCATAAACTGGTGGATTTCGGTTACTGGTATTGTCCGGACGGCCGCGATGCGCAAACGCAAAGCGAATTCGAGAAAGTGGAAATCAAACCGCAATCCTATGAGTGGCTTTTCTGCGCGGCGGCGGGCTTTGCTTTCAACGTCAGCTGTGACAACCTGAGCGGCGATTGTGAGCCAGACCGCGTCGGATTCCAGAATAAAGTGCGCGAAGAAGTGCTGCGCATGCTGGATCAGGGCATTCCTCCAAGACCTTTGCGCTTTATTAAAGCGTTACAATCGTTTTACAATACCGCCCCTTTGACGCCTGCAGACTTCCCTGCGTTGCAGCCGCTTGAATAAGACACTGAATACGAGAGGAAGAGTAATGATCGCAGAATTTGAAACGCGGATTTTAACGCTGATTGACGACATGGTCGAAAGCGCCAGCGATGATGAACTGTTTGCCAGCGGCTATCTGCGCGGGCATCTGACAGTTGCGGTGGCAGAAGCGGAAGAGAACGGTGAACACACTCC
Source organism: Rahnella inusitata (assembly GCF_965118895.1). GTDB lineage: Bacteria > Pseudomonadota > Gammaproteobacteria > Enterobacterales > Enterobacteriaceae > Rahnella > Rahnella inusitata_A. The sequence continues at coordinate 332,748 of NZ_CBCPJJ010000009.1, forward strand.
CGAAGCGTTGAAAATTCTCGTTCAGGAAGGTCTGGACAAAGCCATCCGTGCCGGTGAATTATCGCCACGCGATCAGGCGCTGGTTCAGGGCATGTGGGAAAATTTATACCAGGCCTCTCTCCCTCAGTAATCCCCTAGTCAAAAAAAGCGCAGTCACGGTATTTCCGGCTGCGCTTTTTTGTTGCCTGAAGGTGCTGAATCAGTGCGATCCGACCGGGCGGCCTTTCAGTAATTTTCTCACCCACATGCGGTTCGGGTTCAGCGCGGCCAGTGTTTCGCTATCGAGCGGCAACGGCTCACCGGCAATCTGGGCGGCCAGCACTTCGGCCCCCAGCGGCGCGGAGCTCAGGCCACGTGAGCCGAGCGCACCAAACAGGAACAAATTCTCATGCACCGGCGCAGGTGCAACGGGGCGATGGCGTTTGACGTCGAGATCCAACGCCTTATAGCTTTCCAACAACGCATCATAGTCAGAAACTGAGCCGATCATCGGCAGGTGATCGCGGGTCGCGCAGCGTACGCCGTTACGCGCTTCGCCCGCGCTGACGTCAACGTCGTGCGGCCACTGTTTTTCCGGCAGGCAATCGAGCAGACGCTGACGGTTTTGCTGCTGATCCTCCTCGCGGTAATCGGTACATTTATCCGCACGGTGATAGCTGGCGCCGATACAGTGATGCTGATTGAGCGGGCTGACCGGCGTCAGATAGCCGTCATAGCACAACACCTGTTTGAGTTTGCTCAGCTCAGGCGTGGTCGGAATATGCGAAACCTGACCGCTGACCGCGTAAACCGGCAACTTTTCACTTTGGCTGAAATCCGTAATATCCGCACCGTTTGCCAGCACTACGGCCTGATGATTTACTTCGTGCCCGTCGGCAAAGGTCAGGGTCCAGTGCGAACCGGTGTCCTGACGTAAATTTGTTACCCGCTGGCGATAATGCACGGTCAGGCTTTGTGTCTCAGCCAGCTTAATCAGCGACGCCGTCAGCTCTGCCGGACACAGCCATGCGCCGAGCGGATAAGTCACACCGCCGCTGCCGCAGGGCACACCGCATAATAATTCAACTTCCGCTTCAGTCAGTCCTTGTGCCAGACCTTCAGGCCAGCCGCCGTTCACAATCCCGTCGATCTTCCCCTGACTTTTTTCGTCGTAGCCCAACTGTGTAACGCCAGACCACTGATGATCAAAAGGTACACCCAGTTTTTCCAGTTGCGCATACTGACGGCGGGCGAAGGTGAAGGCATGAGCGAAAAAACGCTCCAGCGTATCACCGCGCCCGTTGAGCAGCGGATACACTGCGCCCTGACGGTTACCCGACGCGCCGAGCGCCGGTTCTTCATCGGCGCAGTACAGAGTCACCCTATAGCCACGGCGCAATAACGCCAGCGCCAGTACCGCGCTCGCCACGCCGCCGCCCAAAATCGCAAACTCTGTTGCATTTTGTGCCGCCGGGCGAAAGTACCAGGGGGCAGGATGAGGAACATCAATTTTTGAAGGTAAAACGCCGGCTAACATATGGCGCTTTTCACCGAATCCAGGCACTTTTTCTATCTCAAAACCGGCATCCTGCAAGCCGCGGCGAACGACTCCTGCCACGGTAAAGGTGGCAAATGTGCCCTGCGGGCGGGTCATTTTCGCCATGGCATCGAAAAGACCAGGCGTCCACATGTCCGGATTTTTCGACGGCGCGAAGCCGTCGAGGAACCAGGCATCTACCTGCTGATTCATACTGGTGTCACATGCCGGAAGCAGGGTAGTCACGTCGCCAAACCACAGGTCAAGCGTTATGCGCCCGCCCGCCAATAGCAGGCGATGGCAACCGGCGAAGGGCATCGGCCATTGTTCGCAAAGTTCGGCGGACCAGGAGGCCAGCTCCGGCCACTGCGCATGGGCAGCGGCGAGATCTTGTGCAGACAGCGGGAATTTTTCATAGCTGATGAAATGCAGTCGTTGCAGGATAGCGTCGGGGTTTTCATTGTGGAACGTCTCGAAGGTCTGCCACAACGTCAGGAAATTCAGTCCGGTACCGAAACCGGTTTCCGCGATGATGCAAAGCGGGCGAGGGTGGTCGGCAAAACGGGCCGGGAAATGGTTGCCATTCAGGAAGACATGGCGCGTTTCCAGTAAGCCGTCCTGGTTGGAAAAGTAGACGTCATCAAAATGTCGGGAAACAGGTGTACCCTGTTCGTTCCAGCTTAATTCAGCGGGTGTGATCGGGTTATGGCTCACGTGAAACTCTCTCAGTTCAAGGCGATGCCGGAGTTTACGCCTGCGTTTGACCCCGCGCAAATTTACCACGATTTACACAACGAATTGCTGATCGGACTTGTTCGGCGTACAACTGTACGCTAGAGTGCGTGACGAAATCCCGAATAGTTATTAATAGTACAAGAGGTATTAAATGAAACGTGCAGTGATTACTGGCCTGGGTATCATCTCGAGCATCGGTAACAACAAGCAGGAAGTTCTTGCATCTCTGCAAGAGGGTCGCTCTGGGATCACCTTCTCGCAAGAGCTGAAAGATGCCGGCATGCGTAGTCACGTCTGGGGTGATGTCAAATTAGACACCGCGGGCCTTATCGATCGTAAGATTGTGCGTTTCATGAGTGATGCCTCGATCTACGCTTATCTTTCCATGCAACAGGCGATTGAAGATTCCGGTCTGACCCCTGAAATGGTTTCCAACGACCGTACTGGCCTGATCGCCGGTTCCGGCGGCGGTTCACCACGCAACCAGGTTGCGGGTTCCGACGGTATGCGTGCTAAAGGCCTGAAAGGCGTTGGCCCATACATGGTGACCAAAGCGATGGCGTCCGGTGTTTCTGCCTGTCTGGCAACCCCGTTCAAAATTCGCGGCGTGAACTATTCCATCAGCTCTGCCTGCGCAACCTCTGCTCACTGCATCGGTAACGCGTTAGAGATGATCCAACTGGGCAAACAGGACGTGGTCTTTGCCGGTGGCGGCGAAGAGCTGTGCTGGGAAATGGCTTGTGAATTCGATGCCATGGGCGCGTTGTCTACCAAGTACAACGAAACCCCTGAAAAAGCCTCCCGTACTTACGATCAGCAACGTGACGGTTTCGTCATTGCTGGCGGCGGCGGTATGGTTGTGGTCGAAGAGCTGGAACACGCTCTGGCACGCGGTGCACACATCTACGCAGAAATCGTTGGCTACGGCGCAACGTCTGATGGCGCAGACATGGTAGCGCCATCCGGTGAAGGCGCAGTGCGTTGCATGAAAATGGCAATGAACGGCGTAGATACTCCAATCGACTACGTTAACGTGCACGGAACCTCTACTCCGGTCGGCGACGTGAAAGAACTGGGTGCCATCCGTGAAGTGTTCGGTGATAAAACACCTGCGCTGTCTTCTACCAAAGCCATGACCGGTCACTCTTTGGGTGCCGCAGGCGTTCAGGAAGCGATCTACACCCTGCTGATGGCTGAGCACGGCTTCATCGCGCCAAGCATCAACATCGAAGACCTCGATGAGAAAGCAGAAGGCATGGATATCATCACTAAACCGACTCAGCGCGAGCTGACCACCGTGATGTCCAACAGCTTCGGCTTCGGCGGTACCAACGCCACGCTGGTGATGCGTAAGCTGAAAAACGACAAATAATTTCTGTCGTTATGCTCTGAACAGAAGCCCGTTTAACACGGGCTTTTTAACGTCTGTCGTTTATCCCTCCTGTTATCCCTCAACAATTCAGGTACAATTTCGCCGCTTCTTATTTTCACTTTGTTGACATAATGCTCTCACTAAAACAAATCAATCATCGACATCTGCGCTTCCCGGCATGGCTTGGGATCCTGGCGATACTGATGTTGTTTATTGCACCGGTGGTTTCCAAATCACTGGTGGCTGAGGGTGCGCAGCATGTGATGATGTCCGGCATGGTGATGTCCAATATGGACATGCCTGAGAGTGAAATGGCTGGCATGGATATGTCAGACCATGAAGCCTCTGCGACACATTGCCAGAAGCCAACCTGCCATTCGGCACCGCAGGACATCGCTAAAATGATGATGTTCGGTGACATGAGCGATGCCGCGTGCGGTTATTGTGTGTTGCTGGTGCATTTGCCGATGCTGGATTTGCAGGCCATGCCGATGCTGTGGTCACTGGATTTCGCCAGTCGCGCGCCTCCGTGTAAAGATATTCAACGTCTTATCCCATCGCGATTCTTCACTGATTCCCAGCCGCGCGCGCCCCCTGTCTTTTCCTGAATATTATTTTCTCCCATTAAAAAAACATCGTCATAACGGCGCTTAATCCGCGTAGCCGTTGTGCATTTGCTATGGAAAATTCAGGAAATTTTATTGATGAGCCAACCTGCTGTTTCACACAAAATGACGGTCAAAGCCGCATCCCTTGCGCTGCTTAAGCGCATCCACTTTTATATTGGCCTGTTTGTCGGTCCGTTTATTTTTATCGCCGCGCTGACTGGCACGCTGTACGTCCTCACGCCACAGTTTGAAAATTATCTCTACGCCGATGCGTTGTTCACATCATCGAAAGGCGAGGCGCAGCCGTTGTCGCGCCAGATTGATGCTGCCGTCAACGTGGCGGGCGCGAACCCGAAAATTTACGCCGTCCGCCCCGCGCCGCAGCCCGGTGACACGACGCGGGTGATGTTTTCCGATCCGCAATTAGGTGCTTCTAAAAGCCGTGCGATCTTCATTGACCCGGCCACGCTGGCGGTAAAAGGGGATATGACGGTGTACGGCACCAGCGGGATTTTGCCGTTTCGAACGTGGCTGGATGATTTGCATCGTGGCCTGCTGCTGGGAGATCCAGGGCGGATTTACAGCGAACTGGCGGCATCCTGGCTTTGGGTTGCCGCGCTGGGTGGCGTTGTTCTGTGGCTGACCGGGCGCCGAAAAAACCGCATGCCGCGTAAGCTCAGCGAAAAAGTCGAAAAACAGCAACGCAGTCGCCGCTGGCACAGCACCATCGGACTGGCGCTGATGGCCGGGCTATTGTTCTTCTCTGCCACCGGTCTGACGTGGTCACAGTGGGCGGGGGACAACATTGGCGTGCTGCGCGCTTACATGGGCTGGCTGACCCCTGCGGTGAACACCAATCTGGATGCGCAAGTGGCGGCGGCACCTGCGGACGAACACGCAGAGCATCACGCTGCGACGGCAGACATGCCTGATATGCCGGGCATGGATATGTCCGCGCATACAATGCACGAGCAACCGAAAGCCATGCCGGTCATGACGCACACTTTTGACTCGGTCGTTGCGGCCGCGCGAGCATCCGGGATTGAGGCGAATAAAATCGAAATACGCCCGGCATATACGGCTGATAAAGCCTGGACGGTAACCGAGGTGGATCGCAGCTGGCCGACGCAGGTCGATGCAGTGTCAGTCGATCCGACAACAATGCGGATTGTTGATCACGTCTATTTTGCTGATTTTCCGCTGCTGGCTAAACTCACTCGTTGGGGTGTCGATGCTCACATGGGCATTCTGTTTGGCCTGTGGAATCAGGTGATTCTGGCGGTGTTTGGCATCGGTCTTTGCGTGATGATTGTCTGGGGATATCGTCTGTGGTGGTTACGCAGAAGCGTCATCAGCGACGGGGTTAATCCGGCGGTCACGTTGATGCAGACGTGGAAATCCGTGCCTTTACGCCTGCAATGTCCGATATTTGTGGTCACACTGGCGCTGGCGATTTCCCTGCCGGTGATGGGCGTCAGTCTGGTGATTTTTCTGCTGATTGATATTGCTCGCTGGCTACGTTCTCAGCGTGCGTTGCAGACGGCCCGCACCTAAAATTCACCTTAACCTGCCTGACCGGTGGCTCACTCTGCCTGCGCCGCCGGTTTTACTGTCCTTTCTCTGAATCTGACTGTCTCACTTTTACTTATCACCCTGATAAACAAACTTTTTTATAATTATTATAATTATCCATTTATTTAAATTATCTCGCTATTATTAACGCCCCTCACAAATCTCTAGTAGTCTTATTTCTGCATCAGAAAAGTCCTAAGTCTGTCTTTGTTTTATTCAATATTTCCTTTGAAAATTAATGTATTACTTTTTGTAGGGGTTAGTTCATGGCTATTGAATCAGATGATCACAAAGTAGGGTTAATCCCGGTCACCTGATGGTGTCCGGCAATATCATGGGGTCAGGGGTTTTCCTCCTGCCCGCAAACCTGGCCTCTACCGGCGGGGTCGCCATTTACGGCTGGCTGGTCACCATTATCGGCGCGATGGCGTTGTCGATGGTGTACGCCAAAATGTCCTCACTCGATGACAGCGCGGGCGGTTCGTACGCCTATGCGCGAAGAGCATTTGGCCCGTATCTGGGCTATCAGACAAACCTGCTTTACTGGCTGGCCTGCTGGGTCGGCAACATCGCAATGGTAGTGATCGGCGTCGGTTATCTCAGTTACTTCTTCCCTATTTTAAAAGAACCGCTGGTACTGACCTTCACCTGCGTCGCGGTGTTGTGGCTGTTCGTCATCCTGAACATTGTCGGGGCGAAGATGATCACCCGCGTCCAGGCCGTCGCAACGGTGCTGGCGCTGATCCCAATTCTGGCGATCGCCATCTTTGGCTGGTTCTGGTTCAAAAGTGATACCTACATGGAGGCCTGGAACGTCAGTGGGAAAGGCACCTTCGGCGCGATCCAAAGTACGCTGAGCGTAACGCTGTGGTCATTCATCGGCGTAGAGAGCGCCTCGGTTGCCGCTGCGGTGGTGAAGAATCCGAAGCGCAACGTACCGATCGCCACTATCGGCGGCGTGCTGATCGCCGCCGTGTGTTATGTGCTTTCTACCACCGCCATCATGGGGATGATCCCGAATGCCGCGCTGCGCCTTTCTACCTCTCCGTTTGGTGATGCCGCAAGGATGGCGATGGGCGATACGGCGGGGGCGATAGTGACTTTCTGCGCCGCAGCCGGTTGTCTCGGTTCGCTCGGCGGCTGGACGTTACTGGCCAGCCAGACGGCGAAAGCGGCGGCCGATGATGGTTTGTTCCCGCCAATATTTGCCAAGGTCAACAAAGAAGGCGTGCCGGTTAAAGGGCTTATCGTGCTCGGCATTCTGATGACCATCTTCCAGATTTCCACCATATCTCCCGACGCCACCGCGCAGTTCGCGCTGGTCTCGTCGGTCTCGGTGATTTTCACCTTAGTGCCATACCTTTACACCTGCGCCGCGCTGATGCTGGTCGGTCACGGGCATCTGGGGAACCGCACCGGGATGTACAGCTTTGTCACGTTGATCGCCTTTGTCTACTGCATCTGGGCCGTGGTCGGTTCCGGCGCTGAAGAGGTGATGTGGTCATTCATCGCGCTGATGGTGATTACCGCCATGTACAGCTTCAACTATAACCGTCGTCATAAAAATCCGTACCCGTTGGGTAAACCGCTTGAACTGGACTGACCGTTTTAACTCCCAGATATTTTGAATTCAAGACGAAAAGGAAAGGTTATGATCGATTTAAGTCGCCATAAAAAACGTAAAGTGCTGGTTGTCGACAGCAATATTACGGATGTGAATACCGCCAACGGGCGTGCCGTACGGGAGCTGATTGAAGCGCTCGAAGATACCAATCTGACGGTGATCCCGGCGGTCACCTTCGAAGACGGCATTGCGACCATCACATCTGATGCCTCCATCTGCTGCGTCTTTGTCGACTGGACCTCCGGTGGCAACGACAGCGCTTCGCACAGTCAGGCATTTACGCTGTTGCAGGAGATCCGCCGCCGCAATAAAGGCGTGCCGGTCCTGCTGATGGCTGAACACTCCTTTATCGACACGCTCACGCTCGACACCATGAAAATGGTCAACGAATTCGTCTGGATGCATGAAGATACCGCCGAATTTATCGCAGCGCGCTCTGTCGCACTGATAGACAAATATTACGATCAGCTGCTGCCGCCGTTCACCAAGGCACTGTTCAATTACACCAAATATTCACCGGAATATTCATGGGCAGCACCCGGTCATCAGGGGGGTGTTGCATTCACCAAAACGGCGGTAGGACGTGAGTTTCTCGATTTCTTCGGTGAAAATCTCTTTCGCACCGACACCGGCATCGAGCGCGGTGCGCTGGGCTCGTTGCTCGATCACAGCGGACCGATTAAAGAGTCCGAAACTTACGCTGCACGGGTCTTCGGCTCACATCAGAGTTACTCAGTGCTCAACGGCACCTCCGGCTCTAACCGCGCAATCATGACGGCCGTCGTCGGCGACGGTCAGTTCGCTCTGTGCGACCGTAACTGCCATAAATCGATCGAGCAGGGGTTAGTGATGACCGGCGGCATACCGGTCTTCTTCATCCCGACGCGCAACCGTTTTGGCATCATCGGACCGATCCCGAAATCGCAGTTTATGGCCGAGTCTATTCAGCAGAAAATCGACGAACATCCGCTGAAAAAACTCGCCTCTGACCCTAAACCCATTTACGCCGTAGTCACCAACTGTACCTACGATGGCATGTGCTATAACGCCAAACAGGCGCAGGATCTGCTGGCGAAGAGCGTCGATAATATTCACTTCGATGAAGCCTGGTACGCCTATGCGCGCTTCAATCCGTTCTACCGCGATCGTTATGCCATGCGCGGCAATCCGGCAGATCATGACCCGGAAGGCCCGACTGTTTTCGCCACGCATTCCACGCACAAGCTGCTGGCCGCGTTGTCGCAGGCTTCTTACATTCACATCCGCAACGGTAAAAAACCGGTGGAGCATTCCCGCTTCAATGAGTCCTACATGTTGCAGGCCACGACCTCGCCGCTGTATGCCATTATTGCCGCCAATGAAGTGGGCGCGGCGATGATGGACGGCAAGCAGGGCGAATCACTGACGCAGGAAGTGATCAACGAAGCCGTTGATTTCCGCATGGCGCTTGCCAAAGTGCATGCGGCGTTTTCCGCTCAGGGCGAATGGTTCTTCTCACCGTGGAATGCGCCGGATGTGGTAGATGTGAAAACCGGTAAAAAAATTCCGTTCATTAATGCCTCCAAAGAACAACTCACTACTGACCCGAGCTGCTGGGTGCTGAGGCCGGGGGAAAGCTGGCTCGGTTTCGACCAGCTCGACGATGACTGGTGCATGCTCGACCCGATCAAGGCCGGTATTCTGGCTCCGGGTATGGGAGATGACGGTAACATGCTGGAAAACGGTATTCCTGCGGCGATGGTCACCGCGTTCCTTTCTCAGCATGGGATCGTGCCTTCTCGTACTACCGATTTCATGGTGCTGTGCCTGTTCTCAGTCGGCGTCACCAAAGGTAAGTGGGGGACGCTCATTAACGTGCTGCTGGAGTTCAAACAGCATTACGACGATAACAGCCCGCTGACGCTGTGCCTGCCGGATCTGGCTTCCTCAAACGCGGCTCGCTATGCCGGCATGGGGCTCAAGGATCTCTGTGACGAAATGTTCGCCTACATGAAAACCAGCCAGATGGATAAACTCCAGTCCGAGGCTTTTGGCAAAATCCCGACGCCGGTCAAACTCCCACGCGCTGCCTTCCAGGATCACATGGCCGGACGTTGTGAACACCTGACGCTGGACAAGCTGGCCGGGCGTGTCTCAGCCGTGGGGGTGATCCCTTATCCGCCGGGCATTCCTATCGTCATGCCGGGTGAAAGCTTTGGTGCCAAAAACGATCCGTGGCTCAGCTATATCCGCAGCATTGCGCAGTGGGGAGAGAAATTCCCCGGCTTCGAAAAAGAGCTCGAAGGCGCAGAGTTCAAGGACGGGCAATATCACATCTGGGTCCTGAAAAACTAGCGGCGAGTCTACCCCTCGTTTTGCGGTTTGCAAGATGACAGAGAGGACAAATGAATGGGTTGCGGCACATCTCGCAATCTGCTGACGGGGCTCTGTATGAGCCTCGTTTTTTTTGCGTGATATCGCGGGAAGTGAGTAATTGCGCTGGCAGAGGGAAATTTCTTCGGGTAACGTCAGCGCATCAGATAACCGGCTTATTAATGCAGAAAACTTATGTTAAAAACAGTCACTGGCACATTACTTAAACCTTTCTTACGCGATCGATTTCTGCATCTTTTAGTGCTGCTTGGCATTGTGCTGACCTGCTTTCAGCCTGCCAAAATTGTGCAGTTTCCGCAGTTTGTTGACTGGGACACCATCGTTACGCTGTTAGGTCTGCTGATGCTGACCAAAGGTGTGGAAGTCAGCGGCTATTTCGATTTTGTTGGACGTAAGATGATTAACGCCATCGATAATGAACGCTGGCTGGCGCTGTTTCTGGTGATGGCGGCGGCGGTGCTTTCTACCTTTATGACCAACGATGTGGCGTTATTTATCGTTATCCCGCTGACCATTACGCTGAAAAAACTGACGTCGCTGCCGGTCACCCGGCTCATCATTTTCGAAGCGCTGGCGGTAAATGCCGGATCTCTGCTGACGCCGATAGGGAATCCGCAAAATATCCTGTTATGGAATAAGTCAGGTCTGTCGTTCCTGCATTTTATTGCTCAGATGGCACCGCTTGCCATAATTACGCTGGCCGCACTGCTGCTGGTCACCTGGTTCTGCTTTCCATCTCACAGCCTGAAAAAGCTGGAGAGTAACGAAGGTTATCCGTTCCAGAAACGTCTGCTGTTCAGCTCCGTGGCGTTGTACGTAGCGTTTATTGCCTGTGTGGATCTGGGGCTGGCAATCTACGGCTTACTGGCGGTCATTCTGTGCTTTATCTGGCTGGCGCGGCAGGTGCTGCTGCGAATCGACTGGCCGCTGATTTTGGTCTTCATCGTGATGTTTATCGATGTGCGACTGATTGTCGGACTGGATATATTGCAACCTGCCTTTGCGCATATTGCTGCTCTGCCGGATTACGGACATTACCTGCTCAGCATCGGGCTTTCTCAGGTGATCAGTAACGTGCCCGCGACCATCCTGATGATCAACTATTTGCCTTCGGGCGCGCTGCTGGCCTACGCCGTGAATGCCGGTGGCTTTGGACTGGCGATTGGTTCGCTTGCTAACCTGATTGCTTTGCGCATGGCAAATGACAAAAAGATCTGGCTCAAATTCCACGCCTATTCATTCCCGTTCCTGCTGTTTAGCGGGCTGGCAGGCTGGTTTCTGTTACCTCTGGTGGCGGGTTAATACCCATAGCAGCACTGTTTCCCCCTCATATAGATTTCACAGGAGAAGTTATGTCGCACTCATCTTATGTTCTGGCTTTCGCACCGCCGTCCCCTGACGTCAGCGCCGCGTATTTACACTCGAAACTGAGCTTTTATACCGATGCGGCCGACGTGGCGGCAGATTTGCAGAACGGCGTTACCAGCATTGTGATTATTGATACCCGTTCTGCTGAATATTATGTGCGCGGGCATGTGCCGGGCGCGGTAAGTTTTCCGCACAAACTGATGACGGCAGAAAGTACGCGGGAGCTGAGCAAAGATGTCGTTTACGTGACGTACTGTGATGGGATTGGCTGTAACGGCTCGACGCAGGGTGCATACAAGCTGGCAAAGCTGGGATTTCATGTGAAGGAAATGATTGGCGGACTGGATTTTTGGATCCGCGATCAACATCCGCTGGCAATGGGCGAAGAACGGGGAAACTATTCCCTGAGCCTCGCCCCTGAGAATTGCGGCTGTGCCTGAATCTGGCCTTAAAACAGCGCCCAAAGCAGTAGCACGACCACCACAAAGGCGATAAACAGCAGCGGTTTTCCGCCGAGCGCCTGCATAGACGGTGGCAGCATCGCGACAAACGGATTCATGATTGGCTGCGGATCCGTACGCGTTGTGGTGGAGAAGTGGTCATCAATTTCTTCGCTGCGTGGTGTGCGGTCCACACGCTGGCTGAACAATACGCCAATCAGGTCATTCACCTGCACCGGCGTCAGCGGCGTGGATAAAGTGGCACTGAAACGGTTTTCCACATACTCGGTCAGCTGACGGATTTCCTGCGTACTGGCAGGCTGTTTAAGCACGCTCAGCAGGGTGGTCAGCGTCGGTGGGGTGGTCTGCTGGCTGAGTGAGGCTTTTACCTGCATAAACTGGCTGAGTAACTGGAAGTGTTTCGCCGGAATAGAATCACCGACCTTAACGCCCACCAGAGTAAACAACTCCTGCCACACTTTGACCGGTGCTTCGCCAGTGGCTGCGCTGAGACGCGTAACCAGCTGTTGCAGGTTGTTGTGCTCGGCAGGCAGCAAAGGGCGATCGGTTACCGGTGTCTGCTGCGGCAGCGGGATATTCATCTGGCGCGTCTGGATCAAGTCCAGTACCTGTTGCAGCTGCGGGTGAGTCAGCTGGCTCAGGACGGTATGACCAAAATTCTGGCGGATAAAGTCGCTCACGGCCTGGCGGTTATTGCCCTGTGGCAACAGTTCGGTTAGCTGCAACATCAGCTGGCGCGAGGCATGGCTATCCTGCGCCTGCGTCAGTTTCCCCTGTAGCAGGGTCTGCGCCTGAGGAAATTGCGATGACGTGATTTCTGCACCGTGGGGCAAAGAAAGATCGTGGCGCAGGTTGGCCCAGATCTCCGCAGATTTTATCGGGGTCAGCGCCATCAGTTTGACGATCAGCTTCTCCAGCGTGGTTCGCTGCGCCGGGGTTAACGGCAGTTCGCCACCCGGTTGAGCAGGAACGGTCTGACCCTGGGGCTGTGTTCTGTTGTCGCCAACCGGCATGCCCGGGCCGCTCAAAGGTTGCATATCACCGTCCTTCGCTGGAAATTAAATCGTCGCCTGAACTTCATGAAAAGTAAAAAGCGCGGCGCAAGAGCGCAGAAGCGCCTCATCATACCTGCAAAGTTTATTAATCGACACCGTGATTGGCAGGCGGATCCACTTTCTTAGGAATATTATTGAGTAAAACGGGCGTTAAAAACGTCAGACAGGGCGTAAAAGCGAAAAAAGAGGCACTGTCCTCTCCATTTTCGAAGAGGACAGTGGTTTATTTGCTCTTATTTTTGTTGGGCTGAAGTGACGCTGCCAAACAGTGGTTTACGCAAACGTTGGGCGATGACTACCCCTGCCAGCGTAATTCCACCGCCAATGATGTGGTAGCTGTGCAGCTGTTCGTGCAGGAAAAGCACCGCAATAATAGCGGTGAAAATCGGCGACAGGTTCATAAAAATAGACGCTTTGTTAGCACCGAGGCGGATAACACCCTGGATCCATAAAAACGGCGCAATGATCGACGCCGGGATCCCCGCGAACAGCACCAGCGGAATATTGTGCACGGTCAGGCTAACGTCGCTCGCCAGCAGGAAGTTTGGCAGCAGCAGCAGCACACCAAAAATGATCTGCACGTACAGCGACTGCCAGTTAGGCAGCGGAATCGCCCAGCGCTTGGTCAGTACGCCATATAACGCATAGGACGCCGACGCCGCAAACATCATCAGCTCGCCTTTGCCAATCCCGTGTTGCAGCAGTTGCGCAGGATCGCCAGCGCTGACCAGCCACACCAGCCCGGCGAATGAAATCACACAGCCCAGCGCGATACCAACGGTCGGTACCACGCTTAGCAGGAACAGGCTTATCACCACTGTGAGCAGCGGGATCAGTGAGTTCAGGATCCCCATAAACAGCGCGCTGACGCTGTGCGCGGCGTAATAGGCCAGACTCTGATACAAGACCATGCCCAGCAGGCCGAGGATCAGCAGTTTCCACCAGTATTGCTTCACAGCCTGCAGATTGCGCAGTACGCCCGGCAAAATAAACGGGGTCAGCGCCAGTAAGGCCAGCAGCCAGCGGTAGAAAGAGATCGCTGCGGGATCAATGGCGGTCGCGGACACCTTGCTGACAACAGCATTGAGCGACCAAATCAAAACGGCCAGCAGCGGAAAAAGTACATTCATTGCAAATCATCCCTAAGTAAATCGTTCCGCAAGTGTACGATTGTCTTATTTTTTATATATAACGATAATCAGACAATTCTTCCTGTAATTCAGACAACCTGTGCAGTCACAGACAAAAGGTTTTTATGCCGACTCGCCGGACATCATCTCTCCCGCGCTATTATCCGCCGTTACCGGAAAAACCCCCGACGACGCTGTTATTTCGTGGTGAAATTATTGAAGGGAATTCCGAATATGTTCGGCATTCTCATCCGTGGAGCCAGATTATCTGCGTGAAGTCCGGCGTTCTTGCCATGCTGGTTGCCGGGCAGCGTTATCTGGCGCCGCGTGAGTTTGCCGTCTGGTTGCCGGCGGGCACCGAGCATTCAAGTTATAACCGTAAAACCACGCGGTTTTGCGCAATTGATATCGCGCCACAAATGGATCAAAACCTGCCTGCTGCGCCGTGCCTGCTTACGCCGACGGGGATTTTCAATGCCATCGCCGACGATTGTTTTTCGCGCAAGCTGACTGAGCCGGAAACCGAGGCTGATCTGCGCATGTGTCGCGTATTGCTCGATCAAATCAGTCTGGCACCGCGTCAGAATACTTACCTCCCGACCTCGGAAGATAAGCTGTTGTCGCAGGTGCTGACCGGACTGGAAAAGAATCCGGCGGACAGCACCCCGCTGGCCCAGTGGGCAGCGAAAATTTACACCACCGAGCGTACGCTATCGCGACGATGCCAGCAGGAACTGGGCATGGGCTTTGCCGAATGGCGTCAGCGGCTGCGTTTTTTACACGCCATCTCGCTGCTCGAGCAGGGCAAAAATGTGCAGGACGTTGCGCACGAAGTGGGGTACAGCTCGTCGTCGGCGTTTATCACCATGTTCCAGCAGATTTCCGGCACCACGCCGCAGCGTTTTCGTAACGACAGGTAAAGTTGTGCCCTGAAAGTTGGGATCGGCGCGGTGAACGTGGCAAAATCCCACTCTTCTTTATTTTCTATTCTTTCTTAGGCCATGCTGCCGGAGACAAACGTGAAAATCCTGGTTGATGAAAATATGCCTTACGCCGTCGAACTGTTCAGCCGGCTGGGCACGGTACAATCCGTTCCCGGCCGTCCGATCCCGCAAGACGCCCTGAATGACGCCGATGCGCTGATGGTGCGTTCTGTGACCAAGGTGAACGAAAGTTTACTGACGGGAAAACCGGTGAAATTTGTCGGTACAGCCACGGCGGGCACTGACCATGTGGATGACGCGTGGCTGGCGACGCAGGGTATCGGCTTTTCCGCCGCGCCGGGCTGCAATGCCATTGCCGTGGTTGAGTACGTTTTCTCCTCCCTGCTGATTATTGCCCAGCGCGATGGCTTCCGGTTGCGTGACAAAACCGTGGGCATTATCGGCGTCGGTAACGTCGGTTCGCGACTCAATGCCCGCCTTGAAGCACTGGGTATCCGTACGCTGTTATGCGATCCACCGCGAGCCGATCGCGGCGATGAAGATGAATTCTGGCCGCTGGAAAAACTGGTCGCCGAGGCCGATATTCTGACGTTCCACACGCCGCTGAATATGTCAGGCCCTTATGCCACACATCATCTGGTGGATGCTGATTTGCTGGCGCGACTGCCTGCTGACCGTATTTTGATCAATGCCTGTCGTGGCGAAGTGGTGGATAACGCCGCGTTGCTCGACGCGCTGAACGGCAGCAAAAAACTCACCGCTGTGCTGGATGTCTGGGAGCCGGAGCCTGATTTGTCACTGGCGCTGCTCGATAAAGTAGCCATTGGCACCGCGCATATCGCGGGCTACAGCCTGGAAGGCAAAGCGCGCGGCACCACGCAGGTGTTTGAGGCATTCAGCCAGTTTATTGGTCAGCCGCAAACCGTGCCGCTGGAATCGCTGTTGCCTGCGCCTGAATTTGCCGAAGTGACGCTGCGCGGTGCGCTGAGTGAAGCCAAACTGCTGCGACTTATTCACTTAGTGTATGATGTGCGCCGCGATGACCGGCCTTTACGCCGTGTCGCCGGAAAACCCGGTGAATTTGATAAGCTGCGTAAGTTCTATGAAGAGCGTCGCGAATGGTCATCATTGCGGGTGGTCTGTGACGAACCTGCAACCGCGGATGTGCTGAAAAAGCTGGGCTTTAACAGCGTGATGTTCTGAGCCTTAACGCGCCCTTAAGCTTTTACGCATACAGTGATGTGATAACGATTTCGAAAACAGGGCGGTGATCATTCATCGCCCCTTTGTATTTTGCACTTTTATTTCTGGAGAAAACCAACATGTCTGATGGCTGGAATATTGCGCTGCTTGGCGCAACGGGCGCAGTCGGTGATGCGTTACTGGATTTACTGGCCGAGCGTCAGTTCCCGGTTGGTGAGCTCTTCCCGCTGGCGAGTGAGCGCAGCGCCGGCCAGACCGTGCGTTTTAATGGCAAAAGCCTGCGCGTACAGCTGGCGTCCGAATTTGACTGGTCGCAGGTTCAGCTGGCGTTCTTTGTGGCGGGCAGCGAAGCCTCTGCACTGTATGCCGAAGAAGCCGCTAATCAGGGCTGCCTGGTGATCGACAGCAGCGGTCTGTTCTCGCTGGAGCACGATATTCCTCTGGTGGTACCGGGCGTGAATCCTGATGCGTTGTCTCATTATCGCAACCGCAATATCGTCGCTGTCGCTGACAGCCTGACCAGTCAGCTGCTGACCGCCATCAAACCGCTGACCGAACAGGCCGGTTTGTCGCGTCTGCATGTCACCTCACTGCTGTCCGTTTCCGCGCTGGGTAAAGTGGCGGTGGATGATTTAGCCGGGCAAAGTGCGCGCCTGCTGAACGGCATTCCGGCAGAAGAGGGCGGAATGTTTAGCAAGCAGCTGGCGTTCAACCTGTTGCCGCTGGTGAGCGACGAAGAGGGCAGCGTGTTACAGGAACGTCGTCTGGTGGATCAGGTGCGTAAAGTGTTGCAGGACGATGGCCTGCCGATTTCGGTCAGCTGCGTGCAGTCGCCGGTGTTCTACGGCCACGCGCAGGTTGTGCATCTGGAAGGTTTGCGCCCGCTGTCTGCGGAAGAAGCGCGTACTGAACTCGAACGTATCGACGACATTTCCCTGAGCGACGAAGACGATTTCCCGACGCAGGTGAGCGATGCTTCCGGCAACGCCAATCTGAGCATCGGCTGTCTGCGTAACGATTACGGCGTGCCTGAGTTATTGCAGTTCTGGTCAGTGGCGGATAACGTGCGTTTTGGCGGTGCCCTGATGGCGGTGGAAACCGCAGAAAAACTGATTAATGAGTACTGGTACTGATTATGTCCGACGAGGTTTTTGCTGACGTCAGTGCTGCTCCCGCCGTGGGGCGCATTGCGTTAGGTATTGAATACAACGGCAGCGCCTATTACGGCTGGCAACGTCAGCAGGGGGCGGCCAGCGTTCAGGAGTGTCTGGAGAAATCGCTGAGCCGTGTGGCAGATACACCCATCGTGGTGTTCTGCGCCGGGCGTACCGATGCAGGCGTCAGCGCTACCGGTCAGGTGGTGCATTTCGATACGCCGGTGATGCGTAATGACGCGGCCTGGACGATGGGGGTGAATACCCATCTGCCGAAAGATATTGCCGTGCGCTGGTGTGCGAACGTCGGGGAAGATTTCCACGCGCGTTTCAGTGCCACTGCCCGCCGTTATCGCTACGTCATTTACAATCATCGCTACCGTTCGGCGATTTTGCATACCGGCGTGACGCACGTTCATATGCCGCTGGATGTGGAAAAAATGCAGCTGGCCGGTCAGGCATTGCTGGGCGAGAACGATTTCACCTCGTTTCGCGCGTCGCAGTGCCAGTCGCGCACGCCGTGGCGTTACATGATGCATCTGAATGTCACCCGTCACGGCAATTATGTTGTGGTGGATATCAAGGCCAACGCGTTTGTGCATCATATGGTGCGTAACATCGTTGGTAGTCTGGTGGAAATTGGTGCGGGGAATCAGCCGGTGAACTGGATGGCCGAACTGCTGGCGGCGAAAGATCGCAATCTGGCGGCGGCGACCGGTAAAGCCGAAGGTCTGTATCTGGTCTCTGTGGATTACCCCGATAAATTTGCATTACCTCAGGTCAATATGGGGCCGCTGTTCTTAGAAGATTAAGAACCTCTGAAGATGTAAGAAAGGACGGAAAATCAAATGGGTTTCATCCAGTTTGTGATCGATTTTATTCTACATATTGACGTGCATTTGGCGGAACTGGTTGCGCAGTATGGCGCCTGGGTTTACGGAATTTTGTTCCTGATCCTGTTCTGTGAAACCGGGCTGGTAGTGACACCATTCCTGCCAGGGGATTCGTTACTGTTCGTCGCAGGGGCGCTGGCCGCGCTGCCGACCAACGATCTTAATGTGCATCTGATGGTGTTTCTGATGGCAATTGCTGCCATTGTGGGAGACGCCGTGAACTACACCATCGGGCGGGTCTTCGGAGAGCGCTTGTTCAGCAACCCGAATTCGAAGATTTTCCGTCGCAGTTATTTAGACAAGACGCATAAGTTTTACGAGAAACATGGCGGCAAAACGATTATTCTTGCGCGCTTCGTGCCGATCGTCCGGACATTTGCGCCGTTCGTTGCGGGCATGGGGCATATGTCTTATCGCCATTTCGCCGCCTATAACGTGATTGGTGCATTAATTTGGGTGCTACTGTTTACTTACGCAGGCTACCTGTTCGGCGATCTCCCGATTGTTCAGGAAAATCTGAAATTACTGATCGTCGGCATCATCGTGGTTTCGGTCCTGCCGGGTGTGATTGAAATCTGGCGGCACAAACGTGCGGCAGCGAAAGAGAAACGTCATCAGGGTTAATCCCGTGACGATTTTTATGAATTAACAGGATATTGACGGTCATTAAACCCGCAGACTCACCAGTTTTTTATCCACAGTCTCTGGCTGTTATGGTTTAATGAGCGACAATTTATGGTCTGTTCCTGCGAACAACCCTTCTGTGATGCGGCGTGTGAGATTTTTTATCACCCTGCACGCAGACGTTTTTGGGTAGGTTTCAGGGGACTTGTTACAGCATGAACAGCGGACTGGCTTCGGCCGGGTTCAAACAGAAAGGTTATCGATGAGCTGGATTGAACGAATTCTTAGTAAGAGCACTGACTCGCAAACCCGTAAGGCAAGCATTCCTGAGGGCGTCTGGACTAAATGTGACAGCTGCGGGCAGGTACTTTACCGCGCCGAGCTCGAGCGCAACCTCATGGTTTGCCCTAAGTGTGACCACCATATGCGACTGTCTGCGCGTATGCGTCTGTCCTCTTTCATGGACGAGGGCAGTGAGGTTGAATTAGGTAGCGAGCTTGAGCCTAAAGATGTTCTGAAGTTTAAAGATTCCAAAAAATATAAAGATCGTCTGGTGGCTGCGCAGAAAGAAACCAACGAAAAAGACGCCATGGTGGTCATGAAAGGCACGCTGTTTGGTATGCCGATCGTGGTCGCGTCGTTTGAGTTTGCTTTCATGGGCGGTTCTATGGCCTCTGTGGTGGGCGCACGTTTCGTGCGTGCCGTTGAACAGGCAATGGAAGATAACTGCCCGCTGGTGTGTTTCTCAGCCAGTGGCGGCGCACGTATGCAGGAAGCGCTGATGTCGCTGATGCAGATGGCGAAAACCAGTGCGGCGTTGGCGAAGTTACAGGAGCGCGGCTTGCCGTACATTTCTGTACTGACTGACCCGACCATGGGCGGTGTTTCTGCCAGCCTCGCGATGCTGGGTGATATCAACGTGGCTGAGCCAAAAGCCCTGATTGGTTTTGCCGGCCCGCGTGTTATCGAGCAAACCGTGCGTGAAAAACTGCCTGCTGGTTTCCAGCGCAGTGAGTTCCTGATCGAAAAAGGCGCGATTGATATGATCGTCCGTCGTCCAGATCTGCGTGCTAAATTAGGCAGCGTTCTGGCGAAACTGACCGGGCAACCGGAGCCAAAAGTGGCCGAGGTTCCGGCTGCTGTCGACGGTTCTGCCGCTGACAATCATCAGGATGCCTGATCGATCAGAGTAAAAGCCGGTCAGTTGTTCAGGGCGGCCACTCATCGTTGTGCCGCCCAAACTGTCGCCTCAAGCTGTTATCGCTCAGGACTGGCAGGCCGTGCTTTTACTCTGTTAGTGGTATCTGACAAAGAGGGCATTGCCTGCTGTCTCAGTCTGGTGATGCCGTGTCGAAGCAAACCTGAACAGGTTGAACGGGCTCATGCAAAATCAACATATCCCTCAAGCCACGTCGCCTTTAGCCACGTGGCTTTATTATCTCGAACACCTCCATTCTCAGGCGATTGAGCTGGGCCTTACACGGGTCAGCGCGGTTGCTGCCAAACTCGATTTGCTGACGCCTGCGCCTCTGGTCTTTACCGTTGCAGGCACCAATGGCAAAGGCACCACCTGCGCCACGCTTGAATCCATTCTGATGGCCGCCGGTTATCGCGTCGGCGTCTACAGTTCTCCCCATCTGGTGCGCTACACCGAGCGCGTGCGCATTCAGGGCGAAGAGTTGCCGGAAGTGGCGCACTGTGAGTCTTTCGCGCTGCTGGAAGCCGGACGCGGTGATATTTCACTGACCTATTTCGAATACAGCACCTTGTCCGCGTTGCATCTGTTTAAGCAGGCGAAGCTGGACGTGGTTATTCTTGAAGTGGGGCTGGGCGGGCGCCTGGATGCCACGAATATCGTGGATGCCGCCGTATCGGTTGTTACCAGCATTGCGTTGGATCACACCGACTGGCTGGGCTCCGACCGCGAAAGTATTGGTCGCGAAAAGGCCGGTATTTTCCGTGCGGGCAAACCTGCAGTCGTCGGTGAGCCGGATATGCCGCAGTCGATTGCCGACGTCGCGCAGGAAAAACAGTCTGATTTGTACCGTCGTGATACGAACTGGCATTTCACCGCCAGTGATGAAAGCTGGCGCTGGACGGCGCTGGACCACGGCGCAGAAACCGGTGCGCTGGAGAATCTGCCGCTGCCGAACGTTCCACTGGCGAATGCCGCCACGGCGCTGGCTGCATTGCATTATTCGCTGCTGGCTATTCCTGCTGACGCCATCCGTACCGGCCTTCAGCGTGCCGCACTGCCGGGGCGTTTCCAGACGGTGAGCGAATCGCCACGCCTGATCCTCGACGTTGCGCACAATCCTCATGCGGCCGCTTATCTGGCCGGACGTCTGGCGCAGTTGCCGCGTCAGGATGGGAAAGTGCGTGCGGTGGTTGGCATGTTGTCAGATAAAGATATTGCCGGTACGCTGGCATATCTGTCGCCTCAGGTCGATGTCTGGTATTGCGCACCACTCGAAGGCCCGCGCGGTGCCAGCGCAAAAGAGCTGACGGCGCACCTGCCTTCGGCGCGTGAGTTTGCGGATGTCGGATCAGCCTGGAAACAGGCTATGCAGGAGGCGGCTCCTCAGGATATTGTGATCGTCTGCGGTTCGTTTCATACCGTCGCTCACGTAATGGATGCTTTAGATACGGGGAAAACCAGTGGCAAGTAAGTTTCAAAATCGTCTGGTCGGGACGGTCATTTTGGTGGCGCTGGGCGTTATCATTTTGCCCGGTTTACTCGACGGCAAGAAAAAACATTACGAAGACGAATTTGCGTCTATCCCATTGGTGCCAAAAGCGGGTGATGTTGAAGAACAGGACTCGGTGCCACCGGTGACGCAGTCACTGCCAGCGCAGGCGCCGGAAGGTGCCAATCAGGCAATGAGTGGCGCGCCTGAAGAGGACCATTCCGCGAACAATACTACGGCTGCCAATCGCGGTGCGGTCGCACCAGGCAATACGACGGTGGAAACGCCGCCGTCCACAACGTTGCCAGAGCAGAAGAAGGCAGTGTCACCAACGCGCACCGAAACAGCGAAGCAGAAACCGGTTGAACAAAAACCGGTGGTGCAAAAACCGAAGACCATCGAACCCAAACCAATGGTCGAAGCGCCGCCGGTGGCTAAACAGAAACCGGTTGAACAGCCGAAGCCAGTCGAACAGCCTAAACCTGTTGAGCAGCCAAAAGCGGTCGAACAGCCGAAGCCCGCGCCGGAAGAAAAAGCGCCAGCGGGGCAGTCTTACGTCGTGCAACTGGGAGCATTGAAAAATGCTGCCAAAGCCAACGAGATCGTCGCGAATCTGCGGTTGTCAGGGTTCCGTGCTTTCACGGTACCTTCCACACCGGTACAGGGGCAAATCACGCGGCTTTACGTCGGCCCGGATGCGTCGAAGCAAAAACTGGAAGCGTCGCTGCCGCAGTTGCAGCAGCTCAGTGGATTAGGTGGGCAGGTGCGTGCCTACAGTGCGCACTGATTAAATTTCCTCGCCCTTCACAGGGTGAGGGGCGAAAATCCATCATTTAATCAGTATGAGGGCACAAGCGATTTGTGCCCTTTTTCTATAGAATAGGTTCGCTGAATTTTTATAGGTTTATGCTGCGATTGAGGTTTTTTTAATCGCTATTATTAATTTGTCTGACCGGCAGATTTCCCCTACGCAAACGTTTTCTTTTTCTGTTAGAATTCGCAGCGATTTGGATGCCGGGGTAGACGTGACTGGATTAGACACTGGAATAGTTAATGGTCTGGATTGATTACGTCATCATTGCGGTTATCGGATTTTCTGCCTTAGTCAGTTTGATTCGTGGCTTTGTTCGTGAGGCTTTATCGTTGGTAACCTGGGCTTGCGCCTTCTTCGTTGCCAGCCATTATTACCCTTACCTCGCCATCTACTTCACGCGTTTCGAAGATGAGTTAGTTCGAAACGGGATCGCAATTGCCATCTTGTTCATCGCGACGTTGATCGTAGGTGCAATTGTCAACTATGTGATTGGTTCGCTGGTGGAAAGAACCGGGTTGTCCGGCACTGACAGGGTGTTAGGTGTGTGCTTCGGTGCACTGCGCGGTGTGTTGATTGTCTCCGCGATGCTGTTCTTCCTGGATACCTTTACCGGCTTCTCACAAAGTGAAGACTGGAAACAATCTCAGTTGATCCCACAGTTCAGTTATATCATCAGGTGGTTCTTTGACTACCTGCAGAGCACGTCGAGTTTCTTGCCAAAACATCTTTAGTTTTGGCAGCGCTGAAGAGGAAAAGACAACATGTGCGGTATTGTCGGTATCGCCGGTTTCATGCCGGTAAACCAGTCGATTTATGACGCGTTAACGGTGTTACAACACCGTGGGCAGGATGCCGCAGGCATCGTCACCATTGACGCCAATAATAACTTCCGTTTACGGAAAGCGAATGGCCTGGTGAAGGATGTGTTCGAAGCCCGCCATATGCTTCGCTTGCAAGGCAACATGGGCATTGGCCATGTTCGCTACCCAACGGCTGGCAGTTCCAGCGCTTCAGAAGCTCAACCCTTTTATGTCAACTCTCCGTTCGGCATCACCCTGGCCCATAACGGTAACCTGACCAATGCCCATGAACTGAGAAGTAACCTGTTCGAAGGCCAGCGTCGCCACGTCAACACGACTTCCGATTCTGAAGTTCTGCTGAATATCCTGGCCAGCGAGCTGGATCGTTTCCAGCATTATCCGCTGGAAGCTGACAACATTTTCGCTGCCGTCTCGGCGGTGAATCTGAAAATCCGCGGTGCGTATGCCTGCGTGGCGATGATCATCGGCCACGGTATGCTGGCGTTCCGCGACCCGCACGGCATCCGCCCGCTGGTTATCGGCAAGCGTACGCTGGAAGGCGACCGTAACGAGTACATGGTGGCGTCTGAGAGCGTCGCGTTAGACACGCTGGGCTTTGAGTTCCTGCGCGACGTAGCGCCGGGCGAAGCGGTGTACATTACCGAAAAAGGCCAGCTGTTCACCCGCATGTGTGCTGAGAATCCGCAGTACAATCCATGCCTGTTCGAGTACGTGTATTTTGCACGTCCTGACTCATTCATCGACAAAATTTCCGTTTACAGCGCCCGTGTTCGCATGGGTGAAAAGCTGGGCGCGAAAATTGCCCGTGAATGGGAAGATCTGGATATCGACGTGGTGATCCCGATCCCGGAAACCTCCTGCGATATCGCGCTTGAAATCGCGCGTATTCTGAATAAACCGTACCGTCAGGGTTTTGTGAAAAACCGCTACGTGGGGCGTACGTTTATCATGCCGGGTCAGCAGGAACGTCGTAAATCGGTGCGTCGCAAACTGAACGCTAACCGCGCTGAGTTCCGTGATAAGAACGTATTGCTGGTCGATGACTCCATCGTGCGCGGTACTACTTCTCAGCAGATCGTTGAGATGGCGCGTGAAGCGGGCGCGAGACGCGTATATCTGGCTTCTGCCGCACCGGAAATTCGTTTCCCGAACGTGTACGGTATTGATATGCCAAGCGCGAATGAGCTGATTGCGCACGGTCGTGAAGTCAGTGAAATCAATCAGATCATCGGTGCGGATGCGTTAATCTTCCAGGATCTCAGCGATCTGATCGCCGCAGTGAAAGAAGATAACAGCGATATCGAGAAATTTGAGTGTTCCGTATTTGACGGTATTTACGTCACCAAAGACGTTGACCAGAATTACCTGGAATATCTCGAAGCTCTGCGCAACGACGACGCTCAGGCGTTACGTGGCCAGCAGGAAGCCGAAAATCTTGAGATGCACAACGAAGGCTGATTAGCCGGTTGCTGACATCCGCTTAAACGCGCCCCTCCGGTGAACAGCCGGGCGGGCGCGTTTTTTTATGCCTGAATTTATGTCAGTATTAGCAGCATCGGGTCAGGTAACATTTTTCTAAGGCATTTTCATGAAACGACTTATTGTCGGCATTTCAGGCGCCAGTGGCGCAATTTATGGTGTCCGGTTATTGCAGGTGCTGCAAAACGTGCCCGATATTGAAACCCATCTGGTCATGAGCAATGCTGCACGGCAAACGTTGACCCTGGAAACCGATCTGACGCTGCGCGACGTTCAGGCACTGGCGGATGTGGTGCATGATTCCCGCGATATCGCTGCCAGTATCTCTTCCGGCTCATTCAAAACCACCGGCATGGTGATTTTACCTTGTTCGATTAAAACGTTGTCCGGCATTGTGAACAGTTACACCGACGGTCTACTGACGCGCGCCGCCGACGTGGTGCTTAAAGAAAGCCGCCGTCTGGTGCTGTGCGTGCGCGAAACTCCGCTGCATCTCGGGCATCTGCGCCTGATGACGCAGGCTGCGGAGCTCGGCGCAATTATCATGCCGCCGGTACCGGCGTTCTATCATCGCCCTGAATCGGTGGACGATATCATCAATCAAACCGTTAACCGTGTCATAGACCAGTTTGATATTGAGCTGCCCCAGGACTTATTTGTTCGATGGCAGGGCAGCCACTGAGTATTCCCTCTCTGTTACGCACCTATTTCTAGCATTTTACTAACATTGCACCAACGGTGATCACAAATTGATTCATTACGGTGCATTGTTAAACGACCCTTACGCTATCCTTTCTACAGACCTCTGAATACTTTCAACTTCCTGATGTTTTTTTGACCGGTTTTCACTCTCTTTCCAGGGAAATTGCCCTTGCAGAGAAACGGCACGAAAAGTGCATGAGAGAATCTGGCAAAAAAGCCATTTGCATCGTTCAGCAAACTATAAAAAGACGTTCATTCACGCACACACAACCACAACAGATGAATAATCACTGAGGCTAATGTATGAAAAAGTTGTTCAAGGTTCTTCCGCTGGTTCTGGTCTTAGCCAGTGCAGGCAGTGCATTTGCTGCTGCGCCTAAAGCAATTAATATCGGCACCGATCCGACTTACGCCCCATTTGAATCAAAAGACTCCAGCGGTAAGCTGGTCGGTTTTGATATCGATCTCGCTAACGAAATGTGTAAGCGTGCGGCCATCAAATGTACGTATGTTGAAAGTGATTTCGATGCGCTGATCCCTTCCCTGAAAGCCAAAAAAATTGATGCGATTATTTCCTCACTGTCGATCACTGAAAAGCGTCAGCAGGAAATTGATTTCACTGAGAAACTGTACGCCGCCAACGCCCGTCTGATCGCGCCAAAAGGCTCAAAAGTGTTGCCTGAACTGGACGCGCTGAAAGGCAAAAACGTCGGCGTATTACAGGGTTCCACTCAGGAAGCGTATGCCAATGCAATGTGGCAGCCAAAAGGCATCAATGTGGTGGCTTACCAGAACCAGGATCTGATTTATGCGGATCTGGCATCTGGCCGTCTCGACGCTGCATTCCAGGATGAAGTCGCAGGCAGCGAAGGCTTCCTGAAACAATCTGCGGGTAAAGATTACGCGTTTGCAGGCCCTTCCGTGAAAGACGATAAATTCTTCGGCGTCGGTACCGGCATGGGTCTGCGCAAGACCGACACCGACCTGAAAGCTGCGCTGAACAAAGCGTTTGATAGCATGCGTAAAGACGGGACTTACGACAAACTGGCGAAGAAATACTTCGACTTTGACGTATACGGCGGCTAATTGCCCGCTGTGTGATGTGCCGCAGGGGGCGGTGCGCCGCTCCCTGAGGTTCTGACGTGGGCCCTGTCTGGCCTGCGGCGGGATCCACTGAGACAGGAAAAAACCATGCTGTATGGGTATTCCCAGGTAATCATCCAGGGCACATTGGTGACTCTGGAACTGGCGATTTCGTCAGTGGTTTTAGCACTGGTGATAGGGCTCATCGGAGCGGGTGGGAAACTGTCAAAAAGCCGGGTTATCTCTGGTTTCTTTGGTTGTTACACCACGCTTATCCGCGGCGTACCTGATCTGGTATTGATGTTATTGATTTTTTACGGCTTGCAGATTGCGCTCAATAGCGTAACGGAATCCCTGGGATTGACCCAAATTGATATCGACCCGATGAGTGCCGGTATCATTACGCTCGGCTTTATCTACGGTGCCTATTTCACCGAGACATTCCGTGGGGCGTTTATGGCCGTACCTCGTGGACAAATCGAAGCGGCGACCGCCTTTGGTTTCTCCGGCTCACAAATTTTCCGTCGTATTCTTTTTCCGGCCATGATGCGTTTTGCGCTGCCCGGTATCGGCAACAACTGGCAAGTGATTTTGAAAGCCACCGCGCTGGTGTCATTGCTCGGTCTTAATGATGTGGTCAAAGCCACTCAGCTGGCAGGCAAGGGTACATATCAGCCGTTTTACTTTGCGATTGTCGCGGGTGTGGTTTATCTGATCTTTACCACGCTGTCGAACGGCGTGTTGTTATGGCTTGAACGCCGCTATTCGCTGGGTGTGAAGAGGGCTGAGCTATGATCGACATTCTTCAACAATATGGCTGGTCGCTGCTCTATAGCGATGGCTACCGGTTTACCGGTCTGGCTGTCACCCTGTGGCTGCTGATTAGCTCCGTCGTCATTGGTGGATTGCTGGCCGTACCGATGGCGGTGGGCCGTGTTTCTTCCAATAAATTTATCCGCTATCCGATCTGGTTATACACCTACATTTTTCGCGGCACGCCGCTGTACGTTCAACTGCTGGTGTTTTATTCCGGGATGTACAGCCTGGAAATCGTGCGTGGAACGGATTTTCTGAACGCGTTCTTTCGCAGTGGTCTGAACTGTACGATCCTGGCGCTAACGCTCAACACCTGCGCGTATACCACGGAGATTTTCGCCGGTGCCATCCGTTCGGTGCCGCACGGCGAAATCGAAGCAGCGAACGCCTACGGATTTTCGCGCTTCAAACTCTATACCTGCATTATTTTGCCTTCTGCGCTGCGCACGGCGCTGCCTGCGTACAGTAACGAAGTTATCCTGATGCTGCACTCCACCGCGCTGGCCTTCACCGCCACCGTGCCGGATGTGCTGAAGATTGCCCGTGATATTAACTCGGCGACCTATCAGCCGTTTTACGCCTTCGGTATCGCGGCGGTGATTTATCTTTGTGTTTCTTTTGTTCTGATTGGTCTGTTCCGCAAGGCGGAAAAACGCTGGCTGGCGCACGTTAAGCCTCAGTCCGCTCATTAAAAAAAGCCAACTATCGACACCATTGCGGGAAACGTTATGTCAGAAAACAAATTAGCTGTTCTCGATTTACACAAGCGCTACGGCGACCATGAAGTGCTGAAAGGCGTGTCGCTTACGGCGAATGCCGGGGATGTGATCAGCATTATCGGGTCATCAGGCTCCGGTAAAAGTACCTTTTTGCGCTGTATTAACTTTCTCGAAAAGCCAAGCGAAGGCTCGATCAGCGTCAATAATCAGGACATCCGTATGGTGCGCGACACCGACGGCCAGCTGAAAGTTTTCGATAAGAAGCAGCTGCAACTGTTACGCACCAAACTGACAATGGTGTTTCAGCATTTCAACTTGTGGAGCCATATGACGGTGCTGGAAAACGTCATGGAAGCGCCGGTGCAGGTGCTGGGGCTGAGCAAAGCGGAAGCGCGCGAACGTGCCGTGAAGTATCTCGACAAAGTCGGGATCGACGCGCGTGCGCAGGGCAAATATCCGGTGAACTTGTCCGGTGGCCAGCAGCAGCGTGTCTCTATTGCCCGTGCGCTGGCGATGGAGCCCGAAGTGCTGTTATTCGATGAACCGACCTCCGCGCTCGACCCGGAGCTGGTTGGTGAAGTGCTGCGCATTATGCAGAAGCTGGCGGAAGAGGGGAAAACCATGGTTGTGGTCACCCACGAAATGGAATTTGCCCGTCATGTGTCAAATCACGTGATTTTCCTGCATAAGGGTGTGATCGAAGAGCAGGGCAATCCTGCCGAAGTGTTCAGCAATCCGAAAAGCACGCGTCTGCAACAGTTTTTGTCGGGTGCGCTGAAGTAATAAAAGCTCCTCCCTTTGCAGGGGAGGAGCTTAAAATCGTTAACCTTTCGCGGCCAGCAGGCACAGCTGCACGGTCAGTTCGTAGGATTTCACAAACGAATTGACGGGCAGAAACTCGTACTTTGAGTGGAAATTGTGCGCACCGGTGAAGTAGTTCGGCGTCAGCAGACCTTTGGCTGACAACGCCGCGCCATCGGTGCCGCCGCGCATCGGGATCACTTTCGGCTCAACGCCGATCTCTTTAAGCCCGGCAAAAATCAGATCAATCGCCCGGCGATCTTCGCCGATCGCACTGCTGATATTGCTGTAGGTATCGCTGATATCCACCGAGACTTTGGCCGTCGGATACTGAGCGGCAATGGTCTTCGCCACATCCTGAATTTTCTGTTTACGCGCCGCGAAGCTGGCACTGTCGAAATCACGGATCGACGCTTTCAGCTGTGCGCCCTGCTGCGAAGCGCTCATGCCGTTGAACCAGACGTAGCCTTCGCGACCGTCGGTGTTTTCCGGCGTTTCTGCACGATCGAAATGGCTGATAAAATCTTGTGCCATCAGCAGCGGATTCACCAGCACGCCTTTGGCCGACATAGGATGCGCCGTCACGCCGGTAAAATCGATTTCCACCGCCGCTGCATTAAAGTTTTCATATACCACTTCACCCAATTCGCAGCAGTCGATGGTGTAAGCGAAATCCACGTCGAACCGCGCGAGATCCAACGCTTTTGCACCGCGCAGGCCGATCTCCTCATCGGGTACGAAGGCTACGACGATATCGCCGTACGCCTGATCAGCCGTGAGATTCTCAAGTACGGTCATCACCACGGTCACGGCAGCTTTGTTATCGGCACCGAGCACGCTGGTGCCGTCGCTGAAAATGATCTCCTCGTCCTGATAGGGCAAAATTTCCGGGCGTTCTGAAGGGCGCAGCCAGATGTCTTTTTCTTTGTTCAGGCAAACATCGTCGCCGGTGAAACGCAGCGTTTGCGGATGAATATCCGGGCTCAGGCCCACATCGACGGTATCAATATGCGTAATGAAACCAATGCGCGGGCCGCCCTGTTTGGTGCCCGGCTTCACCGCTGTGACGGTTGCATATTCATCAATCTGAATGTTTTCTAAGCCGAGCTGATGTAGCTCATCGGCCAGCAAACGCGCCATGTCGTGCTGACCTGGCGTGCTCGGTAAGGTATTCACACTGGCGTCACTTTGTGACGTCACGGAGAGATAGCGGTAGAAACGTTCGGTAAGCTGTTTTGCGAGAGTTGTCGACATCTTGACCTCTGAATGATCGCCAATGGGTTTACTTGTTATAAGATTTTCATATATAACAGAGTATTACTAGTTGTTACTCAGATGTTAATCTGTTTTTGCTTTGGGTTCCATGATGAAGAACTTTTAAATATTCTCCGGACAGGGGAAAAGGGAAAAAATGAAACACAACATCCTCAAAATAAGCACAGGGTTACTGGCTCTGGCAATCACTGGTGGTGTCTCCGCCAAAACGCTGGTTTATTGTTCGGAAGGTTCGCCGGAGCAATTCAATCCGCAACTTTACACCTCGGGAACGTCGGTTGATGCCAGTGCGGTGCCGATTTATAACCGTCTGGTCGATTTCAAAACCGGCACAACTGAGCTGGTGCCGAGTCTGGCGGAAAGCTGGGACGTCAGCCCGGACGGTAAAACCTATACCTTCCACCTGCGCAAGGGCGTGAAATTCCAGAGCAGCAAGCTGTTCAAACCTACACGTGATTTCAACGCAGACGACGTGATCTTCTCGTTCATGCGCCAGAAAGACGAAAATAACCCGTACCATAAAGTTTCCGGCGGCACCTACCTGAACTTCGACAGCCTGAAGATGGGCGATTTGATTGGCAGCATTGATAAGGTTGATGACTACACGGTGCGTTTCAATCTGACTCGCCCGGAAGCGCCGTTCGTCGCCGATCTGGCCTGGTATTTTGCGTCCATCCTCTCGGCAGAATATGCCGATCAGATGCTGAAAGCCGGTACACCGGAAAAGCTCGACCTGAACCCGGTAGGCACCGGTCCGTTCGAGCTGGTTCAGTACCAGAAAGACACGCGCTTGCTGTACAAAGCCTTCCCGGAATACTGGCAGGGTAAATCTAAAATTGATCGTCTGGTGTACACCATTACCCCGGATGCCTCGATGCGTCTCGCAAAACTGGAAAAAAATGAGTGCCAGGTGATGCCGTTCCCAAATCCGGCAGATCTCGACCGTATGCGCGCCAATAAAGATATCAATCTGATGAGCAAATCGGGCCTGAATACCGGTTTCCTGTCCTTCAACACCCAAAAGCCACCGCTGAATAACGTGAAAGTGCGTCAGGCACTGAGCATGGCGATCAACAAGCCGCAAATCATCGAGGCGGTATTCCGCGGCACCGGCACCGCGGCGAAAACGCTGTTGCCGACCGGTGTCTGGGGTTACAACGACAAGGTGACGGATTACGATTATTCACCGGAGAAAGCCAAAGCTTTACTGGCAGAAGCTGGCATGCCAGACGGTTTCGACATCGATCTGTGGGCGATGCCGGTACAGCGTCCTTACAACCCGAATGCCCGTCGTATGGCGGAGATGATTCAGTCTGACTGGGCGAAGATTGGCGTGAAAGCACACATCGTCAGCTATGAGTGGGGCGAGTATCAGACCCGCATCCGCAATGGCGAGCACATGGCCGCGCTGATGGGCTGGACCACCGCCAACGGCGATCCAGACAACTTCTTTGGCCCGTTGTTTACCTGCAACGCCGCGAAGGGCGGTTCTAACTCAGCGAAGTGGTGTTACGCACCGTTTGACCAGTTGATCACTGAAGCCAAAGAAACCACCGACCACGCCAAACGCGTCGCGCTTTACGAGCAGGCGCAGCAGATGATGCACGATCAGGCCCCTGCGGTGATGATTGCGCACTCGACGATTTTCGAACCGGTTCGCAAAGAAGTGAGCGGGTATGAGATTGACCCGTTTGGTAAACATGTGTTTTATCAGGTGGATGTGAAGGAGTAGGGTGAGATCGAGGAAATTCCGGTTTCTCATCGCTCTAACTTGCTGAATTTAAATGTATAAAACGAAACGCTTTGCTCCTCCCCCTGCGAAGGGGGAGGCTGAGAGGCGGTATGGCTGGCGATAAATTTGTCAAAGCACACTTCAGCTTTTTTGATTTGATCTTAATCCCCCACTCCAGCTCTCCCCTTCGCAGGGGAGGGTGCCGATCGATCCGTTTTGAAAAAGCGCCAGTTCATCACCCCAGTAAATCCTCCAGCGCCCCCTTCAGTTCCTGATGCTGATACATAAACCCGGCTGCTTCCAGCCGTTTCGGGACTGCCCGCTGGCCGCCCAGTACCAGTACTGATGATTCTCCCATCAGCAACCGTACTACGCCCGCAGGAGCCCGCATAAACGCCGGGCGGTGCAGGACTTCACCGAGCAGGGCGCTGAACTGTTCATTACGCGCCGGATATGGCGAGACCATGTTGAACGGACCCGTGAGGGTTTCATGCATCAGCAGGAAAATGATGCCGCTGACCATGTCGTCGATATGGATCCACGGCATGTATTGCTGAC
Source organism: Rahnella inusitata (assembly GCF_965118895.1). Taxonomy (GTDB): domain Bacteria; phylum Pseudomonadota; class Gammaproteobacteria; order Enterobacterales; family Enterobacteriaceae; genus Rahnella; species Rahnella inusitata_A. The sequence goes on from NZ_CBCPJJ010000009.1 coordinate 364,867, forward strand.
CATCACCGATCGGTCCGCCAAGACCGGCGCGGAAAGGCAGAACGATTTTCGCCAGCGCCCCGCCTTTGGCCGCCAGTACGATGCCCGTTCGCAGCAGACACACGCGGGTGCGCGGGCTTTCTGCCGTCAGCGCCAGCGCTTCCCAGCGGGCGCAAAGCTGCCAGGTAAACTGCTTATTAGGGGGTTCATCTTCCGGGACTAACGCCTGCCCCTGATCGCCGTAATAACCCACTGCCGAACCTGAAATAAAGACTGATGGTGGTGTCTGACTGGCGTTGATGAGCTGGGCCAGTTTTTCGGTTAACTGCCAGCGGCTTTCGCAAAGTTTGGCTTTGTATTCTTTCGTCCAGCGCTTATCGGCAATCGGCTCGCCTGCGAGATTGATCACCGCATCGAAACCGTCCAGCGACGTTTTGCCGTCCAGCGTTTCCCAGAGCTGAACCTGTGAACCCAGTATTTTTGCAGCGCGTTCGGGAGCACGGGTGAGGGCGGTAATCTGATGAGATTGCTCAACAAGTCTCTCCGTGAGCCTGCGACCAATGAGCCCGGTAGCGCCCGTTATCAGGATTTTCATATCAGGTTCCTTAACTGTCTGAATACGCGAATGAACTGTCTGTAATCATAGTTGAGTCGCCGCGTTTAACGCGCGATATGGAGCACAATTAGTGGAAATTATTTAAAGCGGGATTTTTAAAAGGAGAACCCCCGGCAGACACCGGGGACAGAGCGGTTATCGATTATTGATGCGGGTGGTATCGGCCAGTGCGTAGGCTTTTTGCGTCGCCGGTCGGGCTTTGACGCGCTCGAACCAGTTGCGAACCGCCGGATATTCCGCCAGATCAATGCGCTGTCGCTCATGCGCCACAATCCACGGGTAGGTCGCAATATCTGCAATACTATAAGTGTCTCCGGCGATATAGGCGTTTTTGGTCAGTTGGGTATTGAGCACGCCATACAGACGTTTGGTTTCCTGCTGAAAACGCTCGATGGCGTAGGGGACTGGCTGCGGGGCGTAATGGGTGAAGTGATGATTCTGTCCGAGCATCGGACCCAGTCCGGCCACCTGCCATGTTAACCACTCCAGCGTGGTTGTGCGTTCGCGCAGTTCTTTACTGAGGAATTTGCCCGTTTTTTCCGCCAGATACTGCAAGATTGCACCAGATTCAAATACGCCTATGGGTGCGCCGTTGTCTACCGGCAGGCTGTCGACAATGGCCGGGATTTTATTGTTAGGCGAGATGGCGAGAAACTCGGGTTTAAACTGGTCGCCTGCGCTGATATCAATTCGGTGAAGGCGGTAGGGCAATCCGGCTTCTTCCAAAAAGAGGGTAATTTTGTGGCCGTTCGGGGTGGGTGCGTAATAAAGATCAATCATATTGCCTCCTGCGTTATGTTAATCACTCTGTGGGAGCTGCGGGACGAGATACGCCAATGTGGAATCGTCAATCACACGTTTTTAAAGTGATTGAGTAGGGTATCATAACGCTGATGAATACCGGCCTGCGTCAGACCTTTGTCGGAGTTGTCTTATGGCGAAGTTTGTGGGGTGACATAACGTTTACCTGTCACCAACGCATCCATTGCTATTGAAGCCATGTGGCAGACCCAGATAGAATCTCCGGACATTGTCGACGTGCTGCACCAATTACTGCGCACAGACCCATTGCGCACAGACCAGCGCTTAAAACAGAAGGTTTCAGCGGATGTCAGAACAAGAGCAAAACATCAGTACGGAAGAATGGGTTGATATCGTCAACGAAGACAACGAGGTCATTGCCCAGGCCAGCCGACAACAAATGCGTGCTCAGGTCCTGCGTCACCGTGCCAGCTACATTGTGGTTCATGACGGAATGGGCAATATTTTGGTTCAGCGCCGTACAGAAACCAAAGACTTCTATCCTGGCTGGCTTGATGCAACGGCGGGTGGGGTGGTGCAAAGCGGCGAAAACATTCTTGATTCAGCTCGCCGTGAAGCGGAAGAAGAGTTAGGAATTGCCGGTGTGCCTTTTGCCGAACACGGCCAGTTCTACTTCGAGGAAGAGAACAAATGCCGCGTGTGGGGCGCGCTGTTCAGCTGTGTATCGCACGGCCCGTTCGCGCTTCAGGAAGAAGAGATTGATTCGGTGCGCTGGATGACGCCGGAAGAAATCACCGCGCGCTGCGACGAATTCACGCCGGATTCTCTGAAAGCGCTCTCGCTGTGGATGACTCGCAATAATGAGAAAGAACACGGCAAGCCGTTAACCCGCGAAACGGCTGCACCGGTTGCTGAAACGCAAGACGCTGAAACAGCCGATGTGGATGATGTGGGAAAAAATCAGAGTCCTTCTGTCTGATAATCTGATAAAAGCGGGCGATATCACGTCGTCCGCTGCTTTTAAGCCCGCGCCTTAACAGCTGTCCCGCTTACACAATGACGAGGCGATCGTCACCTCTTCCCACTCTTCATCATGAATTCTTGCCAGCAATGCCTGCGCCGCGCGCGTGCCAATTTCTTTATGAGGAATAGCAATGGTGGTCAGCGGTGGCTGACAGACTTTGCTCACGTCGGCATTGCCAAAACCGACGACCGCCAGACTGTCCGGCACCTTGATACGCCTGCGCTGGCATTCATACAGCGCACCGCATGCCAGATCGTCGGAAACGCACACCAGCGCGTCGATCTCAGGCCACGCCAACAGAAACTCCGGCAACTGCTGAGCACCGGTAGAGAAGCTCGCGGGCTCGGCGGCGTTGATCACCCGATGCGGGGACATATGCGCTTTCAGCATCGCTTTGCGCCATCCCTGCAAATGTTGCTGGAAAATCCACTGCTCCTGATTGGCGCACAGCATGCCGATGTTCTGGTATCCCTTTGCGACCACGGTCTGCGTGAGCTGAAACATCGCTTCGACATAATCAATGCCGATGTTCATATCAATGGGAGAATCGGTCAGAGCACCGATTTCCAGAACCGGAATCGTCAGATTGTCCAGCCACTGCCGCACGTTAGCGGAGTGCTCGACGGAGAGCAAAATCGCCGCAGCCAAATTGTATGACAGCAGCGTTTCCAGCAGCTTTTCTTCGCGCTCAATACGGTGCTGGGATTCAGCCAGCATTATCTGATAACCGGCGGGTTGCAGCACTTTTTGCAGGCCAGCGAACATCTCGGCACAGCCCGGTTCTGAGAGGCTCGGTACGATCATTGCGATGGTATAAGAAGAGGCGGAGGCCAGTGAACTGGCTGCCTGGTTGGGCAAATAACCCAACTGGCTGACAGCTTCTTCGATCTTTTCACGCAGCTTATCGGAGACTTGTTCAGGCGTGCGCAATGCGCGGGAGACGGTCATGCTACCCACGCCCGCCAGCTGCGCCACATCAGCCAGCGTTACCCTCCCGGTACTGCGTCTTTTCTTGTTAATGGACATTCACAATCCTGACTCCTATACCCGCAGGTATAGCGAAAAAAGCAAGCCGCAGCAGGGTGATACCCGAAGGTTCTGCGGCAGAATTGGGTAAATTATCGGTGATTTCCCGACAAAGTATACCGTTATTTGTGCGAACTGCGGTCAGGCGATACCGGAAGGTGACTATTTTTGATAGCGCTATCACAGTTCCCAATGATAGAAGTTTGGTAGCGCTATCTTTGTGAGATGTATCACAGATGTTAACGCTACCGGTGAGTAGAGTCAGGGCGTTGGTGTGGTCTCGGAGAATTCGGCACGCCAGCTCTTAAAAATAAACCGGAGCCCTACCTATGCTGAATGATTGGCTGACGTCTGACAGGATTCAGATCAGAACAGATATCACGGACTGGCGGCAGGCAGTGGAAGTCAGCGCTGAACCACTGTTGAAAGATGGCACTATCACGCCTGACTACCTGACGGCGATTTTTGCCCAGAGGGAAAAGTTGGGCCCGTACTTCGTTCTGGCTCCGGGGATTGCGATGCCACATGCCCGGCCGGAAGAGGGCGCGAAAGGATTAGGACTGTCGCTGCTCACGTTGCCACACGGCGTGAAATTTAATTCCGAAGATAATGACCCGGTGTATACGGTGGTGATGTTATCGGCACCAGATAAACACAGTCATATCGAGTTAATTTCTGAACTGGCGGAGTTATTCTCCAGCGATGAAGAGATGCAGAAAATACATCAGGCAGCAGATATTAAAACCATTCAGGATGTCATCGCGAAATTCTGACCCTGAGCTCATCATTAATGGAATGACGTTAATTCATCACGGAAGTAGTGACCAGTAATGACATCAGAAAAAATTCTGATGCGTGAACCTACAAACTTTTAAAAACACAGGTGAATAAAATGAAAATCATGGCAATTTGCGGTTCCGGTTTAGGCAGCAGCTTTATGGTCGAAATGAACATTAAAAAAGTGCTGAAAAAATTAAATATTCAGGCTGACGTTGAGCACTCTGATTTGTCCTCGGCCATTCCCGGCGAGGCCGATCTGTTCGTTATGGCGAAGGACATTGCCGCCAGCGCTAACATCCCGGAAAGTCAGCTGGTTGTCATTACCAATATTGTGGATATTAACGAGCTGGAAGCTAAATTAGTGGCACATTTTGAAAAGCATCCGGTGTCCTGACGGTCACTAAACCCTACATATAAAACTAATAAAGTATGAGGTGGATATGTTTATCCAGGAAACGCTCAAGTTTGTGGTTGATATATTAAAAGTTCCGGCTGTTCTGGTAGGGCTCATCGCATTAATCGGCCTGGTCGCACAAAAGAAAAACTTTTCTGATGTGGTAAAAGGTACGGTAAAAACAATTCTGGGTTTTCTTGTTTTAGCAGGCGGTGCGACGGTATTAGTCGGCTCTTTAAATCCGTTAGGCGGAATGTTCGAGCACGCCTTTAATATTCAGGGCATTATTCCGAATAACGAAGCGATTGTTTCTATCGCGATGGAAAAATTCGGTGCACCCACCGCATTAATTATGGCCTTCGGTATGGTCGCGAACCTTATCGTGGCACGTTTCACCCGCCTCAAATACGTTTTCCTGACAGGGCACCACACGTTCTACATGGCCTGTATGATCAGCGTCATTCTGACGGTGGCCGGTTTTGAGGGCGTGGCGCTGGTCTTCACCGGTTCCCTGACACTCGGCCTTATCATGGCGTTCTTCCCGGCACTGGCGCAGCGTTATATGCGTAAAATTACCGGCAATGATGACATCGCTTTCGGCCATTTCGGCACCATCGGCTATGTGCTTTCCGGCTGGATAGGCAGTAAGGTCGGTAAAGGGTCACGCTCTACCGAAGAGATGAACCTGCCGAAAAACCTCAGCTTCCTGCGCGACAGCTCGATCTCCATCTCACTCACCATGATCATCATTTATCTGATCATGGCGGTGTTTGCCGGGCAGATTTTCGTCGAATCCACCTACAGCGCAGGCCAGAACTATCTGGTGTACTCCATCATAATGGCAATTACGTTTGCGGCCGGTGTATTTATCATCCTGCAAGGTGTGCGCCTGATTTTGGCTGAAATCGTTCCTGCATTCGTCGGCTTCTCCGAGCGACTGGTGCCGAATGCGCGTCCTGCACTGGACTGCCCTGTGGTGTATCCGTATGCGCCGAACGCAGTGCTGATCGGCTTCCTGTTTAGCTTCCTCGGCGGTCTGGTCGGGCTGTTCCTGCTGGGGCAGATGCACATGGTGCTGATCCTGCCGGGCGTGGTACCGCACTTCTTCACCGGCGCAACGGCGGGTGTGTTCGGTAATGCCACCGGCGGACGTCGCGGCGCGATGTTCGGTGCTTTTGCAAACGGTGTGCTGATCACCTTCCTGCCGGTTCTGTTGCTGCCGGTGCTCGGTGCCCTGGGCTTTGCCAACGCCACGTTCTCTGACGCGGACTTCGGTGTCATCGGTATCCTGCTGGGCAATCTGGCTCGCTTCATGTCGAAAGAAGCCATTATGGCGCTGATTGTCGGGATCTTTGCCGTTCTCGTCGCTTACAACTATCTCGGTAAAAAACCTGCTGCGGCGAAAGCAGTCAGCGAAGAGTAATTCATTCACTCATTACGTCTCTTATCACCATCCGGGAAACACCATTCAGACCTGTCAGCAATGACAGGTCTGGATAAGTGCTCACTAAAATAAGGACCCAACAAGATGAAAGATGTCCACGAGGTTCGTGATCTGGCCCGTCATATCCGCATCGAGACGCTGAAAATGCTGACCGGTCTGGGGTTCGGGCATTATGGCGGCAGTATGTCAGTGGTGGAAACGCTGGCGGTGTTATACGGTGATGTCATGCGCATTGACCCGAAAAAACCTGACTGGCAGGAGCGCGATTATTTTGTGCTCTCCAAAGGCCATGCCGGTCCGGCGCTGTATGCCACGCTGGCGCTGAAAGGGTATTTTCCGGTCAGCGAACTGAAAACGCTGAACGAAAATGGCACCAAATTGCCAAGCCATCCCGATCGCCTTCGCACCATTGGCGTCGATGCCACCACCGGTTCGCTCGGGCAGGGCGTGTCTATCGCCGCCGGTATGGCGCTCTCACATAAGCTGGCAGGTCGTACTAACCGCGTGTTCTGCATTCTCGGCGACGGCGAACTGAACGAGGGCCAGTGCTGGGAAGCCTTCCAGTTTATCGCGCACCACAATCTGCATAACCTCACGCTGTTTATCGATTACAACAAGCAGCAGCTCGACGGCACGCTGGATGAAGTGATCAGGCCTTTCGACCTGGCCGGTAAATTCAGCGCCTTTGGGTTTGATGTGCAAACCATCAAAGGCGACGATGTGGTCGCAATCAGCGATGCGGTCACCCCGGTACGTCAGGGCGAGCAGCGCCCGCTGTTAGTGATCCTCGACAGTATTAAAGGGCAGGGCGTGACCTATCTCGAGCAACTGGCGAATTCCCACCATTTGCGCTTAACGCCGGATGTGAAACTGGAAATCGAAAACGCGATCGCTGAGCTGGAGGCCGCCCATGTTTGAAGTCTCTCTGGAATTACAAAAAGACGCCGTGGAAATGCGTAAAGTCTACGCTAACACCGTGCGTGAAAAGATTGTTGAGAACACGCCGATCATCGCGCTGGAAGCGGATCTGATGAGCTCAATGGCGATGGATGGCGTGCATAAAGACTATCCTTCCCATGTCATTAACTGCGGCATCATGGAAGCCAATGTGATCGGCGTGGCAGCCGGGTTATCGCTCACCGGCCGCGTGCCTTTTGTGCATACCTTTACCGCTTTTGCCAGCCGCCGCTGCTTTGATCAGTTGTTTATGTCGCTGGATTACCAAAAGAATAACGTCAAAATTATTGCATCCGACGCTGGCGTCAGCGCCTGTCACAACGGCGGTACGCATATGTCTTTCGAGGATATGGGCATCGTGCGCGGGCTGGCGAACTCGGTAGTGATGGAAGTGACCGATGCGGTGATGTTCCGCGATATTCTGTTGCAGCTAATGGATCTGAAAGGATTCTACTGGGTGCGGACAATACGTAAACAGGCGACGCAGGTTTATCAGGAAGGTTCGACTTTCACCATCGGCAAAGCGAATGTGCTGCGTGACGGTAACGACGTGACGCTGATTGCCAACGGCATCATGGTGGCTGAAGCGCTGAAAGCGGCAGAAATGCTGGAGCGCGAGGGTGTAAGTGCGGCGGTGATCGACATGTTTACGCTTAAACCGATCGATAAAGATATCATCATTAAATACGCCGCCAAAACGGGCAAAATCGTCACCTGCGAAAACCACAGTATTCATAACGGGCTTGGTTCGGCAGTGGCGGAAGTGCTGGTAGAAAACCATCCGGTGCCGATGCGTCGCGTGGGCGTGAAAGAGCGTTATGGTCAGGTCGGCACGCAGGAATTTTTACAGCAGGAATACGGGCTGACCGCCGAACACATTCTCGAGTCGGCAAAACAGTTGCTGTGAACGAGAAGTGTGGAAAGCAGAAAATAAAAACGCCGACGTGATGTCGGCGTTTTGCTGTCTTGCATACTGCTATTCGGTCGTAAAATAATTCAGGGAATTATTTTGCTGCCTCTTCTGCCTGAGCAGACTGAATCGCAGTCAGTGCCACGGTGTAAACGATATCGTCTACCAGTGCGCCACGGGACAGGTCGTTAACCGGTTTGCGCATACCTTGCAGCATCGGCCCGATAGAGACCAGATCCGCAGAACGCTGTACCGCTTTGTAGGTGGTGTTACCGGTGTTCAGATCCGGGAAGATGAACACAGTCGCCTGACCTGCCACCGGTGAGTTCGGTGCTTTGGACAGAGCAACGTCAGCCATGATCGCGGCATCGTATTGCAGAGGACCATCGATGATCAGGTCAGGACGTTTTTCCTGCGCCAGACGGGTCGCTTCACGCACTTTTTCAACGTCGCTGCCCGCGCCTGAATTACCGGTGGAGTAGGAAATCATCGCCACGCGCGGTTCGATACCGAATGCTGCAGCGGAATCCGCAGACTGGATCGCGATTTCAGACAGCTGTTCAGCCGTTGGATCCGGATTGATCGCGCAGTCGCCGTAAACCAGAACCTGGTCAGGCAGCAGCATGAAGAATACTGAAGACACCAGGGAGCTGCCCGGTGCGGTTTTGATCAGCTGCAACGGTGGGCGGATGGTGTTAGCGGTGGTGTGAACAGCACCGGAAACCAGACCGTCAACCTTGCCTTGTTCCAGCATCAGAGTACCGAGAACCACGTTATCTTCCAGCTGTTCGCGCGCAACCACTTCGGTCATGCCTTTGCTTTTACGCAGCTCAACCAGACGTGCCACATACTCTTCTCGCACGGCAACCGGGTCGATGATTTCGATGCCTGCGCCCAGAGTCACGCCCTGAGCCGCTGCAACGCGTTTGATCTCATCCGGATTACCCAGCAATACGCATTCTGCGATACCACGTTCAGCGCAAAGTGCTGCCGCTTTCACGGTACGCGGCTCGTCGCCTTCCGGCAGGACGATACGTTTACCGGCTTTACGCGCCAGTTCAGTCAGCTGATAACGGAACGCTGGCGGAGACAGACGACGTGAACGCTCGGAGTGCGCGCTAAGGGAGTCGATCCAGTCTGCGTTGATGTGAGAAGCCACGTACTGTTGCAGTTTCTCAACGCGCTGATGGTCGTCCGCAGGGACTTCCAGATTGAAGCTTTGCAGGCTCAGGGAGGTCTGCCAGGTGTTGGTATCTACCATAAATACTGGCAGGCCAGTCTGGAAAGCACGTTCGCAGAGGCTGTTAATACGTTCGTCGATTTCGTAGCCACCGGTCAGCAGGATAGCGCCGATTTCTACGCCATTCATTGCCGCCAGACAGGCTGAAACCAGTACATCAGGACGGTCAGCGGAGGTCACAAGCAGTGAACCTGGACGGAAGTGTTCCAGCATGTGCGGAATGCTACGCGCGCAGAAGGTCACGGATTTCACGCGGCGGGTTTGCACGTCGCCTTCGTTGATGATGCGGGCATTCAGGTGCTTCGCCATGTCGATTGCGCGGGTGGCAATCAGCTCGAAGCTCCATGGAATGCAGCCCAGCACTGGCAGCGGGCTGTTAGCGAACAGCTGAGTCGGGTCGATATTCGCCACGCTGGCTTTGTTGGAATCATCGAAGATTTCAGAAAGGTCCGGACGTGTGCGGCCCTGATCGTCAACCGGTGCGTTCAGTTTGTTGATGATAACGCCGGTGATATTGGTGTTTTTGCTGCCGCCGAAGCTGGAACGGGCCAGTTCGATACGTTCTTTCAGCTGCGCCGGAGAATCGTTGCCCAGCGCCAGAACGAAGACGATTTCTGCGTTCAGGGTTTTAGCAATTTCGTAGTTCAGCGCGTTAGCAAACTGGTGTTTACGCGTTGGAACCAGACCTTCCACCAGCACCACTTCTGCGTCTTTGGTGTTTTCGTGATAACGCGCGATGATTTCTTCCATCAGCACGTCTTGCTGGTTTGAACTCAACAGCGCTTCAACGTGGCTCATTTTCAGCGGTTCAGCTGCGGTCACGGAAGAGTTGGCGCGAATGATGGTAGTGGTTTGATCTGGTGCATCGCCGCCGGCACGTGGCTGTGCGATCGGTTTGAAGATGCTCAGGCTGACGCCTTTTTGTTCCATTGCACGGATCACGCCGAGGCTGACGCTGGTCAGACCAACGCTGGTGCCTGTGGGGATCAACATAATTGTACGGGACACGGCTAAACCTCTTTAACGGTTGCCAGGCAGAGACGGTCGCAGGTTTGTGCAGAGGAGATAATGATCAGCATGAGCGCGATGATTATCCTGCGCGGTGCGTCCAAACGGGCGGCGTTTGCCTTGAGTTAAAAAATCACTGCCAGCGATCGCTGGCAGTGTTGAATCGAATTATGCAGTCAAACGCGCGGCGTCTTGCGCAATCACCAGCTCTTCATTGGTTGGGATAACCAGAGCCGTGCGGGTGCCTTCTTTGTTGATGGCACCGGATTTGCCGAAGCGTGCTGCAAGGTTGCGTTCGTGGTCAACTTCAAAGCCTAACAGACCCAGTTTGGCCAGAGACAGTTCGCGCACCATGGCTGCGTTTTCGCCGATACCACCGGTGAAGACTACTGCGTCCAGACGACCTTCCATCAGGGAAGTATAGCTACCGATGTATTTCGCCAGACGGTGGCAGAATACGTCCATTGCACGTTTGGCATCAGGTTTGGTGGTGTAGTTGTCTTCAACGTAACGACAGTCGCTGGTGACTTCGGTCAGGCCCAGCAGACCAGATTCTTTGGTCAGCATTTTGTTGATTTGATCAACGCTCATGCCCAGAGAGTCATGCAGGTGGAAAATGATCGCCGGGTCGATGTCACCGCTACGGGTACCCATCACCAGACCTTCCAGCGGGGTCAGACCCATGGAAGTATCGACGCATTTACCGTTACGGATTGCACTAACGGAACCGCCGTTACCCAGGTGGCAAGTGATCAGGTTCACTTCTTCCACTGGTTTGTTCAGCATTTTCGCGGCTTCCTGCGTCACATAGAAGTGGCTGGTGCCGTGGGCGCCATAACGACGGACGTGGTGATCGCGGTACAGGCTGTACGGGAGAGCGTACAGGTAAGATTCTTCTGGCATGGTCTGATGGAAAGCGGTGTCGAAAACGGCAACGTTTTTGTCAGCCAGTTTAGGGAAAGATTTCAGCGCTTCGTCGATACCAATCAGGTGAGCCGGGTTGTGCAGCGGTGCAAACGGGATAGATTCTTTGATGCCTTCGATAACCGCATCGTTGATCAGCATGGACTTGGTCAGCTTTTCGCCGCCATGAACGATACGGTGGCCGATCGCAACCAGCTCTGCGGACAGCTCAGGTTTTTTGCTCAGGATGTTGTTAACGATGAATTTCAGCGCTTCGCTGTGTGCGGCACCGGCACCCAACGCGGCTTCTTCTTTGCCACCGTCCATTTTCCACTTAATGCGCGCTTCCGGCAGGTGGAAACATTCGGCTAAACCTGAAATGTGCTCTTCGCCGTTCACAGCATCAATGATTGCGAACTTAAGGGAAGAACTACCACAGTTAAGAACCAGTACAAGCTTACTCGACATGGAAGTACCTATTTATTGTTGGTGCTGTTTAAGGAAAAAAACAATACACGTGGTTAATAAATCGTCAGTCTGACATCAAGCGTAGCGCATAATGGCGGTGACAATTATGATTAACATCATGCCAGAGAGCCAAAACAGGCATGATAATGAAAAAGCTAAAGAATCGCAGGACGCTGGTTTTATCTGTGCGCGTAAATTGCCGAAAAGAACAGGCGGAGTGCACAAAATGTCTCTGTTTTACGTCTTTAGAATGTTATCTGTTAGTGAAAACCCTAACAAAAAATACAATTAGTAATTACAAAACACCTCAGCCCGAGGCACTATGCTTAATGATGAGGGTGTAAATGCTGCGACAGGATACCGGCACGTTTCAGCAAAAACAAAATATATTTTATCGTGGTAAACTCCAGTTTGTGTTTTACAAATATTTTTTAATTATTACACGTGAAGTTGAGGTGCAATTATGACGAGTAAGCCAACAGGCTCTGTAAGCTGGTTCCAGGTGTTCCAGCGTGGGCAGCATTATATGAAAACATGGCCGTCTGATAAGCGCCTGGCTCCGGTGTTTCCGGAAAACCGGATCTCCACAGCGACCCGTTTTGCAGTGCGCTTTATGCCACCGGTCGCGATCTTCACGCTGACCTGGCAGATAGCACTCGGCGGCCAGCTCGGCCCTGCCGTCGCCACGGCGATATTTGCCTGTAGTTTGCCGATGCAAGGACTGTGGTGGCTCGGCCGCCGTTCACTGACGCCGTTGCCGCCAACATTGCTGAGCTGGTTCCACGATGTTCGCAACAAACTCGCCGAAGCCGGTCAGGCCCTCGCACCAGTTGAAGGCACGCCGACCTATCAGGCCCTCGCTGACGTTCTCAAACGTGCCTTCAAACAGCTCGATAAAACCTTCCTCGACGATCTGTAAGCCCGTTTTTACTCGCTTACGGCGTCAGTTTCATGATTGTTAAGCTTCACTGCATTGCATATTGACCGGAGGGAAGTCTCCTCCGGTGATTATTTCACATGAGATCCAGACCCAAATCAAAGAATGGTGTGCTTGCGATTTCGCAGAAGTTTGCGCTGTGCCATGCTTTGCTCATTATGCAGACATGAGGATTTTCACGATGGAAATGACTAACGCACAACGCCTGATCTTGTCGAATCAATACAAAATGATGACCATGTTGGATCCCGATAACGCAGAACGCTATCGCCGTTTGCAAACGGTGATCGAGCGCGGTTTCGGCTTGCAAATGCGTGAGCTTGACAGGGACTTCGGTGAACTGCCGGAAGAAACCTGCCGCACAGTGATTAACATTATGGAAATGCACCATGCAATGCAGGTGTCGTGGACCAATCTGAAAGACACACAAGGTCTGGATCGCCGCCGTATCGATTTTCTCGGCTTCGACGCAGCAACGGAATCCCGCTTTTTAAGCTACGTCCGCTTTATGGTGAACACCGAAGGACGTTACACTGACTTCGACGCTGGCACGCACGGGTTTAACTCGCAGACCAAAATGTGGGATAAATACCAGCGTATGTTGGCGGTCTGGCAATCGTGCCCGCGTCAGTATCATCTGAGCGCCGTCGAGATAGCGCAAATTATTAATGCCTGATTTGAATTAACTAAAGAGGAATTGCCTGTGGAGTGTAAAGGTTTCTTGTTCGACCTTGATGGAACGTTAGTGGATTCATTACCGGCAGTTGAGCGTGCATGGGTTAACTGGGCGCTCAGCTGGGGAGTCAGCCCGCAGGACGTTCTGGCCTTTATTCACGGCAAACAGGCGATCACCTCTTTACGTCACTTCATGGCTGGTGAAAGTGAGGAGAAGATTCAGCAAGAGTTTCTGAAGCTGGAAAAAATCGAAGCCACCGACACCGAAGGCGTCTGCGCGCTGCCGGGCGCACATTTATTGTTAAGCGAACTCAATCGCCAGAATATTCCGTGGGCGATTGTGACATCAGGCTCAATGCCGGTTGCCAGTGCACGCCATGCCGCGGCGCACTTGCCCGCGCCGGAAGTGTTCATTACCGCCGAGCAGGTTAAACACGGCAAACCTCAGCCAGACGCCTATTTACTTGGCGCAGAACGTTTAGGTTTGGCACCGCAAGATTGCGTCGTGGTGGAAGATGCCGCGGCGGGCGTCATGGCCGGTCTGGCGGCAGGCTGCAAAGTGATTGCGGTAAATGCACCCGACGATACGCCGGGGATCGAGAATGTCGATTTCGAACTGACCACCCTGGAAGCTCTTCTGGTGAACACTACAGAGCAGGGCGTCACAGTTAGCCTGCGTTAATTCATATTGTTGATTAAAAGTACACATTCATTGACCTGAACCTCGCTCCGGCGAGGTTTTTTTATGCCATGCTAAAACCCATTTTCAGTTTTCCATCTCAACGCAAAAGGAGTTTGTTTTGACCGGTGAATTAATCTGGGTTGTAGTACTGCTGCTGATTGCGATGGTGCTGTTCGCGCGCAATACGCTGCGTATGGACATCGTCGCTTTGCTGGTCATTATTGCCTTTGTGCTGAGCGGTACGCTGACTCTTAACGAAGCGCTGGCCGGATTTAGCGATCCGAACGTGATTTTGATCGCTGCTTTGTTTGTCGTCGGTCACGGGCTGGTGCGAACTGGCGTGGCGTATCAGGTGGGTGACTGGCTGATGAGGGTCGCCGGTCACAGCGAAATCCGGATGCTGATTTTGCTGATGCTGACTGTCGCCGGACTGGGAGCATTTATGAGTTCCACCGGCGTGGTAGCAATATTTATTCCGGTGGTGATCAGTGTTTCTGCCCGCATGAAAACCTCACCGGCGCGGCTGATGATGCCGCTGAGTTTTGCCGGGCTCATCAGCGGCATGATGACGCTGGTCGCCACGCCGCCAAATATGGTGGTGAACAGCGAGCTGTTGCGGGAAGGATTTGACGGTTTTGGCTTCTTTGGCGTCACGCCGGTGGGGCTTGTGGTGCTTATCATGGGTATCGGATACATGCTGATCGCCCGTCGCTGGTTGTCTGCTGAAGAGGCCTCGCAGGATAAACAGCGCTGGAAGCGCCGTACTTTTCGCGATCTGATCCGCGATTATCAGCTCAACGGACGCGCGCGCAGGATGACCATCCGTCCCGGCTCACCGCTGGTGGGGCGCACGCTGGACGATGTACATCTGCGTTCGCGCTATGGCGCCAACGTGGTGGGGATCGAGCGCTGGCGCAAGTTCCGCCGTGTGATGGTCAGCGCTACCGGTAACACTCAATTGTGCGCCCGCGACGTGCTCCTGCTTGATATGACTGACCCTGAAATTTCCGTCAGACAAATGTGCACCGACGAAATGCTGGAACCCCTGGTGCTGCGCGGCGAATATTTCTCCGAGCAGTCCCGCGACGTCGGGATGGCGGAAGTGTCGCTGATTCCTGATTCTGAGTTGTTGGGCAAAACATTGCGCGATGTGGCGTTTCGCTCCACGTACGGCCTTAACGTGGTGGGCATCCGCCGTCAGGGCGAAGCGCTGCCGGGCAAGCTGGTCGATGAGGAATTGCAGTTCGGCGACATGTTACTGGTCATTGGCGACTGGAAACTGATCCGCCAGCTTCAGCAGCAGATGCATGATTTCATTGTGCTTAGCCTGCCTGCTGAAGTGGATGATGTTGCCCCCGCTCTCAGCCAGGCACCTCACGCGCTATTCTGTCTGGCCCTGATGGTCGCCCTGATGTTAACCGACGACGTGCCAAATGCCATTGCGGCGATCATCGCCTGTCTGCTGATGGGCAAATTTCGCTGTATCACAATGGAAGGTGCGTATCGGGCCATTCACTGGCCGAGTCTGCTGCTGATCGTCGGGATGATGCCGTTTGCACTGGCGCTGCAAAAAACCGGCGGTGTGGCGCTGATTGTCGAAGGTCTGATGCAGGTAAGCGGCGGTTATGGACCGTACATGATGCTGCTGAGTCTGTTTATCCTTTGCGCCACCATCGGGCTGTTTATTTCCAATACAGCGACGGCGGTACTGATGGCACCGATCGCTATCGCGGCGGCGCATCAGATGGGCGTATCGCCATACCCGTTCACGATGATTATCGCTATTGCGGCCTCGGCGGCATTTATGACGCCGGTGTCATCCCCGGTGAATACACTGGTGATGACACCGGGGAATTACCGTTTTGGCGATTTCCTGCGGATCGGGGTGCCTTTCACGCTGCTGGTGATGGCCGTCAGCGTGTTTCTGGTACCGGTGCTCTATCCGTTCTGATTAAAGGCCGTGTTGAAAGTCAATTGCACGGGCTGTCAAGGACGGTCAAAGCGATTCGTCGAGGCTTATTTCATCCAGCGAAAGGCTGAAGCTCGGTACGAAGATTTCCATGAAGTAGTCCATCTCCGGGCTTTTACGATCGGCCAACGTTTTTTCCAGACGCGCCTTGGCCAGCGTGAATTCGTTGTTACCCGCTGACAACTCTTCCAGACATTTCAGATAGGCGCACAGGGCATCCGCCTGTTTCACAGTCAGCTTTTCGTCATCGCTGTAATAATGCTCGTCGATCAGCGGACGGAAATCTTCCTGCAATTCTTGCGGCAGCATTTCAATCAGCTTTTGCTGAGCAATCTTTTCTATCTTTTTGTATTCATGCGCGATTTGCGGATTGTAATACTTGATAGGTGTCGGCATGTCGCCGGTCAGCACTTCACTGGCATCGTGATACATAGCGAGCAGGGCGACGCGTTCGACGTTCAGATTGCCATCAAATTTGCGGTTTTTAATCACGGCCAGTGCGTGAGCCACGAAGGCGACCTGCAAGCTATGCTCGGAGACGTTTTCGGTGCGTACATTACGCATCAGCGGCCAGCGGCTAATCAGTTTCAGGCGGGAAAGGTGGGCGAAGAAATGGCTCTGATTCATAGCACTCTCATTAATAACGGCAAATGAGTGTCCATTGTGAGGAGTGTGACGGCAATCGGCAAGTGCTGTCAGAAAGATAAAGCAGGGCGCAGAATTCTGCGCCCGAGGGGATTACTGGCGGTAGGTTTCGAGGAACCGGCCAAGTTTATTAATTGCCATTTCCAGCTCATCGACGCGCGGCAGCGTTACGATCCGGACGTGGTCCGGATACGGCCAGTTGAACGCCGAGCCCTGAACCAGCAGGACTTTTTGCTGCAATAGCAAATCCAGCACCAGCTTTTGATCGTCATGAATGTTAAAACGTTTGGCGTCGATACGAGGGAACATATACAGCGCGCCTTTCGGTTTCACGCAAGAGACGCCGGGGATTTGGTTGATCAGTTCCCACGCGCGGTCACGCTGTTCCACCAGACGACCGCCTGGCTGAATGAATTCATTAATGCTCTGATAACCGCCCAGCGCTGTCTGAATCGCGTGCTGCATCGGCACGTTGGCGCAAAGGCGCATGGAGGCCAGCATTTCCAGCCCTTCAATGTAGCCCTTGGCATGTTTCTTCGGCCCGTTCAGGACCATCCAGCCCTGACGGAAACCGGCGACGCGGTAGGTTTTCGACAGCCCGTTAAACGTGACGGTCAGTAAATCCGGTGCCAGTGATGCAATAGAAATGTGCTGGGCTTCGTCGTACAGGATCTTGTCGTAGATTTCGTCGGCGAAAATGATCAGGTTGTGTTCGCGGGCGATATCCACGATTTGCATCAGCAGTTCTCTGCTGTATACCGCACCGGTCGGGTTATTCGGGTTGATTATCACAATACCGCGGGTGCGCGGAGTGATTTTGTCGCGAATATCGGCGATGTCAGGGAACCAGTCTGCGCCTTCATCACACAAATAGTGCACCGCATTACCGCCGGAGAGAGAAACCGCCGCAGTCCATAACGGATAATCGGGAGCAGGTACCAGCATTTCGTCGCCGGTATTAAGCAGCGCCTGCATCGACTGAACGATCAGTTCCGAAACGCCATTACCGATGTAAATATCTTCCACCGTCATGTCACGCATGTCGCGCGCCTGATAGTGCTGCATGATGGCTTTACGAGCGGAGAACAGGCCTTTGGAGTCACAGTACCCTTGCGCGGTCGGCAGGTTGCGGATGACGTCTACCAGAATTTCATCAGGTGCATCAAAACCAAACGGCGCGGGATTGCCGATGTTCAGTTTGAGGACTTTGTTACCTTCTTCTTCAAGACGTTTTGCTTCTTTGAGTACCGGGCCGCGAATGTCATAGCAGACGTTGTCCAGTTTGCGGGATTTTTCAATCGGGGACATGTAAATGTGAGCCTTTTGCAGTAAAGCCTGTTCTTCCCTGGCGCACAGCGCCGTAGAACAGTGCGAAGCGGCCAATTTACTCTCCAGACTCGGGCATGAGAAGGGCTGGGTACCGTTTTGGTGTAAAACAGTAGTAAAAGCGTGGGTGTTGGGGCTTTATGTCTAGCCCGGGGTTGTGAATTGGTGTTTTAATTCGATAGTTGCAAGTTTTTTGGTTTTAAATTCTATCAATGCCTGATTTTTAATCTAAAAATTCCCTATTTTAACTGTCTGACAGGTGTATATCTGACACGAGCCTGTAGATAAATCGAATAGTACATCACCAAAACTTACCAAACCTCGATAAATTCTGAAAAAAAAACGCCCTGATTTCGAGATTCAGGCACAAGTCAAGAAGACGGATTTGTTTTATTTATCTAATGATTATTAATAACCGCTGGATGAATGATCAGAGGGTAAGCCTTTCAGTGTTTGTATTTGGTTAGGCTTTATAAATGTGTTCTTTACGTATATTCAACGAATTGGCTATAAAGAATTTTGGCGAAATGTAGAAAAATCTTAATGTTGGTTAAACTGATTTCATACAAATGATAATGGATATCCTCGTGAGTTAATGAATTTGTTGAACTATATTTTAATGTCTTCAGAGTTAATAATTAACTTTGCTTATGATTTTGAGTGGGTGGATGTCGCTCAATCGCAGGCGGCAGCAGGGAAATTGTATGAAAAGATGTCGGTTAAATAGTCAAAGTGGTCTATTCTTTTTTTATTAAGCTTATCTAATCATTTACCCTTTGTGTGGAATTTCTGCGTCTGCATTTAAGGGGTTGAAAACCGCTTTGATGAATACTTTCACGCACAAATCTTTCTCGATCTCGCTTATCAAATGAGTGAGTGTCTGTCATATCTGGTATTCTGCTTATCGCGGGTACTTTGACGCATCAATCATCTGGGTAGCTTGTTATTAGATTCTATATAGCGAAGAAAAACTATGACAAATGCAAATCGTCCAATCCTCAATCTCGACCTTGACCTGTTGAGGACATTTGTAGCTGTAGCGGATTTAAATACGTTCGCTGCAGCAGCAGCTGCCGTGTGTCGTACTCAGTCTGCGGTCAGTCAACAAATGCAACGTCTTGAACAACTCGTTGGAAAAGAACTGTTTGCCAGACATGGACGCAATAAATTATTAACTGAACACGGCATTCAGTTATTAGGGTATGCACGGAAAATTCTTCGTTTTAACGATGAAGCCTGCACCTCTTTGATGTACAGCAATGTCCAGGGCGGGATAACCATCGGTGCTTCCGATGATACTGCTGACACTATTTTGCCTTTCCTGCTCAGCCGCGTGACGTCTGTGTACCCAAAATTGTCTATCGACGTTCGGGTGAAACGTAGTCCGTTTATGTTATCCATGCTGGAAAGTGAAGAAATCGATCTGGCCATCACCACGATGACGGGCACCGACCATCCGCATATCGTACTGAGAACGTCACCGACGCTGTGGTACTGCTCGGCTGACTTTGCCTATCCTTCCGGCGATAGCGTGCCGCTGGTGGTGCTTGATGAGCCTAGTCCTTACCGTCAGATGGCAACGGAGTATCTTAATCAGGCGGGTATCCCTTGGCGTATTGCCTATGTGGCATCTACCTTATCAGCGATTCGAGCCGCCGTGCGTGCCGGGCTTGGCGTAACCGCAAGACCTATAGAAATGATGAGCCCTGAATTGCGTGTGTTGGGTGAGCAGGACGGCTTACCGCGTCTGCCGGATACGCAATACGTGTTGTATAAAAATGCCCGTTGCACTAATGAACTGGCCATGGCCATTTTCAATGCGGTTGAGCAGGGGAATGATCCCTATTCTCTGAGCGCTTACGGCCCTCGTCCTGTTGTAGATGACGATCAGGAACTGGTGGCGGATTCCAAAAGTTAATAAATTTGGCCTGTTTTACTTTCCGCCCATTGTCGTAAAGGGCGGAGGTAAAGGCATCTACTCCTTTTGGATAGTAAAACCTCTCCTTTTAGGAGTTCTGTTTACTATTTTATCTCAAAGTGCGTTTTTTACCTGTTACGCCACTTCATCCCACGTCGTGACTGTTTTTCTCATCAATGAGCACCTCACTAAATCACGTAAATATCGACGTTTTTTCACGTTAAGAAAAACGCGTGATTTTTGCCGTAATTCGCTTGCCGTTTTCTGTAATTCAACAAAACTTGTTAAAAGTATGGCTTTTTTGCTGTCGAAATTGACAGAACTCTGACCTGGATCAAAAAAATAACCCTAATAAGAGAGTGGAAGCGCTGTCTATTCCTGCGACAATAGGAAAGTGAGAAAGATGTCATAACTCCCGTCACAGGCTCATGCTTTATCACGGTATTTAACTGACACGATTTAGCTTAAGTGTCGTCGCATGATATGTTAATTAAATGATAAGCATGTAAACTAATGTGGAGATACTTTTGTCAAAGTTGACAAAAGGTTATAGAAAAGGGTAAAAAGCCCACAACAAATCACTGGCTTAATGCCTTATTGAGCCGTGAACTGTGTGGTTATTAATCCTTCCCTTGAATCGATGTGGTACGCAAACTGCCGATCCCATAGAGCAGATGCCAGAGTGCCACTTTTGATGAGTAAGCAATGCGTATGTCAACAGCCACTGAAGTCATCGCTCAACACTGGGCGTTCGCCGTTTTTCTTGTCGTTGCCGTTGGGCTTTGTTGCCTGATGCTACTGGGCGCCGCGTTCCTTGGCGGGAGAGCCAGAGCACGCTACAAAAACACGCCTTTTGAATCAGGTATCGCCTCGGTGGGCACCGCCCGCCTGCGTCTTTCCGCTAAGTTCTACCTGGTCGCCATGTTTTTCGTCATTTTCGACGTTGAAGCCTTGTATCTGTACGCATGGTCAACGTCTATTCGCGAAAGCGGTTGGACCGGATTCGTAGAAGCCACCATTTTCATTTTGGTACTGCTGGCTGGTTTGTTTTATCTGGTGCGGATTGGCGCACTGGACTGGACACCAACACGTTCGAAAGGACCTGTTAAACCAAGCCCGGCGATTAATACCAACAGTCACCCTCAGTAAGTCATAGCGAGGCAATAAGATGGAATATACGCTCACCCGCGTAGACCCGGACGGTGATAACGA
Source organism: Rahnella inusitata (assembly GCF_965118895.1). GTDB lineage: Bacteria > Pseudomonadota > Gammaproteobacteria > Enterobacterales > Enterobacteriaceae > Rahnella > Rahnella inusitata_A. The sequence continues at coordinate 385,742 of NZ_CBCPJJ010000009.1, forward strand.
CCGTTATCCCCTGCAGAATCAGGAGGTCGTCGGCGATCCTCTTCAGGAGCAGGTTAAGCGCAGCGTTTTCATGGGAAACCTTCAGGAATCACTGCACGGCATGGTGAACTGGGGACGCAAAAACTCCCTCTGGCCTTACAACTTCGGCCTTTCCTGCTGCTACGTCGAAATGGTGACGTCATTCACTGCGGTGCATGACGTTGCGCGTTTTGGTGCGGAAGTTCTGCGTGCATCTCCGCGTCAGGCCGATTTCATGGTGGTGGCGGGTACCTGCTTCACCAAGATGGCCCCGGTGATCCAACGTTTGTATGACCAGATGCTCGAACCGAAATGGGTGATTTCGATGGGCGCCTGTGCGAACTCAGGCGGCATGTACGATATTTATTCCGTGGTGCAGGGCGTGGATAAGTTCCTGCCTGTCGATGTGTATATCCCGGGATGCCCGCCGCGTCCTGAGGCTTACATGCAGGCACTATTGCTTCTGCAGGAATCTATCGGTAAAGAACGCCGCCCATTGTCATGGGTCGTCGGCGATCAGGGTGTTTACCGCGCGAATATGCAGTCTGAAAAAGAGCGTAAACGTGCTGAACGCATAGCCGTGACAAATCTGCGTTCGCCGGACGAGATTTAACACTGCGGTCTGAGAGTCAACCCTGAGGGGTGGTGAACCCCTTACGGCATAAATGACCATTTAGTGTGGTGAAAAAAATATGACAGATTTGACGACGCAAAATACCGCCCTGCCAGCATGGCATACCCGTGATCATCTTGATGATCCGGTGATCGGCGAGTTGCGTAACCGTTTTGGGCCCGAGGCCTTTACTGTTCAGCCGACCCGCACCGGAATTCCCGTGGTGTGGTTCAAGCGTGAACAGATCCTGGAAGCGATTACCTTTTTACGAAAACAGCCAAAACCTTACGTCATGCTGTTCGACCTGCATGGCGTTGATGAGCGTTTACGTACCCACCGCGACGGTTTACCGGCCGCGGATTTTTCCGTTTTCTACCATCTGATCTCCGTTGAGCGTAACCGTGACATCATGCTCAAGGTGGCATTGGCTGAAAACGATCTCCACGTTCCGACCCTGACCAAAGTATTCCCGAATGCTAACTGGTACGAGCGCGAAACCTGGGAAATGTTTGGTATTACCTTCGATGGCCACCCGCACCTGACGCGCATCATGATGCCGCAGACGTGGGAAGGGCACCCGTTGCGTAAAGACTACCCGGCACGCGCCACCGAGTTCGATCCTTATGAGCTGACTAAGCAAAAAGAAGAACTCGAGATGGAAGCGCTGACCTTCAAGCCGGAAGACTGGGGTATGAAGCGCGGCACCGAAAACGAGGATTTCATGTTCCTCAACCTCGGACCTAACCACCCGTCTGCGCACGGTGCGTTCCGCATTATCCTGCAGCTTGATGGCGAAGAAATTGTCGACTGTGTACCGGACGTCGGTTACCACCACCGTGGTGCTGAAAAGATGGGCGAGCGCCAGTCATGGCACAGCTACATTCCGTACACTGACCGTATCGAATACCTCGGCGGTTGTGTTAACGAAATGCCTTACGTGCTGGCTGTTGAAAAACTGGCTGGTATCGTCGTGCCGGATCGCGTTAACACCATCCGCGTGATGCTGTCTGAACTTTTCCGTATCAACAGCCACCTGCTGTACATCTCGACGTTTATTCAGGACGTGGGCGCGATGACGCCAGTGTTCTTCGCCTTTACCGATCGTCAGAAAATTTACGATCTGGTGGAAGCGATCACCGGTTTCCGTATGCACCCGGCCTGGTTCCGTATTGGTGGTGTTGCACACGACCTGCCGAAAGGCTGGGATCGTCTGCTGCGTGAGTTCCTTGACTGGATGCCAGCCCGTTTGGATTCCTACGTCAAGGCAGCGCTGAAAAACACCATTCTGATTGGTCGTTCCAAAGGCGTAGCAGCATACAACGCCGATGATGCGCTGGCATGGGGCACCACCGGTGCTGGCCTGCGAGCGACCGGGATCGACTTTGACGTGCGCAAATGGCGTCCGTATTCAGGTTACGAAAACTTCGACTTTGAAGTACCGGTCGGCGATGGCGTCAGTGACTGCTATTCCCGCGTGATGCTGAAAGTGGAAGAACTTCGTCAGAGCCTGCGCATTCTGGAACAGTGCTACAAAAACATGCCAGAAGGCCCGTTCAAAGCGGATCACCCGCTGACCACGCCGCCACCGAAAGAGCGTACGCTGCAACATATCGAAACCCTGATCACTCACTTCCTGCAAGTGTCGTGGGGGCCGATCATGCCTGCGCAAGAATCTTTCCAGATGGTTGAAGCGACCAAAGGGATCAACAGCTACTACCTGACCAGTGACGGCAGCACCATGAGCTACCGCACGCGCGTCCGTACGCCAAGCTTCCCGCATTTGCAGCAGATCCCGTCCGTAATCCGTGGCAGCCTGGTATCCGACCTGATCGTGTATCTGGGCAGTATCGATTTTGTAATGTCAGATGTGGACCGCTAACGATGACAGATATCAATAAAGATTCAGGCGTTCAGTACATCAACATCAGCGAGCCGGTGGTTACTCCGGTGTTTGAGCTGAGTGATGCCGAACGCGAAGCGATTGAACACGAGAAACATCACTACGAAGATGCCCGTGCGGCCTCCATCGAAGCGTTGAAGATCGTGCAAAAAGCGCGTGGCTGGGTGCCTGACGGCGCTATCTACGCGATCTCCGATGTTCTGGGCATTCCTGCCAGCGACGTAGAAGGTGTGGCAACGTTTTACAGCCAGATTTTCCGCCAGCCGGTGGGTCGCCATGTGATCCGTTACTGTGACAGCGTGGTGTGCCACATCACCGGTTATCAGGGGATCCAGGCCGCTCTGGAACAACAGTTGCACATCAAGCCGGGCGAAACGACTGAAGACGGACGTTTCACTCTGTTGCCGACCTGTTGCCTTGGCAACTGTGACAAAGGCCCGTCGATGATGATCGACGAGGACACGCACAGCCGCCTGACACCAGAAGCTATCGGCCAGCTACTGGAGCGCTATGTATGACAATCAACGGTTATACGCCAAGACACATTGAACGCACGCCGGAAATGCATCCGCTGACATGGCGTATGCGTGACGATGAGCAGCCGGTCTGGTTCGACGAATACCGCAGTAAAAACGGTTACGTCGGCGCAGAAAAGGCGCTCAAAAGCATGGCGCAGGACGAGATCGTCAATCTGGTAAAAGACGCAGGCCTGAAAGGGCGCGGCGGCGCAGGTTTCTCCACCGGTCTGAAGTGGAGCCTGATGCCAAAAGACGAAAGCATGAACATCCGCTATCTGCTTTGTAACGCCGATGAGATGGAACCCGGTACCTACAAAGACCGCATGCTGATGGAGCAAATGCCGCACCTGCTGGTGGAAGGCATGCTGATTTCCGCGTTCGCGCTGAAATCTTACCGTGGCTACATCTTCCTGCGTGGCGAATACATCGAAGCTGCTGTGAATCTGCGTCGCGCGATTGCAGAAGCCACTGAAGCAGGTCTGCTGGGTAAAAATATTCTCGGTACCGGTTTTGACTTCGAACTGATCGTCCATACCGGTGCGGGTCGTTATATCTGCGGTGAAGAAACTGCGCTGATCAACTCACTGGAAGGCCGCCGCGCTAACCCGCGTTCCAAGCCACCGTTCCCGGCCTCTGCCGGTGCGTGGGGGAAACCGACCTGTGTGAACAACGTCGAAACCCTGTGCAACGTGCCTGCCATTCTGGAGCACGGCGTGGACTGGTACAAAGGCATGTCAGCGGGCAAAAGCGAAGATGCCGGTACAAAGCTGATGGGCTTCTCTGGCCGGGTGAAAAATCCGGGCGTTTGGGAACTGCCTTTTGGGACGACTGCACGTGAAATTCTTGAAGACTATGCCGGCGGTATGCGCGATGGCCTGAAATTCAAAGCCTGGCAACCGGGCGGCGCAGGGACAGACTTCCTGACCGCCGACCATCTGGATCTGCCAATGGATTTCGCCAGTATCGGCAAAGCCGGTAGTCGTCTCGGTACTGCGCTGGCGATGGCTGTCGATCATGAGATAGGCATGGTGCCGCTGGTACGTAACCTGGAAGAGTTCTTCGCCCGCGAATCTTGTGGCTGGTGTACGCCGTGCCGCGATGGTTTGCCGTGGAGTGTGAAGATCCTGCGCGCGCTGGAGCGTGGTGAAGGCCAGCCGGGAGATATCGAAACTCTCGAACAGCTTTGCCGCCAACTGGGTCCGGGCAAAACCTTCTGCGCACACGCGCCGGGTGCTGTGGAGCCATTGCAGAGTGCGATTAAATATTTCCGGGAAGAGTTCGAGGCGGGCATCGCCAAACAGCATTACAGCAACGCGCGGGCGATTGGCGGTATTCAGCCAAACAACCTGCTGAAACAGCGTTGGTAGTGAAGGCAACAGGCAGCGGACGTGAGCCCGCTGTGCGCGAAATCCCAAAACAAGGGACGCGCTGTCGATTGATAGACGCCAACCCGGCAAGAATTTTTGATTAACGCCCGCCGTCAGGTGGGCCACGTGGAAGCATGCTGACTATGGCTACGATTCATGTAGACGGCAAAGAATACGATGTAGATGGAGCGGACAACCTGTTGCAGGCTTGCCTCTCTCTTGGCCTCGATATTCCTTATTTTTGCTGGCATCCGGCGCTGGGAAGCGTCGGCGCTTGCCGCCAATGTGCGGTTAAGCAATACCAAAACGCGGAAGACACGCGCGGTCGTCTGGTGATGTCATGTATGACACCCGCGTCCGATGGCACCTTCATCTCCATCGACGACGGCGAAGCGAAAGAGTTTCGTGAGAGCGTTGTGGAATGGCTGATGACCAACCATCCGCATGACTGCCCGGTGTGTGAGGAAGGCGGTAACTGTCATCTGCAGGATATGACAGTGATGACCGGCCACAGTATGCGCCGTTATCGCTTCACTAAGCGCACCCATAACAACCAGGATCTCGGCCCGTTCATTTCTCACGAAATGAACCGCTGCATCGCCTGCTACCGTTGTGTCCGTTATTACAAGGATTACGCGGACGGCACCGATCTGGGTGTGTATGGCGCGCATGACAACGTCTACTTCGGTCGCCCGGAAGATGGCCCGCTGGAAAGCGAGTTCTCCGGTAATCTGGTAGAAGTCTGCCCTACCGGCGTGTTTACTGATAAGACCCACTCCGAACGCTATAACCGTAAATGGGACATGCAGTTTGCGCCAAGCATCTGTCAGCAATGTTCCGTTGGCTGTAACACCAGCCCGGGCGAGCGTTATGGCGAACTGCGTCGTATCGAAAATCGTTACAACGGTACCGTAAACCACTACTTCCTTTGCGACCGTGGTCGTTTCGGTTATGGCTACGTCAACCTGAAAGATCGCCCTAAGAAGCCATTGCAGCTGCGTGGCAACGACTGGATCGAACTGAACGCCGAACAGGCGATGCAGGGCGCGGCAGACATTCTCCGTCAGGCGAAGAAAACCATCGGTATCGGTTCTCCGCGTGCCAGCCTTGAAAGCAACTTTGCACTGCGCGAACTGGTGGGAGCCGAAAACTTCTACACCGGAATCAACGCCGCAGAGCAAGGCCGTCTGCAACTGATGCTCAACGTATTGCGCAACAGCGGTGTTCACACACCTGCGCTGCGTGAAATCGAAGAGTACGATGCGGTGTTGGTACTGGGCGAAGACTTGACCCAGACCGGCGCTCGTATTGCGCTGTCTGTTCGTCAGGCAGTGAAAGGTAAAGCGCGCGCGATGGCCGCAGCCCAGCGTGTGGCTGACTGGCAAATCGCCGCGGTGCAAAACATCGGTCAGCATGCTAAGCACCCGCTGTTTATCACCAACGTAGACAACACCAAACTCGACGACATCGCGGCTTACAATTACCGTGCGCCGGTCGATGAGCAGGCCCGTTTCGGCTTCGCTATCGCCCACGCGCTGGATAATTCAGCGCCAGCGGTCAGCGATCTGGCTGATGGCCTGAACAAGAAAATCGATGTGATCGTGCAGGCACTGACCGGTGCGCGCAAGCCACTGATCATCACCGGTTCAAACGCCGGTTCTGACGCTATCATTGAAGCGGCGGCCAACATCGCCAAAGCACTGAAAGTGGCAGGCAGCGATGTCGGCATCACTTTTGTGGCTTCGGCCGCCAACAGCATCGGTCTGTCGATGATCGGCGGCGGATCGCTGGATGAAGCACTTGAATTGCTGACCCGCGGCGACGCAGACAGCGCCATCGTGATGGAAAACGATCTTTACCGTCAGGCACCTGAAGCGAAAGTCGATGCTGCGCTGGCCAATGTGCAGAACCTTTTGGTTGTTGACCATCAGCGCACGCGCATTATGGATAAAGCTACCCTGATCCTGCCTGCGGCGAGTTTCGCCGAAAGTGACGGCACGCTGGTGAATCAGGAAGGCCGCGCTCAGCGCTTCTTCCAGGTTTACGATCCGGCTTACTACGACACCACCGTCGCGATGCTGGAAAGCTGGCGCTGGATGCACTCACTGCATTCTACCGTCAACAGTCGTCACGTGGACTGGACGCAGCTTGATCATGTGATCGAAGCCTGCGTCGAGGCACTGCCGCAGTTGAAAGGCATGGTTGAAGCAGCGCCAAACGCCAGCTTCCGCATTCGTGGACAGAAACTGGCGCGTTCTCCAAACCGTTCCAGTGGACGTACGGCGATGCGCGCGAACATCAGCGTTCACGAACCGCGTCAGCCGCAGGACAAAGACACTATGTTTGCCTTCTCGATGGAAGGGAACAATAGCCCGACGGCCAACCGCAATCAGGTGCCATTCGCCTGGGCGCCAGGCTGGAACTCACCGCAAGCCTGGAACAAATTCCAGAGCGAAGTTGGCGGCAGTCTTCGCCACGGCGATCCGGGTGTGCGTCTTATCGAAGCAGGGGAGGGTAGCCTCGACTACTTCACCACGATCCCTGCAGTCTTCACCGCGACCGAAGGGAACTGGCGTATCGCGCCTTACTACCATCTGTTCGGCAGTGAAGAGATGACGCAGCGTTCTGCTGTCATTCAGCAACGTATGCCAGCACCTTATGTGATGGTTAACCCGGCCGATGCCGCTCAGTTAGGCGTGAACGCCGGTTCTCAGGTGGAATTCACCTGCGCCGGTCAGCTGCTGAAACTGCCGGTGCGTCTGAGTGAAAACCTGAATCAGGGCCAGCTTGGCCTGCCGCTGGGTCTGCCGGGCATTCCACCGATTCTGGTAGGCACTACGGTTGAAAATCTGCGGGAGGCAGCACAATGAGCTGGTTTACACCTGTCGTGATCGATTCGCTGATCGCTATCCTGAAAGCCATCGTGATCCTGCTGGTCGTAGTGACCTGCGGGGCCTTCATGAGCTTCGCCGAGCGCCGCCTGCTCGGTCTGTTCCAGAACCGTTACGGACCAAACCGAGTCGGCTGGGGCGGATCCCTGCAGCTGGTTGCCGACATGATCAAGATGTTTTTCAAGGAAGACTGGGTACCTAAATTCACCGACAAAGCCATCTTTACGCTGGCTCCGATGATTGCGTTTACGTCCCTGCTGATCTCCTTTGCGATCGTTCCGGTCAGCCCGACCTGGTTCGCCGCAGATCTGAACATCGGTATTTTGTTCTTCCTGATGATGGCCGGTCTGACCGTCTATGCCGTGTTGTTCGCAGGCTGGTCCAGTAACAACAAATACTCGTTACTGGGTGCGATGCGTGCATCCGCCCAGACGCTGAGCTACGAAGTGTTCCTCGGCCTGTCGCTGATGGGGGTCGTGGCACAGGCAGGTTCTTTCAACCTGCAAGAGATCGTCATCTCTCAGGCGCACATGTGGAATATCATTCCACAATTCTTCGGCTTCGTGACCTTTGCGATTGCCGGGGTGGCCGTCTGTCACCGTCACCCGTTTGACCAGCCGGAAGCCGAGCAGGAATTGGCCGATGGTTACCACATTGAATATTCCGGTATGAAATTTGGTTTGTTCTTCGTGGGGGAATACATCGGTATCGTGACCGTCTCTGCGCTTATCGTCACCTTGTTCTTCGGTGGCTGGCAGGGGCCGTTCCTTTACCCGGTTATCTGGTTTGCGCTGAAAACGGCGTTCTTCATGGTGATGTTCATTTTGATCCGTGCTGCTTTACCGCGTCCCCGCTACGACCAGGTAATGTCATTTGGCTGGAAAGTTTGCCTGCCACTGACGTTACTTAATCTGCTGGCGACCGCTGCGGTCATCTTGTACAACGCGCAATAAGGGGTGATGAAACCATGACATTGAAAGACTTAGTGGTCGGGTTCGGGACCCAGGTTCGTAGCTTGTGGATGATAGGCATGCATGCCTTCGCCAAGCGCGAAACCCAGATGTACCCGGAAGTACCGGTCAATCCACCTCCGCGTTACCGTGGTCGTATCGTGCTGACGCGCGACCCCGACGGTGAAGAGCGCTGCGTTGCCTGTAACCTGTGTGCGGTAGCCTGTCCGGTAGGCTGTATTTCTTTGCAAAAAGCAGAGCATAAAGACGGCCGCTGGTATCCGGAATTCTTCCGCATCAACTTTTCACGCTGCATTTTCTGCGGTCTGTGTGAAGAAGCTTGCCCGACAACAGCGATTCAGCTGACGCCGGACTTCGAAATGGGTGAATTCAAGCGCCAGGATCTGGTGTACGAAAAAGAAGATTTGTTGATCTCTGGACCGGGTAAGTATCCGGAATATAACTTCTACCGGATGTCCGGTATGGCCGTTGACGGCAAGCCGAAAGGCGATGCGGAAAACGAAGCCAAACCGATCAACGTCAAAGGTCTGTTGCCCTAAGGAGCCGCAAGCATGGAATTTGCATTTTATATTGCAGCCCTGGTGGCCGTGTTGGCGACATTGCGTGTTATCACGCACACCAACCCGGTACATGCACTGCTGTATCTGATCGTCTCTTTGCTGGCGATTGCGGCGGTGTTCTTCTCGCTCGGCGCATATTTCGCCGGTGCGCTGGAGATCATCGTCTACGCCGGGGCCATCATGGTGTTGTTTGTGTTCGTGGTGATGATGCTGAACCTTGGCAACGTCCAGGAACAGGAGCGCGCATGGCTACAGCCTTCGACCTGGATCGGGCCATCGATTCTGGCCGTGGTGCTGCTGGGCGTGATGATCGCCTCTATCGTAGGTCTGCACGACCACGGTATCAAAGGCGATATGGTTGACGCGAAAGCGGTCGGCATCGCGCTGTTTGGTCCGTACGTTCTGGCGGTTGAACTGGCGTCAATGCTGCTGCTGGCCGGTCTGGTCGTAGCGTTCCACATTGGTCGTGAACATAAAGCGGGTGAAGTCTTTGGTGACGCACCGGCCACGACGGAAATGGCGAAAAGAAAAACGGAGGAGAGAGCATGATCCCTCTACAACATGGCCTGATCCTGGCCGCGATCCTCTTTGTGTTGGGTCTGACCGGACTGCTTGTTCGTCGTAATCTGCTGTTTATGCTGATCAGTCTGGAAGTGATGATCAATGCGGCGGCGCTGGCGTTCATTGTGGCAGGAAGCTATTGGGGTCAGGCAGACGGTCAGGTGATGTACATCCTGGCAATTAGCCTGGCTGCGGCGGAGGCCAGTATTGGTCTGGCGTTGCTGCTGCAACTGTATCGCCGTCGCCACACCCTGAATATTGATACTGTCAGTGAGATGCGCGGATGAACTTACTCTATTTAACTATTCTGTTCCCGCTGATTGGCTTCCTGTTACTGGCCTTCTCACGCGGTCGCTGGTCTGAAAATACGTCGGCTACGGTTGGCGTGGGTTCGATTGGTCTGGCAGCACTGACCACTGTGTATGTGGGCATCAACTTCCTCAGTAGTAAAGCGGCTGGCGTTGAAGTCTTCAACCAGACGTTGTGGAACTGGATGCAGGTCGGGGATTTCAATATCTCCGCAACGCTGACCCTCGACGGTTTGTCGATGACCATGCTCTCCGTGGTGACCGGCGTCGGCTTCTTCATCCACATGTTCGCTTCCTGGTACATGCGCGGTGAAGAGGGCTACTCACGCTTCTTCGCTTACACCAACCTGTTTATCGCCAGTATGGTGATTCTGGTACTGGCAGACAACTTACTGCTGATGTATCTCGGTTGGGAAGGCGTGGGCCTGTGCAGCTATCTGCTGATCGGTTTCTACTACACCAATCCGGCCAATGGCGCGGCAGCGATGAAAGCATTCATCGTGACCCGCGTGGGTGACGTGTTCCTGGCCTTCGCATTGTTCATCCTGTACCGCGAGCTGGGTACGCTGAACATTCGTGAACTGATGGTGCTGGCACCGCAGAAACTGGCGGTTGGCGATACGGCAATTACCTGGGCAACCCTGATGTTACTGGGTGGCGCAGTGGGTAAATCCGCACAGCTGCCGTTGCAGACCTGGCTGGCAGACGCCATGGCCGGTCCGACACCGGTTTCCGCGCTGATCCACGCCGCGACCATGGTGACCGCCGGTGTTTATCTGATTGCACGTACGCACGGCCTGTTCCTGATGGCGCCTGAAGTACTGCATCTGGTGGGCATTATCGGTGCAGTCACCCTGGTACTCGCGGGCTTCGCCGCACTGGTGCAAACCGATATCAAACGCGTACTTGCTTACTCGACCATGAGCCAGATTGGTTACATGTTCCTGGCGTTGGGCGTTCAGGCGTGGGATGCCGCAATCTTCCACCTGATGACGCACGCGTTCTTTAAAGCACTGTTGTTCCTTTCTTCCGGCTCGGTCATTTTGGCCTGCCACCACGAACAGAACATCTTCAAGATGGGTGGATTGCGTAAATCCATTCCGCTGGTGTACGTCTGCTTCCTGGTCGGCGGCGCAGCGTTGTCTGCCTTGCCAATCATCACCGCGGGCTTCTTCAGTAAAGATGAAATCCTCGCCGGTGCGCTGGCTAACGGTCATCTCAATCTGATGGTTGCCGGTCTGGTCGGTGCATTTATGACCTCGCTGTACACCTTCCGCATGATTTTCATCGTGTTCCACGGCGAAGAAAAAATCAAAGCCCATGCGGGTAAAGGCATCACTCACCACCTGCCGCTGCTGGTATTACTGGTTCTGTCCACCTTCATTGGCGCCATGATTGTTCCGCCGCTGCAAGGCGTCCTGCCGGAAACCACTGAGCTGGCGCATGGCAGCGTGCTGACCCTGGAAATCACGTCGGGTGTGATTGCGATTGCCGGTATTCTGCTGGCGGCAGCCCTGTATCTGGGTAAACGCTCGCTGGTCAACAGCATCGCGAAAAGCGCGCCGGGCCGTTTCTTCACGACCTGGTGGTTCCATGCCTGGGGCTTCGACTGGCTGTACGACATGATTTTCGTGAAACCTTATCTGGCTATCGCGAAACTCCTGCAGCGTGACCCGCTGAACTCGATGATGAATCTGCCTGCGATCTTTACCCGTCTGGGTAACCGCGGTCTGACCCTCAGCGAAAACGGTATGGTTCGCTGGTACGTCGCATCGATGGGGCTGGGTGCAGTGGTAGTCCTTGCACTGCTGCTGGTGATTTAAGCCTGTCTTACGGGTGTCATTATCAATGCCGGTTTGTCTGTCTGACGGCCGGCAAGTGAAATAGCCTACGGGCATAAAAGAAGGGAACGACACGCCATGCTATTACCTTGGCTAATATTTATCCCCTTTATCGGCGGGCTGCTGTGCTGGCAGACTGAGCGCTTTGGGAGCAAAGTACCGCGCTGGATCGCGTTAATTGCGATGGGGCTGACGCTGGCTCTTTCCGTGCAACTGTGGTTGCAGGGAGGATACTCATTAACATCACCTGCGGGCATTCCACAGTGGCAATCCGAGTTCTCGGTGCCGTGGATCCCTCGTTTTGGTATCAGCTTCCATCTGGCGCTGGACGGTTTGTCCCTGCTGATGGTTGTACTGACCGGTTTGCTCGGTGTACTGGCGATCCTCTGTTCATGGCGTGAAATCCAGAAGTATCAGGGTTTCTTCCACCTGAACCTGCTGTGGATCCTCGGCGGTGTTATCGGCGTGTTCCTCGCCATCGACTTGTTCCTGTTCTTCTTCTTCTGGGAAATGATGTTGGTGCCGATGTACTTCCTGATTGCTCTGTGGGGCCACAAAGCGTCAGACGGTAAAACGCGTATCAGCGCAGCAACCAAGTTCTTCATCTACACACAGTCCAGTGGTCTGGTGATGCTGATTGCAATCCTGGGTCTGGTGTTTGTGCACTATAACGCGACCGGTATCTGGACATTCAACTACGCTGATCTTTTGAAAACGCCGATGTCGCGTAATGTTGAATATCTGCTGATGCTGGGCTTCTTCATCGCCTTTGCGGTGAAAATGCCGGTGGTACCGTTGCATGGCTGGTTGCCAGATGCGCACAGTCAGGCGCCAACCGCCGGTTCCGTTGACTTAGCGGGGATCTTGTTGAAAACCGCGGCTTACGGGATGTTGCGATTCTGTCTGCCGCTGTTCCCGAACGCTTCGCATGAATTCGCACCGATTGCTATGTGGCTGGGTGTGATTGGTATCTTCTACGGCGCGTGGATGGCCTTCGCACAGACCGATATCAAACGTCTGATCGCTTATACCTCTGTCTCGCACATGGGCTTCGTGCTGATTGCTATCTACACCGGCAGCCAGCTGGCGTACCAGGGCGCAGTGATTCAGATGATTGCACACGGTCTGTCCGCAGCCGGTATGTTCATCATCTGTGGTCAGCTATACGAGCGTCTGCATACCCGTGATATGCGCCAGATGGGTGGACTGTGGGGACGCATAAAATACCTGCCAGCGTTGTCACTGTTCTTTGCCGTGGCGACCTTAGGGATGCCGGGTACCGGTAACTTTGTGGGTGAAATCATGATCCTGTTTGGCAGCTTCCCGGTTGTACCGGTGATCGCTGTCATCTCGACCTTCGGTCTGGTATTTGCCTCGGTGTATTCCCTGGTGATGATGCAGCGCGCTTACTACGGTAAAGCGAAGTCTGACCAGCCGCTGCCAGGCATGACCGCACGCGAATTGTCGATCATTCTGTTACTGGTGGTATTGCTGGTGGCGCTGGGCTTCTACCCGCAGCCTATCCTCGATACTTCAAGTGCAGCGATGAGCAACATTCAGCACTGGTTCGGGTCATCAGTTTCCACTATTTCAACGACAAGGCCGTAACTCGCCATGACATTTACACTTCAAAATCTGATCGCACTATTACCGCTGATGATCGTCGGATTGACGGTGGTGGTGGTGATGCTGTCCATTGCGTGGCGACGCGACCATTTTCTTAATGCCACACTGACAGTCATCGGGCTGAACGTTGCCTTACTTTCCCTGTACTACGTCGGGCAGGTGGGGCCGCAGGACGTCACGCCGCTGCTGCGTATTGACGGTTACTCGATGTTTTACATCGGGCTGGTATTGCTCGCGAGTCTGGCAACCAGCACGTTTGCTTACCCTTGGCTGGCCGGATATCCGGACAATCGCGAAGAGTTCTATCTGTTAGTGCTCATCGCAGCCATGGGCGGCATTCTGCTGGCATGCTCTAACCATCTGGCATCAATGTTCCTCGGAATCGAACTGATTTCCCTGCCATTGTTTGGCCTTATCGGTTACGCCTACCGTCAGAAACGCTCGCTGGAAGCCGCCATTAAGTACATGCTGCTTTCCGCTGCGGCGTCATCTTTCCTGCTGTTCGGTATGGCACTGCTGTACGCACAGTCTGGTGATTTGTCCTTCGCGGCGCTGGGTAGAAACCTGGCCGATGGCGTGATGCTACACCAGCCGCTGCTGTTGGCCGGTTTGGGTATGATGATCGTGGGTCTGGGCTTTAAACTGTCGCTGGTTCCTTTCCACCTGTGGACACCAGATGTGTATCAGGGCGCACCTGCACCGGTATCAACCTTCCTGGCAACCGCCAGCAAGATTGCTATCTTTGCCGTGGTCATGCGTTTATTCCTGTACGCACCGGTGGCCGACAGCGAAGCGATTCGCATCGTGTTGGGCATTATTGCCTTTTGCTCGATTCTGGTCGGTAACATCATGGCGATCAGCCAGAGCAACATTAAACGCCTGCTCGGTTATTCCTCCATCGCACACCTCGGCTATTTGCTGGTGGCGCTGATTGCGGTGCAAACCCATCAGCTGTCGATGGAAACCGTCGGTGTGTATCTGGCCGGTTATCTGTTCAGCAGCCTCGGTGCCTTCGGTGTAGTCAGTCTGATGTCCAGTCCGTATAAAGGCCCGGATGCAGAATCACTGTTCTCCTACCGTGGTCTGTTCTGGCACAAGCCGATTCTGTCTGCGGTAATGACCGTGATGATGTTATCACTGGCCGGTATCCCGATGACCCTTGGCTTTATCGGTAAGTTCTACGTGATTGCGACCGGTGTGACCGCGCATCTGTGGTGGCTGACCGGTGCAGTAGTCGTGGGGTCGGCGATTGGTCTTTACTACTACCTGCGCGTGACCGTCAGCCTGTATCTCAGTGCGCCGGAAACGCTGGTACGTGACACCCCGAATAACTGGGCGTTAACGGCAGGCGGCGTCGTTGTACTGATTTCCGCGATTTTGGTGTTGTTGCTCGGTATCTTCCCGCAACCGCTGATTACGCTGGTGCAAATGGCACAACCGATGCTCTGATGGTTGTTGCAGCATGAAAGGCCGCTCAGATGAGCGGCTTTTTTTATTGATGCAAACTGCTTTCAAAAAACATATCACCCATTTTTATGCACATACTTAAACAGCGCTTTGCCATTTTGGTCGGCGATGGTGATTTGCAATGACGGAGAGACGTTATCCGCCGGATAGAGGGTTTTACTGACTACGGCTTCGCATCCGCCGGTTGTCAGAGTGGCCTCATAGCTGAATTGTTCACCGTCGGGTCTGGCCTGGAGGTTGAGTGTAAAACCATCGGTCAAAACATCTGGATCGGCATGCAGGCTGTTATGTGTCGAGATCACATCCTGGTACGTTTCCAACAGTTGTTCTTTTTGCGGGCTGGCGAATAGCGAGATGGCAGTATAAATATCGTCTTTAGAAGAGGCATATTCTGCTGCCAGCATTGATGGGATCGCGCGGATCTTATCGGCTTGATTGCTGATAGCCGTAAGCAGCGGAATAAAGGGATCGTTTTGTAATGCTTCGTTTACCAGACCTGCAGATGTTATTACAAAAGTATTGCTCGTTGATTTGGTATTGATCACGCCGGCAGCGGCCGGTGCCAGTTTCAGACGGGTCGACGTTTCCTGATGGAAAATAGCGATGCGGTAGCTGGTTTCAAAAGGAATTTCATCGTGCGATATGCTGGTCTTATCACCATTCATTGTGCGGTTAAACACAATATTTCCCTGCACATCATAGATTTCGATTTTCGCGTAAGCCGTGCCGGGAAAATAGGAATGTGGTGCTGAGTTGGTGACATCTACGATGATCTTGTGTGTGGAGTGATCCACTTTAAGTGAGCAGAAAAAGTCATCACCTAAACCCAGAAAATTAAAGGACTGATTAATTAACGGCGAACTGAGTTTTTCGACGTAGTTGATAGTCTGCGTGTTTCCGCCTTCTTTTACGACCGCATAGTAATCATCGATTTTGTACTTGGTACTTTTGCCCGTTGGCAGTTGGATTTTATACACGCCGACCGGTAGCTGTGAAAGGGTTAAGGTCGTGCCGCTGATTTCAATCGTTTTAAGCGGATGACTGACATCATCTTGTGTGATTAATACCTTCTCGCCGCTGATCTGTGCCGCGTCATCAATATTTAATGTGATCGTCAGATCGCTCTTTAACGACGTGGAAGCCAGTTGTGCCGCCGTCACCAATGACAGAGTGTTGTGCAAAGTCAGGCTGGTTTTCAATGCTGTTGCCTGACTTTCGCTGACCAATTCTGTTAGCGGATAGACGGGTTTACTTTCACTGAAAAGATTAATTTCCCGCTGAGTATCGCGCATTGTGGCACCTGCGCGATAAACATAAGGCGTGACATCCACGCCAGCAATCTTAATGTAGCTATCAGAGAGCAACTCCAGCAGTTGATAATCGGCGACAGCAAAACCTGTCTGATTACTGATGACACGATAGTTCTGGTAGAAATGCGTGAAAGCCGCATCGCTGGCACTGTCTTTCAACTGCATCAAAAAGAACAGTTTGGAGCGCAAATCCCAACTGTTAACCGGCACATTGTCTTTCAGGTTATTTTGAATTTGGGCGAGTACTGCGCTTTCCTTGCCGTAGTTATACAACCAGCCTTTCTTATAGACCTGGTCACCCAGTATCTTGTATTGGAAAGTGGCCGCAAAAATATTGTTCCAGACCTCAGACGTTGAAATCACTGGATCGGACATAAATTTGCCTTCATACCCGTGTGCGATTTCGTGTAAGCATCCCCAGTTATCTTCAATCTTAGCGAGCCAGAAACTCGCAATGCTGGAGCTGGTTTGAGCCGTCCAGTCGGAGCCGTAGTAAGCCGCGCCCCAACCGTGTAAATCGGCTTTACCGAAGTAACGGTTGGGAATATTTTTATCGGTAGCAACGTCTGAATCAAAACCCACGCCCAGTAATGAATTATAGAATTCGAAGATCTGATTATAATTACCAATAACGCCGTTGATATTTTCCGTTATTCCGGTATTTCTCATTTTTTCTTTATCAACTTTCGGTACCAGAATTTGAATGAACTGAGAATATATCAGCGCAAATTCAGCATCATGAGAATCCCATAATTGGAAAAATGGAAGTTCATCATCACACTCGTTATATACAGGCAGAGGCTTTGAAGTATTTGGGAAACTATATTCAATAACCGGCGCTATGGTTGAATACGGTGTGGTGATAAACGGGACGCTAGTCGTGGTAAAACTGATGTTCGCCGCAGTACTGGTTATGCTAAAGGACTTTTCTGTCTGATTGTCTGAGTTTAACAACCAGAGCGTCAATGATCCCTTGAATTTGGGGTTAGTTTGTTTGATGGTAAGAACCTGACCTGCGGCGAGGATAAGTCCCAGATGCTGCCTGTCGTGATTTATTCCTTTATCGGTTCCCGAATTTTTTATCCAGGTAGGGTCTTGCAAGGTATAAAGTGTCTTTGTTCGTGAAATAGTACTCATGATTGTGACTCCGTGGGAGTTATTATTTGAATTTTATTAAGGGACTGGAATTTCCAGTCATTCAGTCTGGCGGGTGCGTTTTCAATTAACCACATAACTACTATAAGAATGTATTCACGTGTCAGAAAATAATAACGTCTAATAAATCCTCATAAATAAGAACGTAAGGATAAAAAACATGATTAATAAAATAGATGTTCATGATTTAGTACTTTTTAGGAGGATCGCAACACGACATGTTCTTTCAAACAGCCGGATATCTGCGTTAGGGTTTGTGTGATGAATGTCACATTTTTATGTATGTTAAGTGCGAAATTACATTGAATTTGTGATCCAGCCCATTCCATTCTTCCCATCAATGAGTAAACTGCGCGCTTGTCCCAATTTGCGCAGGTTTTAAACCATGAATGTTTTAGTGATGATAGCGATCACCACCGGGATCCTCTCCGGTATCTGGGGTTGGGTGGCAATCAGCCTTGGCCTGATCGGCTGGGCGGGTTTCCTCGGCTGCACGGCATATTTCGCCTGCCCTCAGGGTGGCCTGCGCGGACTGGCGATCAGTACGCTGACCTGCATGAGCGGCGTGTTTTGGGCTGTCGTCATCATCGCGGGCAGCGCCATTCGCCCCGAGTGGAGCATTTTGGGTTATATGCTGACCGGCATCGTGGCGTTCCTGATGTGTATTCAGGCGCGCCAGCAATGGCTGGCCTTTGTGCCGGGTACGTTTATAGGTGCCTGCGCGACTTTTGCGGCACAGGGCGACTGGCGTTTAGTTGTCGTATCGTTACTGGTTGGATTAGTTTTCGGATACGCGATGAAAAACAGCGGATTATGGCTGGCGAAACAGCGCGAAAAGCAGCTGTCAGACGCGAAAAATCTTCATGCAATGGATCAACCAAAAGGCTCGGAAGGTTCTTAAAACCCCGTTTTTACGGAAGTTTATGTGATATCTCACAGGCATTTCATCCGGATCTGCGCTAGGGTTAAAGGCAAGTGAACGATCACATCATAAGGAGATAACCATGGCTGACCAATTTGAAGCACAGCAGAATTCGTTAGACGACGATTTACGCATGCTGACTGAAACACTGGAAGAAGTGCTGAAATCTTCCGGTGATAAAGCTGACGATAAATACGTTGAAATCAAGACCCGCGCAGAAGACGCGCTGAAAGACATCAAATCCCGTCTTGATCCTAAAGCCCGCTCATACTGCCGCAAAGCCCGTGACGTTGCCGAGCAAACCGACAGCTATGTACGTGAAAACCCGTGGCATGGCGTGGGTGTCGGCGCTGCGGTAGGTTTAGTTGTCGGCCTGTTGCTGCGTCGCTAAACACTGATAGCACCTTATAAAAACGTACCTCAGGGCAGCGCATGGCTGCCCTTATTTTTAAGTTTTTTCCCGCTTGGATAATCCTTTTTTCTCCTCCTATACTCCTTCCTATCTGACTGCACTCACTACAGCTTGATCTGTCGCATATTTTCATTTTTCGTAACGCCGCATAATTCATTCGTAATTGATCCAACCCGTTTTTTGATCCAGAAGGGTTTTTCTGCCCGTCACAAAACATCCGGTATGGCCCGAGGTAGCGGTGAAACAAATATCAGCAATCATTGACCAGCTTGATACAGCGCTCGCAGGCGAATGGCCTGACGCGCCGGGTGTCCGGCAGCTCAGTTATTCCCTGCAAAAACAGCCTGACGCGGGTCTGCTTGAATGGTTGTCGGCGCAACCCTGTTACCCGAAATTCTACTGGCAGCAGCGCGACGGCCATGAAGAAGCCGCTGTCTGCGGCGATGCCTGTTCTTTCGGCGATATGCAGCAGGCTCAGGAATTTATTCGCCAGCATCAGGACATTCCCGATTTGCACATCTGGGGGCTCAATGCCTTCAACGGTGCTGACTCTTCTGACGTCCCGGCTAATGCGCTGTTTTTGCCGCGCATCGAACTTTGCCGTCTTGGCAATACTTACTGGCTACGCTGCACGCTGTTTGCCGCGGTTTCGCTGCATGAAGAAGCGCGCCGCACGCGACGGTTCCTGCGTTCGCTTGTCGCCAGTCGTGCGTTACCGCCGATCACCTCCCGCGTCGTTCAGCACCAGCATTTACCCGCCGAGCCGCAGTGGAATCAGCTGATTACCCGCGCACTGAAAAGTATCGAACAGCAGACGTTCGACAAAGTCGTGCTGGCACGCAAAACCACGTTAACGCTTAGTCAGCCGCTGAATGCCTGTGCATTCCTCGCCGCAAGCCGCGCAGTGAATCACCACTGTTATCATTTTATGCTGGCGTTCACGCCGCAACAGGCGTTCCTTGGTTCCAGTCCGGAACGTCTTTTCCTGCGCGATCACACTGAGCTTTTTACCGAAGCGCTGGCGGGCACGGTAGCTAATCATTCTGATAATCAGAAAGCCCATGAACTCGGCGAATGGCTGCTCAGCGACGGAAAAAATCAGCGCGAAAACCTGCTGGTAGTCGATGATATCTGCCAGCGTTTGCAGGGCGGGGCGCATTCTCTGGATGTGATGCCCGCAGAAATCCTGCGTTTGCGCAAAGTGCAGCATCTGCGCCGTAGCATCCACGGTGAACTGACCGGCGCAGACGATGCAGGATGCCTGCAACGTCTGCAACCCACCGCCGCCGTGGCCGGATTACCGCGTCAGGCGGCGCGTAAATTTATCGCCGAGTACGAACCTTTTGACCGTCAGTGGTACGCCGGTTCCGCCGGATATCTGAGCACTGAACAAAGTGAGTTCACCGTCGCGCTGCGATCGGCTGCGGTGAAAGGACATCATCTGGAACTCTTCGCGGGCGCAGGTATTGTCGCCGGTTCTGATGCTGCACAGGAATGGCAGGAGATCGAAAATAAAGCCGCAGGATTGCGGACTTTGCTGGAAGAACACTACACGCCTGTCGTTCAGGCCGGATAATCCGTTGCCGGGAGAGTCATTTATGTCCGTTGCCGTCTTCAATCGCCGCTGGGCGACGCTGATCCTTGAGTCGCTGACGCGCCATCAGGTAAAGCACGTCTGCATTGCGCCGGGTTCGCGTTCCACCGCGCTGACGCTCGCAGCGGCAGCGCATCCCCATCTCATCTGCCACACCCATTTTGACGAACGCGGCCTCGGTCATCTGGCACTCGGTCTGGCGAAAGCCAGCGGCACGCCGGTGGCGGTGATAGTCACCTCCGGAACGGCGGTGGCGAATCTCTATCCGGCACTCATCGAAGCCAGTCTCACCGGCGAAAAACTGGTTCTGCTGACCGCCGACCGTCCGCCGGAATTGATTGACTGCGGCGCCAATCAGGCCATCCGTCAGCCGGGTATGTTCGCCAGCTATCCGGTGCAGGCGCTGGATCTACCACGTCCGACCCCTGAAATCAGTGCACGCTGGCTGGTGTCGGCCATCGACAACGCGCTGGCGCAGCAAACCCACGGCGCGGTCCACATTAACTGTCCGTTCGCTGAACCGCTTTACGGCGAGGATTCCGGCGAATATACCGACTGGCTGGAGCTGCTCGGCGACTGGTGGCAGGGGCATCAGCCGTGGCTGAGTTTCACGCCGGTGCAGCATTCTCTCGCGCAGCCAGACTGGTTATCCTGGCGGCAGAAACGCGGCGTGATTATCGCCGGGCGGATTAGCGCGCATGAAAGTGAATTACTGGTGCAGTGGGCTGATCAGCTTGGCTGGCCGTTGATAAGTGACGTACAGGCTGCGACCGGTAATCCGCTGCCGTGCGCCGATTTATGGCTGGCGTCGCCGCAGGCGAAAAACGTGCTTGAGCGCGCGCAGCTGGTGGTGCAGTTTGGCGGCGGGCTGACCGGTAAACGGCTGTTGCAGTGGCAGGCGGCGTGTCAGCCGGATGAATACTGGCTGATCGATGCGCTGCCGGGGCGTCTGGATCCGGCGCAGCATCGTGGCCGGCGTATTCAGACCTCTGTCGCTGCGTTTTTGCTTCAGCATCCGGCGCAGCATCAGCCCGACTGGGCGCCCGAGCTGGATGAGTGCGCCGCGCGTGCGCGTCACGCCATCGAATTACATCTCGCCGGCAGGTTTGGCGAAGCCGTTGCCGCGTGGCAATTACCATCTCTTTTACCGGAGCACGGCCAGCTGTTTCTCGGTAACAGTCTGATCGTCCGGCTGGTCGACGCCTTCGCGCAGTTACCCGCCGGGTATCCGATTTTCGCCAATCGCGGCGCCAGCGGTATCGACGGTCTGCTCTCCACCGCCGCAGGCGTTCAGCGTGCTACCTGCAAACCGACGCTGGTGCTGCTCGGCGATATCTCCGCACTTTACGATTTGAACGCGCTGGCGCTGATGCGTCAATGCTCTGCGCCGACGGTGATCATCGTGGTGAACAACAACGGCGGGCAGATTTTCGCTCTGTTGCCTACGCCAGAAGCTGAGCGTCAGCGGTTCTACTGCATGCCGCAGAACGTTGATTTTCAACATGCGGCGGCCATGTTCGGGCTCGATTATGCCAGTCCGACATCCATGACTGAGCTACACGAGGCGGTCACGCAATGCTGGCAGCACGGTGGTGTAAAACTGGTCGAGCTAAAAGTGAATGAAACTGAGGGCGCGGAATGTCTGCGCAGTCTGGTCACCGAGATGAGCCAGTCATGACGCTGGCCTGTACGCGCCTGAATGCCGATGTGAAAGGGCGTCCGTGGCTGGTGTTTCTGCACGGTCTGCTCGGCAGCGCCGACGACTGGCAGCCGCTGATAGCACAACTTTCCGGCTGGCCTTGCCTGCTGGTGGATTTACCGGGGCATGGCCGTTCGGCAGAGTTCACCGCCGCCGGATTCGCCGACGTCAGCCAGCTGCTCACCGACACGTTGCAGCAGCAGGGAATGACTTCGTACTGGCTGATTGGCTATTCGCTCGGCGGACGCATCAGCCTGTATCACGCCTGTCAGGGCGACAGCGCAGGGCTGATGGGCGTAGTGGTCGAAGGCGCACATCCGGGGCTTAACTCTCAGGCAGAGCGCGCCCAGCGCCGTTATCACGACCAGCAGTGGGCAACGCGTTTCGTGCAGTTACCGTGGAAGCAGGCGCTCACTGTCTGGTATCGCCAGCCAGTATTTGCCAGCCTGACCGATGCGCAGCGCCAAAAGTTGGTTGTGCTGCGCGAAAGCAATAATCCTCACACCGTCGCCGCCATGCTTGCCGCCACGTCGTTGTCGGTTCAGCCAGATTTACGTCAGAAGCTGCATCAGCTTTCCCTGCCGCTGGCGTGGCTTTGCGGCAGCGCCGATAACAAATTTATCACTCTCGCGCAGCAGTCCGGTTTCGAACTGCGCACCGTCGCCAATGCCGGGCATAACGCCCATCGTGACAATCCGGCGGAATTTGCCCGTCAGGCGCTGGCATTCATTACTTCACCTGTCTTAAAGGAAGTTGAGCATGATTTATCCTGATGAAAAAGTACTTTACGCGCCAGTGGAATGGCGTGATTGCACCGGAGATTTTGAAGATATTCGCTATCACAAATCCACCGATGGCATCGCTAAAATCACCATCAACCGTCCACAGGTGCGCAATGCCTTCCGTCCGCTGACCGTAAAAGAAATGATCCGCGCGCTGGATGACGCCCGCTATGACGAAGGTATTGGCGTGATCGTGCTGACCGGCGAAGGCGATAAAGCCTTCTGCGCAGGAGGCGATCAGAAAGTGCGCGGCGACTACGGCGGCTATCAGGATGCCAGCGGTGTGCATCATCTCAACGTGCTGGATTTCCAGCGCCAGATCCGCACCTGTCCGAAACCTGTTGTTGCGATGGTTGCTGGTTACTCCATCGGTGGCGGGCATGTGCTGCATATGATGTGCGATCTGACCATTGCTGCGGATAACGCCATTTTTGGCCAGACCGGCCCGAAAGTGGGTTCGTTCGATGGCGGCTGGGGCGCGTCTTACATGGCACGCATCGTTGGCCAGAAAAAAGCCCGCGAAATCTGGTTCCTGTGCCGGCAGTACGATGCGGCCGCTGCGCTGGATATGGGGCTGGTCAACACCGTGGTTCCGCTGGCAGATCTGGAAAAAGAAACCGTGCGCTGGTGCCGTGAGATGCTGGAAAACAGCCCGATGGCGCTGCGCTGTCTGAAAGCGGCGCTCAACGCCGACTGCGACGGTCAGGCCGGTCTGCAGGAGCTGGCGGGTAACGCCACGATGTTGTTCTATATGACCGATGAAGGTCAGGAAGGCCGCAACGCGTTTGTTGAAAAACGTCAGCCGGACTTCAGCAAATTTAAGCGGAATCCATAATGCGCCGCGCCACGGTGTACCGGTACAGCCTGCCAATGGAGGCGGGCGTGGTGTTGCGCAATCAGCGACTGAAAACCCGCGACGGGCTGCTGGTTTCACTGTGGCAGGACGAGAAAACCGGCTGGGGTGAAATTTCGCCGCTGCCGGGGTTCAGCGTGGAAGATATCACCCAGGCGCAGGAAGCCGTAAAGCACGCCCTGAACCAGTGGATACAGGGCGCATCGCTGGCGGCGCTTGCTTCAGCATTCAGCGCCTTGCCTTCGGTAGCATTTGGCCTGAGCTGTGCCGACGCCGAGTTGCGCGGTGAGCTGCCTGACGCACTGAGCACCCGCTGTGCGCCGCTGTGTCACGGCGACCCGAATGAACTGTATGCACGTCTGGGGGCGCTGCCGGGCGAAAAACTGGCGAAAGTGAAAGTCGGATTTTACGAGTCGGTCGGCGACGGGCTGAACGTCAGTATGTTGCTGGAAGCGTTCCCGGATCTGCGCTTGCGCCTCGATGCCAACCGCAGCTGGACGCTGGCGAAATCAGCAGGGTTTGCCCGCCACGTCGCGCCAGAATTACGTTCGCGCATTGTCTTTATCGAAGAACCCTGCCAGACCCGTGAACAGTCCCGCGAGTTTGCCCGCGCTACCGGCATTGCTATTGCGTGGGATGAAAGCGTGCGTGACGCCTGCTTCACCGTGCAGGCTGAAACCGGGCTGGCGGCGATTATCATCAAACCAACCCTTACCGGTAGCCTGAACCGCTGCCGTCAGCTGATTTCTCAGGCGCACGCCGCCGGGCTGGAGGCTGTCATCAGCTCTTCTATTGAATCCAGCCTTGGCCTGACGCAGCTGGCGCGCATCGCACAATGGCTGACGCCGGATGCGGTGCCGGGCCTGGATACGCTGGATCTCATGCAGGCGCAGCTGATCCGTCGCTGGCCGGATTCTGTATTACCGGTGATGGCTGAACAGGATCTGGAGGTGGTGTGGCAGAGCCATTGATAACGGACTGGCCGTGGCGGGTATGGGCGACGCGCTCACCGTTCGCCGTTGCCCTTAAGGCTGGGGGAATCAGCTGGTGCTGGCGCGATTTACGGCACCGCATTGATTCACTGGCCGCCGGTTTTATTCAGCAGGGTGTGCGTGAAGCTTCAGGTGTGGTGCTGCGCAGTAAAAATACCCCTGACGCGTTGCTCTGTTATCTGGCTCTCTTGCAGGCCGGTGCGCGCCTGCTGCCGCTGAACCCGCAGCTGCCGCAAACCTTGTGCGATGAATTGCTGCCGCAGCTGAATATCGATTTTATGGTCGATCTCACCGGCGCGCCTTTAACACTCCCTTTCCCCGAATTATCTCTTCACCATGCCTTTTCAGAAAGCGCCGCCGACTGGCAGCCGGAGCGCATCGCTACTCTGACGCTGACCTCAGGCTCTAGCGGCTTACCGAAAGCCGCGGCACACAGCGTAGCCGCACACCTGGCCAGCGCAGAGGGCGTACTGGGGCTTATCCCCTTCACGCTGGCTGACAGCTGGCTGCTTTCGCTGCCGTTGTTTCACGTTTCGGGTCAGGGGATTATCTGGCGCTGGCTGACTGCCGGAGCCTCGCTGGTCGTTGCCGACGGGCAGTCGTTTGATGACGCGCTGGCGGAGTGCACCCATGCCTCGCTGGTGCCGACACAATTATGGCGACTGCTTCAGCAGCCTGTATTACCGGCAAGCCTGAAAGACGTCCTGTTGGGGGGCGCGCACATTCCACAGGAAATGACGGAACATGCTGAACGCATGGGAATTCGTTGCTGGTGCGGCTATGGAATGACCGAGGCTGCGTCGACGGTAACCGCAAAACGCGCTGACGGTTCGCCGGGCGTCGGTCAGGCGTTGACGGGTAAAGCCGTACGGCTGGTGAAAAATGAAGTTCAGATCCGTTCACGCAGTCTGGCGGCCGGGTATTGGAAATCCGGACAACTCACGCCACTGCCTGGTGCAGAGGGCTGGTTCAGCACCCGCGATCGCGGTATGTGGCAGGGTGATGAACTGCATATTGTGGGAAGGTTGGATAATCTATTCTTCAGCGCCGGAGAGGGGATTCAGCCGGAAGATATTGAGCGAGTTTTACAGTCGCACCCACAGGTGGAGCGCGTGTTTGTGCTGCCGCTTGATGACGCCGAATTTGGTCAGCGACCGGTAGCGCTGGTGGACTCCCACCCTGACGTTACCTTTGAGCATCTGGCTGATTGGCTGCAGGGAAAACTCGCCCGTTTTCAGCAACCGGTACGTTATTATGTTTTGCCACAGGAAGTTGCGCAGGGCGGCATTAAGATTTCCCGCCAGCAACTGAAACTGTGGCTGGAAAAACAGCCAGTCTGATAATGCACCAATTTAAAAAAAGGCTGCACTGCTTAAACAGCGCGGCCCTTTTATTTGATTGCCTGAGCGAAATTACGCTTTCAGCGCTTGTTCCACACCTGCGCCATAGGCAGGATCAACTTTATAGAACAGGTCGAGTTGGCGTTTTTGCGTTTCAAGTGAAGCATGCTTCAGTTCACCGGCGATGCGGCCAAACATGCGCTGATGTTCCTCATCAGACAACAGATTGAACAGCAAACGTGGCTGAGTAAAGTAATCGTCATCTTCGCGGTGATTCCAGTGATCCGCTGCGCCTTCGACAGACAATGGCGGTTCGCTGAAATCAGGTTGCTCCTGGAACAGACCGGCGCTGTTTGGTTCATACGTCACGCCGTTGCCGCTGTTGCCGTCAACGCGCATTGCGCCGTCGCGATGATAGTTATGGAACGGGCATTTTGGTGCGTTCACCGGGATCTGGTGATGATTCACCCCCAGACGGTAGCGGTGCGCGTCGCCGTAGGAGAACAGGCGCCCCTGCAACATACGGTCAGGTGAGAAACCGATGCCAGGAACCACATTTGCCGGGCTCATCGCCACCTGTTCCACTTCGGCAAAATAGTTTTCCGGATTGCGGTTCAGTTCAAACTCACCGACTTCGATCAGCGGATAATCACTCTTCAACCAGACTTTGGTCAGGTCGAACGGGTTATAGGGTAGTTCAGAGGCTTCATGCTCCGGCATGATTTGCACGAACAGCTTCCAGCGAGGGAAATCGCCGCGCTCGATGGCGTCATACAAATCGCGCTGAGAACTTTCACGATCGGTTCCCACCAGTTTCTCTGCTTCGTCATCCATCAGATTTTCAATACCCTGCTGGCAACGGAAGTGGAATTTCACCCAGAAACGCTCATTTTCAGCATTGATGAAGCTGAACGTGTGGCTGCCAAAACCGTGGATATGACGATATGACGTCGGCAGGCCACGGTCGCTGACGTCGATGGTCAGCTGGTGTAGTGCTTCAGGAAGATGCGAGAAGAAATCCCATTTGTAGGCCGGATTGCGCAGGTTAGTACGCGGGTCGCGCTTTACCACGTGGTTCAGGTCAGGGAATTTCAGCGGATCGCGCAGATAAAACACCGGAGTGTTGTTGCCGACTAAATCCCAGTTGCCTTGTTCGGTGTAGAACTTCATGGAGAAACCGCGGATGTCACGTTCTGCATCTGCTGCACCGCGCTCACCGGCGACGGTGGAGAAACGGATGAACATCTCGGTTTGCTTGCCAATTTCAGAGAAGAGTTTCGCGCGGGTGTATTTGGTGATGTCGTGGGTCACGGTGAAGGTACCGTAAGCACCTGAACCTTTTGCGTGCATACGACGTTCAGGAATTACCTCACGATCAAAGTGAGCCAGTTTTTCGAGAAACCAGACATCTTGTAGTAAAAGCGGTCCGCGACGGCCTGCGGTAATGACATTATTATTGTCGACGACGGGGGCGCCGGCAGCGGTGGTCAGTCCTTTCTTTTCCATAACCATCATTTCCTTGTATTGCGTAGTTCGGGTGTGAAATGCGAGATCAACGATCACTTTTGACAGCAAATTTTCTGCATCCATGCATGCTATAGCCTTTCCATAGGAAAATTTACCTTAACGGCTAGTGTGTACCCATACGTTGATCAGGGGCAAATAGGTGGGGCTTACTACTCTGATTAAGAGAATAGGGAGAGTGGATACAAATGCTTTTCTTTACATTTTATTTGCAGGCTAAGGGATTTTTAACGTTCTGAAAGATGTCACCTTTCGGCAAATTAATTTAGACTGCGCACTAAATATTGCCCCACTGTTATATGAATGTTCAGGAATGATGATGAAAAAAATTATTGTAGCGGGCGCGGCCCTAGGCATGCTGCTGACGGCGACGTCTGCGAGCGCAATTAGCGTAAACGGCGAAGTTGGCGAGCATTACACTCATCTGGGCGCTGGTTTCGGCACCACCTCTCCAGGTCTTGCGCTGACCGGCGATTACACCCATAACGATGATGACGGCGACGTTGCGGGTCTGGGTCTGGGCTACAACATTCCACTGGGTCCTTTCATGGCGACCGTTGGCGGTAAAGGCCTGTACACCAACCCGAAAGACGGTGACGAAGGTTACGCAGCGGCCGTCGGCGGTGGTCTGCAACTCCCAATCGCCAAAATGTTCACCCTGTACGGTGATTACTACTATTCCCCGGATTCACTGTCCAGCGGCATCGGTAACTACAAAGAAGCCAACGCGGGCGTGCGTCTGACCGCGATTCCGTTAGTGACCGTGAGTGTGGGTTACCGCTACATGGCGCTGGACGGCAAAGACGGCAACCGCGATAACATCGTGGCGGACGGCGCATACGTCGGCGGCGCGCTGAACTTTTAAGTTTTACGCCTGAATCATAAAGCCTGCTCAGCAGGCTTTTTTTTCATCTGTGCTATCACTTTGTGCCTATGAGATTGTGTTTCAGCGTCAGCCTTTCTACAGTGGAAGGACTAAACGAGAGGAGAAAGTGATGCTTAGGGTTGAGATGCTCAGTACCGGCGAGGAAGTTCTTCACGGTCAAATTGTGGATTCAAACGCCGCCTGGCTGGCCAGTTATCTGTTCGATCAAGGCCTGCCGATGACCAGCCGTGAAACGGTGGGTGACAGTCTGGACGAGCTGGTCAACGTTATGAAAGAGCGCAGTCATATCGCCGATGTGCTGATCGTTAACGGCGGATTAGGCCCGACCACTGACGATCTTAGCGCCCAGGCTGCGGCCATGGCCTGTGGCGTTGAACTGGTAGAGGATGCCGGATGGATTGCCACCATGCAGGCTTTCTTCAATGAACGTGGCCGTCCGATGGCCGAGTCTAACCGCAAACAGGCGCAGATCCCGGCCAACGCCGAACTGCTGGACAATCCGGTCGGCACCGCCTGCGGTTTCAGCGTCAGGCTCAACCGTTGCCAGATTTTCTTCACGCCGGGCGTCCCTTCAGAATTCAAAGTTATGGTCGAACAGCAAATCGTTCCTCGCCTGCACAAGCAGTTCCCTGCGCTGGAAGCTCCGCTGTGTTTGCGTCTGACCACTTTCGGGCGTGGCGAAAGCGATCTGGCGACTGAGCTGGATAAAATCGACATGCCGGAAGGCGTAGTGATGGGTTACCGCTCGTCTTCGCCGATCATCGAACTGAAAGTCACCGGCCCGCGTTCTCAGGAAGCAGCGATGCATCAGATTTTCGAGCGTGTGCGCGAAGTGGCGGGCGAGAGCACCATCTTCGAAGGTTTCGGCAGCCTGCCTGACCGTCTGGCAGAACGTCTGCTGACGCAAAACCTGCGTCTGGCGGTCAGCGAAAGTTATACCGGCGGCCTGCTGAACTGGCGTCTGCAAAGCGCTGGCGTCCCGCTGGCCAACGGCGAACTCCAGCCACAAGATGATGAGGCTTCTCCAGAGAAATCCCTCGAAAACTTACTGGCACGCGCGAAGACGCTGGCCGAAACCAGCGGTGCACAGCTGGCATTGGCCGTCGGCGCATTATCCGGCGATAAGCTCAGCCTGGCGCTGCACACGCCGTCAGGAACCAGTGGATTAACCATCCGTTATACCGCGACGCGGCACGGGTTGGCGTTAAGGCAGGAGACTATCGCGATGGTGGGGATGGATATGTTGCGGCGGTATCTGAACGGGTGGGATCCGGTAGCGGAATATCTTTGGCTCGACCGAGTCGAGAAAGTCTAGTTATTCAAGGTCAACACCGTGGGCTGCCGCCCAAACTGGCCTTAAGGTCAACACCGTGGGCTGCTGCCCCAACTGGCCTTAAGGTCAACACCTTGGGCTGCTGCCCCAACCGGCTTTAAGGTCAACACCGTGGGCGTCGGCCCACACCGACTTGGGGGGCGGCCTGTCGCCGCCGCCCCCCAAGACCCCCCGGGCTCTTTAAAACACGTGCCATGCATCCCGGCTCTGTTTCAGATACTCCTCCTATTGCCGCAAAATCCCGCCGCTGCGCGGTGCCCTTCGCTCGGGTTACAACCCGCGCAAAAAGACGCGCGGTTTTCCACCTCTCGCTCCGGCGTGATTTTTGAAAGCGGCCTGGGGCTTTTTAGGTCACAACTTCACCGGCTCAGGATGAGAAAAGAAAAGGGACAACTAAAAAAGTCAAAGACGACTCGTTTCTGTTTTTAAAAATGGTGAGATGGCGCGATCAAAAAATCCTGCCGAACGGAGCGGCCTGAAGACCAAAGGCTTCAGGACCGAGAGAGGGCACCACGCAGCGGCAGAACATGTCCATCGGTCTGGCGATAGCGCGAGTTTTAAAAAACGCGGGAGTCCAGAGGGAGACGGTTGATTCTCCCTCTGGTCGGTATGGGCCGATGCCCACGACCTTAAAGTTGAAGTTGGTTTTGAATTCGCTTTTAAAGCAGTTCTCAACATCGATCCGTGGGTCGAAACCCACTAAAATTCAATTTCAATATCCCCAACCGGCATGCAACAACAGGGTAAAATCTCGCCGTCTGAGATAAACGCCAGAGGTTTTTCACTGTACTTCACCGCACCGCTAACCAGCCG
The DNA here is from genome assembly GCF_965118895.1 of Rahnella inusitata. Lineage (GTDB taxonomy): Bacteria > Pseudomonadota > Gammaproteobacteria > Enterobacterales > Enterobacteriaceae > Rahnella > Rahnella inusitata_A. The sequence goes on from NZ_CBCPJJ010000009.1 coordinate 415,998, forward strand.
CATCCGACAGGAGCCGCAATACCCTTCACGACACTGATACTCGACGTCAACTTTATGATGTTCAAACACTTCCAGCAGATTGCTATGGCGGCTTTCGCACACCAGCTGAGTGCCATCGGCTGAAAGTGTGATGGTTCTGTCCGTCATTTAAAGCTCGAAATCACTCAGGTCGTCGGCGTGAACTTCTGAATCGATCTGACCGACCAGATAGGAACTCACTTCCACTTCCTGCGGGGCGACCTGCACATTGTCGGAAACCAGCCACGCGTTGATCCATGGGATCGGGTTCGAGCGCGTTTTAAACGGTGCGGTCAGGCCAACGGCCTGCATGCGGATGTTGGTGATGTACTCAACGTATTGGCACAAAATATCTTTGTTCAGGCCGATCATCGAACCGTCTTTGAACAGATATTCTGCCCAGTCTTTTTCCTGCTGTGCTGCCAGCACGAACAAATCGTGACATTCCTGCTCGCACTCTTTGGCGATCTCAACCATTTCCGGATCATCCTGACCTGAGCGCAGCAGGTTCAGCGCGTGCTGGGTACCTGTCAGATGCAGCGCTTCGTCACGTGCAATCATCTTGATGATTTTCGCGTTGCCTTCCATCAGTTCACGTTCGGCGAATGCAAAGGAGCAGGCGAAACTCACGTAGAAACGCACGGCTTCCAGCGCGTTAACGCTCATCAGACAGATGTAGAGTTTCTTCTTCAGTTCACGCAGATTCACCACGACGGTTTTGCCGTTCACGGTATGCGTACCTTCGCCCAGCAGGTGGTAATAGCTGGTCATTTCGATCAACGTATCGTAATAGCCGGAGATGTCTTTCGCGCGCTTGAGGATCTCTTCGTTGGTGACAATATCGTCAAACACAATCGCCGGATCATTCACGATGTTACGGATAATATGTGTGTATGAGCGTGAATGGATAGTTTCTGAAAACGCCCAGGTTTCGACCCATGTTTCCAGCTCAGGAATAGAAATCAGCGGTAAAAGCGCGACGTTCGGGCTGCGGCCCTGAATGGAATCCAGCAGCGTCTGGTATTTCAGGTTGCTGAGGAAGATATGTTTTTCGTGATCCGGCAGCGCCTGAAAATCGATACGGTCGCGGGAAACGTCAATCTCTTCCGGACGCCAGAAGAAGGACAGCTGCTTTTCGATCAGCTTTTCAAAAATCTCATGTTTTTGCTGGTCGAAACGCGCAACGTTGACGGACTGACCGAAAAACATCGGTTCCAGCAGTTGGTTATTTTTGTTCTGAGAGAAAGTGCTATAAGCCATATTGTCCTCGGACAAAAGCCCCTGTTAAGGGGCTTTGTTTTAAATGATGAATCAAAACAGATGATTAGATTTTGCAGGCGCCGCTTTCGCAGTCATCAGCCACATCGGCTTTCATGTCTTCCTGCACATCATCAGCACCATCGCGGGTGTTCTGATAGTACAGGGTTTTGACGCCGAATTTGTAGGCTGTCAGCAAGTCTTTCAGCAACTGCTTCATCGGCACTTTGCTGTTCGGGAAGCGTGACGGGTCGTAGTTGGTGTTTGACGAAATCGCCTGGTCAATGAATTTTTGCATCACGCCAACCAGTTGCAGGTAACCGTCGTTATTAGGCATATCCCACAGCAATTCGTACTGATCTTTTAGACGCTCATACTCCGGCACCACCTGACGCAGGATCCCGTCTTTCGACGCTTTGATGCTGATGTGGCCGCGCGGTGGCTCGATGCCGTTGGTCGCGTTAGAGATCTGCGAAGAGGTCTCAGAAGGCATCAGCGCCGACAGTGTGGAGTTACGCAGGCCGTGCGTTTTGATGTCTTCACGCAGCTTATCCCAGTTGAGATGCAGAGGTTCACTGCAAATCGCATCCAGATCTTTCTTGTAGGTATCCACCGGCATAATGCCTTGTGAATAGGTGGTTTCGTTGAACCACTGGCACGCGCCTTGTTCTTTCGCCAGCTCGTTGGAGGCTTTCAGCAGGTAATACTGGATCGCTTCGAACGTCTTATGCGTCAGGTTGTTGGCGCTGCCGTCGGAATAACGCACGCCGTTTTTCGCCAGATAATAGGCGTAGTTGATGACGCCGATACCCAGAGTACGACGGCCCATCGCGCCACGTTTAGCGGCTTTGATTGGGTAATCCTGATAATCGAGCAGGGCGTCGAGTGCGCGCACGGCCAGTACCGCCAGCTCTTCCAGATCGTCGAGGCTTTCGATAGCACCGAGGTTGAAGGCAGACAGCGTGCACAGCGCGATTTCGCCGTTTTCGTCGTTCACGTCATCCAGTGGTTTGGTTGGCAGTGCGATTTCCAGACACAGGTTAGACTGGCGAACCGGCGCGATGGCCGGATCAAACGGACTGTGCGTGTTGCAATGATCTACGTGCTGAATATAGATACGGCCAGTGGAGGCGCGTTCCTGCATCATCAGCGAGAACAATTCGACGGCTTTCACTTTCTGCTTACGGATGCCCGGGTCTTGCTCGTATTTCTCGTACAGACGTTCGAACTCCTCCTGATCGGCGAAGAACGCATCGTACAGACCAGGTACGTCGGACGGGCTGAACAGCGTAATATCGCCGCCTTTCACCAGACGCTGATACATCAGTTTGTTGATCTGCACGCCGTAGTCCATATGACGGACGCGGTTGCCTTCAACACCACGGTTGTTTTTCAGCACCAGCAGACTTTCCACTTCCAGATGCCACATCGGGTAGAACAATGTCGCTGCACCGCCACGAACGCCGCCCTGAGAGCAGGATTTCACCGCTGTCTGGAAATGTTTGTAGAACGGGATACACCCGGTGTGGAACGCTTCACCGCCGCGGATCGGGCTGCCCAGCGCACGGATGCGACCGGCGTTGATGCCGATACCGGCACGCTGGGAAACGTATTTCACAATGGCGCTGGATGTAGCGTTGATAGAGTCCAGGCTGTCGCCGCATTCGATCAGTACGCAGGAGCTGAACTGACGGGTCGGGGTACGCACGCCAGACATGATTGGCGTAGGCAGAGAAATTTTGAAAGTAGAAATCGCGTCGTAGAAACGTTTGATGTAGTCCAGACGGGTTTCACGCGGATAGCCGGAGAACAGGCAGGCCGCGACCAGAATATAGAGGAACTGCGCACTCTCGTAGATATCGCCAGTCACACGGTTTTGCGCCAGATATTTCCCTTCCAGCTGCTTGACGGCGGCGTAAGAGAAATTCATGTCACGCCAGTGGTCAATAAAACTGTCCATCTGCTCGAACTCTTCAGCCGTGTAGTCTTCCAGCAGATGTTTGTCGTATTTACCCATTTCGACCATGCGGGTCACCTGATCAATCAGCTTAGGCGGCTCGAACTGACCGTATGCTTTTTTACGCAGGTGGAAAATCGCCAGACGCGCGGCCAGATACTGGTAATCCGGCGCATCTTTGGAAATCAGATCCGCAGCCGCTTTGATAATCGTTTCATGAATATCAGCGGTTTTAATCCCGTCGTAGAACTGGATATGTGAACGAAGTTCTACTTGGGAAACTGATACGTTTTGAAGACCTTCCGCAGCCCAGTCAATGACACGGTGGATTTTATCAAGGTTGATGCGTTCTGTGCGGCCATCACGTTTAGTTACAAGCAGACTTTGGTTCATTCGGGGCGATACCTCAAAGGTTTATAAAGGGTCTGACCTGACCGTCAAAAACAGCACGGCAGCACCACTCTATTCTAGTGTGCTGGTCAGGATATAAACACAATATATTGTGGGTTTGTTATTTTCTGATGACAAGATAGTGACTGAACGGCCCTTTGGCAAGTGAACAAAACGGCCGGATTTGTGGATAACTTGGGGAGAAATTTACGGGCCAAGCCTGAGGAGTCCGTCATTGCTGGCGCGACAAACCTGTCAATATCTGAGATACGATTTTCTTATATTTTTACGAAAGGTGATCGACTGCCGGTTTATTAAACGTTAGAAAAAAACGCTATATTGATCTGGATAACTATTCTAAAAAATCATGTTCCCGGGTCCGGTTCCACCAACGCCCTAAAAACTAAGGTTTAAGTAAATCTGTGGCGGGCAGGGCGGATGAAATTCCGCTTAAGTCTGCCCGGAAGGCATCTTCCGGGCTTGACGCACGGGCTATTTAGAGCAGGTCAGATGACAGAACTTTCTTCTGACTGAGTGTGGATCATGTAATTGACGTCCACGTTCGGCCCGAGTTTAAAATGATCGGTCAGCGGGTTGTAGTGCAGGCCCATAATGTGGCGCTCCGACAACGACGTACGGTCAATCATGCCCAGCAACTCTGACGGTTTGATGAATTTTTTGATGTCGTGCGTGCCCTTTGGCACCATCTTCAGCACATATTCCGCGCCGAAAATAGCCATCAGCCAGGCTTTGTTGTTACGGTTGATGGTGGAGAAGAAGACATGCCCGCCGGGTTTCACCAGACGCGCACAGGCAGCCACGACGGACGCCGGATCCGGCACATGTTCGAGCATTTCCATGCAGGTGACCACATCGTATTGCTGCGGATGCGCCTCGGCGTGGGCTTCCACGGTTTCCTGTACGTAATCCACTTTCACACCACTTTCCAGCGCATGCAGACGCGCCACCTGTAACGGTTCGCCGCCCATGTCCAGTCCGGTCACTTGCGCACCGGCGACGGCCATGCTTTCGCTAAGAATACCGCCGCCGCAGCCGACATCGAGAACATTCTTCTCAAACAGGCCATCGGCGCGCTCAAGAATATAGTTCAGGCGCAGCGGATTGATGCGGTGCAGCGGTTTGAATTCGCCTTCCAAATCCCACCAGCGCGAGGCGACCGCCTCAAATTTGGCGATTTCTTCATGGTCGATGTTCTGTGGCGCAGCGGAAGTCGATGTGGATGATGTGGTTGTCATGAGCGTGATGAACTCCTTATATCTTGATGTGGCCGATTATACCTATTTCGTCTGCTTTGGTTCAGATTTGTCGTTATGGCGAATCTTTATACGAAATGCGGCGCTTTACGCAAAGGTTTGAAACCCGTTGGATAATAGTAGGCAAAAGGGGGCGGTTGTTTTCCACGTTTGGCTGGTTTGTGGTATAGTTTTACACCTTTGCGCTATATATGCCTACGTGGGCAGCGGCCATGAATAATCAGTAGAGGGATAGCAGCTCCATGAGCGACCTTGCCAGAGAAATCACACCGATTAACATCGAAGAAGAGCTGAAAAACTCTTATTTGGATTATGCGATGTCCGTGATTGTCGGACGTGCGCTACCAGATGTGCGTGATGGTTTGAAACCGGTGCACCGCCGCGTACTTTTCGCAATGAACGTCCTCGGTAACGACTGGAATAAAGCCTATAAAAAATCGGCCCGTGTGGTCGGTGACGTTATCGGTAAATATCACCCACACGGTGATACCGCGGTTTATGACACCATTGTCCGTATGGCTCAGCCTTTCTCACTTCGCTACATGCTGGTGGACGGGCAGGGTAACTTCGGGTCAGTGGATGGCGACTCCGCCGCAGCCATGCGTTATACCGAAATTCGCATGTCAAAAATTGCTCACGAATTGCTGGCTGACTTAGAAAAAGACACCGTCGATTTCGTGCCTAACTACGATGGCACCGAGCAAATCCCTGCTGTTATGCCAACCCGTATTCCTAACCTGCTGGTCAACGGCTCGTCAGGTATCGCGGTCGGTATGGCGACCAACATTCCGCCGCATAACCTCACCGAGGTTATCAACGGCTGTCTGGCCTTCATTGAAGATGAGAACATCAGCATTGAAGGGCTGATGGAACATATTCCGGGTCCAGATTTCCCGACAGCGGCAATCATCAACGGTCGTCGTGGTATCGAAGAAGCTTACCGTACCGGCCGTGGCAAGATTTCGATCCGTGCCCGCGCTGAAGTGGAAGCGGACGCTAAAACCGGTCGCGAAACCATTATCGTTCACGAGATCCCGTATCAGGTGAACAAAGCCCGTCTGATCGAAAAGATCGCCGAGCTGGTGAAAGAAAAACGTGTTGAAGGCATCAGTGCACTGCGCGATGAGTCTGATAAAGACGGTATGCGCATCGTCATCGAAATTAAACGTGACGCCGTCGGTGAAGTGGTTCTGAACAACCTGTACTCACTGACCCAGTTGCAGACTTCTTTCGGTATCAACATGGTGGCATTACACCGTGGTCAGCCGAAAATTTTGGGTCTGAAAGAGATTCTGTCCGCGTTTGTTCGCCACCGCCGTGAAGTGGTAACACGCCGTACTATTTTCGAACTGCGTAAAGCCCGCGACCGTGCTCATATCCTCGAAGCACTGGCGATCGCGCTGGCTAACATCGACCCGATCATTGAACTGATCCGTGCTGCACAATCTCCGGCCGAAGCGAAAGCGGGCCTGATTGCGCGTTCATGGGATCTGGGCAACGTTGCGGCGATGCTGGCAAGTGCCGGTGATGACGCTGCACGCCCTGAATGGCTGGAGCCAGAGTTCGGTATTCATGAAGGTAAATACTTCCTGACCGAGCAACAGGCGCAGGCTATTTTGGATCTGCGCTTGCAGAAACTGACCGGCCTTGAGCATGAAAAACTGCTTGATGAGTACAAAGAGCTGCTGGTGCAAATCGCAGAGCTGATGTACATCCTGTCCAACCCGGATCGTCTGATGGAAGTCATTCGTGAAGAGCTGGAAGCGATCCGCGATCAGTACAACGATCCGCGTCGTACCGAAATCACGGCGAACTCGTCTGACATCAACATCGAAGACCTGATCAACCAGGAAGACGTTGTGGTGACCTTGTCGCATCAGGGCTATGTGAAGTATCAGCCTCTGACCGATTACGAAGCGCAGCGTCGCGGCGGTAAAGGTAAATCAGCAGCCCGTATTAAAGAAGAAGACTTCATCGACCGTCTGCTGGTGGCCAACACCCACGACACTATTCTGATGTTCTCCAGCCGGGGACGTCTGTACTGGATGAAAGTCTATCAGTTGCCGGAAGCCAGCCGCGGTGCCCGTGGCCGTCCGATCGTCAACTTGTTACCGCTCGAGCCAAACGAACGTATCACCGCCATTCTGCCAGTACGCGAGTACGAAGAAGGCCGTCATGTGTTCATGGCAACGGCAAGCGGTACTGTGAAGAAGACCGCACTGACCGATTTCAGCCGTCCGCGTAGTGCCGGCATCATCGCCATCAACCTCAACGAGGGTGATGAGCTGATTGGTGTTGACCTGACCGACGGTAAAAACGAAGTCATGCTGTTCTCTGCAGCCGGTAAAGTGGTGCGCTTCTCCGAAGAAGCGGTGCGTTCAATGGGCCGTACGGCGACCGGTGTTCGCGGTATCCGTCTGGGCGAAGGCGACAGCGTCGTCTCCCTGATCATTCCACGCGGTGACGGTTGTATCCTGACCGTCACGCAGAATGGTTTCGGTAAGCGTACTGAATCTGCCGAATATCCAACCAAATCCCGTGCAACGCAGGGCGTTATCTCGATCAAAGTGAGCGAGCGTAATGGTCCGGTAGTTGGCGCGATCCAGGTGGATGAAGCGGATCAGATCATGATGATCACCGATGCCGGTACGCTGGTGCGTACCCGCGTGTCTGAAGTGAGTACCGTTGGCCGTAACACCCAGGGTGTGACGCTGATCCGTACCGCCGAACAGGAACACGTGGTCGGTCTGCAACGTGTGGCAGAACCGGTAGAAGACGAAGAACTGGATGGCGTTGCCACCGAAGCCGGCGAACTGGAAGCGGCGCAAGCAGCCGATCTGCCAGACGACGCAGAAAGTGAAGACGACCAGGCAGCTGACGACGAAGAAGAATAAGTTTTCTTAGTCGGTTGAAAGGAAGGCATAACATGGCAACGTGTTATGCCTTTTTTATTCATTTCGAGTTTTTTAGAAAGTCCCTCAATAGTGTATTCTGATTCACATTCCGCTCACTGAGCCGTTACACCGATGGTTAATCCTTGAAATATCTTGCTTCGTTTCGAACAACGCTGAGAATCTCCCGCTACCTGTTCAGGGTGCTGGCACTGATGCTGTGGACGCTAGGGGTGCTACTGACCACCTTTTATGTGCTGAATATCTTCCACAATAAAGAGTCGGAGATCCGCGATGAGGATAACCTCAACTACGATCTGGCGCAGAGCTACGTCAAAAACTCCAATGACGTGATGCGCAGCATTAAGTTCATGGCCGAAAAGCGTCTGAGCGATTCAATGAACGGGCTGGATATCATCAACGGGATGATCAGCAGCAAGAACACGCCGCCGTCCTACCTTTCCCTTTTCCCTGATTCGGATTGCTCCCAGCTCAGCGACAGTTACCGTAACTCGCTGACGTCTCTGGGGAACATGATTCATTACTGGAAAGACAATTTTTCTGATGCCTATGACCTTAACCGCGTGTTTTTTATCAGCGGAGAAAACCTGTGTCTGGTCGATTTCGGCATCAGCAGCGAACCGTTTGAACGTGAAAGTCAGGATCAGCTGAAATCGCTGCATGAGAAAATCCTGCAATACCGCAACGGTAAAAATCAGGATAAAGAGAACAGCCTGTACTGGGTTTCACAGTCCAGTAACCGGGAGTCCGGTTATCTGTACGTGCTGACGCCGATTTATATCGGCAATAAACTGGAAGCGCTGATGGGTATTCAGCAAAACCTGCGTCTGGAAGATTTAGTCACGCCGAGCGCGCAACACACCAGCGTTACGCTGCTTGATGAGGACGATCAGCCGCTGCTCAGTCTTTCAGAAGGCGACCGCTACACCGCTGCGCTGGGGAATTATCCGCAGGAAAGCTCGTACTTCGGCTACATGAATGGCTACAAAGATTTGATTTATAAAAAGCCGCTGTCGCCGTCTTCGCTGAGCGTGGTGTATTCCATGCCGTTCAATATTGTTATTGAACGGTTCAAGATCATGATATTCAACGCGGTGCTGCTCAATATCTTCTCCGGCCTGTTGCTGTTTATTCTGGCCTGGGTGTTTGAGCGCAAGATGTTTTTACCTGCCGAGCAGAATGCCTTCCGGCTGGAAGAGCACGAGCAGTTTAACCACAAAATTGTCGCGTCGGCGCCGGTGGGGATTTCGATTCTGCGCATCAGCGACGGCGTGAATATCCTGAGTAACGAGCTGGCGCACAATTACATCAGCATGCTGACCCAGGAAGACCGCCAGCGTATTACGCGCATCATCTGCGATCAGCAGGTGAATTTTGTCGACGTCATCACCAAGAATAACAACAACATTCAGCTGAGCTTCGTGCATTCACGTTACCGCAACGAAGACGTAGCGATTTGCGTGCTGATCGACGTCAGTGCGCGCGTGCGGATGGAAGAGTCGTTGCAGGAGATGGCGAATGCCGCCGAGCAGGCCAGCCAGTCCAAATCGATGTTCCTGGCGACCGTCAGCCACGAATTGCGCACGCCATTGTACGGCATCATCGGTAATCTGGATTTACTGCAAACACAGGGGCTACCGCAGGGTGTGGATCGTCTGGTGACGGCGATGAATAACTCCTCTGCGCTGCTGCTGAAAATCATCAGCGACATTCTCGACTTCTCGAAAATCGAATCTGAACAGCTGAAAATTGAGCCGCAGGAGTTCTCATGCCGTGAAGTGATCACACACATTGCCGGTAACTATCTGCCTCTGGTGGTGAAAAAGCGCCTCGGACTGTACTGTTTTATCGAGCACAACGTGCCGCTGTCGTTCACCGGCGACCCGGTGCGTCTGCAACAGGTCATCTCGAATATTCTTAATAATGCGATTAAATTCACCGATACCGGCTGTATCGTGCTGAATGTCAGAACCTGTGGAAACTATCTGGAGTTCCAGGTGCGCGATACCGGCGTCGGTATTCCTGAGCGCGAAATCACCCGTTTATTCGACCCGTTCTTCCAGGTCGGTACCGGCGTGCAGCGTCATTTCCAGGGCACCGGCCTTGGGCTGGCAATTTGCGAAAAGTTGATCAACCTGATGGATGGCGATATTAACGTTGAATCCGAGCCGGGTCTTGGCAGCTCTTTCACCGTGCGTATTCCGCTTTACAGCGCGGTGTTCCCGTCTGATGAACCGCTGGATCACTGGCAGGATAAAATCGTCTGGCTGGACGTGCGCAACGCATATCTCGAAAGTTACCTGATGCAGCTGCTGTGCCACCACGGTGCGAATATCCAGCGCTATGAGCCTGAGCTGGCGACCGGCGCCGAAGACGTGTTGATTACCGATACGCCGTTTATTCACATGGGTACGCTGCGCGCGCAGATTGAATTCTCGATAGACCATATCGGCCCGCCGGTGGAAACCCGACCGGGATATTGGGTACATGGCACTTCAACGCCGCTGGAAATCACCGCGCTGCTTAACCGCATTTATCAGATTGAAACAGCAGGGGACGAGGGCGGTCTGAACGCCCCGGCGGCTGAAACCGCTATCGCGCAGGACTACAGCGATATCACCCTGTTGGTGGTCGATGACCATCCCATCAACCGCCGTCTGCTCGCCGATCAGCTGGGGACTATGGGTTACATCGTGGTGACCGCCAATGACGGGATGGATGCGCTGGATGCCATGCGCGCGCATGAGATTGATATCGTGCTCAGCGATGTCAACATGCCACGCCTCGATGGTTATGGCCTGACGCAAAAACTGCGCGAGCTGGGCCATATCCTGCCGGTGATCGGCGTGACCGCTAACGCGCTGGCCGAGCAACGTCAGCGGTGTCTGGAAGCAGGGATGGATAACTGTCTGTCGAAGCCGGTGACGCTGGAAACGCTGCGCGATACGCTGAGCTATTACAGTGAACGCGTGCGCAAAGGGCACTATAAAAAAGAAGACTGAAGCGGCGGTTTGGCTGAAGGTCATCGATCAAAAAATAAAGGCACCGTGAAGGTGCCTTTTGTCTTTTAGCATTAAGACTGCTTTGCGAAAACTTAGTCTTTGTCGATCGGCATGGAGCTGATGGAAGACAGGTAGTTCAGCAGCGCGATATCGTTTTCCACACCCAGTTTCATCATGGCTGATTTCTTCTGGCTGCTGATGGTTTTGATACTGCGGTTAAGTTTTTTAGCAATCTCAGTCACCAGGAAGCCTTCTGCAAACAGACGCAGAACTTCGCTTTCTTTTGGTGACAGGCGTTTGTCGCCGTAACCGTTGGCGCTGATTTTTTCCAACAGCTTGGCCACGCTGTCCGGCGTGAACTTCTTGCCTTTCTGCAAAGCGGCCAGCGCTTTTGGCAGATCCGTTGGCGCGCCCTGTTTGAGGACAATCCCTTCGATGTCCAGATCCAGCACCGAGCTCAGGATCGCCGGATTATTGTTCATGGTCAGAACAATGATCGACAACTGAGGGTAGTGACGCTTGATGTATTTGATTAGCGTAATCCCGTCGCCGAATTTATCGCCCGGCATAGACAGGTCAGTAATCAATACATGGGCGTCAAGTTTACTTAAGCTGTTGACCAGTGCCGTCGAGTCTTCAAACTCGCCGACAACATTCACCCATTCGATTTGTTCAAGTGACTTACGAATGCCAAAAAGGACGATAGGATGATCATCAGCAATAATTACGTTCATAGTATTCATGTGATTAGCTACCTTGCTGGAGCAGTCTGGAGACAAAAGAATCAATAAGATTGATGGTTTCAGTAATCTGTAATGCATCGCCATCTGCGATGTACTGTTCTAACTCTTCACACATTTGCTTGCCCGGGGTCAGGTTCAGCATAGCGAACACTCCCTTAAGGCGGTGTGCAGTTTGGGAAAGTGATGTGAAATCACGACGTTGGTTTTCATTATACAGTTTCTCAAGATCTTCCGGTACTGTCTCGACAAAAAGCTGATAGTAATCGCTTGATTTTAACTGCTTTTCATAATGGTCGGGAGAGTCTTCGCCGGGTTCTTCGGATGAAACACTGTCATCAGGAACGGCAAATTGCTGTTCAATTAACAGTAAGGTTGCGTCGATCAGCGCGCTGCTGATGTTGTAATTGACGCGAATATAATGCTTTTCAAGCTGCTGGAAACCGGACTCATCGTCGGTCAGCAGCAGCGTAAATTTGTCACTGTTTTGCGCATTATCCGTCAGCAGGACGTCGTATTCTCTTGTCAGTTGTCGCTCATCGGCCACGATACACACTGCGCCGTAAGCGTTCATTGTCCGGGTCACAATGCCGCGTACCTCGTCAGAGGTGATGTCGAGTAACGCGGTGACATCGGTCAGCAGCTTCTCGTGTTCGTCTTCCACTTCCTGCGTTTGCGGGCGTTGTTTCACGCGGACGGTATAACGCGTGCCGATGTCGAGTTTGCTGCGGATCTCAAGCTGTCCCCCCAGCTTTTTACACAGCTGATTGCACAGGAAAAACGTCAGGCCGGAGCCGTGATTAAAGCGATCAACTAACGTCTGGCTCAGGAAAGGATAATTCAGATTGCTCAATTCTTCCTTCGAAATTCCGCTGCCAGTGTCAGTTATGTGGAAAACCAGCTGATCCGGGCGATCTTCGTCCTGTTCGCTGGTCAGTGTGACCTTTCCGAGCGACGTGGTGACGATGGCATAATCAAGCAGCAGCGAGAGGATTTTCTTCACAGCCTGCATATCGCCGACGAACATTGCTTCCGGCGCGATATGGAAATGATTCAGCAAACCGAGGCCTTTCCGGCTGAGGCGGGGCAGGGCCTCAAGCAGGAGTTCATCCACCATAGCGGATAAGACATACGGCTGGCTGGCCGGCTGCCAGTCCTGCGTTTCCAGCCGGGTCAGCAGGGTGATGTTATCCACCAGCGTCAGCGCGTTGCGCGATTCGACCTGTAATTTTCCCTGAAGCGTCTGGCGCTCCTGTGGTTCTTCCACCGTCACCAGCGATTCCACCAGCCCGTTAAGCTCCTGCAACGGCTGATTCAGCTCGATGCCCAGATTGTGCAGCATCAGCTTACGCGCCTGCAGGTTCTTTTCGAACTCACGTTTCGCCTGTTGCAGCGTGCGGTTAACCATCACTTCTTTGTCCTGATCGTGCAGCAGGAACAAGTAGGTCTCCGGGGAAATCTGGCTGCGGATCATGCGGATTTCATACACTTCATTGTTTACCGTGGCCTGAATCGAGCCGTTATGCTGCTCGGCCATATTGGCGATTTTATTCAGGCTCAGGTGCGGCAGCAGCTGGTCGGCAATCTTATTACTGAGGATCACGCTGTGGTTGCTGAAGTTATAAACCAGCAGACCGAGTGGCAGCCCGGAGATGATTTCCTGATTCAGCGCCTGCTGCATATGCAGCTGCGCCGCCATATTTTCGCTCGGGCGGATGTACTGATGACGGATAAAGTAAATGCTGATCATCGTCAGCCCGATCAGGAACAGATTGATGAGGATCAGCCAGAAGTTATTACGTGACAGATCCACCACCAGACTGAACAACGGTACGTGGTAGGTCAGCGACAGCGGAGAGTTGCTGAGCGGCACGCTGAACACCAGTGACCAGCCCTGAACAGCGATGCTGCTGGTGGCGCTATCGTCAGAAGGATCGCCCTCATTCACCGCCGCGGTACTGCCGCTGAGCTGGAAATTATCCCGTGCCATGTTCAGCGGGATGAGATCACTCATCGGCAAATCAAAAGCGATCACCGTCGCCAGATGACCGGGATTATTGAACGTGGTGCGCAGCGTAAAGTTGTAGTCGCTGCTCTGGCGAGATTTACGCAGGGCGGAGTAGCTTTCGCGCTCGTCCAGCGTATTGGCCTGTTGCAACATTTCAGCACGACGCGATTGCAGCGTACTGGTGAAATAGTTTTCTTTAAGGCGGGAATCCTGTTCCTCGAGCGGCACCGTGGTCACCAGCACCATGCTGTTATCCTGGCCGTTCAGATAATAGAGCGAATAGGGCAGCGTTTTGGCACCCCATTGTTCATCGAGGAAAGAAGAGATTTTCAGTGTCAGATCCAGCGTGGAGCTGTCATGCGTACCAAAAATCAGTGCGCCGGTTTTCTTATGCGGCTTAGTGACATAGAACATGTCCTGACGCAGACGGATTTCCTGAGCGGAGACCACGTCCGGCGGCAGCGGCTGGCCGCTGAAATTGTCGTAAATCTGATATGTCATGTAACGATACTTATCGATACGTTTTTGCAACTGATCGGCGGTGGATTGCACCGTGCGCAGTTTATCGTTCAGATAAGCATTGGTGTAGTTATACCCGTAAAGACCCAGCCCCAGTGCCAGCAGCAAAATGAACAACCAAAAGAAACGCGTGATGTTGGTTGAGGTCAGCGATAAATATTTACCTGACATGATGATGAGTCTTTTCCTTCATGAAAAAACACCTGAGATTAAACAGACCGCACAGTTTATCAGAAACGATAAGTTTCAGTGATTGCGCGTAGTCTTAATTATTTTTGGCCTCAATACATTAAGCCCAAAATTCTTCATGGATAGTCACAAAATTGATAAGTCATTTTGATGTGCATTCTTCGATGCTACTCTTTGATTTTCTTAATGATGATCACGCTCAGCATTAAGTTTTATAATTTAAATACATTATAAATCAAATGATTGATAAATAAATTCCCCGCTAGGCCATGATTTTACTCGCGTCAAACTTATAATTTTTAACACATCGATGAATAAAATTTATCACAAAGATAACTTTTTTTTAATACACTTAACTCAAATCATGCATATAACTTATGGAGTTTAGAGTAGAAAAATTCCTAAACGACACAACAGAAACACATAAAAAGCATCGCTAAAATTAACTTTTGCCCGTTTTGTAGTCGCTCGTTTTACCCATCACCAGTTGGAAATTAACCCATTGCTTTAATGGTCATCTCGATCGCGCAATAGCACCTCTCTGACGGGAGGGGTTGTTCGTGGCGGATTTGAGTAACAACTGGTCTCAGACAGGGGTACAACATGGCTCAGAACGGCGGCGTAGTTATTGATGTTCTTGCTCGTAAAGATGGTGCAGTAATCTCTCAGATTTCTGATGCCAGTCAGGATGTTACCCTCAACCAGATGAGCATCGTGCGCGTTCACGCAACGCGCGATGCGGTCACCAGCTACGAACGCGTGGGTAACGATCTGGTTATCCACATGAAAGACGGCCGTACGGTGCGTTATCACAGCTTTTTCGATACTGATGGCAAAGGCCACCACAGCGAGCTGATTTTCGACGATGGTGTTCACCCCATTGAACACGCCGCCTTTGTCGATACCGGCGCGACCGCAGGCGCGGTGACCGTCGTTCCTGCGTATGAAACCATCCCCGATGTTGGCGTCTTACTGCTCGACTCTTCTAACTTTGACCCTGCCATTCTCGGCGCCGTTCTTGGCGTTGTCGCCCTTGGCGCAGGCATTGCCATTGCCGCAGGCGGTGGTGGTGGCGGTGGTGGCAGCAGTAACAATGGCGGGAGTGATGGCGGCAATAACGGTGGGAATAATGGGGGCAACAACGGCGGAACGGGCGGCAATACCGGTGGGAACACGGGCGGTAATACCGGCGGGAACACAGGCGGCAATACCGGCGGAGAGACGCCAACCCTGACGCTGGCGACATTTGCCAACGACAATATTCTTAACAAAGCTGCCGCAGCCACGGCACAGAATTTCACCGGCAGCACCACTAACGCCACAGAAGGCAGCACCATTGTGCTGACCATTAACGGCAAAACGTTTACCACCACCGTCGATGGCAGTGGCAACTGGAGCGTTCCGCTTTCAGCAGCAGAACTTCAAACGCTGGCGGACGGCACGTATGTCATCAGCGTCAAGGTCACGAACACCACCGGTGAAAGTGTCACTAAAAGCGTGACCGTCGTTGTGGATACCACGCCACCCATTCTTACCGTGAATCCGATTGATGGCGATAACGTGATTGATGGTGAAGAGCATCAGCAGGCGCTGGTGGTCAGCGGTACAGCCTCTGTTTCAGAAGCGGGGCGAAGTGTGGATGTTCTTCTTAACGGCGTTCATTACAGTGCCACAGTGGGGACTGACGGCACCTGGTCGGTGACGGTTCCGGCTGATGCGGTAGCCGCTTTGGCACAAGGTAATTATACGGTTACCGCTTCCCTGACCGATGCGGCCGGTAACTCAACCTCGACGCCGGACAGCTTTGTCATCAACGACAATGCCGGTACGCTGACCGTCAACCCACTCTCCGGCGACGGCCAGTTGAATGCCGCTGAAGCGCAGGCTGCGCTGGTGATCACCGGCACCACCACCAACGTGCCTGTCGGGACAGAGATTACGATTACTGTCGGCAGCACAGTTTATCACACCACAACCACAGCAAGTGGCGGATGGAGTCTGAGTATTTCACCTGCTGACTTACAGGCACTGACCGACGGTTCGACTACCGTGACGGTCAGCATGGTAGATTCACAGGGCAATACCATCAGTCAGACCAGCGATCTGAATGTGGCTATTCACGGCGTTCCGCCGACGCTGGACCCGGCATTTGGCGGCGACAATACGCTGGATTTAGCGGACTCCGCGACCAGCCAGACGCTGACCGGCCACACCGGTTTGACCGGCGATGGGCAGACGGTGACCATTACCCTTGGTGGACAGCAGTTCACCGGTACCGTCGCACCTGACGGCACATTTAGCGTCACCGTTCCGTCATCCGTGCTCGGCACGCTGCCACAGGGCAGCAATAACATCGTGGTTACCGTGACCGATCCGGCTGGTAACAACAACACCCTCACTACGCCGGTAACGGTAGACACTGTACCGCCAACCCTGACGGTCAATCCGCTGGAAGGCGACGGCTATATCAGCGTGGCGGAAGCCAGCGCAGAAATGATCCTGACCGGCACCGCATCAGTGACTGAAGCGGGCAGACCGGTGACCGTCATCATCAACGGTGTGGAGTATAACGGCGCCATCGTGCAGCCCGACGGCACCTGGAGTGTGACGCTTCCTGCCGGTTCCCTGAGCAATCTCAATCAGGATGTCAGCGTAGTTGCCACACTGACCGACGCCGCAGGAAATATCACTACCAATACCAGCACAATTCATGTCGCTTCCGATCCGTTACAGCCGCCGACCATTACCGTGAACACGTTTGCCGGTGACAACATCGTCGATGGTGCAGAAGTTAAAACCGCGCAGGAACTGAGCGGTACCACCACCCTCGTTGAGGCCGGGCAAGTGGTGACTATCGTTCTGAACGGCCACACCTACACCGCCACCGTGCAGGCCAGCGGTAACTGGAATGTGATTGTTCCCGCTGCGGATATGGTTGTGCTGGCGGAGGGTTCCCAGACCATTAACGTCAGCGTGGCAGATAAAGCCGGAAACCCGGCGACCGGCAGCGAGTCGTTTAATGTCGTGTCCACTCAGGATGGCATCGCGATTGATCCGGTAACCGGCGACAACATGATCAACGCTGTGGAAACGGCAGACGGCATTCTGATCACCGGAACCACGCTGGGCGTTGCAGCCTTTGCACTGGTCACGGTCAACTTTGGATCGCTGGTTCGTCTGGCAATTGTCCAGCCCGATGGCCACTGGTCATTGTCGCTGACCAGTGCTGATCTTGAAGGGCTGGACGTTTCCACTCTGCAACTTAGCGCCAGCGTTCAGGCGCTTGACGGCACTACTCTGACCAACAGCGTGTCCGTGGGCATCGATAATCAGAATCCGGTTCCTACTCTCAATACCCCCTTCGGCGACGGTTATCTCAATATTGCCGAAGCGGCAACCGCTGAAACCTTGTCCGGCACCACAGGTAAATCCGGTGACGGCCAGACCGTGACGGTAACCATTGGCGGCCATACCTACATCGCCACGGTGGATGGCAACGGCGCATGGTCGGTCAGCCTGCCGTCTGCTGATTTGCAGGCCTTACCGGCAGGCAATGCGGCAATTGTGGTGAATGTTACCGACGGCGCAGGCAACACTGCGACAATTAACGGTTCCGCAACAGTTGATCTGACTGCGCCAACGCTCATCATCAATCCGGTTTCCGGCGATGGTTATGTCAACAGCGTCGAAGCAACGTCTGATCTGGCCATCACGGGCTCGGCGTCGGTTTCCGAAGCCGGACAGACTGTGACAATCACCCTTAACGGCCAAAGTTATACCGGCATTGTTGGGGACAACGGCCAGTGGAGCGTGACCGTTCCAGCGGGGGCGCTGGCAGGCGTGGCGGACGGTCAGTATACGCTGACCGCGCAAATTGCTGATGCGGCAGGCAATAGCACCACCGTAACTTCGAACGTACAACTGGCGACCGATCCGGCCAACGCGCCGACGATCACCCTCAATACTTTTGCCGGTGACAACATTGTTGACGGTGCTGAGCAGCAAACGGCGCAGACGCTGAGCGGAACCACCACGCATGTCGAAGCGGGTCAGCTGGTTTCCATTACGCTAAACGGCGTGGTGTATACCGCAACGGTTCAGGCAGACGGTAGCTGGAGCACCAGCGTACCTGCCGCCGATCTGGCGGCTGTCGTTAACGGCAATACGCAGATTGTTGCCAGCGTGTCCGATAAAGCGGGTAATCCGGCAAGCGGCACTGAAGACATTACGGTAAATAATCTGCAAAGCGGGCTGTCTGTCGATCCGGTAACCGGCGATAACTTGCTGAATGCAACTGAGGCGACGGCCGGAGTCACCATCAGCGGGACGTCAAACAACGTGCCGGTGAACGGCGTTGTTACGATTATTCTCAACGGAAAAACCTATACGGCCAACGTGGGCGTGGGCGGCGCATGGAGCGCGCAGGTTTCGGCAGCGGATCTGGCGGCGCTGAGTGACGGCCCTAATACGATCAGTGTTAGCGCTACTGATGCTGTCGGCACGGTGGTGACGGGCACTGATACCCTGAATGTGGCGATCCACAACCTTCCTTCCGTAACGCTCAATCCACCGTTTGGTGATGGCATTCTCAATGCCGCTGAAGCGGGGGTGAATCAGACCCTGACCGGTAACACCGGTGTTTCTGGTAACGGTCAGACCGTGACGGTAACGCTGGGCGGGCAGGAGTACACGGCAACGGTCGCGGGCGACGGTTCGTTCACCGTTTCTGTTCCTTCAGCGGCGCTGGGTGCGCTTGGTCAGGGAACAACGACCGTGCAGGTTGCCGCAGCTGATGCTGCGGGCAATACCAGTTCCGTTGCTGTACCTGTCACCGTGGACACCGTCGCGCCAACCGTCAGCATTAATCCGGTAGCGGGCGATGGTATCATCAACGCCGCAGAAGCCGGGGCGGTCATTCCTGTTACCGGGAATACCGACGCGGCTGACGTCGGGCAGACGGTCACCGTCAGTATCGGCGGCCATACCTACACCGGCACCGTGGAAGCGGGCGGCGCATGGACCGTCAACATTCCGGCAGATGCCCTGGCCAATGTGGCGAACGGCACTTACACCCTGACAGCCTCGGTGACCGACGCTGCCGGAAATACCGGCACGGCCAGTACGCCAGTCACTGTGACCGCCGATCCTGCGCTGTTGCCGACCATCACTATTGACGCCTTTGCCGGGGATAACGTTCTTGATGGCGCAGAACGTCAGACTTCGCAGTTGTTAAGCGGCACAACGAGTCACGTGGAAGCCGGTCAGACGGTCACTATCATCCTTGGCACGCACACCTATACCGCGACGGTTCTGGCGAGCGGCGCATGGAGTGTTTCCGTCCCGGCTGCTGACTTGCAGGAGCTGACTGACGGCACGGCGACAATCAATGTGAACGTCACCGACCTGGCGGGTAACCCGGCCAGCGGTAGTGACCCGGTTACCGTGAACTCCACACTGGGCGGTATTTCCATCGATACCATCGCCGGTGATAACAACATCAACGTGGCAGAAGCCGCAGCGGGTGTGACCATCAGCGGTTCCACCATTAACGTGCCGGTCGATACGACCGTTACCGTGAAACTCGGTGGTGTCACTTACACCACCACCACGGACGCTGACGGTCACTGGAGTATTCCTGTTTCTCCGCAAGCGATTGCAGCACTGGCCGAAGGCACCAGTCATGTGATTGCGACTACCGTGACTACCGATGCCGGTCCTGTGACCACCACGCTGGATATTGGTATTTACACCCAGCCTCCGGTCCCAACCATCAACGCACCGTTTGGCGACGGACAACTCGGTACGGACGAAGCTGGCGCGGCGCAAACGCTCACCGGTACGACTGGCCTGACCGGTGACGGTCAGACGGTTCAGGTAGTCATTGATGGTCATACCCTGACGGGCTCCGTAGCGACCGACGGCACCTGGACGGTGACCGTACCAGCAGGCACGCTGACCAATGCGCCGGAAGGTACGACGCCGGTGGCGGTCACTGTGACTGATGCAGGCGGAAACACCGGGACAGTCAATGGCTCGGTCAATATCGACTTCACAGCGCCTACCCTCAGCGTGGCGCCGGTTGCGGGCGAGAACGTGATTAACGCGCAGGAATTAGCCGGCGATATCGCGCTCTCTGGGACGGCTGACGTGGGCGATGCAGGTCGGACGGTCACGCTGCAAATCGACGGACAGACATTTACCGCTATTGTGCAGGGCGACGGCAGCTGGAACACCACCGTCCCTGCTGGAACGCTGAACGGCCTGGCGGACGGCAGTTACACGCTGACAGCCACCCTTGCCGATCTCGCGGGCAACACCACCACCGTTAATCTGCCTTACACCGTGGTGGCGACGCATATACCTGTGCCGACTATCGATACGCCGTTTGGTGACACCTTCCTGAACAGGAATGAAGCCGATTCTGCGGAAACGTTAACCGGCTCAACCGGCGTCACCGGTGCCGGTCAGACCGTGGTACTGAACATTGATGGCGTGGATTATCCTGCGACCGTCAACGATAACGGCACCTGGAGCGTTGACCTTTCTGCTGCCACGTTGCAGGGCATTACGGAAGGGACGCAAATTATTCAGGTCACGGCAACCGACAGCGCGGGTAACATCGGCACCGCCACCAGTGCGGTCACCATTGACTTCACGCCGCCGACCCTCACCTTCAATCCGGTCGCCACCGACGACATCATCAATGCCGCCGAAACGCTGCAACCGGTGGTGATCAGCGGCACATCCGATGTGCCGGATGCGGGTCAGACTGTTTCTGTAGTCCTGAGTTTCAACGGCGTCACTTACAACGCTATAGTGCAACCGGACGGCAGCTGGAGCTTCTCACTGCCGAGTTCCGTTGTGCAGTCGCTGGCGGATACCACCTATACGCTGACGGCCACTATCACCGATGCGGCGGGTAACATCACCACCGGGACGCACACCTTCAGCGTTGATGCCGCTGCGGCAGATTTGCCAACGCTGACCATCACCTCCGTCTCCACCGACGATTATATTAATGCTATCGAAAAAGGATTACCGGTGCCGGTCACCGGGACATCCACCCATCTCGAAGAGGGGCGGGTGGTTCAGGTAGTGTTCAACGGCAATACGTATAACGCCACGGTCAATGCAGACGGTACCTGGACGGCGACTATTCCGGCCGCTGATTTGACCACGTTGTCAGACGGACCTCTGACGGTCACCGCGTCCGCCACCGACCTGGCTGGCAACCCGGCCACGGCGTCGCACAACGTTACGGTTATTGCCCAGCCGGGCGATTTGCCGACGTTAACCATCAATGCCATTTCCGGCGATGATCAAATCAATCTGCTTGAACACAACCAGGGCACGACCATCACCGGGACATCTACGCATGTACCGGTTGGCGGTACGGTGACGCTGGTGATCACCGGTGAAAGCTATACCGCAACGTACACCGCCACCGTGCAGGCTGACGGCAGCTGGAGTATTCCGCTGACCGCCGCGCAGGTTCAGGCGTTGCCGGGCGGGAATAACGTCTTTACCGCAACGGCGGACGACGTCGCACAAAACGCGGCGACCGCCACTCAGAACGTGACCGTCGATACCATTCCGCCACTGCTTAGCGTGACGGTGGAAACCGGTGGAGACAGCATCATCAATCTGGCGGAAGCCGCGTTGGGTCTTCCTGTCAGTGGTGAGACGGATCCAAACCTGACCGTTACCGTCACCCTCAACGGCA
Source organism: Rahnella inusitata (assembly GCF_965118895.1). Classification (GTDB taxonomy): domain Bacteria; phylum Pseudomonadota; class Gammaproteobacteria; order Enterobacterales; family Enterobacteriaceae; genus Rahnella; species Rahnella inusitata_A. Next base: position 437,987 of record NZ_CBCPJJ010000009.1, read on the forward strand.
AAAATTACACCACGACAGCGGATGGTTCGGGGATATGGAGCCTGACCATTCCGGCGGTGGATGTGCAGGCGATTACCACTGACGGTGACAAAGTCATTGGCGTCAGCGTCACCGATCCGGCCGGTAACAACGTGACGACCACCGCTGAATTCACGCTGGCGACCCATGCGTTGCCAACGCTGACGATTGGTGTGATTGCCGGAGACGGCATTTTGAATATCAGTGAAGCCACCGGCGGCTTCAACCTGAGCGGGACCAGTTCAGGTCTGGCGCCGGGAACTATCGTGCAGGTTACGATCCCGGGGCTGGCCGATCCAATTTCTGGCACGGTGAACCCCGACGGCCTCGGCTGGACGGCAGCGGTGCCACCGGATCTGCTGAGCGGGCTGACCACCGGCATCGTACAGGTGACCGTGACGGCGGCAGATGCGGCCGGTAACCCGGCTTCTTCCAGCGCAAGTCTGGATATTGAACTGACGGCGTTGCCGGTACCGACCATTAATACACCGTTTGTGGATGGCATTCTCAATGCCACAGAAGCGGCTGCCACACAGCTTATCACCGGTTCCACCGGCATTACTGGCGCGGGTCAGACCGTTCTGGTGACTGTCGATGGCACGCCGGTGTTGGCAACGGTAGGTAATGACGGCACCTGGACGGCGACCGTGCCTTCTGCGGTCTTGCAGGGACTGACCGACGCCACGCATACCATCAGCGTGGTGGTCACCGACAGCGCGGGCAACACCAGCGCGGCGGGCACGCTTGATTTCACCGCGCTGACGCATGTTCTGCCGGTGGCAGGCATTAATATTCCGTTTGGCGATGGTGTGCTGAATCTGGATGAAGCCACGGCGGGCGGTACGATTACCGGCACCACCGGTATCACCTCACCGGGCCAGACCGTCACCGTGGTCATTAATGGTAACGCGGTACCGGTTGTCGTCGATTCTGATGCCGGTACCTGGACTGTTACCCTGACGCCAGCGCAGTTGCTCGGCTTGCAGGATGGTACATGGCCGGTAGTCGTCACCGTGACCGACAGTGCGGGTAACACTTCTGTGCTGCCGGCTTCGGTTGATGTGCAGATCCACAGTATTCCGCAACCGACCATCGACCTGCCATTCGGTGACGGCACGCTAAACATTGCAGAATCCACGGCGTTGGGTGGCCAGACACTGACCGGTACCACCGGTGAAACGGGAGCCGGGCAAACTGTCCGCGTGACAATCGATGGAATGACCGACAGTCCGTTTGCAGCAATTGTAGATCCGGCGACAGGAAACTGGAGTCTGAACCTGACACCAGCTCAGTTGGAATCGCTCGGAATATTAACGGCATCGCACGACATTACCGTCACGGCGACCGATGCTGCAGGTAACCATAACGATACGACCATCAGCTTCACGTCGCATCTGTCTGCGCCAGTGCCGGTGATTGATACGCCATTCGGCGACGGCAGCCTGAATATTACAGAAGCGGCGGGTGTGAATGTCATTACTGGTAACACCGGGATTACCGGCGACAACCAGAACGTCAAACTGACCATTGATGTGAACGGCACAACGTATACCGCTACCGTCGATCCGGTGACCGGCGACTGGTCGGTGACGCTGCCTGCGGGCGTACTCAGCTCTCTGGGCAGTGGCGGGCACGATATCAACGTGACGGTAACGGATGCCGCAGGCAACAGTACGCCAGCGAGCCTGCCATTCACCAGCTATCTCACCGTACCGGATGTCACCATCAATACGCCGTTTGGCGATGGTTATCTGAGCGCGGCTGAAGCTGCCACAGGACAGACGCTGACAGGGACAACCGGGCTGACGGGGATCGGACAAACCGTGGTGGTCACCATTGGTGGAGTACCGATCCCGGGCGTGACGGTGGATGCGAACGGAAACTGGACAGCTCCTCTGACGACGGGCGAAATCGCCGACCTGCCACAGGGCGCACAACAAATCTCCGTGACCGTAACCGACGGTGGCGGTAACACCGGTTCCGCCTCAGCGGGCGTCGGTATTGCCGTAACCCTGTTGCCAACGGTGGCTGTCACGTCCTTTGCCGGTACCGGTTTTGATCTGACTTATGCAGAAAGCCAGAACCCGCAAACCATTACCGGTACCACGGTGAACGTGCAGGCTGGGCAGCAGGTGACCGTTTCTGTCGGCGGCATCAGCCATCAGGCAACGGTGCTGGGCAACGGGTCGTGGAGTGTCACTCTGACTCCAGCAGAACTCGCAACGCTCGACAGTACAGATACGATTACGGCTTCAGTGAGTGACCTGGCGGGTAACACAGCCAATCTGCCATTGCCTCAGGCGATTACCGTTGACCTGACGCCGCCGGTGACGCCAACGCTGAGCATCGATCCCGTTACCGGCGACAACGTGATCAACGTGGCTGACGGCACGCCGGCCAACATTACGATTTCCGGTAAATCCATCAACGTGCCGGACGGCACGCAGGTCGTAATAAGCGTCGGTGGGGTTCCTCATACCGCAACAGTTACAGGGAATATCTGGTCAGTTGATGTGGCGGCCAGTGAATTTGTTAATGGCTCATTGACGGTCGTCACTGCCAATACGTTAATCCCTGTCATTACCAGTGCCACACAAACTGTGCTGGTCGATACCAGCGCACCGGTGGTGACCATCAACGCCTTTACCGCCGACGACACCATCAACAACCTTGAATCGAAATCGGCGCAAACCATTTCGGGTACGGTGGTTGATAACAACAATAATGATGTGGGCAGCGTGGTCACCGTTTCGCTCAACGGCAAAACCTACACCACAACCGTGCAGACAGGTGGTGTCTGGTCGGTCAGCGTACCGGCAGCCGACTTGCAGGCGCTGCCGCAGGGCACGGGTAACATCATCACGGCCACGGTCACGGATGCCGCAGGTAACCTGGGGACGGCAACTCCGCATCCGATCACCGTCGATACCACCGCGCCGTTGCTGGCACTGGATGTGGTCGCCGGTAATAACGTCATTAACCTGGCGGAGTCACTGGTCAACGTACTGGTGGGTGGCACTTCCAGCGGGGCGGATGGTCAGACGGTGAACGTCACGCTGGGCGGCGCATCGATCGGTACGGCGCTTATTCAGCCAGGCGGGGCATGGTCGCTCAACCTGACGCCGGCGCAGTTGCTGTTGCTAAACGACGGCACCCTGACACTGGCGGCGACGGTAACGGATGCGGCGGGCAACACCACCAGCGTCAGTACTGGTCTGGATATCTTCTTCAACAAATTACTCGATCTGACCGTCAACAGCGGTCTGGGGCTGGGCGACGGATTCCTCAATCTGGCGGAATCGCAGGTTGCGCAAACCATTAGCGGCACGGCGATTGGTGCGGGCGTGGGCTCGGTGATTTCGACGGTGATCAACGGTACGCCGCTGTCTGCCGTAGTAGGAGCGAACGGCCTGTGGTCACTGACGATCCCGGCGGCGGTGCTGGGCGCACTGACTGACGGTGCGCAGGTCATCAACCTGAACATCACGGATGCTGCCGGTAACGTGAAAGCTGAAGTCCTCAATCTGGATGTGATTAAAAGTATCCCGGTGCTGGGCGCGCTGGATCCAATCTTCGGTGGTAACGGCCTGCTGAATGCGGCGGAATCTCTGCTGTCTCAAACCATCGGTGGCGTCGCCACGGCGGTAGATGGCACGCAGGTGACCGTCACGCTGGGCGGCAAAACCTATAACACCACGGTCACAGCCGGGACGTGGAACATCAGTATTCAGCCGGGGGATCTGGCTACGTTGCTCGACGGCAACCTGAACCTCGGCATTACGCTGACGGATCCGGCGGGTAACACTTCTACCACCAATATTCCGGTGGGGATTGCTATCCACAACCTGCCGCAAGTGGTGCTCAACACCGTATTTGGCGACGGCGTACTGAATATCGCCGATCTGCTGGTCAATCAGACCGTCAGCGGTACTGTGTCGAACGTGGCAGCGGGTACGGCCATTGTGGTTCAGGTCGGTGCGCAAACCATTAACGGCGTGGTGGATGCCACCGGGCATTTCCTGGTCACTGTGACGCCGGATATTCTGGCGACGCTGACCGGCACAACGGCGGCGGTGAGCGTGTCGGTGGTTGATGCGGCGGGTAACGTGGGGACGGCGGCAGCGAGCGCGGTGCTGGATCTCATCAAACCGGTGATCAACCTGACTTCCGTGCTGGGCGATGGCCTGCTCAATGCGGCGGATGCGCTGACTACCCAGACCATTGGCGGTATCGTCAGCGGCGTGGCGGCGGGGACGCAGGTTCAGGTCACGCTGGGCGGGAAAACCTTCCTTGGCGCGACCGACGGTAGCGGCGCATTCAGCATCACCCTGCAACCGGGTGACTTGAAAGCGCTGGGTGACGGCACCTTCCCGGTTGTGGTTTCTGTTACTGACAGTGGCGGTAATACCAGCACCAGCAGCAGCACGCTGACCTCCATCATCAATGCAGTACCGAAAATTGTGCTGGATCCTGTTTTCGGTGCAGACGGTATCCTGAACGCGGCGGAAGCGCTGCTGACACAAACCATCAGCGGTACGGTTACCAACGGGCATGTTGGTGAAACGGTCAATATTAACGTCGGCGGTGGCCTGATTAATCTGACGGCAACCGTAGGCAGTGACGGCAAGTTCTCCGCTTCGCTGACGCCGCTCCAGTTGTCCGGTCTGCTTGATGGCAACCTGACGGTTGTTACTACGGTGACCGATGCGGTGGGCAACACGGCGACTAACACCGTGGGGCTGAGTGTCGGTATCCACAATCTGCCGTCGATTGTCCTTAACCCGGTCTTTGGCGATGGCGTGCTGAACGTGGTTGATCTGCTGACCGGCCAGACCATCAGCGGTATCGCGACCAACGTGGCGCAGGGGACGCAGGTACAGATATCCCTGAATGGCAAAAACTATCTGGCGAATGTAGGCGTCGGTGGGGCATTCAGCGTAACTGTGCCGGTAACCGACCTGACGGCGATTCTCAACGGCACGCAGAATGTGGTCGCCAGCCTGACGGATGCCTCCGGTAACCCGGCGTCGGTCACCAATCTGCTGAGCGTGGTGTCGCAGTCTCTGCCAACCATTACGCTCAATCCGCTGTTTGGTGATGGCCTGCTGAACGCGGCTGATGCGCTGCTGACTCAGACCATCAGCGGTACCACCACCAACGCGCAGGGCTCAACCGTGACCCTGAACGTCGGCGGCAATACCCTGACGGCGCTGGTGAAAGCGGATGGCACCTTCAGCGTGGCGATCCCGCAACTGACGCTCTCGAGCCTGCTCGACGGCACGTTAAACGTCGGTGCGTCGATCACTAACGCCGCCGGTCACTCGACCAGCGGCAGCGCAACGGCAACGGTCGGCATTCATACTTTGCCAACGCTGGTGCTCAACACGCTGTTTGGCGGTGACGGCTATCTCAACCTTTCCGAAGCCAGCAGTACTGAAACAGTCAGCGGGACATCGAACCTGCAAAGCGGTTCAGTGTCGGTCACCGTAGGTGGTGTGACGCACACCGGCACCATTACCGCAGGCGTGTGGAGCGTACCTTTCAGCTCCGCTGAGCTGAAAGGCATTGCCGACGGTTCTACCCAGGTTTCCGTCGTCGTCACTGACGCCGTGGGCAACGTCGCAACGTCGTCCAGCCTGCTCAACGTTCTGACTCACGAACTGCCGCTGGTGGCGCTCAACCCGTTACTGGGCCTGACGCTGGGCCTGGTAGGCGGGATCCTCGGCGGGCAAGGGCTGACGCTGAGCGGGACCAGCCGTAACATCACGCAGGGCGGTCTGGTCAGCGTCACGCTGCTGGGCAATACGCTGTCAGGCACGGTGCAGGCGGACGGTTCATGGACTGTCAAATTCAGCAGCGCCTTGCTGAGCAGTTACGGTCTGACCGGGTTACTGACAGCCCTGCTGGGTGCGGTCGTCGAACTGAAAGCGGTCGATGCGGCCGGTAACGGATTTGATGCCCACGTCGGGCTGACCGTCGGTTCGACTTTACCGGCGGACACCAACGTTGTGGCGGCCACGATGTCCGTGGAGGATACCCACACGCTGGCGGCGGTACATACCACCGATACCAGCACTACGGACACCACAACCACCCATACCACCAGTACGCTGACGGATCCTCTGGTGACCACGGACACCAGCTCGTCAACGACCACCACCCACGACACCACCACGGCGGATACCACCGCTCACGCTGACACGGCGTTCTCAATCGGCGGTGTGGCGATCGACCTGACCGCCACCAACGGTGAGGCCATCGGTGGCGCGGGCAACGATACCATCTCTGTGCATACGCTGGACTTCGGTCTGATCGACGGCGGCACCGGCACCGATACCTTGCTGCTGGCGGGCACCAATCAGCACCTGGATCTGACGCTGCTCGGGCTGAAAGTTGAACATATCGAAATCTTTGATCTGGGCAACTCCGGCACCAACAGCATCTCGCTGAACCTGCACGAAGCGCTGACGGTGAAAGATAATCCGACCGATGAAGTGGTGATTAAAGGGGGCGAGGGCAGCCTGGTGAATCTGCAAATGGGCACCGACGGTGCATGGTCTGAAACCGGTCAACGCACGGTGGATGGCCTGACCTTCGACGTTTATCACAATGCATCAATGGACGCGTCCAATACGTTGGGAGACGTACTGGTACAGCACGGTTTACACGTTCAGCAAAACTAGTTGTCAATCTGAGCGCGGTCTGCTCCTCCCCCTTGGCAGGGGGAGGAGTTAAACCCATCTATCGGCGTAATTAAGTGGTGTCGGTAATGAAAAATAAGACAGTGGTATGGCTATTAAGCACATTGTGCGTGACAGGTTTAACAGGGAATCAGATGTTATGGGCGGCGGATAAACAGCCGGAATTTAACTGGCAGGCTGCGCCGACGGAAGAGATGCGCGCCAGCCTGTCGTTACGTGATGCGATTTTGCGGGCGTTCGCGCGTAATCCGCAAATTGCCGAGGCGGCGGCGCAAATTCGCGTCGGCAACGGCAATCTTGATGAAGCCAAAAGTGCGTGGTATCCGCAGATTTCCCTTCAGGGAACCGCGGGAAAATCTCACCAGACGGACTCGGCGGGCAGCCTGAGCAATAACGCCTCCGCCGGGATCCAACTCAGCCAGCTGCTGTACGATTTTGGTCGTACCGGCGGCAGTATCGATCAGCAGGAATACCTGTCTGACTCTTATCGCTATTCCCTTTACAGCACCATGACAGACGTCGCGCTCAGCACGATGCAGGCCTATCTGTCGGTCAAACGCTATCAGGCGCTCAGCCTTGCGGCCCGCGACAATATTGTCTCTATCGAACGTGTAAAAGACACCGCCAGACTGCGCGCCGATGCCGGGCTGAGTTCGCAGTCCGACGTGTTGCAGGCCGAAACCCGCATCGCCGGGATGCGCGCCACTGTCGAACAGTACCGCGCCCAGCAGCGCTCGGCGCAGGCGCAGCTGACGGTGCTGACCGGCGTGGTCTCCGATAATCTGCCGGACCTTCCGCAAAGCCTGCTTGATCAGAAAGTCACTCTCGACAAAATCCCCTATGAGAACAGCACGCTGGTGCGCGCGGCGCAGGCCAAGCAGCAGGCGGCGATCCAGCTGGTAAATCAGACCGAGGCGCAGCACTGGCCGACGCTGAAAATTCAGGCCGGTCGCACCCGTTACGAAAATACCGGCGGAGGCGGTTCCTACTGGGACGATCAGGTACAGCTGGCGGTGGATGCGCCGGTGTATCAGGGTGGCGCGGTGAGCGCCAAAGTGCGGGCGGCGGAAGGCCAGCGCCAGGCAGCGCAGGCGGATGTGGAAAAAGCCAAGCTCGATATCAACCAGAAAGCCTCGACCGCCTACGCCGACATGATCGGCGGCCAGCAACGTCAGGTGGCGGGCGAAGAGCAGTACGGCAGCGCCACACACACCCGCAGCGTCTATCAGGACGAATACAAACTCAGCAAACGCAGCCTGAACGATTTACTCAGCGTCGAACAGGACGTTTTTCAGGCGGATACCATGCGCATCGGCGCACTGTATGACGGATGGGACGCCACGGTGCGCTACGCCGCGGCGGTGGACAATCTGGTCGATATGTTAGGCATCGACCGCCAGAAACAAACCGGTGACACCATCCCGTCGCTGTAAAGGTCAGGCACGACGGGAATGACCCAGAAGCATTCGATAACGAGGTTGAAATGAGCAATGAAACAGCAACACCTTTGTCGATAGACGTCTGGATAAGCGCCATGGGGCGCGTGGCCGAATCCTTCGGTAAGCCTGCCGATCCGCTTTATCTTCGCCAGCAAATGCGCTGGTTCGAACATCAGCCATTGCGCCGTCAGCTCGATCGCCTCAGCGGCCTGATGGGTTTACAGGTCGGCATGGTCAGCTGGAGTCAGGTGCGCTGGCGCCAGGAAGTATTGCCCGCCGTGGTCACACTGGAACAGGGTGGCATTGCGGTACTGGAAAATCTGCACGATGACGGCACGGTCGATTACTGGCTGAGCGACGGCGGCGATTTACTGCGGTCGATGGAACTGGCGACAATGCTCGAACAAAGCACCGGCCCGGTCTTCTTAGTGGGCGTGGCACCGCGCGGGCGCGATCAGCGCATTGATCAGTTCGTGCAGCCGCACCGCAAACACTGGTTCTGGGAAAACTTTCGCGGATCAGGGCGGAAAATCGCCGAAATCTCACTGGCTTCGATCATCGGTAACGTGCTGGCGCTGGCCGGGATCCTGTTCTCAATGCAGGTTTACGACCGCGTCATCCCGGCGCAATCCTTCCCCACCTTATGGGTGCTGTTTTTCGGCGTGGTGCTGGCGGCGGGGCTGGAATATGTCATCCGCCTGATGCGCACGCTGGTGTCAGATCTGATGGGTAAACGCATCGACCTCAAAGTCTCCTCGCTGTTTTTTGTGCGGGCGATGAACATCAAAAATGACGACCGGCCAAAATCCACCGGTTCCTTTATCTCTCAGCTGCGCGAAATCGATCAGGTGCGTGAACTCCTCACTTCGACCACCGTCAGCGCTGCCGCGGATATGCCCTTCGTTCTGCTGTTCCTCGCCATTATGTTCTTTATCGGCGGCCCGCTGGTGATCATCCCGCTGCTGGCGATCCCGCTGATCGTCATTCCCGGCATTCTCATCCAGTGGCCGATGGCAAAACTGGCGAAAGAGGGGATGCGGGAAAGTGCGCTGCGCAACGCCGTACTGGTGGAAACCATCGAAGGAATCGAAGACATCAAAGCATTGCAGGCTGAAGCCTACTTTCAGCGTCAGTGGGAACAGACGCACGAAGTGAGCGCGGCGGTTGGCATGAAGCAGCGGCTGTGGGGCGCGCGCCTGACCGGCTGGGCCTCGACGGTGCAGCAACTGACCTACGGCGGTATGTTGGTGTTTGGCGTGTACCTGGTGCTGAGCGGCGATATCACCACCGGTACGCTGGTCGCCAGCAGCATGTTGTCATCCCGCACCATCGCGCCGCTGATGCAGCTGACCATGGTGTTCTCCCGCTGGCAGCACGCCAAAAGCGCTATGCACGGGCTGGATGAATTGCTGAAAAAACCCATCGACCGTCCGGCCGATGCCGAACTGTCGCACTGCCCGACGCTGAGCGGTCACTTCAACGTGCGCAATCTGCAATATACCTACGACAAAGAGAATGCGCCGAACGTACTCGGCATCGGCCAGCTGGAGATCAAACCGGGTGAGCGGGTGGCGATCCTTGGCAAAGTCGGCGCGGGGAAATCCACGCTGCTGAAACTGCTTTCCGGCCAGGCCAGCCCGTCGCAAGGCAAAATCCTGATCGACGGCGTGGACATGACCAAAGTCGAACCGGCCGATATCCGCCGCCAGCTCGGCTATCTGTCGCAGGACTCGCGCCTGTTCTTTGGCACGCTGCGACAGAACCTGATGCTCGGTTATCCGCATGCTACCGATCAGGAAATGTTGCAGGCGCTGCGCATCAGCGGCGCGCTGTCGATGGTGCAGGCCGACGCCTCCAGCCTCGATAAAGTGATTAATGAAGGCGGGCGCGGGCTTTCCGGCGGCCAGCGGCAAATGGTGATGCTGAGCCGCATGATCCTGCGTAATCCGCAGGTGGTGCTGCTCGATGAACCGACGGCGTCAATGGATGAAGCACTGGAAGAGTACGTCATCCGCCAGTTGCATACATGGCTGGTGGGACGGACGCTGATCGTAGTGACGCACCGTCCGGCGTTGCTCAAGCTGGTGGACAGGATCGTGGTGATGGACAACGGCCGCGTTGTGGCCGACGGGCCGCGTGACAAAATTCTGGCGACCGCCGCCAGCAATACGCCTGTACCTGCCGTTGCGGCAGCCACCGACAACCGACAAGGCGCAGCCTGAGCTGCTGAGGACACCGCATGGCACATTTAACATTGCACGATGAGCTGGAAGCCGAAAGTCGTAAAGTCTCGTGGATTATCTGGGCATCGCTCGCCAGCCTGTTGATCTTCTTCATCTGGGCGCGGTTCGCGGTGCTCGATGAAGTGACGGTCGGCACCGGTAAAGTGACGCCATCGAGCAAAGCGCAGCAGATAGACTCCCTCGACGGCGGCGTGATTTTAAAACTGCTGGTGCAGGAAGGCTCGGTGGTTAATCGCGGACAGCTGCTGGCGCAGCTCGACCCGACCCGCTCGCAGTCTAACTTCGGTGAAGCGGCCTCGCGGGTGCGCACGCTGCGTGCGTCCTCCGAACGTCTGAGCGCCGAACTGACCGGCGCACCGCTCAGGTTCAGCCCTGAAACCATGAAATCGCCGGAGCTGGTGGCGCGTGAGCGTCAGCTCTATTTATCGCGCAAGCAGAACCGCGATGAAACGGTCAGCAACCTCCAGCAGTCGCTGAAACTGGTGAATGACGAAATCAATATGACGCAGCCGCTGGTGGCCAAAGGCGCGGCGGGGCAGGTCGAAGTGATCCGTCTGAAACGTCAGGCCAGCGAACTGCGCGGAAAAATCGATGATGCGATTAACCAGTATGCAGTGCGTGCGCGCGAGGAGCAGGTGAAAAACAACGCCGATCTGGACGCGGAAATGCAGGTAATGGCCGGTAAGGAAGATCAGGTGACGCGCTCAGAGCTGTATTCGCCGGTGCACGGTATCGTTAAAGACATTCAGGTTTCCACCGTCGGCGGCGTGTTACAGCCGGGCGGCAAGCTGATGGAAATCGTGCCTATCGAAGACCAGTTGCTTATCGAAACCCGCATCAACCCGCGCGACATCGCCTACATCCGTCCGGGCTTACCGGCCACGGTGAAAATCTCGGCCTACGATTCATCGATTTATGGCGATCTCGAGGGCAAAGTCGAAGGCGTATCGCCGGACACTTTGCAGGATGAAGTAAAACGCGATCAGTACTATTACCGGGTCTACGTGCGAACGGACAAAGCCTTCCTGACCAACAAAGCCGGTCGTCAGTTCCCGATTGTGCCCGGGATGGTGGCCAACGTGGATATCAAAACCGGCCAAAAAAGTGTGCTGGACTATCTGATTAAACCATTGAATAAGGTGAAGGAATCATTGAGGGAGCGTTGATTATAAGTTTTGAACATCGGTTTGGGCTGGTTTGAAAGTCAACGTCGAGGTCAAGACCTTGGGCTCGCCGCCCAAACGGGCCCAGAGGACGCGTAAACGCGCGCCCTCTGGACTCTCGCGTTTTTTAAAACACGTGCCTTGCATCCCGGCTATGTTTCAGCCGCCGCAGCTATTGCCGCAAAATCCCGCCGCTGCGCGGTGCCCTCTGGTCGGGTTACAACCCGCGCAAAAAGACGCGCGGTTTTCCACCTCTCCCTCCGGCGTGATTTTTGAACGCGGCCAGGGGCTTTTTAGGTCACAACTTCGCCCGCTCGGATCATTTCAAAAAACCAAATACGTCGTGCAAATTTACTTTCTCTGTTTTTTAAATGGTGAGATGGCGCGATCAAAAAACCCTGCCGAACGGAGCGGCAGGGTTTTTACGCCACGCACTCGGTATTTACTTCACACTCACATCAATATCACCAAAGTATTTCTTCGACAGCGTTTTCACGGTGCCTTCCTGCTTCACTTTCGCGATGGCTTTATCGAGTTTCTCTTTGGTGGCGGTATCACCTTTGCGCAGGCCGAAGGCGATGCCGCTGCCGAGGATTTTATCGTCACGCACCGCGTCGCCGACAAATCCGTAATCTTTACCGTCCGGACGCGACAGGAAACCGGTCTGACCGGCCGGTGCCAGCACTAAGGTACCGTCCAGGCGGCCGGAGGAGAGGTCCAGATAGACCTGGTTTTGATCCTGATACGAGACGACATCGACGCCTTTCGGTGCCCAGTGTGCCTGTGCGTAACTTTCCTGAATCGAACCCTGCAATACGCCGATATGTTTGCCTTTCAGCGACGCCACGTCAGGCAGCAGGCCAGAATCTTTTTTGGCGATCAGTTTGCTGGGTACGCGATAAATCACGTCGGTGAAATCAATCGCCTGACGGCGTTTCTCGGTGACGTTCATCGCCGAGTTAATGGCGTCAAATTTGCGTGCCTGCAATCCTGCAATCAGGCTGTCGAATGAGGTATCAACCCAGTCGCATTTCAGGCTGGCGGCGGCGCAGACGGCGTTGCCCAGATCGATATCAAAACCCTGTAATTCGCCGGTGGCACTTTTGGATTCAAACGGCGGGTACTGCGCTTCCAGACCAAATTTCAGCGTGGAGCCGTCGGCCAGTGCAGAAAAAGAGGCCACGGCGCAGCCTAACAGTAATGCGATTTTCAATTTTTTCATTATTCACACTTCCCCAGCGTTATGTAGACAGATAAAAGTCAGTGAAAAGGCTCAGACGCGACACAGACGGCGGGCGCCTTCGTACAACGTGTCGTTATCTTTCGCGAAACTCAGGCGGATAAGCCCGGTGGGTTTGTTATTGCTGTAAAACGCCGACAGCGGAATGGTGGCTATCTGATGATCACGGATCAGACTCAGCACAAATTCGTCATCGGAGAGCGGGCTGAAATGGCTAAAACGCGCCAGCATAAAGAAGCTGCCACGGCTTGGCAGCAATTCAAACCGGGATTCGCTGAGCGCATCGGCCAGTAAATCACGTTTTTGCTGATAAAAATCCGCCAGACCGAGATAACTCTGCGGATCGGCCATCGCTTCGGCGAAAGCGACCTGCATCGGCGTGTCGGCGGAGAACATCATAAACTGATGCACTTTGCGGATTTCACTCATCAGTTCAGCGGGCGCAAGGCAGTAACCCACGCGCCAGCCGGTGACGTGATAGGTTTTGCCAAACGACGACACAATCACACTGCGCTCGGCCAGCTGCGGATGGCAGGCCATGCTCTCATGGCGTTCGCCATCAAACACCACATGCTCGTAGACTTCATCGGACAAAATAATGATGTCGGTGTTTTCGGTCAGCGCGGTCAGGCGCTCGATGTCGAAATCGGTAAAGATCGCGCCGGTCGGGTTGTGCGGGCTGTTGATGATGATCATCCGCGTGCGGCTGTTAATGGCGCTCGCCACCTGATCCCAGTCGATGCTGAAATCATCCATCGAAAGCGCAATCGCCACCGGCTTTGCGCCCTGCAGGCGGACAATTGGCGCGTAGCTGTCAAACGAAGGTTCGAAGTAAATCACCTCATCGCCCGGATGCACCAGCGCGCTGATGGCGCAATAGAGGCCTTCGCTGGCGCTGGCCATCACGGTGACTTCGGCGTCGGCATCGTAATGGCAGCCGTAGAGCGCATCGACTTTGGCCGACAGCGCGTGACGCAGTGCCGCCACGCCGCTCATCGGCGCATACTGGTTATGACCCTCGCGCATGGCTTTGGTCACGCTGTCGATAAGTGACGGCTGACAGGAGAAATTCGGTGCGCCCTGTGACAGGTTCAGTGCGTTGTGTTCGGCGCTCAGCTGGCCAATCACGGTGAAAATCGTGGTGCCGACGTCGGGTAATTTTGACTGCGGTAACAGTGCGCTTTTCATAGCAGGCTTCCCAATAAATCAGGCCAGACGGCCATAAGCGGGTTAAAACGGGTGTTCACCGATTAAGCAACAGTTCCCCTGTGCCGACAATAGAAAATTTGTCATACTCGGCATGATCACAGATCATGGCTTAATGACGATTTAACCGAGGTGCATGTGGCCCTTTCTTCCGAGTTGTCCCATCTGAATGCCCTGAATTTGCCGTCACTCAACGTGCTGAAAACCTTTGCCGTGGTGGCGCAGACGTTGAATCTGACCCACGCCGCGACGCTGCTGCACATCACGCAGGGCGCAGTAAGCCGGCAGATAACCGGGCTGGAAGTGTCGCTGGGTTATCCGTTGTTTTTACGCCAGGCACGCGGGCTGACCCTGACTCCGCGCGGCGCACAGCTGTTGCCGCCGGTGCAACAGGCGCTGGCGCTGATGGGCGAGGCGCTAAAACGCGTCGGTTCGCACCCGGACACGCTGCGCATCAAATGTCCGACTTGTTCGATGCGCTGGCTGTTGCCACGGGTGATCCAGCTGCAAAACGACCGGCCTGATATGCGGATCGAGTTAACGGCGTCCATTGCGCACGGTGTGGATTTCAGCAATGAGCATTTTGATGCGGCGGTGATTTTTGGGCGGCCGCCGGAATCCCAGCGGCGCGCGCATCATCTTTTTGATGAAGTGCTGACGCCGGTGTGTACGCCGGACTTTTTGCCGCGTCACAACGGGCGTACCGACGTGGGCGATTTAGCGGATAAAACCTTGCTGCACCCGACGCGGGATCGCCGCGACTGGCTGATGTGGCTGCGCGAAGAGGGCGTGCAAAGCCTGCCGTCAGCCAAATCGCAGCATTTTGATACGCTGGATCTGGCGATCAACTCAGCGCTGCAGGGCTATGGCGTGGCGATTGGCGATCTGACACTGATCGAAGATGATTTGCAGGCGGGAAGGGTGATCGCACCCTTCCCGCTGTGCGTGGCAAGCGGCGCGGCCTATACGCTGTTGTACCCGGAAAATCCGACGCCCGCGCTGACGGTGGCCATTGACTATCTCACCGAAGAAGCGCGGCTCAGCCGTGAAAAGCTGAACGCGCTGCTTTCGACGTCACACCGCCTGGTCAGCGCGGTGTAATTAAGGTCTGAATCAGTACAACGCAGCCAGCGCACTGGCAATCGCGGCGGTCAGCTGGCTCAGCTCTGCCGGTGAAATGATGTACGGCGGCATCAGGTAAATCAGCTTGCCGAACGGGCGGATCCACACGCCTTCGGCGACGAAGTGTTTTTGCAACTGCGCCATGTTCACCGGCTCACGCATTTCCACCACGCCAATCGCGCCGAGCACGCGCACGTCCGCCACCGCCGGGTGTTCCGCCAGCGGCTCCAGTTCGGTTTTCAACTGCTTTTCGATGCTAAACACCTGCGCCTGCCAGCGGTTCTCTGAGAGTAAGCGCAGGCTGGCGTCGGCGACCGCGCAGGCCAGCGGATTACCCATAAATGTCGGGCCGTGCATGAAACATCCGGCCTCGCCGTTGCTGATGACTTCCGCCACGTGGCGGGTAGTCAGCGTAGCAGAAAGCGTCATGTAGCCGCCGGTCAGCGCCTTGCCGAGGCAGAGAATATCCGGCGAAATTCCCGCGTGATCGCAGGCAAACAGCTTGCCGGTACGGCCAAACCCGGTGGCAATCTCATCGGCAATCAGCAGCACGCCGAAGTCATCGCACAGCTCGCGTACCCGCTTCAGGTAAGCCGGATGATAAATCCGCATTCCGCCCGCGCCCTGCACCACGGGTTCTAAAATCACGGCGGCGATTTTGCGGTGATGCTCTTCCAGCAGGCGGGCGAACGGCACGATATCTGCTTCATCCCACGCCCCGCCGAAGCGGCTTTGCGGCGCATCGGCGAACAGATGCTGCGGCAGATAACCCTGATACAAACTGTGCATCGAATTTTGCGGATCGCACACCGACATCGCGCCGAAGGTGTCGCCGTGATAGCCGTTGCGCAGCGTCAGCAGCGTCTGACGTTTCTCACCGCGCGCCTGCCAGTACTGCATCGCCATTTTCAGCGAGACTTCCACCGCCACCGAACCGGAGTCGGCCAGAAACACGCATTCCAGCCCGGCAGGGGTCATCTCCACCAGACGTCGTGACAGCGCAATCGCCGAAGGATGGGTGATCCCGCCGAACATCACGTGCGACATTTTGCCGATCTGTTCGACCGCCGCCGCATTCAGCTGCGGGTGGTTGTATCCGTGTATCGCCGCCCACCACGAGGACATGCCGTCCACCAGCTGGCGGCCATCGGCGAGTTGTAGCATCACGCCGGACGCCGATTCGACCGGATACGCGGGCAGCGGTTTGGTCATGGAGGTGTACGGATGCCAGATATGGCGCTGGTCGAATTCAAGATCGGCGGGGTTCATAAAAGATTCCTGCGGGTGCAAAGTTGTAAACTAAAAAATATAATTATCGTTGACCGTAAACTAAAACGAATCGAGAATGGTTGACAGTATACCGACCATAAAAACGTTCACGAAACATTTATTTTGGAGTTGTCGCGATGACCACCCGCACCCAATGGACGCTTGAGAAGACTCAGGCACTGTTTAACAAACCCTTCCTTGAGCTGATGTTCGAAGCTCAGCAGATCCACCGCCAGCACTTTGATCCGCGTCAGGTTCAGGTCAGCACGCTGCTGTCGATCAAAACCGGTGCCTGTCCGGAAGACTGTAAATATTGCCCGCAGAGTTCCCGTTACAAAACCGGGCTGGAATCCGAACGTCTGATGGAAGTTGAACAGGTACTGGAATCAGCGCGTCAGGCGAAGGCCGCCGGTTCGACCCGATTCTGTATGGGTGCGGCGTGGAAAAACCCGCATGACCGTGACATGCCTTACCTCGAGCAGATGGTGCAGGGCGTGAAAGAGATGGGGATGGAAACCTGCATGACGCTGGGCTCGCTAAATACCACGCAGGCGCAGCGTCTGGCCTCAGCCGGGCTGGATTTCTACAACCATAACCTCGATACCTCGCCGGAATTTTACGGCAGCATCATCACCACCCGCAGTTATCAGGAACGTCTGGATACGCTGGCGGAAGTGCGCGGCGCGGGCATTAAAGTCTGCTCCGGCGGCATTGTCGGCCTCGGTGAAACGGTCAAAGACCGCGCCGGTTTACTGATGCAGCTGGCAAACCTGCCGGTGCCGCCGGAAAGCGTGCCAATCAATATGCTGGTGAAAGTCAAAGGCACACCGCTGGCCGATAACGACGACGTCGATCCTTTCGATTTTATCCGCACCATCGCCGTGGCGCGCATCATGATGCCGCAATCCTACGTGCGCCTCTCCGCAGGCCGCGAGCAGATGAGTGAGCAGACGCAGGCGATGTGCTTTATGGCCGGTGCCAACTCGATCTTCTACGGTTGCAAACTGCTGACTACGCCAAACCCGGCGGAAGACAAAGATTTGATCCTGTTCGGCAAACTCGGTCTGAACCCGCAGGTGTTCGAAACGGAAATGGGCGATAACCAGCAGCAGGCCGCGCTGGCCGAACAGCTGGTTCACGCCGATACGCCGCAATTCTACAACGCTGCCGTCTGACCGATGAGCTGGCAAACGCGGATCGATGCCGCGATCTCCGCCCGTAAACAGGCCGCCGCATTTCGCGTGCGTCAGCCTAACCGTGGCGGCAGCGCGCGCTTTCTGACCCAGGGCGACCGGCGTTATCTGAATTTTTCGGGTAACGATTATCTCGGCCTGAGTCAGGACGCTGAAGTGATTGCCGCCTGGCAGCAGGGCGCGCAGACATACGGCACGGGCAGCGGCGGTTCCGGTCACGTTACCGGTTACAGCGATGCGCACGCGGAGTTTGAGGGGCAACTGGCAGCGTGGCAGGGGTATCCGCGCGCGCTGTTGTTTATCTCCGGCTTTGCGGCCAATCAGGCGATTCTGGCGGCGCTGATGCAACGCCAGGATCGCGTGCTGGCGGATAAACTCAGCCACGCGTCTTTGCTGGAAGCCGCCGCACACGCACCTTCGCAGCTGCGGCGTTTTCATCACAATCAGCCGGATTCTCTGCAAAGTCTGCTGGAAAAACCGGTGGCCGGTGAAACGCTGGTGGTGACCGAAGGCGTATTCAGCATGGACGGGGATGCTGCGCCGCTCGCCGGTTTGCACCGTTTGTCGCAGGCGCACGGCAGCTGGCTGATGGTGGATGATGCTCACGGCGTCGGGGTGATCGGCGAGCAGGGACGTGGCAGTTGCTGGCAGCAGGGCGTCCGCCCTGAGCTGCTGGTGGTGACCTTTGGCAAAGCGTTCGGATGCAGCGGAGCGGCGGTGTTGTGCGATGACGCAACGGCCGACTATTTGTTGCAGTTTGCCCGTCATCTGATTTACAGCACCGCGATGCCTGCCGCGCAGGTCTGTGCGTTGCAGGCGTCGCTGGCGCGGATCCAGCAAGACGACGGTCTGCGTGATAAACTGGCCGCCAATATTGCCCGTTTTCGCGCGGGTGCCGCCGGATTGCCGTACGGGCTGACCGGGTCACAGACCGCGATCCAGCCCGTTATCGTGGGTGAAAATCAGCCCGCGCTGGATCTGGCGGAAAGGCTGCGCGAGTGCGGGTTGTGGGTCAGCGCCATCCGTCCACCGACGGTGCCACCGGGCAGTGCGCGCTTGCGTATCACCCTGACGGCAGCGCACAGGCCGGAAGATATCGATTTTTTGCTGGAGTCCCTTCATGGGTGCAGTCACTGAATTAGTGAATAAACAAGCGGTGGCCGACGCGTTCAGTCGCGCCGCCATCAGTTATGAAAATGCCGCGCAGTTGCAGCGTGATGTCGGGGAGGAATTACTCTCTCTCGCCGCGCCGTACCTGAAGATGTATGAACTTGACGGCGTGAAAAACACCGTAGTGGATGCGGGCTGCGGCACCGGCTATTTCAGCCGCCACTGGCGGGCGCAGGGCAATCATGTCATCGCGCTGGATCTCTCCGAGGGCATGTTAACGCGTGCCCGCGAGCTGGATTCGGCCGACGAATATGTGCCCGGTGACATCGAGCGTTTGCCGTTCGCCGACAACTCCGTCGACATCTGTTTCAGTAATCTGGCCGTGCAGTGGTGCAATGCCTTGCCGCGCGCGCTGGAAGAAATGCACCGCGTCACCCGCAACGGCGGGCTGGTGATTTTCTCCACGCTGGCTGAAGGCTCGCTTAACGAACTGGCTGCCGCATGGATGAAAGTCGACGGGCGCCGCCACGTGAACAAATTTCTGACGCCGGATAAAATCGCCGAAGCCTGCGCGCCGTATCGCCATGAAGTCACTTTCAGCGATCACGTCGCCGAATTCCCTGACGTGATGTCGCTGATGCGATCTTTGAAAGGCATTGGCGCGACGCACATCAAAAACGGTCGCATCGGCGGGCTGGGCGGGCGAGAGCGTCTGCAATTGCTGGAGAAACATTACGTCCGCCGCGACGGCATCCTGCCGCTCAACTACCGGATGGTCTACGGCATTTTGCAGGTGGAAGAACTGATCCCACGTTAATCTACTCCTCCCCCTGCGAAGGGGGAGGTTGGGAGGGGGTTTTGCAGGCAACTTGAAAGCCAGAGTTGCCATTAATACCCCACCCCGGCCCTCCCCTTCGCAGGGGAGGGAGATAAACCAACTCCAGATTTGTTTAACTAAAACATGAAAAAATACTTTATTACCGGCACCGATACCGAAGTCGGTAAAACTGTCGCGACAAGCGCATTTTTACAGGCCGCAGCACAGGCCGGACACTCCACCGCCGGGTATAAACCGGTGGCATCAGGCAGTGAAATGACCGCCGAAGGGCCGCGCAACAGCGATGCGCTGGCGTTGCAGGCGTTCAGCACTGTCGGGTTGCGCTATGACGAAGTGAACCCGTGCACCTTTGTCGAACCCACCTCGCCGCATATCGTCAGCGAACTTGAAAAATGCCCCATCGACCCGGCTGTATTATCGGCAGGCCTGCGTCATCTCGAACCGTTGGCGGACTGGGTGGTGGTGGAAGGCGCAGGCGGCTGGTATACGCCGCTGACAGCTGACTATACCTTTGCCGACTGGGTAGTTGCCGAGCAACTGCCGGTGGTGCTGGTGGTGGGGATGCGTCTCGGGTGCATTAATCACGCCGTGCTGACCGCACAGGCTATCGCGCAGAGCGGTTTACCGCTGGCGGGATGGATTGCCAACGACGTTCAGGAAACGGGGAAGCATCATCAGGCTTACATGGATACGCTCACGCGTATGCTGCCTGCGCCACTGCTGGGCGAGATCCCGTACCTGAGTGTCGGACCGGACGTCAATCTTGGGCAATATCTCAGTCTCGACCGTCTGAGTAACTAAAACCGTCAAAAACAGACATCAGAAGGTCAGATAGTTTTTGACCAGCGTATCGTCGAGCTGTGCCAGCGTGCCCTGCGCGACGTTTCGCCCGCCGTCGACCAGACAAAACCGGTCAGCGACGCTACGAATGAACGGCAGCTTGTGGCCGACCAGCAGCAGCGTCAGGCCGAGGTCGCGATTGAGCCGGTGAATGATGTTCCCCATATTCGCCGCCATCGCCGCGCTGGTGTGCTCGGTCGGCTCATCCAGGATCAGCAGTTCCGGCTGCTGAACCAGCGCCCGGCTGATGGCCAGCTGCTGTTGCTGGCTCTCATCAAGCTCACCCGCCTTGCGTGAACCCATTTCCTTAAGTACTGGAAACAGGTCGTACACCTGCTCAGGCACGCGACGCGTCTTATTGCGGCTGGACATCATGGCAATTTGCAGATTTTCATCGACGCTCATCTGCGAAAAGATCTGTCGCCCCTGCGGCACGTAGCCAATTCCCATTTGCGCCCGGCTTTCTACCGGCAGATTGAGCAAACTTTGCGGTTCTTCATTGGCCGACTGCCAGAAGATCGCACCGCTTTTGACCGGCAGATGCCCCATGATGCAGTTAATCAGCGTCGTTTTGCCGACGCCGTTTCGCCCGATTAAACCGGTGCATTGCCCGCGGTAAAGTTCGAGATTGATATCCCACAAAATGTGTTTCTGACCGTAATACTGGTTAACCGATTTTACACTTAACATCAGACCTCCCTCGCTCACGGAGCGTTCCGCTGAACTTCACTTTGACGGCCACTGTCATTTTTCTGACATTTTTATTCCACTGTTCACGCCTTCTGCAGGGGAATGCTTCATAAAATCTCTCACAGCAGGGAATTTGCAACTCTCAGGCCAAGTTTCATAAAGCAGAATAAAAAGAGAAGTTACGGGGGTGTTAACGCTACGGCGGGCGGGGATTTCGGATTATTCATAAGCGTTGCTCAGGTTTTGATGTCGCTCACAGTGCATATGGAGAATAGCGCTGCACTTTGCCAGTGCCGGTCTCACTGATTTTGGTGCAAAGGATCCGGTGCGGGAATGTTTAAAGATCCTTTAGATCGTACTTTTTGATTTTTGCAAGAAACATCAGCACTGTAATTTAGGCAAAATAGGCATAAATGAGGAGATAAAAAAGATAAAAAATAACTAAAAAAGACCACTCAGAGGCCTGAATTGCCTGAAGGATGTTTTTTACCAACTCCCGCTGTGCGCGGCGTGCTGTGAGTTATCCACTATTCCTGTGGATAACCTTGTGCATGAGAGTGAGAAAAGATGCTACAGACGAGACGGGACGGGGGTTGCGCTCGGTTTGCCCGAATTCGCGGCTTTTTAATGATGTTCTTTTTTATCAAATGGTTAGTTAAAAGCAATACGGCCCCAATTCGTTCGCACTGACAGTGTCAGTTTTCGTCAACCTGTGGTCAGTAAGTTAACAGATGATAAATTTTGGGGAGGAATGTCATCTGATGGTGAAAAAACCGTTTTGCCGATAACCTAAAAAAGTGCAGGTACGCCAACCAGTTAAACGCTGTGTGAGGAATAGTCATTGGAGGCTGGTTTTATATACAGTATTATAGTGGCGGCAAAAATCAGCAGTGGCAAAAAATGAGGAGTCTTCCATACTGATCCTCCGCCCCAGGTCCTGTTTTTGCCAATGGTCTTGTGCGTCTTCTTCTTCAGTCAGGTAGCCCGTCATGAGTAAAGTGTTCAAACTGCATTCCGAATTTAAACCGTCAGGCGATCAGCCTGAGGCAATCCGTCGTCTGGAAGAAGGGCTGGAGAACGGTCTGGCGCACCAGACGTTGCTTGGGGTCACCGGCTCCGGCAAAACCTTTACCGTGGCGAACGTCATTGCTGACCTCAACCGTCCGACGATGGTGCTGGCGCCGAATAAAACGCTGGCGGCGCAGCTTTACGGCGAGATGAAAGAGTTCTTCCCGGAAAACGCCGTTGAATACTTTGTTTCTTACTACGATTACTACCAGCCTGAGGCGTATGTCCCAAGCTCGGACACGTTTATCGAAAAAGATGCCTCGGTGAACGAACATATCGAGCAGATGCGTCTTTCTGCTACTAAAGCCCTGCTGGAACGCCGCGATGTGATCGTGGTGGCGTCGGTATCGGCGATTTACGGTCTGGGCGATCCGGATCTGTATCTCAAAATGATGTTGCACCTGACGAAGGGCATGATCATCGATCAGCGTTCGATCCTGCGCCGTCTGGCCGAGCTGCAATATGCCCGTAACGATCAGGCTTTCCAGCGCAGTACGTTCCGCGTACGCGGTGAAGTGATTGACGTCTTCCCGGCGGAATCAGACGATCTGGCGGTACGCATCGAGCTGTTTGATCAGGAAGTCGAGCGGCTGTCGCTGTTCGATCCGCTGACCGGTCAGGTTCAGCATGAAGTGCCACGTTTCACCATCTATCCGAAAACGCACTACGTCACTCCGCGCGAACGTATCGTGCAGGCGATGGAAGACATCAAGGTGGAACTGGCCGACCGGCGCAAAGTGCTGCTCGGCAATAACAAACTGCTGGAAGAACAGCGCATCAGCCAGCGCACGCAGTTTGATCTTGAAATGATGAACGAGCTGGGTTATTGCTCCGGCATCGAAAACTATTCGCGTTATCTTTCCGGACGTGGTCCCGGTCAGCCGCCGCCAACGCTTTTTGACTATCTGCCAGCCGACGGCCTGCTGATTGTCGATGAATCCCACGTCACCATTCCGCAAATCGGCGGGATGTACAAAGGCGACCGTTCGCGCAAAGAAACGCTGGTGGAATACGGCTTTCGTCTGCCGTCGGCGCTCGATAACCGTCCGATGCGCTTTGAGGAATTCGAAGCCGCCGCGCCGCAAAGTATTTACGTCTCCGCCACGCCCGGCACCTATGAGATGGAAAAATCCGGTGGCGACGTCGTCGAACAGGTGGTGCGTCCGACCGGTCTGCTCGATCCCCTGATCGAAGTGCGGCCGGTGACCACTCAGGTTGATGACCTGCTGTCGGAGATCCGCAAACGCGTTTCCATCAACGAGCGTGTGCTGGTCACCACGCTGACCAAGCGCATGGCTGAGGATTTGACCGAGTATCTGGAAGAACACGGCGAGAAGGTGCGTTACCTGCACTCTGACATCGATACCGTGGAGCGCGTGGAGATCATTCGCGATTTGCGTCTCGGTGAATTCGACGTGCTGGTCGGCATTAACTTGCTCAGAGAAGGGCTGGATATGCCGGAGGTTTCGCTGGTGGCTATTCTTGATGCCGACAAAGAGGGCTTTCTGCGTTCTGAACGCTCGCTCATCCAGACCATCGGCCGTGCGGCGCGTAACCTCAACGGTAAGGCAATTTTGTACGGCGACCGGATCACCAAATCCATGGCGAAAGCCATCGAAGAAACCGAGCGTCGCCGCGCCAAACAGGAACAGTACAACCTCGATAATGGCATCACGCCGATGGGGCTGAACAAAAAGATTTCCGATATTCTGCAACTCGGTCAGCCGAAGACCAAAAAGAACAAAGACAAGCGGGATGCCGAAGCGGCGCAAACCTTCAAATCGCTTACGCCAAAAGCGCTGGAGCAACGCATCAAGGAGCTGGAAAGCAAAATGTATGCGCATGCACAAAATCTGGAGTTCGAAGAGGCGGCCAATACCCGCGACGAACTGCACGCCCTGCGCGAACAGTTTATCGCTGTGTCCTAAACCCTCAGGCGCGCGGTGTCAGCAGCGAACAAAAGTGCTAGACTGCGCGCCCTGAATTTTGTTGAGCGAGCTTGCTGATGACTGATACACCACAAAACCCCGGTGCGGCGAAAGATCCGCTGCACGGCGTCACGCTGGAAAAACTGCTGACAACGCTGGTGGACAACTTCGGCTGGCCGGCGCTGGCGTCGCAGGTGAACATCAACTGTTTCAAAAGCGATCCGAGTGTAAAATCCAGCCTGAAATTCCTGCGCCGCACGCCCTGGGCGCGTAAGGAAGTGGAAACGCTGTATCTGGATTTCATCGAAGGCCATCTGCGCCCGGACATGAGCCGCAGCAAACGCCGCACGCCGCTGTCTGAAGTCAAAGCGCAAAAGCCAAAAGTCAGCACCGCCAAACCGGCCGCCGACAGTCCGTGGAACGATCATCCGTTGATGAAAAAACAAGACGATCCCTCCTGATAAATTCATTGTTATCAGCCTGTGAAAAAGCTCCGCATTGTGTAAAGTGATGCAGGGCTTTTTTCATTCTTGGGTTGTGATTGTTGAGGGAAAGGATTGTGGCAGAGCAAAACGTACTGATTGTTGTGGATATGCAAAATGGTGTGTTTGAATCCGAACGGTATGATCGTGCCGGACGTGCTGCACAGATTAATCAGATGATCGACCGGGCAGGGCAGGTCATCTTCATCCAGCATGCCGAGGGGGAGATGACCGAAGGCAGCGCGCTGTGGGATGTCTTACCGGAGCTGCATCGCCCGGATGGTGCAATTTCTGTCACCAAAACCGCCTGTGATTCCTTCTACCGCACAACACTGGAATCTGTTCTCAAAGAGCTGGATACCACGCGTTTCACAATTTGTGGCTGCGCCACCGATTATTGCGTCGACACCACCATCAAAATCGCGGCCAGCAAAGGCTACGCGGTGACCGTGGCGTCCGATGCGCATACCACCGGCAACCGCACCCACGTGACCGCGCAGCAGCTGATCGCTCATCACAACGAAGTCTGGGAAGGGCTTTCTGTGCCGGGCAATCCGGTATCGGTGAAAACGACCGCGCAGATTTTAGCGGACTGGCAATAAGTCAGAGCCTGCAAAAATGACAAAGGCCGCATTGCGCGGCCTTTGTGTTATGGGGGCAGGCGTTACTGCATCTTTTGCAGCGCTTCTTCCAGCGCCATGCGCAGCATTTCGCGATCATGACGGTACGGAATGTCGCTGGCTTCCAGCGGGCTTTGAATAATCAGATGTTCAGCGGCGCAGTTGCCGACCTGCACTTTCGGCCCGACGATTGCCGCATCGGCACGACGGCCAATGCGTTTTTCGATCATGTCCAGCTTGTTGTCCAGCGTCAGCGAGGCGGCGGCGACGCTCAGCTCTTTCCCCAGATTGCCAATGTAAACAATGTGCGCGCGGCTGCGGCGCAGGGCGGTGGTGAGATCGTTCATCAGCAACAGCGGCATCAGGCTGGTGTAGAAACTGCCGGGCCCGATCAGTATCAGATTGGCTTCATCAATCGCCTGGATCGCCTCGCGGGTTGCGGGCACCTGGGGTTCCAGCAGCAGTTCGCGTGGCGTTTTTTGCAACTTATCGACATTCACTTCGCCGTGCACACGTTTGCCGTCTGCATCAATCGCCGTGAGATCTACCGGATCTTCAGACATCGGGATCAGCTCCGCGTCCACTTTCAGCAGGCTGCGCACCAGATTGATCGCTTCCAGCGGTCGCACGGTCAGGTGATCCAGCGCGCGCAGCATCAGGTTGCCGAGGTTGTGTCCGTCCAGTTCGCCCTGACCGCTGAAACGATATTCAAACATCGCTGAGGCCAGACTCGGTTCAGTGATCAGCTGGTTCAGGCAGTTGCGCATATCACCCCACGCAATGCCGCCCACTGAACGGCGGATGCGGCCGGTCGAACCGCCGTTATCCGTTGTTGTCACGATGCCCGTCAGTCGTGGGCCCAGCGAAGAGAGCGAAGACATCACGCGGCCAAGCCCGTGGCCTCCGCCGAGTGCCACCACCCGATCGAGGTCAGCGAGAGTACGATTGCGCATAAGTTTCCTTGTAAGACGGGGGAGCACGGGAGGCTGAAATTTTATCCGGGGATTTTACCTAATTTTGCAACAGGATGTTATCAATTAGCCTTCCTGAAACACTTTTTCTATATCGCCGCTTTTATCGTTGAAAATGCAGCGTTTTGCATTGAAAAGTCGTTATATATCAAAATGCATAACGAAAACCACCTTGGCGATCCGGACTTTACGGCGTTAGAATATGCGCCGTTACCCGAATTCATGGCTTCTGCAAAGAAAGAAATGGATCAACTCCTAGCCTTTGCCCCTAAGTTGCTTTCTGACGATAGTCCCACAGAAACAATATGGTGCTCTGGCCGTGACGAACGTCACCAGGGTGCATGGCAGAAATGCCCGCATCTCCCGTATTTGGAAAGGTGTAAAGGTGCTTCAACTTACTGATGCTTTTGCCCGCAAGTTTTATTACTTGCGGCTGTCGATCACCGACGTGTGCAATTTTCGTTGCACCTATTGTCTGCCGGACGGCTACAAGCCGCACGGACACAGCAATAAAAGCTTTCTCTCGCTCGATGAAATCCGTCGGGTCAGCCGCGCGTTCGCTCAGTTAGGAACGGAAAAAGTGCGCCTGACCGGTGGCGAACCGTCGCTGCGCCGCGACTTCTGCGAGATCATCGCCGCCGTGCGCGAAAATCCCTCAATCAAAACGCTGGCGGTGACCACCAATGGTTATCGCATGGCGCGTGATATCAGCAAATGGCGCGATGCCGGGCTGACCAATATCAACGTTAGCGTCGACAGCCTCGATGCCCGCCAGTTTCATGCCATCACCGGGCAGGACAAATTCCGTGAAGTCATGGAAGGCATTGATGCCGCGTTTGACGCCGGTTTCAGCAAGGTAAAAGTCAATACCGTGCTGATGCGCGACGTGAATCACGCCAGCCTCGGCACGTTCCTTGACTGGATCAAAACTCGCCCGATTCAGCTGCGTTTCATCGAACTGATGGAAACCGGCGACGGCGGCGATCTGTTCCGCAAACATCATGTCTCCGGCGAAGTGTTGCGCGAACAACTGGTGCGTCAGGGGTGGCAGTTGCAGATCCGTTCGCGCAGTGACGGCCCGGCACAGGTATTCAGTCATCCGGATTATCTCGGCGAAATCGGTCTGATCATGCCTTATGAAAAAGATTTCTGCGCCAGCTGTAACCGCCTGCGCGTCTCTGCCATCGGCAATCTGCATTTGTGTCTGTTTGGCGAGCAGGGCATTCCTCTGCGCGATTTACTGTCCGACGATATGCAGCAGGAAGACCTGATGGATCGCATTCAGGGCGGCCTCAGCCGTAAAAAACAGACTCACTTCCTGCATGAAGGCAATACCGGTATTACTCAGAACCTGTCGTTTATCGGCGGGTGAAACCGGCACCAAAGGGTTTAAGGAGCAAACTGATGAGCAAGGCCAGCAAAGAATTTTTGCCGTTATCCGTGGCTGTCATGACGGTGTCCGATCGCCGTACCGACGCGGAAGATACCTCCGGGCATTACCTGAAAGAGGCGGTCACAGAAGCCGGGCATCACGTCGTCGCACAGCAAATCGTGAAAGAAAGCATTTACAGCATCCGTGCGGTCGTATCCGCGTGGATTGCTGATGAAAAGATTCAGGCGATTTTGATTAACGGTGGCACCGGTTTTAACGTCGGCAACAACACACCGGAAGCCCTGAAGCCGCTGTTCGACCGCGAAATTGAAGGCTTTGGTGAACTGTTCCGCATGGTGTCCTTTGAAGATATCGGCACCTCGACCATTCAGTCTCGTGCCATCGCGGGCATCGCCAATCAGACCGTGATTTTCGCCATGCCGGGTTCCACCCGCGCCTGCCAGACGGCCTGGGATAACATTATCGAAGCCCAGCTCGACGCCCGTCAGGGCCCGTGCAATTTCACTCCACATTTGAAGAAATAAGCATGTCAGAACTTACTCATATTAATGCTTCCGGCGATGCCCACATGGTGGACGTCTCCGGTAAAGCCGAAACCGTGCGTGAAGCCCGCGCCGAAGCCTTTGTCGAAATGGCCGAAAGCACGCTGGCGATGATCATCAGCGGTAATCACCACAAAGGCGACGTGTTCGCCACCGCGCGCATTGCCGGTATTCAGGCAGCGAAGAAAACCTGGGATCTGATCCCGCTGTGCCATCCGCTGTTGCTGACCAAAGTGGAAGTGAACCTGGAAGCGCAGCCTGAATTTAATCGTGTACGTATCGAATCCCGCTGTCGCCTGAGTGGTAAAACCGGCGTCGAGATGGAAGCGCTGACAGCGGCATCCGTCGCCGCGCTGACGATTTATGACATGTGCAAAGCCGTGCAGAAAGACATGGTGATTGGCCCGATCCGCCTGCTGGAAAAAAGCGGCGGGAAATCCGGTGATTTTAAGGTGGAAAGTAAGGCGGAAGCATGATCGAGATTTTATTCTTCGCGCAGGTGCGTGAAATTATTGGCACCTCAGCGCTGCAACTGCCGGCAGAATTCCCCACCGTTGACTGCCTGCGTAACGCCCTGACGGCACGCGGCGACCGCTGGGCGCTGGCGCTGGAATCCGGCAAATTGCTGGTGGCGGTGAATCAGACGCTGACCGATATGGCGCATCCGCTGAAAGCGGGGGACGAAGTGGCGTTCTTCCCGCCGGTTACCGGAGGCTGAGATGGATCAGACCAAAATTATTGTTGATGTCGCGCCGTTCAGCGTTGGCGATGAATACAACTGGCTGGCGCAGTCTGACGCCGACGGCGCGGTGGTGACCTTCACCGGCAAAGTGCGCAATCACAATCTGGGTAATCATGTCAGCGCATTAACGCTGGAGCACTATCCGGGCATGACCGAGAAAGCGCTGGCAGAAATTGTCGCCGACGCCCGTACCCGCTGGCCGCTGCAACGGGTTTCGGTTTATCACCGCGTCGGACCGATGTATCCGGGCGATGAAATTGTGTTTGTAGGCGTCACCAGCGCGCACCGCGGAATGGCGTTCGAAGCGACTGAATTCATTATGGATCACCTGAAAACCCGTGCGCCATTCTGGAAACGCGAAGCGACCGAAGAGGGCGACCGCTGGGTTGACGCCCGTGACAGCGATAAAGACGCGGCAGCGCGCTGGTAAATCGCAGTTCAACCGCACGCAAGCCTCCCATGCTTTTTGCATTATCTGTGATACGCTTAGAAGATCGGGAGGCTGTGTTGGCCTCATTTTTCCTCCATGCAAAAGGTAATCATCATGGATCGATATCCACGCAGTAATGGTTCAATTGTTGAACGCGCGAA
The DNA here is from genome assembly GCF_965118895.1 of Rahnella inusitata. GTDB lineage: Bacteria > Pseudomonadota > Gammaproteobacteria > Enterobacterales > Enterobacteriaceae > Rahnella > Rahnella inusitata_A. The sequence goes on from NZ_CBCPJJ010000009.1 coordinate 467,396, forward strand.
TACCGGCATTCAGGCCTACATGGCGCAAGTCTATGGCTGGATGTTCTGTGGTTTGCTGCTGACCGCATTTGTCGCCTGGTATGCTTCCGGCTCTGAAAAAATCATGAGCTTTGTGTTCTCCAGCCAGATTACGTTCTTCGGTTTGATCATTGCGCAACTGGCGCTGGTCTTCGTGATTTCAGGCATGGTGAATCGCCTGAGCGGCACGGTCGCGACCGGTCTGTTCATGCTCTACTCGGCGCTGACCGGCCTGACGCTGTCCAGCATTTTCCTGGTTTACACCGGCGACTCGATCTTCGGGACGTTCATTGTTGCCGCCGGTATGTTTGGCGCGATGAGTGTTTACGGTTACGTGACCAAGCGTGATTTAACCGGCATTGGCAGCATGTTGTTCATGGCATTGATCGGCCTGGTGTTGGCTTCACTGGTCAATATGTGGCTGAAAAGCTCTGGCCTCGCGAACATTATTTCTTATGCAGGTGTGCTGATCTTCGTCGGTCTGACCGCTTATGACACCCAAAAGCTGAAGAACATGGGCGCGCAGTTGTCTGCGGATGACCGCGATAATTTCCGCAAATATTCGATTGTGGGCGCGCTGACGTTGTATCTGGATTTCATCAACCTGTTCCTGATGCTGTTACGCATCTTCGGCAACCGTCGTTAATCGGTTTTTGATGGCAAATTTGAGAGGGGCGCTGAAAAGCGCTCTTTTTTTATGCCATTGCCGGGCATAGAGCGGCTTTTTATAGCAAATTCAAGGTCAAGACCTTGGGCTGCCGCCCAAACCGGCCCAAAGGACGCGTAAACGCGCGCCCTCTGGACTCCCCCGTTTTTTAAAACACGTGCCGTGCAGACGGGCTATGTTTCAGCTGCTTCAACTCTTGCCGCAAAATCCCGCCGCTGTGCGGTTCCCTCGGTGCGGGTTACAACCCGCGCAAACAGACGCGCGGTTTTCCACCTCTTCCTCGGCGTGATTTTTGAACGCGGCCAACTCTTTTTCGGTCACAACTTCACCGGCTCGGATCATTTCAAAAAATCAAAACCACTCGTTCGGCTCCCTTCCCTTCGAGGGAGAGGAGCAAAGCAAAGCGGCTCAACCTTCTTTGTGGGCAGACGCCCACGGTATTGACCTTGAATTTAACTTGAGCTTTGAAGCCGCTATTGCAGCGGCCTCCTGCAATCCAAATTCTACGGGATTCTGACTCTCCCCGTCGGCACCTGCCGGAAACTCCACCACACCTGCACCGTGTTAAATAACACCAGTATTGCCGTGACGATAAACACCCAGCGGAACCCCAGCACCGCCGAGGCGGTCGAGCCTATCAGTGGCCCGATAACATTCCCCAGATACATGAAGGACTGGTTATAACCAAAGATCCGGCCGGTGACCTGATCGCTGCTGTATTTAATCAGCAACGCCTGCACGGCAGGCATCAGCGCACCGTCGCCGAAACCGAGCATGAAGCGCAAAATGCCGAGCTGGGTCGGGGTGTTGATGAGCGCCATCAGGCAGAACAAGATGAAGCAAAAGACCAGCGCGGCGATGAGCACACGGTGCGCGCCGATGCGATCGCCGAGTTTGCCGAGTTTCGGCGCAGCCATCAGCGCCGAGACCCCCGGAACGGCGGCGATCACGCCGCTGATAAAGGCGATATTACTGGTGTCCGAAGAGAGTTCGCGGATGAACAGTGTAAGGATCGGGCTGATGGATCCATTGGCCAGCTGAATCATCATGGTGGTTACGAACAGGCTGACGATAAGCCACGGATAGGGCAGCGTAGTGAAAACCGCTTTGCCGCTGAGCCGGTTGGCTTTGGTTACCGGCACCACGCGCTCTTTGATCAGGAATAACGTGATGAGAAAGCTGATAAACAGCATACCGCTGGTGACGAAAAATACCGTGCGCAGGCCGAGGTGATCGGCCATGAAACCGCCGAGCAGCGGGCCGATGATAACGCCTGACACCTGACCGGTCGAGAGCGTGCCGAGCGCCCAGCCACTTTTATCCCGCGGTACCTGCGAGGCGACCAGTGCCATGGCATTCGGGATATAACCGGAGGTTAATCCCATCAGCGTGCGCAGAATGAACAGCTGCCAGACGTTGGTGGCAAAGCCCTGCAACATCATGACAATCGCCATGCCCAGCGCCGCGCGCAGCAGCATTAACTTGCGGCCTTTGCGATCCGCGAGGCTGCCCCATAACGGCGCGACGATGGCGGAAACCAGAAATGTGCCGCTGAAGACCAGACCGGACCACAAACTGAGGGATGCGTGGTCGGTGACGCCCAGCTGTTCAATATAAAGAGGTAAAAAAGGCAGGATTTGACTCATCGCCATGCCGGTGAAAAAACACCCCAGCCAGACGGAGATTAAATTGATTTTCCAGGTTTCCATGTCGCTGCGGTATGGCCTTAATGGAGTGAAGAGGGAGCTGTCGCAAGCATAGCAAGTGAATACCGAGAGGGGGACGCAAAAAGTGGGAACGTATTGATGAGGTTTATAATTGATTATCCTGTATCAAGGTTTGGGACTATGACCGCAGATTATCCGGTCACAATTTTTCGCCCGCGTCTGTGATTGTCATCACTGGTTACAGGGCAACAGGAGATAATTTCACGCGTAGCGGCGTTCTGTGCTATTATCGCCCCAACTGGCGCACTGCAGTTTGTGCCGAATCCTCGTGGTAATGCCTCATTTGCCTCGTCTGATCATCCACTCTTGAAACTGCACCGAACCCCGTTCGGGTTAGAGTGGACTGGAGCTTTTCCTTATATGTCATTTGATTCCCTCGGCTTAAGTGCCGAAATTTTGCGTGCTGTTGAAGAACAGGGCTATCGCGAACCTACGCCTATCCAACGTCAGGCCATCCCTGTCGTGTTGCAAGGTCGTGACCTGATGGCGAGCGCGCAGACCGGTACCGGTAAAACCGCTGGTTTTACCCTGCCGCTGCTGAATATGCTCAGCCATACCAATGCGCAATTCAAAGGACGTCGCCCGGTTCGTGCGCTGATCCTGACCCCAACCCGCGAACTTGCGGCACAAATCGGCGAAAACGTTCAGGCTTACAGCAAGTACCTGACCTTACGTTCGATGGTGGTGTTTGGCGGTGTGAGCATCAACCCGCAGATGATGAAACTGCGCGGTGGTGTGGATGTTCTGATCGCAACGCCTGGCCGTTTGCTGGATCTGGAACACCAGCGTGCTGTTGATTTATCTCAGGTAGAAATTTTAGTGCTTGATGAAGCTGACCGCATGCTCGACATGGGCTTCATCCACGACATCCGTCGCGTGCTGGCGAAACTGCCTGCCAAGCGTCAGAATCTGCTGTTCTCCGCGACCTTCTCTGATGAGATCAAAGGCCTGGCGAGCAAGCTGCTGACGAACCCGGCTTCTGTGGAAGTCGCGCGTCGCAACACCGCGTCTGAGCAAATTGATCAGACCGTTCACTTTGTTGATAAAAAACGCAAAAGAGAACTGCTGTCCCAGATGATTGGCGAAGGCGACTGGAAACAGGTGCTGGTGTTCAACCGTACCAAACACGGCGCGAACCATCTGGCTGAGCAGCTGAATAAAGACGGCATCACTGCCGCCGCTATTCACGGCAACAAAAGTCAGGGTGCGCGTACCCGTGCACTGGCCGATTTTAAAGCCGGTTCCGTCCGCGTACTGGTGGCGACCGATATCGCCGCGCGCGGTCTGGATATCGACATGTTGCCGCACGTTGTGAACTACGAGCTGCCAAACGTACCGGAAGATTACGTTCACCGTATCGGCCGTACTGGCCGTGCAGAAGCCACTGGTGAAGCGGTTTCTCTGGTGTGCGTCGATGAACATAAACTGCTGCGTGACATCGAGCGTCTGCTCAAGCGTGAAATTCCACGCGTTGCACTGCCGGGTTATGAGCCAGATCCAAGCATCAAAGCAGAGCCTATCATCAATGGCCGTCAGGGCAGCGGTGGCGGCGGCGGTCGTGGTGCTCCACGTCAGGGCCAGCGTCCGGGCGCACCGCGCTCCGGTGCTCCACGTTCAGGCGCTCCGCGTCCGGGCGGAAGCAGCGCACGCAGCGGCACCTCAGAAAACCGTGGCACCGGTGAAAACCGTCCGGCCCGCGCGCGTCCTGCACATGCAGGCCAGCGTCGCAGCGGTCCTGCGGGCAGCGGCAACAAGTAAGCTTCTCTCAGTCCCAGACTAAACCGCCTTCACCGGCGGTTTTTTTTCGCCTGTTTTTTAAGATTCAGGGCTGACCACATAGGCGCAGCGGCGCGCGCCCTGCAAAATGTGCTCGGTACGTTCGACGTGTGCTTCCAGCACGCTGCTGAACACATCGCGTTCAGCACGGCAGAAGCCCTGACAGGTCGCCGCCGCCGCGCAAATCGGGCAGTGGTTTTCCACCAGCAGATAACTGCCGTCTTCCTGTGGTGTCCAGTCGGCCATATAGCCTTCGCGGGTGCGGATTTCCGTCAGCCGTTGCAGCCGGTCTTCCAGGCAATCGGCACCGGCCATCGCCTGCCGGTAATTTTCCAGCGTCAGGTTTTCCCGCGAGGTGATCAGTTGTTCCAGCGCCGAATCACCCAAAGAAGTGCGGATCAGCTGTAAGAGTTGTACAGTCAGATCGGCATGCGCATCGGGGAAGTGCGCGTGGCCCTGCGCGGTCAGCTGCCAGAACTGCGTCGGACGTCCGACGCCCTGCGACACGGATTTGGCTTCCACCAGACCGTCTTTTGCCAGCTTAACAAACTGCTGACGCGCCGCTTCGCCGGTGGTACCCAGCAGATGACCGGCGTCGCTGGCCTGTAATTCCCCACGGGTTTTGAGTAACGTCAGGATGTGCTCAGCGACGCTTTGCCTGATATCATTTTTATTTTCCAAGTCACTGCTTGACATATTACCTCGTCGGGTTCTAGATTACGTAAAACATATTCCAAGTAATTTCTTGTTTTAATCATACCACAACCACAACGCGCTTCAATGCGTGGAAAGAACAAACCAAAGGGATGCAGAGAAATGTCGGAAAGTCAGAGCGGGTGGAAGGATTTATTCAGCGCAGAAAACCGGGGGAGTGCGATCACCCTGAGTGCCGGAGTCGCGCTTTATGCCACCAACAGTTACATCGTGATCACAATTTTGCCGTCGGTGGTGCAGGATATCGGCGGGCTGGCGTGGTACGCGTGGAACACCACGCTGTACGTAGTCTGTTCCATTCTTGGCTCGGCACTCTCTGCGCGGCTGATGCGCAGCGCCGGACCGCGCGGCAGCTACCTCACCGCCGCGGCCATTTTCATTGCCGGTGCCGCTATCTGTACCGCCGCGCCGAGTATGCCGGTGCTGCTGCTCGGACGGGCGTTGCAGGGGCTTGGCGGCGGATTCCTGTTTGCGCTCTCCTACGCGATGATCAATCTGCTGTTTAAAGAATCGCTCTGGCCGCGTGCCATGGCGCTGATTTCGGCGATGTGGGGCATTGCGACGCTGGTCGGTCCGGCGGTCGGCGGTATCTTCGCCGAACTTCATGCCTGGCGCTGGGCGTTCGGTTTACTGCTGCCGGTCACCGCCTTCTTCTGCTTCTGGGCCTGGCGGTTGCTGCCGAAATCCCAACGCGACAAGCAGCCGGAAGAGCCGCTGCCGTGGATGCAACTGGCACTTCTGACCGGTGCGGTGCTGGTAGTCTCGGCGGGGAGTTTATCCACCTCCGGCCTGATCAACCTGCTCGGTTTTGTGATTGCAGTAGTGATGATGCTGATTTTACGTCATCGCGAATTTACCGCCGATGTGCGCCTGCTGCCGCGTAATGCGCTGCGGACTTCATCGCCGCTGTACGGTTTATATCTGGTGATGACGCTGCTGATTATCGGCCTCGGCTGTGAGCTGTTTGTTCCTTATCTGCTGCAACATCTGCATGGCCAGACGCCACTGGCCGCCGGATACATTACGGCCGCCGCTGCGGCGGGCTGGACGCTCAGCGAAGTTGCCAGCTCCGGCTGGACAGGTCGCCGGGCAGATAATGCCATTGTCTTCGGGCCGCTGATCCTCGCCGCCGGTCTGCTGTTGCTGCTGTTCACCGTGCCGGTGGCTTTCGGGATGCCGTGGCTGAACATCAGCGGCGTGGTGCTCGGGCTGACGCTGGCCGGTTTCGGTATCGGCCTCGGCTGGCCACATCTGCTGACCCGCGTATTGCAGCAGGCGCCGGAGGAAGACCGTGAAAAAGCCGGTGCGTCGATAACCGTAGTGCAATCCTTTGCTGCCGCGCTGGGTGCGGCATTAGCGGGCACCGTGGCGAACTTTGCCGGGGTGAATCAGGGGGATGCCGGTGCATCGAGCGCCGCATTCTGGATGTTCCTGTTATTCACCGTTCCCGCTTTGCTGTCCGTCTGGATTGCATGGCGTTCGGTGAAAGCGCGGCGTTCGCAAAGCGTCACGGAGAATCGCTTAAGCCGTGATTTGTCACAGGGGTAATTGCCGGAAGACGGGCCTTGCGGTACTCTTGCGCGTCATTTTTAAGGGTTGAACTGCAATGCGCGTATTACTGGCTCCGATGGAAGGTGTACTTGATCCCCTGGTTCGTGAACTTCTGACCGAAGTGAACGACTACGATTTGTGCATCACTGAGTTTGTGCGTGTGGTCGATCAACTGTTGCCCGCCAAAGTCTTCCATCGCCTGTGCCCCGAATTACATCACGACAGCCGCACGCCTTCCGGTACCCGCGTTCGCGTGCAACTGCTCGGGCAATATCCTGAATGGCTGGCTGAAAACGCCGCCCGCGCCGTCGAACTGGGGTCTTACGGCGTCGATCTCAACTGCGGTTGCCCATCAAAAATGGTCAACGGCAGCGGCGGTGGCGCAACGTTGCTCAAAGATCCGGAGCTGATTTATCAGGGCGCGAAAGCCATGCGCGCCGCCGTGCCTGCGCATCTGCCGGTTACGGTGAAAGTGCGCCTCGGGTGGGATTCTCTCGATCGTAGCTTTGAGATTGCCGATGCGGTGCAACAGGCTGGCGCGACGGAGCTGGCGGTGCATGGCCGCACCAAAGAGGACGGCTACAAAGCCGAGCGGATCAACTGGCAGGCGATTGGTGAAATCCGTCAACGTCTGAGCATTCCGGTGATTGCCAACGGTGAAATCTGGGATTACGCCAGTGCGCAGGCCTGCATGCAAATTACCGGGTGCGATGCGGTGATGCTCGGGCGCGGCGCGCTAAATATTCCCAATCTCAGCCGGATGGTCAAGTACAACGCGCCACGGATGCCGTGGTCGGATGTCATGACCATTTTGCAAAAATACACCCGCCTCGAGAAGCAGGGGGACACCGGTTTGTACCACGTCGCCCGTATCAAACAGTGGCTGGGATATTTGCGCAAAGAGTACGCCGAAGCGACAGAGTTATTTACTGAAGTGCGCGTGTTGAATACGTCGAAGGATATTGCCGAACGCATTAACCGGTGATTTCCTTCCCTGGCTTCTCCACGCGGCAACGCTTAAAAATGGAGAAGTATCATGGAAAACAACGATATCGGCCTGAGCCACATTGCCTTTGCTGTAAAAGATCTCGATGCGAGCATCGCGTTTTATCAACAATTCGCCAACATGAAAGTCATCCACCGGCGTGGAGAGCGGGGCACAAGCGCCCGACCCGTCGCGTGGCTGAGCGACATGACCCGCCACTTCGCCATCGTTCTGGCGGAAGACCCTGAGTCCAGAGATACCCAACTCGGCCCATTCGGCCACCTCGGCGTGGCCTGCGTGTCGAAAGAAGCAATGGATGCCAAACTGGCCGAAGCCCGCACCGCAGGCGTTCTGCGTCAGGAACCCACCGATTCCGGCGCACCCGTAGGCTACTGGGCTTTTCTCGATGATCCCGACGGCAATACGCTCGAACTTTCGTACGGGCAGGAGATCGGTTATCTGATTGAAAATCAGTAATTCACAGTGTCAGAACAACAGGGGAGCCGGTTTAAGCTTCCCTTTTTTATCTTTTTCTGACGCCTTCACCTGTTCGCCAATGACAGCCGTCAGCTGAAACCGGCGCTGTAAATTTCTGAGTATGGCTTTCTTCGTCACGCAAGTGCTCGCTTACTCGCCAAACCCGAGTCTGCGGGGCTTGAGTGACAGACTTTGTGACAAATAGATTTGCAAATTGCGAGTGCTAAGACTATTCACCTAACTTATAATTCGGCGGCTGTTTCGACATGAATTTATGACAACTTTCTTAAATACAGAGCAATGCATGTGAAAATCCGTCTTTTAGTTCTGAGCTTACTCGCCTTAAACACCGGCATGTTGTCTGCCCCTGCCGCCTTTGCTGCAAAGCAAGAGCAGGCTGTCGCCCCGATTGTTCAAATTGCTTCCGGCAGCGCTATGGTGGTTGATCTTAAAAGCCACGAAGTGATTTACTCCCGAAATCCTGATGAGGTGAGGCCGATTGCCTCCCTGACTAAACTGATGACCGCCATGGTGACGCTGGATGCGAAATTGCCGCTGGATGAAGTCATTAATATCGATATCAGTAATACCCCTGAGATGCGCGGCGTGTTCTCCCGCGTGAAACTCAACAGTGAAATTACCCGCCGTCAGATGATCCAGTTGGCGTTAATGTCCTCAGAAAATCGTGCGGCAGCCAGCCTGGCTGCGCATTATCCGGGCGGTTACGGTGCATTCATCAAGGCCATGAATGCTAAAGCTAAATCACTGGGTATGACCCATACCCGATATGTGGAACCGACCGGTTTGTCGCCGCGCAACGTCTCGACGGCGCGTGATCTGACCCGCCTGCTGCTGGCTTCTCAGCGCTATCCGCTGATTGGCGAACTGAGCACCACCTCGGAAAAAACCGCGGTGTTCAGCCATCCTGCTTATGCCTTGCCGTTTCGAAATACCAACCATCTGATCATGAATCCGTCGTGGAGCATTCAGCTGACCAAAACCGGCTACACTGATGACGCCGGGCACTGTCTGGCGATGCGCACTACGATCAACGGCAAACCGGTGACACTGGTCGTGATGGATGCTTTCGGGAAATTCACCGCCTTTGCGGATGCCAACCGTCTGCGCACCTGGATGGAAACCGGCAAAACCGTGCCTGTTCCTCAGATTGCGAAAAACTACCGTAAGCAGAAAGATCAGCAGAAAACCCAGCCAAGTGTGGAAGAAGCGCAGGACTAGTTCGCACTTGGTATCAAAACGAAAAGTCCGGCGCAGAGGCCGGACTTTTTCGTTTATGCAGGGAAACTTTTTCAGACGTAACAATCAGAAAATCAGTTTAAATACCCCGGTCAGGGTGAGTAAGCCGACGATAAAGATAATGGCGATAATCCACAGAATAATTTTCATGTTTTTTCCTTAATTCTCTCTTAGCCTTCACCGGCCCGCGCAGCTAAGCCGATGATATTTCACCTTGAGTATAGACACTCTTGCCATTTTCGCCTGCCCGATGCCTGCAACTTATGCCTCCGGTTTGGCAACTACCGCGCGCAGGCCACATACCGGGCTGGTCAGCGGCACGCCGGTTTGTGTCAGCTCCGCGGCACCGGCCATCGACGCCTGCGCCAATACCACGCAGTTTGCGCCCTGACGATAAGCCGCATCAGCGGCGGCGGCAACGGTCTGTAAATATCCCGCCAGATTTCCCTGTTTGAATTTCTCCCACGCGCCGTTTACCAGACGCACCTCAAGGGCCGCCTGCGGATGCTGTTCTGCCTGCTCAAACAGCGTTCGTGTTGGGCCGAGCGTGGTTTCCACTGCGCAGAGCACCACGACGTTTCCCGGCGTCTGCATCGCCTGTGCCGCCAGCGCCTGATCCACGCGCAAGACCGGCGCGGCGCTGCTTTCGTTGGCAAGCGTAGCCGCCGCGCCGAGCGTTGAGCAGGTCAGCAATACCCGGTCGGCGGTTGCCGCCAGATTCACCAGTAAATCCGCCGTCTGCTGGCGCAGTTCAGCCGTCAGCCCTCCGGCACGTTCCGCCGCGGCGAGTAAATCAGGGCGCGAGAGATGCGTAATTTCATGATGCATAAGCCCAAGCTGGCGGGCGGCGTTGTCGAAAACGGCAATATTGCTGTCTGCCGTGTGTAAGCAGGTGATGCGCATGGTGGTCTCCGGGGGAAAGTCTTCGCTCTTACGTTAACGGTTTGTTGAGGTGTTGTGGAGGGCGTTTTGCCTGTAACTATTTGTTACTTAGTGTGCTAACTCACTACGAAAATCATAATGCATTGATATTTATTAAATAAAATATGAACCATATGGTTCGAAATATCTTACTTTCATCTAACATCTTCGTATAATCTCCGTCACATATTCAAAGCCCACGTCCCTTTTGTGGGTACGCCCCGCCACAGTGCGTTAACAAGGAGAATTATCGTGAAACGCAGACATTTTCTGACCTCGATGGCCGTGCTGCTGTTCAGCACCGCGCTGAAGGTTAAAGCCAAAATCTTTTCGGGCGGCATGCCGTGGATTGTTCACTCGGTACGCCCGCCAAAACCCGTCGTTGCAGGGGAATGGACCTTCTTCACGCCGGATGAGGTCAGCCTGATTGAAACCCTGGCTGACCGCATTATTCCAGCCGATGAGCTGAGCATTGGCGGTAAAGAGGCCGGTTGCGCGGTGTTTCTTGACCGCCAGCTGAGTGGTGATTACGGCAACGCGGTGACGACCTACCGTCTCGGTCCGGTGATTCAGGATGGTCTGCCACAGGCGGGGCCTCAATATAAAGACACGCCTGCCGAGCGCTACAAACTCGGTCTGGCGGCACTGAATGACGTCGCCAAAGCCCGCAACAGCGGAAAAAACTTCACTGAACTGACCGGCATTGAGCAGGATGATTTACTGCGCCGCATCGAGTCCGGCGAGATCCCGCTCAGCGGCGTAAACGGTCCACTGTTTTTTAACATGCTGGTGCAAAACATGCGCGAAGGCTTCTTCTCCGATCCGCTTTACGGCGGCAACAAGGATATGGCGAGCTGGAAGATGCTGGGTTTTCCCGGTGCGAAATATGACTTCCGCGATGTGATCGACCGTCGTGGTGAAGATCTGCACATCGAACCCGTCAGTATGCTGACCCGATACGAAAAATCATAAAAAGCCGTCCGTAAACGGCACGGGCATTTTGAGATCCTCAGGAGCACAAGAAAGATGAGCAATAAACGTGAGAAGGTCGATGCAGTAATCGTCGGCCTCGGATGGGCCGGTTCGTTGATGGCGAATGAGCTGACGCTGGCGGGGCTGAATGTCGTGGCGATTGAGCGCGGCTCATGGCGCGACACCAGTAATGATTTCCCGACCACCATTGATACTGACGAGCTGCGTTTCGTCAGCCGCCGCGCGATCATGCAGCCGACGGCGGTGGAAACCCTGACGTTTCGTAACAATCCTATCCAGCAGGCGCTGCCGCTGCGCGAATTCAACACCTATCAGTTCGGCATGAACGTCGGCGGTGCGGGCACCCACTGGAACGGCATGACCTGGCGCTTTCTGCCGTACGATTTCCAGAGCTACAGCCAGACGGTGGAGCGCTACGGCAAAGAGAAATTCCTCGACGGGATGCAGGTGCAGGACTGGGGCGTCACCTATGATGACATCGAACCTTTCTACGACAAATTTGAACGCTACGCCGGGACGTCCGGTAAAGCGGGCAATATCAAAGGGCAGAAGATCGAAGGCGGTAACGTGTTTGAAGGCCCGCGCAGCCGCGATTATCCGCTGCCGCCGCTTAAGCGCACCGAGCTGTCGATGATTTTCGACAAAGCCACCCGTGAGATGGGCTATCACCCGTTTGCTGTACCGGCGGGCAACACTTCCGGCGCGTATACCAACCCGCTGGGAGTGAATATGGCGCCGTGCACCTACTGCGGCTACTGCGAGTTCTTCGGCTGCGGTAACTGGTCTAAGAGTAGCCCGAATGCCTGCATTTTGCCTGCGGTCATGCAGCGCCCTAACTTCACGGTGATCACTGAATCTGAAGTGCTGCGTGTCAATAAAGCCGCCGACGGCAAAACCGCCACCGGCGTGACCTTCATCGGCAGCGATGGCGTGGTGTGGGAGCAACCGGCGGATATCGTGGTGATTTCTGCTTACCAGATGGACAACGTGCGTCTGATGCTGCTTTCGGGCATTGGCCAGCCTTACGATCACAAAACCGGCGAAGGCGTGGTGGGGCGTAACTATGCCTATCAGACCGTGTCCGGCGCGGGTTTCTTCTTTGAAGATGAAATGATGAATCCGTTCATCGGTGCCGGTGCATTGTCGCAGGCGATTGACGATTTCAACGGCGACAACTTCGATCACACCGGTCACGATTTCATCGGCGGTGGTGTGGCGCTGGTGCACTCCACCAATGGCCGTCCGATCGGCTATTCCAATAACGTCCCGCCGGGCACGCCGCGCTGGGGTGCAGACTGGAAAAAAGCGGTCAAACACAGCTATCAGAACTACAACAACGTTTATTGCATGGGGAACAGTTACCCGCACCGCGATGTGTTCCTCGATCTCGATCCAGACTATAAGGACCGCCACGGCCAGCCTCTGCTGCGTGTGACCTTCGACTGGATCGAAAACGATAAGCGCTCCGGCAAATTCATGGCCGACCGTTCGGAAGAAATTGCCCACGCGATGGGTGCGAAAACTGTCGTGCGTCAGGAACCGACGGCGAAACCGTTCTCGCCGATGGACAACCTTTCTTCGCACACCACCGGGGGGGCGTGCATGGGCGACAATCCAAAAACCAGTGCCGTAAACCGCTATCTGCAAAGCTGGGATGTGCATAACGTCTTTGTGTGTGGGGCATCGGCCTTCGCCAATAACGGCGGATACAACCCGACCGGTACTGTGGGCGCGCTGACGCTGTGGGCAGCGGAAGCCATCAAAACTCAGTATCTGAAATCTCCAGGTCCGCTGGTGAGGGTTTAATCATGAGCGTGAAGAAAAAATTTGCGGTTCTTGTGGGCGTGGTCGCCCTTGGCGGCCTGGTTTTTGTCGGTTACAAAATTGGCCACAATTCGATTCAGTCCGGAGAATTTCAGGCACCGGCTGCGGCGACGATGATCGGTAAAACCGCTATCGAACGGGGTAAATATCTGGCGCTCGCCGGTGACTGCGTTGCCTGTCATACCGCGCCGGGCGGCGGTAAACCTTTTGCCGGTGGTTACGGCCTGAACACGCCATTTGGCACGATTTACGCCACCAACATCACATCGGATAAAGAAACCGGTATCGGTGGGTGGACCGATCAGCAGTTTATTAATGCGGTGCGAAATGGCAAGGGTATCAATGGCGAAAATCTCTATCCGGCAATGCCTTACAACGTTTACGCCAAAGTCAGCGATCAGGATCTGAAAGACATTAAAGCCTACCTGGACCAGGTGCCAGCGGTGCATTACGATGGCCCGAAAACTGACCTGCCGTTCCCGTATAACATTCGCCTGATGATGTTCGGCTGGAACCTGCTGTTCCTCGATACCGCACCGTTTGAAGCGGATCCGGCTCAGTCGGCGGAGTGGAACCGTGGCGCGTATCTGGTGGAAGGGCTGGGGCATTGTACGTCGTGTCACACGGCGAAAAATCCGCTGGGCGGCGATAACTTTGGTGTGCATTTGCAGGGCGGTGAATTGCAGGGCTGGTTTGCCCCGGAAATTACCGGCAATACCCGTCAGGGCATTGGCGACTGGGGAACAGACGAGGTGGTTCAGTACCTGAAAACCGGGGCTAACGCCCGCACCGTGGCTTCCGGGCCGATGGCCGAAGCGGTGACCAACTCGCTTCAGCATCTGTCGGATTCCGATCTGCACGCCATTGCGGTTTACCTGAAAAGTTTACCCGGCAGCAAAGATGCGTCGACGCCACTGGCGGCCAGCCCGGCGATGACCAGTGGCAAGGCCCTCTACGCGGATAACTGCGCGGCCTGTCACCAGAATTCCGGTGAAGGCGTACGCAACATGGTGCCGGCGCTGAAGGGTAACAACGGGGTGCAAGCCAGCGCACCGACCAACATCCTGCACGTACTGATGAACGGCGGGCAGGGAGCTGCAACGGCCAGCAATCCAACCAGCGCCGACATGCCTGAATTTGGCTGGAAACTGACCGACAGGCAGATGGCGGATGTGAGTACCTACATCCGTAACGCGTGGGGCAATCAGGCCCCGGCCGTCAGCGAGGAAGAAGTTACACAGGCGCGTAAAACTCAGGGCGGTGCAATGGCGCTGCAGAACCCGCAGCATCACTAAACTGCTTTCACCGTTAAACTGAAGCTGTAACTGAGCCCCGTAAGGGGCTCTTTTATTTGATATTTATTGGTTTGGTCAATGCAAATTTCGCAGGTATAGATACATAAATATTCGTGTATTAAACGAGTAATAAATTGATTTGAGGTGGATATTCATACAGTGCAAACTGCCTGCAGATTAAGGATGTCTGAACAGGGAAATTTACGTGAAGGATAACAACGCATGTACCAACTCAGAACAATGGATATCTCGCCCGTCAATCCGATGCTCTATTTGCCTGGCGCGCCAGTCTGTCCGGAAGAACCTAAGGGAAAAATGCAAAGGAGGAAGTTAATGCAAAACCAGATCAATAATATCGAAAAACAAGGGATCAAAAACGGCGAGGAAATCGCCAGCCTGAATCTCAGAATGGGGAAGGTCGAACAGCAGGTTAGCAAGCTGACTGACGTTGTCACTGACACCAATCTGCGCGTGGGTAAGCTTGAACAACAGGTATGTCATATCAAGGAAGTGGTGACGGAGATGAATGTTCGTGTGGAGGCGCGCTTTGAAAAAATCGATCAGCGTTTCGACAAGATTGATCAACGTTTCGAAAAGATAGATCAACGTTTCGCCAGAATGGATGAAAGGTTCAGTGCTCTTGACGTAGCCGTGACAAAAATCCCCGCGATATTTGCTGAAAACGCGATGAAGCAGAGTCAGAGTTTAATTCGGGTGATCCAGTGGATTGTCAGTCTTATGGTGGTGTTGGTGGGCGTCACGTTTACCGCAGCCCGTTACATCCATTAAATTTCATAAACAGGCCCGAAAATGGCCAGTCTCTTTGCGTGGGGGATTGGCTGTATCAACAGAGTCTTCAATAACGGCTATAATATAGACAGGTCGCCACCTTCTCTGTGCCCCTGTGAGACAAGATATCCGGGCATTACCGAAGGCTTATTTTCGAACGCCGCTGGCGGCTTTCGGCGTACAAGGGGGTGTTTCATGGTAAATCATGTCTGGGGGCTGATGTCCCATCCCGGTCCCGAACTGCAACAAATCCAGCGTGAACGGGAAACTGTATCACACGTGTATTCTCACCATGTGCTGCTGATGGCACTGATCCCGGTGGTCTGTTCCTTTATCGGTACAACACAGCTTGGCTGGAATTTCGGTGACGGACAGAAACTGCTGGTTTCCATGTTCACCGCATCTTATATCGCCGTTATTTTTTATGTTCTGATGCTCGGCGCTGTCGCCCTGATGGGGCGGATCATCTACTGGATGGCGCGTCGCTATGACAGCCGTCCGACGCTCAACAGCTGTATTGTGTTCGCCGGCTACGTTGCCACACCGATGTTCCTCAGCGGTATTGTCGCGTTGTATCCGATGGTCTGGTTATGCCTGTTCGTCGGGATTATTGGCCTGTGCTACAGCGGTTATCTGCTGTATCTCGGTATTCCTAACTTCCTCAATATTGACCGCCGCGAAGGCTTCCTGTTCTCCAGCTCAACGCTGGCCATGGGGGTTCTGGTTCTCGAATTATTGCTCGCGCTGACGGTATTGATGTGGGGTTATGGCACGAAGTTATTTTAACGTTTAACAGATGAAGTCGCTTTGCTCCCACCCCAACCCTGCGAAGCGCAGGGTTGGGGTGGGCTATTCAAGGCATCTTAATCGCCATAACCCATCCCAGCCTTCCGTTGATGAGTAGGGAGGGAGAAAAGTCATGCAATCCCGACCAGCGAATTACTCCCGCCAGTTCTTGAGTTTGCTGGTTTTGCCAATCCCGGGATTGAAGCTGTTGGTCGGATCGGCCTGCCGGTAAAATTCCTTCAGATGAGGTTTCGCCAGATAAAGATGCCCGACGTTATGCTCGGCGGGATATTCTGCGCCCTTGGCATCGAGCAATTCTAACATCCGATGTTTGAGGGCTTTGCTGTCAGCGCCTTTTTTGACGATGTAATCCTGATGGAAAACGTGGCACATGAAATGCCCGTAATAGAGTTTTGCAACCAGCTGGTTGTCGATCTCCTCCGGCAAGGTTTCAAACCACTCGCGGTCGTTTCGGCGCAGTGCGATATCCAGCGCCAGAATATCTTCCACCTCTTTTTCATGCACCGCGTGATAACGCACGGCAGCACCGGCTGCGGCAAAGCGATGCAGGAACGCTTTCTTGCCTTCGTCGGCGGAACAGATAAAGAAATCCCCCTGACCATCGCTGAAGAAACGGGTCAGGAAGTTGCGTGCCTCATCGATGCCTGGACCAGACATTTTCAGCAGCAGATGATGTTCAAAGCGGTCGCGGTATTGCTTCATACGTGGCGGGAGATGATTAGGCAGGGCTTTACTCAGGCACTGCATCACGCGGTCGCTGAAGTTTTTCGGCAGGAAAGGGACTTTGCTGATATGCGCGTCAAATTTGCCTTTAGCGGTAAACATATCCGGCATTTTATCGGTGCCGAGTTTGTCGATCATCATGAACGTGTCTTTGCCGTAGACTTCGGTGATATCAAAAATATCGCGATGCATATATTCGCCCGCCACCGGCAGATTGGTGAAATCACGCAGGATCTGACGGCGCAGTTCGGTCAGAACATCGGTGTTGTTGGTGCCGATATAAAACACTTGCTGCTGGGTTTCGGCCGGGAAAGTGTCCAGACGCACCGCAAATACTGCCAGCTTTCCGGCGCAGCCTGAGGCCTCAAACAACCTGCGCTCATCGGCGTTAAAGCGCGATGGCGTATCGGCATCCACTTCGCGCACGCGTTCTGCATAATCGTGATCCGATGCCAGCCGCTGATCGTGCTGGATGTCGGCCTCGTGATAATCGGCCCGCTCCAGACGGCTCAGGATCTCTTCCGGCGTTTTACCAAGATTAATGCCCAGATGATTAATCAGCCGTAGTTCGCCGTGCTCATCTATCTGTGCATAAAGCGCCATTTCGGTATAGGCCGGGCCGCGCTTAACCAGCGAACCGCCTGAATTATTGCAGATCCCGCCGACGACAGACGCACCGATGCACGAAGATCCGATGACCGAGTGCGGTTCGCGGTTATACGGCTTGAGCATTTTTTCCAGTTTGTAGAGCGTGCTGCCGGGGAAACCTACTACCTGATGGCCGCCATTGAGCAGTTGGATCTGATCCAGCTTCAGGGTGCTGAAAATCACAATATCGCGATCGTAATCCTCGCCGCTGGGTGTTGATCCCTCGGTGAGACCGGTATTGGCGGCCTGCATAATGACAATTTTGTCCGCGGCGATGCAGGCTTTCAGCAGTTGCCACTGCTGCAGCAACGTTTGAGGGAAAACGACCGCCAGCGCTTTGCCGCCACCGGAGCGAAAACCCTTCCGGTAGCGCTCGGTGTTACTGTCTCCGGTGAGGACATGGCGGCTGCCGGCAATCTCTTTCAATGCGGCGATGAGTGTCTGATTATCCATTTCATCTTCCTTTTTTGACGTGATGCGCATTTGGCACCCTCCAATCATAGACTTAATCTCGTCTCTTTTTGTCACGCGCTGTCCATTAAATCGTCATTGATGTGTCATAAAACTCGCGCTTAATGAACGCCAGATAATGAAAGCAACCGAGAGACAGCATCATGGCGCAGGCACAACTTAAGCTGGCACAGGCTGAATATCCTCAGGCCGGGCCGCAGCATCTGAACAAAGTACTCGACGTCAAAGGCCTGGTGAAATCCTATAAATCCGGTCAGCGCGTCCTGAATGACATTAATTTTGATCTCCATGCCGGTGAGTTTGTCGCGGTTATTGGCCGTTCCGGCGCGGGGAAATCCACGCTGTTGCACGTCCTCAACGGTACCATTCCGTTAACCGAAGGCAGCGTGGTGTGTCATTACGAAAATGGTGAACAACAGCAACTGGCGGGGCTGACCGGTAAAGCGCTGCGCCGCTGGCGCTCAGGGTGCGGCATGATTTTTCAGGATTTCTGTCTGGTACCGCGTCTTGATGTGCTGACCAATGTTCTGCTCGGACGTCTCAGCCATACTTCCACATTCAAATCCTTTTTTAATCAGTTTGATGACGAAGACCGCGCGCGCGCGATTTCACTGCTCGAATGGTTGCACATGTTGCCGCATGCGTTACAGCGCGCTGAAAACCTTTCCGGCGGTCAGATGCAGCGCGTGGCGATTTGCCGTGCGCTGATGCAAAACCCCAAAATTCTGCTGGCCGATGAGCCCGTCGCCTCGCTCGATCCGAAAAATACCCTGCGTATCATGAATGCGCTGAAGAAAGTCAGCGAAGAAAATATCGCGGTAATGGTTAATTTACATTCAGTCGAACTGGTGAAAGATTATTGCACCCGCGTCATTGGCATTGCCAAAGGGCAGATTATTTTCGATGGTCACCCGGATCAGTTAACTGACGGGATTCTGCATCAGTTATACGGTGAAGAGCACGAAGCGGTGAACAGCTAAAATATAACGTTATTAATTTTGCAGTCCTTATTTCTACTTTCTCTCAATCTACACAAGGTCACCATTACATGAAGAAGTTATTACGTCTGGCAGTCTTTGTAGCAGGTTCTTTTACCGCAATGCACAGCATGGCAGAAGATGCGCCGAAAGAATTAAATATGGGTATTTTGGGCGGGCAAAATGCCACTCAGCAAATCGGTGATAATCAGTGCGTCAAAGATTTCTTCGATAAAGAATTAAATGTCGATACCAAACTGCGTAATTCCTCTGATTACTCTGGTGTCATTCAGGGGTTATTAGGTAAGAAAGTGGATATGGTATTAAGCATGTCACCTTCGTCTTTCGCCTCTGTCTATATTAATAACCCGAAAGCCGTAGACCTGGTTGGTATTGTTATCGACGATACGGATAAATCCCGCGGTTATCATTCCGTTGTTGTTGTTAAAGCCGACAGCCCTTATCAGAAACTGTCTGACCTGAAAGGTAAATCATTCGGCTTCGCTGACCCGGATTCCACTTCCGGTTACCTGATCCCGAACCAGACTTTCAAGAAAGAATTTGGCGGCACCACTGACAATAAATATAACAACTTCTTCTCCAGCGTGACCTTCTCCGGCGGTCATGAGCAGGATATCCTTGGCGTGCTGAACGGCCAGTTCGAAGGCGCCGTGACCTGGGCTTCAATGATAGGCGATCGTGAAACCGGTTATACCTCCGGCGCATTCAACCGCATGATCCGCATGGACCATCCGGATTTGATGAAGAAAATCCGTATTATTTGGGAATCTCCGCTGATCCCTAACGGCCCGATTTTAGTGCGCAGCGATCTGCCGCCAGCCTTTAAAGCCAAACTGGTTTCTGCCATTAAGAAACTGGATAAAGAAGACCACGCCTGCTTCGTAAAAGCAGTCGGTGGTAAACAGCATATCGGCGAAACGTCACTGGCGGAATATCAGCAGATTATTGATATGAAACGCGAACTGACGAAAGGCGGTCGTTAAGCTTTAGCTTCTCTTCTGTGAATGGGGAGGCCGGGGTGGGGTATTAATGGCAATTCAGTAAGCGAATGCTTTTATCATTAATGTCGTGGTAATACCCGCTCCTGACCTCCCCCCTCGCAGGGAGAGGAATAATGACTATCTGAAAATCGGAAATATTATTTTGAATAAAGACTTCAACCGTTATTATCAACAGATACGCGGTAAGCAAAAGCGGGAAGCGCTGATCTGGTCCGGGATTATGCTGATCTTATATCTGTGGTCTGGCAATGTTTCCGAACTGAATCTTAAAACCATTATTGTCTCCGCTCCGAGTTTCTTAGATTATATTCGCGAAACGGTGCCGGTATTGCACTGGTCTTTATTATTCGCCGACGGACATACGGAAGGTTCATTTGCCTATTGGGGTTACAGGCTGAATATTCAGTTGCCGTTGATTTGGGAAACTATTCAGCTGGCGCTTTCCTCGACGATTTTATCCACCGCGCTGGCTGTGCTGCTGGCTTTTCTCGCCGCCAATAATACCGATTCGCCTAAATGGCTGAAATTCAGTATCCGCACGTTTGTCGCGTTCTTGCGCACCATGCCGGAGCTGGCCTGGGCGGTCATGTGCGTGATGGCGTTTGGCGTCGGTGCTATTCCGGGCTTTATCGCGCTGACGTTACACACCGTCGGCAGTCTCACCAAGCTGTTCTACGAATCCATTGAAACTGCCTCGGATAAACCGGTGCGCGGACTGCGTGCTTGTGGCGCAGGGCGGCTACAGCGGATGCGCTTCGCCATGTGGCCTCAGGTTAAACCGATTTTTCTGTCTTACAGCTTTATGCGACTGGAAATTAATTTCCGCCAGTCGACGATCCTCGGTCTGGTAGGTGCCGGTGGCATCGGGCAGGAGCTGATGACTTCAATTAAACTCGATCGTTACGATCAGGTCAGCATGACCTTGCTGCTGATTATTCTGGTGGTGTCGGCGATGGATTATCTTTCAGGCAAACTGCGCAAACGCGTGGTGGAGGGCACTTTCTGATGCTAACCGACGCGCTCGAACCTCACATCGTGAACAGCCTTAAACAGCAGCATGCGCACCTGTTTGCCGCACAGCGCCGCTATCTGCGTTATCTGACGATACTGGCCATTGGCATCGCGCTGTATTACGTCTATTTCTTCAGTTATTTCGGCATTCCCTGGCACGATATGGTGCGCGGCACCCGCGAAGTCGGGCGCTATTTTTTGCGCATGTTCGTATGGCACAACGTGTCCGAATGGCCGTTTAAGTACTACTTCTCGCAAATTGCCATTACGCTGGCCATCGTATTTGCCGGAACCATCACCGCGTCTTTCCTGGCGCTGCCGCTGTCATTTCTGGCTGCGCGCAACGTGATGTCAACGCCGCTGCTGAAACCCGTTTCGCTGATTATCCGCCGACTTCTGGACGTTCTGCGCGGGCTGGATATGGCGATCTGGGGGCTGATTTTTGTTCGCGCCGTCGGCATGGGGCCACTGGCGGGCGTGCTGGCGATTGTGATGCAGGATTTAGGACTGCTCGGCAAACTGTTTGCCGAAGGACACGAAGCCGTTGAGCGCTCGCCGAGCCGCGGCCTGCGGGCGCTGGGTGCTTCACCGCTGCAAACCCATCGTTTCGGCATCTTCACGCAGTCCTTCCCGACGTTTCTCGCGCTTTCGCTGTATCAGATTGAGTCCAATACCCGCTCAGCGGCTGTGCTTGGTTTTGTCGGCGCGGGGGGGATCGGTCTGGTCTATGCCGAAAATATGCGGCTGTGGAACTGGGATGTGGTGATGTTTATCACCTTGATTCTGGTCGTGATTGTGATGACCATGGATAAGATCTCCGCGATGCTGCGGGCAAAATACATTCATGGCGAAGAAATTGATTTGTTCGAGCCTGAAGAACGCAAATTGAAGACGCCGGTGGAGCTTTACCGGCCTGAGTAAAACATACAACGTAAAAAGGCGGCGTCCATCGGATGCCGCCTTTTTTGTTATCAACAGGTCTGATGATTAATCGTCAAAAAACCAGTAACCCTGATTCACCAGTTCGGTGAGCACGGCGATAAATTCCGGGTCCTGCACCGCATTTCCCAGCTCTTTTTTGCCGATAAGGGTGTAACGGCACAGCGCATCTGCTGCGGCGACATTCTCAGTCTCCAGCGCTTCGCTGTTGACGAAGAAACGACCGCCGACGTTCAGCACGCGCAGGCCGCTCAGACGCGTCAGGCTGTCGCCCTGCATCAGCGCATCGACGATTTCATGGGCTTCAAACGGTGGTTCGGCAGGGGCGATATCCAGCTCATGACGTGGCGTAGTGGCGAAACGCCCAAACCATTGTTTGAACTCTTCCGGCTGATTGATGAGCTCGTGCATCATGTTGCGTACGCGCTCAAGCTCATACTCTTCCACTTTGCCAACGTGATCGCGAAGCGTCAGATCCGGGTCGCTGTAGTGGTCGCCGCCCAGATCGTTTTCCAATGCATAGTCTGCAAAGCTGCTGATGAAGTCGCGGGTATTGGGGCCACGGAAACCGACGGAATAGTTCATCGCTGTTTCATGGGTAAAACCGTCGTGCGGGAAGCCCGGCGGAATATACAGGATATCGCCCGGCTCAAGATCTTCGTCGATGATGGGTGTAAACGGCTCAACGTGCAGCAGTGCCGGATGCGGGCAAAATTGTTTGAGTGGCAATTTATCGCCCACGCGCCAGCGACGGCTGCCCATTCCCTGAATGATAAACACATCGTACTGATCGATATGCGGGCCGACACCGCCGCCCGGCACGGAATAGGAGATCATGAGGTCATCAAGACGCCAGTCCGGCAGTACACGGAACGGGCGAACCAGTTCGGCAGAAGGTGCATGCCAGTGGTTAACGGCCTGAGCTAGCAGCGACCAGCCGGTTTCACCGAGATTATCGAAATGCTCAAAAGGTCCGTTACTCGCCTGCCACAAACCGTTCGCGTGGCTGACCAGACGGCTGTCCACCTCAGGCTCCATCGCCAGGCCTGCTAACTCATCCGGAGTTATCGGATCAATAAAATTTGTGAACGCTTTTTTAATGATAACAGGTTGTTTCTGCCAGTATTTTTCTAAAAACGCAGGCCAGTCGAGATTGAGTTCATATGCCATGTGATTCACCAGTGGGAAGACAAACGGCCTCGATTATAGAGAGGGACGCAGGCATGCCGCTTTGTTGTGAATCAAGGGATCACGAATGACAGGGAAGGGAGGAGAAATTCCCTCTCCGGGCGGAGAGGGAAGGCATCAGGAAAGATTAAAACTTTAAGACTTCGCGGCCAGCACCACCAGTTTTTGGTTTACAAACTCTTTGATCCCCAAATCTGACAGTTCACGGCCGAAACCGGAGCGTTTCACACCACCGAACGGCAGCTCGGCGGCGGTGTCTGTCGGTGAATTGACGTACACCATGCCGGTTTCAATCTGGCTTGCCAGCTTACGGGCGCGGTTCATGTCTTTGGTAAATACTGAACCGCCGAGGCCGTAATGCGAGTCATTGGCCAGTTTGACCAGTTCCTCATCATTTTTCACCACATAAACCTGCGCGACAGGGCCGAAGAACTCTTCGAAATAGGCCGGATTATCGCGGGTGATGTGCGTCAGGATCGTCGGTTCAAAGAAGTTACCCGGATTGTCTGAGACTTTTTTGCCCCCGAAGTGCAATCTGGCGCCGTGTTTCACGGCATCGTCAACCTGCTTGCTCAGCGTTTTCACCGCATCGGCAGAAGATAACGGCCCCAGCGTGGTGGATTTATCGAGCGGATCGCCCATCTTCAACGCCCTGAAGTGTTCGGTGAATTTTTTCAGGAATTCATCGGCCACTTTTTCATGAATGATGAAACGTTTGGCAGCAGTACACACCTGACCTGCGTTGGAGACTCGCGCCTGCGCTCCGGCTTTCGCTGCTTTATCGATATCTGCATCGTCGAGTACGGCAAACACGTCGTTCCCGCCGAGTTCCAGCGTGGATTTTTTCAGCTTACCCGCGGCGCGGGCGGCAACGATCGCACCGGCTTTTTCCGAACCGGTCAGCGCAACACCCTGGACGCGATCATCATCAATGATGGAGGCCACCTGATCCTGCGAAATAAACAGGTTGGTATACGCGCCTTTTGGCGCACCGGCTTCGGCGACCAGTTTCTCGAAGGTCTCCGCGCAGTGCGGCACGATGCTGGCGTGTTTTACAATCACGCTGTTACCGGACGCCAGATTTGGCGCCAGTACGCGCATCAGCTGGTAGAACGGGAAGTTCCACGGCTCAACGGCCATGATCACGCCAATCGGATGGTGTTCAACCCAGGCTTCACCAAGGTCTGACTTATACGGCACTGGTTTGAGGAATTCTTCCGCTTTTTCGGCGTAGAATTTCGCAATATCGGCGCAAATCTGCACTTCGCCACGGCTTTGCTCGATGAGTTTACCCATCTCGACGCTGACCACTTTGGCCAGTTCATCGACGCGCGATGACATGATTTCTGAAAGCTTATGCAGCACTTTTACACGCTGCTGAATATCGCCTTGCGCCCAGTCTGATTTATACAGGGCATGCGCGGTCGCCAGCGCTTCCTCAACCTGCTTATCATTGTGAGTCTGGTATTCTTTGATGAGTTTGTTGTTGAACGGATTTATTGTTTGATATGGCATGTGTTGCTCCTTGTTTTGTGGCGCGCCGCGTTCAAAATTCAGCCGCGCGTTGGAATTGAGGTGCGTACGCCTTACTGCGTTTTGTTTCCGCTGTCTCATTCGAACAATAAGCATAGTCGATAAAATGTGAAGTCTGTCGCACAGACACCTTCCGCAACACAGTCTTTTGCTGCAATTTTATCATTTGCTTACAGGCCACAGAACGCGCGGGCTGTGGCCTGTCTCTGAGATTAATCGTCTTTACGTAACTTTTCGTCCGCAGACAGTTTTCTTTCCAATGGTTTTGTTTCAGCAAGCGATTGATAAATTTAGCGGTCACTTTTATGCTGGCTTTCCTTCTTTTCCGACACTGAGAAACTCATGAAGCTTGATGCGATTCCGTTTTGCACCACGGACTGGAGTGAGGTCACGCCGACTCAACATCCGGGTGATGTGGGAATGGCGCTGTGGCGCACCCAAAAGTTCGGCGATATCCGCGTGCGCATTGTGGAGTATTCCGCCGGTTACGAAGCGGATCACTGGTGCAGCAAAGGCCACGTGCTGTTTTGTATGGAAGGGGAATTGCACACGCGTCTGGAGGACGGGCGTACCTTTACGCTTTCGCCGGGCATGAGTTATCAGGTAGCGGACAACGCCGAAGCGCATCGTTCATCGACGCCGGTGGGCGCGAAATTATTTGTCGTCGACTAGATCTCTTGTTAACAGAAACATTTCGCCGTCAGCTGTGAGGCTGGCGGCAAGGAGCAGCAGGTGAGTAAATTACGGGTAGGCATCATTTTTGGCGGTAAATCAGCAGAGCATGAAGTGTCGTTGCAGTCGGCGAAAAATATCGTCGATGCCATTGATAAACAAAAGTTTGATGTCACGCTGTTAGGGATCGATAAGAAGGGCGAATGGCACATTAATGATGCCAGCAACTACCTGATCAATGCTGAGAATCCGTCGCTGATTGCCCTGAACCGCTCAAATAATCAGGTCGCACTGATCCCGGGCCAGACCGAAAATCAGCTGATCGAAACCCACAGCGCCAGCGCGTTGTCCCAGGTGGATGTCATTTTCCCGATTGTTCACGGCACGCTCGGTGAAGATGGTTCATTGCAAGGCTTGCTGCGTATGGCGAACATCGCGTTTGTCGGCTCCGGCGTGCTCGGCTCGGCGGTCAGCATGGATAAAGATGTCACCAAGCGTTTACTGCGCGACGCGGGTTTGTCCGTTGCGCCATTCGTCTGCCTGACGCGCAATAACCGTCAGAAAAACACCTTTACAGAAGTCTCACAAAAACTTGGCACGCCGCTGTTTATCAAACCTGCCAATCAGGGATCTTCGGTTGGCGTGAGCAAAGTAAGCGACGAAGCGGCTTACCAGCGTGCGCTGGATGACGCGTTCAGTTTTGATCACAAAGTTCTGGTGGAATCGGCGATCAAAGGCCGTGAAATTGAGTGTGCGGTACTGGGCAATGACAATCCGCAGGCCAGCGTGTGTGGTGAAGTGATCCTGCACGATGAGTTTTATTCTTACGACACCAAGTACATCAACGAATCCGGCGCGTCGATTGCGGTGCCTGCGGATTTGCCACAGGAAACGCATGACCGTATCCGTGCTATTGCCTTGCAGGCATTCCAGGTTCTGGAATGTCGCGGTATGGCGCGCGTCGATGTTTTCCTGACCGGGCAGGGTGAAGTGGTAATCAACGAGATCAACACCTTACCGGGCTTCACTAATATCAGCATGTACCCGAAACTGTGGGCTGCCAGCGGCCTGAGTTACAGCTCGCTCATCACCCGCCTGATTGAACTGGCGCTGGAGCAGTATCAGCAGGATAACCAGCTGAAAAGCTCGGCGAACTGATTGAGTTCAGATGAATGAAAGGCAGGGAGAGATCCCTGCCTTTTGCTTTTACAGGCTCATTATTCAATGACCAGCCTGACCTGTTTACCGGTCAGACCGACCATCAGAATCAGGGCATCGAGAGTGAATTTGTCGTTTTTTTTATTCACCACATCGGATACACGTGGTCGCGAAACCTGAAGCACTTTAGCTGCATCGCTTTGGCGCAAATTTTGCTGCGCTATCCAGTTAGCGACCTCCGTCATCAGCTGCTCCTTAAGGGCAATGGTCTGAGCAATCTTTATTTGCGATTGAGCATGTAAAACCTGAGCCTCGTCATCGGCAAACCCTAATTCAGCAAAGACATTTCCCCCTGCCGGGGTAATGTGGTGTGACGCAACATCAATGTAATCTTTCATTTTCTCTCCTTTGACGTTCCCTGACTATTTCAGCGTAACGGGCTTTTATAATGGCAACATCCTTCGGACTGGTTTGTTGATTCTTTTTCTGAAAGCAGTGAAGGATGTAGATAGCCTCTTCAAATTTGGCGACGTACACCACCCGAAATGTTCCTGCTACAGCGTCGAGTTTGATTTCGACAACCCCTGCTCCCCAATGATTTATAGATTTCCATTCAGTGGGAGCAAGCCCATGCTGAATTTGCTCAAGTTCGTATCCGGCTCTTTTTTTTGCATCTACAGGAAAATCACGTAAATCTTTTAAAGAGCTGCCGCGCCAGTCGATATCTTTAACCACAGTGACTTCCTTGTGTATAAAATTTTATACCTTTATAAGCTTCACGCCAATGCCTTTATAAGCCAGAGAGAAAAAGAACTGTGAAATCAAAAAGATTATTGCGAGATATGCTGAAGAAAAGTTGAAGAGTAATATGACAGACACGAAAAAGGCGGCAAATGCCGCCTCTTCTGCTTACTGCTTTAAACGACCAACCGGACTTATTTGTACAATTCAGCAGTACCGTACAAATGGTTGTCACCGGAAGCGCCGATAATGCGGTAAGAACTTGCACCGGCTTCGCTGGCTTTAGCATTCAGTTTGTTTTGCAGGCTGGTCAGGCTGTTACCGGAGGTCGCGCTGACGACACCGATAGCTTGCTGGCCTGCTGGTGCAGATTGAACTTCAGTGGCTGCCAGAGTCGAAAATGAAGCGGTGGCCAGTGCGAGAGCGGCGAGAGTCATAGTGATATTTTTCATGATAGTTTCCTCAAGTCGTGTTTTGAAGCTTCGCCAGGCGTTGTCATCAACGTTCATTTAATGTGCAAAGCTGTCTTCTGTCCGATCAACATTTAATTTATTAATTGATAAGTTAAATGCTGTATACCCTTGTTACGAACATCCTGCGTGCTTATTTATACAGCTCAGCCGTACCGTACAGATGGTTGTCACCTGAAGCACCGATGATGCGATATGAACTTGCACCGGCTTCACTGGCTTTCGCGTTCAGTTTGTTCTGCAGGCTGGTCAGGCTGTTACCGGAAGTCGCGCTGACCACACCGATGGCTTGCTGACCGGCTGGTGCAGACTGAACTTCGGTCGCGGCCAGTGTCGAGAATGATGCGGTAGCAAGGGCGATTGCAGCTAATGTCATAGTGATATTTTTCATAATGTCTTCCTTTTTAATTCTGTTTATCAGCAGATGATTTTTAGGTCCGACGTTAATTGTTAACGTTCGATAATTAAATCTTAGACCTGGATCACATTCTGTGCAACTAATTTATTTACTAATCGTTAACTAATTGTGCGGAACCTTTCGCTAACGCGTTCTTCATTCTTATTTGTACAGCTCAGCAGTACCGTAAAGATGGTTTTCACCCGAGGCACCGATGATGCGGTATGAGCTTGCACCCGCTTCTGTTGCTTTAGCATTCAGTTTTGACTGCAAAGTGCTCAGGCTGCCGTTTGAAGAAGCACTGATGGTGCCTACAACTTGCTGACCTGCTGGCGCAGACTGAACTTCAGTCGCGGCCAGAGTGGAGAACGAAGCGGTGGCGAGTGTCAGTGCTGCTAGGGTCATTGCGATGGTTTTCATGATGTCTTTTCCTGTTCGTTCATTTTGTTCGGGGCGTCTGATCCAGAAGCCTCAGTTTTCAGGTGAACGCTATTTATTAGTTAACGTTCGATAAGTAAATGTTAGAGGTTGGTGACGGTTTGTGCAAGATGTTTTTTTAATGAGCGTTAACTTATTGTGCTGTGACGGGAGTCACATGAAATGAGGCATTTGTTTTGGTTCTGTTGATTTTATGTTTCTAAAATGATTCGCCCATGACGAATGAAACATCGCTTATCCAATTTTGTGCTGAATGAATCTTTAATGATCGCTAAGTTAATGATTGGTTCTGACTGGCGCAGATGTTAAAACTGAGGCGTCTTTTTAAAGGATAAAGAGAAGAGGGTGCGTATTAAAAAGATAAGGCGACCAGAGCCGCCTTATCGTGATCCCTGCGCTGACATTCTTTAATCAGGCAGCCGGTCTTCCTTAGTAGTAGATGGAAGCGGGCTGATGACCAGAAGTAGAAGGCGCAGGTGGCTGAGTCGGAGAAGTCGGGATGCGGCCTTGTGAGACTTTTTTACTCACATAGCTACCGGGTTTACAGAAATTACTGTCCCCGGTCACATTGACCATCGCCACTTCCTGACTCAGTAAAGGCATCATGATAACCTGCTGTGCGGCAACATTGGCAACCGGGACTGCGGTTAACGCCAGAACTGCAAGAAGGATTTTAAGATTACTCATGATGTTACGTCCTGGGTTGGTACCGTGTAAAAACGCTTATAGCTTGTGCAGCTTTGCGGGTTTGAGTGATTTTCTTATCGCTCGATAATTAAATGATAATCTCCACTGGACTTATGCGCAACTATTTTTAATAATGATCGTTAAGTTATTTTTGTCATGAAAACTTATCTCATGAAAACGTATAACGAAAAGTTTAAACAACCATAATCACATGGTGATGGAAGGAGGGTGTATGAGCACTGAACAGACGGCTTTGGTCCGGAAAAGTCGCGGTCGCCCAAAACAGTTCGACCGTGGAACTGCTCTGAGCAAGGCCTTGAATTTATTCTGGCGCCACGGCTATGAGGCCACGTCATTAGCGGATTTGGTCGAAGCCACAGGTGCTAAGGCTCCCACGCTGTATGCGGAATTTGGCAACAAAGAAGGGTTATTTCGCGCAGCCGTTGAACATTATCTGACTAACTTTTACGAAAAGAGCTCATGTTTATTGAGCAAAACAGATTTGTCCGTCGAGGAAACCATCGGTCAGTACCTGCGTGCTATCGCAGAATTGTTTACTGACTGTGATACGCCGAGCGGTTGCTTTATGATCAGCGCCTCATCCGGAATGTCTTCATCATCCGCGGATATCGCAGAAATGCTGCGCGCGCGCCATCTTTCTCAGGAACGCTCATTGTTCGAGTTCTTTGAGAAGAGAAAACAGTCAGGTGAACTGACATCTGTCATCGACAGCGCACTGCTGGCGAAGTACCTCGCCTGCACCATTCAGGGTTTCTCGGTTCAGGCACGTGACGGCGCAACTGCCGCCGAGCTGAATCAGCTGATTGATGTCGTTATGAAAATCTGGCCACAGCTGAGCAGAGCCACGGTTGTCAGCACTGCCGCGCACTGACGGATGTTGAGCATCAAAACGTTGTTAAGAAGTAAAATAGAACGCCAGGTGCTGAGTATTTCGGGCCTGGCGTTGGGCGGTATAGATTTTGAAAAACCGGCGGGTGACCCAGGGCTGTTTGGTCCGGAAAGCGTAACCTGGCGGATACACGGTGATTTCACATCCATGCTGTGCGGCGGCGTCAGTGCGTTGCTGTTGCAGATGCTTCACCCGCTTGCGCTCGCCGGTGTCTGGGATCACTCCTCATTTCGCGAAGACATGCTGGGCCGGCTGCGACGCACCAGCCAGTTTGTCTCCGGCACCACCTTTGCGCCGATACGTGACGCCAATGCGTTAATCGAAAAAGTAAAATTCATCCATTTGCGGGTGACCGGCACTGATGTGTACGGCACGCCGTATGCCGCCAGCGACCCGGACTTACTGGTCTGGGTACACGTCACTGAAGCCTACAGTTTTCTACAATCCCATCTGCGTTATCGCAACCCGGCGCTGAGTCTGGCGGATCAAAACCGCTATTATCAGGAATTCGCACGGGTGGCGGAAAGTCTTGGCTCTGCCAGCGTGCCGGACAGCGTAACGGCGGTGGAAGCCTATTTTCAGGCGATGCGTTCGCAGTTGCGCTGTGACGATCGCACACTGGAAGTGGTGAGATTATTGCAGAACGCGCCCGCGCCCAGCCGTTTGGCGAAACCGGTAGGCAGCCTGCTGATTCAGGCGGGCATTGATCTTCTGCCTGAGTGGGCATCAAAACAGCTGGGGATTTCCCTTTCCCCTTTGAAACGCAAATCTGTCCGTTTTGGCACCCGCCGCATCGCGCACTTACTGCGCTGGGCGGTGCGTAACGGCTCATGGCACCGCGCCATGCGCCGGATGGGGCGTTTGTAATCCAGTTACATATGCGGATAAACGCCGGGCCCTATCGGTAAACCGAGCAGATACCAGCCCACCAGCATCAGCAACCACACCACGAAAAACACAATCGGATACGGCAACACCAGCGAATAATAGGTGCCGAGCTTCGCCTCTTTGTTGTACTTCTGGAGGAAACCGAGGAACAGCGGCACAAACGGCGACATCGGTGCCAGCGGGATCACCGAGGAGTCGGCGACGCGAAAAACAATCTGTGCGAACGCCGGATGGAAGCCCAGCAGCATAAACATCGGCACAAAAATCGGCGCGAGAATGGACCAGATCGCCGAGCCGCTGGCGATAAACATACACAGCAATGCCGACAGAAAAATCAGCCCCAGGAACGCCGGAATACCGGTCATACCCAGATTTTCCAGCACGTCCGTCAGCCCGATCGCCATAAATTTCCCCATATTGCTCCAGTTAAAAAATGCCACAAACTGGGAGAGCGGAAAAATCATCACGATAAAGCCGGCCATCGATTTCATCGGATCGACCAGCAAATCTGGCACGTCGCTGGCGCTGCGGATCTGTTTGGTCACCATGCCGTAAGGCACGGAAATCAAGAAGAAGAACAAAATGATTAGCGGGACAATGCCCTGAATGAACGGGGAAGGAATGATGCCGCCGGTTTTGGGATTACGCAGCGGCGCGGCTTCCGGCACCACCAGCAATGCCACCAGCCCGATGAACACCAGTGCTGCAATACCGCTCGCCATCAGTCCGCGATTTTGCAACGGTGTCAGTTTTTTCATTTCTTCGTTGCGCTCGCCCCGGTACACCGGCAGGCGCGGTTCTACGAATTTATCAGTGAGCACGGCCCCGACAATAGTCAGCAAAATCACTGACGCAGCCATAAAGTACCAGTTGTCGATCACGCTGACCTGCACCGCCGGATTGATCGCTTTCGCTGCTTCGGTACTCAGACCAGACAGCAGCACGTCAGTAGTGACGATCAGTAAATTAGCCGTAAAGCCGCAACCGACGCCGGCGATGGCCGCCAGTAAACCGGCGACCGGATGACGCCCGACCGCCAGAAAAATCAGCGCACCCAGCGGCGGCATCACCACCAGTGCCGCATCGGATGAAATATGGCTGAAGAAGGCGATGAAAATCACCATGTAGCTGGCGTAGCGGGCGCTGACCTTCGACGCCATTTTGTACATCAGACTTTGCAGCAACCCGACGCGCTCCGCCAGACCTGCGCCAATCACCAGCGCCAGAATCGACCCCAGTGGCGTAAAACCGCTGAAGTTCTTGATGACGTTCGGCAAAATCCACTGAATACCTTCCACGCTCAGCAGATTTTTAACGTGAATGATTTCGCCGTTGCTGGGGTTCACCGCCGTAATATTCAGCCATGAAATGACTGCCGTAGCGACCATCAGCACCGCAATCAGATAAACAAACAGTAAAAATGGATTAGGAATTTTATTCCCTACACGTTCAACCCACTGAAGAAATCCCCCGGGGCTCTGGCCGCTTTCCTGTGCATCTACACTCATCGTTTTACCCTCTGTTATGTTTGCTTTTTTTATATTTATTCCGCTCATTCGCGCCGGAACGGGGCGCGAATGAGCGGTGGACTCACCAAAGATTTATTTCAAAGGCGAAGGTTTCACTCCGGCCGGGATAGGGCAGTGATAGGGACGACGGATGCGCAATGCGTCGCGCTCTTTCTGGCACGCGGCCAGTAAATCCGGCTGAGTAAACAGGGCGATGGCGGTGGAGGACATGACTTTGGCCGCCAGACACATGCCTTTGTGGGCGATGGACGTGCGCCCCTGCGAGACTATCTGCCAGGTGTGCAGCGGCGAACCGACCGCAAAGCACGGGCTGAAACATTGTGCCGTCGGCACCAGCCAGCTGACATCACCGACGTCGGTGGAGCCGTACAAAATATTGTTGTTTGGCGCGTAAGGGGCGACGGCATCGGTCAGCGGAGATGTGCGCAGCGTTTCGGCGAATTCAATGCCCTCGGCGCCGCTGGTGCGGGAAATATTCAGCAGATTATTGTCGATGTCCTGATCGGTCAGCGTGGCATGAATCGACGCCGCAAATGCCCGCTCTTCGTCGGGGTAATGCGGCGTGCCGAAAGCCTGCACGTACTGATACATCGCGCTTTCCAGCGTACGGTTCGGCACATAATTCGAACAGGCTTTGTCGAAGCGCATCGACATGGTGGTGCCGGTCATCAGCGCCGCGCCTTTGGCAATATCCACCACGCGGTCGAAAATTCCCTGTGCCTGATCCATCTGTGGCGCGCGCACCAGATACAGCACTTCGGCATCGGCCTGCACCACGTTCGGCGAAATACCCCCCGCGTTGGTGATGGCGTAATGCAACCGCGCTTCCTGAATGATGTGCTCACGCAGGAAGTTAGCGCCGGTGTTCATCAGCGTCAGGGCATCCAGCGCGCTGCGTCCGAGATGCGGCGCAGCGGCGGCGTGTGAGGACACGCCCTTAAAGCTGAACGACGCCTGAATGTTGGCCAGCGTCTGGTTGCTGAACATGCCGCTGTAGGTTTCCGGGTGCCAGGTCAGCGCGGCATCGACGTCATCAAACAGGCCTTCGCGGGCCATAAAGGTTTTGCCGGATCCGCCTTCTTCGCCCGGACAGCCGTAAAAGCGTACCGTGCCCTGAAGGTTTTCGCGCTCCATCCAGGCTTTTACTGCCAGGGCGCCGCCGAGCGCCGCGGTGCCGAGCAGATTGTGGCCGCAGCCGTGCCCGTTGCCGTTTTCAATCAGCGGCTGCGGGGTGTCGCACCCGGCTTTCTGGCTAAGTCCGGCCAGCGCATCGAACTCCCCGAGCAGGGCGATAACCGGTTTACCGCTGCCGAAACTGGCGATAAATGCCGTTTCCATGCCGCCGACGCCACGCTCCAGCGTAAATCCGCTGGCTTCAAGTTTATCGGCCAGTAAGGCTGAGGAAACGGATTCGGCAAAGCGGGTTTCCGGGGTGTCCCAGATGGCATCACTGATTTGCGCGAGCGCCGGTTGCTGGTTATCCATAAAGTCGTTGATGAAATTAACGATATGCGGATCTGCCATCATTTTCCCCCCTCAAATTCAGCAATGTTTAGCACCAGCGCGGCCAGCGTTTTGATGCCCTGCGCCATCACTTTTTCGTCGAAATCAAACAGCTCATTGTGATGGCCCGCGCTAAGGTCGGTGCCGAAAATCACGTAAGAGGCTTCGCCGCCGCGTGCCTTGACGCGTTCCATCATGTAGGTCGCGTCTTCGGAACCCGCCGCGCCTTCCTGACGATCAATGATCGCTTCGAACTCACCGAGTTTTTCCGCCTGACGGTGGATGTATTTCACCCAGGCTGCCGTCGGCGTACTGCTCTGCGCCGCGCCCATCAGTTTGATGTCGAATTTCACCTGATGCATTTCCGCTGCGCCGGAAATCACTTTCAGCGCCTGCTGGTAAATGAATTCGTTGACCTCATTGGTTGAGCCGCGCGTTTCGACTTTCATCATCGCGCCGGACGCGATCACATTTCGGCCAGTACCGGCCTGTAACACGCCGACGTTGACCCTTGAGCTGCCGCCGCTGTGGCGCGGAATTGCGTGCAAACCTAGCGTCGCCTGCGCTGCGGCCAGCAGGGCGTTACGGCCTTCTTCCGGCTTACCGCCCGCATGGGATGCTACGCCGGTGAATTGCACGTCCAGCTTGGTGGTCGCCATAAAGGTGTCGTTGCCGCAAACAATGTGATTAGCCGGAACGCCGGTGCCGATGTGTACCGCCGTGAAGAAATCGACGTCATCGACCACGCCCGCTGCGACCATCGATTTGGCGCCGCGCGTGCCCTCTTCGGCAGGCTGGAAAATCAGTTTGATGGTGCCGCAAAGCTGATCGCGCATTTGCATCAACACTTCCGCCAGACCCAGCCCGATAGTGGTGTGTCCGTCGTGGCCGCAGGCGTGCATCATGCCGTTATTGGTTGAGGCAAATCCTTCACGGAACGGGCGATGTTCTTCTTCGAGTACTTCGAATAAATCCAGCGCGTCCATGTCCACACGAAACCCCATCACCGGGCCGGGACGACCGGTTTCCAGCGTGGCGACAATGCCGGTGAAACCGCCGGAAAAATGCGGCATCCAGCGGGCAATCGCCCCCTGTTCCAGCGCACGCTGTTCCTGTTCGGCCAGAACGGTGGCAGAGGGCAGCCCCATACGTGAACCGGCGTCGATCACCTCTTTGCCGAGCTTCAGCGCGTAACCGAGTTTTTCCAGCCGGTCAGCGACCAGCGTAGATGTACGAAATTCCAGCCAGCCGGATTCGGCATATTTATGCAGGTCACGACGTTGTTGTTGCAGGGCAGGGAACAGCTGTTCAACACGTTCGGAAATCTCATTTACCATCACGGACTCTCTTTTTTTACAGATATGCAGGCTTTCTGCGGGGGAGGCAGAAAGGAGGAAACCTAAATCTGGGAGGGGCTCGACCGGCCTTATATGATTTTCAATGTACATAAAGCAATCAGGGCATATAAGATGCCAAAATCTTCTTAGTGATAATCAGGGGTTATCAAAGAGACTTATGCCATCACAAATAAAAATGCATCAGTTGCGGGCGTTTGTGTCCGTGACGCGACATGGCAGTATTCGTGCGGCCAGCCGGGTAATGGCGCTATCGCAGCCGGCGCTGACAAAATCGATTAAAGAGCTGGAAGAGAGTCTTGGGGCGAGATTGTTCGTACGCCGCCGTCAGGGCGTGACGCTAACTGATTGTGGCGAAGCGTTTTTTAAGCGTGCCAGCCTGATTTTGGAAGAGCTGCGTGTGGCACAGGAAGATATCGCCCAACGTCTCGGCGCCACCAGCGGGAGGGTAAATATCGGCGTGGGTGCCAGCATCGCGCGCACTATTATGCCGGAAGTGATCGATCGTTTTCACCGCGAATTCCCCAATATGAAGGTGCGTATCGCCGAAGGTCAGCTGGTATCGATGATCCCGGAACTGCGTCAGGGCGAGCTGGATTTTACGGTGAATACGTATTATCAGGGTCCCTTTGATAACGAACTGTTATATGAAAAACTTATGGATAAAGAGTATCGCGTGGTCGCAAGGCGCGGTCATCCGATGGAAAATGCCCGCTCGATAAAAGAGTTGTTGCACTGTGACTGGACGCTGCCGACGCCGCGCGGAAGTTATTACAAATTGCTCAGCGAAGTCTTCAGCGATATGGACGCCGAGCCAAATATCAGCGTGATTTGCGAGACGTTTATGTCGTGCACCAGTCTGATCGCCAAAACGGATTTTCTCAGCGTATTGTCGGTGGACGTCATTAACGATCCGGTGATCGGTCAAAGCCTGGTGGCACTGGATCTCGACCTGCCGCTGCCCACCGCAACTTTCTATCTTATTCAGCGACGTGATACCACGCTGACGCCGATGGCGGCCTATCTGGCGCAGCTGTTCCGGCTGTATTGTCGATAACGATGTCGTTTTGCTAATAAAGCGCGCGTTTTGATGATTTATCGGGGATTTTTGGGAATATTGCCCGTTATCGTCATTGCTTATACGTTCTACACTGACCATCACAGGGAATAATAAGCTTCCTAATATTGCCGAGGTCATATGCGCCAGTCCGATATTGTTGCTGAAGTCAGCAACGACAAACAAACCCTGACCGCGCTGGTCGAGCAGGACAACCGCGTGGTGTATTTCTACATATTCGCCCGTGAGGATTTGCGCGACCGTTTTCCGAAAATGCGCGCCTGCTGGGTGCGCAATCTGGTGCCCGCGCCGTTGCATGATGACAATGAAGCGATGGAGCACGGCATTTCGCCGATGCTGGCCGCGCAGTATTGCCGCAATCTGGAAGGTGAAGCGCCGCTGGATCCGTCGCAGATTCAGATCTTATGGAATGAAAGCGATGACGGCGCGGCGTTGTGGTATCAGGGCTTGCTGCTGGCGGTCATTCCGGGCTGGAGTTTGTATATCGATCACTCGGTGTGTTATTCCGCCGGATGTATCAAAGAGAATCCGCTGACCTTCCCGCTGGGTTCCGCTTCGACCAACACGCAGTGCGAGCTGGCGGAAAAGACCCGTCTGTTCTGGCGCGACTGGCAAAATGAATTCAGCAACCCGTGGCCGAAAATTCAGCGCAGTTTGCTGGAATCGTATGAAGACCGTTACGGCCCGTCGGTGAAATATTATCTGATCAATCAGGGCAGCTGGCCGCCGATGGCGATTTCCCAGCATGAAGATGAAGAGAATTATTACTTCTTCACCGTCGGCATGAGTATCCGCCCGATGCCGCAAATTGACATTATTTTCAATGATGACGCCGACAAACATCGCCGTATCGAACTGGCGTTTTCCGTCGGCAAAGAATATGTGAGCGAGGAGCACGCTGTGCAGATGGCGAGCGCACTTTCGGGTTACGCGCAGGTGCCCTGGACCACTCTGAGCTGGCTTGGCGAAGGCCACACGCTGATGTCCCCAATGGCACCGCTGGGCTTTGAAGGTCATGTAATTTCTTCCGCCCTGTGCGGCCCTGCCGATAAAATGCGTCTGCCGAAGGTCTATGGAGATCGGGTAAATCAGTTTTGGGTATCACCGGTGTTCGACAGTGAGCTGGCATTTTCACAGGCCAGGCCTAACGGCGGCATCGAGCTGGTGGCGGCGCTGATTGAGAATGGCGTGGGGTACGTGTTTGCACCGCGGGGCGCTGTGGTGTGAGGCGGGTGCCGCGCACTGGCGGCTTTTAAATATGACCGAGAATTTTTCGGTTTCTTAATTCAGTGATCACTTAACTCACCGCGCCGAAACCGACCAAGAGAGGGAAGTGCGTTCCCTCTCTTGGATCTCTCCCCGCTTTTTTAAACACGCGCTGTCGCAAGGCCGATGGACATATTCTGTGACTCCCGCATGTGGCGCAAAACCCTGCCGCTACGCGTTCCCTTCACTCGGTCTTCGAGCCATAGGTCTCGAAGCCGCTCCGTTCAGCAGGATTTTCTGATCGCGCCATCTCACCATTTTTTTGAAAACAAATATAGATTGAGCAAGGAGTTTGGATTTTTTTCGAAAGGATCCGAGCCGGTAAAGTTGTGACCTCAAAAGCTTTGGCCGCCTTCAAAAATCACGCCGGAGGGAGAGGTGGAAAACTGCGCGTCTGTTTGCGCGGGTTGTAACCCGAGCGAAGGGCACCGCGTAGCGGCGGGATTTTGCGGCAATCACGGCAGCTACTGAAACACTGCCCGTCTGCACGGCACATGTTTTAAAGAGCCCGGGATTCTCAAGGGTGGTGGCGATAGACCACCCTTGAGGCCGGTTTGGGCGGCAGCCCAAGGTGTTGAGTTTGATTTTAAAGCCGCCTTTTAATGCCCGGCTTCGGCATTAAAATCCTCAGCATCCACATCATACCCCGACGGTTCCCAGCGTATCGCCGTAAGCACGATTAAGCCTGCCAATGGCGCCAGCGCAATCACCCAAAACACCCCGGTGCCCAGCGCAGCGGAAAGCACCGGAAACAGGAACAGCGATACGGTGGAGCTGCTGCGCATCAGCGTCTGGTTGAAGCCAACCCCCATACCGCGCAATGACGTCGGGTAGCTCAGTGACGCAAAGGTCATGGTGTGCGAACCGGGGCCAAAGCCCTGACCGAACAGGAACAGCGCCAGCATCGCGATGGAAATCGCCGCTTCACCGCCGTCGGCAGGGCGGCCCACGACCGCCAGACCGATCATCGCGACAAGCTGGCAGGCGTAACCGGCGTAAGTCATCTTCCACGCGCCGAATTTAGACACGTAGCGCACCGCAATCAGCCCGCCGACGAAGGCGAAGCACAGGTTCAGGCCGAGTGAAAACAGGATAGTACTGATCATCGACTGCTGAAGGAAACTCGACAGAATCACCGGCAGCCCGAATGCCACGGCGTTATAGGCAAATGACGACGCCACGGCAGTGACCGTCGCCAGCACGGTACGGCGCAGATAGACGCCCTGCAACAGCGTGCCATAGTTGCGCCATGCGGCTTTACGCACTTTCACCTGCGGCGTTTTATCGGCATCATCCGCAACCACCGCGTTGATATTATAAGACTTGCGCAGAATCGCCGCCGCGCCCTGTAAATCTTCCTGATTGGCAGCCCAGACCGGAGATTCGTTCATGTAACGATGACGGATAGCGATGATCAGAATCGCCGGAACCGCACCGAAACCGAGGATCAGGCGCCACAGCCAGTCGGTGTGCGTGGCGGGCAGCACGGCGTACAGCAACAGAACCAGCAGATAGGAGACGCTGATCGCCGCGTACCATGTCGGGCACCACATCGCCACGCGAGAGGCTTTATTGCCGCGCCCCTGAAGCTTCGAAAACTCTGCCAGAAACGCCATCGCTACCGGCAGGTCGATCCCGACGCCGAGGCCCATCACAAATCGTGACCCGCCGAGCACCCATTCGTTGGGCGCAAACGCACAGGCCAGCGCGGCGATAACGAAGAAGAACATATCGGCCATGAATACGCGGTAGCGGCCAATTTTGTCGGTCAGATAACCGCCTAACAGCGCTCCGACAATCGCTCCGAAGGTGATCGCCGACGCCACAAACCCTGCGCCGGAAGGGGATAACCCGAACTGGCGGGTAATATCCTTCATCCCGAAGGCCAGCGCACCGAGGTCATAGGCGTCGAGGAAAACACCTCCCAGCGCAATGGCGATAACCACACGCGCGTCGCTCAGTTTAGCAGCGCCGCGGTTCACTAACTGAGTAATATCGGAGGCGGAACGAATCACCACCGGTTGATCAGACGCCGCATCCGCCGCGCTGTAGTTCCCTGAAGAAGCAGCCTTTGAGGCCGCAATAGAATCAGACATTATTGTGTTTACGCTTTTTGACAAAAAAACCAGCATAGAGGTGACGTGATGCCCGTCACAAGTGCTGAATAGCTGAGAAATGAAATCAAATGGCTATAACTTAAAACTAAGTGGTCTAAGGCTGTTTATCATCTGTTCCTGTCCCGCTGCGGCATTATCCAAATTTGAGATTTACTCCGCACGAATCCGCATTTCCTCTCCTCACGATCCTCTGTTTTGATAGCTGACCATCAGACCTCTTACCCAAAATTGAACTATCCTTGTTAGCACGCTGTTTTCACTGATGAAAGCGGGTTTGAGAAACCGTCGCCCGGCGACAAAATTCTAAAAAATCAAAAAGAGGACTGACCATGACTGCATTAACAGGGCGTATGCGGGGGCTGACCGCAGCAATGCTGGCGCTGTCGGCGATGAGCTTCACCGCGCATGCGGCGGATGAGACGGTGCGTGTGGGATCGAAAATTGATACCGAAGGCTCGCTGCTCGGTAACCTCATCATTCAGGTGCTGGAAGCCAACGGCATCAAGACCACCAATAAACTGCAACTGGGGACGACGAAGGTCGTGCGCGGGGCGATCACCGCCGGTGAGATTGATATCTACCCGGAATACACTGGTAACGGCGCGTTCTTCTTCTCTGACGATAAAGATCCCGCGTGGAAAAATGCCCAGGCCGGTTTTGATAAAGTCAAAAAGCTTGATTACGACCAGAATAAAATCGTCTGGCTCGATCCGTCTCCGGCGAATAATACCTGGACTATCGCGGTACGTAACGACGTGGCGAGCGCCCATGGCCTGAAATCCCTTGCCGATTTGGGCAAATACATCAGCACCGGCGGCGATTTCAAACTGGCGGCGTCGGCGGAATTTATCGAACGCCCGGATGCTTTACCGGCGTTTGAAAATGCCTACGGTTTCAAGCTGAATCAGGCGCAGTTGCTGTCTTTAGCGGGGGGTGATACCGCGGTGACCATCAAAGCTGCGGCGGAGAAAACCTCCGGCGTCAATGCGGCAATGGCCTATGGCACGGACGGCCCGGTGGCGGCGCTCGGCCTGCAAACGCTGGAAGATCCGAAAGGTGTCCAGCCGATCTATGCGCCTGCGCCAATCATTCGTGAAGCGGCACTGAAAGCGCATCCGAACATTCCAGCGTTGCTCAAACCGGTCTTTGCCTCTCTGGATACCAAAACGCTGCAAACGCTGAATGCGAAAATTGCGGTCGGCGGCCAGGATGCGAAGAAAGTCGCGGCGAAGTATTTGCAGGAAAAGGGTTTCGTTAAAAAATAATCGGGCAGTGACGCCCTGAGCACGATCTGCGGATCGTGCTCACCGGACTCAGGTACTGTTTTGACTCATCACTCATTCGTCAAAAACCGCGTGTTGTTAACGCTGGTTTTGCTGCTATTGCTGGCCGGATACGGTCTGGCATTTCTCAGCCATGCGCCGAACCGGCTGGTCTCGGGGCAGGGCATTCCTTTATCGACGCTGCTGCACGGTTATTCCACGCTGATTATTCTGCCCGCCCTGTTACTGCTGGCGGCGGCTTTCCTGACCTTGTATGGAAAGAATCATCTGCTGGTGATGCTGCTGGCGGAAATCCTGCTGACCGCGCTGGTGTGGCTGGCCGGGCACAGTGCGGTCCAGCTGGCCGGCGGCGATGAAGACAGCATTGCTCGCACGTCCCTCGGAGGCGGTTTCTGGGCGGCAGCGGCGCTGTGCCTGCTGATCGCCTCCGACGCCATCTCCCGTTTTACCCGCAATCACAGCCTGCGTATCGTGCTAAACGTGCAGATGATTTTGCCGGTGGTTGTGCTGCTGGCATATGGCCAGCTGGCCGAACTCTCGTTGTTAAAAGAATACGATAACCGTTCCGATGTGTTTAATGACGCGGTCTGGCAGCATCTGGGCATTTTGTTTGGCACGTTGCTGCCTGCGGTGCTGATCGGCCTGCCGGTCGGATTACTGTGTCATCGCAACCCGCGCTGGCGTGGGCCGGTGCTGTCGGTGCTCAATATCATTCAGACCGTGCCGTCGATTGCGCTGTTTGGTTTGCTGCTCGCACCGCTGGCCGGGCTCGCCAGAGCGCTGCCGTGGCTGGCAGAGCATGGGATCAGCGGCATCGGGCTGGCACCCGCGATTATCGCACTGGTGCTGTATTCCCTGTTGCCGCTGGTGCGTGGCGTGATAGCCGGGCTGGAGTCGGTGCCGGAAGCGGTGATCGAATCCGCACGCGGTATGGGCATGAACCGCGGGCAGATCTTTTTGCGCGTGCAGTTGCCCATCGCCTTGCCGGTTATTCTCACCGGTATCCGCATCGTGGCGGTACAAACCGTGGGTATGGCGATGGTCGCAGCGCTGATAGGCGCGGGCGGTCTGGGGGCCATCATGTTTCAGGGATTACTCAGCAGCGCGCTGGATTTAGTGCTGCTCGGTGTTATCCCTGCGGTGCTGATGGCGGTGGTCGTCGACAGCGTCTTTAAATTCGCAGTCTCAATACTGGAAACCTCACGCAGATGATTCATTTCAAGCAGGTAAGCAAACACTTTGCCGGAAAAGCGGTCGTGCGTGACCTGACGCTGGAAATGGCCAAAGGCGAATTTACCGTGCTGATCGGCACTTCCGGCTCGGGTAAATCCACCACGTTGAAAATGATCAACCGGCTGGTGGAGCACGATCGCGGGGAAATTCTCTTCGCCGGTGAACCTATCGAAAAATTCCGTGCACAGGATTTACGCCGCCGGATGGGGTACGCGATCCAGTCGATCGGCCTGTTCCCGCACTGGACGGTGGAAGAGAACATCGCCACCGTACCGCAGCTGTTGAAATGGCCGAAGACCAAAATCCGCGACCGCGTCACCGAACTGCTGGAGTTGCTCAATCTCGATCCCAAACAGTTCCGTCATCGCTATCCGCATCAGCTTTCCGGCGGCCAACAGCAGCGTGTCGGCGTGGCGCGCGCGCTGGCGTCTGATCCGGAAGTGTTGCTGATGGATGAACCTTTTGGCGCACTTGATCCGGTGACCCGCGCGACGTTGCAGGAAGAGGTCGCGCGGATCCATAAAATAAC
Source organism: Rahnella inusitata (assembly GCF_965118895.1). Lineage (GTDB taxonomy): Bacteria > Pseudomonadota > Gammaproteobacteria > Enterobacterales > Enterobacteriaceae > Rahnella > Rahnella inusitata_A. The sequence goes on from NZ_CBCPJJ010000009.1 coordinate 509,963, forward strand.
TCACCGCACGATTGTGCTGGTGACGCACGATATCGATGAAGCACTGGCGCTGGCCGACCGCATCGTGCTGCTCAACGACGGGCAGGTGGTGCAGCAGGGCACACCGCTGGAATTGCTGACCAAACCGGCGACGTCGTTCGTGCGTGATTTCTTTGGCGGCAGCGATATGGGTATCCGTTTGTTGTCGTTGCAGGAAGTGGGATCGCGTACGCGCCACGGTGAGCTTTACGACGGCAGCCAAAAACCACTGGTGGCGTCAATGAGCCTGAGTCAGGCGTTGTCGAAATTTGTCGCGCAGCAGGTTCAGCACCTGCCTGTCATCGACGAAGACGGACAGCCCCTCGGCGTGCTGCATTTTGCCGATCTGACCGCACCAAGGAGCGAGGCATGAAACACGGTTTTCGACGGTTTATCACCGACCCGTTACCCTGGCTTTTTGCCGTGTTGCTGGCGCTCATCTTCGGCATGACGTCGCTCGGCGGGGTGTTTCACTGGATGTTTCCTGAGCTCAGCCGCCCGGTTTATCAGCAGGAAAGCTTTGCCTCACTGGTGCAGGCGCATCTGTTGCTGGTCGGAGTGTCGAGCCTGATTGCGGTGGTGATCGGGGTGGCGGCGGGCGTTGGCGTCACGCGCCCGGCGGGGAAAGAATTCCGCTCACTGGTCGAAACGCTGGTGGCGATGGGGCAGACCTTTCCGCCGGTCGCGGTGCTTGCCGTGGCGGTGCCGGTCATGGGATTTAGTGAAAAACCGGCGATTATTGCGCTGGTGCTGTACGGCTTGCTGCCGATTTTACAGGGGACGATTGCCGGTATTGAATCGGTCTCTCCCTCGGCGCGCGAGATAGCGCAGGGCGTTGGGATGAGTCGCTGGCAGATGCTGCGTAAAGTGGAAATCCCGCTGGCGGCACCGGTTATTATCGCCGGGATCCGCACGTCGGTTATCATCAATATCGGTACCGCGGCGATCGCTTCAACCGTCGGCACATCCAGCCTGGGTTCGCCAATTATTATCGGCCTGAGTGGCTTTAACACCGCTTATGTATTGCAGGGCGCGGTGATTGTTGCGCTGTTGGCGATTTGCGTGGATATGCTGTTCGAACGCTGGAGCCGCTGGTTACATCGCTGGCAGCAGCGGTCGGCGGAGTGATCAGTTCGCGGAAGCGGAAGATGACGGCGCGGGAACGATGGAAGGGGCGTCGTTGTCGTTTGCCGGTTTGGCGTCATCCTGAATCACGACGGCGTAACCCGCGACCATCACACCGCCAATCGCGCCAATCGCCATCAGACCAAACAGCGCGATAAATAATTTTTTGCCAAGCGAATTCATGTTTCTTACCTCAAAAATATCAGCCCCGAATTATAAGTCCTTTGCGGCTACGGGCAACATACTATTCATGCGATGACTACTTTATCCCCCACGCTGCGTCATTTTTTGTCATATGCAGACATTTTTTAACAACATTTTGTCGCGATCGCACAGAATTCCTTGCCGTTAATCAGAGCAATAGCGTTAACTGTCTGCCTTCGTTATCACGCTAATAAGTTACTTCTATGCCTTCTGCTTCGCGTTCTCTGTTGCCGTTAATCGCTGCATTATTTGCGCTGTATTTTATCTGGGGCTCTACCTATTTTGTGATCCGCGTAGGGGTGGAAAGCTGGCCGCCGCTGATGATGGCCGGTCTGCGTTTCTTTGTCGCCGGATGTGTACTTTTTACGTTTCTGATGCTGCGCGGGCATAAATTCCCGAGCCTGAAACAGTGGCTCTCTGCCGCTGCGGTGGGGATTTTGCTGCTTTCCGTGGGCAATGGTCTGGTGACCGTCGCCGAACATATGCAGGTGCCGTCTGGTATCGCGGCGGTGATGGTGGCGACGGTGCCGCTGTTTACGCTGTGCTTTAGCCGTCTGTGGGGGATGCCAAACAGCCGTCTGGAATGGACGGGCGTCGGCATCGGCCTGTTCGGCATTGTGCTGCTCAATACCGGCAGCAATCTGGAAGGAAATCCGTGGGGCGCCGCGCTGATTTTGCTGGCGTCTTTGAGCTGGGCATTCGGTTCGGTGTGGAGTTCGCGTCTGACTCTGCCGGTCGGCTTGATGGCGGGTGCGGCGGAAATGATCGTCGCTGGCGTGGTGTTGCTCATCGCCAGCCAGCTGAGTGGCGAGCATCTGAGCGCGACGCCCTCGCTGAACGGTTTTCTGGCGCTGGGGTATCTGATTGTGTTCGGCTCGATGATTGCCATCAGTGCCTACATGTTCCTCTTGAAAACCGTACGTCCGGCCCTTGCCACCAGCTACGCCTACGTGAACCCGATCGTCGCGGTACTGCTCGGCATCGGGTTTGCCGGAGAATCCCTTTCGCCGGTCGAATGGGTGGCGTTAGGGATTATCCTGTGCGCAGTGCTGCTGGTCACGCTGGGCAAATTCGTCTTCGGGCGCAGGAAGACGGTGATTAAAGAGGTGAAGGTATAAGCTTTTACTTCTTCTCAAAGAACAGCGTTACCCGCGCCACTTCGACGCCGAATTTTTTCAGCGACGTGACGTTAAACAGATGCTGTTCGTCCTGCTGATAAATCCAGTCGTCGAAGGTCAGGCGGTAGGTACTGCCGCCTGATTTAACGTCCATCACGTAATTCCAGTTAAACGCGTTGCCTGCCGACTGGCCTTTTGCGGTGCCGATGATATCGCCTGCGGTGCCGGTATAGGTGCCATCGGCGAGTTTGCGGATGTGCCAGACGCGGGTTTGTTTCTCACCGTCGTCATACACAAAATCTTCGTGCAGCGTCAGCGTATCGGCCACCACGTCACCGCGAATTTTCACTGCGAAGCGCCGCGTTTGTTTGTGGGTGTAATCCTGCACCATGCCGTAGGCGACGCTGTCGCCTTTGAAATAGGTGAAGATATCCAGCTTCGGCTGCGTTTGTGCGTAATCTTTAATGTCTGCGCTGCAACTGGTGAGTAACAGCACGCAAGCCGCCATCAGACCGAGAAACCCTTTGCGTAAAACAGAATGTGAAACGGTCATAAAACCTCCGGTCGGATTAAAGTTAATCTGACGCCGATGCGCCGATCAGTTTGCTGCGTAAGTCAGGATACTGCGTGGCGGGCGAGAGCCAGATCGCCATAAAAGCGTCGCGAAATTCAGGGCTGAATGCCTCACCGATCGGCGCGATTATTGCGCTGTTGGCTGCACGGCTGTAGAACTGGCCACCAGACTTCGTCGCCAGAAAAACGATTTCGCTGCCGTTGCTGACGTCCGGCCACGTTTTTCCGACAGCCTCCAGCCAGCCGTTCTTCTGCGCGTCACTTTCCATGCCCAGTTTCTGCCACTGTTCTTCAGTGGCTTTGGTCAGTTCCTGACTGTCGATGCTGCGCAAATATTCAATGGACAGCGCCTGCGGCCATTTCTGCGCCTGATATTTTCCATCGGGCGTCAGTAGTGACGAGTTGTACACCTCGAACGGTCCCCAACTCAGGGTGGCGCGGCCAACCTGTTGCCACTGCGCCCAGGGCGTTGAGGCGAAGGCAGAAAAGGAAAACATCAGCGCCAGAGCGGCGGTCAGCAGGTTTTTCATTGCTTTCTCCTGTTGAGCATAACTGGCAGGCTGATGAGTGGCAGAAAAATCGCCCAGCCCGCGGCCATCAGCAGCCAGACGTAAGACGGTGAGGCCAGAAGGTTCATCGCGCCGAGCCGCATACCCAGGTAATACGCCAGCGGACCGCTGACCGCGCCGAGAGGAATCAGCCAGTACCACGTCAGGCGAAGATGCCCGAGAAGCCACAGCCACCACGCGCTGAACCCCAGCCACAGCGCCATCATCCACGGCGGAACGCCCGTCGAACCGGTGAATTCAAACAGCCCGAGAATGCACCACAGCGAATCCAGAATAATGCCCAGCGAACAGACCACCGCCACCCACAAACGGCGACGCGACGGCGTAAACGCCAGCATCAGAAAACTGCTGATCAGCAGCAGCACAATAAATCGCTCGCGCCCCCACACGGCCAGCGTCCACCAGGCATCGAAGCCCAGCGTCAGCAGCCAGAAGCGCAGGGAATTCATGTGCGTCGCTCGGCGATCAGCTGAACGGTGCTGATGGTGCGGGCGCGGAATCCGGCTTCGCAGTAGCACAGGTAAAACAGCCACAGGCGACGGAAACGCTCGTCCTGCGCGCCCTCGTGCTGTGCGTTCCAGTAGCGCTGCACGCGTTCACGCCACTCGTGCAAGGTGCGGGCGTAATCGAAACCGATATCGAACAGATCCCGCACCACCAGCCCGGTGCAGCGGGTCATGGTGTCATTCATGGCAGTGATGGAGGGCAGAAAACCGCCGGGGAACACGTAGCGTTGAATGAAATCGACGTTGCGGCTGTACGAGGCGTAACGCTGGTCGGCAATGGTGATGGCCTGAATCGCCATGCGTCCGTTAGGTTTGAGCAGGGCGTTGCAGCGTTTGAAGAAGGTTTTCAGATAGCGTTTGCCAACCGCTTCGATCATCTCGATCGAAACCAGCTTGTCGAACTGTCCGCGCAGGGCGCGATAGTCTTCGAACAGTACGGTGACGCGGTCGGTTAATCCGGCTTTTTCGATGCGCTGACAGGCGAATTCGTACTGCTCGCGGGAAATGGTGGTGGTGGTGACCTGGCAGCCGTATTCGCGCGCGGCGAATTCTGCCATCGCGCCCCAGCCGGTGCCGATTTCCAGCAAATGATCGCCCGCATGCAATTGCAACTGATCGCACAGACGGCGCATTTTCGCTTCCTGAGCCTGTTCCAGCGTCATCTGGGGTTCCTGATACCAGGCAGAAGAATAGAGCATCTTCTCATCAAGAAAGCCCTGATAAAAATCGTTGCCAAGATCATAGTGCGCAGAAATATTTTTGCGCGCCTGCGACGGGCTGTTGCGGCGAAAGAAGTGGATCAGGGTGTTGACCGGCGCAGTGACCCAGCTCAGACGGGCTTCGAGCTTATCGACCAGCTTGAGGTTTTCAGCCAGCAGTTGCAGTACGGTGGTCAGATTGGGCGTCGTCCAGTCGCCGTCAATGTAACTTTCCCCGGCAGCGATGCTGCCGCCGAGTAACACCCGACGGTAGGCGCGCGGAGTATGTACCTCGATTTCACCCTGCAAGGGCGCCGCCGGGTCACCAAAAAAGAGGGCATTTTCACCGGCTTCCCGCAGGGTCAGGCCGGCACCATCCAGCTGTTTTAAAACGCCGAGAATCAGTGCGCGTGCAGCCTTGCTGCGCCGGTTAGTCGCCCCATCGCGGGCGAGTTGCACTTCGGGTTGGCTCATGGTCAGTCCTTATCAACAGGAGGATGCGAATAAATCGGTGCCCGTTTCAGCCACAGTTTCACGGCCTGCCAGTAAATGGTCAGGGCGGTTTTTGCGGTCATCAGGGGCAGTCGCCACAATTGCCTGCGCAGCGCCTCGCGGGTAAGCGGGAGCGCTTTGAGCGACAGAGTGGCATCGAATTCACGTTCTTTGCGGTGATTTTCGATTGTGATGTGTAACTCTTTTCCCGGAGGTGTCAGCCGCCAGTGATAGACCATGTCCATCGGATTGAAGGGCGACACATGAAAGGCTTTTGGCACGGGCTGCGAGCCGTCGGGAACGACGGCGTAAGTGTGGCGTTCGTTCCACGGTGTGTTACGCACCTCGGCCAGCATCCAGCGCAAAACTCCAGTTTTGTCATAAAGGTAGTAAAAATTAACCGGATTGAAATAACAGCCGAAATAACACAGCTGACACAGCAACATCACGCGGCCATCGGGGCGTTCCCCGGTCAGTTCGGCAATTCTGTTCTGCGCTTTGGTTTTGATGTCACCACCGCCGAGATAATCTTTGCGGCGAAAGCTGGCGGCGGAAAATCTTTCCAGTTTGATGCCGACGGCGGGCAGCTGCTCCAGCTCGTCGAGATCAATCAGCGGCATAAAAATGTCGTAGTCGAAGCGATGCTCAACCGGCGTAAACCGGCGATGGCGCACCGTGCCGACGTACAGCGTGCTGTTCATGACATTTCCAGCACAGCGGGCGTTTGTTGTTCAGCTTCGCGTTGCAGCTGCAAATCCAGTTGTTCGACCACGTCGCGGGCGCTGTTCACGCCATCTTCATGAAAGCCGTTATACCAGTACGCGCCACAAAACCAGGTGCGGTGATGGCTATTGATGCGAAAACGCTGCTGCTGCGCGTGATGGCTGGCCAGATTCAGCACCGGATGCATGTAGGTTGCGCGAAACAGCACTTTGCTTTCGTCAATCGGCGAAAGCGGATTGAGCGAGACGCAGAACGTCTGCGCTGCTTCCAGCCCCTGCAAAATATTCATGTTATAGGTCACGCTGGCGCGGCGGGTGTGCGCCGGGCTGGTATCGCGCATATCGGCACGGGAAGAAGATTTCAGCGAGTTGGGCAACTGATAGTTCCAGCTCGCCCACGCCCGTTTTTCACGCGGCAGCAGACGGGTGTCGGTGTGCAGGATAACGTCGTTGGCCTGATACGGCAGTGCGCCGAGAATTGCACGTTCTTCCGCCGTGGCGCTGTCACCTAAAATCGCCAGCGCCTGATCGGAATGGCAGGCGAAAATCACCTGATCAAATGTTTCCTCGCCGCGCGTGGTGGAGTGAAGCGTCACTTTGCCCGTGGTGCGGGTGATTTTGGTCACCGGCGTGTTCGTGCGAAGCGTCACGCGGCGCGGCAACTTTTCCTGCATCCGGCGAATGTATTCCCGCGAGCCGCCCGGCACGACCATCCACTGCGGACGGTTGGCCACATCGAGCAGGCCATGGTTGTCGAAAAACCGCAGAAACATCGACAGCGGGAAATTCGCCATATCGCTCAGGGAAGAGGACCAGATCGCCGCACCCATCGGCAACACGTAGTGAAGGGCGAAAAACGGCGTGAAACCGTTCTGATCGAGCAAATCGGCCAGCGTATCTTCGTCGTTGTGCGCATTGAGCAGACGCGCTTTGCACAGTTTATTGAAGCGCAGAATTTCGCGAATAAATCGCCAGAACTGCGGCTTAAGCAGGTTGCTCCGCTGAGCAAACAGGCTGTTGAGCGAATGGCCGTTATACTCCAGTCCGCTCACCGGATTGCGTACCGAGAAACTCATTTCGGTCGGCTGTCCTTCAATGCCCAGCTCTTTCAGCAAAGCAATGAAATGGGGATAAGTCCGGGTGTTATAGACAATAAAACCGGTGTCGATGGCGTACGTTTTACCGTCGCAAACCACGTCCTGCGTGGCGGTATGCCCGCCCGGCGTCGCTGCAGATTCAAATACGGTGATTTCTGCATCAGGCTGGCGCTGTGCCAGTAACCACGCACAGCTCAGGCCGGAAATACCGCTGCCGACGATCGCCACTTTTGTTGTCATGTTATCTCACCATTTTTCGGCTTAACCATTTTTGAATGCTGACCGGCAGCAGCGAGGCGACCTTCAGTAAGCGGGCAAAAAGTGGCGGGAAGGCAATTTCACTGGCACCGTGTGCCAGCTTTTTACGAATATGTGCCGAGGCCTGACGGACGGTCACCATCATCGGCATCGGGAAGTCATTACGTGAAGTGAGGGGCGTGTCGACAAAGCCCGGCTGGATCAGCGAAACGTGGATGTTCCGCGCTATCAGGTCGACCGACAGCGAACGGGCGAAATACGCCAGTGCCGCTTTGGATGCGCCATAAGCTTCAGCGCGCGGGAACGGCAACAATGAGGCGGTGGAACCGACCAGTGCGACGCGGCTGCCCGCCGCTAAGCCCGGCAGCAGGGCATCGAGACAGTTAACCGGCCCCACAAAATTGGTGCTGATGACCCGCGCGACTTTTTCAGCCTCAACCACGCCATTATCCAGATACTCACAGGTTCCGGCGCAGAGGATGATTAAATCCGCTGTCACGCCCCGTAATGCCTGACGTGTTTCATCCAAATCCGTAATATCAAAACGCAGCGGAATAATCAGAGGGCTGTGGGCGGCCACGCCGTCGAGTTTGGCGGCGTCGCGCCCGCAGGCGGTCACTTCCCAGCCTTCATCGGCGTAATCCTGCGCCAGTTGCTGACCGATACCCGAACTGGCACCGGTAATCAGTACGCGGCGCATTATTTCAACCTGGCTTTAATGGCGCGGACGGCACCGCCGAGCATGGGGACGTGCTCGTAAATCATGGCACCAAGATCGTAATAATCGCGCTGATAGATGATACGGTTTTCCGCCAGGCGCAAATGACTGGCGCCGTTAAGCGACATCGCGTGGCCTTTTTTCAATGACGGATGGGAATACTCCATCCGCCAGAATAACGACGCTTCATCGCCATGAACCAGCGCAGGCTGAATATCAAAGCGGCAGTAGTTCACTTTTTTGAGCAGTTGCGCGAAGTAACGCTCCAGCGCGTCGACGCCGTCGTAATGCGATACCGGATCGATAAACACCACGTGAGGATGATAGATGCGCGAAAGCTGCGGGAGCAGGCTCGTATCCAGATGACGGTAAAAGTCGCAGAGTCGCGTCAGAACGTCGGCGGACAGGGGAGGTTCAGGAAAATGTTTAATCATTATTTTTCCTTAAATTTGTGTATCGGGACGATGGTCGGATCATCGAAAGGAACGTCTTCTGCCTCCTCCTGACTGCCTGCCTCCGCTGCCAGCAACACCGAGGCGCTGCCAAGCAAAGTGATCGTAAGCCCTTGTTCCACCCACTGCGCCATCCGCAAACGCTCAATCTGCGTCAGTTTTCCTTCGGCCCACACATAAATCAGATCGCACAACAGATTGTCTAAATGTGGATCTTCGAGCGGCGCGGGCAAAACTTCCACCTGCATCCCTTCTTCGCAACGCACTATCGCTTCCAGCCACAGTTCTGCGGTGTCGATGACGCCCCAGCCCAGCACAACAGCCCGCATACCCGGCCGTTTACGGGCGGCATTCATGCACATCACCGCGTGCTCAATCACTAAACCGTCAAACAGGCTGCGCAAGGTACGCAACCGGTGATCGCCGGGGTTAAGGCGTGCACGCAGGGGGCGGAAAACGTTATTGACCAGCGCTGCGGCCGGATATTCGCGCCCCAGTTCGGTTATCACCTGACGCACTTTCTGGCTCTGGCCTTTTTGCAGCGCGGTCAGCAGCCGGTGTTCGGATTCTGACCAGTCGCCGGATATTGCCTCGACTTTGCCTTCGAGCAGAGATTTGACCTGACCGACCGGAATGCCGCGTTCTATCCAGCCAAGGATGGTGCGGATGGTGTCAAGATCGTCTTCATTAAACAGCCTGTGGCCGCCTTCGGTGCGCTGCGGTTTAAGCAGACCATAACGGCGTTGCCACGCGCGGAGCGTGACCGGATTGATACCACAAATGCGAGCAACCTCGCCGATGCTGTAAAGTGACATTCGCTACCCAAATATTCATAAGACTAATGTTAACTCTAGCGTCTTGGCTCAAAGTTGTACAACTTTATTATTTTTGTACAACTTGGCTAATACTAACGGATTACATTATTTTAACTTGCCAGTTTCCCTGATTAGAGATAATTTCCCTTTATTGAGAATTTATGGATGGGGAAGGGAATGGAAGACGTACAGGATAACCACGATGTACGGCTGGCAGAACGGCTGGCGGAGTTACGCATCGGGCAGGGGTGGTCGCTTGAACAGCTGGCGCAGCGTACCGGGATCAGCCGGGCCACGTTGTCGCGCATCGAACGGGCGGAAACCAGCCCGACGGCGTCGGTACTGGGCAAGCTGAGCGCGGCGTATGGCCTGACGACGTCGAGGCTGCTGATGGCGCTGGAAGACAATCCACCGGAGCTGATTCGCGCCGCGCGGCAGCCGGTCTGGCATGATCGCGAAACCGGTTTCGAACGTCGGTCGGTATCCGCGCCTGCACCGGGTTTTCGCGCTGAACTGATGTGTGGCCGGTTAAAAGCCGGTGCCACCATTGTTTACGATTCCCCGCCGGTTATCGGCCTGGAGCAGCACATCTGGATGCTGGAAGGCGTGCTGGATTTTACGCTGGATTCGCGCTGTTACCGCCTTGAGCCGGGCGACTGCCTGCGATTTCATCTTCACGGTGCATCCTCCTTTTATGTCCCGGGCCCGGCCGATGCGCGCTATGCGATCGTGATCTCCCGTCCTTAATCTCAGTCAGAAATAGGGTGTAACGCTATGCAAAGCGCGAGTGAAATAGTGATCAGTGAAGTGCAGGGTGGTGTGCTACCGGCAGCCGATCTCGATGCCTTAGCGGAGACGCTGATGCAGTCGGTTGCGCTGGGTGCGAGTATTGGTTTCGTACTGCCGTTTGGGTTTGTACAGGCGCAGGCCTTCTGGCAAAAGCTGTTACCCGCTTTCGAGCGCAAAGAGCGACGTTTGCTGGTGGCACGCCTTGATGGGATTATTGTCGGTACGGTGCAACTGGTGGTCGATCAGCCCGCTAACGGTGAGCATCGCGGTGACGTGGTGAAAATGATGGTGCATCCGGATGGCCGCCGCAAAGGCATAGCCCGTCTGTTGATGGAGCGGGTTGAAACGCTGGCGCGCGAAGCAGGCAAAACGCTGCTGGTGCTGGACACGGTAACCGGCAGCCCTGCGCAGACACTTTACGAAAATCAGGGTTTTACGCTGAGCGGCACGATTCCGCATTACGCGATGTCGACCGGGGGGATTCTGGAGTCAACGAGTGTGATGTATAAGGTGTTGGTTTGAGTGCAGGAGAACACTGCACCCTGGATGCCTAAGTCGGATCGAGAATATTACGGTTTTTGCGTTGCTCTTGGCTGATTTAAAATGGATCGAAAATATTTCGGTTTCTCACGAACAGCGATCACTTACCCGACTGTGCTGAAACCGCCCAAAGAGGGCCAGGACGGGCCCTCTTTGGAATCTCCACGTCTTTTAAAACACGCACTATCGCTGGAACGAAGGACGTGTTCTGTAGCTCCCGCGTGTGGCGCAAAACCCTGCCGCTACGCGGTGCCCTCTCTCGATCCTGAAGCCATAGGTCTTCAGGCCGCTCCGTTCGGCAGGATTTTTTAATCGCGCCATCCCACCATTTTTAAGACAAAACAAATGTGATTTCAGCAAGGTATCTGGTTTTGGAAATGGTCCGAGTGGGTGAAGTTGTAACCTAAAAAGCTCTGGCCGCTTTCAAAAATCACGCCGGAGGGAGAGGTGGAAAACCGCGCGTCTGTTTGCGCGGGTTGTAACCCGACCGGAGGGCACCGCGTAGCGGCGGGATTTTGCGGCAATAACTGTGGCTGCTGAAACAGAGCCGGGATGCATGGCACGTGTTTTGAAGAGTCCGGGATTCTTAAGGGCGGCGACGATAAGCCGTCCTTAAGGCCGGTTTGGGTGGCAACCCAAGGTTTTGACCTTGAAGTTGATTTTAAAGCCGCTATTGCAGCGGCTCCTGCCGAAACACCTGAATCGGATCGCTATCCTCACTTTTCCGCTTATCCTGCCACAAATTCATCCGCGCTCTCAGCGACCCGTTAAGCTCTTCATGAACCTGTCTGGCCGCCTCCGATTCGGGATTCATTTCCAGTACGAACGCCATAAACTGATCTGCGATGTAGCGGTTTTTCTTCACACCTGTCCCAGTCAGCCAGGCCATGCCCAGCGTATAAGCCGCTTCCGCGCGATCCGGGTGTTCGGCATTGTGCAAAATTTCCGGCAGCCAGTGTTCGACAGCCTGACGTTTTTCAGCGTCAGAGCCGTTATCCAGTGCGCAGCTGGCGCGCCAGTAGGCGGCGGATAAGTGTCCGGCGTCCATTGCACGCTGATACCACTGCATTGCCTGTTCGTAATCCGGTTCGCCGCCAAGACCTTCACGCAGGGCGTTGGCACAGGTGAACATCGCCGGGACCATCCCGGAGCGCGCGGCGCTCAGCACGCAATCCATCGCATTGCTGTCATTGTGATACTGAGCCGGAACGTCCTGATGCCAGGTGTTGCGATAGAAAAAGTACAGCTCATAACAATGGATGGCGCTGCCGTGGCGGGCCATCTCGGTCATCAGAAAATGTGCAGCGTCCAGATCGTCGTTGATCGCCATGTCGTGCGCCAGCGTGACCAGATCTTTAGCAGGCTGATCGTCGCCGGATTGCTGCATCAGCGACCACGCGTGATCCATCAACCCGCTGCACAACTCTGGTTTTGCCGGTAAGCCGTATAAGCCGGACTGAAGCGCTGCGGCGGCAAAGGCCACCAGCGTCGAGTTATTGGCCTGACTGAGCGCGCGGGTAAGAAGCTGCGTAAGAACCGGCAAACCTTCTTCATGACCGTTCGCCAGTACCGCGCGGGAAATAAACATCGTGGCGAAATGCCCCGGCATAGCTTGCGAAGAAACGGCAAACAGCTCGTGATAAACGGCTAATCCAGCCTGATCGTCATCCTGCCAGTAGGCGACGCAGATACCTGCCAGATCCAGCAAACGGATACGCGTGGCGGGGTCGAGAGATTGCCCCAGCAGATCAGCCAGACGTTGTTGTAATTCGAAGGCACGCGGCGAGTCGCGATCGGCAATATCGCCAGACAACGCGTCGCACAGGGCGTTCGCGCGAAACTGATTACGTTCTTCTTCGCTGAATTCCGCGCACAACGGGCTGTCGATAATCAGCATCTGCTGCTCGTCGCTGCCGCCCCAGAAGGCGGAATGGAACAGCAGATAGGATTCCATGGTGCCGACGTCGGCATGACGCACCGACATCGCCATGCGCAGCCAGTGATCCACCGCCTCTTCACCGGTTTTACGGGTGTCCTGCAAAGCGGCGGGTAAGGTTTGCGGCCAGTGGGTGGCGGGTTCAAACCCGAGGGCGTGGATGTGCGCGATACCGGCCTGCCAGATTTCATTGCCCTGAATCGAAAACTTTTCATGCAATGGCAACGGGATTTCGCCAGCGAACAGGGATTTCAGCCAATAGGGTTCGCCGAAGCCGCCGCTGAGATTCATCATATGGCGGTAGGCGTGGGTCGGGCGCTGATGCAATTCAATTGCGCGTAAAAAAGCCAGAACGGCGTAGTCGCAGCAAAGCTGTGCGCCCAGCCACTGGTGGTCCTCAACTTCCTGACCGGCCTGCGTCTGACGGATAAGCCAAGCATTTTCATGCCAGACCATACCGAGTAAGACGTGGGCGTGATAGCTCTGCGGGCATTGTTGTGCCCAGTCGCTGAGAATTTCCAGCGGATTGAGGGCAGGAGATTCAGTACCGGTAAACAGCGTCGCCGGGTGCATCAGCAGGCCATAAGCGCTGTGATCGTCAGTCTGGTTCTGCCAGCCACGCATCAGTGACAACAGCCACTCGTCGAGTTTAAGAAAACGGCGGGTTGCCAGCAGCATTCTGGCTTTGGATATGTTGTCGGACTGATCCTGTTGTGGCATGAGTTTCCCTGAACGGTTATGAAGCCTGAACTGTCGGATAAAGAAGGTAATACGTGGCAACGCAGTCTAACGTTGTTGAGTGCGCAGATCAGCGAGATTGCTCTGACTTTGCTTATACTACCGGATCCGTTCCTGAGTGACGAACAAACCCTGCATAATTTATCGGTTAATAATCAGGCTTTATTTCCTTTCAAATTCCTGCATTTAGATATCAGATATTAATAAAATGGTGGTGTGAAATAAGGAGAAAACATGAATTAATTATGGAGGAGGAATGTCAATGTGTGTAATAACCACTGCGAAGTAATATCACCTGCCGTGAGTATTTTTTTAAATCCAAAAAAAAACCGACCACAATGGGTCGGCTGTTGTTTCCACAAAACGGGGAATGAGGGTAATTCAATAACAAATAATGATGATAGCGAGATGAAGTATATATTAATGCTGAGGGTTTGCTTTATCAGTTAGTGCGGTAATTATCTCTATTATTTTATTGATTTTAAAGGGTATTATATAAAATTAGCTTTGCGTGCTTTATTTTAACATAGATAAATAGAGGTAAGTTTACTGTTTTTAAATATTTTGTTACATTTTATCGTATATAAGAAATGTCTTAACTAACTTAGTAGCATTTTCTCTCTGGATTAATAGTAATTATAACCAGAGAATGAATTCGCCATGTCGGGCCAAAAATTAAAAAAGTTTTACCTCAGTAAAAAAGTAAAAACGATACTTTACATTCAGTGGCACGGCTCGACACCTATCGAGGATAAATATAATGAAACTCCGTGTTCTCTCGCTCATGATCCCAGCATTAGTGGTAGCGGGCTCAGCAAGTGCGGCAGAAGTCTATAATAAAGATGGCAATAAACTGGACCTTTACGGTCTGGTTGACGGTTTACACTATTTTTCCAACAACGCCGGTTCTGACGGCGATCAGAGCTACATTCGTTTAGGTTTCAAAGGCGAAACGCAGATCACCGATCAGCTGACCGGCTACGGCCAGTGGGAATATCAGGTTCAGGCCAACCAGGCCGAAAGCTCTGACGACGGCGACCGTGCATTCACCCGTTACGGGTTTGCCGGTCTGAAATTTGGTGATATGGGCTCATTCGACTATGGTCGCAATAACGGCGTGCTGTATGACGTGGCGGCATGGACCGACATGCAGCCTGAGTTCGATGGTTCCACCTACGGCGCGGACCAGTTCCTGTTCCAGCGTACGAACGGCGTAGCCACTTACCGTAACGATAATTTCTTCGGTATGGTCGATGGCCTGCACTTTGCCCTGCAATATCAGGGTAAAAATGACAGCGGCGGTGGTGAACCGGGCACGCGTGATGTGCTGACGCAGAACGGCGACGGTTACGGGATGTCCCTGAGCTACGACATTGGCGCTGGCGTCAGCGTAGCGGGTGCCTTCTTCAACTCTGACCGCACTGACGAGCAAAACTCTGCACCAGGGATCATGGGCGACGGCAAAAAAGCCGAAGGCTATACCGGTGGTTTGAAATATGACGCCAATAACGTCTATCTGGCGGCCATGTTCACACAGGCGTACAACGCGTCCCGCTTCGGTTCTACCGATTCAGAAGCTTACGGTTACGCCAATGAGTCGCAGGCATTTGAAGCCTACGCCAGCTACCAGTTCGACTTCGGTCTGCGTCCGTTCGTGGCGTATAACCAGACTCGCGGCAAAGATTTAGGCACAGACCGTCTGGGTAATAACTACCAGGATCAGGATCTGGTCAAATTCGTCGATCTGGGTGCGACCTATTACTTCAACAAAAACATGTCGGCCTACGTTGACTACAAAATCAACCTGATCGACAGCAGCACCTTCACCGACAACGCCGGTATCAATACCGATGACGTGACGGCGGTCGGTCTGGTTTACCAGTTCTAAGCTTGCCTTTCTCAGACACAGAATGCGTTTAGAATTGTGCAGTAAAGAATGAGCAGTAAAAGAGCGCGGCCATCAATGGCCGCGTTTTTTATGGGCAAGATATGGTGTGAGAACCCCGCTAATCGCCGCCATCGGGCCTAAATGAAATGGGGGGCTGACAGCCTCAGGCTGATTTCTGGTGGATCAAATGCAACGGGGGAGAAACATCGAGTTTGATGTCGGGGTTTTGGCGAAATTCATGAGGCGTAATGTTGAAACGCTTGCGGAACATGTAGGTGAAATGCGACTGCGAGCCGAATCCGAAATCCATCGCGATATCAAAAATCGGTGTTTCACTGCTGCTCAGCTGATAGACAGCGCTCGCCAGACGACGTTCCCTGATGTACTTCCCCAGAGAAATGCCTGTCGATTCCTTGAACAGTTTTTGCATGTGCCAGAGCGAATAGCCTGAGTACTCAGCCAGTTCTTCGAGGTGGATCACGCGGCCAAGGTGGCCTTCGATCCATTTGCTGAGTGCGCTGACGATTGCGAGATGAATGTCTTGAGCCATAACCAGTCTGTATTAATGTCGAATATCGCTATTATACACGACTTCGCCCTGATGGCGTGGCAGGTGTTGCTCAGGAGAGGGGGGAACAAAATGGCCCGCGGATCAGAACTGCGCGTGCAGTCTGGTGGGCCATGATTTAGCGTAACAGGAACCAGTGAATTAACCGGGCAATGCCGTCGTCCAGAAGTACCATTCCGGCGAGGATAAGAACGATCAGAATGATAAAGTTCTTACGCGTTGGCATAAGTTACCTCAGTTACCAGGGGCCACTGCCCTGCATATTCAGTGCGATAACACCCAGACAGACCACAACAAAGACCAGCAAAACGATAAAAAGGCGTTTCATTCTTTTTTATCAGAGCCTGAGCTCTTCCTCCAGCATAGGGACATAATCTGCAAACTTCCTGAAACTGAATTTCAGGAAGCAAATCACGCGAACGTTAACCCTATTTTCCACACAAATCCAGTGAACTTGTGACGCAGATCTACTCTTCTGTCGCCGGACGTCTCACCAGATCGGTCTTCTGCCCGCCGTTGATGACGGTGGTTGGCGGCGTTTCAGGCACCAGCGCGTCCGGGGCGATATTCATGTGGTTAAGCACTTCACCCATGATTTGTCCGAATATAGGGCCTGCCACCGAGCCACCGAAGTGTTTACCGGCCTGCGGATTATTGACCATCACCACCAGCGCTACGCGCGGATTACTTGCCGGTGCGACGCCCGCCGTATAGTTGATGTAACCGCCGTCGTATTTACCGCTGGCGCCCATTTTTTCTGCGGTACCCGTTTTGATTGCCAGCCGATAACCGGGAACCGCGGCGCTGAGGCCGGAGCCGCCGGGCAGGGCGTCACTTTCCATCATGTGAATCACGGTGCGCACCACATCAGCGGACATGATCCGGGTGCCGAGCACCGGAGGCGTCACTTTAGTGATCGACAGCGGGCGATAGATGCCTTCTGAGCCGATGGTGGCGTATTCGCGGGCGATTTGCAGTGGTGTGACGCGCAAACCATAGCCGAAGGAGAAGGTGGCGCGTTCGATATCTGCCCAGCGCTCACGGTGCGCCGGGAAGTAACCGCTGCTCTCGCCGCCGATGCCTAAATCGGTCGCTTTGCCTAAACCGAAGGACTGATAGAGCTGCACCAGCACATTCGCTGGCATCGCCAGCGCGATATGCGAGACGGCAATATCACTGGATTTCTGCAAAATGCCGGTGATGGTCAGCGCTGGCCAGTGGCCGACGTCTTTGATCAGGTGACCGTTGACGGTGTACGGATGGGTATCCAGCACGGAGTCTGGACGGATCATCTTGCGTGCCAGACCGGCCATCACCACCAGCGGTTTCACGGTTGAACCTGGCTCGAAGCTGTCGCTGATGGCGACGTTGCGCATGTCTTTGACCGCCACGCCAGCGTAGTTGTTCGGGTTATAGGACGGGAACGAGGCCATGCCTAAAATTTCACCGGTATTCACATCCACCAGCACCGCTGCGCCAGATTCTGCCTGATTGAGTAACACGCCGGTGCGCAGACGCGAGTACAGAACGTACTGCATAAAGCTGTCGATGCTCAGGTTGATGGTCGGCGGCTGCTGTGGTGCGACTTCTTTCAATACGCCGATGACGTTACCGTGGCGATCCTGACGGTACTCGCGCATGCCCGGTTTACCTTCTAACAGCGCGTTGAAGCCTTTTTCAATGCCGTTCAGACCTTCATTATCGGTGCCAACCACGCCGACCAGATTGGCCGCCGCTTCGCTCATCGGATAGTAACGGCTGTCGTCATGGATGCTGCTGATGCCACCGAGATGCAACTGACCGATATCTTCGGCAATACCTTCTTCAATTTTTCGACCCAGATACACGAAGCGGCGCTGCGGATCACTATTAATGGTTTGCTGCAATTGCGACAGCGGCATATTTAGCGCGGAGGCCAGATACTGCCATTTCGGGCTGTTCAGATCGCTGTGTAATTCGAGAATGCGAAAGGGGTCGGCAACAATATCTTTGGAAGCGACGCTTAACGCCAGCGGATGGCCGTTGCGATCGGATATCGTCCCGCGCACGGCTGGAATAATATTGGAACGCAGTGAGCGCGAGTCGGCTTCTTTTTCCAGCATCGGCTGGTTGAGCAGTTGCAAATAGCCCACCCGGCCAAGCAGAAGCGCCATACAACAGACAATGCCGAGGCAAATCAGCGCAAAGCGCTTGGCGTAAAAATGGGGTTGGGCGCTGGATTTTTTTGAGCTCGGTGGCATGGCGGTTTCGCAAAGTCATTGACGCATTTGAAGCGAAAAGCGAAGGTGCGCGGGGACAATAAAACCGGCTTTCTGCGCCCGGTTTGTACCCAATATAATGCGACTCATCGCTCTGATTGATAATGAATTTCGTATATCACCAGTATCTTATATTAAGCCCAAGCTATGGATTGTTTATTTCAATTGCGCTTTGTAAGCAAGTGCAACCGCAACGCCGTTTTTTATTCGACGGACAGCCATTCGTCGGCTTCTTCGAACATTTCCTCTAGCATTTGGTTTAATTGTGAACGTTCCTGCTTACTGGCACCGTGGGTGTTGAGCCCGTTAGCCTGCATCGGTTTCACTTTCACGTCGGCATCCGGGAACATTCGGTGCACGCGCCTGGCCAGCTCGGCTTCAATTTTTTCACTGGCATTAGGGATGCCGGCGACATTCCGTTTGTCAAAAATCAGTTCAACCCGCATAACTTTCCTCGTTATTATCCAATGTCATTAACTGGCTAAATATACAGTAACCGGGCGGGGCGCTCTAGCTGTTTTTCATCGGTGAATTGGAATCAGTTTCATCTTTTTGAGCGTAAATTCATGTAATTCGCGACCCACGGCTCTTGTGAATGTTTTGTTGCCAGTTAGAATGGCGGCGATATAGATGAGGGAACTGTGAATAAACACCGGCGTTCAGCACTGATTTTCTTCTGCCTGGCATGTCTTGTCATACTAACCTGTATGACGCAGCGCATCGCCGGGCTGAATGCGTTGTCTGCCCTTCTGAAACAGGATGCGGTGACGCATTCAGGTTCACCCGCGCTGAATGAACAGCCTTCTGACCTCTCGTCTATTCCCACCCCGTGCGAACTGGCCAGCAAATCGCTGCTGTCTGTGCCGCCCCTGCTTTTAGAATTTGCTTTTCTGGCGCTGAGCCTGCTGCTGGCCTTTTTGTCACGCGGCAACATGGCGGCCATTCGCTGTCTTCTGCCCGAGGCCGTGCCTGTACCGCGACTGCGGGTACATCTGCGGCTGTGTGTTTTCCGGGAATAAAAATACGCCTGCGTTGTTCTACAGGACGTGATCTTTTATTTTTGGAGAAAATCTATGCGAAGTTTATTCAGAGCGGCGTTCGGCTGCTTTCTGATGCTCTGGCTGAACGCCGGGACAGCGGCCGATTCCGGCTGGCTGCAAAGCCCGCAAAATACCCATGCGAAGGTGCGTTTGCAGGCTCAGCCTGCGGACGATAATGCGCAACACTCCCGGCTACTGCTGTCTGTCAGTCTCGAAAAGGGCTGGAAAACCTACTGGCGATCGCCGGGCGAGGGCGGTATTGCACCGTCGATCAGCTGGCAGGATGCTGCCGTGGGCAAATCAGCCATCTGGTTCTGGCCGACGCCGTCGAGGTTTGATGTCGCCGGTATCACCACCCAGGGCTACCACGGTGAAGTGAGTTTGCCGCTGGTGTTGGCCGGTAAAACGCCGGAAACCCTCTCCGGCACGCTGACGCTGCCGGTGTGCAGCAACGTTTGCATCCTGACCGATTATCCTTTCAGTCTGGATCTGCGTAAAACCACCGACAATGAGGATTTTGCCCGTCAGTTTGCTGTGGCGATGGGCAAGGTGCCGATTGTGCAGGGGCTGACGGATAAGGCTTCGGCGGGGTATCGCAGCGGAAGTTTGCAGATTACCGCTCAGCGCGCTCAGGGCTGGCAGAAGCCGGAACTGTTTATTGATACGCTGGAAGGCAGCGCGTTTGGTAAACCGGTGGTGAAGGTTGAGGGTCAGCAACTGCGGGTGACGCTGCCGGTGACCGATGAGTGGGGCGATATTGCCGGTGAACTGAGCGGTAAAACCGTCAGTGTAGTGCTGAACGATGATGGCCTTGCGCAGCAGATAAGCCTGAAGGTTGGCGCACTTCCTGCGCAGTCCGGAAATGGCATGGCGTTGTGGCAGGTTGCGCTGATGGCGCTGGCGGGAGGATTTATTCTCAATCTGATGCCATGCGTGCTGCCGGTGCTGGGCATGAAGCTGGGCAGCATCTTGCAGATGGCCGAACGCGACCGGCAACGCGTCCGCGTGCAGTTTCTGGCATCCTCTGCCGGGATTATTACCTCGTTCCTTGCGCTGGCGCTGCTGATGACGGTATTACGCCTCACTCAACAGACGCTTGGATGGGGAATTCAGTTTCAGAATCCGTGGTTTATCGGGCTGATGGTACTGGTCACCGCGCTGTTTACCGCTAATTTGCTTGGCCTGTTTGAAATCAATCTGCCTTCCCGCATGACCACCCGCTTAGCGACGCAAAAACGCGGCGGATTAGCCGGTCACTTTGCCGAGGGTGCGTTTGCGACCCTGCTGGCGACCCCGTGCTCCGCGCCGTTCCTCGGCACCGCCGTGGCGTTTGCGCTGGCGGCATCGCTGCCGGTGCTGTGGGGCGTCTTCCTGATGTTAGGGGTGGGCATGAGCCTGCCGTGGCTGATGATTGCGCTGTGGCCCGGACTGGCGCTGCGCCTGCCGCGTCCTGGCCGCTGGATGCTGCGCCTGCGGCTGACGCTCGGGTTCCTGATGCTCGCCGCCTGCCTGTGGTTGCTCAGCCTGATGCAAAATCACCTTTCCGTTCAGACGGTTGTCATCGCCGCCGCCGTGTTGTTACTGGTAATGATCGGCGTTTCTGCCCGTCACTACGGTATACGCGGCACGGCGGCTGCGACCGGTCTCGGGCTTATTGTCACGGCGATCATTTTCTTTGGTCTGACTTTCAGCTCTGGCAAACCATCCAGCCGGGATGCTATTCGCTGGCAACCGCTGTCCGAGCAGGCTATTGAAGACGCGCTGGCGCAGAAAAAGGGGGTGTTTGTGGATGTCACTGCTGACTGGTGTGTTACCTGTAAAGCCAATAAATACAATGTCCTGATGCGTGATGACGTGCAAAAAGCGCTGACGGAAAACAACGTGGTCGCCCTGCGCGGTGACTGGAGTTTGCCGTCGAAAACGATCACTGAATTTCTGCAAAAACGCGGCAACGTCGCCGTGCCTTTCAATCAAATTTATGGCCCGTCCCAGCCGGAGGGCGAAATTTTATCGCCACTGCTGACCCGTGAAGCCGTTTTACAAGGGCTCAAAAAAGCCCGCGGAGCTGAATAATGAAAATATTAATGCTGATGTTAATGATGATAATTTCCCCGGCAGTGCTGGCGATGACGCCGGAAGAGACGCTGTTCAACAACCCGGCTACGCCGCACTTTGGCGCGAAAAATCCGCGGCTGACCATTGTGTCATTCACCGATTACAATTGTCCGTATTGCAAACAATTCGATCCGCTGCTGGAGCGGGTGGTGAAGGAAAACCCGGACGTGTCGGTGGTCATCAAGCTGCTGCCGTTTCGCGGTGCCAGTTCGATCATTGCCGGTCGCGCGGCGATGACCGTCTGGGAACAGCATCCCGAAAAGTTTCAGGCGTTGCATCAGCGTCTTATGTCTAAAAAAGGACCGCATGATGAAGCCAGTGCCGTAGAGGCAGTGAAAAGCGTCGGGCTGGCGCCGATCACCGTTACGCCCGCCAGCTATCTTGAGTTGAAAACCAACGTCGAAATCGCCGAAGTGCTGGGCATTCAGGGCACTCCGGCGACCATTATTGGCGATCAGCTGGTGGCGGGCGCGATCGGGTGGGATGACCTTAATAAGCTGGTGAAAGAACAGCTGGCTAAGGTGAAACATGACAAGGCTTAAACGCTGGGCGCGCGAGCTCGGCGTTCTGGCGCTGCTGATATTTGCGGTGATGTCAGGGGTGGATTTTCTGCGCGCGCCGCAGGCACCGGCTGATTTCGGCCATCAGCCTTTGCAAGTAGTTGACAGCCAGAACGTCACGTTACTTGAACAAAGTCAGCAGCGACCCCTGCTGGTGTACTTCTGGGCGACGTGGTGCGGTGTATGCAAAATGACCACTCCGGACGTCGCGAAGCTGGCGGAAGAGGGCGGGAACGTCCTTTCGGTGGCGTTGCGCTCGGGTGATGAAGACAAAATCCGGCAGTATCTGGCTGCGAAAAATATCGCGATGCCGGTGGTAAATGACCCGCGCGGCGAGCTTTCCGCACAGTGGGACATCGGCGTGACGCCGACGTTTGTCATGATCGATAAAGGCAACGTAGTGAGCACAACCACTGGCTGGACATCGTACTGGGGGATGAAAGCCAGATTGTGGTGGGCAGGGTTCTAATCCCCATTCAGGCAAAACAAAAAGGCCTTCACTGACGGATCGGTGAAGGCCTTTTTCATGCTGCGGCGTAATGCAAAACTTATCAGTTGGCGAGGAAGCGTTTCTCGTCGGTCAGAACCTGAAGCAGAAGGCTTAGTTCAGGTTTCTGATCTTTTATACGCTTACCGTTCTCATCGAACGCACGGTAATCGCCGTCGCTTTCCAGTTCCAGCGTCTGGGTCGGCGTGGTGATCACCAGCGTGCCATTGTCGTTGGTGGTGACCCAGTTATGACGACGTTTTGCTGCAAACAGATCTTCACCCTGTGAATAATCCGCAGGCGAAGTGGTCACGTGCAGCAGACGCTGCATCAGCGTGGTCATGACATCCGCATGCGCCGTCAGCTTGTCGATATTCTGCGCCGGGGTACCCGGCCAGTGAATGATCAGCGGAACCTGCATCTGCTGGCGGTTCATGGTATTGCCCGAACCCCATGTGCCGTTTTCGTTGAATTCAATGCCGTGCGAAGCGGTGATCACCACCACGGTTTTATCCAGCTCTCCGCGCGCTTTGAGCGATTGCAGGATGCTGCTGATTTGCTGATCAACATCCTGTGCACCGCTCTGATAACGGTGAATAAAGGTATTGCCTACCGGCACGCTGTCGCCGTTCTTACGCAGCGCGGAGCTGATGCCGTTCAGATTGACGTAGGAGAACCACGGGCCGTTACCGCGCACGTTCAGCCATTGTTGCCACTGCGCGACCGTCTGCTGATCGGTCTGTTTGACCGCCGCAGGCAGCGTAAAGTCGGTCAGCAGCGCCTGACGGTACAGCGGATTATCAAAGCCGTCGGAGGCGAACAGACCAAATTCGTAACCCTGATGTTCCAAAGATGTGACCAGCGCCGAAGGTTTGCGCGCCGCCAGAATTCCCGGCATATAAGTCGGAGAGATACCGTAGAACAGGCCAAACTGGCCGGTATCTTCGCGATTACCGGAGCTGAAATGCTGCTCGAAACGGATGTTCTGCCTGGCGAACTCGGCAAGCGCGGGCATATCTTGGTTCAGCGTGGACGTGTGGACACCGTCGAGCACCACCATCAGCAGATTGTATTTGGTGCCGGTGGCGTTGAACGTGATGTTGTTCAGTGGATATTCCACCGCCAGCGCTTCAGGATTCCCCTGCTCAACAAGACGCTTCTGGTATTCAGCGGCATTCAGCAGGCCATGCTTCTCAAGGAATTTACGTGCCGTCATCGGATAGGACAGTGGCAGATTGGAGCGCTGCATGGTGATCGGACGATAGAAATTGGCATCCGCCCAGATGTACATCAGGTGCGAGGCAAAGAAGCTGACGATAAACAGCACCACGATGGGCTTGGCGAAATTGCGACGGTTCAGGCTGCGCAGCTTCTGCCACGCCCAGGTACCAAACAGCATTTCAATCAGGAAAATCACCGGCACGGCGATAAACATCAGCTGCCAGTCGCGCGCCATCTCACCCCGTCCGGGATTGACGACCAGCTCCCACACCACAGGATTAATGTGCAGGTGAAAGCGGGTAAAGACTTCGGTGTCGACCAGCAGGAGCGTGAGCCCGGCGGTCGCCAGTATCGCTGACAGGAATCGCAACAAGCGTTGCGACATCACCACAAAGGTCAGTGGGAAGATGATCAGCAGATAGGCGGAGAAACCGATAAAACTGAAATGCCCAAGCCAACTGACGAACGCGTAAACGCGACCTTGCAGCGAGGAAGGCCAGTCAGAAACAAACAGGTAGCGGCTGCCTAGCCCAAGAATGAGCAGGATATTAAACAGGGCGAACCAGTGGCCCCAGCTGATCATCTGGGAAACTTTTTCGCGATAGCGCTGACTATTTGTCACCATGAGAGGGTTTGGGCAAGTAAAGGATTAATGGGCTTTATCTTCTCTTATCGACGCTTGCAGAGCACTTGCGAAAGACTGAGATAACGCTTTGCGCTGTGCAGGAGCGACGCTGGTATTGATAAGGTTAGTCACCATATTGCCCAGAACCATCAAAGAAAGATCGGTTGGGGCGCGGTGCTTTTCCAGAACAGTTGCCAGCTCGGAAAGGAGTTGTTCAACGTGTTCGTCACTGTAACGGGATGATTGTGCCATAGAGTAATGTGCTTCTTGATCTGACAAAGTCCAATATCTTAACGTAACGCGCCCCCATTTTCCGCATTTTTATAACGAAGATAACGTTGCGTTATTGATCGCATCTATTAATCGGTATTTCCACGGTGGGAGTGGTTGCGGCTTTGGCACTTCAGTGTTTGAATACGCCCCGCAGGAAAACCCCTCTTACACGGCTGCATTTCAAACAGGAGAAAGTCCCATGAGTCTGGATATCGAGCAGATCGCTCTGCACCAGTTGAACAAGCGCGATGAGCAAACGCTGGATGTTGTGCTGCGCGATACGCTTTTGACGCCGAATGCTGCCGTTGACGAAATGATGGCTGAACTGCACCGCGTCTATAGCGCAAAAAGCAAAGCCTATGGTCTGTTCAACGAAGACAGCGAGCTGAAAGAAACGTTACGCAGCTGCCGCAAAGGGGACGATGATTTCCTGTCATTCAGCCGCGCCGCCACCGGCCGCCTGCGTGATGAACTGGCTAAGTATCCATTCGCCGAAGGTGGCGTGGTGCTGTTCTGCCATTATCGTTTCTTAGCCGTTGAATATTTGCTGGTCGCGGTGCTCAGCAGCCGCAGCAGCATGCGCGTCAACGAACAGCTGGACGTCAGCAGCATTCATTATCTCGATATAAACCATGCAGATATTGTGGCGCGTATCGATTTGACTGAATGGGAAACCAATCCTGAATCCACCCGCTATCTGACCTTCCTGAAAGGCCGGGTAGGGCGCAAGGTCTCTGATTTTTTCATGGATTTCCTTGGCGCAGGGGTCGGGCTGGACACCAAAGCGCAGAATCGGGGCTTATTGCAGGCGGTCGATGATTTCTGTACGGAAGCGCAGCTCGATAAAAACGAGCGTCAGAATTACCGCCAGCAGGTGTACACCTACTGCAACGAGCAGTTACAGGCGGGCGAAGAGATCGCGCTGGATGATTTGTCTGAAGAACTGCCGCCGTGGAATGACAAAAAATTCAAAGAATTTACCCAGGAGCAGGGCTATCAGCTGGAAGAAACCTTCCCGGCAGATCGCAGTACGCTGCGTCAGCTGACCAAATTCGCCGGCAGCGGCGGCGGTCTGACTATCAACTTTGATGCGATGCTGATGGGTGAACGTATTTTCTGGGATCCGGCGACCGACACGCTGACCATCAAAGGCACACCGCCGAATCTGCGGGATCAGCTGCAGCGTAAATCCGGCAAGTAAAACCCGGATCCCAGCCAATAAAAAACACCGCCTGGGCGGTGTTTTTTATTTGTTCTCGCACGGCGTCCCGATGCGCAACAACTCTGTCAGCGATTAAACGCGAACGAAGTCGATGTGAGCCAGTTTTGGCTTGAACGGGTGACGCTGTACAGCCTGAACTTTAACTTTGGTTTCTTTACCGTCGATAACCAGAGTGATAGTTTCAGAGTAGAACTCCGCTTTAACTTCCATGTTCTTTACAGAATCATGGTCCAGTTTGATGGAAACTGGAGCAGCTGAGCCACCGTAAACGATAGCTGGGAATTTGTTTTCTGTACGCAGGCGGCGGCTCGCACCTTTGCCCTGCTCTGCTTCTGGACGTAATTCAACATTGATAGTGAACATGTTTTATTTCTCTATTAGAAAGTTTGCCCCGCCACCTGCGACCGAGTGACGAGTTGAGTATTGCTGCTTCCACGCATGGCGAAAGCGGGCGGTATGATACCGGAATACCCGTGGGACTAAAAGTCCTATCTGGATATTATCCGCGCAGCTCGTTGGCGCGCCGGTAACGCCCCTCGTAATCAAACATCTTTTCCCGCACCTGCCAGAACTGGCCTTTCATGCGCGCAACCACAAAATCCGGATGTCGCAACAAAACCTGCTGCGCGACAATGTCCGCTGCCGTGTTCCATTCCAGCGTTACGCCCGGCGCGCGCTGATGTGGCCGCAGGAAATTATGTAAAAACGCCATTCGCTGGGCGGGCGTGCTGAGCCGGTAACGTTCTGAGACGTCCGCGCCATCTTCATCGTAATAGGTGATTTTCAGCCATTCGCCTTTATCGTCGCGACCGTGTTCCAGATTCATGCCGCCGCAGCGCAGCACCAGCGCATCCTTCAGGCGCAGTGCGGCTTTGAGCATATCGTCAGGATCGACCAGAATTTCTTGGCACTGATGGCAGCGGCGCGCGGCAATGTCGTTCTCTGCGCCGCAGTGCGGGCAGCTTTTGAAGCGAAAGCGGAAGTCACACTGTTCGCGGTTGCCGTCGTCATCTTCCAGCACGCCCTGACAGCGGCGGCCAAAATGCTCGATAATCGTGCCGTCTTCGGTGGTTTTCCCCCAGAAGATATTGGCGAAGCCGCAGGCCGGGCAAAACACCTGCACCGGTTTGTTATCGCCAGCCGGTTTATGGCTGCCAACTTCCGGCGTGAAAAGGTCGTGCGGATTTCCGGCGTAATCGAGGATCAGACAGTCGGTTTTGCCTGGCGCGAGGCGCAGCCCGCGCCCGACGATCTGTTGATACAGGCTGACGGATTCGGTCGGACGCAGAATGGCTATCAGGTCGACATGCGGTGCATCGAAGCCGGTGGTCAGCACTGAGACATTCACCAGATAGCGCAGCTGCTGCTGTTTAAAGGCAGTGATCAGTCGGTCACGCTCGACCGCATGGGTTTGTGCGCTGATCAGCGCCGCTTCGCCTTTCGGCAGTAAACCGAAAATCTCCCCCGCGTGTTCGACGGTAGAGGCAAAGATCATTACGCCTTTGCGATCCTGCGAGAATTCGACAATCTGGCTGATGATGTGCGGCGTGATGCGTTTTTGCTGGCGCAGTTCGTTGTTGAGATCCGCTTCGCTGAACAGCCCGTTGCTGTTGGCTTGTAAACGGCTGAAATCGTAACTGACCACCGGCATGTCCAGCCGCTCCGGCGGCACCAGAAAGCCATTTTTGATCATGTAACGCAGCGGCAGTTCATAAATACAGTCGCGAAACAGGCTGTTGGCGTCGCCGCGCACGATGCCCTGATGGTGATACTGATAAATCCAGCCTTTGCCGAGACGATATGGCGTGGCCGTCAGCCCGAGCAGCCGCAGACGCGGGTTCTGCGTTTTCAGGTGGGTGATGATTTGCTGGTACTGGCTGGTGTCATCGTCGGAGATGCGGTGGCATTCGTCGACGATCAGCAGGGAAAACTCACCGCTGAACGCCGCAAGATTGGGGGCGACGGACTGCACGCTACCAAACACCACTTTGCCGCTGCTTTGTTTGAGATTCAGTCCGGCGGCAAAGATATCCGCCTCCAGACCGTAGGAAAGATATTTGCTGTGATTTTGCGCGACCAGCTCTTTGACGTGCGCCAGCACCAGCACGCGGCCACGCGCCACGCGGGCCAGTTCGGCAATCACCAGACTTTTCCCCGCGCCGGTGGGCAGCACGATCACCGCCGGTTCATCGTGTTGGCGGAAATGACGCAACGTGGCGTCCACGGCATCTTGCTGATAAGGGCGGAGTGTAAAAGCAGTCACGGTTGGTCAGTCACCTTTTGGTTTTCCTGTAAATAACCACAGTGGTGAAGTATGCCAAGAAATCCGCCGGATGGCGATGAGCAATCAAATCACCCGACGTGAATGTTTAGCCTGCTTATTTTTATGCTTTCCTTCTAGGATGCACCGCTAAGCGCGGCTATACTCTCTGTCTCAATGCGGCAGTGCGTCTGCCCCCTCGAAGTAATAACCACGTTTTGCACTTATTGCGAATCGAAAGTATTGCGAATTGAAAGTATTACGAATCGAATAACCCTGAACCCTGTCAGTTGCTTGAATGCGGCGGCGGGGTCTTGTGTTTTATCAGTAACGCGGTCACTCAGATCGCCATGTAAGGCAAGCCGATCCAATGCGTCTGGACAAGTTTTTATCTCAGCAATTAGGTGTAAGCCGCGCGCTCGTGCTGCGTGAGCTTCGCAATAAACGTGTCACCGTTGACGGTGACATCGTCAAAACCGGCGCGATGAAAATCAGCCCCGAGCAGGTCGTCGCCTTCGACGGCAATGTGCTCGATCAAATCACCTGTCCGCGTTATTTCATGCTCAACAAGCCACAGGGCTACGTATGTTCTACGGACGATCCCGATCATCCGACCGTGCTGTATTTCCTCGAAGAGCCGGTGGCGTACAAACTGCATGCGGCAGGGCGTCTGGATATCGACACCACCGGTCTGGTGTTAATGACCGACGACGGCCAGTGGTCGCACCGTGTTACATCGCCTCGCCATCAGTGTGAAAAAACCTATCTGGTGACGCTCGAAAATCCGCTGGCTGACGACACCGCCGCGCAGTTCGAAGCGGGCGTGCAACTGCACAACGAAGATTCCCTGACCAAACCGGCGCAGCTCGAGCAAATCGATGAGCGCGTGGTGCGTCTTACCATCAGCGAAGGCCGTTACCATCAGGTGAAACGCATGTTTGCTGCGGTCGGCAACCACGTGGTGGCGCTGCACCGTGAACGTATCGGCGAGATCGTGATGGATGAAGATTTAGAGCCGGGTCAATACCGTCCTTTAACTGAACAGGAAATTGCCAGCGTTGGCATGCCTGGACGATAGTTTTA
Source organism: Rahnella inusitata (assembly GCF_965118895.1). GTDB lineage: Bacteria > Pseudomonadota > Gammaproteobacteria > Enterobacterales > Enterobacteriaceae > Rahnella > Rahnella inusitata_A. The sequence continues at coordinate 538,931 of NZ_CBCPJJ010000009.1, forward strand.
CTTTGTCTTATTAATTGGGTGGTGAACGTGCAGGAAAAACCGGTATCCCACATTGGATTGATTTTCATTCTGGGATTGATATCGATGCTGATGCCTTTGGCTATCGATATGTATCTGCCAAGTATGCCCGTGATCGCGCAGGAATATGGTGTTCCGGCGGGCAGTGTGCAAATGACCCTCAGCGCGTACGTGCTGGGTTTTGCGATAGGGCAGCTGTTTTACGGGCCGATGGCGGACAGCCTCGGACGTAAGCCGGTCATTTTCTGGGGCGTAATGATCTTTGCGGTAGCGGCCGGTGCCTGTGCGATGGCGCAGTCGGTCGAGCAACTGGTCTGGATGCGCTTCCTGCACGGTTTAGCCGCTGCGGCCGCCAGCGTGGTGATCAATGCGCTGATGCGCGACATGTTCACCAAAGACGAGTTCTCGCGGATGATGTCTTTTGTGGTGCTGGTGATGACCGTCGCGCCGCTGCTCGCCCCGATGCTTGGCGGCGTGCTGATGGTACTGTTCAGCTGGCACGCAATTTTCTGGGCGATGGCAATTGCCGCGCTGATTGCCGCAACGTTGGTGGCGGTGTACATCAAAGAAACGCTGCCCAAAGAGCGAAGACAAAAATTCCACCTGCGCACCAGTATCGGCAACTTCGTGTCGCTGTTTCGTCATAAACGCGTACTGAGTTACATGCTGGCAAGTGGATTCTCGTTCGCCGGGATGTTCTCCTTCTTAAGCGCCGGTCCGTTTGTGTATATCGAACTCAACGGTGTTTCGCCTCAGCACTTCGGCTTTTACTTTGCGCTGAACATCGTGGCGCTGGTCATCCTGACCATCATTAACAGCCGCAACGTCCGCCGCGCCGGCGCGGTGAAAATGTTCCGCTTCGGCCTGTTTGTGCAGCTGGTGATGGGTATCTGGCTGGTGGTGGTCTGTCTGCTTGGTTTGCCGTTCTGGGCGATGGTGATGGGCGTGGCAGGTTACGTTGGCGTGATTGCGATGGTGACGTCGAATGCGATGGCGGTGATCATGGATGACTTCCCGCACATGGCAGGCACGGCGGCGTCTCTGGCGGGAACGATTCGTTTCGGTACCGGTGCGGCGATCGGTTCCGTCCTCTCGTTGTTTACCGCGAAAAGCGCCTGGCCGATGGTGGGTTCGATGGCGTTTTGCGTGATTGCCGCGACCTTGCTGTATCTGTACGCCAGCCGCCCTACGAAAGTGGCGGCTGAAGCCGCCTGATGTCAACTCCCCTGCGAAGGGGAGTCATTTTCCTAGCCAGCAATCTCCGCTTTAACTCCCTGAACCCTGCGTGCCGCTTTGGCTCTGGCATATTCATCTGCCATCGCCTTGGCTTTTGCACCGGGGATCAGCGCCATATCACACTCTTTCGGCAGTAACGTAGTGACCGCTGCCGCTATCAGCAGGGAGGCGACCAGCGCGTAAATCGCCGTGCTCTGACCGTATAAGCTGACCAGTACGCCGACCAGATACGGGCCGCAGAAACCGCCCAGATTTCCCAGACCGTTAATGACACCGCGCGCACTGCCGGCCACTTCCGGCGTGGTGACTTTGCCCGGAATGGTCCAGAAGGCGCTGGTGGCGGCCTGCAGGAAGAAACCGGCACCGACCAGGAAACCGTAGGCTGCCATGATGTTGTGACCAAACGTCACCGACGCCGCCAGACAGGCCGCGAATCCACACAGCGGCAGGGCGATGAACATGCGACGTTTACCGGTTTTATCAGACATCACCGACATCGCCAGGATCCCCAGCATAGTGCCCACGTAAGGAATGATGGCCAGCATGCCGACTGAGCTCATATCGCCGCCGGTCAGGTTTTTCAGGATGGTTGGCAGCCACAGCGTGTAGCCGTAAATACCGGTCTGATAGAAGAAGTTAATGATGATCAGTTTGACGATGGAACCGTTGCGAAACACCTCTTTCAGCGGCGCGTTATTCACCGGCGCCAGTGCGCGCAGGGCTTCGCGTTCGCGGTTCAGCTCGGTCACCAGATAATCACGTTCGCGTTCAGACAGCCATTTGGCCTCTTCCGGACGGTCGCTGATGGTGAACCACCAGAACAGCATCACTACGAAGGACAATGCCCCTTCGATGATGAACAACCATCGCCAGTCGAGCGTGTCCAGAATCAGGCCAGACAGAGGAGCCGTGATCATCCCGCCCAGCGGTGCGAACATCAGTACATAGGCATTGGCGCGGCCACGTTCTTTGTCCGGGAACCAGTTGCTGACCATGGTCAGCACCACCGGCAGCATCCCGCCTTCCGCTACTCCCAGCGCAAAACGCAGGAACAGCAACTGATACTGGTTAGTAATAAAGCCGGTGAGAATGGAAATGATTGCCCAGGCAATCAGCGAGCAGGCGATAAATTTGCGTCCGCTGCCGTGAACGGCGAGGCTGCCGCCGGGGACCTGCAGGAATAGATAACCGATAAAGAAAATACCCGCCGCCAGTCCGGCCATCGAGGCGGTAATGCCTAATTCGGCATCCATTCCGCCGGGCATGGCGAAACTAATATTCACCCTGTCCATGAACGAAATAATGCAGGCGATAAGAATGGGAGCAATGACGCGTAACCAGCGGGCCTTAGGAATCTTATTATTCATATACTTTCCTCTGTGTACTTGTATCCGGCGATGACCTAATAAAAGCATTTTGAGGAAACTATTTAGTGACATGAGTCACGTTGAATTATGTTAAGAAAACGTGTTACCCGTAACGTGATCCTGCGCCACACTTCGGGCGCGATACAGGAGGTTTTAATTCACGGGAAGAAGGGGGGGAACCGCGTTAAATTGTACCACCGAGGGAGATCCGGTAGTGTAAATCAACGCGTTCAATGGTCGGCAACTTTTTGATTTTCTTCAATAATATCTCAGCCACTACTTTGCCCATTTCGAAGCGCGGAGTGATAACGCTGGCCAGCAGCGGCGTGGTCGCCAGGCCGATATCCAGGCCGTGAAAGCCCGAAATCGCCATGTCCTGCGGAACACGGATACCCAGCTTCAGGCATTCCTGTAACACGCCCACCGCAATATCATCGTTGGTGCATAGAATCGCGTTTGTCTGCGGATCCAGCTGGCGCGCCATCGCTAACATGCCTGCGCCAATCGACACTGAAGAGACTTTATTCGGTGTGATGTGCAGCGGCGTCAATCCGCGTTCGGCCATGGCGCGGCAATATCCCTGATAACGTTTCTGGTCGCGTGCGTCGGACATCGATCCGAAATAGACCACATGCTCTTTGCCGCTGGCGAGCAACGTATTAGCCATATCGTAACCGGCCTGCTGATTGTCAAAACCGACGGCGATGCGCCCATGCGTATCATCAAGATCCATCACCTGCGCGACGGGAATTTCGGCGGCATTGAGGTATTTATCGGCTTTCAGCGTATGCACGGAATCAGTGAGGATCAGCCCCGCCAACTGATAACCGAGCAGGTTGATGATGTGCTCTTCTTCACGATCTTTACTGTAATCGTAATTGACCACCAGCGTCTGGTAGCCCTGCGCGGCGGTGACCGATTCAATCCCGGCCAGCAGATCGGAGAAAATCTGGTTATTGAACGACGGCACCAGGATGCCGATGCGAGGCGCTTTGACGGGCCCGCGCGCTTCCTCCAGCGGATACCCGACCTCTTCCATGACTTTGGTGATGCGCTCACGGGTTTCAGGAGACACTTTTTCCGGCGTGCGCAGAAAACGGCTGACCGTCATCTTGGTAACATCCGCCAGTTGGGCAATGTCCTGTAGTGTCACGCGCTGATTTCTCATGCTTGTTGTCCTGATTTTCCTGACTGCTTTGCTCAATAACGTTACCTGATTATTGAAACAGAAAGCGCCGGAGATTGTTATCAAAATGATGATGATCACATCAGCGGTAACAGGGTTTTTTAACATCCTTCAAAGTGATCTGCATCACAGTTTGCTCGCGCCTAAAACGTTGTAGTGTGGCTAACTTCCTGGAACCGCTTCCTTCATAAGGTCAACGCTATGACAAATCTCTTCTCACTGGATAATAAAAAGATACTGGTCACCGGCTCCACGCGCGGTCTGGGTTTCCTGCTGGCGAAAGGGCTGGCGCAACACGGCGCCGAGATTATCGTTAACGGCACACAGCCTGAATCTACGCAGAAAGCGGCTGAAGCACTGCGCGCCGAAGGGTTTATCGCCCACGCCGTCTCGTTTGATGTCACCAACAGTCAGGCGGTAAATCAGGCAATCGATCACATCGAAAGCAAAATCGGCCCGATCGATGTGCTGATCAATAATGCCGGGATCCAGCGTCGCCATAAGTTTACTGAGTTCCCGGAAAAAGACTGGGACGATGTGATTGCCGTGAACCAGAAATCTGTATTCCTTGTTTCGCAGGCAGTGGCGCGCTACATGATCCAGCGCGAGCGCGGCAAAATCATCAACATCGGTTCGATGCAAAGCGAGCTGGGCCGCGACACCATCACGCCTTACGCTGCGTCTAAAGGCGCAGTGAAAATGCTGACGCGCGGGATGTGCGTGGAGCTGGCGCGCTACAATATTCAGGTGAACGGCATTGCGCCGGGCTATTTCAAAACCGACATGACGCAGGCGCTGGTGGATAACAAAGAGTTCTCCGAGTGGCTGTGCAAACGCACGCCAGCTGCACGCTGGGGAGATCCCCAAGAGCTGGTCGGCGGTGCGGTGTACCTGTCTTCCAAAGCCTCGGACTTCGTCAATGGTCATCTTCTTTTCATTGATGGCGGCATGTTGGCGGCAGTTTAAGAAGGAATGACGATGAAGAAGACAGCACTCATCACCGGCGGTGGCAGCGGTATCGGGTTAAGCGCCGCGAAGGCACTGGCCGCCACCGGATTCAGAGTGATTCTGGCCGGACGCAATATTGAAAAACTGGAGCAGGCCGTCGCGCAGTTCCCACAAGGGCAGGCGGTGGCGCGGCAGTTAGACGTCACCAGTCCGCAGTCCGTGACGGCGCTGTTTACGGAAATACAGCAAACTTTCGGAAGGCTGGATTTGCTGTTCAATAACGCCGGTAATAACGTGAAAGATGTCCCCATCGAAGAGCTCGCGGTAGAAGACTGGCTGTCAGTAATTAATACCAATCTGACCGGTGCATTTTTGTGTACTCAGGCGGCGGTAAAACTGATGAAACAGCAGTCGCCGCAGGGCGGTCGTATCATCAATAATGGATCGATTTCAGCGCAATCTCCGCGCCCGAATTCGGCTCCTTACACCGCCAGCAAACATGCCATTACCGGCCTGACCAAATCCACGGCGCTCGATGGCCGCGCGTTTAACATCGCCTGCGGGCAGATTGACGTGGGGAATGCGGCGACGGACATGGGCAACAAAGCGCTGGCGGGCAGGATGCAGGCCGACGGGCAGATCGCCGAAGAGCCGGTGATCCCGGTCGAGCGCGTCGGAGAGGCAGTGGCGTTTATGGGGGGCTTACCGCTCGATACCAACGTCCTGACGATGACCGTGATGGCAAGCGCCATGCCGCTGGTCGGGCGGGGATAATACAGCCTCTTCACCAGAGATAATCGCTGCAAATTATTTCGGTGAAGAGCGTTTTATAATTTACCCATATCATTAAAAGATAATATTTAAAAATTCCTCCTACCCTGTCCCTAGTGCGGACTCTGTAACCATTGATAACCCGTTGAAAAGTGTAGATGGATCCTTGATTCCGCCAACGGATATCAGTAACAACGGTGTTTACGACAATGGAAAAATTACGTGGTCGGAAATTCCAGCCGGAACTGATGGCGTCACATTTGATGTTAACCAGACCATTACTGTCGACAGTATGGAAGTGACATATAGCGGGTCAGTGGTTCAATACGTAGAATAAAGACCAAGCTTGTAAAAACGGCCCAATCGGGCCGTTTTGCTTTCTATTTCCACTTCGGCTGAATGTTACGCCGTTTTGTGTTTACGCCTTCTGCCGAGCCAGAAAATCAACACCAGCAGAACCACTACGCCTGCGACCATCGCCGGAGCCATGAACGGTTGCAATTTCGCCAGCAAGGTGACCGGACCGCCAGCGCGTAACACCGCGACATCCTGCGCGTTGACCTGAATGGTCGGGTTGCCGTAATTCTTCAACACGTAGTTGGAGATGTCAGCGATTTGCTGATCGTCGAGCTGACCGACATACGAACCCACGCCAAATTTCGGCATCAGCACGTGATGGTCACCGACCTGACGATCCACGCCGTAAAGGATGGCGGAAATCAGGTTAGAGGCGTTGCCCATGCCGGTGGCAGTATTGTTGAACAGCGAAGGATACGCCTGATTTTTGCTGCCTGAGCCATCCGGCTGGTGGCAGCTGGCGCAGTAGCCGCTGAACAATGCCGCACCAGTGTCGATGGTATGGTTGGCGTTGTACGGATGCGCGCCGCGCAAACCCTGTTCCACATTCACCGGTTTACCAAAGGTATCCGCTGCCTGTGTATCACGCGGGTCACGCACCGGCGTACTGTTTTTCAGGTAGAAGGCGATGGCATTGAGATCGGTATCAGACATGTATTGCAGACTGTTTTGCACCGCTTCTGCCATGCCACCGGCGGCCTGATTTTTACCGGCTGTTTTGCCGGTTTTCAGATATTCCACCAACTGAGGCTGCGACCAGTTACCGATGCCACTCACCGGATCAGAACTGATGTTCGGCGCATACCACGGCCCGACCATACCGCCCGCCAGCGGTTTGTCCGTCACAGAACCCATCATCAGGTTACGCGGTGTGTGGCAAGTATCACAGTGACCGGCACCGTTCACCAGATAGGCACCCCGGTTCCATTGCTCGCTTTTGGTCGGATCCGGCTTAAACGGCGTGCTGTCGAGATACATCATGTTCCAGCCAGCCATCGCAATACGCATGTTGAATGGGAACGGCAGGGCGGTTTCAGTATTCGGCTGCTCGACCGGCTTCACACCTTCTTTGAAATAGACATACAGCGCATGCATGTCCGCATCGCTCATATGGCTGTAAGAGGTGTAAGGCATGGCCGGATAGAGGTTTGCGCCGTCAGGGCGCACCCCTTCGCGCACCGCACGGACAAACTGCTCTTCGGTGTAATTGCCGATACCAAACTGTTTCGACGGCGTGATATTGGTGGTGTAAATCGTGCCCATCGGCGAGTGGATTTCATAGCCACCGGCAAACGCTTTACCGCCTTCCGGCGCGGTATGACAGGCCTGACAGTCGGCCGCGGTCGCCACCTCCTGCCCCTGGCGAATCAGCTCCGCCTGATTGTCCTGGGCGACGGCAAATCCGCTTAGCGAGGTACCTAACAGACAGGCGATAAGGATTTTTTTCATGCTGCACCCGCCAGTTTTTTCGCCATATCATCGGCTGCTTTCAGGCCCAGTGCGGCCATGGTCAGCGTACTGTTGACGACGCTGGAGGAAGGAATCGCTCCGCCGCCCGGCAGCCACAGGTTGGCATGGTCGTGCGCACGGCATTCACCGTTGACCACGGAATCTTTCGGATCGCTGCCCATGATGGTGCCGCCCATGATGTGGTTATTGGCGTTGAGGCTGGTGGTGATGTTGAATTCTTCCGCCATAAACAGCGAGCCGATGTGTTCCAGCTGCTTGTGCGCTGCTTCCGCGCCTTTGCGCACATAATCGCCGACGTCGTAATGAATGTCCGGGCACGGCAGGCCATGCGGATCTTTGCGCGTGGTGCTCAGCGTCAGGCGATTGTTTGGATCCGGCAACGGTTCCAGGCTGATGGATAAATCCACGCCGAAGATAGAGCGGCGGCGGATTTCTTCGTCCAGCTCTTTGCCTACCAGACCCATCTGCAACGCTTTGGACGTCGCCGGGATCACGCGGCTGATGTTGTTGAGGATCATCTTATTGGCGGAATAATCCTTGCGGAAATCACCGTCGCGCGGGCCGACCAGACAGCTGCTTTGTGCCGGACCACGGCCAATCCACAACGGTTCTTTGGCAATAAACGTACAGTGGAAACCGGAGTGATCCATCATGTTACGACCCACGTGATCGGACGAGTTGGCGATACCGTTCGGGTTTTTGTCATTGGCTGCCATCAGCAGCAGACGCGGGGTTTCGATGCCGTTACAGGCCAGCGCAAACACTTTGCCGGTTGCCTTGTGTGATTTCTTCTGATTATCCAGCCAGTGAACCGCCGTCACATTGTTGTTTTCGTCGGTATCAATCTTGTAAACCACGGCTTCGGCCAGCACCACGGCACCTTTATTTTCGGCACGTTCGACGTGGGCGATACCATTATACATGGCGCCGATCGGGCAGATTGGCTGGCAGTTATTGTTACCACAGCAGGTCGGGCGACCGTTCCACGGACGCGTGCTGCGGCCCTGCGGGATAGGCACCGAGCGGTAACCGTGCGGGTTTACGATTTCCGCAAAGCGGGTATCGCCGTAACCGTAAGGCACCTGTTCCATCGGATAAGGTTTGCTGCGCTCCACAGGGGATTGCAACGCCGGGTCGTTCGGACCGGCTACACCGATTTCTTCTTCCGCACGACAATAGTAGGGCTCGAGTTCGTCATAGGAAATTGGCCAGTCGCGACCCACGCCGTACAGCGTTTTCATTTTGAAATCGTTAGGAACGTGACGCCAGCAGGATGCCGCCCAGTGCCAGGTGGTGCCACCGACGGTGCGAAGATAACCCTGTTTAAAGCTGCTTGCGCTCGGGCCGGTCAGATGCACATAGTTATTTTCAGGGAAGTACAGCGGTGCGGGGGCGTTCTCTGACTGCGGATAAAGCCCCTGGAAATCAGAGCCGGCACGGTTATCAAACGGCATGTTGCGCCAGTTTTCGACTGCCTGTGCGCGCTCGATACGCAAACCGGCTTCCAGCACCAGTACGGAATATCCCTGGCTGACCAGTTGATCGGCAATCATGCCGCCAACGACGCCGGAACCGACAACGATGACATCAGCAGACGCATCGCCGTCTGCGGTAAATTCGGGTTTTTTCATCAGGCTTTGCTCACATCAGCAGATTCAGAAGTATTGGTAAAACGGTCAGCGTTCATGGATTCAGGCATCGCGGCGTCGGGCGGCGCGGCGGTGAAGTACAGCGGACCGTTGCCGCAGTAGGTCGGCACGATCAGGCCGTCGCTTACCGGGCGGTACATCAGGGCATCTTTATAAGAAATTAGAATGGAATCGATACCATGGCCAACGGTGCCGGTGTACCACGCGGTGACTATGCTGGTCACCAGTTCACCCAGGCCATTTTGCTTCGCGGCTTCCTGCAATGCGTTGGCTGATTGCCCCGGCCTGACCAGCGCGTGGAGCTTACTGACCTGTGCGGCGAAGTCCGGCTGCGAGCGGTGGAATGCGTTGAAAATCTGGGCTGAAGAGCCTTCGCTGATATTTTTATGTTCAGTAATGGCCTGTGAGACCAGATAGAACTGCCCGAAGATAACCGGGGCCTGCGTGGCGGTCTCTTTTTCGGCCTGACTCAGGAAAGGAAAGCCGAGCAGGGTGGTGGCGACCATCGCTGAGGTTAAACCTTTCAGCAGTTGACGACGGCTGAAACCGGTTCCATTTACGGTTGCATTGCTTCCATTGATTGAAGGATCGTTTTCCATCTCATTTCTCGCTGGGTTGGGTGTGAGCCAAATGACTCAGGAATGCATAATTCAATGACTCATTATGATATTTATCAGAAGGTTAAGGCGGGTGTCTTTCATCCTGACAGGGTATATCAGTAATAACGATGCGGATCATAAGCCAATAATGAGGGTTTTGTGCAAACAAATTGTGCGGATTTATTAACATTAGATCCAGATTTTAACGTATTATGCGCCGCGATAAAAATGTTACCAACCGGTTCATTTCAGCCTGAAATTAGTGACAGTGTCAGGAAATATGCTATCGGTTAAAAGGCTTATTATCCTGATTTTTATCGATTTTAAAATGTGGTGGTTTTTTTCGCTCCACGCAATTTGTATATTAATTGTAAAGAAATAGAAGTTAAAAAGTAGCTGTTAATGATGAAAATAGTTGTTAAATAAGGCTGAAAAGGTTACAAAGAAGCCAAAATGAGATCTGGCTCTCAGAACCATCAGGAGCGGACAGAAAAGGGTTATAGTTTACGGGTGTGTGCTGATTGAGTTAATTTAATGTTAATTATTTGAGCATAAATTGGGCAAAGCACGTTCCGTCGTCTATAACTGGTATTGATGTAACGAATTTGTAGGTGATTTGTTTAAATCATTGTCTGGGGAATTCCGTGAATAATATTCAACTTTCGGTAGTACATCGTTTGCCGCAAAGTTATCGCTGGATGTCAGGTTTTGCAGGTATCAAAGTTGAACCGATTCCGCTGCCTGGTAACGAAGAAGATAACAATCTGATTGGCCTGAAATTGTTGAGCCATGAGGGTGAGTTTGCCTGGCAGGTGATGCATCAGTTGACCAACGCGCTGGAAGATATCCAGGTCAAAGCTGCGATTGTCGAAATCGACGGCGAACCTTGTCTGTTTGTGCGTCGCGAAGATGAAAGCGCTACGCTCTGCTGCCTGAAGAATATCGGGGCGGCCATTGCCGAGTCGATCACCGCACTTTATCCATTCTGACAGCCTGACGATAACTGAGTCAGGCGTCTCCTTTCACTCCTTCTGCGTATCAAACGCATCTGACGCGGCCAGCAACTCGCGGGTATAAGCCTGCTGCGGCGCGGTGAAAATCTGCTCACAATCCCCTTGTTCCACGACTTCTCCGTTTTGCAACACCATCAGCTGGTGACACAACGCCCGCACGACGTGCAAATCATGACTGATAAACAAATAGGTCAGGCTGCGACGTTGTTGCAGTTCGCTCAGGATCGCCAGAATTTGCGCCTGCACCGATTTATCCAGCGACGACGTCGGCTCATCAAGGATCAGCATTTCCGGCTCTAAAATCAGGGCGCGGGCGATGGCGATGCGCTGACGCTGGCCGCCTGAAAACTCGGTCGGGTAACGGTGGCGGGTGTGCGGATCCAACCCCACGTCCTGCATGGCAAGGATCACCGCCTGTTCGCGCTCTTTTTCCGTCACTTTGCGATGAACCAGCAGGCCTTCGGCGATGATTTGTTCGACGGTAAAGCGTGGGTTCAGTGCCGAGAAGGGATCCTGGAACACCACCTGAATCCGGCTGCGGAAGGGCAGCATCTGCTGGCGCGAATAAGTATGCAACGGCTGGCCGTCGAACCAGATTTCGCCTTGTGATTTCAGCAGGCGCAGCAATGCCAGTCCGGTTGTGCTTTTCCCCGAACCGGATTCGCCGACCACGCCGAGGCTTTCCCCGCGACGCAGCTGGAAACTCATCTGATTTACCGCGTGTTTGACGCTGACCGTGCGGCGCAGCAAGCCGCGTCTGACCGGAAACCCGACGTTCAGATTCTTCACTTCCAGCAATACAGGCGGTTGGCCTGTAAGCGGCTGAGGACGCCCCTGTGGCTCGGCCTGCAATAACTGTCGCGTATACGGATGCTGTGGCTGGCTAAACAGCGTTGTCCGCGGTTGCTGCTCCACCAGTCGCCCGTGCTGCATCACCGCGACGTTATCCGCCAGACGGCGCACGATGCGCAGGTTATGGGTGATAAACAGCATCGCCATACCCATTTCCTTCTTCAGCTCGTCGAGCAAGGAGAGGATCTGCGCCTGCACCGAAACATCCAGCGCGGTGGTAGGTTCGTCGGCAATCAGCAGTTTGGGCCGGGTCAGCACGGCCATAGCGATCATCACGCGCTGGCGTTCTCCGCCGGAGAGCTGATGCGGAAAATCTTTCAGCCGCGAGGCAGCCTGACGAATACCCACGCGATCGAGACAGCGGATAATCTCGTCGCGCGCCGCATCACCGCGCAAACCCCGGTGCAACATCAACACTTCGGCCAGCTGTTTTTCAAGCGTATGCAGCGGGTTCAGTGAAACCATCGGCTCCTGAAAAATCATCGAAATCTGGTTGCCGCGAATACCGCGCAGCGTGCTTTCATCGGCGTGCAGCAAGGATTTTCCGTCGAAAAGAATATCGCCCTGCGGATAATTCACCTGCGGCGAGGGCAGCAGGCGCAGCACCGACAGCGCGGTGACACTTTTGCCTGAACCGGATTCCCCCACCAGCGCCAGTGTTTCCCCGGCGCGTATATCCAGCGACACGTCGCTCACTACCTCGCGCAGCTGATTTCCCTGCCGGAAAGCCACGCTGAGATTTTTGATTTGTAAAAGAGGTGTGTCTGTCATTTCAGCGCGCCTCATGGTGTTGTGCAGACGGATTAAAGGCGTCACGAACCGCTTCACCAATGAAAATGAGTAGTGTCAGCAGCGAAGCCAGCACCACAAAGGCGCTGATGCCCAGCCACGGCGCCTGCAAGTTGTTTTTACCTTCCATCAGTAATGTGCCGAGTGAAGGCGAACCGAGGGGCAGACCAAAACCGAGGAAATCCAGCGAGGCCAGCGTGGTAATCGAGCCGCACAAAATAAACGGCAGATAGGTCAGCGTGGCGACCATCGCGTTAGGTAGCATATGTCGCAGCATAATGGCGCGATCGCTGACGCCCATCGCCTGCGCCGCGCGAATGTAATCAAAGTTTCGGGTACGCAGGAACTCCGCGCGCACCACGCCGACCAGAATCATCCAGCCGGAAAGCACGCTTATCAGCAACAGCCACCAGAAATTCGGCTGCACGACGCTCGCCAGCATGATGATCAGAAACAGCGTCGGCATGCCTGACCATACTTCGATAAAGCGCTGCCCGATGAGATCAATTCGCCCGCCGTAATAGCCCTGCGCGGCACCTGCCGTCACACCAATCAGCGATGAGAACAACGTCAGCAAAATACCAAAGAACAGCGAGATCCGCAGACCATAAAGGATTTGCGCCAGCACGTCGTGCCCGTTGCTGTCGGTGCCCAGCCAGTTTTGCGCTGAAGGCGGAGAAGGGAAGGGCTGGGTGGTGGCAAAATTGATGGAGTTAAAGCTGCTGCGGATCGGTGCCCAAAGTACCCAGCCGTGGTCTTGCAGCTGGCTGAGCACAAAGGGATCCTGATAATCGGCAGGCGTTTCCAGTTCGCCGCCGAAGGTGGTTTCGCTGTAGTTAACCATGAAAGGCACAAACCAGTGGCCCTGATAGCGTGCCAGAAGCGGTTTATCGTTGGCCAGTAGGTTGGAGAGCAGCGCCAGAACGAAGATCACCAGGAAAATCCACAGCGACCAGAAACCGCGCCGGTTCTGGCAAAAACGCGCCCAGCGTGCCTGATTTACCGTGCTTACATTAAGAAAGGGCATCAGTGGCGTCCCTCGAAGTCGATACGCGGGTCAACCAGCGTGTAGGTGATATCGCTGATGATATTCAGCAGCAGGCCAATCAGCGTGAAGATATACAACGTGCCAAACATTACCGGGAAATCGCGCTGCACAATGGCGTCGTAGCCCAGTAATCCCAGGCCTTGCAAGGAGAACATCACTTCAATCAGCAACGAACCGGTGAAAAACATGCTGATAAACGTGGCTGGAAAACCGGCGATCACCAGCAGCATGGCGTTACGGAAAACATGGCGGTACAGAATCTGCTTCTCGTTCAGGCCTTTGGCGCGCGCCGTCACCACGTACTGTTTGCCCACTTCATCCATAAACGAGTTTTTGGTCAGCATGGTGAGCGTCGCGAAACCGCCAATCACCGTGGCCAGCACTGGCAGCGTGATATGCCAGAGATAATCGGTGACTTTACCGTACCACGGCAGGGTATCGAAATTGGGTGATGTCAGGCCGCGCAGCGGGAACCAGTCGAGATAGCTGCCGCCGGTGAATAACACAATCAGCAAAATGGCGAACAGGAACGACGGCACCGCGTAGCCGATAATGATGAATGTACTGCTCCACGTATCGAATTTAGTCCCGTTACGCACCGCTTTGCGGATACCCAACGGGATCGACACCAGATAGATAATAAGCGTGCTCCACAAGCCAATGCTTACCGACACCGGTAGCGCACTTTTCACCAGCCCCATGACCGATGAGCCACGAAACAGACTGTCGCCAAAATCAAAGCGCACATAACTCGATAGCATCTCGAAATAGCGGACATGGAGCGGTTTATCGAAACCGAAGCGATGGGTGATTTCAGCAATGACTTCCGGATCCAGGCCGCGAGCGCCACGGTATTGGCCTTCACCAAACTGTGCAACGCCCGGTGAGGCTTTGCCGTTACCGGAGTCACCGCCCGCGCCGGGCAGGCCGCTGGAATGTCCCATCTCAATGGCCGCTATGGCCTGATCGACGGGGCCACCGGGTGCTATCTGCACGATAAAGAAGTTGATGGTGATGATAGCCCAGAGGGTAGGGATCACCAGAAGCAGTCGTCGTAATAAATAGGCGGCCACGGCGTTCTCCTCAGCGGCGTTGCGCAGGTAAGCGGGCGGCCCGGTTCATGTCATACCACCAGGTATCCAGCTCCATCCCGTTAGACGGCGCAACGGCAGGCATCGAGAATTTATCCCAATAAGCATAACGCTCGTGGTTGGTGTACCACATTGGGATCATCACCATTTTCCACGTCAGTACGCGATCGAGCGCATGGCCGAGTGAAAGCAGCGCGTCAGGATTGCCCTGATTGGCGGCGATCTCTTCAGTCAGCTTGTCGATGGCCGGATCACTGATACCCGATTTGTTGTAAGTTGAATCGAGATATCGGGTATTCCAGTAAATCTGCAAATCGCTGCTCGGATAAGAATTGGCAGGATAAACAGCCGGGATCATGTCGTAATCGCGCTGGCGCATCCGGCGTACGAACTGGGAACTGTCGACTTCACGAATTGACATTTTAATACCCAGGCGTTGCAGATTATGCTGGAACGGCAAAACGTACTGCGAGTTCCCCCCGCTCGGCAACAGCAGTTCGAAGGTAAAAGGCTTGCCGGTTTTACCGTTCACCAGCACCTGATTTTTCACTTCCCAGCCAGCTTCTTTGAGAAGCTGCGTGGCTTTTAACAGATTAGCCCGGTCGTTACCGCTGCCGTCGGAGCGCGGCGGCTGATAGAGTTTGCTGAACACTTCAGCCGGCACTTTACCTTTCAGTGGCCCCAGCCACGCCAGTTCGGCAGAGTCAGGGTAGTCTTTCGCGGCATACTGCGTGTTCTGAAAATAACTGTTAACGCGCTGATAGGCACCGAAATAAAGAGCTTTGTTCATCCAGTCAAAATCGAAAGCCAGCGTTATGGCCTCACGGACTTTGCGATCGGTAAACTGCGGGCGATGCAGATTAAACGCCAGCCAGCGGGTATCCTGTGCGGCCTGATTTTCCTCATCTGCCTTCACAATAAAGTTTTTGCTGAAATTGCCGCCCTGATACTGCGTTGACCAGTTCTTCGGGGAGGTTTCCATGCGGAAATCAAACGCACCGGACTTAAAGGCTTCCAGCGCCACATTGTCGTCGAGGTAGTAGTCGTAGCGGATAGTATCGAAATTATAGCGGCCACGGTTGACCGGCAAATTAGCTGCCCAGTAGTCGTGCACGCGCGAATAGGTGATGTACTGGCCAAGTTTGTAATCGCTGATGCGATAAGGCCCGCTGCCCAGCGGTGGGGTATTGAGCGGTTCGTTGAATTTGTGTTTTTCCCAAAACGCCTGCGGCAGGATCGGCAAACCCAGCAGCCCGAGCATCATGTCTTTGTCCGGCTTCGGCAGCTCGATGCGTACGGTGAGGCGCGAAATGGCTTTCACCTCGACGCCTTTGTATACCACGCGAAACTGCGAGACGCCTTCGGTCATGAATTTTTTAAATGAGAAGGCGACGTCGCTGGCGTTAATTGGGGTGTTATCGTTAAAACGCGCGCGCGGATTGATATCCACTTCCACCCAGCGGTACTGGCTGTCGTAACGGGCAGAATCGGCGATCAGCGGATAATAGCTGCCGATCTCATCGCTGGAAGTGGTGAACAGGCTGTCGTAGAGCGATCCGCTGCGCACGGCCGGATTGCCGCGGGAAGCGAAGCGGTTGAAGTTGTCATAGGTGCCGATGGCTGCGAGTGTAACCTGACCGCCCTTAGGCGCGGCAGGGTTGACGTAGTCAAAATTACTGAAGTTGGACACGTATTTCGGTTCGCCTAAAATCGCGAACGCATAGCTGTCCTGAATGACTTCAGCCTGAGCCCCGAGGCTCAGCAGGCACAATGCTGCGGCAAACACGCGAGAAAACATCCTGAATCTGCACTCCTGTGATGACAACAGCAAGTTGCGGCTTAGGCGCGGGCTGTCGTTCAGTGATGAGTAAATTATGGCTAAGGCCTTGTAACGCGCCAGTTTTCGGCGACTTCCCTGATTTCGGCCTTTTTATCATATTCAGCTGCAGACGCCTAAAAGAAAAATAGACTCTCAAAGGGCAGCAGTTGGCGGCTCAGATGTGATAGCACGCCTCTTTCTCGTTGAAGTCGCGGATGAAGTCCATGAGTACGGTGATGCTCAGTGGTTTACTGTACAAAAAACCCTGCAGGTAAGTGACGCCGTGATTGCGCAGATAGTCGGCCTGTTGGTGCGTTTCTACGCCTTCGGCTACGGTTTTCAGCTTTAGCTCTTCGGTCAGCTTGAGTACGGTATCCAGGACTGGTGCGATCAGGGTTTTCTGATCAATCGACATCACGAAACCCCGGTCGATTTTGAGATAATCGAGCGTGAATTTTTCCAGATAAATTAACGCGCTGTGGCCGGTGCCAAAATCATCAATGGCGATTTCGATTTTATGTCTGCGCAGCCAGTTAAACTCGCGTATCGCCGCCTCGGTATCAATCATTCCCCGTTCGGTGATTTCGAAAACCAACTGAAACGCGTTTTCCGGCAGCGCTTCGACAAAGTTCAGGACATCATCATGGAAGCCCACTTTGTTCATGTGATGCGGGGAAATATTGATGCTCAGCTTGGCTTTATCGGGGAATGCATGTTGCAGCCCATGCGCATCCGCCGCAACTAACGCCATCATATGTTGGGTCAGCTGAACTATCAGCCCCTGGGTTTCCGCATAAGCGATAAACAGGTCAGGAGGAATGCGACCTTCAATCGGATGCTGCCAGCGTAACAATGCCTCGACGCCGGTAATCTTCATGCTGCGCGATTCTATTATCGGTTGATATTCTACAAAGAATTCTTTGTTTTTCAGCCCGCGTAGGATCTCTTTTTCCACGTTGTGGCGATTGAGAAAGCTATGGTAAATCAGCATGCAGACGAAAATGCTCAGCAGCAAACCGCCCAGCAGCGTAAAACGAAGATTGTCGGCAGTGAGGGAAGGGGAGTAGAGGCGGATGGTGAAAGGGTAGTCGCCAGCTTTGATCTCGGTGTAATGGCTGCGCGGCAATTTGTTAAGCGAGACTAACCCTTCTTCTGTAGATATCAGCGCCGCGTCGCCGACCAGCAGGGCAAATCCGCGATATCCCGTCCCGGGCTGTGTAAATAACATGTATGGCGATAACGTCAGTTCGAGCGTGGCGATCACGCCGTCGTCAAATGAGCCAGGATTACGTTGCCAGACGATGATCACCGGGCGGTTCGGTACCGCGGCGGTGCCCATCTGCAAATTGACGGCCATCGGTTGGGTAAAATCTATGCCCTGCAGCGTGGTATTGGCCGGAACGTTCTGATTACCTGAGGCCGACGAACAATACACAATGCCATCACGCACCAGCTGGAAGTCCCGTACGCCGATACTGAACGCTGCATCCCGGTTAATTTCGTGGGTAACGGACGCGCAGGGTTCGGCGGTGAGCAAGCCCAGCCGTCGCATATTGTCGGTTAACTGGTGAAAATAGTGGGCGCTGAATTGCTCAGTTCTTTTAGCAATCTCATTTTGTTCGCGGGAATTATTGGCTTTGATGACACTGAGAGTGATGAGGGTAAATAAAATAAAAAATAAGACGGAGAAAAAAAGGCTTCTTTTTAAATAACGGCGTTTTGGCAATACGCTGTGCGTAAGCGCCGCTTTTAAACCCATGGGAGTTAACCTTTATCTGACTGATGAAATCAAAGTATAACTCAGCCAAAAAAACATCAGTCTTTTATTACGAGGCATAGTGAATGGGAAAATCGGGGCATAAAAAAACGCCATCCGAAGATGACGTTTTTTTATTCGCTTGGCATAGAACAACAAGAGCTAAATCATGGGGTAACGGTTAACCGTTAGCCAATACGCGTCTTGCTTCACGATAACGTGCATTCCAGTAAGTTTCTTTCAGATTTGAAATCATCACACCGTTGCTGGTGGAGGCATGAACAAACTGATCGTTACCTAAATAAATACCGACGTGACGGCCTGTTGAGCCGGCGCGGAACAGAACCAGATCACCCGGACGCAGTTTCGTGCGCTGGATTTTCTTGCCCTTTTCTTCCTGTTCATACGTTGAACGAGGCAAATCCATACCAAATTGTTCGCGGAATGTTACCTGAACGAAGGCTGAGCAATCGATACCACGCTTGCTGTCACCACCTAAACGATAACGAACGCCTTTCCAGTCAGCATACTGATCCATAATTTTGGATTTTACGTTGACGCTGCGAACCATTGCTTCGAATTCATCCTGAGAGGCTTGCAGTAGAAGACCGTCTTTGTCATTTACTGCACGCATATCAGTTTGCGCGTTTTCTGTGTTCGAAGAATGTGTACCACTACACGCAGTGAGAATAATTGCTGCGCCAATCGCGGGAATTATCCGCGTGATATATCTCAGAAACGGTTGAGACTTGACCATTATTGTTGTTATCCCTTGCTGTCCTTAACGATAAAATCGTTATTAAAATTGCCAAACGAAGCGAGACTACCCGCCGCGCACAGTCGGGACAAACACCTGAATGATAAAATGTGCGTCAGAGCACGTTTTTATCTTGAAGCCGGGTGTTTTTGCCACATTTCTGTGCAGGCGAATTGGAGGTTACCGTAATGAATAGGGGATTGCGAGAGGTATTATGAGATTTTTTATAAGAAATTGTGATGTAAGCTGATGTAAGTAAAGATGTAAAAAAAGATGGTTTATTTTTATGCTAATTTGGATTAAAACCGCGCCACACGCGGGTTTCTTGTTAACATTTCAGCTAAGTATATCTGGGATTTGTCTTAAAAAAAGACCCGTCAGACAGCAAAACGTCGACGGGTCATAATGAAATGATATGTATCAATGAATCACGCGTTCTTAATGGGATTTTTATTACCGGGTAACTTTCTTTCCAGCCAGTTAATCAGCATGTCGCTGGCGGGTGTCATCAGCCACCAGCTGGCGCCGACCAGCACAACGGACATTGAACCGACCGCGATATCCGTGAACCAGTGCGCACCAATCATCACACGTGGCAGCGAGAAGATAATGGTAATAAGCACTGCAACGGCAAAAGCGCCTTTGCTTAAATAACGCAGCATAAAACACGAGAAGATAATCAGCATCATGCCGTGGTCGCCTGGGAAACTGTCCGAAGAGGCATCTTTGGTCGGAATGCCGGTCAGTTTACTCACACGATTAACATCCGGGAAACTCAGCGATGGGCTTTTATGACTGACTGGCAGTAGATGGCCGAGCTGGTTAAGCACCACCGCGGTCAGCAGCATAACAAACCCAATAATGACCAGACGACGGCGCCCCAGTGGATCTTGCTTGAGGAAGAAACACAGATACAGCGCACCCATCGCCAGCAGCGAAATGCTGTCAAAAGCCCGGTTATTGGTCACAGCCACCAGATGCAGAAACCAGTGGTCGGTCGCCAGATGCTGATTGAAGAAGAAGAAAATCGACTTATCAATCGGGAACCAGAAACCATGATTCGCTGGCAGGTAATAGGATAAAAACAGGGCAACGCCTAATACATTGAGTATCAGGATTGCGGGTATATTTCGGCGCCACATAAATGAAAACCTATACTTAGCAGGGTAATGAATAAATTAGTCAGCGTTAACTTAATCCTTACAACTTAAACGAACCTTCAACAAGAGTGATTGTAGTTCATTCCATTGCGCAACATCTCGTGTAATCAGCTCGATTCTGCTGTCTAAAGGGGCCATCGGTTTTGTCTCAATATGCAGATCGTTTCCCTGGCGGTTAATCAACAGCGTCCCTTCCTTTATGCGCATAATGCCTTTCACCCGGTCAACCGGCACCCTACGCGCCCAGTCGAGGAGGCCTGCGGTATCAAACTGCGTGTCAGCATCAAAAATCCAGCCACAGCTGGTATAGCCGTCACCCTGATTCACTGCGCGACGCCAGCGCTGCATCCCCGGCAGGCTCAGTGCCGCCAGTCCGCGTTTATCCGCATGTGCATGATGATGTTTGCCATCCGGCAGTTGCGTCTGATTAAAGCGCGGCAAATCGAGCAGGGCGGGGGCGACAGCACCCTGTGACGCAATCACCAACTGACGTCCGCCGCCGTTCAGCCCATACCACGTATCGAGCGCCTGCTGATCCTGCGGCTGCGCCACATCGGATTTATTGGCGACGATCACATCCGCGCAAGCCAGCTGGTCGCGGAAGTTTTCATTGTCGATAACGCGTTGATCGCTGAGCTGGCGCGGATCCAGTAAACAAAGCGTGGCATTGAGCGTTATCCAGTTGCTATAAACCTCAGACGTCAGCAGTGACAGAATTTGCTTAGGATGACCGAGCCCGGTTGGCTCGATCAGCAAGCGATCGGGTTTTGCCTGCTGCAATAGCATGTTCAGTCCCACCTGCATCGGCAACCCATTCACACAGCACATGCATCCGCCGGGTATTTCTTTCAGTACAGCACCGCTGTCGGCCAGCAAGGCGCCATCAATGCCGATTTCGCCGAATTCATTGACCAAAACCGCCCATTTCTCACCTTCAGGCTTCTGAGCCAGTAAATGGCGCAGGGTGGTGGTTTTTCCGCTGCCGAGAAAACCGGTGATCAGGTTAGTTTTGGTCATGACTGCCTATCCTTATTAGAAAAATTCACCCGACAATGTGCAACGGGCATTAAAGAAAATCCAGCGCTGTGCCGATGTTTGTTCCTGAGGCTTGAATTTGACGTGCATTACCCCCAATTTTTTTCGCCCGCACAGTGCGAATTTGGTTAGGTGTATTAATGTTAAATGGATGTTTGCTAAATATTAAAAAATCTATTTTCATATGAGGGTGTGACCATGAACAGAATGATGTGGGTACTGTTTTTGGGATTGTTAACCTCAGGGATGACTCAGTTTGCAACTGCTGGAAGTAGCGGCACTATCCATTTTTATGGTGCGATTGTGGATGGCGGATGTACCTTTGATACCGTTAATAACAAGGTGACCAGCAAGTGCGAGAGCGGCGGAAAAACCGTGACCGAGGTTCGGGCAGTGAATACGCAAGACCCGCTGAATTATAGCCTGCCGCTTTCTCTGGGTTCGGTGAAAACTGAGCATGTGAATAATGATCCGCATCTTGCGATCATGACTGTGGTTTACAATTAAATCTTAAATATTTTTTAATAATTTAATTAAGTAACTTTTCTGGTCGGAGGCAGAGTTAGTGCCTCTGGCCTGACAATCTCTAAACTGGCCGGCCCAATTTTGATCGGGCCGTCAGTTTTCAGTTCTCATTCTTTTCCCTTTATCCCCGCGTGTTATAATTTTTCCTCTTAATTCAGGCATCATGACAGCAAATCAATCGCTTGCAGATGTCAGACCAATTGAACGCCAGAGGCAACTTTATGCGACTTTATCAGGAGATTGGCGGGCACTTACGTCGTGATATTCACGCCGGAAAATATGCCCCCGGTGACCGTTTGCCGCCGGAACGCGATATCGCGGAATCTTTCTCCGTAAGCCGCAGCGTGGTGCGTGAAGCTCTGATCATGCTGGAACTGGAAAAAGTGGTGGACGTGCGCAAAGGCTCCGGCGTTTATGTATTGCCGCCCCCAGAAAATAGCCAGTCAGACGCTACGGACAGCGGTTACGGCCCGTTTGAACTGCTTCAGGCGCGGCAACTGCTGGAGAGCGAAGTTGCCGCCTTTGCTGCGATGCAAGCCACCAAAACCGATATTCTGCAAATGCGCGACGCCATTGACGCGCAGCGCGATTGTATTGAGCGCGGCGTTTCTGATGACGCCGAGGATCAGCGTTTCCACGGTTTGCTGGCGCAGGCGTCGCAGAACAGCGTACTGGTCAAACTGGTGGACGATTTGTGGGTGATCCGTCAGCGCAGTTCTATGTGGCAGGGGATCCATCAGCACGTAGGCGATAAAAATTACAGTCAGATCTGGTTGCAGGATCACCAGAGCATTTTGCAGGCAGTGCTCCGCCGGGATCCGAAAGCGGCAAAGCAGGCGATGTGGCAGCACCTGGAGAATGTCAAAGATATGTTGTTGCAGGTGTCTGACGCGGATGACCCCTCATTCGACGGATTTTTATTTTCATCAGTACCTTCTGAACTCAATGACTGATGCATCGGTTCCAATAAAAACGGCTGCCGCTGCAGCCGTTGCTTTTAATCTCATCACATTGAACGTTAACTGACGTACTTCGCCACCGCTTTCTTCGCGCCGACGCGTTGCAAATCTGAATATGCCGCCAGAATTGCCTGCACTACTTTCTCTTCGTGCGGCAGTTGCTCACCAAACACTGCATTAAGCGCCAGCAGGGCTTTTACGCGCTCTTCGCCGTCTGCGGTAGATGCCACGATTTCAGCGAGCTGCTCAGCCATCGGATCTTTGATTTCAATTGGCTGACCGGCATCATCTTTACCACCGATATAGCGCATCCAGCCGGCAACACCCAGCGCCAGCAGCTCGTAAGAACCGCCGTTTTTCACATGCCAGCGGATCGAGTCGAGCATACGTTGCGGAAGCTTCTGCGTACCGTCCATGGCGATTTGCCAGGTGCGGTGTTTAAGCGCCGGGTTGCTGTAGCGTGCTATCAGACTGTCGGCGTAGGCATTCAGATCTACACCTTCAACGCTCAGCGTCGGAGCCTGTTCTTTCAGCATCAGACGATGGGCAGCGTTTTTGTAATGCACATCTTCCATACAATCGTTAATGTGCTGATATCCCGCCAGATATCCCAGATAGGCCAGGAAAGAATGGCTGCCGTTGAGCATTCGCAGTTTCATCTGCTCGAAAGGCAAAACGTCGGAGACCATCTGCGCACCGGCTTTTTCCCAGTCAGGACGACCAGCGACAAAATGGTCTTCCACCACCCACTGAATAAACGGTTCGCACGCGATACCGCAAGGGTCAGCCACGCCGCCCAGCGCTTGAGTGATTTCTTCCAGCGTATTTTCTGTCGCTGCCGGAACGATACGATCCACCATAGTGCTCGGGAAGGAGACGTTTTCGGTGATCCATTTCGTCAGTTCTGCGGAACGCGCTTTCGCCATGCCCAGAACGGCATTTTTGACTACCAGGCCGTTCTCCGGAATGTTGTCACAGCACAGTACAGTAAAGCCCGGCAGGCCATGCTCATGGCGCAGACGCAGCGCTTCGACCAGCACGCCTGGTGCGGTACATGGCGCCTGTCCGCCAGCCAGATCCTGCTGGATTTTTGGGTTCTGCAAATCCAGCTGGCCGGTGCCCGGCTCGATGCAATAGCCTTTTTCGGTGATGGTCAGCGAGACTATCGCCACCTGAGGCTCGGTCAGTTTTTTGAGGACGGCATCCAGGCCGTCAATTACGCCGTGCACTGAATCATGGGCTGAGCCGACAATAATGGCCTGATTGCCCTCTGCGCCTTTTTCCAGCACCGTGAACAGGTGGTTCTGCTCGCGTAACGTTTTGATCAAGGTTTCATTGCCGAACAGGCTGATTTCACAGATGCCCCAGTCGCCGCCCTGTAAATTCAACACCCGGTTGGTCAGCAGCGCCTGATGTGCGCGGTGAAAAGCGCCAAATCCAAGGTGAACAATACGGCTTTTCAGTGCATCGCGATCGTAAGCAGGCAATGACACGGCTGCGGGCAGGGACGCAGTGGCAATAGTTTTCATGCAATACTCCAGGCAGGTCAGAAAATAAATAATTGGTCAGGCCAAATAGGGGCTGTTTACCCGTCAGTTCAATTTCATGCTGGATAAAGCGACGATTTAAGCCGAAATCAGGGCTTTGAGTGTAAAGTCATATGATAGAAAGGGGAATTGGTAAGTCCGGATGGCCTCTCGTTTTGTGAGGTAGATCGAGAGTCTGGGGCATTTTTAGCAAACTTGTGGCAATAAAAAAGGAACGTCGCAGCGTTCCTTCAATTTCAGGGGGAGCAGGGATTAATCTGCGCGGCCCATGTAACGACGTTCAGCGATATGGATGCGGATTTTGTCGCCGGTGCTCAGGTATTCTGGAACCTGAATGTTCAGCCCGGTTGCCATTACAGCCGGTTTAGTGCGTGAACTGGCAGAGGCGCCTTTGATGCCTGGTGCTGTTTCCATAATTTCCAGATCGACGGTTTGTGGCATTTCCAGCGCCAGCAGCTGGCTGTCGAGCGTCAGAACCTGCATACCCTGCAAACCTTCTTCAGGAATAAACAGCAGTTCTTCTTCGATCTGTGATTTGTTGAAGGTGTAAGGCGTGAAGTCTTCGTCATCCATAAAAATGTATTCGTCGCCGTCGACGTATGAGAAGTTCACTTTACGGCGGGTAAGACTGACGGTGTCGAGAATGTCGTCACCCTTGAAGCGTTCTTCCACTTTGCCACCGGTACGCACGTCGGCGAAACGCATTTTGTACAAAGTGCTGGCACCACGGGCGCTTGGGCTTTGAACATCGATATCTTTTACCAGCAGCAATTTGCCGTCGTAGTTCACAACGAAGCCGCGTTTAATTTCGTTAGCACGAGCCATATAAATACCTGTCGAGATAAAGGGGAAAATAATTTGCGACACGTTACTCGCGGCGCCGGTTTCAGGCAAGCAGATAGCGTAAAAAGAGTCGGGAAAGTCCGCATTATTACGCATTTTTTCAGGCCAGCCCGTTGACGTTAAAAATGGGCGGCCAACTGTGTTAAAGAGTAGTAAATATTTCGCTGGTGGCGCAGTAAAGTGCCTGCTATTGTCGCGCCTCGAAACCAGGCCTGAGGAGGCTGTTGATGGACTGTCGTACTGATTGCGGAGCCTGTTGCATAGCGCCTTCAATTTCCAGCCCGATCCCCGGAATGCCGGAGGGTAAACCTGCGAATACGCGTTGCGTTCAGCTGGCGGATAATTTCCTGTGCAAGATTTTTACCTCACCGTTGCGCCCGAAAGTTTGCGCCAGTTTGCAGGCCAGCCGCGAGATGTGTTTCACCCATCGCGATCAGGCCCTGACCTATCTGATTAAACTGGAAGCAGACACCGCACCTTAAGCTTCTGGTGCGACAGTTTCTGTGATCGGATCTTCCACGTTTTTCACGTTCCAGATACACAGCAACGAGCCCACCACCATGGCCAGCGCGGCGTAAAACACGGCGTGATAATTCCAGAACTGCGCAATTATCCCGGCCAGCGATCCGGCGAGGATCCAGCCCGCGCGCGTTGAGTTAGTGAACAGCGTGGTGGCCGCACCCGCCTGACCCGGCATCAGATCCTGAAAATACAACATCCCGATACCGGCCAGAATGCCGATGAAAATTGCGTTCAGCAACTGTAAAGCAATCAGCATGACCGCGCCGGTAGTAAACAACAGACACCCGTAGAAAATCACCCCGGCGATGACCGCCAGTCGCATCAGGAAGCGTTTACCGAGCTGTCTCGCCAGATAACCGGCGATCAGCATGGTAGGGATTTCCAGACAGGCTGCGCTGCCCATCAGCACGCCCGCCAGTTTCTCCGGCAGACCCAGTTCGCGAACCACATACAACGGCATATTGATCAGATAAATACTGTTGGCCGCCCACATCAGCGAGCATGCGATAAACAGCATCAGCGTGTCACGACGGTTTCGGCGCGGAGCCTCGAGGGTTGCTGAAGTCTTCATCCGCGCTTTCGGCATCGACGGTAAAAACACGTATACCATCGCGCCGCATACCAGAAATGCCAGCGTCGCCGCGCAGTACATAAAGGTAAAACCGAAGCCCATGGAGAGCGCAAACGCCAGCGGCGGTCCTACGACCCACGCCAGTGAAACCTGCGCGCGCAAAATAGAGCTGAACATTACGGCTTCACGCCCGGTTTTCTCAGCATGTTCACGCGCCAGTGCAAACATCTGCGGGTTAGCGGTGGAGCCAAAGCTCGACAGCAATACGCCGATAAACAGCAATATAAAGTAGTTGCGGTTGAAGGCGAACAGCACGCAGGCCAGCGCACCGAGCAGGCAGCAATAGAGGATCAGTGTTTTACGATCGCCGCGTTTATCCGACCACGTGGCCAGCAGCTGGCTGACGAAAATGCCGATCACCGCGCTGCCGGTAAAGAAAATGCCGACCATGAACGGGCTGACGTGGACCTGAGAGGTCAGAAACAGGCTGAGCGTCGGGGTTTGTAACGCGCCCGCGATACCGGTGAGAAAGGCAATGATCAGAAAGGCCGTCGAGGTCATGTCGGGGAGGCAGCGGGCCGACGCTGTAGATGTTCGCATTGAGATAACTGTGCCAGAAGTAGGGAAGGGACAAAATTTGCGCGAATGTTACGACAGTTTAAAAAAAACAAAAACAGGTTTTGATCATCAAAAATGTAAACCCGGATGAATTTGCCATACTGAATAATAAAACCGCACTTTGTGTTAAAAATAGCCGAAAGGGAGGGCCCGATAGCGTCATCAAAAACTGTCAGCTGACGTCAGCTTTTGACGTTGAAGTCTGAATACAATCGCGTCAGCCTGATTTCAGCATTTGTGTTAAGTGAGCAGACTCAGACGTTCTGAATAAAGGAAACTGTGCGTAGCATCAAAAAATCATCACGTAGAATCAGGGAAAACTTGCTTTAAAAGCGAGGCCGATTAAGACTTCCTGAAACGTTTCAGCGTTATCGATTTCAACAACGAAATCTGGTGACGCTCCTTTTTTCTCAGTAAAGCTGAAACGATTCAATTTCAGCAGGAGAGGAGAATTATGTTCCAACTGTCACAGCAAGATATTCACCTCGGCGCAGCTGCCAGCGACAAGCAGGAGGCCATTCGTCAGGTCGCCGCTGCGCTGACTCAGGCGGGCCGCGTCAGCGAAGGTTATGTAGACGGCATGTTAGCCCGTGAACTGCAAACCTCCACTTACCTCGGTAATGGCATCGCTATCCCTCATGGCACCACGGATACCCGTGATCTGGTGCTCGATACCGGCGTTCAGGTTTTTCAGTTCCCACAGGGTATTGCCTGGGGTGAAGACCAAACCGCTTACATCGTTATCGGTATTGCCGCCCGTTCTGATGAACACCTCAGCCTGCTGCGTCAGCTGACGCACGTCTTAAGCGACGACAGTGTGGCAGAACGCATGGCAAAAACAGATTCCGCTGAAGAGCTGCGCAGCCTGCTGATGGGCGAGAAGAACGCCGCTGAATTCCTGTTTGATACGCAACTGATTGCAGTCGATGTCGCGGCTGAAAACCTGATCACCCTGCAGGCGCTGAACGCCGGTCGTCTGCAACAGATGGGGGCGGTCGATACGGCCTTCGTCAGTGACGTGATCAGCCGTAAACCGCTAAATC
Source organism: Rahnella inusitata (assembly GCF_965118895.1). Taxonomy (GTDB): domain Bacteria; phylum Pseudomonadota; class Gammaproteobacteria; order Enterobacterales; family Enterobacteriaceae; genus Rahnella; species Rahnella inusitata_A. The sequence goes on from NZ_CBCPJJ010000009.1 coordinate 566,480, forward strand.
TGGGTCAGGGCATCTGGCTGAGTGACAGCACCGAAGGCAATCTGAAAAGCGCGGCGACGGTCAGTCGTGCTCAGCAGGCTTTCGAACTGGACGGTGAAAAAGTGGCATTGCTGCTGACCATTTCCGTCGCCGATGACCAGCCTCTGAACGTGCTGAACTACTTAAGCGACCTGCTGATTGCCAACAAAGCTGAACGCTTGCTGACGGCCGATGCCGTGGGTGTGCTGGCCTTGCTGACCAGCGAAGTCGCAGAAGAAGCCAACGTGCTGACTGCAGAATACGTGATCCGTAACGAACACGGTCTGCATGCGCGTCCGGGTACGGCCTTGGTCAACGTGATCAAGCAGTTCACCAGCGAAATCACCGTTACCAATCTTGATGGCAGTGGTAAACCGGCCAACGGCCGCAGCCTGATGAAAGTCGTCGCGCTTGGCGTGAAAAAAGGTCATCACCTGCGCTTTACTGCCAGCGGTGAAGATGCCGAACTGGCATTGAAAACCATCGGTGAAGCCATTTCCGAAGGTCTGGGGGAGGGCGCATGAGCCGCAGAGTCGCCACAATTACCTTGAACCCGGCATACGATTTAGTGGGCTATGTGCCTGAGATCGAGCGCGGTGAAGTGAATCTGGTGCAGACCACTGGCCTGCACGCCGCAGGTAAAGGCATCAACGTTGCGAAAGTACTGAAAGATCTCGGCATTGACGTCACCGTGGGTGGTTTCCTCGGTAAAGAAAATCAGGATGGTTTCCAGTTACTGTTTAGCGATCTGGGCATCGCCAACCGCTTTCAGGTGGTCAATGGCCGTACCCGTATCAACGTCAAACTGACCGAAAAAGACGGCGAAGTCAGCGACTTCAATTTCTCCGGATTTAACGTGACGCCGGCTGACTGGGAACGTTTCGTGACGGATTCCCTGTCATGGCTCGGCCAGTTCGACATGGTTTGCGTGAGCGGCAGCCTGCCAGCGGGCGTCGATCCTGACGCATTTACCGACTGGATGAAACGTCTGCGCGCGCAGTGTCCGTGCATCATTTTCGACAGCAGCCGTGAAGCACTGGTTGCTGGCCTGAAAGCCGCGCCGTGGTTGGTTAAACCAAACCGCCGTGAGCTGGAAATTTGGGCTGGCCGTAAATTGCCAGAACTGAGTGACGTGGTAGAAGCCGCGCACGCCTTGCGTGACCAGGGTATCGCCCATGTGGTGATTTCTCTGGGTGCAGAAGGTGCCTTGTGGGTTAACGCATCCGGTGCGTGGATCGCCAAACCGCCAGCTTGTGAAGTTGTCAGCACCGTCGGTGCCGGTGACTCCATGGTCGGCGGCCTGATCTACGGTTTACTGATGCGTGAATCCAGTGAACATACGTTACGACTGGCAACCGCCGTTGCCGCCCTGGCTGTCAGCCAGAGTAATGTCGGTGTCACCGACCGTCCGCAGCTCGCGGCGATGATGGCCCGTGTTGATCTGAAACCCTTTTAATCCGCAGGAGGCAGAATGAAAACGCTGCTGATGATAGACAGTTCGCTGGGACAGGCTCGCAGCCATCTGGCGAAAAATTTGCTCGCTGCTGCCGTAGCGAAAGCCGGGCACCAGTTAGTTGAGCAGGCTGCTGACGCTGAAATCGTGATCGTCGCCGGTGAAACCGTGCCAAACGACGCGGCGCTGACTGGCAAAAATATATATACCGGCGATGTGGCTGCTGCGGTTCGTGAACCTGAGGCTTTCGTGCAACGCGCACTGGCCGAAGCGAAACCTTACGTTGCTTCTGCCGCTGTGGCTGCTGTTTCAGCACCGGCGGCTAATGGTCCAAAACGTATTGTGGCGATCACTGCGTGCCCGACAGGCGTCGCGCACACCTTCATGGCAGCTGAAGCCATCGAAAGTGAAGCTAAAAAACGCGGCTGGTGGGTGAAAGTTGAAACCCGTGGTTCCGTGGGTGCTGGCAACGCCATCACGCCTGAAGAAGTTGCAGCAGCCGATCTGGTGATTGTTGCGGCTGACATTGAAGTGGATCTGGCTAAGTTTGCCGGTAAGCCGATGTACCGTACCTCAACGGGTCTGGCACTGAAAAAGACCAAGCAAGAACTGGATAAAGCGCTGGTTGAAGCTGAAGTGTTTGCCCCTAATGCACAGGGCGCCGCTTCAACGACGAAGAAGAAAGAAGTGGGCGGTTCAGGCCCATACCGTCACCTCCTGACCGGCGTGTCTTACATGCTGCCGATGGTTGTTGCGGGTGGTCTGTGTATCGCGCTGTCCTTCGTATTCGGTATTAAAGCCTTTGAAGTGAAGGGCACACTGGCGGCTGCACTGATGCAAATCGGTGGCGCTTCCGCCTTCGCGCTGATGGTGCCGGTTCTGGCCGGTTTCATTGCCTTCTCCATCGCTGACCGTCCGGGTCTGACGCCGGGTCTTATCGGCGGTATGCTGGCTGTCAGCACCGGTGCGGGTTTCCTTGGCGGTATCATTGCCGGTTTCCTGGCCGGTTACGTGGCGAAAGCCATCAGCGGCAAGCTGAAGTTACCGCAAAGTATGGAAGCCCTGAAGCCTATCCTGATTATTCCGCTGGTAGCGAGTCTGATTACCGGTCTGGTCATGATTTACGTAGTCGGTACGCCGGTCGCTAAAATCATGGCAGGTCTGACAGCATGGTTACAATCTTTGGGTACAGCGAATGCGGTACTGCTGGGCGCAATCCTTGGTGCGATGATGTGTACCGATATGGGTGGCCCGGTGAACAAAGCAGCTTACGCGTTCGGCGTGGCACTGCTGAGTTCTTCCGTCTACGCACCAATGGCTGCCATCATGGCTGCCGGTATGGTGCCACCGCTGGCGATGGGCCTGGCAACGCTGCTGGCGCGCAATAAGTTCGAGGAAAGTGAACGTGAGGGCGGTAAAGCGGCGCTGGTTCTGGGCCTGTGCTTTATCTCCGAAGGTGCGATTCCGTTCGCAGCCCGTGACCCGATGCGCGTACTGCCTTGCTGTATCGTGGGCGGTGCGGTGACAGGTGCTCTGTCGATGGCCTTCCACGCACAGTTGATGGCTCCGCACGGCGGTCTGTTCGTTCTGCTGATCCCTGGCGCAATCACACCGGTTCTGGGTTATCTGATTTCGATCATTGTGGGTACCGTGTTGGCCGGTGGTGCTTACGCCATTCTGAAACGTTCAGATGCGGCGGTAGCGGCTAAAGCCGTCATCTAAAAGTTTTTAAATTTGTTGAAAGGCGCGACGTGAAAATGTCGCGCCTTTTTTATTGTAGTGTTTGCTGCAATGGGGCCGGTTTCAGGTACTTTTTGAACACGTCCAGAAGCTATATCAAACAATGCTCAGTCTGCTTTTGCCCTTAGCAGGGGGAGAGCAAACGGGCCGGATTTTGCCTGATGTTGACTTTATTCTTCCCGAAACGCCAACGCGACACCCAGTGAATCCGCTGCGCGAACTAAAATCCGACGGGTTAAATCATCAAACGGGATTTCACCCACCCGCAAACTATTACGCACTGCCTCCAGTGACCGCGTCGCAAACTCCAACCCGACCATTCGCGCACTGCCGCCATCACCTTCGGGCACAATGGCGAATTCTGCCGTGGCCTGCTTTGGTGTCACAAACCGGACGATAGCGCGCCCGGCACGCAGGATCACGCCATCGGCGCCACTCTGTAAGGCTTCAGCGCCAAACAACTCCCCGTAGACCTTGGCCGCAGCCTGCGGGTCAGCGGCGGAAATCACAAAGCCGGTGATGTCAGCGACACCGTTGGGGTGGTGCTGCCATTCGTTGCGCCAGACCAGCTCCGGTGTCAGGTGATGACAGAAGAAACTGCGGCCATTGGGCACGCGATCTGCAGCCAGCGGAACGGTGCGGAACCGCGCATTTGGCGAGGTTCCGTCGTTGAGTGCCACCGGGCGGAAGAATTCAGCAGGAGGCGATCCGGCGATATTTTGCTTTTGCAGATGATGGTAAACCGCCGCCGAATTCTGCGTTTTCCACACCAGACCAGTCAGACCGAGCGGAGCCTGCCATAAGTCGGTGCGGGTGTGGGCATTATCCTGTTCATAACCGAGCAGTTCGAGATAGTTTTCGCTGAAGATTGCCAGATGATTGCTCGATCCCAGTGAGTGGTGGCCGCGCGCGGTGAGATGAAATCCTAACCGACGAAACTGTAGTTCGGAATGATTGAGCTGTTCGGCGACGTTGATCACCACGTGGTCGAGCTGCGGGCGAAGGGACTCAGTCATTGAACGGTTCTCCCAGCGTTAACATCAGACGGTTTGCCCAGGCGAAAAACGCCGTGGACTGCGCTAAATCGACGATCTCCAGTTCACTCAGACCCTGCTCGCGCAGGGCCGCGATGTGCTGAGCAGTGGCGACCGGCGGCGTGGCTGAGAGTGCGGCGGCAAAGTCAATTTCTGCCTGCCAGCGCGGAGACTGGTCTTTGCTGAGAATGCCGCCCGGTGCGGTGTCGATCAGGCGCTGAACATCGTCGGTTTGCTTTGACAGCTGGCTGGCTTTGCGCGAATGCACCGACGCGCAGAAAATACAGCCGTTGATTTTACTGGCCACGGTGGCGGCCAGTTCACGCTCTTTACGCGGCAGGCCGCCGGAGGTAAAGAAAATGCCTTTGTCGGTCAGCGTACGCTGCTCCAGCACCGGCAGGTTGCGGCCTAACAGGCGGAAATAGTCGGAATCTGTATGGCCAAATTTCGCCAGAATCGCCTGCTGAGCTTCATCGAATTCTTCCAGCTTTTTCGCCGGGATCCACGGCTCCCAGCCGAGCTCTTCCTGCGTGAACGCTTGCGGTGCGTCACGACCATTGTGGGTATTTGGATCAGTGCGCCAGAACGCTGCGCCAACCGGTTTGTTGCTGCCGTTTTCCACCGGTTTACCGCCGATCAGCCGGTAGCTGCGCAACGCGCGGCTCTGGAAACTGACGAAAGAAATCAGCTGCGACAGCGTGACAATCGCATCCACCGACCAGCCCGCTTTTCTCAGCGCCTGCAAATGCGCGGGCGTGGCGCTGGCGGGTTTGAAACTCAGACGTTCACCGTGCGTCAGCGCCGCATCGAGGCGGGCGGTTTCATCGATGTCGGGCAAATCCTGCAAACGCTCGGAATAGTGGTTAGTGAGCTGGGAATCACCGTGCCAGCGCGCCACGTTTTGCGCCAGACGCAGGCGCTCCGCCAGCGTGAAATCCACGCCATCCTGTTCAGTGAATAACGCGTCGTAGCTGCCCTGCGCATGGCGGGTGGCGGCATCGCGTGTGTCGCGCGCCAGTTTCAGTTCAGACGCCGGGGCGATTTCGGCCAGTTTTTCCAGCAGGTCGGTCGAATAGTCGGTCATTGGGTTTCCTTGGAGAAAGTGGTATCGGAGGAAGACGTGGAAACGGCGCGTGACGGCGTGCGGCGAACCCAGCCGAGGGCCGGTGCGACGTGACGGGCGATCAGTTCGATGGAGCGCAAAATATACGGATGTGGTGGATCGATGGAGTGCACCTGAAACGCCAGATCGGTGACGCGGGCCAGCGCGGTATCGGCCTGTAACGAGACGGTCACCTGCGCCGCGGTGCCGAGATGGACGTCAAACGCGCGGATGTAATCATCCAGCGTATCGCCTTGCACGATTTGCCCGCTGGCGCGGTGATTTTCGGCCTGACGGCGCAGGCCTTTTTGGGCCAGTTCACGGGCTTCATCGCCATTCTCGGTGACGAACGCGGTGCGCGACCCCATGATGCGCGGCGCAACACCGTCAGGAAGCGCATCAAGATAGGCATCAATGATCGGGTTTTGCAGTTCGTCGAGGCGCAGATCCGGGGCATCTGCCGGTCGTGGCTGGGTGCGCGACAGCATCAGGCCATCGCCTGATTTACCCGCACGCGCGCCACCGTCCACGGAGAATGTTGCCTGCCAGACGCGGTGCGCCAGGTGCGGCGCTGCCGGATACAGGCAGTTGTCGGTGCCCGCAAGTTTTTCGCCGCGCCATGCGGTGAGCAGGGTATGCAGATTATGGGCAAACGCCGCGCCGCGCTGGCCGCTCTCCAGGCCGAACGGTGGGAAGGACGTCGGCGTGCCGCCGGATCCGAGGCCGATCTCCAGCCGTCCGCCACTGAGCAAATCCAGCACGGCGGTGTCTTCGGCCACGCGCAGCGCATTTTCCATTGGCAGCGTAATCACACCCGTACCCAGGCGGATAAAACGGGTGTGTGCCGCCACCTGCGCGAGGAACACCAGCGGTGCGGGCAGACCGCCTTCGGCTTCGTGGAAATGGTGCTGCGCGACCCATGCGGAATCAAAACCCAGCTGCTCGGCGTGAATGATTTGCTCGGTCGCCAGCCGGTAGCGCTCCTGCGCGCTGGTGTTGTCCAGAAGGCGGGTAAAAAATCCAAGACGTTTACTGCTCATAATTTTCCTCTCAGGCGGCGCGATGTCGGCCGGGAATGGCATCAATAAGCTGGCGGGTGTAATCGCTGGAAGGCAGCGCAAATACCGCTTCCACTTCGCCGGAATCGACCTGTTGCCCGCGGTGTAACACCGAGACGCTGTGGGAGATTTGCCGGACGGTCGCCAGATCGTGCGAGATAAATAAATAGGTCAGACCAAGCGAATCCTGTAGCTGCGCAAGCAGCGTGAGGATCTGCGCCTGTACCGTGACATCGAGCGCCGAGGTGGCTTCATCGAGGATCAGTACCTTGGGCTTGAGGATCAGGGCGCGCGCAATGGCCACGCGCTGACGCTGACCGCCGGACAGTTCACGCGGTTTGCGACTGAGCAATTCCTCCGGCAGCGCCACGCGGCGGGCGATATCCAGCACGCGCTGACGGCGTTCGGCGGACGGAATTTTTTCGAAATTCAGCAGCGGCTCTTCAATCACGCTGAACAGCGTTTGTGACGGATCGAGTGAGGCAAACGGATTCTGATAGACCAGCTGAATTTTCTTGCGCAGCTGGCGCAGCGGTTCTCCCTTGAGGCGGGTGATGTCTTCGCCGTCGATCAGCACGCGGCCTTTATCCGGTTTCTGAAAACCGAGCAGAATGCGCGCCAGCGTGGTTTTTCCTGAGCCTGATTCGCCGACCAGCGAATGCGTTGTCCCGCGCGGAATGCTAAAAGAGACGTTATCCACCGCGCGGAAGGCGGCACGACTTTTACCGCCAAGCGTGAAGTCGTGCGTCACACCGTCGACCACCAGCACCGGTTCGGCGGTGGCCGGACTCTGCGCACGGTGGCGGCCTGACAGGGTAGGGGCATCGGCGAACAGCTGGCGGGTGTAGTCGCTTTTCGGTGCGTTCAGCACCCCGGCGGTGAGGCCCTGTTCCTGCACTTTGCCGTGACGGAAAACCAGCAGCCGATCGGCCCGTTCGGCGGCAATTGCCAGATCGTGCGTGACCAGCAATACGGCGGTGCCAAACTCGCGGCGCAGATCGTCGATCAGATCCAGAATGCGCTTTTGCACCGTCACGTCCAGCGCGCTGGTGGGTTCATCGGCGATGATTAGCGCCGGTTGCAGGGCGATGGCAATCGCAATCAGCACGCGCTGTTTCATACCGCCGGACAGCTCGTGCGGATACTGTTTCGCGCGCTGCTCCGGATGCGTGAGGCCGACGCGGGTCAGCAACTCGACCACGCGTTCATCGCGCTGTTTGTGCGGCAGGCGCTGATGGATGTCGAGAATTTCCGCCACCTGAGAGCCGATGGTTTTCACCGGATCAAGTGAACTGGTCGGATCCTGCGGGATCAGGCTGATGCGTGCGCCGCGCAGAGCGTCGAGACGTCGCTGCGACCACTGGCTGATGTCGGTGCCGTTGAGGCGGATTTCGCCCTGATCGATATGACCATTTTCCGCCAGCAGGCCGATGATCGCCTGCGCGGTTGTGGTTTTGCCGGAGCCGGATTCGCCCACCAGCGCCAGCACCTCTCCGGCGTGAATGGCAAACGACACATTGTGCACCACCGGTTTGCCGTCGTAGGCAATTGACACATTCTCCAGTTCGAGAACCGGCGGGGCGTCATGTTTTAACGTGGCCTGTGCGTTCATCGTGTTCTCCTGCGTAATGACTGGCTGATGCGGTTGGCGGAAAGCACCACCAGCACCACGACGATGCCGGGGAAGGTGGTCAGCCACCAGGCGGTGGAAATGTAATTACGGCCTTCGGCGATCAGCAAACCCCATTCCGGCGTCGGCGGTGGTGTGCCGTAGCCGAGAAAACTCAGGGTGGAAATCGCCAGTATCGCGCTGCCGAACTGCAACGCCGAGAAGGCGATGACTGAGGTCAGCGAGTTAGGCAAAATATGTCGCCAGAGGATTGAGAAAAATGTCGCACCGCTGCCGTAGGCGGCTTCGACGTAATCGCTGTGGCGCACCAGCACCACTTCGGCGCGGGCGAGGCGGGCGAAGTTGGCGACCGAGGTGACGCCGACCGCAATCGCCGCATGCACCGTACCGAAGCCGAGCAGAATGATCACACTCAGCGACAGCAGCAGGCCGGGAATCGAGAGAAGCACGTCATTAATACGCATGACGATGGCGTCAACGACGCCGCCGCTGGCACCGGCCGCCAGCCCTAATGCGGTGCCGAACACCAGCCCGAGTGCCACTGCCACCAGCGCACCGGACAGCGAATGTGATGCGCCGTACACAATGCGCGCGTAGACGTCGCGGCCAAGCTGATCGGTGCCGAGCCAGTGTCCGGCCTGCGGCGCCAGACGTTGCGCGCCCGCGATGCCTTCGGTGCCGCTGTAATCCGTAAACCAGCCGGGCGCGATCGCCCAGAGAATAACGGTCGCCATCACCAGCCAGGCTAAAATCAGCGCCGGTTGCAGGCGGGCGGTTTTCCAGCGGCGACGCTGCGTGAGGGGTAAAGAAATTGTGCTTTTGCCAAGCGGTAAGCTGCTCATGAGGTGGCTCCGGCGGTACGTTTAGCGGACGTTTTCAGACGCGGGTCGAGCAGCGGATAGAGCAAGTCGACCAGTAAATTGATGCCGACAAAGGCGGCGGCGGAAATCACCACAATCGCCTGTAATACAGCGACATCCTGATTATTCACCGCCTGCTGCGTTAGCTGACCAAGACCGTTGAGGCCGAACACGGTTTCGGTGATAAGCGCCCCGGCAATCAGCTCACCGAACAGCAGGCCGGCAATGGTCAGCGCGGGAAGTAAGGCGTTGCGCGCCACGTGACGCCACAGCACGCCGCTGCGGCTCGCCCCTTTAGCACGGGCGACGGCGACAAACGGCTGGGTCTGTACCTGATCGATACTGCGGATCAGGATTTGTGCCAGCGGCGCGGAAATCGGCACCGCCAGCGTCACGACCGGCAAAATCAGCCCGACCCACTCGCCGGGGTTAATCACCGGGATCCAGCGCAGATGGAAGGAGAAAATCTGGATGAGCACGATGCCCAGCCAGAAGGTCGGGATGGAAATAAACAGCGACGGCACTGACTGCAACAGGTTTTTCAGCCAGCCGAAGTGCAGCAGGCTGGAGAGAAACGCCAGTGCAAAGGCCACCACGGCAGCCAGTGCAAAGCCAATCAGCGCCAGTCGCAGTGTCGGCGGGAAGTTGGTGCTGAGTAATTCAGTGACCGGTACGCCAGCCTGAATCGAATACCCCAAATCCCCGCGCAGAAAATTGCCCAGAGTGTGCAGATATTGCTGCACCAGCGGCACATCCGCACCGTACGCCGCGCGCATATCGGCGATTTGCGCCGGGCTTAATCCCATGTCCGGGTTTTGGAATTTAATCAGAATCGCGTCGCCCGGCAGCACCTGCAACAGGATAAAGGAGACGGTAAACGCCGCCCACAACACCAGTAAAGCCTGACCCAGACGACCGCTCACGTATCGGTTCATCATTCACTCCTGCCTGTTAATGCTTTTCCAGCCATGCGCCGTAGAAGCTCGGACGACCAACGGCTTCGAAATTCACGCCTTTCAGATACGGCGCACCGGCAAACACCTGCGGCTCTTCGAAAATGGGAATGATGTACGCCTGATCGAGCAGGTAGTTCTGCACGTCAGCGGTCAGCGCCAGACGTTTTTGCGGATCCACTTCTGCCGAAATAGCGGTCAGCAGGTCGTTAAGTTTGTCGTCGCGGAAACTTTTCACCTTGCTGCTCAGGCCACCTTTTTGCAGCAGCGCATCTCGGTTAGTCGGGTAGAAAGAACTTTTGATGACATCGGGATCGGCGCGTCCCACTTCGACGACGTTAGCCGGTGTTTTTTCCGGATCCAGGTTATCCGCCACGCGGCTGCCTGCGTCACCGGCCAGAATGTTCAGCTTCGCGCCGACCTGGCTCCACTGCTGGGAAACCAGCTGCAACACCTCTTTGTTCTGCGGCTGCGGCAGGGATTCATAAATCGTCAGCGCCAGCGTTTTGCCATCTTTCTGACGGATGCCATTCGCGCCCGGTTTCCAGCCCGCTTCGTCGAGCAGCTTTTTGGCAAGCGTCGGGTCATAAGTCAGCTTATGGCTGAGATCGACGTAACCGGCGGCGGTTTTGGCAATGACAGAGGTGGCCTGCGGATAGTTTGGCGAGAAGAGGGTATCGACCACCTGTTTGCTGTTGGTGGCATGCAGCAGTGCCTGACGGACTTTGAGATCAGCGACCAGCGCGTTATCCGGGCGGAACGCGATGCCGTCGTTCACGCCCTTGGTTGGCGCGGCATAAATCGGGAAGTTCTGCTCTTTGGCCTGTTTTTCGTCATACGCCTGAACCTGACGGATGAAATCCGCCTGACCCGCCAGCAGCGCGCCGATGCGCACGCTGTCTTCGCCGGTGACGATCACTTTAATGCCGTCAAGATTGGCGCGGCCCTGCTGTTTGAGATTTTTCGGCCCCCAGTTGTACTCTTTGCGCGCGGTCAGATCGACTTCACGTCCGAGGGTTTCTTTGCTCACCACAAACGGGCCGGAGCCGATGATGTGTGTCGCATCGCCCAGCGCATCAAAATTGCGGTTCAGCGTGCTCAGTGAAACCAGCCCCGAGCCAATGGTGGCCGTCCCTTGCAGGAAGCCCGGAGAGGATTTTTTGAAATAGAACTTCACGGTCAGCGGATCGATCACTTCGCTGTGGTCGTAATTATTGATGACTTCGGACACCGGCAGATGATGCTCTTTGTTGCCCAGACCGTAGGTATCAAAGTTTTTGGCGACCGCGTTGGCGTCGAGCGGCGTGCCGTCGGAGAAAGTCACGCCCGGACGCAGTTTGAAGGTGTACTCGGTTTTGTCCGCGTTAAACGTCCAGGATTCAGCGATCCAGGGTTCCACTTCCAGCGTCTGCGGATTCTGATAAGTCAGTTTATCGGTGATCTGATTGAGAATGCCGCCGTTCGGGTAGAAACCGCCCGCCGGAGGATAAAGGTTGGTGTGTGCCTGCTGTTCGAGATAAATCAGTGTTCCGCCCTGAACCGGTGCGCCGTCGGCGGCAAATACGGTGGACGTGCTGGCGAGAAGAATCCCTAAAGCCAGTGCGCGAGCGATGGCGCTTTTCCGGCGAATGTTTTGCATAGTTAACCCTTTTCTTATAGGCAGATGAATCACTTTTCCGTTCTCATAGAACGAAAGTGCTGGATCCATAACAAACCAATTTAAAGGGCAGGTGAACGAAGGAAATCTGCATTGCTTAGCTGGAAAACAGGAATGGGGAGGACAGAAAGAAAAAAACCAGCGGCTAATCCGGACGGGTGGACCGGCTAACCGCTGGCGATCATCAAAAATGATGAGCTAAGGAGAAACTGAGGTCGTCAGTGATCTTTTAATGCAGCTTCTGTGCCAGTTTCTGAAACAGGCAACGTTTTTTCTTTGTTGCTGCGACTCAGGAAGGCATTGAGCAGGATTGCGCCGAAAGTTGCCGTGCCGATACCGCCCATACTGAAACCGCCAAGGCTCAGGGTAAAGTTGCCTGCGCCCAGTACCAGCGTCACCGCGACCATGATCAGATTGCCGTTAAGACCCAGATCCACCTGGTTTTGTACCCAGATGCGCGCGCCCGCTACCGCAATCAAGCCGAACACTACAATCGACGCGCCGCCAAGTACCGGGCCGGGAATGGTGTGGATCAGTGCACCAAATTTGGGCGAGAAGCCCAACACGATGGCAACAACGGCTGCTGCAACGAAAATCAGCGTGGAGTAAATTTTGGTGACCGCCATGACGCCGATGTTTTCCGCGTAAGTGGTGACGCCGGTACCGCCCGCCGAGGCGGAAAGTAACGTCGCCAGACCGTCGCCGACAAATGCGCGGCCCATATACGGGTCGAGGTTTTTGCCGGTCATACCGGCGACCGCTTTAATGTGGCCGAGGTTTTCTGCCACCAGAATCACCGCCACCGGCGCTATCATCAGCATGGCGTGCGAGCTGAACACCGGCGTGGTAATGGTTGGAACGCCAAACCATGGCGCCTGCGCCACGGCAGAGAAGTCTACCGGCGCGCCGAGCCCCAGTCCGTTGGTCACTACCATGTAAATCAGGTACGCGGCGATTAGGCCGAGTAACAGCAACAGGCGTTGCACCAGACCGCGCGTGAACACGGCGACAGAGCCGATGCACAGCACGGTCACCACCGCCATCCAGCTGTCAAAAGAAGAGGCAGACACGCTGTTGATGGCGATGGGCGCGAGGTTCAGACCTATCGCCATCACTACCGCACCGGTCACCACCGGCGGCATCAGGCGTTCAATCCAGCGCGTGCCCACCGCCATTACCACAAAGCCTATCAGCGTATACACCACGCCGCAGGCAATAATCCCGCCTAGCGCCACGCCGATATTCGGGTTGGCGCCGTGGCCGCTGTAGCCGGTCACCGCGATCACCAGCCCGACAAATGCCGCGCTGGAACCGAGATAACTGGGAACGCGCCCGCCGACCACCAGGAAGAACAGCAGGGTGCCGATGCCTGACATCAGGATCGCCATATTGGCGTCGAAACCCATCAGCAGGGGCATCAGTACCGTGGCACCAAACATTGCCACCGTATGTTGCAGCCCCATCACCACGGTCGGCCCTAACGGCAGCCGCTCTTCCGGAGCGATCACTGCGCCATCTAAATTGCCTTCTCTTTTACGCCATGTTGGAAAGTAAGTGTTTGCCATGCTGTGTTCCCTAATCAGGTTAAATTAACAGGCAGACTGACGCATCAGCGGGTGATAGCGGCGGTCGAAATACACCAGTCCGTGGCGTTCGTCGTTACGTCGCAGCGCGACGGCTTCACAGATAAGAATGTCATGGGTACCGACGGTGGTAACCTGTGTGACTTTGCAGTCAAACGACACCAGTGCATCGGTCAGAACGGGCGATCCGGTGGCAAGGCGTGCCCACTCGGCGGCTTCGAAGCGTTGCTCCATGGGCGTTTTTCCGCCGAACAGGTTGGACAACGATTCATGGCAATCCGCCAGCGTGTTCACGCACAGCACCTGATTCTCCTTAAACACCGGGTACACCGAGGCGGAACGGTTGAGGCATACCAGCAACGTTGGCGGTGAGTCGGTGACGCTGCACACGGCGGAGGCGGTGAATCCGGCACGGCCTGCGTGGCCGTCGGTAGTGATGATGTTCACGGCGGAACCGAGGTGCGCCATTGCATCGCGGTACTCCATTTTGTCGACGGCAGCTTTTTTCTCAACGGCGTTGGGCGTGGCGGGTGCAACAGGTAAATCCACAGCATTCAGGGTGGTTTGCATGATCGGATCCTCAGAGTTCTGTCAGTGACTTACAGCACGCGGCAGGCGCGGTCGAAATCAAGTCGCGGCGCGCGCGGATACACTTTGCTGGTATCGCCGTAACCGATGTTAATCAGAAAATTGGATTTCCAGCCGGTGTCCGCCAGGAAGGTTTCATCCACTTTGGCATTGTCAAAACCGGACATCGGGCCGGTATCGAGCCCCAGCGAGCGGCAAGCGAGGATCAGGTACGCTGCCTGCAAACTGCTGTTGCGAAACGCCGTAGCGTGCGCCAGTTCCGGGCTGGAGGTGAACCACGACCGGGCATCGCCGGAGGGGAACAGTTCGGGCAGCAGCTCATAAAACGCCGGATCCCAGGCAACGATCGCCGTAACCGGCGCGGTCAGGGTTTTTTTCAGATTTCCGCTGGATAACGCCGGTGCCAGTTTCTCTTTGGCTTGCGCGCTCTGAATAAACACGATGCGCACCGGGCTGCAGTTGGCGGAGGTCGGCCCCATGCGTGCCAGATCATAAATTGTTTTCAGCTGTTCACCGGTGACCGGTTTGTTCTGCCAGCCATTGTGGGTGCGGGCTTCGGTGAATAAAGTCGCCAGTGCGCTGGCGGTTAATGCTTCGGCCATGATGTCTCCGTGGGCAGGCGGCTGGACGGTGTGGCCGTGTTTTGCGATGAATGCCGTAGCAGCCAGTCCAGTAAAATAGGGTTAAACGTATCGGGATCGGTCACGCTCATTGCATGGCCGCCGTATAACATTTGCGTGTGTTCGCCGTTGGGCAAACGGGCGGCGAGATCGGCGGAACGCATCCACGGCACCAGCAAATCATCCTTGCAGCTCAATGCCAGCGTCGGGGCGATCACCTGCCCGAGCGTTTCGCTCAGATCGGATGCCATCAGCGCCTGTAAGCGGTGCAGCAGGTTTTCCATCCCCTGAAAATTCGCCACCTGATGCTGGCGCTCCTCTTGCAACAATGCTTCGTTTTCAGAAAGCCAGTCGCCGGGATACAGAAACAGCGGCTGCGCCTGCACGTAGGCGTCGACGCCGCTGTTGAGCAGCAGATTCTGGCGTACTTCAAAGCAGCGGCGGGTCTGGCTGTCGAGCTTTGTCCAGCCGTTGATCACCACCAGGCTTTGCAGCAGCGCCGGATAACGCAGGGCCAGGTGCAGGCCGATAATGCCGCCAAGCGCGTGACCGACCAGATGACAGCGGCTGACGTCCAGTTCGTTGAGCAGCCCTGCCAGTTCGTCCGCCATATCTTCCATCCGGTAACCGGCAGGGACGCTGCCCTGACTGACGCCGGTGCCGTGTTGGTCATAGACCACCACGCGGAAATGCGCATTCAGCATCGGGAGTTGTGGCTGCCAGAAACTGCCCGAACCGCCGAGGCCGGAGGAGAGAACGACGGTTTCGGCATCTGCATTTTTCTTACCTGACACCTTGTAATACATAGCGTTACCTCATTGCTTACCGAGATGAGCAATCGACGCGATTTCAATCAGTGCACCAGGTTTGACCAGCCCGCACTGAATGCAGAACCGCGCCGGTTTTTCGCCGGGGAAATACTCCGCGTAAACCAGATTCACCGCCGCGTAGTTCGCCCAGTCGGTGATGAAAATCGAGTTCATGGTGACGTCATCCATCGTGCCGCCCGCGGTTTCAATCACGCTTTTAATGATCTCCAGCACATGGCGGGTTTGTGCCGCGGCGTCTCCCAGATGCACGACGTTATTGTCTTTATCGAACGGCAGCGTGCCGGAGACATACACCACGCCATCGGCCAGCGTGCCCGGAACAAAAGGTGCCAGAGGAACGCCGGTACCGGCTGGGATAATTGCACTTTTAGGCATACGAATTTTCCTTATCTGCTGCCGGTCAGGCTGCGTTTTGTTCAGATTTGTAACCCACCGCATCGCAGAAACTGCGTACGTCCGACACCCAGCCGAAGAAGGTTTCGATATTGTAGATCGCCGCTTTTTGCGCAAACTCCGGGCCGGCCTGATGGGTAGCGTCTTCCAGTACCACGCCGAAATACTCAAGGAAGAAACCGTCGCGCAGCGTGGATTCAACGCACACGTTGGTAGCGATGCCGGTGAAGACCAGATGATGAATGCCGTAGCTGCGCAGCAGGCTGTCGAGTTGAGTGTTGAAGAACCCGCTGTAACGCGGTTTTGGCAGCACGATATCGCCTGGCTGCGGCTGGAGTTCATCCACCAAATCGTAATCCCAGTCGCCTTTCGCCAGCAGTTTGCCCATCAGCTCAGGGCGCTTGCGCATGGTTTTCAGTGCATTGGATTTGTGGAAGTTGGGCGAACCTGGACCGCCTGCTTCGACGTACTGATTGTCCCAGCCGTTCTGGAAGAAAATCACTTTAATGCCCGCGGCACGCGCGGCGGTAATCGCCACTTTGATGTTGGCAATCACCGGTGCAGTGGCGGAAACGTCAAAACCTGCCAGATCAAGATAGCCGCCCTGTGACGCGTAAGCATTCTGCATATCCACGACGATCAACGCCGTTTGCTGCGGGGTGAAGGCGATGGCTTCCGGACGGGCAGTGAGAATAGTTTCATCGCCGGTATTTTTCGGCTCGCGGCGGACAACCGTCTGATTTTCAACCGCTTTAGGTTTCTCAAAAACAGTCATTACGCGACCTCTTTCTGTTCTGCCGCGATATGCTGGCGGGTTTTCATTAATGGCTGAATGTAGCGGCCGAAGTTTTCAATGCCTTCGACGAAATCATCAAAGGTCAGCAGAATGCCTTCTGCGCCAGGCACGGTGTCGATTTCATCGAGCATTTTGGCGACGCTGGCGTAAGAACCGACCAGCGTGCCCATGTTGATATTGACCGCAGAAGTCGGGTCAGCCATCTGGCGCACGTTGGTGTCCGCACCGGATTTAGTATCTTTGCTGCTCTGATCGGTGAGCCATGCCAGCGCATCGGCATCGGCGCCGGATTTATACAGCTCCCATTTGGCGCGGGCGGCGGCGTCGGTTTCATCGGCGATAATCATAAACAGCACGTAAGAAGAGACGTCGCGACCTTCGGCTTCTGCGGCGGTTTTCATACGGGCGGCGGTCGGTGCGAAAGCGGTCGGCGTGTTGACGCCTTTGCCGAAGCAGAAGTTGAAGTCAGCGTGTTTGGCGGAGAACGCCATGCCTGCGTCGCTTTGTCCGGCGCAGATGACTTTCATTTCGGCCTGCGGGCGCGGGCTGACGCGGCAGTCGTCCATCTTGAAGAACTCGCCGTCGAGCGTGCAGTGGCCGGTGCCCCACAGATCGCGCAGCACGCTGACGTATTCGGTCAGGTAATCATAGCGGCGGCTGAAATAGTCATCGCCCGGCCACATGCCCATCTGCTCGTATTCCGGTTTCTGCCAGCCGGTGACAACGTTGACGCCAAAACGGCCGTTGGAGATGGAGTCGATAGTCGCCGCCATGCGTGCCACGATAGCCGGTGGCATCACCAGTGTGGCGGCTGTGGCGTAGAGCTGGATGCGGGAGGTCACGGCGGCGAGGCCTGCCATCAACGTGAACGACTCCATATTGTGTTCCCAGAACTCGGTTTTGCCGCCGAAGCCACGCAGTTTGATCATCGACAGCGCGAAATCGAAATTGTAGTGCTCGGCTTTTTGCACGATGGTTTTGTTCAGTTCGAAAGTCGGTTTGTACTGCGGCGCGGTTTCAGAAATCAACCAGCCGTTGTTACCGATAGGAATAAAGACGCCGATTTTCATAGCTCACCTCATGACAGATTTTTGAAAATTAGAGATCAAAACAAGGGCTTGCGAAATTCTCTGCGCGGCTTGAGTGCGTCCTGCGGGTTCCGAATTGCACCGGGCTGAAATTTCCTGACGTGAGGACTATTGCAAAGGGGATGCCACTTTTATAATCGCCATGATATTCAGTAAGTTAAAAAATCATTTCGGTTTGAGGTGGAGCAGATGGTCTATTTCAGACCATCTGGTCAAAACTAACTGCACGTAAATCAGGCAGGATTGAACAGAAATGGTGCAAATTTGTTAAATTTATAGTCCTTTGTGGTTGTGTGGTGTTAGATAACATGTTGCGTTCATCATGCGGATGCATAGCGATAGTCGCTTCTATCCCCATTTGTTATGATTTCTGCCTTGCCGTTTGTCTCAGGGAGACATTGTGAAGCCAATGGATGAACATCCGCAGCCTGCCGACGGGAGAAATCACACCCGTAAAGCCGCAGCGAAAGCCCCGACGCGACGTTCGCGCGCCGTCGCCGCCAAGCGTGGCAATATCATGGCGGCGGCGTTGGAATTTTTTTCGTTGTACGGTATTCATGGCACCAGCCTGGATCAGGTCGCCGAGCGCGCCGACGTCTCGAAAACCAATCTGCTGTACTACTTTCCGTCGAAGGAGGATTTGTATATCGCGGTGCTGAAAGGCCTGCTCGATATCTGGCTGGCGCCCCTGAAAGCGTTGCAGTCGGATCAGCATCCGCTGGAAGCGATCCGCGAATACATTCGCCTCAAGCTGTGTGTTTCACGCGACCATCCGCAGGCTTCGCGCCTGTTCTGTCTGGAGATGGTACAGGGCGCGCCGCTGCTCAGGCAGGAACTCGGCGGCAGCCTGAAAACGCTGGTGGAAGATAAATCTGACGTGATCCGAGGCTGGATAAAAGACCAGTTAATCGCGCCGGTTGATCCGATGCAGCTGATATTTATGCTGTGGGCGACGACCCAGCATTATGCGGATTTCGGTGTGCAGGTCGAAGCCATCACCGGCAAAACGCTCAACGATCCTGAGTTCTTCGAGCAGACCGTGAGTAACGTGCAGCGCATTATTACCGAAGGTATACAGCTTCGGGCTTAAAGAGGTCAGGATGGATTCGGTATCACAATTAGTCTTGGGCGCTGCGGTAGGTATCGCGGTGATGGGCAAACGCGTACCGGTGTGGAAGGCTGCGCTGGCGGGTGCGGTGTGCGGAACCTTGCCGGATCTCGACGTGTTTTACGATCACGGTGACGCCATCAGCAATATGACGCTGCACCGCACGGAGAGCCACGCGCTGTTTTATCTGACGCTGGTGTCCCCGCTGATTGCCTGGCTGATGGCCAGACTGTTCAGCGCCGGGCAGCATTTCCGGTACTGGTGGGGCGCGGTCTGGCTGGCGCTGATTACGCATCCGCTGCTGGATCTGATGACCGTCTACGGTACGCAGCTTGGCCTGCCGTTTACCAATACGCCGTTTGCAGTCGGCAGCATCTTCATCATTGATCCGCTCTATACCTTGCCGATGATTATCGGCGTCGGGCTAGCCCTGTATCGTGAACGTCAGCGCGGCATTGTCTGGAACAACGTGCTGTTGGGCGTAAGCTGCCTGTATCTGGCCTGCACCGTGGTCGAACAACATCAGGTGACGGTGCACGTCGGCGATGAGCTTCAACGCCAGAACATCGAAAGTACGCAGGTTCTGGTGACCCCGACGCCGCTCAATACGCTGGTCTGGCGCGTGGTGGTGATGACCAAAGATAGCTACGGTGAAGGATTCACTTCGTTGCTGCACCCTGACTCGCCGATCCGTTTCCGCTTTTATCCTCGCGGCGAAGCGTTATATGAAGCCCACAAAGACAACGCATTTCTGGCGCGCGTCGCCTGGTTCAGCCACGGCTTCTTCAGCGTAAAACAGCAGGGCGACCATATTCTGGTCAGCGATTTACGCATGGGGCAGGAGCCAGATTACAGTTTTGTGTTCGATCTCGGCGACATGAACCCCGGTGTACCACCGGCGTTACCGGTGAAAGTCGCTTCGGCGAGGCCATCAGCGACCAAAATGCTGCAACAATTTTGGCAGGCGTTAGAGGTGGAATGAAGAAAAAAGGAGCTCATGTTGGCTCCTTTGTTTTATCTGGCGGTGGGTGATTTCTGCTCAGGCAGTACGGTTGCGGCAACGCAGCCAGTAGCCAATTCCCAGAATCACGAACCACAGCGGTGTGACCATCAGCGCCTGACGGGTGTCATCCTGCAGGGTCAGCAGCACCAGTACGCAGGCGAAGAATGCCATGCAGACCCAGCACATCAGCTTGCCCAGCGGCATTTTGTAGATTGACGCTTCGTGCAGCTGAGGGCGTTTACGACGATAGACCAGATACGAGCAGAGGATGATGGTCCAGACGAACATAAACAAGATTGCGGATACGGTGGTGACCAGCGTGAAGACCGTCATCACGTTCGGGATCAGGTAAATCAGCACCACACCGCCCAGCAGGCAGATGCAGGAGAAGGTCAGACCGTTCGACGGCACCGCGCGTGAGGAGAGTTTGCCGAACGCTTTCGGCGCATTGCCTTCCTGCGCTAAGCCAAACAACATGCGGCTGGTGGAGAAGACGCCGCTGTTGGCAGAAGACGCGGCGGAGGTCAGCACTACAAAGTTAATGATACTCGCCGCAGCCGGCAGACCCGCCAGAACGAACAGTTCAACAAACGGGCTTTTATCCGCCACGACGTGGCTCCACGGCGTCACTGACATGATCATGATTAACGAGAAAACGTAAAACATGATGATGCGCAGCGGAATGGCATTGATGGCGCGCGGCAGGGATTTCTGCGGATCTTTGGTTTCGGCGGCGGTAGTCCCAACCAGTTCGATACCCACGAACGCAAACACCGCGATCTGGAAGCCGGCGAAGAAGCCACTAATGCCTTTGGGGAAGAATCCGCCGTCATTCCACAGATTGCTGAAGGAAGCAACGGTGCCGGTTGGCGTCTGGAAGTGGGTCAGTACCATCACCAGCCCGGCGATGATCAGCCCGACGATGGCGACGATTTTGATCATCGCGAACCAGAATTCCATCTCACCAAACATTTTTACCGTGGCGAGATTCAGGCTAAGTAACAGTAAAACGCACAGCAAAGAGGCGATCCACTGCGAGAGTCCGGGGAACCAGAACTGCGCATAAGCGGTAATGGCCACAACGTCGGCAATGCCGGTGACGACCCAGCAGAACCAGTAGGTCCAGCCGGTAAAATAGCCGGCCCACGGGCCGAGCAGGTCGGCGGCGAAGTCGCTGAAGGATTTGTATTCGAGGTTGGACAGCAGTAATTCGCCCATCGCACGCATCACGAAAAACAGCATAAAGCCGATGATCATGTACACGAAGATGATAGAAGGACCCGCCAGGCTGATGGTTTTGCCGGATCCCATGAACAGACCCGTGCCGATGGCACCACCAATAGCAATCAGCTGGATGTGCCGGTTGGAGAGATTGCGCCGCAGACCTTCGGCGTTCTCTTCCTCCGGCTGTGTGAGGATTTTTGACTCGTCTTGCATGTTGTATAGATTCCTGTTTTTTGCTTTTGCGTATGAACTCCGCCATATCGCATTCATTTCAACAAATTAAGATTTGAAACGCGTTTTTTGACCGCCGCGGGGAACGACAGCGACGGTCTGTCGATGTAATAGTAATGTTAAGTGCGTATTTATTATAACTGGCATGAAAAATGCCAACCGGGAAAATGTATCGTAATTTTTACATCGGGGATAATTGCGTGTTAATTAATCAGGTGAGCATTATTGCACAAAGAATAATACCGCTTTTGCTTGTGATGAGCTTCACAATTCTCATTTCGAATAACGACAAAAAAAGTAGGGATAAGCGTTTGACATCACCGGCCAACAGGCGAATAATCCGTTCCGTTGGGTCGTTAGCTCAGTTGGTAGAGCCGTTGACTCTTAATCAATTGGTCGCTGGTTCGAACCCAGCACGACCCACCAACATTCAATAAATCAAAGCAATAATCTCTTTCCTCCTTGATTTTTTTCTGCCTCTCCCGGCCTTTTCTTGACAGCAATATTTGATTTCAACCTCAGTCAAAATAATGACGATTTTCTGACGAAAATAACGTCGGAGAACCTGTATATATTCGAGCCACAGAGTAGGATTATTTTAGATATCGCAATGACTTGCAAAAGGGAAATAGAAGAAAGCGGAGAGTTGGGCCTCACAGATTGAGGCCGTAACAGGGAGAACGGGTTCGAAAATCAATACATAATGGTCGTATTCGGTTTATTGCCGTTTTTTAATTGTTTTTGTACCCGCATGCACAGGCTAAAAATCAGCAGATGGACGTGGGTAATAAAAGCGCGCTCTTCGGTAAACTGACTGCTGCGAAAGACCACCATTTCCGAACGATTCTGTTTGGCAACCAGCAGCTCAATGCCTTTCTCGCGAAACTCGTCTTCATAGGTCTTTACGATCCCGGCGGGGGCGATAAGTGTGTAGCTGTACATAGATGCTTCCTGAATCTGGTTGAACGTCTCATCGGATAAATCCTAATAAGACTATCAAATACCAGCGGACGGTGATTAGCAATTCGGGTGGCTGATTTTCATACTAACGTCACAGATTTGTCCCGCTTTTACCTTCTCCCTTTCGTTCGTGCGCAACTCTGGCCGGTTTTTTGTTGCCCGCGCCGCGCACGCTGCTATCATTCGTGCATAAACTCAGGGAGATAACGATGAAAAAAACACTGGTGGCCTTGGCTGCTCTGCTTTTAGCCGGGTGCGCAAGCAATCCTTATGAACCGACCCTTCAGGTCAAATCCTCTTTCGCTAACGCCAGCACTAAAGCGCCGGAAGGGCAGACACACATCAGGTTGCATCGTATCGATCAATGGTCCACGGTGCCGTTTGAGAAAACCTGTCCGCTGATTGTGATTCTGGACGGTCAGACCGTGGCTTCCCTGCATTTTAATCAGTACGTAGATTTAAATGTGCCTAACGGCCAGCGCAAGATTGATGTCCGTGTTGCCTGTGCGCTGACCAAAACTACCGGTTCCATCACCGTAGATGCTAAAGGGCAGAGTATCAGTCTCGAAACCGACCGCAGCATCTTTGGCACCTATTATATTCGTCCCAAAACCGGCGAATAACCGGCATAAAAAATCCGCTTCGGCGGATTTTTTGTTTTTGCTTCTGAAATAGGGAATTAAATATAAGGCTTTGACCATTCAAGAATCTGATCGTGTTGCAACGGACGCGAGAAGTAGAAGCCCTGAACTGAATCACACTGCAACTCCTCCAGACACTGCAACGTGTCATTATCTTCTACGCCTTCCGCGACGACGTGATAGCTGAGCGCATGCGCCATATCAATCATCGATTTCACAATCACTTTGCTCTTAGTGTCACTGCTGATGCCCTGAATCAGCGACTGGTCAAGTTTGAGGATATCGGCGGGGATCTTTTGCAGGTAATTCAGATTACTGTAACCGGAACCAAAATCATCCAGCGCGATACTGATCCCCATATGACGCAGGGCATCCAGAGACGCCACCGCGTGAGGGTTATTCATCAGCGTCTGAGTTTCCAGGCATTCAATCTCCAGCATCGACGGTGATACCTGATGCAGAATAAGTGCCGTATGAATACGCTGCACCAGATCCTGCTCAACCAGATTATTGGCAGTCAAATTGATAGACACCTGAATCTGTGCGCCGGACTTTTGCCATTCTGCTATCTGCATCACCGCCTGCGTGATAACCCAGTTGGTCAGCGGAGTTATCAGCGGCGTTTTTTCCGCCAGAGGAATAAATTCAGACGGTGAAATGATGCCCAGCGTCGGATGTTGCCAGCGGATCAGCGCTTCGACGCCGTGAAATTTTTTATCGGCCAGACGAATTTTTGGCTGATAAAGAAGATGGAAATCCTCACAGGACGCGACCGTAGCCATTAAATCGTTAAGCAGATTAAAGGTGCGCAGCTGGATGACATCTGACTCCTGCTGATACGGCATCACCAGCTGGTTGTGGCTGATGGCTTCGTGGAGGGAAGACATGCCCTGGCGCATAATGGTTTCGGCGCACTCCGACGAAGAGGAAAATACGGTGTAACCGGCGTGCAGACGGACGTTAATCGGGATATCACTGGTAATGCTTTGCGAAATTTTGTTCGCGGCGATTTCTAACTGATTAAAAATCGCTTCCTGATCGTCGAGCGGTTTGATAATGGCGAAACGCCCGAGCATCAGGCTATAGACCTTGTCGTTGCCATTGAGCTCAGTGCGTAAAAAAGATCCCACATCTTTCAGAATATTTTCGACTTTGGGAATGCCGATCGCGCGGCCAATATCGTAGGCATAAAGTGTATCGAGCGTGTCGATCAGAATCAGCAAATACGGCGTGTGGTCTGGCGCTTTGATAAGCATGCCGATGTCTTCCATCAGGCGCTGGCGGTTCGGCAGTCGCGTGACGATATCGACAAACCCGACCGAGCTGCGTGACTCAATGATGTCGATGACGATAGCGGCGAGATCTGACAGCATCTCTATTTCCTGCACGGAAAAGTCACGTGGCTGGTGGTCGATCAGACACAAACTGCCTATAGCAAAGCCTTCACGGGTAATCAGCGGCGCACCGGCATAAAAACGCATTCCTTCATCAGCGGTCACCAGCGGATTTTTGCAAAAACGTGGATCCTGTCCGGCATCGGGGACGATCATCACAGAGGAAGAACGTATGGTGTGGTCGCAAAAGGCGATATCGCGCGCCGTCTGGCTTATCGCCGTATTGGTCTTTGATTTGAACCATTGGCGATGTTCATCGACCAGTGTAATTAAACACACCGGAATATCAAAAATCTGCTGGGTAAGGCGGGTAATTAAATCAAGCACTTCGTCCGGATTGCTGTCAGCAATTTTTAATTTTTGCAGCGCCGAAAGCCGTTTTTTTTCGTTTAGATTCAGAACCCTTTTCATTCTGTACGACCTCTGATCGCCAACCTGGACGCGTTTAGTTATGCACTATAACGTGACTATGATTCATTTATCATTTTCTTTTTGTCCGTTTTGCGAGGGTTGGTGTCAGTTAGCAAGGCGCAGATAGTTATCGTTTGCGTACTATGTTTTTTACAAGACAACGGTATTTACAAAGCAACGGTATTTCGCAACGTAAAGCCGGCAACGACGAATTCTAAGGAGAACCCCATGTTAATCGACCCATCGCATAAATATCGTCCCTTCCCTCCGGTGAATTTACCCGACCGCCAGTGGCCTGGAAATGTGCTGGCTAAGGCACCGCAGTGGTGTTCCAGTGACCTGCGCGATGGTAATCAGGCGCTGGCTGAGCCCATGGACAACACCCGTAAGCGTCAGTTTTTTGATTTACTGATCCGCTGTGGTTTTAAGCAGATTGAGGTTGCGTTTCCCTCGGCGTCGCAAACTGATTTTGATTTTGTTCGCGGTCTGATTGATGACAAGTTAATCCCGGATGACGTGGTGATTCAGGTGCTGACGCCGTCGCGCCCGGACTTAATCGCGCGCACTTTTGAAGCGCTCAAAGATGTACCACGCGCCATCGTGCATTTGTATAACGCTACGGCGCCGGTATTTCGTGAAGTCGTGTTTAATCAGGACAAAGATGCCACGCGCGATCTGGCGGTTCGCGGCGCGCAGCAGATCCGTCAGCTTTGCGAACAATATTCGCAGACCCAGTGGACGTTTGAGTATTCCCCGGAAACCTTCTGTTTTACTGAACTGGAATTTGCGCTGGAGGTGTGTGAAGCGGTCGCCGAAGTCTGGCAGCCAGGCAATGCGCGGCCGATGATCATTAATTTGCCAGCCACCGTGGAAGTCAGCACACCGAACATTTATGCCGATCAGATTGAATGGTTCTGTCGTCATTTCAGCCGCCGCAAACAGGTTTCCATCAGCGTACATCCGCATAATGACCGCGGAACAGGCGTGGCCTGCGCCGAATTGGCGATGCTGGCGGGTGCCGATCGGGTGGAAGGCTGTCTGTTTGGTAACGGCGAGCGTACCGGTAACGTGGATATCGTGACGCTGGCGCTGAACCTTTACACTCAGGGTGTTTCCCCGGAACTGGATTTCAGTAATCTGCAGGCCATCGTCGAAGCGGTTGAAGAATGTAACCAGTTACCAGTGCATCCGCGCCATCCGTACGCAGGAGAACTGGTGTTTACCGCGTTTTCAGGCTCGCATCAGGATGCCATTAAAAAAGGTTTCGCGGCACAAAAAACCGCAGACAATGACCTCTGGCGCGTGCCGTATCTGCCGCTGGATCCCGCCGATGTGGGGTGCAGCTACGAAGCCGTGATCCGGGTGAACAGCCAGTCGGGAAAAAGCGGTGCCGCATGGTTGCTCGAACAGAATCACGGGCTGAAACTGCCGCGCGGTTTGCAGATCGATTTCAGCAAAGCCGTGCAGCGCGACACTGATTCTCACGGCAAAGAAATGAGCACCAGCGACATCTGGCGACTGTTCCGTCAGCGTTACGGACTGACTGATCACCCCGTGGTGAAATTGCTAAGTTATGATATCCGCAGCGACGAGCAGAATGTCTGCCATTTCAACGCGCGTATCCGCTATCGTAATGAAGAACAGCATATTACCGGCAGCGGTAATGGTTTGTTGTCCGGTGCGGTAGATGCGTTGCGCCGCAGTTACGATGTTCAGCTGGAAATCGGCGATTATCACGAACACACGCTGGGACATCAAAGCCACAGCCGGGCAGTCGCGTACGTGAGTTGTCAGGGGAAACTGGGTGAAACGTGCTACGGCGTGGGTATCGACAGTGATGTTTCAAGCGCCTCGTTGCAGGCGTTGTTTAATGCGGCGAGCGGGATTCTGACTGACTAAAATATTCACTTGGCGAGACGCCCAGCGATCGGCGGAACATCGCACTGAAGGCACTCGGGCTGTCGTAGCCGAGTGCCAGCGCCACATCAATCACTGAATTTCCTGCCGCCAGTTGCTGCAAAGCGTCGAGCAATTTTGCCTGACGCACCCAGTCACTGAAACGCAATCCGGTCTCACGCTGAAAGCGACGGGAAAGTGTCCGGCTGCTGATATTCAGCCGCGCAGCAACTTCCTCAAGTTCCCACGAAGCGCTTAAATCACGGCAAATCTGATGGCTAAGCATCAGAAGTTCGGGCTCTTTGGGCTCGGGTAAATACAATGGCAACGTCGGTAACAGACGCAGTTCATCGAGCAGTAATTCCATAATCCGTTCGTCACGGCCACCCGGCAAATAACCGGCGGGGATCGTCAGCGAAACCAAAATGAGTTCTCGCAGCAGCGGGGAAATTTGTACAACCTGACATTGTGCAGGTAAATCCGCACGTGCCAGTGGATCGACAAATAAGGTGCGTGCCTTAACGCCGCCGATAAAGCGCAGGCTGTGTTCGACATGGGCAGGTAACCAGATGCCGCGCCCCGGCGGAACCATCCAGGTGCCGAGCGCGGTATGAACTTCAACAACGCCACAAAGAGTGTGGATCAGTTGTGAACAGCTGTGGCTGTGAGCAGGTTCGCTGTCACCGTGTTGATAATCAATCGCCAGCGGAGCAATGGCCTGATCAGGTGCGAGAAAGGTAGAGTGCATAAATCAGTGGTGCGGATGATTTTTAGCATCTTCGACGGCTTGTTTAGCGTCTTCAGCCGCCTTTTGAACTTCTTCTTCAGTCAGTTGTTCGGAGACTTCAAGCAGTTCTGCCAGCCCGTCGCTGACGTGCACGTCATCTGCTTTACTTTTATTTTCTTTATTATTTTCGCTCATTACGGTTGTCCTGATGAAATATGAAGAGGGGGTAATTATAGCAGAAATCGTGCGGTTACGCGGGTAAGGGGGTGGAGTCCGTCGGGCGACAGACTCCCAAAAACATTACTGACGGTAGGCGAATTTAATTTGCTGCAGGGAGTTTCTGAAGATGGCTGCCTGCTGTTCATCTTCCATCTGTGCGGCATATTTTTCCATGTTCAACATGACCTTACCTGCATCCGCCTGACCGATCGCTTTCAGGATCAGAGTCAGGGTGGCTTTCAGGCAGGCAACTTCTGTCGCCAGGGTTTCAACGTTCGCTTCAGTGGTAAAATCGCAGTTACTCATTATTTCTCCTCAGGCAGGCTGCCAGGCAGCGCTCCCGACTTTATACAGTAAAAAGAAGGGGGTATATCAGCGGGCTCACCCGAAACGGCAGGGTGCAAAGTGACAGCATTTTAGCATAGTCGGCAGCTTTTAGTGCAGTGGCGCACGGGATGCTTTCGAAAAGCATTCAATAGAACGGGCAAAATGAGGAGAGAAATCCGATGAGTTAACACATTTGAAAGTAAGTAAAGAATACTAAACATATTAGGGGATCAGACATTTCACGTGGTCCGCCTGAGTTTATTCTTATAAGTACCGCGACAATTCGTGCTATTGCAAATAATCATTGGGTATATCATAGATATATGAAAGTCGTGATTCGCTGCTTTAATCATCTTTCTATAAAACGTGTTATTTTGAAGGGAACAGTCCCGGCATAGTTATTTTTCACAACAGAATAGATGTAGCTTGATACAGACCTTATTGTTTGATTCAAAATGCCTTTTTTATGTATTATTAATACAGGTGATGAAAGTTCTCATTTACATTCAGCAAACTAGTTTTTTGCAGACATTTCTTGGTCAAGATGGCCTGATAGAGTAAAATGCACGGGCGATATAAATAACCTGAATTCCTGATTTAAAAACACTGCCCTCGTGCGGTAGTGAGGTAAGTTCGTTGATGTTGGCTTTTTATTGCCACCTTCTCTTCTATAAGCTGTCTGCGCACGATATTAATGTTTAACGTGTATGATTGCGTTAAGACAAGCCCGAAGACCCTGACGGTGCGTCGCCCTTATTTTTTGGAGAATTCTCTTTGATTAGCGTTCTTCTTGTTGATGACCACGAATTAGTGCGCGCAGGGATCCGACGCATTCTCGAAGATATCAAAGGCATCAAAGTCGTTGGTGAGGCTCAGTGCGGCGAAGACGCCGTGAAGTGGTGCCGTACTAATGATGTTGATATTGTCCTGATGGATATGAATATGCCGGGTATTGGCGGGCTGGAAGCGACGAAGAAAATCGTGCGTTTCTCGCCGGATATCAAGATTATCATGTTAACTATCTATACTGAAAACCCGCTGCCGGCAAAAGTGATGCAGGCGGGGGCTTCCGGTTATCTGAGCAAAGGTGCTGCACCACAGGAAGTGGTTAACGCCATCCGTTTGGTTGACTCGGGCCAGCGCTATATTGCGTCTGACATCGCTCAGCAAATGGCACTGAGCCAGATTGAGCCTCAGTCTGAAACGCCTTTTGACTCCTTATCTGAGCGTGAATTACAAATCATGCTGATGATTACCAAAGGGCAAAAAGTGAATGAAATTTCAGAACAACTGAACTTGAGCCCGAAGACCGTTAACAGTTATCGTTACAGAATGTTTAGTAAATTAAATATCAGTGGCGATGTCGAGTTAACTCATCTGGCAATCCGTCACGGTTTGTTCAACGCGGAGACTTTATCAGGCAGTGAATGATGAGCGTTTCGACCCTAAAGCCTTTCTGAAAACGGTCACCAGCCAGCCGGGCGTCTACAGGATGTATGACGCCAGCGGCACCGTAATCTATGTAGGTAAAGCTAAAGACCTTAAAAAGCGTCTTGCCAGCTATTTTCGCGTTCAGGTTTCCAGCCGTAAAACGGAAACGCTGGTCAAAAATATCGCGCAAATCGACGTCACCGTGACCCATACGGAAACCGAAGCGCTCCTCCTCGAACATAACTACATCAAGCTGTATCAGCCGCGTTATAACGTGCTGTTGCGTGATGATAAATCCTATCCGCTGATTTTCCTCAGTGCCGATAATCATCCGCGTATTACCGTGCATCGCGGCGCCAAGCACGCTAAAGGCGAATATTTCGGGCCGTTTCCCAACTCCTATGCCGTGCGTGAAACGCTGGCACTGTTGCAGAAACTTTTCCCGATCCGCCAGTGCGAGAACAGCGTTTACAGCAATCGCTCGCGCCCTTGCCTGCAATATCAGATTGGGCGTTGTCTCGGTCCCTGCGTGAAAGGGTTAGTCAGCGAACAGGATTATAAAGATCAGGTGGATTACGTGCGTCTTTTCCTTGAAGGGAAAGATCAGCAAGTGGTCACGCAGCTGGTAAACCGTATGGAAGAGGCCAGCAAGGATTTACGTTTTGAAGATGCCGGACGCATTCGAGATCAAATCCAGGCTGTTCGCCGTGTCACTGAACGTCAGTTCGTGTCGGGTAACAGCGAAGATCTCGACGTTATCGGTGTCGCATTCGAATCAGGCATGGCGTGCCTGCACGTTCTCTTTATTCGTCAGGGCAAAGTGTTGGGCAGCCGCAGCTACTATCCGAAGGTACCGGGCGGTACCGATCTTGGCGAAGTGGTACAGACTTTTGTCGGGCAGTTCTATTTACAGGGTAGTCAGATGCGCACCCTGCCTGGCGAAATCCTCCTGGACTTCAGCCTGCCGGAAAAAGATCTGCTGGCTGATTCTCTGAGTGAGATTGCCGGGCGCAAAGTGCTGATTCAGAGTAAGCCGCGTGGTGACCGTGCCCGCTACCTGAAGCTGGCGCGTACCAATGCCTCCACGGCCCTGACCACGAAACTGGCGCAGCAGTCGACTATTCATCAGCGTCTGGCAGAGCTGGCAAAAACCCTTAATCTTGCGGAAATTAACCGCATGGAATGTTTCGACATCAGCCATACTATGGGCGAGCAAACGGTCGCTTCCTGTGTGGTCTTCGACAATAACGGGCCGGTACGTTCTGAATATCGCCGCTATAACATTACCGGTATCACGCCGGGGGATGATTATGCGGCCATGAAGCAGGTTTTGACGCGTCGATACAGTAAATCACTGGATGAGAAAAAAATTCCTGACGTGATTTTTATCGATGGCGGGAAAGGGCAGCTCGGCATGGCGCTGGATGTGTTTCATTCACTGGATGTGACATGGGATAAATCTAAACCTTTGCTGATCGGTATTGCGAAAGGTGCCGATCGTAAAGCAGGGCTTGAAACGTTATTCTTTGTGCCAGAAGGTGAGGGGATTGCCTTGCCGTCAGATTCACCGGCATTGCACGTTATCCAGCATATTCGTGATGATTCGCATAATCATGCGATCACCGGGCACCGTCAGCGGCGCGCCAAGGTGCGCACAACCAGCGCACTCGAAGAGATTGAAGGCGTCGGGCCGAAACGACGTCAGGTATTACTGAAATATATGGGAGGCATCCAGCCATTACTGAATGCCAGCGTCGAGGAAATTGCACAGGTACCGGGTATTTCGACCGCATTAGCAGAAAAGATTCATAATGCGTTGAAACACTAAAGCCGTTGTAGCAACATACTCATAATATCCAAACTGGACAAACAGTTACCTTCGCTATGCAATTTAATATACCGACGTGCCTTACCCTGTTCCGCGTTGCACTGATCCCTTTCTTCGTGCTCGCCTTTTATCTGCCTTATCCATGGGCATCGATGGCTTGTGCGCTCATTTTCATTTTTGCGGCAATGACTGACTGGCTGGATGGCTACTTGGCCCGTCGCCTGAAGCAAACGACGCGGTTCGGTGCGTTCCTTGATCCTGTGGCCGATAAGGTGATGGTGGCGATTGCCCTGGTGCTGGTCGCGGAGTACTTCCACTCCTGGTGGATAACATTACCGGCTGCCACTATGATCGCTCGTGAAATTATTATTTCTGCCCTGCGCGAGTGGATGGCTGAAATTGGTAAGCGAAGCAGCGTTGCCGTTTCCTGGATTGGTAAGGTCAAGACCACCGCGCAGATGTTATCTCTGGTCGCCTTGTTGTGGCGTCCTGACAACATTGTCGTGGGTGTCGGTGTGGTAGCTCTTTACATCGCGGCAGTGCTGACTTTCTGGTCAATGTTCCAGTATTTGAACGCTGCACGCCACGATTTGCTGGAACCCTGATCAAACTGACGTAAAAAACGTCAAACGAGCGAAGGATCCAGATAATTTTATTGACTCATTCTCTCAGGTCAGTAGAATGCAACGCATCGGAAGGCAGACAGCAATGCGCCGGAAGATAGCTAAAAAAATCAGTACGTTCTGATTAAAGCGGGAATAGCTCAGTTGGTAGAGCACGACCTTGCCAAGGTCGGGGTCGCGAGTTCGAGTCTCGTTTCCCGCTCCAAATTTTCTTGAATTGATTTCTTAATCGGTTTAAGTGCAAGACAAGTAGTAAGATTTAAGGCGCGTTAACAAAGCGGTTATGTAGCGGATTGCAAATCCGCCTAGTCCGGTTCGACTCCGGAACGCGCCTCCAATTTTCCCGGAGCCCGGGTGGTGGAATCGGTAGACACAAGGGATTTAAAATCCCTCGGCCTTAGGCTGTACGAGTTCAAGTCTCGTCCCGGGTACCATGGGAAAATTAGCAGAATAATCAAAAGCAATAGTGTAGTAATGTCGTTATAGCCACCTTCGGGTGGTTTTTTTATGTCTGAAATTTGCTGCTTCCCCCTTTCGAATCTTCTTGCCTCTTCAGTTGTGATGAAATTTTCCCATCATCCATGACTTTTAATTAAATCATTTAGCTGGCTTTGTATAAGACTGTAAATCCATAAAATTTTCGTATATTATCCTCCTAAGAATAGTCTTAAAGCAGCGATATACCGGCAATCCTAAGGAAGCCAAATGCACAACACCATACAACTTTCTCATTTATGGTAAGTGCTGAAGTCTCACGGGCTTGGCTGGATATTATGTGGGTGAATATAACGCCAGTACGAAATTGAAATGGAACATTCCAATGAGTAGCATGAATACCTTACCAAATGAACCAAGGGTACATCTCCCCGTTCTTGATAGTACCTTTGTAAAGCACGATGAAATTGATTTGTTTGAATTCTTCTCTGTCATTTATAAAGCTAAGAAATTCATAACCTTAGTCACTCTCGCTTTTATCATCGCAGGAATTGGTGTTGGGGCTGTTTTACCTCAAAAATGGACTAGCAGCGCTGTAATTATTGCACCTGCGGCTTCTGAATTTATAGGGCTGGATGATCTCTTGGATCAGTTAAAGATTGCCGGTATCGATACGGGGGTTGATTCTACTTATCTGCTGGCGACTTACATGCGGTACTTTGATTCCCGCATTTTACGGGACAATTATTTGCAGCATTCCAGTTACTTTAAGATGCTGATGGCTAAGAATCCCGATGACGAGTCTCGCAAAAGACAACTTCTGGATTCCATCAGCTCGAATAACATTACCACGTCCAGTAATGCTGATGATAAAGGACTCAGTTCCAAAGCGTATAATTACTTCCGACTAAATTTTTCAGCTACAAAGCCTGAAGAAGCAAAAAATTTGCTTCAGGGGTACATGGACTATGTTGAAAAATCTGTTCAGGGGTACGTTACATTTAAGATTAAGCGAGCAGTGACGCTGAAACTCCAAAACGAGCAGCAGCTTTACGATGTGGAAATTAAAAAAATCCAAAATGATCGCGATGTACGTATCAACAAGATCAAATATGCTCTTTCAATTGCTCAAGCCGCAGGCGTGAAAAAGCCGGTCTACTCAAATGGCGCAACCATACTTGACGATCCTGACTATTCAATTTCGCTGGGTGCGGATGCACTCGCCGAAAAACTTAAAGTCGAAGAGTCTATTAAAGACCCTCTCGACATAAGTACTGATTTACGCAACCGAAAGATGAATATCGATCTGTTACGCAATGTGAAATTGAATGATGTTGAGTTTAGGCCCTTTAAATATCTGCAAATGCCAGAAGTCCCATCCAAGAAAGATGAACCAAAGAAACTCATTATCCTGATAATTTCGGGTATGTTGGGCATGATGGGGGCGATAGCTATGGTGCTGTTGAACCACATGTCAATCAATCGTAGCGAAAAAACTTCTCTCTGACATCGCAAAACGTTCACTTTGCATATAATAAAGGCCACCTCGAAGAGTGGCCTTTGTGCTTTAACAGCAACGCCAAATCATATCAGCAATGCAAAACGTCCCTTTGCGGTAATTACCGGTCTGGTATGTGCTGATGTTCAGTGAAAGTGGCGGATAGAGTGCAGATTAAAACAGCCCCGAAGGGCGTTTTTAGGGCTAAATCTCGCCCGATGAATCTGTATTACTCAGTGCCCGGATCGATAAAGGCAGGTGGTAGTTCGGTTGGCTGGTGAAAAACGCCTGAAGGGCGACGCGTTTCTTCCGGTCTATCGAAATCTCTTCCATGGTTTTGCGGAAGATACTGTAACGGCCACAAGAAGTGCAGGTCACAGTAACAATTTTCGCCGACATATTTACCGACGTCTTATTCGTGTTTTGACACAACGGACACTCGTCTTGAGCGTTTACAACTGTAGAACTCATAAAACCTCCGGTTTTACTTAGAGCGGCCAGTAGTCTAGCACAAAAAGGCGGCAGTTACTTAATGATAAATAATTTATCAGTGGATTTCAGCCGCGACTACGTGTAGAGAAGCCTAAACTTCCTGAACGCACGGGGAAAAGCTCAGTTTGCTCTTTGAACATCCTTTCCTAACACTCCTCATCAGATACACTTAAGCTATTCACAGTCGCAATGGATCTCATCCAAATATGATTCCTGCTTTGTATAAACGTATTGATGGCAAAAACTACCGGCACATTTTTATCGTGGGTGATCTGCACGGGTGTATGGCCTTACTGGACGAGCAACTGAATAAAATCACTTTCGATCCCAGCCTCGATCTGTTGCTGTCAGTTGGCGATCTGGCCGATCGCGGACCCGACAGCGTCGGTTGCCTGAAACTCATCCGTCAGCCGTGGTTTCGCTGCGTGAGAGGCAACCATGAGCAAATGGCGATTGAAGCAGTGAACGAACTGAATATTCCGCGCTGGCTACGTAACGGTGGTGACTGGTTGTATGCGCTGGAAAGCGAAGCTCAGGAACAGGCGAAAGCACTGATTCTTGAGGCAGACAGTTTACCGCATGTTATTGAGCTGACGACCCGCGAAGGGAAACGTATCGTGGTGGCGCACGCTGACTACATTTCAGACGAGTATGCATTTGGAAAGCTATTGGACAGTTATGAAATTATCTGGAATCGTGATCGCGTGAATCAGGCGCTGGCCGGACGTTATCAGCCTGTCGCCGGTGCCGATTCCTTTTATTTCGGCCATACGCCGGTTGAAAAGGCGATGCAATTTGCTAATCAGCACTACATTGATACCGGCGCGGTATTCGGCGGTTATCTGACCTTACTTCAGTTGCAATAACATCAGACGGAGTGCGGGTTTGCGGTGAATTGCTGGCAAAGGTATAGTGACCGGCTGCGAACCGGAAAGCTGAGATAACATCATGGAAACTAAGCGTGAAGACAGGATCCAGCGTCTTTTGCTGGCGCTAAAAAAGACTGACAAAATCCACCTGAAAGAAGCGTCTTTACTGCTCGATGTTTCCGAAATGACTATCCGGCGTGATCTGAATGCAGAGCCTGCGCCAGTGATCCTGCTCGGCGGTTATATTGTGATGGATCCCAAGAATAATCCGGCGACGCACTATTTTGTCAGTGAGCAAAAAATGAGGCAGGTCGCTGAGAAACGCCGACTGGCCAAACATGCAGCCAGTCTGATCCTCGATAATGACACCGTCTTTTTCGATTGCGGTACTACCATGCCGTATGTGATTGAAAGTATACCAGAATCCAGAATTTTCACCGCAATCTGCTATTCGCTTAACACCTTTCTGGCACTTCAGGAAAAACCGCAGTGCGATGTCATCTTATGCGGCGGCGCATTTAAATCCAGCAACAGTATCTTCACGCCGATCGGTCGAAGCAGTGAACTCGATTTCATCCGCCCGGCAAAAGCGTTTATTTCTGCCGCAGGTGTCAGCATTGAACATGGCGTAACGTGCTTTAATTTCGATGAATTGCTCATGAAGCATCAGGCGATGGAGCGTTCAGTGCAATGTATTCTGGTGGCTGACAGCAGCAAGTTTGATCAGGTGCGACCGGCGGCAATCGCACCTTTAGCCCGTTTTAACACCCTGGTCAGCGATGCCAAACCGCCACAGGCTTATCTGGATTTTTGCCAGCAGGCTGACATTTCACTCAGCGTCTGACTCCCTTCAGCGGATTGCCGGGATCTTCTCCACCGACTGATAAAACACCACTTCCCAGATGCCGGTTTTTGAGCCATCACTCAGATAGTGCTCAAAGCAGGCTTTACCATCTGGCCGGTATTGATGACTGGCCAGCAGCTGGCTGTAAAACTCCCGCCAGGCTTGTTCAAAGTTTCCATCTGTTATGGTGGTGTGATACGCCGCATAGGTGCCCCCTGGCAGAGTTTGCAGCGCCAGCCCGTCAGCGTCATCGAGAATGAAATTATCCGCGACACAAACCGAAGGATCGGCGCGCAGCGCTTCAGCGGGTGTGGTATCCGGGTTATCGTGAAACCACGTCAGCCATTCATTATGTGGCTGATGGTGTCGTGCGACCCATTTCGTCAGCTGCTGAAATCCGTTGTGGATTGACTCCTTATATGGCCCAACAACCCGGTAGCTCACCAGTTTTTTTGCCGGTCTTTCGACGATTAATAGTGCCACGATGATCTCCTTTTATCTGACATGAATTGAGAGAACTCTATGATGATAATACCAACGATGTAGATGCTAGCTATAACAGTTACCCGTTTTGCAGCGTTTAACTGCTCTACGCGCTATAACAGTTGTCATGATAAAATAATATAATCAGATTGAATTATAGTCGTCACTGCAGCGAGGTTATGGGATGGACGTGATCAAAAATGTATTAAATAGTGAAATTGATCGTATCAACCGTCAGGAAGGCCGTGATGGCAGGGCGCGCATCAACGTTGAGTTCTTTGTGAATCATCCGTGGCTGTGCCTGGCGATGCTGATCGGCTATATTGCCGTCGGCGTCGTGATGTATGTATCACCTTACATGGGCATCGGCTGGTTTATCGGTTTCACCGCTTTTCTGATCTTTATGTCAGCGATGCTTTTGTTAGAAATCAAGCCGGTATATCGCTATGAAGACATCGGTGTTCTGGATTTACGTGTCTGCTATAACGGCGAATGGTATTTCAGCCGTGAATTATCCCCTGAGGCCGTACAACAGATTCTGAGTGCCGATAGCGTAAGCAGTTGGGTGAAAAACCGCATAGAGTCGATTGTACGTCACAAAGGTTTTGTCGATTTTTACGATGTTTACGATCTGGCCCGCCTTGAGCACCAGCAACCGGCCGCGATGAACGCTGTACCGTTAGCGCACTAATTCCCCCTTCAATATGGCTTTCGGCCATGACGCCACCCCGCATGCTCTGATAAAATAGCGGCTGGACATACATTTCGTGAATGGGTTGTTCATCTAACGAACAAATCACAAGGTATGTAAGCCGCTACAGGGGCCACTGTGGAACGAATCAAACTGACTATTCATCATCTGCACAAAATCGTTTCTGATGAAAAACAGGATGCGCAGGCTATCGCCCGCATTTATGCTGGCGAAAAGTTGCTGCTGACTGAGACGATGACCGGGCAGGCTATCCATTTTAATCGCTACATTCACGTCGATAATGACACCGGTAAACCTTTACGGGTGGAATGGGACTGTGACGGAAGTGCAAAGATGTCAGTTTCCCGCGCAGAAGTTTGTCCGTGTTGTGGTGGCGACGCACTTCACGGGTAAGAAAACGCAGAGAGTAAAAGCAAAGCAGAGGTGAATGATGAAGTTTATCAACAACGAAGTTGAATACCGTAAATGGATAATGGATGAAATTTTCCAGGCGAGCGCGGTAGGCGAAACTTCTGAGTTTGCCGATCAGGAAGTGGATGATTTTATTTTCGATGCCAGGCCTGTGGCGTACCCGTGCGTGGCGGTGATGATCCAGACGCCGGGAGAGCCGGGTGTTTGCGAACCGCGTTTCGTCTATAAAGAACAGATATTTGATTGGGCGCACAAGATGGGCTTTGGCTTTGACAGCTAATTGTTGCAGCAACAATGAACGCCAGCCCTGAGTCTCGCTCAGGGCTTTCACAGGAAGCTTTTACACATTTTTCCTGTCGATTTTCTCTTCACCCCAGAACAGATGGTCTTCCTTGGTTTTTGCGAAGGCGATAGGCAGCACTTCATCATTGCCTTCTTCCCAAATTTTCTGAGCCAGAGTTTCATCATTTTTGGCCAGCTCGAAAATGGCTTCAGCGATTTCGTGAGAGGTTTCACGCGTGTTGGCCCAAGCTTTGATATTTGACGTCGTCATCCGGTTCTCCTCGTAACATTTCGCACAATAAGTTCGTAAAAGTGTCGTCATGACACCCTCATAATCACTTTAACTATGGTTTCCATAAGCGGTTTATGCAAATCCTGCGGCTTTTCGTTCCAATATCAGGAGCAAGAAAAGCATCATCAGGGCACAAAAAAGGCGCCAGATGTTCGCCTGTGTCGTTTATACTAAAGTCGATTTCGAACAATTAAGGTGATGAGAATGAGCGACGATATTTTTGATTTTGACATTGATGCTGCACTGGTGTCCGCAGAAGAAAAAGCGGCTGAGAAAGCAGCAGCAGTGCCTGAAGCCGTTCAGGACGAAAGTGACTGTGAAGGCTGCAAAATCTGATTTTGCCCCAAAGTACAGTAAATAAAGAAACCGCTTCGGCGGTTTTTTTGTGTCTGACGTTTGAGGGATGTTAGCTTTATTTGTCTGAATCTCCTTTGCTGCCATAGCGTTGCAACGTATTACGTATAGCTGGTTTCTGACGCAAATGTAAGGATAGCGAAAGGACATTTTTTTTGGGATAAATTCCTATAGAACAGGAAGATAGCTGGCGGTAATTTGTCATCACCTGATAAGCAGGTCGTGAGGTTTCCAATGAAAAAACTGATTCTGATTCTCGCCGTTATGCTTTCCACTGTGCCCGCGCTGGCTCAGGCAAACGTCGAGCTGGGCGTAAATATGCCGGGCCTGTCACTGCACATCGGTGACCGCGATCCCCGCGGATATTATTGGGATGGGGGCGACTGGCGTCCGCCGGGTTGGTGGGATGAACATTACCGTGATGAAGGTCGGGGTCACTGGGTGTATTACGAGCCCGCTCCGCCGCCACCGCCGCGTTACTGGCATCATGAACACTGGCACGAAGGTCCGCCTCCCGGTTACTGGCGAGATGGCCCTCCGCGGCACTGGCGTGAAGGCCCGCCTCCGGGACGCTGGTAATCAAAGTGCAATAAGTTAGCTTACACATCGTCATAAAAATTTTGGGAACAGGGCTGGCAGTGGTGATGCGAAAGTATCCCCAATGTCAGTTCTGTTCCTTTTACTTTTATACTTTCTCGCCTGACCATTTCAGTCGTTATTAATTACAATAAAAAATGCAATAAAATAATGTATTCATTGAGATTATGAATTGAGTGGTTATTTCTAAATAATAATGAAATAAAGCCTGTAATCAGGTTTTTAAGACTGATTGCTGCTTGCTAACTGCGATATATATGTTAATTTTCTGTTATGTGAAATCAGCAATGGATGGCTCGAACGCAACGCGTGCCTGATCTCATATTCAGTCTTCAAGGAAGTTTTTTATCAGGTGCGTTAGACATTATTTACTGTGAGCTAATCTTATGCACTTGATTAAAAACGATTTTGAATACCGTTCCTGGATGCTTGATGCCTATTTTCGACAGGACAATATCTTTGGTGATACGCTCCTGACCGATGAAGAAATGGATGATTTTCTTTTTGAATCGCGTCCACAAGAATACCCTTGCCTGGGAATGGTAACCCCCTCCAAAACCAATCCTTTAGACAGCGATATTGCTTTTTTCTACCGCAATAATATCAATGACTGGGCGACGTCTATGGGCCTTATTAAGAGTAAATAACCTTATTCTTCATATATTAATAAAGCGCCAGCAGGCGCTTTATTTGTTTTTAGCCCGGCGGAATTAATTTCCACGAACTTCAACTAACACCGGGCAGGGTGCGTGGGCGATGACTTCCGCGCTGACTGATCCTTTCATCATGCGACCAAAGACCGAGAGCTGACGATGGCCGATAACGATCACCGAGGCCTTAATTTTTTCGGCTTCTGCCACCAGTGCTTCGCCAGCAGCCCCGACGATGAGATTTCCTTTCGCGTGGATCCCCGCTTCATTCAGCGTTTTCAGTGCATTGCCGACCACGGCGCGGGCGGTATTTTGCTCTTCCTCCGCCGGTGGGTACTCCACTATTTCTCCTGGCACATCGTCGTTCTCTTCCAGTGCATAAGATTCATCAATACAACAGCTAACATACACCGTTGATGAATGGCCGTTCGCCAGTTGCCGGGCAAGATCGACGACGAATGGGGACTGCTTTGAGCCGTCTACGGCCAGCAAAATAACATCAAACACGTGCACTCCTGGGTTCGTTGTTCTGGCCGAGTTTACCGATTTCGCCAATCAGCGCGTTTTTACACTCGAGCAGCGCGTCACGGATTAAGGATTCTTTGCTTTCCCGGCGCGAGGTGGGGAAAAGCACTGAAACGGAGTAGCGACCCAAAATGGTGTCAATAGCAACGGCCAGCGTCGAGACGCCATCTACGGTCTCACCGTTCTCCATGGAGATGCCGCTTTCGCGGACCTCGGCGATTTTATTCAGCAGGGAATCCACCGTACGCACTGTCTGTTCGGTGGCGGGTTCAAGCACCTCGCCGACAATAATACGGATCTCGTCATCTGTTTTAAGCGAGAGCAACGCGCGGCCGCCGGAGGTGCTGTAAATCGGCAAATTCAGGCCGACCCTCGGTACCACGCGCAATTCTCGTTCCGCCACGATGCTGTGAATATTGGCGATCTGGCGGCCACTGGCCCGCTCGAGAGAGACGGTTTCGTCCGTGGATTCACACAGCTGGCGAAGGAAAGGGGAGGCGATGGCGATCACATCGGTGTGTACCGTGGACACCAGCTTCAGCAGCGTCGGGCCTAGCCGGACGCCGCCGCTTCCCTCTGAACGCACCAAACCCTCTTCAGCCAGTGCCGCAACAATCCGTTGCACGGTCGATCGCGGCAGATCAACATCATTGGCGATTGCCCCAAGGCTCATTCCCTGAGGATGTTTCCCAAGCGCATTAAGAATGGATGCCGCACGCGAAATCACCTGGATACCACCGCTGCGTTCTTCGTCTCCTGCAATGTCCTGCGCCATCACTTCTCCTTGGTCACCGACGGGTGATCCTTAACGAAATCTATGCTGCCAATGTAATAGCTGGGCGGTCTAAAAACAATTTTTAATCACATTGCAATACAGTGCACCGTATTATAGTATTTGCTTGTGTATCACAATGTGGTGCAATGCATCGAAATAAAAGTGATACCGATCGTCATATTACGTTTTCCATCCGCATACCTGCCTTTTCACTCTCGCCGCACTGATAAGCGACGAAGTTAACGAGCGACAAGATGAATCATTCAGTCACAACGGCACCTGCCGCGAGCGGTGCTGCAATGCCCGTTCCGCCCCCTTTTAATCTGCGGCTGATTATTGGGCTAATCGGCGTATTGATTGCCTCAATGTGCTCCGGCCTGAACGATCGGGTAACGGATATTGCATTGGCCGATGTTCGCGGTGCGCTCAGTATCAGCAGTGACGAAGGATCATGGTTGATCGGTGTCTATCAGGCGGCGGAAGTGGCAGCGATGATGATCGCGCCGTGGTTTGCGATGACATTTTCACTGCGCCGTTTCACTTTGTTCGTCACTCTCGGATTTTTACTTCTGGCTGCGATCCTGCCTTTTGCACCCAATTTGCCGGTGTTTATCGCCTTGCGCACTGTTCAGGGGATCTTCGGCGGTGCTTTGCCACCTTTGCTGATGACCGCCGCGCTGCGCTTTATGCCGCCGCATTTCAAATTATATGGCCTGAGTGCATACGCGCTGACGGCCACCTTCGGCCCGAATATGGCGACGTCATTGGCAGCCATCTGGACCGATTACGTAGGCTGGCAGTGGGTGTTCTGGCAGGTTATCCCGCCTTGTTTGCTGGCTGTCATGATGGTCGGCTACGGTATTCCGCAGGATCCGTTGCGCTTTGAGCGTTTTAAGCAGATGGATAAGGTCGGGATGCTGACCGGGTGCAGCGGTATTTCTCTGCTGGTGCTGTCCCTGCAACAAGGGGAGCGTCTGGACTGGTTTAACTCCCCGCTGATCACGATGATGTTTTTTGCTGCACTGGCGTTGCTGACAATTTTTTTGGTTAACGAATGGCATCATCCTTTGCCGTTATTCAAATTACAGATGCTCCGGCGGCACAATCTGGCTCACGGTTTAATCACGCTGTTTGCGCTGATGTTCCTTTTCTTATCCGGCTCTGCCTTACCGTCGAGCTATATGGAGCAGGTCGGCGGGTTCCGTGCGGTTCAGGTGGGGCCGCTGGCGCTGACGATTGGCCTGCCGCAGCTATTGCTGGCACCGCTGGTGGCGTTTGTACTGACGATGCGCTGGATTGACAGCCGCTGGGTGCTGGCCTGCGGGCTGGGGCTGATTGGTTTTTCCTGCTACTGGGGCACGCACCTGACCAGTGCCTGGGCACGTGACAACTTTTATCTGATTCAGATTATGCAGGCGTTCGGTCAGCCGATGGCAGTATTACCCATCCTGATGAGTGCGACCAGCGTGGTCCAGCCGCCGGAAGGGCCTTTTGCCTCGGCGATGTTTAATACCACGCGCGGTCTGGGCAGCGTGATGGGCAGCGCCATGCTGGGCGTTTTCGTCAGTCACCGCGAGCAGTTTCATTCCAATGTATTACTCAATCACGCAGGCAGTGTGAGCTATCTGCTGTCGCAGCCGTACGGGGGCGGCAGTAGTTTTCTCGCGCCGCTTAACAGCGATGGCTCACCGATTTCGACAGAAGTGATCACCCAGTTTTCCAGGCTGGTAAAAAAACAGGCACTGGTCCTTGGGCTGGCGGATACCTATCTGGTGATTATCGGTCTGGCGCTGGGACTGATCGTGTTGGCCGCAGTTTTGCCTAAACGCACGTATCCGCCACAGTCACTGGTTAACCGCAACTGAAGTACGCTCCACCCAAACAAATGCAAGCCACAACAAAAAAGAATGAGAGAAAAGAATCATGATAAAAACATCGCCCGTCCGCCTGAGCTGGCTGATTGCCGCCTTAGTGGTGATATTGCTGATTGTCATCGCCTTCTGGATTTTGACCGGGAGCACTGAGCCAGAAACCGATGATGCCTTTGTGTCCGCCGACTCTACTCTGGTGGCGCCGCGCATTTCCGGCACTATTGCCGAGGTGTATGTGCGCGACAATCAGTCAGTTAAAGCCGGGGAGGTAATGGCTCGCATCGATGACCGGGATTATCGCAACGCCGTTCTGACGGCCGAAGCGAATCTGGAAACGGCCAATGCGCAAATGCTGAGCCTCACCGCGCAGTTGGCGAAACAACAGCAAACCATTTTGCAGGCTCAGGCGCAGGTGAATGCCGACAGCGCGGGTATTTTGTACGCGCGTCAGAGCGCTGACCGCTACAAGCGTTTACTGCAAAACGGATCAGGCACCGCCGATGCGCGCGATGAATCGGATGCGAATCTGCGGGCCAAACTGGCTACGCAGCAAAGCGATATGGCAGCAGCACAGGCGGCTGAAAAACAGGTCGACGTGCTAAAAGCGGGGCAGGCCGAAGCAAAAGCTGCCATCGACTCAGCCACGACCGCGCTGGCGCAGGCAAAATTAAATCTTTCCTACACGCAAATAACGGCGCCCGTCGACGGTATTGTCGGGCAACGTTCGCTGCGCATCGGTGGTTATGTTAGCGCCGGCACGCGAGTTTTGGCAGTCGTTCCGCTACGGGATGCCTATATTTTAGCGAATTATCTTGAAACACAGTTAGGCGAGGTGAAACCCGATCAGGCTGTGGAGATCAAAGTCGATGCGCTGCCGGGGGTCGTGCTCAAAGGAAAAGTGGACAGCATTTCTCCCGCAACCGGCGCGACGTTTTCCCCGATCTCTGCGGATAACGCAACGGGCAATTACACTAAAGTGGTGCAACGTCTGGCAGTAAAAATCGTGCTTGATCCTGATCAGACCGATACGAATCGTCTT
This sequence comes from Rahnella inusitata, assembly GCF_965118895.1. Lineage (GTDB taxonomy): Bacteria > Pseudomonadota > Gammaproteobacteria > Enterobacterales > Enterobacteriaceae > Rahnella > Rahnella inusitata_A. The sequence continues at coordinate 610,035 of NZ_CBCPJJ010000009.1, forward strand.
AAAGTGGGCATGTCCGTGATCCCCACTATCACTACCGCATCGCGATAAATCCGGTTTTCAGTCACTTAAATCGACACAAAAAGGCGACCATGCTTCATTGCATGGTCGCCTTTTTAACGTGCTGTGGAGTTTCTTTAACGTGCTGTAAAGTTTCGGGCGATTAAGACGCCTGATTTTGCGGCGGGGTAGGGCCGGACTCGTTCTTTTTATTCAGTTGCTGCGGTTTGCCTGAAAACAGGAAGCGCAGCAGCGGTATACGTTTATGCACTTCATAAAGGAAGAAGGCGATACCGAATACGAACACCAGACCCACCCAGAAACCCATCCAGTCGCTGTGAATTTTTGGCGTGATGAAGGCACCATAAATCAGCGTTAACGGGTGGTGAATCAGATAGATGAACAAGGATGAGTTCACCAGATAGGTGATCCACGGTGCCTGGAAGTTCAGCATGTAATGGCTAAATGAGAACACCACGTTCACCATCAGAATACCCAACAGCGTCGTGATGATGGCATCAATCTCCATCGAGTAAAGCTGCGGAGTATTCACGTGCTGATTGAACATGTAGGCAGCGAACAGGAAGATGCTGACCACACCCGCAGTAGCAGACGGTTTGATAAACAGCTCTTTCAACCAGGCGAATTTATACGCAAAGGCGCCGATAATGAAAAATGGCAGATAAAACAGCGTCTGCATGACGATAAAATTAAACGCTCCGTTAGAAAGTAAGTCCGGCGCAAAAAGGTACAACGCTCTGTTAAATACGGCATAAATTAAACCGATAAACAAAAAGAGTATTGAGAGTTTTCCTAAGCTATTTGTTCGGTTTTTAATTAATTGAATGCGATTAGTCTTAATTTCTTTTATAAATTTAAACAGATAAAAACAAATGCTGGTGAGAATAACCAACGTCAGCAAGAACCATAAGTGAGACACTAATTCCCAGACTGTGATGTTAATTTTCTGATAGAGGCCCATTGTGCTCCAGTCAGAAAACTTGCTGGTGTATTTCATCAGGAAATAAAGCTGAGGGAGCGTGATAAGCGGAAATGCCGCGGCCAGCGGGATGGCGACCCGCTCCAAACGCACCTTCAGCCACTGGTGCGATTCATAGCGCTCGTACAGCATATAGGAGAAATACCCTGATATGACGAAGAACACCTGCATACGGAAGGCGTGGATGACATCATTGAAGATAGTCAGGCCGTGCGAGGGTATGGCACTGTTTACTGCCCAGATATGACTGGAGTAAATCAATGATATATGGAATGGAATACCCAGCAGCATCAAATATGCGCGTATGGAGTCCAAAAAGAACTCACGTTGTGGTTTTTGTGGTTTCATTACGTTCCCGTTGTATGCAGCTCATCCTAATTTTAGATCGTAATTTGTCTTTAGGGCGATTCATTCAGGTAACCAGAAATGGACATTGCTGACAATAGTATAAGTCCGAACATAAAACGGGCTTTGTTATAGGACAAGTTTCCATAGCCTGTGTTTCAACGAATTGATATCCTTGTACCCTGTTGCGCTTAAACGGTTCATCAATGGATGAACCATCGACTGCTCAGGTTGTCGGAAACCTGACACTTCCCTTAAAATTGTTACAGCGAATGAGTTAAGCGCGCTTAAAGGAGACAAGGTGTCGGATAAAAATTTTTCCATAGGGTCACGTATGATCAAAGTCCGTTTGCTAAGTGCCGCAGTGTTGATGGCCATGTTCACCTCATCTGCCTGGGCTTTTTCTATTGACGATGTTGCAAAACAAGCGAAAGCATTAGCCGATAAAGGCTACGAAGCGCCGAAGAGCAATTTACCGTCCCAGTTCCGCGACCTCAAATTCGCAGACTACCAACAAATTCAGTTCAATCATGACAAAGCGTACTGGAAAGATCAGAACACGCCTTTCAAGCTTGAGTTCTACCACCAGGGGATGTACTTCGACACTCCGGTGAAAATCAATGAAGTGACGGCTAACTCCGTTAAAGAAATCAAATACAGCCCGGATTACTTCAACTTTGGCAACGTCAAACATGACGCTGACTCTGTGAAGAACCTCGGCTTTGCCGGTTTCAAAGTGCTTTATCCCATCAATAAAGCAGACAAAAATGATGAAATTATGAGTGTGCTGGGTGCCAGCTACTTCCGTGTCATCGGTAAAGGCCAGGTTTATGGTCTGTCTGCACGTGGTTTGGCTATCGATACCGCGCTGGCTTCCGGCGAAGAATTCCCGCGTTTTCGCGAATTTTGGATTGAACGTCCTAATCCGGATGAAAAACACTTAGTCATTTACGCATTGCTGGATTCTCCGCGTGCGACCGGCGCTTACCGTCTGGATGTTTATCCGGGCAAAGAAGCCACCGTTGACGTGCAGTCTCAGGTCTATCTGCGTGACAAAGTGGGCAAACTTGGCGTCGCACCTTTGACCAGTATGTTCCTGTTCGGCGCGAACCAGCCGTCTCCGGTGATGAACTATCGTCCGGCGCTGCATGATTCTAATGGTCTGTCTATCCACGCCGGTAACGGTGAATGGATCTGGCGTCCGCTGAACAATCCAAAACATTTGGCCGTCAGTCAGTTCTCCATGGAAAACCCGAAAGGGTTCGGTCTGCTGCAACGCGGCCGCAGTTTCTCCAACTTTGAAGATTTGGACGATCGTTACGATCTGCGTCCAAGCGGTTGGGTAGAGACCAAAGGCGACTGGGGTAAAGGGAAAGTTGAGCTGGTAGAAATTCCGACCGCCGATGAAACCAATGACAACATCGTGGCCTTCTGGACGCCGGATCAGTTACCTGATGCAGGTAAGCCGTTGTCTATGAACTATCGTCTGCACTTCTCTATTGAAGAAGATAAATTACATTCACCGGATCTGGCGTGGGTTGAACGTACCATGCGCTCAACCGGTGATGTGAAGCAGTCAAATCTGATCCGTGAGCCAGACGGCAGCGTTGCCTTCCTGGTTGATTTTGTCGGTCCAAACCTGAAAGCCCTGAAAAGCGACACACCGGTGGCGTCTCAGGTCAGCGTGGGCGACAACGGCGATCTGGTTGAAAACACTGTCCGCTATAATCCGGTAACTAAGGGCTGGCGTCTGACGCTGCGCCTGAAAGTGAAAGATCCGAAGAAAGCGATCGAAATGCGCGCTTCTCTGGCCAATGGCGATAAAACACTGAGTGAAACCTGGAGCTATCAGCTGCCTGCAAATGAATAAGTCAACGCACTCTACTCATGAATATGTAGAAGCTTTGCCGCTTACTGAAGATCAGAAAGCGGCACTCCTTCAACAGCTTCCGGCTGCTGAGGGCGAAGCTTTTGCCACCGTGCATCGGCGCCTGGGCACTGATGACATGGCTTCTGCGGCTGCCGCTGCTGCGGACACCGATGCGCCTCTGGCCTCGGTGAAAGCACGCGTCGGTGCTGGCTGGCCTTACGCACTGGAGAAAGGCTCGCTGGATGAGGTGGATAACGAAGGCCGCACCATCGCGAGCGCTATGCCTGCAGTTAAACGTTCCAGCATGTTCCCTGATGTCTGGCGTACCAACCCGGTAGGACGTTTTTGGGACAACCTGATGGGGCGCAGTGCAGCTTCCCGTCATCGTGCCTCTGAAATGCCGGAGTCGGAAAAACGCTGGCGTCATGCAGGTTCCGTCCGTCGTTATATTTTGCTGGCTCTCATGCTGGTGCAAACGGCGATCGCGACCTGGTACATGAAAACCATCCTGCCTTATCAGGGCTGGGCGCTGATCGACCCCGCAGATATGCTAAACCAGGACTGGTTACAGTCGGTTCTGCAACTTCTGCCTTATGTGTTGCAGACGGGGATCCTGGTGCTGTTCGCCATCCTTTTCTGTTGGGTGTCGGCCGGTTTCTGGACTGCGCTGATGGGCTTTTTACAACTGCTCATCGGCCGCGATAAATACAGCATCACGGCATCGACCAAAGGCGATGAGCCGCTGAACCCGAATAACCGTACTGCGCTGATCATGCCGATTTGTAATGAAGACGTGGAGCGCGTTTTCGCGGGTCTTCGTGCAACGTATGAATCAGTAAAAGCGACGGGTGATTTGGATCAGTTTGATATCTATGTCCTGAGCGACAGTTATGACCCGGACATCTGCGTAGCCGAACAAAAAGCCTGGATGGAAGTGTGCCGCGACGTTGATGGTCATGGTCGTATCTTCTACCGCCGCCGCCGCCGCCGTGTGAAACGTAAAAGCGGCAACATCGATGACTGGTGTCGTCGCTGGGGCGGGGAATATGCCTACATGGTTATTCTTGATGCCGACAGCGTCATGAGCGGTGAATGTCTGACCGGTCTGGCGCGTCTGATGGATGCCAACCCGAACGCCGGTATTATCCAGTCTTCGCCGAAAGCGTCCGGTATGGATACGCTGTATGCGCGTTGCCAGCAGTTTGCGACCCGCGTCTACGGCCCGTTGTTTACCGCCGGTCTGCACTTCTGGCAACTGGGCGAATCCCACTATTGGGGTCATAACGCCATCATCCGCGTCAAACCGTTCATCGAGCACTGTGCGCTTGCGCCGCTGCCGGGTGAAGGTTCGTTTGCCGGTTCCATCATGTCGCATGACTTCGTGGAAGCAGCACTGATGCGTCGTGCTGGCTGGGGCGTATGGATCGCCTATGATCTGCCGGGCAGTTATGAAGAATTACCGCCGAACCTGCTGGACGAGCTAAAACGTGACCGCCGGTGGTGTCATGGTAACCTGATGAACTTCCGCCTGTTCCTGGTGAAAGGGATGCACCCGGTACACCGTGCGGTGTTCCTGACCGGCGTGATGTCTTATCTGTCCGCTCCGCTGTGGTTTACATTCCTGGCCCTGTCTACTGCCTTGCAGGTAGTGCATACGCTGATGGAACCGCAGTACTTCCTGCAACCGCGCCAGCTGTTTCCGGTGTGGCCGCAGTGGCGTCCCGAGCTGGCCATTGCGCTGTTTTCGACCACCATGGTGCTGCTGTTCCTGCCAAAACTGCTGAGCATCGTCCTGATTTGGGCTAAAGGTGCGAAGCAATTTGGCGGCGGTCTGCGTCTGCTGCTATCCATGTTGCTGGAAATGCTGTTCTCAGTCCTGCTGGCACCAGTGCGCATGTTGTTCCACACCGTATTCGTGGTCAGCGCATTCCTGGGCTGGGAAGTGGTCTGGAATTCACCGCAGCGTGATGATGATGACACGCCGTGGGGCGAAGCCTTTAAGCGTCACGGTTCTCAGCTGTTGCTGGGTGCTGTCTGGGCCGCCGGTATGGCATGGCTGGACTTACGCTTCCTGTGGTGGCTGGCGCCTATCGTCTTCTCTCTGATCCTCTCGCCAATCGTATCGGTGTTGTCAAGCCGCGCAACGCTGGGGATTAAGAGTAAGAGAGCCAAGTTGTTCCTGATCCCGGAAGAGTACGATCCTCCGCGTGAACTGGTGGCAACGGATGAATATCTCAAGCTGAACCGTGAACGCAAACTGCAAAACGGCTTCATGCATGCGGTATTTGATCCGACTTTCAATGCACTGGCGACAGCTATGGCGACTTCGCGCCACCTGATGCGTGATGCGGTTGAAAATGGCCGTCGCGCTCACCTTGAGCAGGCGTTGAAAACCGGGCCGAAAGATTTAGGCAAGGCCGATCGCCTGATCCTTCTGAGCGATCCGGTACTGATGGCACGCTTACACTCTGCGGTCTGGACGCAACCGGATCAACGGGCGTGGAGTGAGCATTATAGTAAATTGCCGCGTAACGTTGAGGCTTTCCCTGAAACCCAGACGCTGGAAGTTAAACCCGCCTGAGTTGATGTGAAGAGTCATTAAAGCTAACGGGCAGTATGTGAAAACGTACTGCCCGTTTTTTATGGCCGGAAGTTCAGTGACTCTTTAGGCGTCAGCGTATAAAATTTTACTTTGCCTTAACATCGTGGGGCATGCGCGCGTGCTAAGCTGACAGCGCTTTCAGCGCTCCACGGAGTGCTTCCATTGAGTCGAATCGACAGGTTGTATGAGTGATTAATCGGGTAATTTTACGTGGATGTGTACTGGCATTAGTGGCTGGGACTCTGACGGGCTGTGGCAGTATCATTAGCCGGACAGTGCCGGGGCAGGGACATGGCAATCAGTATTATCCCGGGGTGCAATGGGATCTGCGGGATAGTCCGTGGCGTTATGTCACCGTCATCGATGTACCGCTTTCGATGATCGTCGACACCTTCATGTTGCCGATTGACGCCCGCCACGGCCCCTATAACTAATCGTTAGTCGATGTCACGTCCCGGATAATCGTCCTCATCATCCCATTCTTCAGCAGCAGCAGCGCCTTCTTCAGTGTCGGTCTGCGGCTCGTGCTGGAATTCTCCTTCATCCCACTCGTACAGCGTCGCTTCTTCCAGCCACTCTTCTTCGAGCTCGATAACGTCATAGTCCTCATCGAAAATGGCCTGAGCGGCGGCACCGCTGCGGAAGGTTAATGCATCAATCGATTCCCCTTCGCCGTTAAGAAACTCCGCCTGCCACATGATGTCGCCATCCTGCATGATGTATTTCTGCAAATTGAACTGATCGGGAAGCGGCTCTTCATCGCCCTGGATCCTGTCCTGTGCGGCTTCGAGAAATTCTTCGCGGGCGGCATCAATAGCTTCTTCAAGCGTTACGTACATGCTCATTGTTGTCTCCTGAGTTGAAATGGGGGTAATGGGTAAACACGTGTGGTGTAAATAGCGTTATGAATGAACAGGTAACAACCATCCGCCAGTGAAAACGCTGATTCAATGATTGTTGTCGATAAATCCCAGAGTGCAAGTTTTCAGATGAAAAACAGTGGGTATTCTTCTGCTATCCTTATTTTTCTAAATAAAAACGGTAAGTTGAGGGAGAGTTTTTCACCATGATTTCACGAAACGCAGTGCTGCGCGTAGCGCGACCGACTGACAATCTTGATGAAATAGCCACCATGTATTGTGACGGGCTGGGATTCGAAGTGATTGGATGTTTCAGCGATCATCAGGGATTTGATGGCGTGCTGGTGGGGCATCCTCAGCATCATTACCATCTTGAATTTACGCATCATCATGGTTCAGTCGCAGGCTGCGCACCGACGCAGGATAATTTGCTGGTATTTTATATTGCCGAAGAAAAACAGTGGGTTGAACAATGTGAAGCGATGCTGCAAGCCGGATTTACAGGCGTGCCGTCGTTTAATCCTTACTGGGATGAAAATGGCAGAACCTTTGAGGATGTGGACGGTTACCGCGTGGTTTTGGCTTCGCGTGAATGGTTACTATAGACACAAATGTCAGTACTTTCCCTGCTTTGCAAAGGCAGTGGAGGGGGAGGGTAAAGTTTTAGCAAACCGTCTGCGCGGCGTGAATTTGGGGACTAAAGTGACCATGAAACTTACAGCAATAAGGTTACTGTTATGAAGATTCATTCCCGCGCGTTACTTCTGCCACTGTGCGGTCTTGGCGTATTATTCAGCGTCGCCAGCACGGCAGCTGAAAATCTACCTCCTCAGCCTCCTATGGGCTTACCCTCGTTCCACGGCGACGGTATGCCACCGCCGCCACCGATTATGATGGCGGGGTTCTGTCATCCGGGGCAATTATTCTGCGCCAGCGTCGCCAGTGATAATCCGACCGAGACCATTGAGAAACTGACCTCAGTACTTCCGGCGATAACGGCCGGTAAACACTATGAGGTCCGTCTGGCGGTGGTTGAAGTGCCTGACGCTATGCGTCCGCTGCCAGAAAGGGCCAAGTAAGAGGTTTCCTGCAACGACGGTCGTGTTTAATCGACCATCGCCTGACGTGGCCGGCGTTGCAGACACCACCAGGAGTAGACGGCGTTAAACAGCACAACCAGCGCAGTGACGAAAAACACCGTACGGAATCCATAGCTTGCCGAAACCGCCGCACCCAGCAACGGGCCGGTGACATTCCCCACATCACGGAACGACTGGTTATAGCTAAACACGCGGCCAGCCACCTGATTGGTACAGTTGTAAATCAGCAGCGTCTGTACCGCCGGAAGCAGCGCACCGTCGGTAGCGCCGAGCAGGAAGCGCAGTATCCCCAGTTGCAGCGGCGTTTGCACAAACGCCATCGGGATCAGCAACAGCACTGATATCCCCATCATTGCCACCAGAATGCGCTCAGGTCCGATCCTGTCCCCCAGTTTACCCAGCCGTGGCGCACTCATTAATGCCGCCACACCCGGTACCGAAGCAATCATGCCGCTGATAAACGCCAGATTCTGCGTGTTACCCGCCAGCTCCCGCACGTAAAGTGTGAGGATGGGCGCAATCGAGCCGGTCGCCACCTGAATAATCATCGTGGTGACGAACAGGCACAGCACCAGTTTCGGATTTTTAAGCGAAGCAAACACCTGCTTGCGGTTAAGCATGTCTTTTTTGTTCACCGGCACGAACTGTTCGCGGATGCAGTACAGCGTCATCACGAAGCACAGGAAAAGCACCGCAGCAGTGATGAAGAAGACCGGACGCAGCCCGTAGCTGTCGGCCAGTAAACCGCCGACCAGCGGCCCGAGCAATGCGCCACTGACGCCACCGGTGGAAAGCGTACCTAGCGCCCAGCCACTTTTGTTGCGGGGGATTTGAGTGGCAATCAGCGCGTTGGCGTTGGGGACGAAGCCGCCGAGTAAGCCAAGCAGGGCGCGGAGAACGAGGAATTGCCAGATGTTTTGCGCGAACCCCATCAGCACCATGACGATCGACATACCGAGTGCGGATCGCAGCAACATGATTTTGCGTCCCTTGCGATCGGCAAGGCCACCCCAGAAGGGCGATGCGATGGCGGAAAACAGGAAAGTGATGCTGAATACCAGCCCTGACCACATGTTCAGGGACTCATGACCGGTGACGCCGAGGGTTTCTACGTACAGCGGCAGGAAAGGCATAATCAGGCTGAATGCAGCACCGGTAAGAAAGCAGCCGATCCAGGCAACAAACAAATTACGTTTCCAGTTAATGGGTTCTGGTGCGATTTCAGGTTCAGGAGCCGGGGTCATAAATTACCGAAAGATAAAGGTCGATTCGCTCTGTCATAGCAGACAGAAACAAGGCAGAGCACAAGTAACAATCAGTCAGATGGATAATTATGCGCCTAATTATCATCCACTTCAATGATGTTAATGAACTGTAACAAGTGAAATAAAATACAGGTTTAAAAAAATCGGAGATGAAGGAGATCAATATCAGTGTGGATAGATCAAAAGAAAACGGCCAGCAAGGGGCTGGCCGCGACAAACGCAGAAAGATAAAAACCACAGTAGAAATTAACGCAGCGCCGGGTTTTTCATCACAGAATAACGGCCGCTGCCGAGGAACATGATTACCAATCCGCCGAAGAAATACAGCGCTTCGCCTTCCAGACCCCAGGCCCCGACGTCAGTGACAGTGAAGAATTTTCCGGCGACCACCAGGAAAACGGCAACAAGAATATTGAATGCCATCACCAGCGCCGCAGGGCGGGTGAAGATCCCCAGAATGATCAGCACGGGCGCAATCACTTCGCCGATATAGGCACCGTAGGCAATGAAACCCGGCAAGCCATCAGCCTGTAACATTTTGGCTATCCAGCCCACACCGTTCTCAATTTTTGCCACGCCGTGGAACAGGATTAGAATGCCGAAAGTGAGACGTAACAAAAGCTTACCGAAATCAGGATGGTCGGTGGCGCGGGTAAAAGCAGTATTCAGTTTAGCCAGCATAAAACGTTCCTTTCGAGTGAGATTCAGAGGTCACGCGGCCCCAAAAAAGGCGGGGTAATCACGTGGGGAAATTATGCTGAGAGTATTGGCCTAAAAGAGATGAGATAAAATCTGATAACTTTGAAGAAGTCTGTCAAAAAAACTGTTTAAGCAAATCAGGAGGGAGGAACAAGTGCCGGTTCAGGCTCAATCAACCTGAACCGGCAAGCGGCATCACTCCTTCAGTGTTTTATAGAGTGAGGACTCACCCTGCGGACGCGTTTTGAAGCGGCGATGCAGCCACATGTATTGTTCCGGCGCCTGGCGGATTTCGTTTTCTACCACTTTGTTCATATAGGTGGCGGCAACCACCTCATCATCGAGCGGGAAGTCGGCGACCTGAGGATGAATGATCATCTCATAGCCTTTGCCACCTTCCAGACGTCGCGGGGTGAACGGAATAATTGCCGGTTTGCCCATACGTGCCAGCAGATACGTCCCGGTGGTAGTGGCAGCTTTATCGACGGCGAAGAACGGCACAAAGACGCTGGCGCGCGGGCCGTAGTCATGGTCAGGCGCGTACCAGATGATATCGCCCTGCTTGAGGCTGCGGATCATCCCTTTGAGGTCTTTGCGATCCAGCATACCTTTGTTAGAGCGCATACGGCCTTTGGTCTGGATCCAGTCCATCAATTTATTGTCGTGCGGGCGATACACGCCAACGCCCGGATTATGGATGCCGAAAATGCGCGCACCCAGCTCCAGCGTCAGGAAGTGAACGCCAATCAGCAACACGCCCTGTTGGTTGTCGCGGGCACGCTGAATATGCTCAAGCCCGCTGACGCGAAACCAGCGCTCGATTCGCCAGTCAGGCCAGAACCACGCCATACCGGTTTCAAACAAGCCCATACCAACGGATTCGAAGTTTTTCACCACCATATCTTCCCGTTGTTCCGGGGGCATATCGGGGAAGCAGAGTTCGATATTGCGCACCGCGATTTTGTAGCGACGTTTCAGAAAGCGCATGGAGAATCGGCCCAATCCGGTGCCCAGACGATAGATAACCGGATAAGGTAATAAGACCAGCGTGTACAGCAGACCCAGACCCAGCCAGGTGAGCCAGTATCGTGGGTGCAGTAATGAACGGTTAAATGTTGGTACCTGAGTCATAGAATCTCTGCGTCATTATATCGAAGTAGAAAATATATAAGCTCTGTCTAGTGCAGCAGCCCGCTACATAAAAACGGTCACTCCCCATATGGAGTGCGTGTTATGCGTTAATTTCTTATAACAAAGTGACATATTGTGGCACTTTTTTTGAATGAGGTGAAAGTCGTCGGCACTAATACCTCATTTTCTGGTATTCACTGCCTGAATGGAAAGCATTGTGCTTTTTTTCTGAACGGCGGCCTGTTAAAGGCAAGATAGCGGACTTTTCTCTTTCCGACTGAATATCAGCAGAGAATCGGTTTTTGTCAAATTAACGGGCAGCCAAATGGGCTGCCCGAAGGTAAATTTACAAACAGAGTTTACTTTGGCAGGAATAAACCTTTTACGCTGTGCGGCTCACTGCGCCAGTATTGTTTCGGCGCGGTCACTTTGGCGCCAAGTTTGGCGGCGGCGTGCCACGGCCAGCGCGGGTTGTACAGAATCCCGCGTGCCAGGGCTATCATATCCGCCTGACCGGTACCGATAATCGCTTCAGCCTGCTCTGGTTCGGTAATCAGGCCAACGGCGATCACGGGCATTTTCACGTAACGCTTGATGCCATCAGCAAAAGGCACTTGATAGTTCGGACCGACGGCGATCTTTTGCTCCGTACTCAGGCCACCGCTGGAGACGTGAATGTAGCTGCAGCCCAGCGCATCCAGTGCTTTCGAAAGTTCGATGGATTGCTCCAGATCCCAGCCGCCTTCCACCCAGTCAGTCGCGGAAATGCGTACACCCACCGGTTTTTCTGCCGGGAAGGCCGCGCGGATCTCCTCGAAAATTTCCAGCAGCAGGCGCATACGGTTTTCCAGCGAACCGCCGTACTGATCGGTACGCTGGTTGGAGAGCGGTGAGAGGAACTGATGCAGCAGATAACCGTGCGCACCGTGTAATTCCAGCAGATCAAACCCCAGACGATCGGCGCGGAATACGCTGTCAACGTAAGCCTTTTTCAGTTCGGCGATGCGTTCAAGTGACATCGCTTCGGGGGGTTCGGTACCTTCTGCAAACGCCAGCGCAGAGGGTGCTACGGTTTGCCAGCCACCGGCGGATTGAGGGATTTGCGCGCCACCTTTCCATGGTGCTGCGCACGATGCTTTACGACCTGCGTGGCCGAGCTGCAGGCCGAGTGCCATGTCGCTGTTTTCACGCAGGCCATCGACAAGACCTTTCAGCGCGGTCTCAGTCTCATCATCCCATAACCCTAAATCCTCGGCAGAAATGCGCCCGACGGATTCCACCGCTGTGGCTTCCAGAATCAGCAAACCTGCACCCGAGAAGGATAACTGGCCGAGATGGGCATGATGCCAGGACGTGGCTTTGCCGTTATCTGAGGAGTACTGGCACATTGGGGCGATCACAATGCGGTTTGGGAGTGTCAGCTGACCCAGCGAAATCGGTTCAAAAAGCTTGCTCATGTTTCCTGCTCCTGCGAAGGGTTGAATCGTGAATAAATCCCGAAAATTGGATAACACCTAAGCATAGATTATCGTAATTATCCTGAGGGCAAGGTGCAGCAGGTGTTTTTCTGTTGACGAATTTGCAACGGGAGATGTCCTCATTGTTGCTTTAATGTATAATCTTGCCGCTTAAAAGTTACCGATAGTTAAATTCCCCGAAAGACAGGAACGTACACCATGCCAGTGTTACATAACCGTATTTCTAATGAGGAACTGAGGGAGCGCATGCTGGCCGAAACCGAGCCGCGCACTACAGTTTCTTTTTATAAGTATTTCCAGATTGAAGATCCAAAAGCTTTCCGCGATGCCCTGTATATCAGCCTGACCCGCCTGAACGTGTTTGGCCGTATTTACGTCGCCAAAGAAGGGATTAATGCGCAGATAAGCGTCCCGCAAAGCCGGTTTGACGCGTTCAAAACCGAGCTGTTTTCCAGCCATCCCGCGCTGGATCAAATTCGTCTGAACGTTGCCCTTGAAGACGATGGCAAATCGTTCTGGGTGCTGCGCCTGAAAGTGCGTGACCGCATCGTGGCGGACGGTATCGAAGACGAAAGCTTTGACCCGTCAAATATTGGCGAGTACCTGAAAGCCGAACAGGTCAACGCGATGATTGACGATCCGGACACGCTGTTTGTTGATATGCGTAATCACTACGAATACGAAGTGGGGCATTTCGACAAAGCGATTGAAGTGCCGTCTGACACTTTCCGCGATCAGCTGCCCATGGCCGTTGATATGCTTAAAGAAGACAAAGACAAGAAAATCGTCATGTACTGCACCGGCGGGATCCGCTGTGAAAAAGCCAGTGCTTACATGCTGCACAACGGGTTTAAAAATGTGTATCACGTCGAAGGCGGCATTATTGAATATGCGCGCCGGGCGAAAGAGCAGGGTTTGCCGGTTAAATTTAAAGGCAAGAACTTCGTTTTTGATGAGCGCATGGGCGAACGTATTTCTGATGACGTGATCGCCCATTGCCACCAGTGCGGCACCGCGTGCGATAACCATACCAACTGCAAAAACGACGGCTGCCACTTGTTGTTTATTCAGTGTCCAGATTGTACGGCAAAGTTTGATGGCTGTTGCAGTGAAATCTGTATGACAGAGCTGAAACTGCCGGTCGAAGAACAGCGCGCGCTGCGTGCCGGGCGCGAAAATGGCATCAAGATTTTCAACAAGTCCAAAGGCCTGTTGCAAACCACCATGCATATTCCAGCACCAGAAAAAGACTGATCCGTTTTCATAACGTAAAAAAGCCCTGACTGGCGTTGCCATTCAGGGCTTTTTCTTTGCTGGCAGAAATTACTTCTCCCGGACACCTTCAACAGAAATGATCAGCTCAACCTCCTGAGAGGCCGGGCCCAGATCGGTGGTGATGCCATAATCTTTTAGCGCGATGGTGCCAGCGGCTTCAAAGCCTGCACGGTAACCACCCCATGGATCTTTACCCTGACCCAGCAGTTTCGCCTGTAATGTCAGCGGTTTTGTGATGCCGTTAAGCGTGAAATCACCGGTCACTGCCAGATTCCCGCCTTCGCTCTTCACGGATGTTGAGGTGAATGTGGCCTGCGGATGTTTACCTACGTTGAGGAATTCTGCGCTGCGCAGGTGTTTATCGCGTTCAGCGTGATTGGTAAAGACGCTGGTAGTGTTGATGGTGACGTTGACTTTATCGGCAGAGGGATCTTTTTCATCAAAGGTGAAACCACCGTCGAAATCATTAAAGCTGCCGTACAGCCAGCTGTAACCTAAGTGCTTGATACGAAATTCGATAAAGGCGTGCTGGCCCTCTTTGTCGATTTTGTAATTTGCCGCGCTGGCGGAACCGGCCGCCAGTAACAGCGATGCCAGCGTCAGGCCCAGGGTAGTTTTTTTCAACATGATGATTCTCCATTGTTCATAAAGGGAAGAGCAATAAGCGTTGGGGTCAGCGCCCGAGCATGCGTGTCAGGGTGCTGTCACGGTCAACGAAATGGTGTTTAAGCGCCGCCAGTGCATGAAAGGCGGAAACGATCACAATGCCCCACGCCATCCATAAATGAATGGTTCCGGCAATGTCCGCCTGCTGGTTCAGTCCGAACAGCGTCGCGGGAATATCAAACCAGCCAAACACACTTATCGGCTGACCTTCTGCCGTGGAAATCAGATAGCCGCTGATCAAAATGCCGAACAGCCCGGCAAACAGCAGAACGTGTGCCAGCCATGCGCCGAGGCGGGTTTTCGCGCTGTAGCTACTGAGCGGTTTCGGCGGCGGGGAAATAAACCGCCATGCCAGCCGGAATACCATGGCTGCGAAAACCAATACGCCGATACTTTTATGTAATTCCGGCGCACGGTGATACCAGGTGTCGTAATAACCCAATCCCACCATCCACAGACCCAGCGCGAATAATCCGTAAACGGCCAGCGCGACGGCCCAATGAATCACAACGGAAATATGGCCAAAGTGAACAGGCGTGTTTTTCCACAGCATAAAAGACATCTCACTCAATGAAATATTTTTGGAAAGTAAACATTTTGAAATATATTGGCAATATTTAATTTTCAAAAGTGTCGATTAATTTAACTTGTTCATTAATTTTGATGATAATGGCCTGAATTTGTTCAATGGTTTAGTCTCACTCCGGGAATCATAAAATAAATGGCGCAAAATGCAGTGCTGGAAGGGGTTTGTAAGTTTTTGTCATGCTGGGTAAAGATGATTCCAGTTCTAAAAATTTGAGTAAATAAATCTAGTTTTATCCGCAGTCGTTGATTTTTTGATATGTTTTTTGCAGTCTTATTTATCGGTACGAAAATTCTTATATATATGTCTACTCAATTCCCTAGAGTTTAAATATTTCCTAAATAAAACGTAAAGAAAATTAAGGGTGGGGATTCAGGTGATCGAGATCAGGTTACTAAATATTTCCGCAATTATACTTGCCGGAAATTTTGTTAGGAATTTCTTTATATTCTTATATCTGATGTCTGCCGTTGCTTGCGCGCTCTTCTCAATTCGGGCAGGCATCCGACATCACACGGAGAGTGACGCTATGATGATCCCTGCATTTCGCCGCCCGGCAACGGGCACCCGATTTAACGCTCTCGCCGCAATATTGGCTTTTGTTCTGCTTTATTCTGACGATGTGATAGCTCAGCCTGTACCTGCGGTCGGCACTGTCACCATTACTACCCAAACTGACGGCGTCAGCCGCACTTATCTTGGGCGACTTGAAGCCGTTCAGTCGGTCAATGTGGCCAGCCGCACCGAAGGTTTTATTGCAAGACGCGCCTTTGAAGAAGGACAGTTTGTCAATGCAGGTGACCTGCTGTATGAAATCGAGCCCGCTTTACATAAATCAGCTGTTGCTCAGGCGAAAGCGCAGCTCGACAGCGCAAACGCGACGGCACGCCACGCACAAACACATCTGAACCGTATTCAGCGTCTGGGCGATGCCCGCACTGTCAGCCAGTCTGACGTTGACGCCGCCGTGGCTGCACGGGACACCGCCCGTGCAGCCGTCGCACAGGCGCAGGCCGCCCTGAAAACTCAGGAGCTGCAGCTTAGCTATACCCGCATCACCGCGCCGATTTCCGGGCGCATCGGGGTCAGCCATTTTCATACCGGCAGTCTGGTGAATCCGGCGAGCGGCACGCTGACTGAAATTGTTCAGCTTGACCCGGTTCGCGTAGTGATTTCCGTCAATGAACGCGATTTCCTCAGCGCCAGCCAGAACACAGGTTCATTAGAAGAGGCGATGTCAGAGAAAAACATGGCGCTGTCTTTACGCTTATCAGACGGTTCGCCGTATATGACCGGGCCTGCGTTTGAATCGCTGGGCAACCGTATTGATGCGCAGACCGGTACCGTGGCGGTCAGGCTGACGGTGGCGAATCCACAACATCGCCTACTGCCAGGCGGCACCGTCAATGTGCTGGCGGAACCGCGCTCTGATGCCCATCTTCCTGTCGTGCCAGCCAATGCGTTACAGCAAAATGAGGCCGGTCACTTTGTTCTGCTGGTCAATGCAGAGCAGCGAGTTGAAGCGCGGGCAGTCCGCCTCGGGGGCCAAACGCCTCAGGGATATTTCGTGCTGGAAGGCTTAAAGGGCGGAGATCACGTGGTGACGGAAGGCCTGCAGTGGATCCAGCCGGGAATGAAAGTATCGACGCGGGACGCTCAGGGCGTTTCACCAGCTCAGATAACAAAACGTTAAGGAACGACGATGCTCCAGCAATTTATCAAGCGACCCCGTTTTGCGATGGTTATCGCGCTGGTCACCGCCCTGATTGGTGCGGTGGCGCTCAACGTCATCCCGGTCGAACAGTATCCGGATATCACGCCGCCGGTGGTGTCCGTCAGCGCAATTTATCCGGGCGCGAGCGCGAGGGACGTTGCGGAATCCGTTGCTGCCCCAATTGAGGCGCAGGTGAACGGTGTCAGCAATATGCTGTATATGTCATCAAACAGCGGCAATAACGGCAGCTATTCCCTCAATATTACTTTTGCCAGCGGTACCGATCCGGACACCGCTGCGGTGGAAGTGCAAAACCGTATTTCTCAGGTCAGCGCAAAATTGCCTGCCGAAGTGCTAAACACCGGCGTATCGGTGCGTAAACAGGCTTCTAACATTCTGATGGGCATCAGCCTGCTTTCGCCAAAAAACACGCACGACATGTTGTTTATCAGTAACTTTGCCAGCATCCAGCTACGTGACGCGCTGGCGCGTATTGACGGCGTGGGTGATGTGCAGGTCTTTGGATCGCGTGACTACAGCATGCGCATCTGGCTGGATCCGCGCAAAATGGAAGCACTCAATGTCAGCAGCACGGAAATCAGCGCCGCGATCCAGAGCCAGAACGTACAGGCCGCAGCCGGTCAAATCGGTGCATCACCCAGTCCGTCGATGCAGCAGCAAACCCTGACCATCAGCGGTGCCGGACGCCTGAGTTCACCCGAAGAGTTCTCGAATATTATCGTCCGTAAAAATGAAAATGGTGGCACGGTGCGTTTGCGTGACGTCGCCCGTATTGAGCTGGGGGCGCAGGATTATCAGGTTAACGCGACGCTGAATCAGACGCCTTCTGCCTTTCTGTCGGTCTATCCTGCGCCGGGTGCCAATGCGCTGAACGTGGCGAATGCCGTGCGCGAAGAAATGACGCGTCAGGCGCGCTATTTCCCGGACGATCTCAACTATGAAATTAAGTTCGACTCGACTCAGTTCGTCAGCGCTACGCTCGATGAAATCGTGGTATCTCTTGCAATTACGTTCCTTGTTGTCCTGACTATCGTCTTCCTGTTTCTGCAAAGCGCGCGCGCCACGTTTATTGTCGCCCTGACCATTCCCGTTTCTTTGCTTGGCACTTTTGCGGTGCTCTACGCGTTTGGTTATTCGGCCAATACGCTGAGTTTATTTGCGATCATTCTGGCACTGACGGTCGTGGTCGATGACGCCATCGTAGTCGTCGAAAACGTCGAGCGCCTGATGACCGAAGACCCGTCACTTGGTCGCGTGGCCGCCACCCGCAAGGCGCTCAAGCAAATCGCCGGGCCGATCATCGCTACAACCGTGGTGTTAATGGCGGTTTTCGTTCCCATCGCGGTATTGCCGGGCATCACCGGGGCACTTTACCGCCAGTTTGCCGTGACGCTTTCGGCGGCGGTGATCCTTTCCAGTATCAACGCATTAACGCTGACTCCTGCGTTGTGCGCCACGTTGCTCAAACCTCGCCCAGAAAAACCGGCGAGGCTGTTCAGTGCGTTCAACCGTGGGCTGGATACCGTGCGAGATAGGTATGTGACCGCTACCCGCGGCCTCAGCAAACATGCGCTGACCAGCGTGCTCACCGTTATAGCCCTCGTGGGAGCATGTGTATGGGGCTACTCGAGCTTGCCGAAATCCTTCCTGCCGGATGAAGATCAGGGCTATTTTTTTGTGAATGTGCAATTGCCTGATGGCGCATCACTGGGGCGGACTGACGCGGTCCTTGGACAAATGCAGACGCTGCTGGAGAGCGATCCAGCGGTTGACGACGTGATTGCCATCAGTGGCTTTAGTCTGCTGAGCGGCGGCAGTGCGCCAAACTCAGCGTTTGGGATTGTGCTGCTGAAACCCTGGGGGGCTCGCAGTAGCGTGGATCAAGTGATAGGTCGCCTGCAACCGGCTATGGCAGGTATCCCTTCAGCGATGATCATGGCGATCAATCCGCCCGCTATTTCCGGATTGGGTACTGCCTCCGGGCTGGATCTGCGCCTGCAGGCATTACAGGGGCAATCACCGCAGGAGCTGGCGGCAACCGGTCAGGCGCTGATTATGGCCGCCAATCAGGATCCGCTACTGAGCCGTGTATTCACCACTTTCAGCGCATCCGTACCGGAGATAGCCCTGAGCGTCGACCGCGACCGTGCCGCACAGTTGCAGGTACCGGTCAGTCGTATCTTCGGCACGTTGCAAACGTCGCTGGGCGGCGTGAACGTCAGTGATTTCATCATCAACAACCGTCTCTTCAACGTGCAGATGCAAAATGAAATGGAAGACCGTCAGCGCGCTGATCAGATTTCGACCCTCAGCGTGCGCAGTGATAATGGCTCGCTAATCAGCATGGGCAAACTCGTCGATCTCACTCCGTCGCTCGGCGCGCCGTTTATCACTCAGTACAACCAGTTCCCGTCACTGGCCATCAGCGGTTCTGCGGCGCCGGGCGTAAGCTCCGGGGAAGCGATGGCGCAGATGGAAAATATTCTGAGCGAAAAACTACCAGCCGGTTATGGTTATGAATGGACAGGAATGTCATTACAGGAAATTCAGGCTGGCGGTCAGGCAATCCTGATTTACGCCGCCGCGCTGTTGTTTGCCTATCTGTTCCTGGTGGCGCAGTACGAAAGCTGGAGTATCCCAATGGTGGTGATGATTTCAGTTATCTTCGCCGTATTTGGTGCAATCGGCGGATTACATCTGGCCGGGCTGAGCAACGACGTGTACGCACAAATCGGCATGGTGTTGCTGATAGGGCTGGCGGCGAAGAATGCCATATTGATTGTCGAATTCTCGAAAGCGCGACGTGAAGAAGGGGCGTCGATCAGTGAAGCGGCGCAGGACGGCGCGAAGCAGCGTTTTCGTGCGGTGATGATGACGGCGATTTCCTTTATTCTGGGGGTTCTGCCGTTGGTGCTGGCCTCAGGTGCCGGAGCAATGAGCCGCCACATCATCGGCGTCACGGTCTTCAGCGGGATGCTGCTGTCCACGACTGCGGGGATCTTGTTTATCCCGGCGCTGTATATGCACATTCAGCGTTTACGTGAATGGGTGAAATCACGTTAATTTGCTGCCAGCGATCATCATCAGGAGAGAATTATGCGAAAGACCATAGTGACTAATCAGGGACTGAAAATCGCGGTGATGATGGCAATGCTGGTCGTTATTTTCGCAGGTATAAAGTCAGCCGCAGACATTATTGTCCCGTTCATTCTGGCGCTTTTTCTGGCTTTCGTCCTCAATCCGTTAATTGTGTTACTGGAGAAAGTGCGGGTGCCGCGTGCGCTCGCGGTGATGCTGGTGGCGACGGTGGTGATTTGCGTGATGGTATTTCTCACGTCAACGTTGCTGGTGACGCTCAATGAATTTGCCCGTACATTACCGCAGTATCGCGGCATCATCATTGAGAAATTACGGCAGTACGACGCCTATTTTCCACAAGGTGAACTGACCTTTACGCCGGAACAGTTGGCCGGGTACATCGACCCGGCCGCGACCCTGAATCTGGTGAGCAAGCTGATAAGTTATCTTTCCAATGCCATGGCCGGGCTGTTCTTGTTGCTGATGACTGTCGCTTTCATGCTGCTGGAGGTCCCGCAACTGCCTTACAAAATCGAGCAACTCTCCGACGATCCGGGAAAAGGCATGGCGAACGTTCAGCGCGCGCTGGATAGCGTCACGCGATATCTGGTGATCAAAACGCTGATAAGCGTCGTCACCGGGCTGGCGGTATGGGCGTTGCTGGCAGGTATCGGCGTCCGTTTTGCTTTCCTTTGGGGCATGCTGGCTTTCGCGCTGAACTATATTCCTAACATAGGTTCATTCATTGCCGCCATTCCCCCGATTATTCAGACCTTCCTGTTTAACAGCGTAAGTGACGGGTTGATGGTGACCGGCGGTTATATTCTGATCAACGTGATTTTCGGCAGCATTATTGACCCAAAAATTCTCGGGAAAGGGCTGGGGTTATCGACGCTGGTGGTGTTCATTTCGCTGATATTCTGGGGCTGGCTAATGGGGCCGGTGGGTATGTTACTGTCGGTTCCGCTGACGATTGTGCTCAAAATCGCCCTCGAACCGACAGCAGCAGGGCACAAAATTGCTGTTCTGCTCGGCGATGGAACGCCTGAACGTTAGGGTTTGTTCTGCTCTTCGATATCCTGCGCCAGTGCTTCGATGCTGCGAAGTGAGGCCATTAACTGCTGGCGGGCGAGAGAGTCTAAGCCGTCAAATAACCGGTCGATTGCGACCTGTTTGGGTATTTTTACTTGCTCAAGCGCCTGTTTACCGGCTTCGGTAAGCTCCAGTAGCTGCGAGCGGCGATCAGTGGGATGGCGTTTACGGATAAGCAGACCGTCCCGATCCATTGCATCAATGGCATCAGTAATGGTTCTTGGTGATTGCTGGAGTACATGTGCAAGTTCACCCGGTCGGCAGGTTCCCTCGTGTGCGATGGCGGTCAATAACTTACCACGGGCAAGGGAAAGTCCCTGAGCGGACATCGCTGCATCGACCTGCTTACGCATCAGGCGAATCACAGACAACAATGTTTCCGTGATTTCTGTGGGGGACACTTCGCTTCTATCGATAGTATTCATTTTTATGAGGCTCCTCAAAATGAGGCCGGTAATCCTGAAAACATTGTAGGCTTCTGGATTGAGAGTGCAACCGCAGGAGGCGGAAGAGCCTTTGCTAAGTAGTACTGAAGGGTTTGCGAGCCAAAAAAATTCCTGATCAATCAGGGCATTTTTCAGATGTGGGCCTTATAAATCATCAAAAGGTCATCTTTTATTTGGCGACTCATTGGTGTGGCAGAAATGTCATCAATGGGCCAGAAAAGATACTTGATCAGATTATAAATGAAACAAAACTCCAGGCGGTTACGTACTTTTATTTTCTGCGCCAGATGTCGTTTATGAACATACACCGTACGGCTGCTGATATTTAATTTTCTGGCGATACGATAGTTGGGCATCTCAGACATCCAGTAGTTCATCACCAGAATTTCCTGATCGCTGAACAACATTCGCGGCAGCCCGGCATTATTTCCAGGCATGTATGAGTCAGGTGTCAAAGCAATTTTCTGTAACAATGACGTCAGTGATTGTTTATTGAGGATAAAGACATCGCGGGTAATCGAAATCGGTTCTTCGCAATCGGGATAGTTTGCATCGATGTAACAGTAAATGCGGGCGGTGTGGCGGTATTCAAAGAAAGCTTTCAATTCCTCTGATAATTCTGCGCTATGGCAATATTGCGTCATGTTAACCAGAATCACATCAGGTTGGAATTCATCAAGAGGGTTTAGTGCGTTGGATATATTCACGGAATCTATAATATCGAGATTATTATTCTCAACAAGATAAGAGTAGATGCCTAAGCGTGTGAATCCACAGGGTTCTATAATTGACAGTTTCATATTACATCCTTGTTGTGCGTATCGTTACGCGACAGAAAGCACTCCTGTGATTTCTTAGACCAGCTTATGTTTTTTTCTATAATGTTGTCAATTCGGAAATACCAGTCTATTGATCTGGTTCAAAGCTAAATTAACCCATTACCACTTACGAAAAGAAACACCGCCGGCAGAATATAGACAACGGTGGACTTATTTACATTATTTGAAGCGGGAAAGCGAAAAGGGCTGCAGATTAAAGGAGATAGGAAGATTGTTAGCGAATTGAGTAACAATTTCGCCTAAAACACTGGCAAACTTGAAACCATGTCCGCTAAGTCCGGAAATCACCAGCGTGTTATCCCGACCAGGTAACGTATCAATGATGAAATCTTCATCTTCGGTCATGTCGTAAGTGCATGACGCGCCGCGAAGATTGACGCCCACACCCGGCAGGAAGTGGCGGAAAAAGTTAAACGATTCCGTTCCGTCCTGACTGAAGCCACCATAGGGTTTCCGCTCTTGCGGTTCAGTGATCCACTGGCCACCGTTGTGCTTACCGAGTTTAAGTGCGTCTTTCACCGACGGAAAACCGTAATATTGGTCGCCTTGCAGAGTCTCCAGCGTGAACGCCGGGAAATGATTCTCTTCGCTGTAGCGGCCATCGGCATGGAACCAGGCAAATACTTTTCGCAGGGGTCTCACCGGCAGTTCGGGAAGGATTTTAGTTACCCAGGTTCCAGCGGTAACGGCCAGTTTGGCGCCACGGTACACGCCATCGGCGGTAGAGACTGCAACGCCATCTTCCAGCCATTCTATACTGTCTACCGGACAGTTAAATAATTGCGCGCAGCCCGCTTCCCGTGCCAGACGGATATAAGCGGAGATGGCGATTTCACTTTGCAGGTAACCGGAATTGGGTTCAAAAACGCCGCAGTAACCGTCTGGCAGGGTGAACAACGGCCACTTTGTGCGGATCTCTTCGGCATCCATGTTCTGAGTCGTCAGGTTGTAAGTTTCAGCGCTGTTTTTCACATTAGCGATAAAATCCGAGTTTTCCGGCCCCACATTCAGCACACCGCTGCGATGAAAAACTTTCTCTTCGCTGACCTCGGCAAGTTCATCCCAAAGTGTTTGCGCCCTTAACAGCATCGGTACGTAACGTGCGCCTTCGCCATAGGCGTGACGGATTAGACGGGTTTCTCCATGATGGCTGCCCGCATTGTGCGGTGGCATTGCACTGTCGATCATCAGGACTTTCAACCCGGCGCGGGTGGCGTAATAACCTGCCGCAGAGCCAACTGAGCCACTGCCGACGACGATGAGATCATAATCCATATTACTCAGACTCCTCTGACGAAAATTTTTAACAATCTGGCAATCGTCATGATAGAGAGTTTACGACAGCGAAGGCAAGCAGGGCGGGAACAAAGAAAAAGGCACCAGGATGTAAATCGCTGGTGCCTCAGACTGGCAGGTAAAGATTAGTGTTTTCGGTGATCACTGTATTCGTACTCATTCGATTCGATCTTTTCTATGCCGGCTTCGAGAATGTTAATCAATTGCCGTGCAACGTCGGTAGTCAACCAAAGGGTTCTGTCTACCTGAGCATTTTCTGGAGTCTGGTCTTTTGAAGACAGGTAATGGAGACGTATCATCATGGCGTCATACGAGTCGACCGTACTGATATCCCAACCAACAAGCGGGTGTGTCTGAATAACTTCATCATTTCTGTCCATATAGACCCCTTATCTTGTAGTGACTAACGTGAGTGACTATCTGAGGATCAATGCGGCTCATTATCAGGTGAGCTATTTCAGTATAAACAGTTAAATCGTTTTGAGGAGAGTTTGAATGAATTTAATTGTAAAAAAACTGTGTTGATATATGAGGAGTCAGAATTATCTGGGAATTAACGGAAATTTTATTTTCACGGTGAGTGTTTTTTATACAGGCGTCAGGAATAAAAAACCGGACTGCGACGCCCGGTAAAATACTGAAATAGCCTTTCGGCGTGGTTTTAATAAACCTGATTATTATAAATAAGGTAGGGCAGCCAGGTTGATTTTCAGGCGTTTCAACGCGTTACTCATCGTTTTGATTTGAAAACCAGTCATCGGCACTTTCCCAGGTTTCCTGCAGAATTTCTTCGATCAGATCACGGTCAGTTTTTGCTCCACCCAATACCGATAGGCTATTTGCTCCGGCATAGCGGACCTGAATATTATTTTCGCGGTCTGAAAACTGTTTGTTAATTCTTTTACTCAATTCACCTGATAACGCGTCGAGCGCACCGACAGGCAGAGGTTTCGTTTTATCGATAGTGATTTCAACACGCATAGGACCTCCTGAATAGATTGACTGTATATTTATACAGTCAATCTGCTGTTTACGCAACAAGGAGATGAAGAGAAAATCGCGCTGCGGATTACTGCCGTTCATCCCTGACCTGTGTTTAGCAGGCCGTCACTTTCCAGTTCAGTGTCTGCCCTGCGAGGAATGGAACAACGCTTTCCTCGCCCAGCGCGATTTCTTCCGGCTGAGTAACCGTCGTACGTGTCAGCTCGATAAAATCTTCATTGACCGGTAAACCGTAAAAACGCGGGCCGTTCAGTGAACAGAATGCTTCCAGGTGATGCAGCGCATTCATCTCTTCGAATACTGTGGCATACGCAGGCATTGCCAGAGGTGCATTGAAACAACCTGCACAGCCGCAGCTCGACTCCTTGCGGCCTTTGGTGTGAGGGGCGGAATCGGTACCGAGGAAGAAGCGATCAGCGCCGCTGGCGATCACGTTCCGCAAGGCTTCCTGATGAATATTACGTTTCAGGATAGGCAGGCAGAATAGGTGTGGTCGCACGCCGCCCACCAGCATGTGATTGCGGTTAAACATCAGGTGCTGAGGCGTAATGGTAGCTCCGAGATACTGATTGCCCTCAAGAACATACTGAGCAGCATCTTTAGTCGTGATGTGTTCGAATACAATTTTCAGTTCAGGGAACTGGCGACGAACCGGCTCCATCACTTCATCAATGAAATACGCTTCACGATCGAAAATATCTACATGGCTGTGCGTTACTTCGCCGTGGATCAGCAGTGGCATGCCGATTTTTTGCATACGTTCCAATACCGGATAAATGGTTTTGACGTCAGAAACACCATGCTGGGAGTTGGTCGTGGCATTGGCCGGGTAAAGTTTTGCGGCGGTGAATACACCTTGCTCAAAACCGCGTGCGATTTCATCCGGATCCAGAGAATCGGTCAGATAGCAGGTCAGCAGCGGCGTGAAGTGATGGCCAGCAGGCACAGCCGCCATGATGCGCGAGCGATATGCCAGGGCCGCTTCCACAGTAGTCACCGGCGGCGTCAGGTTTGGCATAACTATCGCACGGCCAAAAACTTCGCTGGTGAACGGTAGCACCGTACTGAGCATATCATCGTCACGAAGGTGAATATGCCAGTCATCTGGGCGGCGGATTTTCAAAACTTGCGGTGTTGCGGTCATCAGGCAAAACTCCGGCATTGAGAGACAAGATATTGGGATCAGGTGCGGTAATGGGAGCATTAACGGCGGGGAACAAGAATAAGCGCAAAACCGTCGGGTTGCATCTGTTAAATAAACTTCGTATTGAAATCAATGCAGGGAAGGGGTCATAGTAGGTGCAGATGTGAGTCGCCGGGCTTGCCGGGGTACCCGCAAGCAAGACAAAAATAACAGGAGAACTACTATGGAAATCAGAGTTGTTGCCACTATTGCTGCTAAACCGGAGTTTAAGGCACAGGTAACGGAAGCTTTACTTGAGGTGATTGAACCCAGCCGGCAGGAAGTGGGGTGCTTGCAGTATGAGCTTCATCGGGACCTCGACAAAGAAGGAACTTTTGTCTTTTACGAACGCTGGAAATCGGAAGACGCGCTGAACCAACATAATAAAACAGAACACTTCCAGCGTTTCGCCGCAAGTCTGGAAGGTAAGCTTGATGAGCTGACTATCCGCCGCCTTAAAACACTGGCTTGATTATCCGCAGCCCTTAATGGGCTTATGCGCCAGAGGTTTCAGGCAATAAAAAAACCCGCCGAAGCGGGTTTTTTATACCTGTTACCAGTCTGTCAGAGTATTACTCTGATGGCATTTCAGGTTTTGTTGCCGGTGCGGTAGCCGTGCTGACTGCGGCATGACCACCTGCAGAACCTTTACCATCAAAGGCAAACTCAGGTCGAACCCAGTCGCTATGACGAGTCGGCTCTTGCACGTAAGCGGGCGCCGGTGCTTTGGTCATCGGTGCTGTAGCGTGAAGTTTGAAGCGCGGTGCTGCCACTTCAGTGCTTGTTGTCATTTCCGCAACCGAGGCAGTTTCCACAACCGGTTTTACTGGTGCAACAGGTTCAGCCTTCACTTCAGGCTCTGGAGCCGCTACCGGTGCCTGAATCTGAATTTCTGTTTCAGCCATAACAGCGACAGGTTCCACAACAATTGGCTCTTGCGCTTCAGGTGCAACAGCAACCACTAGGGTTTCCTCTACCGGTTCAGCTGTTTCTGGTTCAACCAGAACAGGCTCATCGGCAACAGGCTGTTCGGCAACTTCAGCTACCGCTTCTTCTGGCGCAACTGCTGCCACCACCGCTTCTGGCTCAACTTTCGCTGGTTCAGTAACCGGAGTTACCACAACGGGCTGAGGTGAAGCTTCAGTCGTTTCATTCAGCACAGGAGTATTTTCCTGGGCGATTTCAACCTGCTGAGCAAGTACTTCTGGCGCTTCGGTTTCATTCACATGCTGTTCATAAGCCTGAGCAACCGGGTAGGTGATCCAGACTTTACCGGATGCCATTTCAGGAGAAACGAAAGCACCAGCCATTGGCATTGGAGATTGGGTTGGGTAACGCTCATCGCGGTAGCGACGACGACGTTGGCCGCTGACGCGCAGATGACGCGGCGAACGACGTGAACGACGTGGCATACCGTTTTCACGGGCGTTGTCATTCTGGTTGTCATCGTTATCTGCTGAGTAATTGGTTTCAGCACCTGCTTCTTCATGTGAAGTAAATGCAGGTTCAGCAGGGCGACTACCGGTAATCAGCAATTGCGCAGCAGCTTCCGCTTCGTGATCCACTTCTTCTGATTCGAAGCGAACTTTTTGCGTTAACTGGCGACGCTGACGGCGTTGAGCTGGCTGGCGATCTTCCTGCTCTGCATCGTCTTGAACAACCGGGGCGGAGACAACCGGCTCGGCAATTTCCTGAACCACAACATCCTGAACCTTCTCTTCCGGCTGTGTTCTGCGTTTATCATCAGAACGGCGACGGGAGCGCTCACGGCGAGGTTGTTGTTGCTGCTCATCACGGGCAACAGTTTCAACTTCTTCGGTGCGCGTTTCAGCGACAACCGGTTCCGGATTACGACGGTTACGACGCTGGTCTTCACGCGGTTCGCGGTTGTTTTCGCGAGTGTCGCGGCTTTCGCCACGGCTATCACGATTGTTATCACGGCCTTCGCCACGATTACCACGGTCAGTGCGCTCACCACGTTCGCCATTGCGTTCACGACGTCCGCCCTGACGACGCTGATTGCGGCGATCGTTGTTGCGACGGGTTTCAGCGGCTTCAGTAGTTTCTGGTTCAGCTTTAGGCGCTTCAACAGGTTTGACTTCCTGCTGAGGTTCCGGTGCGAACAAGCTTTTCAGACCACTCAACAGACGGCTGACAAACCCTGATTTCTCAGCAACAGGCGCAGCAGGTGCATTGACTGTTGTGGTGCGTGTCTGGACCGGCTCTTCAGGCGCTGAAGGTTGCTCGAAGCTTGACGGCGGCGCTTCGCCTTGCAGGGCAAACGCGGCGAGGGCCGGTTGCTCAGGACGACGGCGCTCAGACGGCACTTCCTCAGAAGGTTGCAGCATTTCGGCTTCGTGAATCTGCGGAAGCAGGTAGCTCAGTGCAGAAATTTCTTCACCTTTACGTACACGCAGAACGTGATAGTGCGGAGTTTGCATCTGATCGTTTGGCACGATCACCGCGCGGACGCCACCCTGACGTTTTTCGATGGCATTCACCGATTCACGCTTTTCATTCAGCAGATAAGAAGCAATGGGCACAGGCACGATTGCATGCACTTCTTTGGTATTTTCTTTCAGCGCTTCTTCTTCAATCAGACGCAGAATCGACAGGGAAAGCGATTCGTTATCGCGCACAGTACCGGTACCGGCACAGCGTGGGCAGATATGATGCGTTGATTCACCCAGTGACGGGCTGAGGCGTTGACGGGACATTTCAAGCAGACCAAAGCGGGAGATGCGACCGATTTGAATACGTGCACGGTCCTGACGGACAGCATCACGCAGACGATTTTCCACTTCGCGCTGGTGACGCACTGGCGTCATGTCGATGAAGTCGATGACAATCAGGCCACCCAGGTCACGCAGGCGTAACTGACGGGCAATTTCGTCTGCGGCTTCAAGGTTGGTGTTAAAAGCGGTTTCTTCGATATCGCCACCGCGTGTTGCACGCGCGGAGTTGATGTCGATAGCGGTCAGGGCTTCGGTACTGTCGATAACAATCGAGCCGCCGGAAGGCAGACGCACTTCACGCTGGAATGCAGATTCAATCTGGGATTCAATCTGATAATGGCTAAACAGCGGAATTTCGCCAACGTACGGCTTAATTTTGCTGCTGAAGTCCGGGCGGCCCAGCGCGGCAATGTGCTCTTTCGCCAGTTCGAGAACTTTTGGGTTATCGATGAGGATTTCACCGATGTCCGGGCGCAGGTAATCACGAAACGCACGAACGATAACGTTACTTTCCTGATGAATCAGGAAGGGGGCCGGGCGGCCTTCAGCGGCTTTCTTGATGGCATCCCAATGCTTAAGGCGGAAGGTCAGGTCCCACTGCAGGGCTTCTGCGGATTTACCGACTCCGGCAGTACGCACAATAAGGCCCATGCCATCAGGCAGCTGCAGAGAAGACAACGCTTCTTTTAATTCAGTGCGGTCATCACCTTCAATCCGGCGGGAAATACCCCCAGCGCGTGGATTGTTTGGCATCAGTACTAGATAGCTACCGGCCAGGCTGATAAACGTCGTCAGCGCTGCACCTTTATTTCCGCGTTCTTCTTTATCAACCTGAACGATCACTTCCTGACCTTCGCGTAAAACATCTTTGATGTTCGGGCGGCCATGTGAGGAATAATTGCTAGGGAAATATTCGCGGGAAATTTCTTTCAGAGGAAGGAAACCGTGTCGTTCTGCGCCGTAATCTACGAATGCCGCTTCCAGACTAGGTTCAATGCGGGTGATTTTACCTTTGTAAATATTCGCTTTTTTCTGCTCATGGCCCGGACTTTCAATATCCAAATCATACAGACGCTGTCCATCTACAAGGGCAACGCGCAACTCTTCTTGCTGAGTTGCGTTAATCAACATTCTTTTCATCTTAACTTACTCGTTATTTTTCCATTATTGACAGAGCTGCGGGCAAAATGACGTCATGGCCGGATAAACCGTTGGCCCCGAGTCTTCTCGCAAATCGTCAACCTCACGGCTGTCGCTTGCATAGGGGCGCATTATTTCGGTAAGTCTGCTTTTGCTGTATTAAAGACACCAGCGTTGTGAAAGCAGCACTTTTATTAGGGGAATAGCTTCTGAATTTTAGTTTACAGATCTCATTCCGTTTGCCGGCCAAGCTGCAACCCGCAGCCCGCTAATTGCTTGATTTCACATTACGTCTTACGCCATTGCTGCGTTTTTGTGCGATCAGGCAAATCTATAATTCCTGCGTTTTCCCTAACTTAAGAGAAACAACGCGGAAAGTGACTTCATTATTCCATTGCAGGCACTGTGATAGCAAGGTGACTTTTCCCGTTATGACCAAGAATCTTATTCATCTGCGAGGTAATGCACATTGCTCGTGCTTTTTATCTGGTTTTCTTGCAGGTTTTCCACGGTAGTTGCTGGTAAGCTATGAGTTAAGCACATAAAAATCTGTGGCGCGAATCGTGCCTGATATTTAGAATCCCGAGCCATGAAAACTGAGAATCCAGCTGTACAATTAATCCCCATTTCTGAAGATGAAGCCGGTCAGCGTATTGACAACTTCTTACTTAAAATCCTGAAAGGCGTGCCGAAAAGCATGATTTATCGCATCGTGCGTAAGGGTGAAGTCAGGGTTAATAAAAAACGTATTAAACCAGAATACAAATTACTAGACGGTGATGTCGTTCGTGTTCCGCCGGTAAGAATCGCGGAAAAAGATGAAGCACCTGTTTCGGCCAAACTTGATAAAGTTGCGGCACTCACGGATTGCATCCTTTATGAAGACGATCATCTGCTGATCCTCAACAAGCCTTCCGGTACTGCGGTTCACGGTGGCAGCGGGCTGAGCTTTGGGGTTATCGAAGGATTACGGGCATTGCGCCCGGAAGCCCGTTTCCTTGAGCTGGTTCACCGCCTGGATAGGGATACTTCCGGTGTTCTGCTGGTCGCCAAGAAGCGCTCTGCGCTGCGTTCATTACACGAACAGCTACGTATAAAGAGTATGCAGAAAGACTATCTGGCACTGGTTCAGGGCGAATGGCCTTCCCATTGCAAAGTCGTGCAGGCACCTTTGCTGAAAAATATTTTGCAAAGCGGCGAGCGGATTGTCCGTGTGAATGCCGAAGGTAAGCCTTCTGAAACGCGATTCAAAATAGAAGAGCGCTACGAGTTTGCAACGCTGGTGAAAGCCAGTCCGGTGACCGGCAGAACGCACCAAATCCGCGTTCATGCGCTACACGCGGGTCATCCTATCGCATTCGACGATCGCTACGGTGAGCGCGAATTCGATGCCAAATTATCTGGAACCGGCCTGAACCGTCTGTTCCTGCACGCGGCAGCGCTGCGTTTTGAGCATCCAAATACCGGCGAGACGATGCGCATTGAGGCCCCGATGGACGCCAAACTGCGTAACTGCCTCAAGGTATTGCGTGGAAAAAACTCGTCTCGATAAGTGAATGCTTAGAGCAATATTTAGAGTAAAAAGGGCGCGCGCATTGCGCCCTTTTTTGTGCCTCTGACTAAAGAAGCGGATTAATACTGTGCCCGCGCAGCAGGCCCAAAAGGGCAATCAGCGGTAAACCAATCAATGTGTTTGGGTCACGCCCGGTCAGGCTCTCAAATAATGTGATCCCTAACCCTTCACATTTAAAACTGCCCGCGCAGTCGTAGGGTTTCTCACGGTGCAGATAGCCGGAAATTTCCTCATCGTTTAATGCCCTGAACGTGACATCAAAGGTTTCGCACAATGTCTGCGCTTGTGAAGTTCGCGCATCGAGCAGGCTGAGGCCGGTATAAAAGGTTACGGTTCGACCACTGGCAGCGCGCAGCTGACGAAAAGCATTTTCGAATGTATAGGGTTTACCGGTGATATGGCCGTCGATGACACAGACCTGATCAGACCCGATAATCAGATATTCGGGGTACGAGTTGCTCAGTGCGCGAGCTTTAGATTGTGCCAGTCGCTGCACCAGAACCTCTGGTTTTTCAGCTTCCAGCGGCGTTTCATCAATATCGGGCGCAGCACAGGTAAAGCTGAGGCCGGTCTTATCAAGCAGTGCCTTTCTGTAGACTGACGTAGAGGCCAAAAGCAGTTTTGCAGGAAGTGTTGTCATAATTTTTTTCACAAAGCGTAGCGTTATTCAATCGTACATTTTAAACTGTTGGCCGCTGTGGAAGCGAATATTGGTGAAAGGTGCGGTTTTGAGGCCTTTTTCTTTGACTCTATGTCGTTACAAAGTTAATATGCGCGCCCTATGCAAAAAGTAAAATTACCCTTAGCCGTTGATGCGATTCGTACAGCCCAAAAGCGTTTAGATTACTCCGGTATCTATTCGCCTGGTCAGGTGACACGATTAGCGGCATCAGTGGTGAGCGTTGATTCTGATGTCCAAACTTCTTTGTCGTTTGATATCGACAATCTGCGTCTGGCCGTTATTAATGGTCAGTCTGATGTTACTGTGACTCTGGAATGCCAGAGATGCGGTAAGACGTTTGAGCACCAGGTTCACGCAACATATTGTTTTAGTCCTGTTCGCAATGATGAACAGGCTGAAGCATTACCGGAAGCGTACGAGCCGATCGAAGTCGATGAGTTTGGCGAAGTTGATCTGCTGGCGATGATTGAAGATGAAATCATTCTTTCACTGCCTGTCGTTCCGGTACATGAATCTGAACACTGTGAAGTGTCCGACGCGGACATGGTATTCGGTAAACTGCCTGCAGAGGTGGAGAAACCTAATCCATTTGCCGTATTAGCGAGTTTAAAGAAAAGTACTTAAGGAGTAAGGTCCATGGCCGTACAACAGAATAAACCAACCCGTTCTAAACGTGGCATGCGTCGTTCACACGATGCTCTGACCACTTCCACTCTGTCTGTGGACAAGACTTCTGGTGAAACTCACCTGCGTCACCACATCACTGCCGACGGTTTCTACCGCGGTCGCAAGGTTATCGGCTGATATTTGCCAGCTACTTATTCAAGTGATAAGTGCTAGCAAGGCGATACCTTGACTCGTCTAACCCTCGCGTTAGATGTAATGGGCGGGGATTTCGGTCCATCCGTCACAGTGCCTGCTTCATTGCAGGCACTTATCTCTAATTCTGAATTAGACCTTCTTCTGGTCGGCATTCCCGACGAAATCACACCTTTCTTAGCCAAAGCCGATCCTTCTTTATCAGAACGAATTCGGATAATTCCTGCTGAATCCGTTATAGCCAGCGACATGAGAGCGTCACAAGCTATACGTGCCAGTAAAGGAAGCTCAATGCGTGTGGCGTTGGAACTGATCAAAAGTGGTGATGCACAGGCATGTGTCAGCGCGGGAAATACCGGCGCGTTGATGGGATTAGCTAAACTGGTTGTAAAACCTCTGGATGGTATTGAGCGCCCGGCGCTGATGAGCGTATTGCCCAATCAGCAGCGAAGTAAAACGGTGGTGCTCGATCTGGGGGCGAACGTTGAGTGTGACAGCACGATGCTGGTTCAGTTTGCCGTGATGGGTGCAGTGATGGCGGAGGAAGTTGTGGGTATCAGTAATCCCCGCGTCGCCTTGCTGAACATCGGCGAAGAAGAAAGCAAAGGGCTGGATAACATCCGCGAAGCCGCAGCTATTTTAAAAAAAACCACGTCTATCAACTATATCGGCTATCTTGAAGGCAATGACCTTCTGACTGGCAAGACCGATGTGATGGTGTGTGATGGTTTCGTCGGAAATGTTACGCTTAAAACCATGGAAGGTGTAATAAGGATGTTTTTGTCACTGTTAAAATCCTCTGGAGAGGGTGGCAAGAAGGCCTGGTGGTTGAAGTGGTTGGGTCGGATTTTACAGAAGAAATTGCTAAAGCGTTTTAGCCATCTCAACCCCGACCAGTATAATGGCGCATGTTTGTTAGGATTACGCGGCATCGTTATTAAAAGCCACGGTGGAGCAAATCAGCGTGCGTTTGCTGTTGCTATCGAACAGGCCGTGCAGGCGGTGCAGCGGCAGGTCCCTCAGCGGATCGCCGCGCGCCTTGAAGCTGTATTACCCAAGAGTGACTGATCGTACATGTATACAAAGATTCTCGGTACGGGGAGCTATTTGCCCGTGCAAGTCCGGTCCAACGCCGACTTAGAAAAAATGGTGGATACCTCCGACGAGTGGATTGTCACCCGTACAGGTATTCGTGAACGTCGTATCGCTGCTCCGGATGAGACTGTGGCCACAATGGGCCTGCACGCAGCAGAAAAAGCACTTGAAATGGCCGGCGTCAGCGCAAGCGACGTAGGTTTAATCATTGTTGCAACAACCTCATCTTCACACGCATTCCCGAGCTCAGCCTGCCAGTTGCAGAATATGCTGGGTATCAAGGATTGCGCAGCGTTCGATCTTGCTGCGGCCTGCGCAGGATTTACTTATGCGCTGAGCGTGGCGGATCAATACATCAAGAACGGTGCAGTAAAACATGCGCTGGTGATCGGTTCTGATGTGCTTTCCCGTAAACTCGATCCTCAGGATCGCGGTACGGTGATTCTCTTTGGCGACGGTGCGGGCGCAGTTTTGCTTGGCGCATCTGAAGAGCAGGGCATTATTTCCACTCACATGCACGCAGACGGCCATTATGGCAATCTGCTGACGTTACCGTACCCAAGCCAGACTGAGCCGGAAAAACCTGCTTATGTAACTATGGCCGGTAACGAAGTTTTCAAAGTCGCGGTGACTGAACTGGCACATATTGTTGATGAAACGCTGACGGCGAATAATCTCGATCGTTCCGAACTCGACTGGCTGGTTCCGCATCAGGCGAACCTGCGCATCATCAGTGCCACAGCGAAAAAGCTGGGCATGGGAATGGAAAAAGTCGTGGTCACGCTGGATCGTCATGGTAATACCTCTGCGGCCTCGGTGCCTGCGGCATTTGACGAAGCAGTGCGTGATGGCAGAATTCAGCGCGGGCAATTAGTGTTGCTCGAAGCATTTGGCGGTGGCTTTACCTGGGGCTCGGCGCTGGTACGTTTTTGATTTAACAGGATCATATAAAATGACAAAAATTGCAGTTGTTTTCCCTGGTCAGGGTTCTCAGACGCTCGGTATGCTGGCTGATTTAGCCGCTGCGCATCCGATTGTTGAAGAAACATTTACCGAGGCTTCTTCGGTGCTGGGGTACGATTTATGGCAGCTGGTGCAAGAAGGGCCCGCTGAAGAACTGAATAAGACCTGGCAGACACAGCCTGCATTGCTGGCGGCCTCCGTGGCTATCTGGCGCGTTTGGCAGCAGCAGAACGGCACTCAGCCTATTCTGATGGCTGGCCACAGCCTGGGTGAATATTCTGCGCTGGTCTGTGCCGGTGTACTGGATTTCAAACAGGCTATTTCGCTGGTTGAACTGCGTGGCAAACTGATGCAGGAAGCAGTCCCTGCTGGAACAGGTGCTATGTATGCCATCATCGGTCTGGATAACGACGCGATCGCTAAAGCGTGTGAAGAATCCGCGCAAGGTCAGGTTGTTTCTCCGGTGAACTTCAATTCACCGGGTCAGGTGGTGATTGCGGGCAACAAAGAAGCCGTTGAGCGCGCCGGTGCTGCCTGTAAGGCGGCGGGTGCAAAACGTGCGCTACCGCTGCCTGTCAGCGTGCCTTCCCACTGTGCTTTGATGAAGCCAGCGGCAGACAAAATGGCCGTTGCGCTTGAAAACATTACCTTCAGTGCACCGCAGTTCTCTGTGGTAAACAACGTTGATGTTAAAGTAGAATCCTCTCCGGAAGCCATCCGTAGCGCGTTGGTTCGTCAGTTATACAGCCCGGTGCGCTGGACTGAGTCTGTCGAATTCATGGCCGCACAGGGTGTAGAGCAGTTATTAGAAGTAGGACCAGGCAAAGTACTGACCGGTCTGACTAAACGTATTGTTGACACCCTGACAGCTGCCGCAGTGAATGACACGGCAAGTCTGGCAGCGGCGCTTGAGCAATAAAAGAGGATAATATGAGCTTCGAAGGCAAAATTGCACTGGTTACCGGTGCCAGCCGTGGTATTGGCCGCGCTATCGCAGAAAAACTGGTTGCTGGCGGCGCGAAAGTGATCGGCACCGCGACCAGCGATAAAGGCGCGGAAGCGATCGGCGAATATTTAGGCGAAAATGGCAAAGGGATCATGCTCAATGTGGTTGATTCTGCATCTATTGAGCAAGTATTGGCGACGATTCGAGCTGAATTTGGCGAAATTGACATTTTAGTTAATAATGCCGGCATCACCCGTGATAACCTTCTCATGCGTATGAAGGATGATGAGTGGCAGGATATCCTGGATACGAATCTGACTTCGGTGTTTCGGCTGTCAAAAGCTGTCATGCGAGCTATGATGAAGAAACGGTGTGGACGGATTATTACAATTGGTTCCGTTGTTGGCACCATGGGTAACGCAGGGCAGGCGAACTACGCGGCGGCTAAAGCTGGCTTGATTGGTTTTAGTAAGTCTTTGGCGCGTGAAGTTGCTTCACGTGGCATTACTGTCAACGTCGTGGCTCCCGGCTTTATTGAGACGGATATGACAAGGGCGTTGACAGATGATCAACGCGCAGGCATTTTGTCATCAGTTCCAGCCAACCGGTTGGGCGATGCCAAAGAAATTGCCAGCGCCGTTGCTTTTTTAGCCTCTGACGAGGCCAGCTATATCACGGGCGAAACATTACATGTCAATGGCGGCATGTACATGATTTAAAAATTACGAAACTATTTGCGTTTTTTGCGGTAAAAACCGCAAAATAGAGCAAATTCGTGGTTTGAATAGCCTGGATTTAGTTGCATCTTTTTCAACATTTTATACACTACGAAAACCATCGCGAAAGCGAGTTTTGATAGGAAATTTAAGAGTATGAGCACTATCGAAGAACGCGTTAAGAAAATCATCGTTGAACAGCTGGGTGTTAAACAGGAAGAAGTAGTGAATGCTGCATCTTTCGTAGACGACCTTGGCGCTGATTCTCTCGACACCGTTGAGCTGGTTATGGCTCTGGAAGAAGAGTTTGATACCGAGATCCCTGACGAAGAAGCTGAAAAAATCACTACTGTTCAGGCAGCAATTGATTTTATCAACGCTAGCCAACAGTAAGCGTACATGCTTTAAGTTTAGATAGTTAGGCGGTCATTTGACCGCCTAAGTTTTTTTTATCCCACGGTATTACTACTTTTTTCCCTCCCTGGAGGACACCCGTGTCTAAGCGTCGAGTTGTAGTGACTGGACTGGGCATGCTGTCTCCTGTCGGCAATACTGTAGAGTCCACTTGGAACGCTCTCCTTGCCGGTCAGAGTGGCATTAGCCTGATCGACCATTTTGATACTAGCGCCTATGCAACACGTTTTGCTGGCTTAGTAAAAGATTTTAACTGTGAAGAGTTCATCCCGCGCAAAGATGCCCGCAAGATGGATGCCTTTATTCAGTATGGTATTACTGCCGGTATTCAAGCGATGCAAGACTCAGGGCTTGAAGTGACCGCTGAGAACGCGACACGCATTGGTGCGGCGATCGGTTCCGGCATCGGCGGGCTTGGTCTGATAGAAGAAAACCACACCTCATTGGTTAACGGCGGACCACGCAAAATCAGTCCTTTCTTCGTTCCATCAACTATCGTAAACATGATTGCCGGTCATTTGAGCATTATGTTTGGATTACGTGGACCGAGTATTTCTATTGCAACAGCCTGTACTTCTGGCGTACACAACATTGGCCATGCGGCACGTATCATTGCGTATAATGACGCAGACGTGATGCTGGCAGGCGGCGCGGAAAAAGCCAGTACCCCGCTGGGTGTCGGTGGTTTTGGCGCGGCCCGTGCGTTATCAACGCGTAATGACAACCCTCAGGCGGCGAGCCGTCCTTGGGATAAAGACAGAGACGGATTCGTTCTTGGTGACGGCGCTGGTATCATGGTGCTGGAAGAGTACGAACACGCCCGCAAACGTGGTGCAAAGATTTATGCTGAGATCGTCGGTTTTGGGATGAGCAGTGACGCGTACCACATGACCTCGCCGCCGGAAGACGGTGCTGGTGCCGCTCTGGCGATGGAAAATGCATTAAACGACGCTGGCATTTCTGCTTCTGCCATTGGTTATATTAACGCACACGGTACATCTACCGCTGCAGGCGATAAAGCCGAAGCTCAGGCTGTGAAGTCAGTATTTGGTGCCGACGCGCACAAAGTTCTGGTGAGTTCCACTAAGTCGATGACTGGCCACCTGCTAGGTGCAGCGGGTGCAGTGGAATCTATCTTTACCGTTCTCTCTTTGCGCGATCAGGCAGTTCCACCGACCATCAATCTGGACAATCCAGATGAAGGTTGCGATCTTGATTTCGTGGCTCACGAGGCGCGGCAGGTCAAGGGGATGGAGTATACACTGTGCAACTCGTTCGGATTTGGTGGCACCAATGGTTCTCTGGTGTTCCGTAAAGTCTGAGTCAGTCAGTGATGCTGAAATGAAAGGCCCGTTAATCGGGCCTTTTTGCTGTCTGCATAAAAGTACTGAAGTCTCAAACGACAGCTCAACAGAAGGCGTGTTCATGCCCGTTGAGCGTTTGGGTTCGATAAAGTAGGAATGCTCCACTTGTTGCGTGGTGTCTGCTCACGCAGGCTCTGCTGTCAGAATAGTGCGCCCGGAGGGTATACCCATGTGGATTAACGGTGTGGCAACAAAGACGTTGCTGGCAGGCGACCGCGCTGTGCAATTCGGCGACGGGTGTTTTACCACCGCGCGGGTGATTCACGGCAATATTCAGTTTCTGCCGCAGCACATCATCCGGATGCAACGCGCCGCCAGCGTCCTCATGATTGACAACGCAGACTGGCAGGCGCTGGAAGCTGAAATGATTCTGGCAGCTGCCGGATGTGAGGAAGGCGTGGTCAAAGCGATCCTCTCTCGCGGGCAGGG
This sequence comes from Rahnella inusitata, assembly GCF_965118895.1. Classification (GTDB taxonomy): domain Bacteria; phylum Pseudomonadota; class Gammaproteobacteria; order Enterobacterales; family Enterobacteriaceae; genus Rahnella; species Rahnella inusitata_A. Next base: position 648,456 of record NZ_CBCPJJ010000009.1, read on the forward strand.
CGGGCGTGGCTACAGCGCCGCTGGTTGTACACAGCCAACGCGCATCGTCACTGTGTCAGATTATCCTGCGCATTATCATCAGTGGCGAAAGCAGGGCGTGACGCTCGGCTCAAGCCCGGTAGCACTGAGTAAAAATCCGCTGCTGGCAGGTATCAAGCATCTTAACCGGCTTGAACAGGTCATGATCCGCATGCATCTTGACCAGACGGACGCCAATGAAGCGCTGGTGGTTGACACTTCCGGTTGCCTGGTGGAATGCTGTGCGGCCAATTTATTCTGGCGCAAGGGTACCCGCGTTTATACCCCGGATTTATCGCAGTCCGGCGTTGACGGCATTATGCGTCAGCACATAATCCGCGAACTGGGTGCCAGTACTGAATGGACGATAGATATCGTCAGCGAAACACCCGGGACGCTGAGCGATGCTGATGAGGTTCTGATTTGTAATGCATTAATGCCATTATTACCGGTGACACAAGTGGATAAGCGCCATTTTTCCTCGCGTCATTTGTACGATTTTCTGCGCCATAGCTGTTAATAAGTGAACAAACAATGACAAACAAAAAGACCAAAATCTTCGCCCTGATAGTCCTGATCCTGCTCGGGGCGGTGGCGTTTGCCTATCACAAAGTGAAACAGTTTGCTGACCGGCCAATTAACGTCAGCAGTGAAACCCTCTTTACCCTGCCAGCAGGCACCGGGCGTGTGGTGCTGGAAACTTTGCTGATCGATAAAAAGCTCATGAAACCCAACCCGTGGTTTCCGTGGCTCCTGCGTCTTGAACCAGAATTAAGTGAATTCAAAGCGGGCACATATCGCTTTGAAAAAGGTATGACAATCCGCCAGATGCTTGAGCTGCTGAAAAGTGGCAAAGAGGCGCAGTTCAGCATCCGCTTCGTGGAAGGCTTTAAACTGAGTGACTGGATGAAAGTGCTGGATAACTCGGAATTTCTCAAACACGAACTGAAAGATAAGAGCGGCGAAGAGATCGCCGCAGCGCTGGGCATGACCGATACTAAAAATGCTGAAGGCTGGCTGTATCCTGATACCTATCATTACACCGCCGGCATGACGGATTTATCGTTGCTCAAACGTGCTCACGTGCGGATGGAAAAAACCGTTGCCGATATCTGGAAAGGACGAGCAGATTCTCTGCCGTACAAAACCCCGGCCGATATGGTGACCATGGCGTCTATCATTGAAAAAGAAACCGCAGTGAAAGGCGAACGAGCAGAAGTGGCTTCCGTTTTCATTAACCGGTTGAGAATTGGTATGCGTCTGCAAACCGATCCGACGGTCATTTATGGCATGGGTGAGAGTTACACCGGTAATATCCGCAAGAAAGATCTTGAGACGCCAACGCCGTACAATACCTACGTGATATCCGGTCTGCCACCGTCGCCAATAGCGATGCCGAGCGAAGCTTCGCTAGAGGCTGCGGCGCATCCTGCAAAAACGCCGTATCTTTATTTTGTTGCTGACGGCAAAGGCGGGCATACTTTCAGCACTAACCTTGAGAATCACAACAAGGCGGTTCGCGTGTATTTAGAGGCTCTGAAGAATAAGAATGAAAAGTAACTTCATTGTAATTGAAGGCCTTGAAGGGGCGGGCAAAACGACCGCTCATGAAGTGGTTGTGAATGCATTGCGCCAGCATGGCGTCGAAGAAATCATTTTCACCCGTGAGCCCGGCGGTACGCCGCTGGCAGAAAAGCTGCGGGATTTATTTAAGCGCGGCGTGGAAGGTGAAAAACCGACCGTTAAAGCCGAAGTACTGATGCTGTATGCCGCGCGCGTTCAACTGGTTGAAACCGTTATCCTGCCTGCGCTGGCGCGAGGTGCATGGGTGGTTGGCGATCGTCACGATCTCTCTTCACAGGCCTATCAGGGCGGCGGTCGCGGTATTGACGCTAAACTCATGAGTTCGCTGCGCGATACCGTGCTCGGTGATTTCCGCCCGGACCTGACGCTGTATCTCGACTTGCCGCCGGCTATTGGTCTGCAACGCGCCCGTGCGCGCGGTGAGTTGGATCGTATCGAGCAGGAAGCTTTGCCGTTCTTTGAACGTACACGCGCCCGTTATCTGGAACTGGCCGCCGAAGACAGTCGCATCAAAACTATCGATGCTTCGCAAACCATTGAGCAGGTGACCGCATCCATCGAACAGACATTGAAAAAGTGGTTCGATGAGCAGCAGGCCTCTGCACAAGGCCAGACGTTATGAGCTGGTATCCGTGGCTTAGTGCCCCCTATCGTCAACTGATCGGGCAATATCAGGCCGGTCGCGGACATCACGCCGTGCTGATGCACGTTGCTGCGGGCATGGGTGATGAAGCGCTGGTGTATGGTCTGAGCCGCTGGTTACTTTGTCAGCATAAAGACGGCGAGAAGAGCTGCGGAAAATGCCACAGCTGCCAGCTGATGATTGCCGGAAATCACCCGGACTGGCATGTGTTACAACCGGAAAAAGGTAAAAACTCACTGGGCATCGATCCCGTGCGTCAGCTGATCGAAACGTTGTACAACTATTCGCAGCAGGGTGGTGCGAAAGTGGTGTGGATCCCGCAGACAGAATTGCTGACGGAAGCTGCCGCCAATGCCTTGCTCAAAACACTGGAAGAACCGCCTGCCGGGACCTATTTCCTGCTGGGTTGCCGGGAACCCTCGTCTTTGCTGGCGACTATCCGCAGTCGCTGTTTCTACTGGCATCTGCCGGTGCCTGAAGAAGCATTATCGGTGCAGTGGATCAACCGCCAGATGAGCGCCGAGCCCGTTTCAGTTAAAACCGCGTTACGCCTGACCAACGGCGCACCGCTTTCTGCGCTAGAACTGTTGCAGCCGGAACGCTGGAAACAGCGCGTGGCGCTTTGCCAGCAGCTTTACATCCAGAGTCAGCAACAGGATATGTTGTCGCTGCTACCGCAGCTAAACCATGACGATGCCGCCGATCGCATCTACTGGCTGGCCTCGCTGCTGCTTGATGCCATCAAATGGCAGCAACACGCAGCGCAGTTTATTCTCAATCATGACCAGCAGCCGCTTATCGCGCTGCTGGCCAGTGCGCAGTCCAACGCTTCGCTGCAACAGTCTGTCTCAGCCTGGATGCAGTGCCGTCGGCAGTTGCTGTCTATCGTGGGTGTGAACCGCGAACTTCTGCTCACCGAACAGCTGTTGGAATGGGAGCAAATGTTGCAGGGCGCAGTGTCTCCTTCCCACTTCAGCTCAGGCATGATGCGCTGATCCCCACTTTTAATCGTAATGAGTTAACTACTATGTTTTTAGTCGATTCCCACTGTCACCTTGACAGCCTGGATTACAACGAACTGCATTCAGGCGTGGATAACGTGCTGGAAAAGGCGCGCGAGCGTGACGTGAAATATATGCTGGCGGTGGCGACCACGTTGCCGGGCTATGAGGCGATGACGCAACTGATTGGCGATCGCCCGGACGTGGCATTTTCCTGCGGTGTTCATCCGCTGAACATTGACGATGGTTATGAATTTGCCGAACTGCGCCGTCTGGCAGCCAGCCCGAAGGTTGTGGCGCTGGGTGAAACCGGTCTGGATTATTTCTATCAGAAAGAAGCACATCAGCTGAAGCTGCAACAGGATTCTTTCCGCGAGCATATCCGCATTGGCCGTGCGCTAAATAAACCGGTGATCGTGCATACACGCGATGCGCGTCAGGATACGCTGGATATCCTCAAAGAGGAAAATGCAGGGGAGTGCGGTGGCGTTCTGCACTGTTTTACCGAAGATCTGCCGACGGCGGAATTCCTGTTGGATCTCGGTTTCTACATTTCGTTCTCCGGCATTGTGACGTTCCGAAATGCTGAAGCCTTACGCGAAGTGGCACGTTATGTACCGCTCGATCGCCTGCTGGTGGAAACGGATTCGCCGTATCTGGCGCCGGTGCCTCACCGTGGGAAAGAGAATCAGCCTGCGTATGTACGCGATGTGGCCGATTACATGGCTGTACTCAAAGGTGTCAGCGTTGAACAGCTCGCAGAAGCCACCACCGCAAACTTTTCACGATTATTTCACATCGATACTTCCTCCTTGATCTAGGCTGTAGCTTAGTCATATTCGCTGGATTTATTTTTCACCTCGTAATTAATCATCTGAATGAGGTATCTTGGCACCGTTTTTCGGTTGTCAGGAGAGCCTCATTCGGATTTTATGCGGCAAAGTGACGGTTTTTAATCCGGTTTTTCGGCATTTTTCAGAAAAACGTGACTGCCATCAAACATTAACAAAGGGAATTATTTTACCCTGCGTAAAAATTAAAAGGGGTGCTCAGACACCCGACTGTAAAAGGCTCAACGAGCTTTTTACAAAGCGGTCAGTTATCAGACGAACCGCATGAAGTATCAAAAAGCATCATTACTCAGGAGCACACTCAATTATGTTTAAGAACGCGTTTGCAAACCTTCAGAAGGTCGGTAAATCGCTAATGTTGCCCGTTTCCGTACTGCCAATCGCAGGTATCCTGCTTGGCGTCGGTTCCGCAAACTTTAGCTGGCTGCCACTGATCGTTTCCCATGTTATGGCCGAAGCCGGTGGTTCAGTCTTCGCTAACATGCCTCTGATCTTCGCTATCGGCGTTGCATTAGGCTTCACCAACAACGACGGTGTTTCTGCACTGGCGGCAGTTGTGGCCTACGGCATCATGGTGAAAACCATGGCAGTTGTGGCCCCTCTGGTTCTGCATTTGCCGGCTGAAGAAATCGCATCCAGCCATCTGGCGGATACCGGCGTACTCGGCGGTATTATCTCCGGTGCGATTGCGGCATACATGTTCAACCGTTTCTACCGCATCAAGTTGCCAGAATATCTGGGCTTCTTCGCCGGTAAACGTTTTGTGCCTATCATCTCCGGTATGGCCGCTATCATCCTGGGTGTGGTTCTGTCCTTCATCTGGCCGCCAATCGGCAGCGCAATCCAAACCTTCTCCCAATGGGCTGCTTACCAGAACCCGGTTGTGGCATTTGGTATCTACGGTGTGGTTGAGCGTGCGCTGGTACCCTTTGGTCTGCATCATATCTGGAACGTTCCATTCCAGATGCAAATCGGTGAGTACGTGAACTCCGCAGGTCAGGTCTTCCACGGCGACATTCCTCGTTATATGGCCGGTGACCCGACTGCGGGTAAACTGTCCGGTGGCTTCCTGTTCAAAATGTACGGTCTGCCAGCTGCTGCAGTTGCTATCTGGCATTCAGCGAAACCTGAGAACCGTGCGAAGGTCGGCGGCATCATGATCTCCGCTGCGCTGACCGCGTTCCTGACCGGTATCACCGAGCCAATCGAATTCTCCTTCATGTTCGTTGCGCCGATCCTGTACGTGATCCACGCAATTCTGGCAGGTCTGGCGTTCCCAATTTGTATCCTGTTGGGTATGCGTGATGGCACCAGCTTCTCACACGGTCTGATTGACTTCATTGTGCTGAGTGGCAACAGCAGCCGTATCTGGCTGTTCCCTCTGGTTGGTGCGGTATATGCAGTGGTTTACTACAGCATCTTCCGTTTCCTGATTGCCAAACTGGATCTGAAAACGCCGGGTCGTGAAGACTCTGCCAGCGAAACGACTACTCAGGGCGGTTCAGAAATGTCTGCGTCTCTGGTTCAGGCTTTCGGTGGTAAAGACAACATCACTAACCTGGATGCCTGTATCACCCGTCTGCGCGTCAGCGTGGCTGATATCTCCAAAGTTGATCAGGCTGGCCTGAAAAAACTGGGTGCAGCCGGTGTGGTTGTGGCAGGCTCTGGTGTTCAGGCAATTTTCGGCACCAAGTCGGATAACCTGAAAACCGATATGGACGAGTACATGCGCAGCCATTAATGCTGAGCAGTATGAGTTCTGAGAGAGGAGGCTTCGGCCTCCTTTTTTCATGCCTGCGATTTGCTATTTCGCACTCGCTGGCGTTTTCTGCGTCAATTAACCAGCTAAAAGCGTAATCAGGTTGAAAGGAATGGAAATTCTAACCCATACTGCGTACATCGCTTTTTACTATGTTAAGGACAGTTAAAATGGCCGAAGAGACAATTTTCAGCAAAATCATACGCCGCGAAATTCCGGCCGATGTGGTTTATCAGGACGAACTCGTCACCGCGTTTCGCGATATTTCTCCTCAGGCACCCAGCCATATTCTGATTATTCCCAACGTTCTGATCCCAACCATGAACGATGTGGATGCTACGCACGAAGCTGCACTTGGGCGCATGATGACGGTAGCGGCGAAAATTGCGGAACAGGAAGGGATCGCCGAAAGCGGCTATCGCCTGATCGTTAACTGCAACCGTGATGGCGGGCAGGAGGTTTATCATATTCATATGCACCTCGTCGGTGGCCGCGCGCTGGGCCCATTGCTGTCGCGCCAGTAAGGATAAAATATGCGATTTTTGATGGCATTATTGCCAGTGCTTTTGTTGATGGGATGCAGCAGCCGTCCGGGTATTGCGCTCAATAATCAGCAGAGGATTGTGATGGAATCGCCTGTTCTTACCGCGGGAATCATTCCCAGTTCGCCCACCGTGGGTGAATCCGGTGGACAAAAACAAGCCACCAGCACGCTCAATAACAACCAGTCACATGCTGTGACGCTGCATTACCGTTTCTTCTGGTATGACAAACAGGGGCTGGATTTACTGCCCGTCGCCGAGGCGCGCACGGTCATCGTGCCTGCCAATAGCAGCGTGGAAATCAACTCGCTGAACGGCAATCTTGATGCGTACAGTGTGCGCCTTTACCTTTATCTCTAATTTCCAAAACGGAGCAGGTTGATGAAAAAGTATTTCCTCATTGTGGCAATGGCCGCACTGATCCTCGGTGGTTGTACGTTACCAAACCAGCAGCAGCCACAACAGCCGGAACAACCGCAGCAACCGCAAGAGCCGCTGCCGCCAGTGAATCCGCCAGTGCCGGAGCAACCACCGGTTCAGCCTGTTCCTCAGCCGCCGAAATTTACCAATATTGACTGGACGGCGACCGTTTCGCCGCTGCTGACAAAAATGCTCAAGGCCGAAGGCGTGCAGTCCGGCAGCGTTCTGTTGGTAGATGGCGTGAAAAACAGCACCAACGGTTCGCTGCAAACCGCCAAAGCGACGGAGACGTTACGTAACGCACTGGCCAACAACACCACTTTCCAGGTTGTTCCAGCCGAACAGTTGGCGTCTGCCAAACAGTCTTTAGGATTATCCCCTGACGACAGCCTGGCGTCTGTCAGCAAAGCCATTGGTCTGGCGAACATTGTCAAAGCGCAATACGTTCTTTACAGCACGGTGAGCGGAGATGTGAAAGCGCCGACGATGTCGATGCGTCTTCTTACCGCGCCGAGTGGCGAAATTGTCTGGTCAGGCCGCGGTGCCGTTCAGAATTAATCCTCAGCTTACGCAACTGATTGAGCAACATTATCCGGCGGTGAAAACCGCCGGTTTTCATTTGTCGCCGGTTGCCGGGCTGACCGGCGAGAGCTGGAAAATCAGCATGTCTTCCGGTGAAATGCTGGCGCGTTTTCACTCACCTGACCGACAGGTTTCGGGGGCTGACCGGCGACGCGAGCATTCGATTTTGCGGCATATTGCTCGGCATAATCTTGGCCCTTGTGTCAGACTTTATTCTTCGCCATGGCTCTTAGTTGACTGGCTCGACGGCGCGCCGCTGGCGGATGATGTCTTTGCAGGTGCGGCTCAGGATGTGCTGACTCAGTCTTTAGTGAAGTTGCATAATCTGCCGCTGACAGGTTACCGGCTGGATTTGCATCAGCAGTACGCACGTTACTGGCAGCACATTGACCGCCGTCGTCTGACGCCGCGCTGGCTGCGGCTGCATAAAAAGATGATGAGCCTGAGGCAGCCCGCGCCGCTGCGATTATCCTTAGTACATATGGATATTCACGCAGGCAACGTGCTGAATACGCCGTACGGCCTGCGTCTGATTGACTGGGAATATGCGGCGGATGGCGATATCGCGCTGGAACTGGCGGCAATGGTTCGCGGTAATGGCTGGAACGCAGCGCAGCAGCATGCACTGGTGCAGCGCTACGTTGATGCGGGAGGTTATCGTGATTTCCATCTTTTACAGCAGCAGGTGAATTGCTGGTTACCCTGGGTCGATTACCTGATGCTGATGTGGTTTGAAGTTCGCTGGCAGCAAACCGGCGCGCTGAAATATTGTGAATGGGCGCAACCGCTGCGCCCATAGTGAAATCTGAACTGAATGCTGAACTGATTGAAAGGAGTGCTCATCTTGTTGGGACCTGTAATGCTGGATGTGGCTGGCTATGAGCTGGATGCCGAAGAACGTGAAATTTTGCAGCACCCGCTGGTCGGCGGGCTAATTTTATTTACCCGTAACTATCATGACGTGGAGCAGTTACATGAACTGATCCGTCAGATCCGTGCAGCGTCACACGACAGGCTGGTACTGGCCGTCGATCAGGAAGGTGGACGCGTGCAGCGTTTTCGCGACGGATTTACCCGTCTGCCTGCCGCACAGTCTTTTGCGGCCCTGAATGAACCGCACGAAGCGGGGCGGCTGGCGCAGGAAAGCGGCTGGCTGATGGCCTCTGAAATGATTGCAATGGATATCGACATCAGCTTCGCGCCGGTGCTGGATATCGGCCATATCAGCGCAGCTATCGGTGAGCGTTCATTCCACTCTGAACCGCAAAAAGCGCTGGAGATGGCCGAACACTATATTCGCGGCATGCATGCGGCGGGCATGAAAACTACCGGCAAGCATTTTCCGGGGCACGGCGCGGTCAGTGCGGATTCTCACAAAGAGACGCCGCGTGACGATCGTCCGCTTGAAGTTATCCGCGAGCATGACATGGCCATATTCCGCCAGCTCAATGAGCGCAAATTACTCGATGCTGTCATGCCTGCGCACGTTATTTACACTCAGGTCGACCCGCGTCCGGCCAGCGGTTCACCTTACTGGCTGCAACAAATTCTTCGCAAAGAGCTGGGCTTTGACGGTGTGATTTTCTCAGACGATTTATCGATGGAGGGCGCGGCGATCATGGGCAGTTACGCCGAGCGCGGTCAGGCTTCTCTGGATGCCGGATGCGACATGATTCTGGTGTGTAACCATCGTGAAGGCGCGGTGAGCGTGCTGGATAACCTGTCTCCGGTCAAAGCAGAGCGTGTGGCGCAGTTGTATCATCGCGGACGCTACACGGGAAAAGAGGCCCGTCAGGACCTGCTCAATTCAACCCGCTGGCAGCAGGCAAACCGTGATTTAACGGCGCTGGATGCCCGCTGGCAGGAACACAAACAGGCTGCCCGGTAACGGTTTTTGAACCGCATGAGGGTGTCTCGCACATTCAGGATGAGGTAAACGATGATTATCTATTTGCATGGTTTCGATTCAACCAGTCCCGGTAACCACGAGAAAGTCTTGCAGTTACAGTTCATTGACCCGGACGTGCGCTTTATCAGTTACAGCACGCTACATCCGCGCCACGACATGCAGCACTTGCTGAAAGAAGTCGATAAAGTGCTGCAAGAAACCAGCGATCCGCATCCGCTGATTTGTGGCGTTGGCCTCGGCGGTTTCTGGGCCGAGCGCATCGGTTTCCTGTGCGGTATTCGTCAGGTAATGTTCAATCCGAATTTGTCGCCGCAGGACAATATGGCGGGAAAAATCGACCGCCCTGAAGAGTACGAAGATATCGCTACCAAATGCATCAGTGATTTCCGGGAGAAAAACCGTGACCGCTGCCTGGTGATTTTATCCCGTGAAGATGGCGTACTCGACAGCAGTAAAACCGCTGAGAACCTGCATCATTATTATCCGGTTGAATGGGACGACAAGCAGAGCCATAAATTCAAAGATATTTCGACGCATTTGCAGCGCATCAAAGCCTTCAAAAATATCGTCTGACGGCAATAATCGAACACCAAACCACTGCCTTGCGCAGTGGTTTTTTTATGGCCGACATACACCGGTGCTTCACTTTTATCCCTCCCTTTGTGCTAACTCGCTGATTTGAAATCGTCAAAATCTATGCCAAATCATAAACTGAAATCAGACAAATCAATTTAAATTGACCTGCATCAATTTTGGTATGACCAAATCACCACGCATGATATCCTCCCTCTTAGATACCGATTTAACTTAAGCAACCCCATGTAATATAAGGATTATTTTTTAACTCTTATATAACAATTGGTTCACATTTAGGGGGTCATTTTGACATCACCAATCAAGAAAATTGTGATAATTGGCGGCGGCGCGGGCGGACTGGAGCTGGCAACCAGCCTCGGGCATAAGCTTGGCCGTAAAAAGAAAGCGGAGATCATTCTGGTCGATCGTAATCACAGCCATTTATGGAAACCGCTGTTGCACGAAGTGGCGACCGGCAGCCTGGATGATGGCGTGGATGCGCTGAGCTATCTGGCGCACGCCCGCAATCACGGCTTTACTTTCCAAATCGGTTCCCTGACCGATATTGATCGTGAAAATCAGACCATCAAACTGGCTGAAATTCGTGATGAAAACGGCGAAATGCTGGTGCCGGTGCGCGATATTGCCTATGACCAGCTGGTGATGGCGCTGGGCAGCACCTCCAACGACTTCGGCACACCGGGCGTGAAAGACAACTGTATCTTCCTCGATAATCCGCATCAGGCGCACCGTTTCCATAACGAAATGCTCAATCTGTTCCTGAAATTCTCCGCCAGCGCAGATAAACAGAAAAAAGTGAATATCGCCATTGTTGGCGGCGGCGCGACCGGCGTTGAGCTGTCCGCTGAACTGCACAACGCGGTAAAGCAGCTGCACAGCTACGGTTTTGAAGGGCTGGACAGTGAAGCGCTGAACGTCACGCTGGTGGAAGCCGGTGAACGCATTCTGCCTGCGCTGCCACCGCGTATTTCTGCGGCTGCCCATCAGGAACTGACCAAGCTGGGTGTGCGCGTTCTGACGCAAACCATGGTGACCAGTGCTGATAAAAATGGTCTCAACACCAAGTCTGGCGAATTTATTGATGCTGATCTGATGGTTTGGGCCGCGGGTATCAAAGCGCCTGACTTTATGAAAGAGATTGCCGGTCTGGAAACCAACCGTATCAATCAGCTGGTGGTCGAGCCGACGCTGCAAACCACACGTGACCCGAACATCTACGCGATCGGTGACTGTGCATCCTGCCCGCAGCCGTCCGGTGGTTTCGTACCGCCACGCGCGCAGTCTGCACACCAGATGGCGTCACGCTGTTTCGCCAACATCATGGCGCAGCGCAAAGGGCAGAGCCTGAAACCTTACGTCTATAAAGACCACGGTTCACTGGTCTCTCTCTCCCGCTTTAGCACCGTCGGCAGTCTGATGGGTAACCTGATGCGCGGTTCGATGATGGTAGAAGGGCGTCTGGCGCGACTGGTTTATGTTTCCCTGTACCGCATGCATCAGATTGCGCTGCACGGCTACACCAAAACCGGCCTGATGATGCTGGTCGGTGGAATCAACCGCGTGATCCGCCCGCGTCTGAAGCTGCACTGATACGAACCGGCCGACTTTTTTTACTGTCGGCTGAATCGTTTCACACTCATTTCTATTCTAAAAGCCTGTTTACTACAGGCTTTTTTTATTCAGGCGGAGGCAGACACTTAAAGCCCGGTTTTGTCCGCTAAGAATGCTCTGAAACACCTCGTTACACCCGCAATTCCCGCATTTACAGACTTCGTCTTATTGTTCCTTAACGCTTCAGAGTACAAACTTTAACAAGTTCATAGCCGGCGATTCACGCACGCCGAACCTCAGGATATAAAGTTTTCCACTGAGGTATGTGCCCTGAGTAAGGCGCAATATGCGTGGTAACATTTTCGGAGGAAGTCCTGTGAACAAGTCAATGTTAGCTGGGGTCGGTATTGGTGTGGCTGCGGCATTGGGCATTGCCGGTGTGGCGAGCATGAATGTCTTTTCATCTGAGCCGCAATACGCGCAGGTTGTCAGCGCAACGCCAATCAAAGAGACCACGAAAACGCCACGTCAGGAATGCCGTAACGTCACTGTGACTCACCGCCGTCCTGTACAGGATGAGCATCAGATCGCCGGTTCCGTTCTGGGTGCCGTAGCGGGTGGTGTGCTGGGTCATCAGTTCGGTGGCGGACGCGGTCGCGATGTGGCGACAGTTGCCGGTGCGCTGGGTGGCGGCTATGCCGGTAACCGCGTACAGAGCAGCATGCAGGATAACGACACTTACACCACACAGCAGCAACGCTGTAAAACCGTGTATGACAAAGAAGACAAAATGCTCGGGTATGATGTGACCTACAAAATAGGCGATCAGCAGGGCAAAGTGCGTATGGACCATGATCCAGGTACGCAAATCCCGCTCGATAAAAGCGGCCAGTTGCAGCTTACCCGTTCATAACCAACCGGTAAGTCGCAAACGAAAAGCCTGAGGTGCAAACCTCAGGCTTTTTTTGTTCATATTTCTACTGCGTCAGGCGGCGACGCTGTGGGTTTTCACCCCGTTTTTATGCTTAACGATGTCGGCCATCACCGCCAGCGCAATTTCTGCCGGGGTTTTGCTGCCGATCGATAAACCGACCGGGGCATGAAGACGGGCGAAATCATCGGCTGAGAAATCAGCGATAGTTTGCAAGCGTTCGCGACGCCGTGCGCTGTTGCGCTGCGAGCCCATTGCGCCGATATAAAAGGCAGGCGTATTCACCGCCTCCATCAGCGTCAGGTCATCCATACGCGGATCGTGGGTCAGCGCCACAATCGCCGTGTTGGCGTGACAACTTTCCCGTTCGAGATACATCGCAGGAAACGCCTTCTCCAGCCGTATTTCCGCTTTCAGCAGCGGCAGGAAGTTTTCCAGCACGTCTTCGCGACATTCGCACACTACCACTTCAAAACCCAGTGCACAGGCAAAGTCGGCGCAATACAGCGCGACGCTCGAGAGTCCGGCAATCAGTAAGCGCGGAGGAGCAGCCAGATGCAGGTGCACACAGTCGCCGTTACGCACTACCTGTGTGGCGCTGTGATACTCCGTCAGCGCAAGATGGTCACAGGCCGCGGGCAGGGTGAGCGATTTTTCCAGCGCATAATGCCCGGCCAGCGCCATTCCCATACGTTGCAGATAATCCAGATTGCCGGCCGTGGCGGGCAGATATTCGATCAGCACATCGAGCGAGCCGCCACAGGGCAGCGCAATGTTTGGCGTTAAACCGCCGTCGCCATAACGCACAATCTGGCTGGATTGCTGATAATCACCAGCGGCTATCCGTTGTAAAAAATCTTCTTCGACACAGCCGCCGGAAAGCGATCCGCAATAGCGGCCATCATCGGTCGCCACCATCAGTGCGCCCGGTGCGCGCGGGGAAGAGCCGTAGGTTGTCAGTACGGTACACAACCACACCGGCTGATGGACCAGCCATTCGCGCGCCTGAGAAATAACCTGATTATCAAGATGCTGCATGCAGATTTCCGTTCAAAAGCGCCGGGGAAAGGGAAAGGTCATCGGGCAAGTCAATGTCTGTGATCACATCCGAAGTAGTGAAATCAATGCGCAGCAGGTCATGGCTGCGGATAAGCTCGCGTGCATCATGATCGCCACGCAGTTGCAAAAGTTTGTCGCCCATTTCACGGGCAAAACCGACCGGATGCCCCGGCTCATTTTGCCAAAAAGGGCGCACCACCGGTTTGAGATGCAGGGTATCGGCCACGGTGGCAAAAATGTCTGGCGTAACGAACGGCATATCGGCGAGATGGACAAGCCAGCCGTCCCACTCCGGCGTATTGCGCACGCCTGCGGCAATGGAACCACCGGTGCCCGTGCTTTCCGTCAGCGTAAACGGCACACCTTCTCGACGGCAGCTGGCCTGCACCTGCAGGTTGCCGGCACGCGTCACGACATGTACCGGCAGTCCACTTTCCAGTGCATGACCGAGTGTCATGTCAAAAACGCTGGCAGCATTTTCTGCTGTTTCTGACAGTGCGGCATTCAGCTTGTTTCCTTGGCCACCTGCGGCGATAAACCGGCTCCCCAGCCCTGCGGCGAGAAGAATAATACCTGCCATCTTGCTCTGATCCCTTTTGTACATTGTTTGCGCAACAGAATTAATTATCCCACTATTTTGCGCAAATTTGTGAACGAAATATTAAAAATGTGTTTTCTGTCATGACTTTTCGCACCTCATCTACCTATAATCGCCCGCGTTAAACGGTATTTGCAGAATTTATGACAAATTGTAAATATGCCGGACTATAAGAAAGACAATAAGAAGCAAGGAAATTTATGAGCAACTTCAACCCGTCCAGGCGGCGCTTTGTGAAAGGCGCTGTAATCGCTGGTGTCTCCGTTTATCTCGCGCCGCTGCACAGCCGTGCTTATGCGGCACTCTTCGAAGAAAAAATCCTGCAATCGCCGCAGTGGGACGCACAAAATAAACGCGTCCGTTTCCGTATTGACGGAAAAGCCAAAGTCATGGGGCAGAAAGTGTTTGCCCGCGATATCCGCGCCAAAGATATGCCGCACTGGCCGCAGAAACAGGCGCACGCCTTTATCCTGCGCGTCACGCAGGCAGACAGAACCTATGCAGGGCTGGATTTATCGCTGCTCGGTGAGGATCTGCAACCCGATCAATTAGTCACCGCCGACGTACTGGCGCGCGACGGTCTGGCATTCCCGGCATTTTACGGCGAAGACATGCTGCTGCCGGAAGGCAAAACTCCGGCCTATCTCGGTCAGGCGGTGGCCATTCTGGTATATCAGGATTTCGCCAAATTTCGCTTTGCGAAAAACGCACTGAAATTCAAAGACGATGTGGTGCGCTACGGTGAGAAAACCGGCCCGCTGGAGCGCGATCCCTGGGGCACTTTCCGCTTTGTGCGCGTCGGGGGAGAAACCGCGTTTGAAGACGATCGTTTCTCCAGCCTGAAAGATATGCCGGTGTTCCCGACTGGTATGCGCAAACATCTGCCGGTCTGGCCGGAAGGGCGTGAAGGCGGCAAGCTTGATGAGCAGGGTATGTTCTACGCCGGTGAAATGGCAGACGAACTGAAATCACCACCGCAGGACTGGCTGGTGATGTCTCGCCGTTTCACCACGCAATCTGTCGATACCTCCGCGCTTGAACCCGACAACGCCAACGGCTGGTATGACGCCGCCACGCAAACGCTGCATATGGTGGTGCCGACGCAGTCACCGCAGGAAGTCGCAGATGAAATGCCGCGCATGATGGCTAAAGCCCATCGCACGGTGAAAACACTGATCATGCATCCTTGCTACACCGTCGGTTACGGGTCGAAAGATCATTATAACTTCCCGTATTACGGCGCGGTGGCAGCGATGTACGGTGACGGTACTCCGGTGCGTCTGGCGAATGACCGCTTCGAGCAGTTCCAGTCCTCCCTCAAGCGCCATGCGTTTGATATGAATTACGACATTGCGGTGAACCGTGAAACCGGGATGTTGCAATCGTTCCATGCGGCGATGACCGCAGACGGCGGCGGACGCAGCAACTTCACACCGTCTGTGGTGATGGTTGGCGCAACCGCTGCGCAGTCGATCTACTATTTCCCGAAAAGTGATTTATCAGCCGTCGGGCTGGCATCCCGTGCGCTGGATGCCGGTTCCGCTCGTGGTTACGGCACGCTGCAAAGCATGGCCGCCACCGAAATGATGATGGATGAACTGGCCGCCGAACTGAAGTTGGATCCGATTGCCTTCCGGATGCGCAACGTATTGAAATCAGGTATGAAAAATACCCAAGGGGCTATTCCGGCCGGAGCGATTCGTGCTGATGAAGTGCTGGGAAAAGCCGCCATCCATCCGTTGTGGACGGAGCGTGAAAAACGTAAAACCGCCTATGAAAGCCAGAATCCGGGTAAACGTTACGGCGTCGGGTTTGGCTGCGTGCAGAAAGATTTCGGTACTGGCGCGGAAACGTCGTTCGCCCGCGTCGAAATCAGTGAAAACGGGCAGATAAGCCTGTGGCACAGCGGTGCGGAAATGGGGACGGGCATGTCCACGTCACAGTCCGTGCTGTGCGCTGAATGGCTGGGCAAACCGGCTGAGCAGGCGCATTTCTCGGTGACCGACTGGTCAGTGCTGCCGGTGGAAACCAGCGGCGATCCGTACATTATGTCGCAGGAAGAACAGGACAAGCTGCAAAAAAATCCGCGCTGGTCGCCGTCATACTGCTCGCCGTCGAGTGCCAGTAACTCGGCCTATTACTTTTCTCACAGCACACGTGAAGCGGCGCGTCTGGTCTTCGATCACGGCCTGTGGCCGGCGGCAATGGCTATCTGGCAAACGGGTATTGGCGGCGGACAGGCTGCGCCCTACATCGTGCGCAAAGAGGATGCCCGCTGGGTAGAAGGCGGCCTGACGGCCAACGGGATGCAAATTCTCAGTCTTGAGACGCTGGCAAAAAAAGCCTACGAGATGCAGGGACTGACCGGCGCGGCGGTTCACGTTTTCAACCGCTGGCAGTGGGCTGAAGCCGATTTCACATTGAACAATGCGCGTCAGCGCGTACCGGTTGACGGCATGTCAGTGCGTAACGGCGCGGGCGAGTACCAGACGCTGGCGCGTGACGCGGTCTATTACCCGCCAACGCAGCGTAATAACGCCTCTGTGACATATTACAGTGCGGTTGGCACGCTGGCTGAAATCGCGGTGGATATCGCCACCGGCAGCGTCGAATTACTCACGCACCATTCGATTATGGAGTGCGGAAATCTGATCGTGCCCGAGCTGGTCTCCGGCCAGTTACAGGGCGGGCTGGCGATGGGGATCGGTCACGCATTGCATGAATATTTGCCGCTGTACGAAGACGGGCCGGGTAATGGCACCTGGAACTTCAACCGTTACCACCTGCCGCGCGCCAGCGATGTGGCGGTCTGGAAACAGACCAGCGAGATCCTGCCTGCGCTGTCGGAAACTGATCCGCCGAAAGGCATGGCCGAAGTGGTGATGATCCCGGTCGTCGCTGCGCTGGTGAACGCCATCGCCCACGCCACCGGCCACCGTTTCCGTGATTTGCCCGTCCGTGCTGAAAATATTCGTGAGGTTTTACAATGAGCATCAAAACACAGCCGTTAGAGCTGACTATCAATAATCAACATTACGGTCCGCTGGAGGTTCCTGAAGGCCTGATGATGATCGACTTCCTGCACGAATACGTTGCGCTGACCGGTTCTCGGCTCGGTTGCGGGCAGGGCATCTGTCACGCTTGCGTGGCAATTGTCGATCACGACAGCGGCACCAGCGAAGAAGTGCGTACCTGCATCACTGGCGCACATTTTTTCAATGGTAAAAAAGTCCGTACCGTCGAAGGTCACGCCAAAACCGATGATAAAGGTGAAGTCCAGCTGTCGCCGGTGCAGCAGGCATTTATGGAGCATTACAGCTTCCAGTGCGGTTACTGCACACCGGGATTTGTGAATGCCGCGACGCTGTTGCTGGAGCGGCTGGAAAAACAGCCGATCGCGCTTGCCGATCTGGAAAGTGCCATCGAAGGTGCGCTGGAGAATCATATCTGCCGCTGTACCGGTTACGTCCGTTATTACGAAGCGGTGCGTGACGTAGTGATGAAAACGCCGGGTCTTATCAGGGAGCACGCGTGATGAAAAAACGTCTTTTCCTCGCGCTGCTGGTGGTGATCGTGATCATTATCGCGGTGCTGTGGTGGCGGGAAAACCGCACGCTGGACGCTCCGGTGCAAAAAGTCACGGCGGACACCGCGCAGACAGAACGGGGCCGTTATCTGGTTCAGGCATCTGACTGCGCCGCGTGCCACACCGCGTCCGGCGGCGCACCGCTGGCGGGAGGCTATCCGCTGGAAACGCCGTTCGGCAAGATTTTCGGCAGCAACCTGACACCGTCTGCCGACGAAGGCATTGGCCGCTGGACGTCGGATGATTTCTATCTGGCGCTGACAAAAGGCGTGGCACCGGGCGGACGCCATTTGTATCCGGCGATGCCCTACACCTCGTATAAAGGTGTGACGCGTAAGGATTCGGACGACATGTATGCGTTTCTGATGACCCGCCCGGCGGTGAATCAACCGGTGCCGGAAAACGAGATGCCATTCCCGTTCAATCAGCGCATGGCAATGATCGGCTGGAACCTGTTGTTCCGCACTGCCGACCCGATGCCCGCCAGCTCGCAGGGTAATTCTGCCGACTGGCAGCGCGGGCAGTATCTGACGGACGTCCTCGGCCACTGCGGCGAATGTCATACGCCGCGCGGTAAGCTGGGGCAGATGGATACCGATAACAACCTGAAAGGCGGAACGCTTGGTCGCATCACCGCGCCGGACATTTCCCCGCAGGCGTTGGCTCAGCGCGGCTGGAACCCTGCCGATCTCAGCCGTTTCCTCGCAACCGGCATCGCGCCGCAGGGATCGGCGTTTGATGAAATGCATAAAGTTATCGATCTCAGCACCCGTCATCTGACCGACGACGATCACCGTGCCATCGTCACCTATCTGCTGGGGGATAAACCGCCAGTTGCAGTACCGGTGAAAATCGGGCAGGGCGGCAATGATGCGGGGCGGATCACTTACCTGGATCAATGTTCTGGCTGCCATATGGCCGATGGCTCCGGTAAACCGCACGTCGCCGTAGCGATGCAAAATAACGCCACGCTGCGCCAGCCCGATGGCCGTAATCTCATCGTCTCAGTGCTCGATGGTTTACCGGCGCAGGCATTTCCCAATGGAGAAAGCATGCAGTCCATGCCGGGTTTTGCGGATCGTTTGAACGACGCGCAGATCGCCGAAATGGTCAACTATCTGCGTGTCACCTTCGGCGGCCTGCCGGGGGATATCACACCTGAACAGGTGAAGGCGCTGCGGAAAAAATAAAGTTGCGTGAATGCGTGACGTAAAAAAACCCGGTGAAGGATGTATTCACCGGGTTTTTTGTTTTTTTAGCGCTTACAACCTCAGATCAAATGCCCGGCAAAATCTGCCAGCATGTCGCTGACAAACTTCAGGCGTTTTGGCCGATCGGTCAGATCCAGCATAAACTTCAGCTTGGTTGGGCCATCGAGGCGGTAAACCTGCGGCTGTTTTTGCAGCAAACCAATCAGATGACCCGGATCAACGCGGTTTTTATCACCGAACTCGATAAAGCCGCCGCGCTCATTACCTTCAATGCGTTTGATGCCCAGTTCTTTCGCCTTGAGTCGCAGCACGGCTATCTGAATCAGATTGCGCGCACCGTCCGGTAACGATCCGAAACGGTCGATCAGCTCCACGCGCAGCTCGTCCAGCTCATTTTCGCTTTTCGCACTGGCGATGCGTTTATACAGCGACAGGCGCGTGTTGACGTCAGGAATGAATTCTTCCGGCAGCAGGGCGGGCATACGCATTTCGACTTCGGTCTGACTGGTGGTCAGATCCTCCAGCGACGGTTCACGACCTTCTTTCAGCGCTTCGACGGCATTTTCCAGAAGTTCCATATACAGCGTGAAGCCAATGCTGGTCATTTGTCCGCTCTGGCCTTCGCCCAGCAGCTCGCCTGCGCCACGAATTTCAAGGTCGTGTGTTGCCAGCGCAAATCCAGCCCCCAGATCTTCGAGCGAAGCGATAGCTTCGAGGCGTTTATGCGCATCTACGGACATGGCTTTCGGCGGTGGCGTAAGCAGATAAGCATAGGCCTGATGATGCGAACGCCCGACGCGGCCGCGCAACTGGTGCAACTGCGCCAGACCAAAGTGATCGGCGCGCTCAATGATAATGGTGTTGGCCGTCGGAATGTCGATCCCGGTTTCAATGATCGTGGTACACACCAGCACGTTGAAGCGCTGGTGGTGGAAATCATTCATCACCCGTTCGAGATCGCGTTCGCGCATCTGCCCGTGGCCGATGGCAATACGCGCTTCCGGCACCAGTTCTGCCAGGCGCTGCGTGGCTTTCTCGATGTTTTCGACATCGTTGAATAAGTAATAAACCTGCCCGCCGCGCAGAATTTCACGCAGGATTGCTTCGCGTACCACCAGGCTGTCGTACTCGCGGACAAAGGTTTTGACCGCCATGCGGCGGGCGGGCGGCGTGGCGATAATTGACAGATCGCGCATGCCGCTCATCGCCATATTCAGCGTACGCGGGATCGGCGTGGCGGTCAGCGTCAGAATATCCACGTCAGCGCGCATCGCTTTAATACGCTCTTTATGACGCACACCGAAACGGTGTTCTTCATCGACTATCAGCAGGCCGAGATCTTTCCAGCGCAGGTCACTTTGCAGCAGTTTATGTGTGCCGATAATAATATCGACTTTACCCTCGACCGCTTCCTCGATGACCGCCTGTTGCTCTTTCGCGCTGCGAAAACGCGACATCATTTCGATGCGCACCGGCCAGCTGGCAAAGCGGTCGCGGAAGTTGTCGAAATGCTGCTGTGCCAGCAAAGTTGTTGGCACCAGAACCGCCACCTGTTTGTTGTTGGCGACGGCGAGAAATGCAGCGCGCATCGCCACTTCGGTTTTACCAAAGCCAACGTCTCCACAGACCAGCCGGTCCATCGCCAGCGGCTGGGTCATGTCAGTCAGCACCGCATTGATGGCCTGCGCCTGATCCGGCGTGGTTTCAAACGGGAAAGCCTGACAGAACAGCTGGTATTGCTCTTTGTCATGCTTAAACGCAAAACCGGTTTTGGCTTCGCGCTGGGCATAAATATCCAGCAGCTCGGCAGCCACGTCGCGGACTTTCTCGGCGGCTTTCTGACGGGCTTTCGACCACGCCTCACCGCCGAGTTTGTGCAGCGGTGCGCTGTCATCGGCACCGCCGGCGTAGCGGCTGATAAGATGCAGTGATGATACCGGCACATAAAGTTTGTCTTCACCGGCGTAGGTGAGGATCAGGTACTCGGCTTTAATACCCCCGGTCTCGAGCGTGGTCAGCCCCAGATAGCGGCCAACACCGTGTTCGACGTGAACCACCGGCTGGCCGGGGCGCAGCTCAGCGAGGTTACGGATCAGCGTGTCGGTATTGATGGTGCGGCGACTGTCCTGACGGCGACGCGCCACTCGCTCACCCAGCAGATCGCTTTCGCAAATCAGAGCCAGCTGTTTATCGGCATCAAGGAATCCGCGCTCACAGGCGCCGATCATGATGTAACGTCCGGCAAATTCTGCCTCTTCGATGCGGGTGATGAGCGTCGGCATCAGCTTGATGCGCGCCAATAAATCCTGCAACGTTTCGCGACGGCCTTCACTTTCTACCGAGAACACCAGACTGCCGGCAAAGGATTCGTTAAAGCGGCGCAGGTTATCCATTGGCGCTTTGTTTTGCGGCTGCACGGAAAGATCCGGCAAAGTTTCGTAGCTGAGATTGGTGTTTGCAGCTTTCTTCGGCAGCGAGTCGGTGCGCAGCTGAACGCGTGGCCAGGCTTTTAGCTCAGCGAACAGCGTATCAACCCGCAGCCACAGATTTTCCGGCTCGAGCAGCGGACGCATCGGATCCACACGGCGGCTTTCGTAGCGCTGAGTGGCATCCTGCCAGAAACGCTCGGCGGCGGTTTCCAGATCGCCGGTGTTGAGCACCAGCGTATTTTCCGGCAGATAGCTGAACAGCGTGGTCAGCGGCTGACTGAAAAACAGTGGCTGCCAGTATTCGATCCCGGCCGGGAACGTCCCTTTACTCACCTGCTGATAAACGTGTTCAGCGTCGCGGCGAACTTCAAACTTCTCACGCCACTGGCTGCGGAAAAGTTCGATGGCATTTTTGTCGGTCGGGAATTCGTGTGCGGGCAGCAAATTGATGTGATCGACTTCGCTCAGTGTACGCTGCGTATCGACGTCAAAGGTGCGCAGGCTGTCGATTTCATCGTCGAAGAAATCTATACGGAAAGGCTCATCACTGCCCATCGGATACAGGTCGAGCAGGGCGCCACGGGTGGCAAACTCGCCGTGTTCCATAACCTGATCGACGCTGCGGTAACCGGCCTGCTCCAACTGAGCACGCAGTTTGTCGCGTGACAGTTGCTGGCCTTTTTTCATCACCAGCGCGTGGCCGTGCAAAAACTCGTGCGGGCAGACACGTTGCATCAACGTATTCACCGGCAGAATAATGATGCCGCGTTCCAGGGTGGGAAGTTGATAAAGGCTGGAAAGACGGGAAGAAATGATTTCCTGATGCGGCGAAAAACTGTCGTATGGCAGTGTTTCCCAGTCCGAAATGCTCAGCACTTTGTGATCGGTAAATTGCTGAATTTCATCGCGTAAACGCAGGGCGTTTTGCATATCCGGTGCTATCAGCATGACGGGACCTGCGTGACGCTCACTGATTTGTGCACATTCGAGTGCACAGGCGGAGCCGGTAAGCTGCCCTAAAAGACGGGTGTCGCCGGGGCGTTCAGGCAATGAATAACGATAATCTTGAGACATAGGCTGTTTTGCGTTCTCGTTTGGCGGCAGCAGGTGGCCAATTAGCAGACCGTATCTTGCGATGCGCAGACAATCGGGGTCAACCCGGCTTTGCAATAAAAAAGGACAAAAGAGCCCCGGGGTTAAACCGATTACTTTGGGTTAATGGTTCCATAAAGCGGTGCTAGCCTTTATTATCCTTGATCACTTTAGTCTGCGCCATGCACTTATTTGCGGCCAAGCACTTAAAACGGAAGTCATGTATCAACCTGTCGCGTTATTCATAGGCCTGCGCTACATGCGCGGGCGTGGTTCGGACCGCTTTGGGCGGTTTGTCTCCTGGTTATCCACCATTGGTATCACCCTCGGGGTGATGGCGCTGGTTACTGTGCTGTCGGTCATGAACGGCTTTGAGAAGGATCTGGAAGGTAACATTCTGGGTCTGATGCCTCAGGCGTTAATCACCACACCGGCCGGATCGCTGGACCCTCAAAAAATTACTCACGAGCAAATCACCGCGCTGAAAAGCGTGAACCGCGCCGTGCCGGTGACCACCGGTGACGTGGTGCTGCAAAGCCCTGGCAGCGTGGCGGTAGGTGTGATGCTCGGCGTTGATCCCGCAGACCACGATCCACTGGCGAAATACATGATTGGCGTGGCCCAACAAGAACTGCAACCGGGCAAATATAACGTCATTCTTGGCGATCAGCTGGCACAACAGCTGAAGGTGCGCCGTGGCGATCAGCTGCGTCTGATGGTCACCAGCGTCAGCCAGTTCACGCCTGTAGGACGTGTACCGAGCCAGCGTCTGTTTAACGTGATCGGCACTTTTTCAGCCAACAGCGAAGTCGATGGTTACCAGATGCTGGTGAATATTCAGGATGCGTCACGTCTGATGCTCTATCCGAAAGGCAACGTGACCGGCTGGCGTCTGTTCCTCGACCAACCGCTGGACGTCGACAGCCTGAGCGCGCAAAAGCTGCCGGAAGGTACCAGCTGGAAAGACTGGCGCGAGCGTCGCGGCGAGCTGTTCCAGGCGGTGCGTATGGAGAAAAATATGATGGGGCTGCTGCTGAGTCTGATTGTCGCAGTAGCCGCGTTTAACATTATTACGTCGCTGGGTCTGCTGGTGATGGAGAAACAGGGCGAAGTCGCCATCCTGCAAACCCAGGGACTTAGCCGCCGTCAGATTATGGCGGTGTTTATGGTGCAGGGTGCGAGCGCAGGCGTCATCGGCGCGTTACTCGGTGCCGTACTCGGCGTAGTGCTCGCCACTCAACTTAATACTATTATGCCGGCTATCGGGCTGATGCTTGATGGCGCGTCGCTGCCGGTCGATATTGAACCGGTTCAGGTAGTGGTTATCGCGCTGGTCGCGATGGTCATTGCCTTATTATCAACACTGTATCCTTCCTGGCGCGCTGCTGCCACCCACCCCGCAGAGGCTTTACGTTATGAGTAATTCGTTATTATTGCAGTGTGACAACCTCTGTAAGACTTATCAGGAAGGGAAGATGCACACCGACGTGTTGCGGGATGTGACTTTCGACATGCAGCCGGGTGAGATGATGGCGATCGTCGGGACGTCAGGTTCCGGTAAAAGTACGTTGCTGCATTTGCTGGGAGGTCTGGATTCTCCGACCTCTGGCGAAGTTATTTTTAAAGGTCAGTCGCTGAACGCGATGTCTTCTTCTGCGAAATCAGAACTGCGCAACCGTGAGCTGGGCTTCATCTATCAGTTCCACCACCTGCTGCCTGATTTTACCGCGCTGGAAAACGTCGCGATGCCACTGCTGATCGGTAAAAAGAAATCTGCCGAAGTACAGGAGCGCGCGCTGGCGATGCTCGAAGCGGTAGGTCTGCAACACCGCAGTAATCACCGTCCTTCCGAGCTTTCGGGTGGTGAGCGCCAGCGTGTGGCGATTGCGCGCGCACTGGTCAATAATCCTTCGCTGGTACTGGCGGATGAACCAACCGGTAACCTGGATCAGCGTAATGCCGACAGCATTTTTGAATTGCTCGGCGAACTGAATGTGCGTCAGGGCACGGCATTTCTGGTGGTGACACATGACCTCAAACTGGCAAGCCGCCTGACCCGTCAGCTGGAAATGCGTGACGGCAGATTGCAGCCGGACTCGATGTTGCTGGGAGCGAAGTAATGTCAGGCATTCCTTTCTCTTTATTGATCGGCCTGCGGTTCAGCCGTGGCCGCCGTCGCAGCGGCATGGTGTCACTGATTTCGGTGATCTCAACGCTGGGCATTGCGCTCGGCGTGGCGGTACTGATCGTCGGCCTGAGCGCCATGAACGGCTTCGAGCGAGAACTGAAAGACCGCGTGCTGGCGGTGGTGCCTCACGGTGAAATTCGCCCGGTAAATCAGCCGTTCAACGACTGGCAGGGTGTGTTGGATCGCGTCGAAAAAGTGCCAGGTATTGTGGCCGCTGCGCCTTACATCCAATTCAACGGCCTGATTGAGCACGGCGCGAAACTGCGTGCCATCCAGCTTAAAGGTGTGGATCCGCAGAGCGAGCCCCGCGTCAGCGCCGCACCGAAGTTTGTGCAGAATAACGCATGGCAGAATTTTAAGGCCGGTGAGCAACAGTTGATCCTCGGCAAAGGCGTAGCGGACGCCGTTGGTGTGAAGCAGGGCGACTGGGTGACGGTGATGATCCCCAACAGCGACCCGGAAATGAAATTGCTACAGCCGAAGCGGATCCGTCTGCAGGTTACCGGTATTTTACAGCTCAGCGGTCAGCTTGATCACAGTCTTGGCATGGTACCGCTGGCGGATGCGCAGCAGTATCAGGATATGGGTAAGAGCGTCACCGGTATCGACATCAAAGTGAACGATGTATTTGCCGCGCAGAAACTGGTGCACGATGCCGGTGAAGTGACGCAGGCTTATGTCTATATCAGCAGCTGGATTGGCACTTACGGCTATATGTACCGCGATATTCAGATGGTACGCGCGATTATGTATATGGCGATGGTGCTGGTGATCGGCGTCGCCTGTTTCAACATCGTGTCGACGCTGGTCATGGCCGTGAAAGATAAAAGCAGCGATATTGCGATTCTGCGCACACTGGGCGCGAAAGACGGGCTTATCCGCGCGGTCTTCATCTGGTACGGTTTACTGGCGGGGCTGGTCGGCAGCGTAACCGGAGTGGTCATCGGTGTAATTGCTGCTTTCCAGCTGACCAACATCATTAACGGATTGCAAAAGCTGACCGGGCATCAGTTCCTGTCGGGTGACATTTATTTCATCGACTTCCTGCCATCTGAAGTTCACTGGATTGACGTTGCGGGCGTATTATTCACCGCACTGGTGCTGAGCTTGCTGGCAAGCTGGTATCCGGCGCGTCGTGCAAGCCGCATCGATCCGGCCCGGGTTCTCAGTGGCGGTCAGTAATCAAATCTTCAACAACAGTATTTATATTCAGACACAGAGAGTAAGGAGCACGTCATGCGCACACGTCATCGTCTGTGTCGGTTTCGCAAAAATAAACGTATTCGCCACCAGCGGTTCCGGTCGAACATTTTCCACCGTGATTCTATGGCCGCCGCGTCCTTGAAGAAACCGTTTGTGGTGGTACTGACCGGCGCGGGGATTTCCGCAGAATCAGGTATCCGTACTTTCCGGGCCGCCGATGGCCTGTGGGAAGAGCACCGCGTGGAAGATGTGGCGACCCCGGAAGGGTATCGCCGCGATCCCGAGCTGGTGCAGCGTTTTTACAACGAACGACGCCGCCAGCTGCTACAGGACGATCTCAAACCGAATGCAGCGCATTACGCGCTGGCGACGCTGGAGGAGGCACTCGGAGATAACTTCCTGCTGGTCACGCAGAATATCGACAATTTGCATGAACGCGCGGGCAGTTCGCGTGTGCTGCATATGCACGGCGAATTGCTGAAAGTACGCTGCACCCAGTCCGGGCAGATTCTCGACTGGCCGGGCGATCTGAGCGTTGACGATCGTTGTCACTGCTGCCAGTTCCCGGCACCGCTGCGCCCGCACATTGTCTGGTTTGGCGAAATGCCGCTGGGTATGGATAACATCTACGATGCGCTGGCAAAAGCAGATTTCTTCGTGGCGATTGGCACGTCCGGGCATGTTTATCCGGCTGCCGGATTTGTTCACGAGGCGCGCATCGGCGGAGCCTGTGCTGTTGAGCTGAACCTCGAGCCAAGCCAGGTGGAAAGTGAGTTCGATATGAAACACTACGGGCTGGCAAGCGAAGTCGTCCCTGAGTTTGTGCATAAGTTCCTGACTAAAAAAGACGAAGCCTGGTCGTAACCGGGCTTTTTTAGCCATACATCCCAAAAATTGCGCCCGATCCTAAGAGTTCTTTGCGTAAACTTGGTGAAAAATGACCTGACGCAATATTCACGGTATTCATGCTGCGCATAATAAAACCCAGCCGCCAGAGGATACCCAAATGGATAAGTTGCTTGACCGTTTTCTTCACTACGTTTCTTTCGATACCCAATCTAAGCCCAATGTTAAACATACGCCCAGCACTGACGGACAGCTCAGGCTGGCGCAGGCACTGCGTAACGAACTGATTGAGCTGGGTTTTTCACAGGTAACTCTCAGTGACAAAGGCTGCGTAATGGCGACGTTACCAGGCAACGTTGCCTGGAAAGTGCCGGTCATTGGCTTTATTTCTCACCTTGATACTGCCCCTGATTTCACTGCAAAACATGTCAATCCGCAGATTGTTGAGAACTACCGTGGCGGCGATATTGCGCTGGGCAACGGTGACGAAGTGCTCTCGCCGGTGATGTTCCCGGTTCTGCATCAGTTGCTTGGTCATACACTGATCACCACCGACGGTAAAACGTTGCTCGGTTCGGACGACAAGTCGGGTATCGCAGAGATCATCACCGCTATGGTGCGGCTGAAAGACAGTAATGTGCCGCACGGTTCGATCCGCATCGCGTTTACGCCGGATGAAGAAATCGGTAAAGGTGCGCAGAGTTTTGATATTCCCGCTTTTGGCGCTGAATGGGCGTACACCGTGGACGGCGGGGGCGTAGGAGAGCTGGAGTTTGAGAACTTCAATGCGGCGTCAGCGACCATTAAAATCGTCGGTAACAACGTGCATCCTGGCAGTGCGAAAGGGGTGATGGTCAACGCATTGTCACTTGCGACCCGTTTCCATAGTGAATTACCCGCTGACGAGACGCCCGAGCATACAGACGGTTATCAGGGGTTCTACCACCTGACAACCATCAAAGGCAACGTCGAGCGAGCGGAGATGCATTACATTATTCGTGATTTCGAGAAAGTGCAGTTCGAAGCCCGCAAGCAAAAGATTATTGATATCGCACATCTGGTCGGTAAAGGTCTGCATCGTGACTGCTATATCGAAGTGACGCTGGACGATCACTATTACAACATGCGTGACAAAGTGGCTCAGCACCCGCACATTATCGCGCTGGCGCAGCAGGCGATGAAGGACTGCGATATTGAGCCTGTTATGAAGCCTATTCGCGGCGGCACCGATGGGGCGCAGCTTTCATTCCGCGGCTTGCCTTGTCCAAACATTTTCACCGGCGGCTATAACTTCCACGGCAAACACGAATTTGTGACGCTCGAAGGGATGGAGAAAGCAGTTTCTGTGATTATGCGCATAGCAGAGCTGACGGCTAAAAAGCTGTAAATAAAACACATTTAATACCCTCAAAAAAACCAGATAATATTCAATGTATTATCTGGTTTTTTATATATCAGATAAAAATAACTATTAATGATATGATGAAATAAGTATTATAATAAATGAGTGGGGTTTTTAATATAAATATTTTATATTTTAGTCACCAGGTATTTTTTATATTTATTATTCAAATTAATTATATTAAATAACTTAATGTTTTTCTTGAGATTAAAAGGAGGTTTTATGTTCAAGGATTTTACAAGTCTTAAGGGATTTGTCACAACACAATCCCAGAGCCGTATGTTTTCTTCTGAAATAAATGCATGGGTATTTGTTTGGTATCCTGAAGGTGATCATTTGGGGCATGTGGCAATGATGATTGGTGATCTTCGTAGGGAAAGTACCTATGTTAGTTGGTGGCCTGGTAAGCATAGAGGTGATTTTTCAAGTTTCTACAGGAAAAGTCCTGCAGCTAGAAAAATGATATTCAATCCGTTTACTCATCAGCATGAATTTACTACCAGCAATTACGAGAGCGATTGTAAGTCTGAAGAAAGTGCTCCTCATGTAGTTTATGGTTTACGTGGGTTGGATGTAAGGGAGATGGAGACAGCCTGGCGGAATATCGTCTCTAAAGGCGGAGCATCATTTTCTCCTCTTTCAAAGAATTGTGCGGATATAGTCTCGCGGATGCTAAAGGCTGGGCTGAAACAATCACAATTTCGACACAAAGTTTTCGGCATCTTTGATGGCAACCAATTCATTTGGACTCCGAAAAGAATTGCAGTAATTTGCAATATTTTAAGGGATAATAATTACGCCTTAAAAATAAAAATTCCAGGAAGAGAAAGCAAAAAAACATTTATAAAAACGTTAGTAAGAATCAGATAGTCATAGTTGAAATGTAATTGTACTTCGCACTTTATTCTTGCAGATGCCCGGACTAGTTCCAGGTAATCTCGCCGTCAACAACGTGCATCCGAAAGGTTGATGGTCAACGCTTTGTCACTGGCTACCCGTTTCCATAGCGAATTAACGGCTGATGAAACGCCTGAAAATACCTGCGGTTCATCAGGGGTTCTACCACCTGACAACCTCATTTATTTTATGAATGTTCAATTATTATTCTCATGAATATATTTCAAGTGCTCTATGGATTTATGACATTATATTTATTCCTCAAGAAGTGTAATAATTTTTATACCAAAATTATGGAGTGAATATTTTGTCAAACCTGGAAAAAATAGACGGGCTCAGAGAGTTTGTAAAGCGCATGACGACTGTGGACGATTTTAATGTGAGAATCAATGCCTGGGTATTTATCTGGTATCCAACCGCGGATAATGTGGGGCATGCATCAATGTTCATCGGTAAAATTGTTCATGAAGGTGCTTATGTGAGTTGGTGGCCTCAGTTTGAAGATAACAAAATTTTATTCAGGCGTTACCCGGCTGCAATCTCTGAAGGTTATGAAAGCGACTGCGAGAAAGAGGGAAGTGAGCCAGATGTAATTTATGGTATTAAATCTCTGAATGAATTATCGATGACACAAGCGTGGTATGATATCTGTCATTCGAAAGAAACACCCTCATTTCGAACATTATCTAAGAACTGTGCAAATATCTTGAGCAGGGTGTTGAAAGCGGGTTTAGTTAATTCACCGCTGAGACATAGATTATTCGGATTGATGGATGGCGATTTTTATATTCCCACGCCAAAACGTATCGCGGTCGTGTGTAATACTCTGCGTGATAATAATATGGCGGTGAAAATAAGACTCTCACCAAAAAAGAGAAATTTAAATCCGTTCAAGATAGCGCTTCGGTTGCGTTAATTACTGCAGTTATCCGTGATCTTCGGATAACTGAGTATTATCTTATAAATAAGACATATGGATAAGTGTAGAATGCTTCTTGACCAGTCATATTATTTAGTATTTATGACCGACTACATTAAACCTTCACCACATACATGAAGTCTGCAATGATCGACACCATGTCCCAGCGAACCTACCTTACATACACCTCCCAAATTAAAGGCACGAAAAGAAAGTTGTAAAGAAAAATTACTTTTTTCGGAATCAGCTATAACGTACTTTTCTCCATGTAGCACGACATTTCGTACCTTGGACTGACATATTACTTTAATAATGCCTGCACTAGAAATATGAAAATCAACTTCACTAGTACGACTATCTAATGACACCAGTCTTATTGGCCATCGTTGCCCTGTGAGCGTTATCCACGGGTCGGCAACAATAAAGAAGTCGGCAAATATACCCTGATGTAAAAACGAAGAAAGTGTACCAATATTTTCTTGTATCCAGTGGTTTTGAGGTTCCATGATGTGATTGGAATAATTTATTACAGATTGTTCTTCAGATCCGCGAGCAGTTATTAGATTGCCGTTTATGTAGTAATTCAAACGTGGCAAGTCGGCAAACATACTTGGACTCATCACTGAACGACTGAACTGTAAAATATGTTTAGAGATCTGATTGTTAATAGCACTCATTAATCTGGCTTTCATACCAGGTGAAATATCAAAATCAAACCTATACTCAGATGTATAGTCATCTGGAATGTATGGGGGTTGTGGGTTTGATGGTGGAGTGTTATGACTGCGTGAAAATATGTTACCGAATTTCATTTTTATCTCTCTTACTAAAAAAGTGGCGTAAGAGTAGGTGAAATTATTTCAGGCGTCTAATGTCGTTTTTTTATACATGGTTACCTATAAATCTGCATGAAAAATATTAATATTCCTAATCATTTATATATTAATCTTCCTAATAAATCTGGGGTTAAAATATTTACCTTGAAAGTTAAAGGAGATGATTAATTTTTTTTAGAGAGGGGGAATTGTAACCGGAGAGTTGAAAATTAAAGGCACAAACGTGCCTTTAATAGTAAAATTTTTAGTCGTTGAAATACCAGTAACCGCTGTTCACCAGCGCAGAGAGCAGGGCGAGGAATGACGGATCGTCCAGCGCATCACCGAGCATTTCACGGGTGACCGTTTTGTGGCGGGCCATAGCATCCACCGCGGCGGTCTGTTCTGAGGTCATTGCTTCACCGTTGACGTAGCAAAGATCACCCACGCGCAATACGCGTAAACCGCCAACGCGTTCCAGCGTTTCGCCGGACTCCATCAGCTCATAGATTTCACCTGCCTGATACGGTGGCTCCGGCGGTGCCAGATCCAGTTCATGACGCGACTGGGAAATGAATTCGCCAAACCAGCTGTTGAAGTGCTCCGGATTGCCGATAAGATCAAGCATCATGCCACGCAGTTTATCCAGTTCGGCAGGCTGCACTTCAGCCGGATGTTCACGTTCCACCAGTTCCGGATCGGTATAACGGTGGCTGCCCAGTTCACGGGAAAGAACGTAGTCTGCGAAGCCGCTGATCATTTCCCGAGTGTTCGGTGCGCGGAAACCGACTGAATAGTTCAGCGAGTTCTCCAGCGAGTAACCGTCGTGCGGGAAGCCTGGTGGAATGTAGACGATATCGCCCGGTTCAAGCTCTTCGTCGATAATCGCTTCGAACGGCTCCACCTGAAGCAAATCCGGGTGCGGGCAATGTTGCTTCATGGCGATTTTCTCGCCCACGCGCCAGCGACGGCGCCCGGTGCCCTGAATGATAAATACGTCGTACTGATCCAGGTGCGGGCCAACACCACCGCCGGGCACTGAGAAGGAAATCATCAGGTCATCCATGCGCCAGTCAGGAATATGGCGGAAAGGAGTCATCAGATGCGAGGAGGGTTCGTGCCAGTGATCGACCGCCTGAACCAGTACCGACCAGCCGTTTTCCCCCAGATGATCGTAGCTTTCAAACGGACCGTGGCTGACGTTCCAGCGCCCGTCCTGATTGCTGACCAGACGGCTGTCGACTTCACTTTCCATTGCCAGACCGGCAAGCTCATCCGGAGAAATTGGATCGACGAAATTTTTGAAGCCGCGCTTTAATACGACAGGACGCTTTTGCCAGTAACGCTGCAGGAACTCGTTCCAGTCCAGGTCTAGTTTGTAATCCATTTTTTTTCCAAAAGAAGGTGGGTCTGTAAAGGATTATAACGGAAGGTGTTGCGGCTGCGTTGGGCAATTGCCAGCAAATTTCAAATGCCGGTGAAGAAAGCACCGAAACTTGCCGGAGTTTACACCGCTGAGCCGTTATTCGAGTTCGATTCCCTGCTGCAAACCAAAGCATACGCGCATGCTGGCGCCGCCAAGCGGGCTGTCACCGATGATAATTTTACCGTCGTACTGCTCAATGATGTCATTGGCCAGAGAAAGTCCCAGACCCTGTCCCGGACGCAACGTATCGGCACGCTGACCGCGCTGGAAAATCACTTCACGTTTGCTTTCAGGAATGCCGGGGCCGTCATCTTCAATCAGTATCACCAGCTGATTTTCGGTATGTACTGCGCTGATTTCGACGAACTCCAGGCAGTATTTGCAGGCGTTATCGATAACGTTACCCATTACTTCCATGAAGTCATTTTTCTCTCCGACAAATGTCAGCTCGGGCGAAATATCCACGGTGATCACCACGCCTTTGCGCTGATAAACCTTGTTGAGAGCTGAACATAATCCGTCGAGAATGGCGGGGACAGAATGGACTTCGCGGATCAGTAAATTTTGTTCGGAACGCAGTGTGGCACGATGGAGGTAATAACCGATCTGCTGAGAAATACGGCTGATCTGCTCGAGCATTACCGGTTCTGCTTCTTCGATGGTCATCTGCTTACTGTTACGCAGGGCGCGCAGCGTAGACTGTAACACCGCCAACGGCGTTTTCAGGCTATGGGTCAGGTCTGCCAAGGTGGTGCGATAGCGGTCATAACGCCCACGCTCGCCTTGCAGCAAAATATTCAGATTACGTACCAGGCCGCGCAGCTCTCGGGGCGGGTTTTCATCCAGCGATTCGCGTTCGTGGCTTTCAAGCTCAGCGACCTGATGAATCAGTTGTTTGATAGGGCGCAGGCTCCAGTAAGCCGCCAGCCACAGCAGCGGCACGACCAGTAACAGGTTAGCGAGCAGCACGTAACTGAACCATTCCCACACCAGGTCGGAACGCTGGAGTTCCTGCGGAATTGTATCGACCACCACAATGTTCAGCGCAGGTAATCGCGCCGTGGCGTTGTAGGTATTCACCGCGATGGAGTGCGTCATGGCGTTTGCATCGCTGTCGTCGTAATCTTTCAGCTTGTCCTGCGCCTGGGGATTATTGCCCAATACTTCGCTGCTGATCTGGGTGTCGGTATCCAGCTCATAGAAGCCTGGTTTATTCATCCACGCCTTGTTGATATGCGCTTCCAGCTCAGGGATCCTGCGTTCAGCCCACAACAATTTGCCGTCGGCATCGTAGATAAACACCAGCGTGGGTGTATTGAGGTCGAGATCCGGCGGAACGTTAATGGAAAGCTTACCGTCACGCCATTGCGCGAGGCTGAAGAACAGATTGCTTTCGCCGCGTAACAGGCGATAGGCGGTTTTATCGAAACTCACCATGTAGCCGACCACCGCCACCAGCCCGTAGGCCAGCGACAACGCGAGAACAACGGCGGCGGTCGCCATCATAAAGCGGACGCGAAGTGAGAAGGGTTTTTTAGTGCGTCCTTTCATGGCGCGTCCTTTGATGTTGAGGCTTCAGGCGAGGGTAAAGCGTGTCATTGTGCACGAATGTCGAAACGATATCCCTGTCCGCGCACCGTGGTGATGACATCTTCCGGGTGCTCGGCTTGCAGCTTCTTGCGCAGACGCCCCATCAGCACATCCACAGTATGGCTTTCGCGCAGTTCGGCGTCAGGATAAAGCTGAAGCATCAGCGAATCTTTACTGACCACTTTTCCGGCGTTGCGGATCAGTGTCTCGATGATGGTGTATTCAAATGCGGTCAGTTTGATCGGATTTTCGTTTACGGTCAGTTCACGGCGGGATAAATCGATCTGGAACGGATGCAGGGTAATGACCTGCGATGCCAGACCGCTGTTACGACGCATCAGTGCCTGCATGCGCGCCAGCACTTCTTCCAAATGGAAAGGTTTGGTCACGTAATCATCGGCACCGGCTTCAAGCACGGCAACTTTATCCTGCCAGCTTTCGCGGGCGGTCAGAACCAGAATCGGCAGATTAGCCTGATGACTGCGCCAGCGACGGATCAGGCTCAGGCCGTCTTCACCCGGTAAGCCGAGATCGACAATCGCGATATCCGGAGCGTGCTCATGCAAAAAATAATCGGCTTCTTTGGCATCTTCAGCGGCATCCACCTGATGGCCCATTTCTCTCATCTGAACGGAGAGGTGATGGCGCAGCAGAGCGTTATCTTCAATGACTAAAATTCGCATGGTAATTCCTTATCCTTATGGCGCGGCAGACAACAGAAATTTTCTGAATGTAATTGTAAATGATTCAGAAACATTTTAATCAACCTCACATCAACGTCATCACCGCAAACCTAAACAAAACCTAAACCAATTATAAACGGCGTTTATGGTCAGAGGCACAAAAAGTGAGTTCGAACATTGATTAAAGCCAAAGGTATCATCAAGGAATGATAGAGGAATTTCATTTACGCGCAGGGTTTAACCTGCGCCAATGAGCAGAAAGGGAAACGCTTAAGGCTGTCTTAAACGTCCCGCCGGACTAGTATCTGACGTCGCAATGGCTTTCCATACGCCATTTTTTCTCCAATTCGCGCACTTCGCCCGTGACTTCGACCATACCCTGACTGCGAATATCGCCGCTGGACGCGCCAATGCGAATGTCAAACTCGCCGGGTTCGACCACGCGCTGCCCGCTGCGTTGGGTGAAGTTAAGCATATCAGTAGGGATGGTGAATGTCAGTTCAGCGCTTTGACCAGCTGCCAGATGTACACGCTGGAAGGCTTTCAGCTCCTGAACGGGACGAACCTGTGAGGCTACGCGATCGCGGATGTAAACCTGTACCACTTCGCTTCCTTCCCGACGGCCGGTATTGGTGACGGTAATTTTTGCCACCACGTTTCCATTGAGCGACGGCACCTTCGTCTGCTCAAAGGTCAGTTCGCCGTAACCGAAAGTCGTCCACGTTTTGCCGTACCCAAATGGATAACGTGAGCCAAAGTGGAAGGCATAGGGCGTACCACCGCTCTTGAGTTTGTGATTGTAGTAATAAGGCATCGCGCCCGCGCTGTGGGGGACGGAGATCACTAAACGGCCTGCGGGTTCACGCACGCCGGTCAATACATCAGCAATAGCATTTCCGCCTTCCTGACCTGGTGCCCATGCCATAACCAGCGCCGCAACCCGATCTTCCAGACCACCCAGGTTATACGGGCGTCCACCGGTCATCACCACTACCACCGGTTTGCCCGTTTCTACTACTGCCTCCAGCAGTTGTTGTTGGACGCCGGGGAGTTGCAGGCTATCGGTGTCAGAACCTTCCCCGACTGTGCCACTTTGGAAGAGTCCGGCGAGATCGCCGACAAATACCAACGCGACATCACTTTGTTTTGCTACGTCAACGGCCTCAGCAATCAGGCTGGTATCCGAAGACACAGGTGAGGTTTGCATCGCTTTTCCCGCATCCCCTGGGAAGACCGGCGCGCCTGCGACGCGTTTCTCAATAATGTGACAGCCTTTGGCGTAGCGCAGAGATTGTGCTCCAAACCGTTGTTGTAATGCTTGCAACGGCGTGACCACCTGAGATGCGCTGTCTTGCATATCGCTGATAATCAGATGTACCGGAAAACTGTAGCCGCTCAACAGGGCGAGTGGATCGTCTGCCGTTGGCCCGATTACCGCCAGGCGCGGCTGACCTTGTAGCGGCAGCAGGCCGTTATTTTCTAGCATCGTAATGGAGTTAACAGCCGCCTCATACGCCAGTTCGCGGGTTTCCGGAGTCTGCAGCGCGATGGTGTTTTCATCGGTATAAGGGTGTTCAAATAGCCCGAGACGGAATTTCTCCAGTAGGACACGCTCGACGATTTCGTCGATTTTTGCCATTGGAATCAAACCCTGTTCAACGGCTTTTGCCAGATGGCGGGCGCAATCATCCTTGGGTAATTCGATATCCAGCCCGGCATTAAAAGCCTGCGCGGCAGATTCCATTGCATTACGGCTGACACCGTGATGCTGATGTAACAGGCTGATGCCGCCGTAGTCAGCCACAATCAGGCCATCAAAGCCCCATTGTTCGCGTAAAAGCGTAGTCATCAGGAAGGTATCGGAGTGGCCGGGCTGGTTATCAATGTCGTGATAAGCAGGCATCACGGAACCGGCGTTTGCCAGTTTGACCGCCATTTCGAATGGCAGCAGGAAAGTATCGTTCAGTTCGCTAAAGCCCAGATGTACCGGCGCATGGTTACGGGCGCCTTCGCTAAATGAATGGCCGACATAGTGTTTCAACGTCGCCAGAACATCACGTTTTTCACCCTGTAAACCCCGCACGAACCGGGTGGCCATGATGCCCACCAGATAAGGATCTTCACCAAAGGTTTCTTCTGTTCGTCCCCAGCGCACATCGCGCGAGACATCCAGCACTGGCGCTAAGCCCTGACGGCAACCGGTGCTGCGCGCTTCATTGCCAATCGCCGCAGCGATGTGCTGCATTAAATCCGGATCCCATGTGGAGGCATAGTTCAGCGACGAGGGAAATAGCGTGGCGTCTTTGCACAGCAGGCCGACAAGACACTCCTCGTGAAACAGTGCCGGAATACCCAGCCGTGTCTCTTCCATTAAGGTTTTTTGCAGACGATTAAGCGCGCGGACGCCTTCTTTCGCTTCGACAATGTGTGTCCCCAGGGGGCGCGTGATCTGCCCGATGCCTAGTTTTATTCGTTCGCTCAGCGCTGCCTGTTCGGTGACTCCGGCGAATTCATCGCTCAGATCGGTGCGTTCGCGATGATGGCCATCGGCAGACAAAATAAGCCAGAAAGCGTGCATCTGGGCGAATTTTTCTTCCGGCGTCATCTGCGCCAGTAAATCGGTAACACGCTCGTGCGTCGGGCGGTGGGCATCCTTATAAATGGCAGACATTTTTTCCCCTTTTAAGTTTGACCATCCGCGTCAGGGCGCGGACGTGTTTTCTGATCTTCAATACTGGTAGTGATTAGCCAATACAACAATTGCCGTATTCCCCACGCACTTTATGTTTTTTTGTTTTATTGCATAAATGTGATGTGGTTCGAATATATGCATATCGCACCTAGCAAGAGGCTGGAATAAGCCGTATCTGCGTCACATTTGATTAAAAGCATAAGACATAAATGAAAAATCAGAATACCCCGTATCCACGTCAACAATTATAAAGACAGCGGAGTTCAAATTTAAAAATAAAGGTGAATACATGTCGGCGTTAACTGAAAGGATCACCAACAAAGAAAAACTGGGTTTTGGATTAGGCGATGCAGCAAGTCATATCGTTTTTGATTCCTCCGTTGCCATTCTGGCTTACTTCTATACCAATATTTATGGTCTTTCTCCTGCGGTAATGGGGACGTTATTTTTAGTGGTACGAATTTTAGATGCCATTACTGATCCGATTATGGGGGCGATCGCCGATCAAACGAAAAGCCGCTGGGGTCGTTTCCGTCCATGGTTACTGATTATTTGTGTCCCGTTTGCCGTGAGCTGCGTACTGGTGTATTCCACACCAGATTTCGGGCAAACGGCAAAAATCGTGTATGCAGTACTGGCATATATTTTTATGACCATCATGTATACGGCCATTAATATTCCTTACTGCTCTTTAGGTGCAGCGATTACGGCCGATCCGCAGGATAACCTGTCGTTGCAGTCGTGGCGCTTTGCCATTGCGCCAATCGGTGGTGCTATGGGGACGGCATTAATCCTGCCACTGGCTGATTTTATCGCACCGGGCGACCGGGCCTCTGGTATGCAATGGGCGATGGGGATTTTCGGGGTGATTGGTTGCCTGATGTTTCTGACCTGCTTCCTGACGACCCGCGAGCGTATTACTCCGGTCAAAGAAGAGAATATGAACATCCTGCGGGATGTCCGAATTCTGATGAAAAACGATCAGTGGCGTATTCTGTCCGTGTATAACCTGGCCATGCTTTGTGGTGTGGTGGTGCGTGGCAGTCTGCTGGTCTATTTCGTGCAATATGTTTTGCATCAAGGAAGCGGCATTATTTCCATCTTTATGCTGGCGACCACGGTAGCCGCCGTCATTGGCAGCTTATTCGCCAAGTCCCTGGGTTCATGGATGTGTAAAATTCGTGCTTCCGTATGGGTCACGTATTAAGTGCGCTGATCGGACTGTTATTCTTTATCCTTCCAACAGAATATTGGATCCCAGCGTTTATCGTGCATATTGTTCTTAATCTCTTGCAAGGCATTAATGCACCGCTACAGTGGTCGATGATTACGGATGCCAATAATTATGGTGAATGGAAAACCCAGCGCCGAATTACGGGCATGAATATAGCAGCGAATATTTTTGTGATTAAACTCGGCGTAGCCATTGGTGGCGCACTGACCGGATGGGGGCTGGCGTGGTTTGGTTATCAGGCTGGTGTGGAACAACAATCAGCCGAAGCGGTTCGCGGCGTACTGATTCTGTTTACTGTTCTGCCAGCGATTTTCTATCTGATTACAGCTTTCTCTATCCGATATTATCGTTTAACCGAAGATCGCATGAACGACATCATAGGCGATTTGCGTCAGAGTAAATTCCAGACGCAGAGTTAGTCATTTGAGTGAAGAGTACACAGACGCGCTATCTTTTGGAGGCGCGTCTGTGAAGGGCAATGCTTACTTCAGCTCATCAACCATTTTGGTCGCACGTCCAATGTAGTTACCCGGCGTCATAGCTTTAAGGCGCACTTTCTCTTCTTCCGGTAATTCCAAAGAATCGATAAACGTCTGCATGCCCGCCGCATCAACACGTTTTCCACGGGTTAGCTCTTTCAGCTTCTCATAAGGCTTTTCGATGCCATAACGGCGCATCACGGTTTGGATTGGCTCAGCCAGCACTTCCCAGTTGTGATCCAGTTCGTTCGCCAGATTCGCTTCGTTCACTTCCAGCTTGCTGACGCCTTTCATCGTTGCCTGATAAGCGATCAGAGCGTAGCCCAGACCGACACCCAGGTTTCGCAGCACGGTGGAATCCGTCAGGTCACGCTGCCAGCGGGAAACCGGCAGTTTGCTCGCCAGATGCTGCAATACCGCGTTAGATAAGCCAAGGTTGCCTTCAGAGTTTTCGAAGTCGATCGGATTAACTTTGTGCGGCATGGTGGATGAACCAATTTCGCCCGCGATGGTGCGCTGCTTAAAGTGGTTCAGGGCAATGTAACCCCAGATGTCGCGGTCAAAGTCGATCAGAATGGTGTTGAAACGCGCGACGCAGTCAAATAGCTCGGCGATGTAGTCATGCGGCTCGATTTGTGTCGTGTACGGGTTCCAGGTCACGCCCAAAGAGGTAACAAATTCTTCGCTGAACTGATGCCAGTCCACTTCAGGGTAAGCCACGATGTGGGCGTTGTAGTTGCCGACGGCGCCATTAATTTTGCCGAGGATCTCAACGTTTTCCAGCTGTTTGAACTGGCGATCCATACGGTACGCGACGTTAGCCAGTTCTTTACCGATCGTAGATGGCGTAGCAGGCTGGCCGTGAGTACGGGACAGCAGAGGAATGTCGCGGTATTTATGCGCCAGTCCTTTTACTGCATCAATGATTTGTTTCCAGTACGGCAGGACGACGTCCTGACGGGCGGTTTGCAGCATCAGCGCGTGAGACAGGTTGTTGATGTCTTCAGAAGTACAGGCGAAGTGGATAAACTCTGACACCGCATGCAGGGCAGGGATAGCGGCCACTTTTTCTTTCAGGAAATACTCAACGGCTTTGACGTCATGGTTGGTGGTTTTCTCGATATCTTTAATGCGCTGAGCGTCATTAACATCGAAATTGGCCACTAACTGGTCAAGGAAAGCGTTTGCGTCGGCACCAAATGCAGGGACTTCTTTAATTTCTGCACAGGCGGCCAGTTTTTGCAGCCAACGTACTTCAACCTGCACACGAAATTTCAGCAGGCCAAATTCGCTGAAAATAGTACGCAGCGCGCTGACTTTATCACCGTAGCGTCCATCAACGGGGGAAACGGCGGTCAGTGAGGATAATTCCATCGGTAGCAACTCCTGGGATCTTATTAACAATGAGCGAGAATATTTTTCGCCTGTTCAAACAAGCGATTACGAGAAAACATCAACTGCAGACGACCTCCACCAACCTGATGCCACAGCACCGCAGAGCGGATGCCGGCCAGTAAAATGGCGCGGACTTTAGCCTGAACCTGCGAATTTTGTAAAATAGCCGGTGAGCCAGTGACCTGAATACGCGGACCCGCCGGGCTGACTACGTCGACGTAAATCGAGGCCAGTGAACTTATCATGGTGTCGGATTCGAGTTCATAATGCGCCAGCTGGCGATCAAGCTGATCGATACGTTCACCCAACTGATTCATAGCTGATTTATTGGCGTACAGCTTGCGCTCGAGCACCATCAGGCTTAATGCGTAGCGCGTTAACTCAGCGCCGGGCCCCTCACGGTTGGCGTTTAGCACGCCAAGCAGCGTTTCGAGCCCCATTTTCAAATTGGCTTCATTATTTCCGTACACCGCCAGCGTGGAAGCAGGATTCATCTCCAGCAGGCTGCGCAGCGAAACTGACATTTCTTCCTGAGCGCATTGGCCGTCGTGTGCCAGTTGCTGAACCAGGCGTGCTGCCTGACAGATCCCCGCCAATGCCAGCGTAATGTCATAATAATTTTTAGCCACGTTTACTCCTGTAAGCGTTTTCGAAACGATGAGACGCGGTGCCAAAGAAAATAGCCCAAACTAATGGCGACAGATCATGCCATAAAACTGCCTCTAAACACAGTTCGGAATCAGTGCAGATGCTACTTACGGGCAGAAATAAAACGGGACGCCCGAAAGCGTCCCGTATTCAACCCTCTGATTGTTCAGTATCAGACCTGAAGCGGCAGGCGTTGTTCAATGACGCCACCACCCAGACAGATTTCGCCGAGGTAAAACACCGCAGACTGGCCGGGAGTAACGGCGGCCACGGGGGCGTCGAAACGCACTTCGATGCGTTCATCATCCAGTGGGGTGACTACGCACGGAATGTCCTGCTGGCGGTAGCGGGTTTTCACCGTACAGATCAGCGGGGCGGTCAGCGTCTTGCGATCAACCCAGTGCAACTGCTGCGCAATCAAACCGACCGACATCAGTCGCGGATGTTCATGCCCCTGTGCCACGTAAAGAATGTTGTTTTCAACATCCTTTTCTACGGTGTACCACGGCTCTTCGCCGCCGTCTTTCTGCCCGCCAATGCCCAGACCTTTGCGCTGTCCAAGCGTGTGGTACATCAGACCCTGATGTTGACCCATCACCTGACCGTCAACGCTTTTGATCACGCCCGGTTGCGCGGGTAAATAGCGGCCGAGGAAATCGCGGAATTTACGTTCACCGATAAAACAGATACCGGTGGAGTCTTTCTTCTTGGCGGTGATCAAATCGAGGTCTTCCGCGATGCGACGCACTTCGGGTTTCTCCAGTTCACCGACTGGGAACAGGCTTTGCGCGACCTGTTCATGACCCAGCGTGTAGAGGAAATAACTCTGATCTTTGTTGCCATCGACGCCGCGCAACAAATGGCTGACGCCGTCGATATCCTGGCGGCGCACGTAGTGACCGGTGGCGATGTAATCGGCACCCAGATCTTCGGCAGCAAACTCCAGGAAGGCTTTGAATTTGATTTCTTTGTTGCACAGAATATCTGGGTTCGGAGTGCGCCCGGCTTTGTATTCCTCGAGGAATAATTCGAACACGTTGTCCCAATATTCCGCTGCGAAATTCACGGTGTGCAGTTCAATACCCAGCTTGTCGCATACTGCCTGCGCATCGGCGAGGTCAGTGGCTGCTGTGCAATACTCTTCGTCATCATCCTCTTCCCAATTTTTCATGAAGAGGCCCTCGACCTGATAACCTTGCTGTTGCAGAAGGTAAGCAGATACAGAGGAATCGACACCGCCGGACATCCCGACGATTACTTTTTTCTGGCTGTTGTCAGACATAATAGTCCCGAAACATAGGAATTAATTGCCCGGTACTGAGGGTGTTTTTTCTGATGCTTGTCCCACGAGGATGAAGGCCGCGCGCAACAAAAACACCACAGAAACCCGGACATCGGTTTATTGCATACATTAAACAGAGCGTGCGCAAAAAGAGCGCGCGAAATTTTATCACGTCAGGCCGGTTGCTGCATCGCTGATTCACAGGGAGGCGACAACCGGCGCAGAAGGTTATTCCGGCAGGTTGAAATTGTGCAGGATTTCCAGAGGGTAACGCGGGGATTGCTGATAACAGCGGATGCTTTCGGCCACCAGCGGGGAACGCAGTTGCGGGGAGCCGATGATTTCTTCAGCGCTCACCCAGCGGCACTGATCTATATCGTCATCTTGCGGCGCGGTGTCCAGCATTTCGGGCAGGTCAATCACAAATGCAAAACGCAAGAAGGGGGTGCCGTCCGGTGCCTGCCATTGATGCAGCCCGAGAAAAGATTGCGGTTCGGCGTGGATACCGGTTTCTTCATACAACTCGCGCTTCGCAGCGCTGACTAAAGTTTCGTCCGCTTCCAGATGACCGGCGGGTTGGTTCCAGGTGACTTTGCCGTGGACCGTTTCTTCGACGACCAGAAATTTGCCCTGCGCCTGCACTACGCAGGCGACGGTGACGTGTGGTTTAAACATGTGGGATCTCCTTCCATTGGCCGGGTTGTAAATCACCGAGGGTGTACTCGCCCATACTGTAACGGACGAGACGCAGCGTCGGAAAACCAACATGTGCCGTCATGCGGCGCACCTGGCGGTTTCTTCCCTCGTACAACGTGATTTTTAACCACGAAGTGGGGATCGCTTTGCGCTCTCGGATGGGCGGATTACGTGGCCATAACCATTTTGGCTCATCGACAATTTCAGCGCCAGCAGGCAGGGTAGGGCCATCTTTGAGCTCAATCCCGTTACA
Source organism: Rahnella inusitata (assembly GCF_965118895.1). Lineage (GTDB taxonomy): Bacteria > Pseudomonadota > Gammaproteobacteria > Enterobacterales > Enterobacteriaceae > Rahnella > Rahnella inusitata_A. Next base: position 691,467 of record NZ_CBCPJJ010000009.1, read on the forward strand.
CAAAGCCGCAACCGCAGCATCATCCGGCACGCCCTCGACCTGAACATAATAAATCTTACCGGTGCGCTTGCCCGGCTGTGTCAGCGCAGCTTGCAGTTTGCCATCGTTCGTCAGCACCAGTAAACCTTCGCTGTCGCGATCCAGACGGCCTGCGGCATACACGTCTGTTAACGAAATGTAATCTTTTAGTGTCGCCCGACCCGCCTCATCAGTGAATTGTGGCAGTACATCGAAGGGTTTATTAAAGAGAATCACCTTTCTCGGCCCTTTTGGGGCAGATTGTTCTTTGGCGGGCCGTTTGCTGAAACGTTTAACGTTGTGATTCTTAAAAGGTAGCGGGTTCATAGGCATTGAAGTTAGAGAGAATTAGCGCATTATACTTGAAAAATGTTTCGGATTGGCTAGCGGGAAATATTCGAGTAGTATCGACCGGCATCTTACAAATTTTTAACAAAAATGCGCTCGAAGGAGAGGTTAATGGAAAGCAAAGTAGTTGTTCCGGCTGAAGGTAAAAAGATTACAGTAGACGCTCAGGGTAAACTGGTGATTCCTAATAATCCTGTGATCCCATTCATCGAAGGTGATGGTATCGGCGTCGACGTAACTCCAGCCATGATCAAGGTTGTTGATGCGGCAGTTCAGAAAGCCTACAAAGGTGAGCGTAAAATCTCCTGGATGGAAATCTACACCGGTGAGAAATCAGTAGAACTGTACGGCAAAGACGTATGGCTGCCAGAAGAGACGCTGGACCTGATCCGTGATTACCGTGTTGCTATTAAAGGCCCACTGACTACGCCAGTTGGCGGCGGCATTCGCTCCCTGAACGTGGCACTTCGCCAGCAGCTCGATCTGTACATCTGTCTGCGTCCGGTACGTTATTACACCGGCACGCCAAGCCCGGTTAAACGTCCAGAAGATACCGACATGGTGATCTTCCGTGAAAACTCCGAAGATATCTATGCAGGTATCGAATGGAAAGCAGGTTCTGCTGAAGCCGACAAAGTGATCAAATTCCTGCAAGACGAAATGGGCGTGAAAAAAATCCGTTTCCCACAGGAATGCGGTATCGGCATCAAACCTTGCTCCGAAGAAGGCACCAAACGTCTGGTTCGTGCAGCCATTGAGTACACCATCACTAACGATCGTGATTCACTGACTCTGGTTCACAAAGGCAACATCATGAAGTTCACCGAAGGTGCCTTCAAGGATTGGGGCTACCAGCTGGCGCGCGAAGAATTTGGCGGCGAGCTGATCGACGGCGGCCCTTGGGTTAAAATCAAGAACCCAAACAATGGCAAAGACATCATCATTAAAGACGTAATTGCTGACGCATTCCTGCAACAGATCCTGCTGCGTCCTGCTGAATACGACGTTATCGCGTGTATGAACCTGAACGGTGACTACATCTCTGACGCCCTGGCGGCGCAGGTTGGCGGTATCGGTATCGCACCGGGCGCAAACATCGGTTCTGATTGCGCACTGTTCGAAGCCACGCACGGTACTGCACCGAAATATGCCGGTCAGGATAAAGTGAACCCGGGCTCCATCATCCTTTCCGCAGAAATGATGCTGCGTCATATGGAATGGTTCGAAGCCGCAGACCTGATCGTCAAAGGCATGGAAGGCGCAATCGCGGCTAAAACTGTGACTTACGATTTCGAACGTCTGATGGAAGGCGCTAAGCTGCGCAAATGTAGCGAGTTTGCCGACGATATGATCGCCAACATGTAATCTATGATTAATCAGGCACTTGATGTCTGATACATGTCGCTTAAGGGAGCCTAAGGGT